>JAKSDQ010000060.1 GCA_022360015.1 Cytophagales bacterium
ACTTGACCGATCAAGGGCAAATGAAACATGAAAAGCTGAAGTATTTTCTTAGTAAGGAAATGCAAACCCGTTACCTCAACCCAACCTGGATCAATACAATGCTCAATGAAGGTTATTCCGGGGGACGCTTTATCAGACAGGTGAGTTCAAACTTGTGGGGCTGGCAAGTGACCGTCCCTGATGCAGTAGACCAAAACAAATGGAAAAACTTCTTCGATGTTTATGTTGATGACAAGTACAGTTTAGACATTGTCAACCGTTTCGAACAGTCCGGAAACCTGTTTGCCTATCAGGTAATGATCTCCCGTATGTATGAGGCCATACGGAAAGAATATTGGACACCCGAGGAAGAAGTAAAGCAAAAACTGTTATCAGAATTTCTGGTCACAGTCGATAAGGTAGGTTTATCCTGCAACCTGAATGTCTGCAACAACCCCTCATTGTCCAACTTTCTGGAAAAAGAATTTGAAGAAGTGGAAGGCATTTCATCTGAAAAAGTTGAAAATTACCGGAACCAACTGGATGAAATGAAACAACGTTTGATGGCTGATGGACTTCCCGGCAGCATGCAATTAGCCGCAGATGCCAATAATTCAAGCGAATACCTACCTAAGAAAAGTGTGAAAGGATATAAAATCGAAGCATTGAATGCAAAAGAAGAGCCTCGATCCACGATCGATACTGCTAGCTGGAAATGGATTGTATTGACACTGGTGGTGCTGTATTCCATTTTCTACTTTTCACGAAAACCTATGAAGAAAAAGTGAAAGCCTTAATTCCAAATCTAAAAAAGAAAACTGCTTAGCTTTTTGATCTGTTTAGTTAATATTTATGCTAATTGGATGAGAAGTTTCTCATCTTTTTTCGCTGATTTTCAAAAGATGGGAAGGATTTGTCAACATTTTCCCAACTTATATGGGAAAAAACTGAGAAATGAACATGCTTTTGTCCGTTCTTTGTCCGAGCGAAAACTTTCATCATCAAGAAAGCCCCATACACGCACTAAAGTACATTTTTAAGCCAAACAAACATGTCACGTAGAAAATGTAATTTTACTGGGCCTGAAGTAAAAGTTTGTGAGGATCTGCTTACATTTGCCGCATAACTTTGAAGTCTCTCCCCATGCTGAATGATCCCGATTTAAACGGAAGATATCTTGGAACCATCTCTAAGGATTTCGCCCTGGTTTCGGAAACTTTAAAAGAAGCCTCTTATCAAATCCGTAAACGTGGTTTTTCCGATTATCCGATATTTCCCATTGCCAAAGTGGAAATCCCCATCGGACAGTTGCTAATCGCCAGAGGGGAAATGGCTTTGGAATGGAATTACTACGCCACCTATCTTGATGAATTTGTACAAAGGAAATTGATTGTACAGGAACTGGTTGAGGAGTTTACAGCCAGTTATAAAAATCCGGATGAATTTTGTTGTCTCTTTGTGGTCGACGAGGAGTTTACAAATTTTGTGTATATTCCCTACCCTGAAGATTAATTTTATTGATAAATATCGATAGGCTGGGGGTAGACTGCGAAGACGAGCAACCTGGATAAAAATTTCAATATATGCGATTGGTCATCGAGTATTCAATAGCAGGCAACCGGGCAGCCATGAATAGTTTTACCAGGTAAGACACTAAAAATGATGCCACCCCTGGGCCGTAAGAGGAATCGCATCACCACCCTTTGTAACAAGATGGGCCTTTGTGCCTTTACCTGTTATATAACCAATCAACGTAACATCATTCAGGTATTTGATTTTCTCATAGTCACTTTGCCCAATAGTAAAAAGCAGTTCATAGTCCTCGCCCCCATTTAAAGCGCAGGTAAGTGGGTCCAGGTCAAATTCTTCAGCCGTTTTAAATGACAAATCGTCTATGGGAATCTTATCACTGTGAATATTGAGGCTATAACCTGATGCTTTCACAATATGCAGCAATTCCGATGCTAATCCGTCAGAAACATCAATCATGGCGGTTGGTTTTACGCCGGCCTCCTTAAGCTCATAAATGATATCCATTCTGGCCTCGGGCCTGAGATGCCTTTTGACAAGGTAATCAAAGTGGTCCAGCTCCGGCTGCATGTCAGGGTTCGCCAGGTAAACGGCCTTCTCCCGTTTTAACACCTGAAGTCCCAGGTAAGCAGCACCCAGATCGCCGGTTACGCAGATGATGTCGTTTTCGCTGGCTCCGCTTCTGTAGGTAACATCCTCATTTGCCACCCCGCCAAGCGCTGTGATTGAAATAATCAACCCGGAAGTGGAGGAAGACATATCTCCACCTACCAAATCAACACCATAGTTTTCGCAGGCCAAAAAGATCCCCTTGTAAAACTCATCCACAGCCTCAACAGAAAATCTGTTGCTCAAAGCCAGATTAACAGTAATTTGCTTTGGAAGGGCATTCATGGCTGCGATATCTGAAATGTTTACTGCCGCTGATTTATACCCCAGATGTTTTAAGGGGGTGTATGATAAGTCAAAATGGATACCTTCCACAAGCATATCTGAGGTAACAGCCATCAGGCCGTTACCCGTTTCGATAATAGCAGCATCGTCGCCAATACCTTTCCTCGTTTCCGGGTTTTTTATTACTGTATGTTTGTTGATCCTTTCAATAAGGCCAAACTCACCTAATGTCCCTATTTCAGTCTTTTTTCCTTCTTTTTCCATTGATTCACATGATTATCACATATTATCCAAGTTTCCCGGGAAAATACAAATGTAATGTGAAGTTAAAGATTTTACTGTAATTTAAGGCCACTGACGTTATCTTAGCATTATTATCAGATGTCATTTTAAATAAAAAATAACCAAAATTAACTAATCATGAAACGTTTTCCAGTTAAAAAGGGCAGCTTCGGAATTTTGGTTCTATTGATCAGCTTCTTGCTGTTATCTTGTGTCAAACCCCAGTATAAGACTGCAGAAGGCAAAAAGAAATATAAAAAATACAACTCCGTTCAATATCCAAAGCAACCGGGTACCATTAAAAACAAACGGAACTCCACTAAATTCTAATCCCTGATTTCCTGACATAGCCCTACCAGCACACCATTGGAACTTTTGGGATGCAAAAAACAGACAAGCTTATTGTCTGCACCCTTTTTGGGTGTTTCATTCAAAACCTTAAATCCCTGGTCCCTGAGCCGTGACATTTCTGCGTTGATATCAGCTACTTCAAAGGCAATGTGATGGATACCTTCTCCTTTTTTCTCAATGAATTTTGCAATAGGACTGTCCTCGCCGGTGGCTTCCAGAAGTTCAATTTTGGAATCCTTCAACGCAAAAAAAGAGGTCTTGACACCCTCAGACTCAACGCCCTCTACTTTGTAATGGGTTTTACCAAAAAGCTTGCTAAATAATTCATTGCTATGTTCAAGGGATTTCACAGCAATACCTATATGTTCAATTTTCAACATTTTTTAATTAAATTTGTATCAATAATTTGACTAATTTTGTAAAGATCCCGAAACTTTTTAATTGCCACCAAGGTTTAAACATATAATTTGACCTGGCAGATTAAAAAGGCTCGATAAATTAGACTTAACGAGAATTATGATGGAATCATCTGCGGAAGTACATGTAGAAAGTGCAAGAATACAAAAGGAGATTGAGAATTATCTGGGATTAGAAGGTGACAGCCTGGTGTTTGATTACAGTTACATTGACGGTAAAACCAAGCTGGATCTCATAACTGTTAACCCAAAACATCGTCAATCCTTTTTGTTCCACTCCGTTACTTCTTATGACAAAGTCGATGCGTTAAACAAAATGTTTGGCTACGTTAAAAGTTACAAGGAGCAGGAGAATTCTTACACTATTCAATGGATTGCCAGGGACGAAAAGGAACTTCAGACTTCCTATTTCAGGGCAAAAAATATCAATGATGCATTGGATAAACTATATTACGGCCGGGATATGAATACCATCACCGTTTTTAGTATCGTATTAAATCCGCAAACTTAACAAGGAATAATATTATGATAAGTGTCACAGACAAAGCGAAAGACAGAATTATAGGTTTAAGAAAACAAGAGGGACATTCACAAAACCACCATATCAGGGTTTCAGTACAAGGTGGGGGTTGTTCCGGGCTTATGTATGATCTATCCTTCGACAGCGAAACCAAGACCAACGATGAAATATTCGAAGATAAAGGAATTAAAATAATGGTAGATAAAAAAAGTCTGCTTTACCTGTTGGGAACTACCCTGGATTTTTCTGACGGACTTAATGGTAAGGGTTTTCAGTTTATTAACCCAAATGCTTCCAGAACATGCGGCTGTGGTGAAAGTTTTGCCGTTTAAAATACAAAATTAAATATTCTAAAGGAGGCAGGGGCTACATACCTGCCTTTTTTGCCAGGGCAATATCGTTACGGTAGTTTAGTAAGCTCTTATCAGCTTTCCTTCCATATAATTGATAAACGCTTTGTTAACCACCCTGTTTCCGCCCTGTGTTGGGAAATTACCCGTAAAATACCAGTCCCCAAGATGGTGGGGGCAAGCTTTATGGAGATTTTCAACGGTTTGATAAATAACTTTTACTTCGGAATTTATATCTTTTGGCGTGATAATTTCGGCTATTTTTCCCGATACCTGTTCATACTCAAATGGTGCATATAATTCCTTTACATAATTGGCTACCCGGATATCTCCCTGTGAAGCCACACATTTGTGATATACCTCCTCAAGCAAGTCTTCCATGTGGTTATCTTTCAGTAACGCGATCACTGCCCTGAAAGCGACAAAATCTTTCATTCTCGACATATCTATGCCATAACAATCCGGAAATCTGATTTGTGGGGCGGAAGAAACGATAATGATCCTCCTTGGACCTATGCGGTCCAGCATTTTCAGGATACTTTTCTCCAGGGTTGTGCCCCGTACAATGGAATCATCGATAACCACCAGGTTGTCCTTGCCTTTATTAATAACACCATAGGTGGTATCATATACATGGGCCACTAATTCATCCCGGTGGTCATCATCGGTGATAAAAGTTCTGAGTTTGGCATCTTTTACGACAATCTTTTCCACACGGGGCTTAAAGGAAAGTATTTCTTCCAGCGAATCAGGGTGAGGTTTTTGATCAAGAATAATATCCTTTCTTTTGTTAACAAGATAATCTTCAAGGCCTTCGAGCATTCCAAGAAAGGCTGTTTCTGCGGTATTGGGTATATAACTAAAAACCGTGTTCTTAAGGTCAAAATTGATACTTCTCAGTATTCTGGGGATCAGCAGCTTGCCAAGTTTCTTCCGTTCGTAATAGATATCCGGATCGGTACCACGGGAAAAATAAATGCGTTCAAAGCTACAGGATTTCTTTTCTAATTTTTCTATAAACTGATGCTGGGCGTAGTTGCCATCTTTATTGATTATCAATGCATGCCCCGGTTCAATTTCCTTTATTTCACCATATTCGACATTGAAGGCGGTTTTTATGGCAGGCTTTTCTGAAGCCACCACGATTACCTCCTCATCCGAGTAATAATAGGCCGGCCGGATCCCCGCCGGATCCCGGGCTACAAACGCCGCTCCATGTCCTACCAGACCAGCCATAGCATAACCACCATCAAAGTCCTTGCAAGACCTCCTTAACACATTTTGTAAATCCAATTCGTTCTCAATGGTATCAGTAATTTCCTGATTGCTTTTAGCCCCTTTGTACTTATTGAAAATTAACTGATTTTCTTCATCCAGAAAATGGCCGATCTTTTCCATGACAGTCACCGTATCAATTTTTTCCTTAGGGTGCTGCCCAAGGCTGATTAACTTTCGTATGAGTTCATCGACATTGGTCATATTAAAATTGCCAGCCACCACGAGGTTCCTGCTACGCCAGTTATTCTGACGCAGAATCGGATGGCAGTTTTCAACGGAGTTTTTCCCGTGTGTCCCATATCTCAGATGGCCCAGCCACAATTCACCGGAAAAAGCACAGTTTTTTTTCATCCAATCTGCCTTGTAAAAATTATCCCCACCCTCTTTTTTGGCTTTTTTATACTTTCTGGCAATTCTGCCAAAAATGTCTGAAATCGGACTTCTATCAACTGATCTGTACCGGCTTATATACCTGTTTCCTGGCTTTAACCCAATCTTTATGTTGGCAACACCGGCCCCATCCTGTCCCCGGTTATGTTGCTTTTCCATTAAAAGATAGAGTTTATTCACAGCGTAGGAAGGCCCGTACTTCTCAAAATAGTAAGAAAGTGGCTTGCGCAATCTTAGTAAAGCAATACCACATTCGTGTTTGATAAAATCACTCATTAGTCTGCATTAGTATTGCAAAATTAACGATAAATCCCAATAAAAGATATAACAGGATATTGTTTTGTAATAGTTCAGATCACAGGAAATAAAAATATGCTAAACGGGGCTGTTTAAGAAAACAGCCCCCTGCAAGTAAAGATTAAGGATTTATTTTAAAATGTTGTTACAACAAGTTTAATAAATTTTGATATGGATTAAAAATATCGAGGCCGTACTCAGGCCCAAATATGGATCGCTTTGCGGAAACTGCCGGTAATTATTACGATTTATCTTGCCATTTACAATTAAGATTAGGAAATTAATAAATAATTACCTGAGAAATAATTGTTATGCAATCTTTTTAGGCAACTGAGCAAATAATGGGCTTGGAGAGTTTATTGTTTGTTTTTTAATTTTGATTGATGAGAAAAATAAAAGTAGGAGATGCCGTGCATGCCATCATGAACAAAAAGGTAATGGTGGTGACTGGTATTATGGGTAAAAGTACTGTTGAATGCGCATGGCTCGACGAACAAGAAAAATTGTGCCGTCGAACTTTCAAATCTCAATCTTTGTATCTGATAGATGACTACAGATTGAAACAGGAAATTCAACAATTAAAGAGTATTTTGGTCAGACAAAAGTTAATAAAGATTTATTGATTGTAAACCTGCGGTCATTTCCATTTGATATTACAACCCATACTTGGAAATTGTTGGTCATCCAACGGCTTCCCTTCTAAAATATTATCTAAAGCAGCCCTCAAATCCTTTCCGGTCAAAGGTTTATTATTTCCCGGGCTTGATTCATCCAACCTTCCCCTGTAGACCAGCGCTTTGTTCTTATCAAATACATAAAAATCAGGCGTACACGCCGCATCGTAAGCCCTGGCCACTGATTGTGATTCATCATAGAGGTATGGAAAAGAGAAGCCTGCTTTTTCCGCAAAAATTTTCATCTTTTCGGGAGAATCCGCGGGATAACGAGAGACATCATTCGAGCTTATAGCCGCAAACTTAACCCCTTTAGACTGATAATCCCTGGCAACCCTCACCAGCTCGCCACGCACGTGAACTACATATGGGCAATGATTGCATATAAACATAACCACAGTAGCTGCATCTGAACTTAAATCCGATAAGGATATTTCTTCTTCCGACACCACATCAGGTAAAGAAAAATCCGGTGCCCTGGTACCGAGCGCCAGCATGCTTGAGGGTGTTAAAGCCATTGTATTATTAGTTATATTTTATCGTAAATATAAGGAATATGTCAAAAGATTAATCGGCTTAAAGCATTTAAAACTATTTCAACCTGTGAAATGAAACTTCCGCCTTTTCTTTTAACGTCATAGCCCAATTGTAAAGCCAATAAAAAAAAGCATAAACTGCCACTAACTTCCATAAATGATGATAATCGGAGCTTACCGGTATTTTTTCCGAATATACCCGGTAAAGCACCCAACTTCCGGCAACAAGGAACCAATGAGCCATGTTGGCAACTGATCTCAGCTTGTTTTTATAGAACATCAACCCGAAGATAGCAAGGAAAACAAATAACAAAACAAAATGATCAAACCGGGTAAACGGATTGATCAACGTTTGCAAACTGCATGCAAAACAAAACATGAGCATGCAATGTATTGATGGCAAATAAATAATAGTTTTCCCCCTTACCGAAGGGTTTTTACCAAAGAGGGCAGGCCGGTAATAAATCAGCAGAGGAAACCATATAAAGCCAAACAATATCATCACATAAATCGTGGTATTCACTTGTTCGACAGTTATAATACCTTGCAGACCAACAATACCCATTAAGCTGTCAGAATCAGAGGTATCATTGCTGCGTAAAAGCAACTTGCCCCACCTGACCTCCTGCATGGCGATAAGATAAAAACAAATGGCAATGATAGCAATGAAATGTCTCCTTGCCCGTGTAAATGCTTTTTCGTTTTGATTGTTGAATGAAATCAACATGGCAAAGGTAGAAATCATCAACAACAGAAAAAAAATACCTATTTCCAGAGCACTGTTTTCACCCGTAATTTTGTCAATCCATTGTTGGAAACCTTGGAACCTCGTGGAAAATAGCAATAATAAGCTTATAAAAAGCGTGATGAGGAGGTGGAAAACAAGAAAGATGTTATTGGTTTTCCTTAACATAATATATGCAAAGATGAGTCTGGCATGCTCTTCAGCGCTACCTAACCGTTAAACTTGCATAATACATTCAATCCGCAATGATCGTTTTGGCTGAATAATAAATAAACTACATTATTCTGTCAAAATCAAGAACATTTTGTCATTTTGTGGCTTTTGGCTGGGTGATGGGGTCATGCTTATCTCTCTGCCCGTTTTTTAATCGCTCGATTTCTTCCCCTTTCCAATGGTTGATCGTTTCATTGGCCACTTCAGCCCCTGCTTTTAGCATTTTTTCCCGTAACTCATTTTTAACTGATACCTGATCGTCAATATGATTATCGCTTTCATTGTTAAAAAGCTGTGTATTTTCCTTAAGTTTTTGATTCAGGTTATTAATTTTTTCCTTGTTATGTACATGGTACACATGCTCGTGAGACTCCAGCCTGTCGTCATAGGGCCCACGGTCAGAAATGAGTTTAACAAAGATCGGCGCAGTTTCAATGGCTATAAATAGCAAGATGATGAACAGATTGGCCCAATAAATGGCTTCACTTTTTTTTGTAAGATTGTTTAAGGCATCGATTCTGGCAGCCATACCGCTCAACCGCTGCCGGCCCATAGCATCAATTTCCATGGCGATGAGGGAGTCTGTTTCCATCAATTCCCGATAGTACTGATCTATCAAAGCCTGATTTTTTTGGGTAAGCGCCTGTAACTCCTGATTAGCTTTGTCTGCATCGGCCTTTTTGGCCCTGTAAATCGGTCCAAGGTTACGCCTCATTGATCCGCCTGTTCCATCTGCCTCCTGCTGCGCAATGATTACTAACTCATCTCTTTGATTTGATTTATCTACAATTTCCTGCTTCAATGCAGCGATTACCTGATTTAACTGAATTTTTGCAGAGTCAAATCTCTTTGCTACCAAATCTTCCTGCTCTTTAAATAGCTTCTGCTCCATCAATATTAACTCAGCTTCTATTTCTGTCTCAAAAATCTTGAGTTCCAGAGGTTTTGAGATAACTACTGCAATTAATATCGCCAGTATAAGTCTTGGAACAGCCATGAGGAATTCCCTCCATCGGCTGTTGCTCTTTTTCATGCTGGAAACAATATATCTATCCAGGTTGAAGATCATAGCACCCCAGACCAATCCAAAAATGATTGATATTGCCAGGTTATCAAACACAGTGTTTAGTGCGTAGGCAGCAGAAATGGCCGCAAGTAATCCGGTAAAAAATATAGTGGCACCAATGCCAATGTATTTGTTAGCATCGGTAGGACATCTTTTAAGAATTTCAACACTGGAACCCGAACAGATCCAAAAGAATTGTTGTATCTTATTCATACCCGCAGTTTTAGGTTTAAAACGATCCGCTGGCAACTAACTGTATAATTCCGGTTTGGTTATTTGCAAACTTAATATAAAAAAGGCTCCAAAAAGATGGAGCCTACACTTACCCAAATTTGAAAATTACATAAGTTTCTTCTGTAATTTTCGTGCTTTGTAAATTCTGCTTTGAAGTTCCGAGGAATCAAAATAGAAATCTTTTGCTCTTCCTACGTCAATGGCTTCCAGGTATTTTTCCATGGCCTTAACGGGTAATTTGTTTTTTAAATAATAATCTCCCTTTACCCGTAAATTGTAGGTGGTTTTCGTAATAGATAAGGAGTGATCCAGCCACTTTGAAGCCTCTTTCATGTTAATGTTCTTGGCGATACAAAGCTCTGCTGATTTGGCGTAAGTTTCCCAGTCATCGGGGCTTGCATTTTCAATAGCCGCTCTCGCCTTTGAGATGATTTTTTCATTGTTGGCCTGAGCCGAAAAAGCACTGCCCACAGTAAGGCTGGCTACCAATAATAGTGTAAAAACTGAGTTGTTGTTGTGTGATTTTTGTAGCAATTTCATAACCTACTATTTTGAATTGAAAAATAAATTATAAGGGATTTGAAATCCAATGGTATGCCAAAAAACACAAAATTCTGATATTCAGAAAGTTATAGCCGATTGCTAAAAAGGACATCTTCGAAAATCGTCCGTTATCATAACAACTTTCGGACAATTATGAACACATTTGAGATCGACAAAGGAATAATCTCCTGATAACCTGACAATTACCGGTCAAAATTTATAACGAAAAACAGGTTAGATTACCAACCCGGATGACAGGCGGTTATTTTATGGCTTTAAAGATTTTATGCCAGCGAATTTTATCACCAATATGAAGCCATGTTTCATTTTTGTCTACTGACCACCATGTGAAAATGGCCTTTCCGATAATATGGTCGGAAGGGACAAACCCCCAATACCTGGAGTCTAAAGAATTATGCCGGTTATCTCCCATCATGAAGTAATAATCCAGCTTAAAAGTGTATTCTGACACTTGCTGACCGTCAATATATAATTTACCCTCTTTAATTTCGGCATTTTCATTGCCGTCGTAATGAAGTATTACATCATCGTAAATAGACAGGGTTTCTTCGTTAATAGGAATTGTATCACCCCGGGCTGGTATGGGTACAGGCCCGAAGAAATCTCTGTTCCAGGGATATTTAGGCGATTGAGGAAACGTGCCGGGCTCATTGTAGCCAGAATCATACTTTTCTTCTGTAACCTTACTGATAAAACTCATTGATTGAAGCTTATCGGCTGTTTCATAGTTAGTTTGTATGAGGTAGCCGTTACGGGTTTTATTAAAATCCGTGATGTTGTTATTGTAAAAAACACGGTCTTTGATAGGACCATTGGTTTCAATCCGGAAACTTGTTTGCATATCAGGAGGTACGGGAAAAGGCTGGTCATTAATATAAATAACCTTGCCATCTATTTGTAAGGTATCGCCCGGTATGCCTATGCATCTTTTTATATATGGTGTTCTCTGGTCAGAAGGAAACCGTAATTCGCCGGGATAGTGAAATACTACCACATCATTATTTTTAACTTCCGAAAAGCCAGGTAGCCGGTATACAGGCAACTGAATCCAGGTAAGGTAAGATGGAATTTTAGTACCCCATATATAATTGCTGGTGAGCGGCATTTGCAATGGGGTTTTAGGGGTTTTAGGCCCGTAATGTAATTTGCTGACTATCAGAAAATCCCCAACCAATAAAGATCTTTCCATGGAAGAGGTAGGAATGGTGTATGGCGTAAATACCAACCAGCGGACAAAAGAGGCGGCTATAACAGCAAAGATCAACGCATCGAGCCATTCCCTGGCTATACTTTTCTTTTTTTTCGGTTGGTCTTTGCTAACTTGCTCTTGTTTAACGGCTTCTTTCTTCCTTTTTGTAAGTTTATCCAGAATCATAATTCAAAAATATAATTACTAATAATAGCTTTGGGCATCGACGGGCCTGCCTGAGTTTAGTATCTTATAGGCGAAAAAGGCCTTTCTATCGCTCCCGGCAGAATAAATCCGTCCTAATGACTCCCCTTTTTCTACATGTGCTCCTTCACTTATATCAATGGTTTGCAGATTGGCATAAATAGTTTTATAACCATTTTTATGTTTAAGAATAATCGAATACTTCTTTTCATCCCTGCATGAAAAGGGAATAATTTTTTCTACCCTGCCTTTTGCAGTTGCATAAATATTCAATTTACCTGTAACATCATACAAAAATCCATTGATATTCTTACTGAACGACTCATTTACAGCGATCAGGTTATCTTGAATAGGCCTGGTATCGGGACGGCCGCTGGCGTTAACTACGATGGCTGTAAACATCAGCGTACCGGCAATCGGCATTGAAAGCCAAAGTTGCCTGCTTCTCTTTTTCCTGACCAAAGCGTTGTTTTCCCGTTGAATAACGCTTAATTCATCCTCTCCAAAACTGGCAATAACATCTGTTAAAGCCTTGGAAAAATTCCATCCCTCTTCCAATTTATTTTCGACCGCACAGGATACATGGTCCACCATTTCTGAACGAACCTTTTTCCGGCTTAACCCTTTCTTTCTTACCAGATTCTCAATTAGTTTAACCTGATTTTCACTCAATTGCCTCATGAATTTGTTGACAGTTTTGGAGTAATAATGTGTTTCATTGTCTTAAAAAAATCCGCCAATTCCTTTACTTTTAATTCTGCACTTGAAGTGCCTTTTTTAGTAAGTGAATAGTATTTACGCACACGTTTTCCAACCTGCACCCTTTCAGTTGTCAAAAGACCTTCGGCCTCCAGTTTATGTAAACTCGGATATAATGCGCCTTCCGTCAAAATAATTTTACCATCTGTGATCTCCCTGACATGCTGCGTTATTTCATAGCCATACATTTTTTCCTTTTCCGAGAGTAACTTCAAAATGATCGTTTGTAAAGTTCCCTTAATCAATTCTTTATTGTACATACCACAAATATACCTAAGAAACTTATGCATTCATAACATTATTGGAAAATAAACGATATGAAGGATGCAAGGTTTTGCTAAAGCCGGCAAATATCCTATTTTTGTGCAAATTTTAAACTGTCAAGATGAGTGTTTTAGTAAATAAAGAATCGAAAATAATTATACAAGGATTTACCGGCTCGGAGGGCACTTTTCACGCTGAGCAGATGATCGACTATGGTACCGACGTAGTTGGTGGCGTTACTCCCGGAAAGGGTGGACAAACCCACCTGGGAAAACCCGTATTTAATACTGTAAAGGAAGCTGTTGACAAAGTAGGGGCTGATGTTTCTGTCATTTTTGTGCCACCGGCATTTGCTGCGGATGCCATTATGGAAGCCGCTGATGCAGGAATCAAAGTCATTATCACGATTACCGAGGGTATACCTACCAAGGATATGATTATGGTGAAGCAATACCTCGATAACAGGGATGTGAGAATGGTAGGCCCTAATTGTCCCGGGGTAATTACACCTGACGAAGCCAAGGTTGGGATCATGCCGGGCTTTATTCACAGAAAAGGTACTATTGGTATCGTTTCGAGGTCAGGAACCCTGACTTATGAGGCAGTTGATCAAATTACCAAAGCCGGACTGGGACAGTCAACCTGTATCGGTATTGGTGGTGATCCGATCATTGGTACAACTACGCTCGAGGCAGTCAGGTTATTGATGGAAGATCCCGAAACCGAAGGAATCATCATGATTGGGGAAATTGGAGGAAGTATGGAATCTGAGGCTGCAAGGTGGGTAAAGGATAATGCCACTAAACCCGTAGTGGGCTTCATCGCCGGGCAAACTGCCCCTCCCGGCAGAAGAATGGGACACGCAGGCGCCATTATTGGTGGCGCAGATGATACCGCTGCCGCTAAAATGAAAATTATGAAGGAATGTGGCGTTCACGTGGTAGAATCTCCGGCAGATATAGGCGAAACCATGGCCAGGGTATTAGGCAAACAACAAGTAGAAACGAAGTAATAGAATTGACAGTTGACAATGTACAATTGACAATTAAATACTTCTATCAATTGTCAACTGTCAATTAATAACTCACTTAGCAAAATTAACAGCCCTCATCTCCCTGATTACTGTAATTTTAATTTGCCCGGGATATTGCATATCTTTTTCTATTTTCTGCGAAATATCAAACGACAGCATACCGGCTTGTTCATCTGAAACGCTTTCGGCATCTACAAGTACCCGGAGTTCTCTGCCTGCCTGAATGGCATAACACTTATTAACACCGTCAAAATTGAGCGCCAGATCTTCCAATTCTTTCAACCTTTGTATATAAGAGTCCATAACTTCCCTACGTGCCCCGGGTCTGGAGCCTGAGATGGCATCACAGGCCTGAATGACAGGTGAAATCAACGTAGTCATTTCGATCTCATCATGGTGAGCACCAATAGCGTTACAAACATCAGGATGCTCCTTGTACTTTTTCGCCAACTCCATACCCAGAATAGCATGAGGGAGTTCCTGTTCTTCCGGCCATACTTTACCGATATCATGCAAAAGACCCGCCCGCTTTGCCAGTTTTGCATTGAGGCCCAACTCGGATGACATGACCGCGCAAAGTTTTGCCACTTCTTTTGAATGTTGCAACAGGTTTTGGCCGTAGGAAGATCTGAAGCGCATTCTTCCCACCAGCTTAATCAGTTCCGGGTGCAATCCGTGGATACCCAGGTCAATGACTGTTCTTTCGCCCAATTCAACAATTTCCTCTTCAATATTTCGGGTAGTTTTAGCCACTACCTCCTCAATTCTTGCCGGGTGAATACGCCCATCAGTTACCAACCTGTGTAAAGCCAGCCGGGCAATTTCCCTCCTTACCGGGTCAAAACCCGATATAATGATGGCCTCCGGTGTATCATCAACAATAATCTCAACACCGGTCACAGACTCAAGCGCCCGTATATTTCTTCCTTCACGGCCAATAATCTTTCCTTTAATGTCGTCACTTTCGATGTTAAATATGGAAACACAATTTTCTATAGCATGCTCAGTGGCAGTTCTCTGGATAGTTTCAATGACAATTTTCTTTGCCTCCTTGGTCGCTGATAACCGGGCCTCCTCCATGATCTCCTTGATGAATGAGGAGGCTTTTGTTTGAGCTTCTTCTTTTAAGGTTTCTACGAGTTGATCACGTGCCTCATCAGCCGTTAGATTTGAGATTTTCTCAAGCATACTAATTTGCTGCTTTTTCACCTTTTCCATTTCCTCTTTCCTTTTAGCAGTGATCTCCAACTGGGCATTCAGGTTTTCGGTAGAACTTTCCAGTTCCGCCTCTCTCCGCTTCATCTTCTCAATCTGCTTGGAAAAATTTTGCTCTCTCTGCTTTAGCTTGTTCTCATTACTGATGATTTGATTTTTCTTTCGGTTGGCTTCTTCTTCAAACTCGGCTTTCAATTTTAGAAATTTTTCTTTTGCCTCTAAAATTTTGTTCTTTTTAAGGTTTTCTGAAGAAATCTCCGCCTCCTTTATCAGTAGTTCTGCTTTTTCCTTTGTTTTCAGTTCTTCCTGTTTATAGGCCTTTTTCAACACTATCCGCCCTGCAAATACACCGATTAACAAGGAAATTATTGCAATTATCGGGTAAATGATAGTCTCATCCATACGTTTCAATTTAGTTCATATTAGAAAACGGCAGGTAGGATGAGTTAAACCAAGTATTGCAAAATGGAAAGTTGAGGGAAAAGGATATAAAAAAGTAATTATAAAGTTCTGGAAATTAAATCATTCAAGCTTCTAATCCTATTTACTACATTCTCGTCAACGCCGTCATTGTTTTCCTCTAATTGTAATTTTTCTATCAAACAATCAAAAGCAACCATTGCCAGTAGATCTTGTTTATCATCTATTCCAAATTGATTCCTATAATTTCTAATTTTTTCGTTAATGACTTTTCCAGCCATTCTGATCCTCTCCTCATCATTTGGGTGTACCTTCATTGGATACTCCCGGTCCCCAATTTTAATTCTAATTGAAAGCTCCGTCATAGGAGTAAATCTACTCACTCAAATGAGCGATGCATTTATCAATTTCTTTAATATAATTATTTATCAATTGTTTCAACTCAGCAGTATCCTCATGCTCTACTGCCATACTTCTTACAAGTTTACTAATTTTAATCTTATTTTGAAAATTATTTAAATGATCATCCTTAGTTCTGATAGAAACCTTGAGTTGGTTATTTTCGTCTTTAAGATATTGAATTTCTTCCTTTAGCGCCTTATGCTCATTCAACAAAAGTTTTAGTCTTCTTTCCAGCGCCTGAAACTCCGAATTTAGTATTTCGCGATCCATTTATTTTCTGATAATTGCTCCTAGTTCTTTTTCAAACGACTTCATTAACCTATCCATGGTTTTGTCAATCGTTTTATCGGTTAGGGTTTGGTGGTGATCCTGTAAAATGAATTTTATGGCATAGGCCTTCTTCCCTGTACCTACATTTTCGCCTTCATATACATCAAATACACTGATGTCTCTCAATAACCTGCTTTCACTTTTTTCCGCAATCTGCCTGATTTTATCAAATCCAATTTTTTTATCCAAAACCAGGGATAAATCTCTTCGCACTTCCGGAAACTTGGAGATTTCCTGATAATTAACACGCTTGTCACTTTGCTTTAACAGATATTCCCAGTTGAAGATCGCATACCACACCTCTTCCTGTATGTCTGCCTGACCGGTAACATCTTCAGAAAGCTTCCCAAAAGCTACTATTTCCCTGCCTCCTACAGAAATTTGTAAACCAAAGGCAAATAATCCGTCATAAATTGCTTTACTATCGGTATTTGTAATGCTAAATTTATTTAAAATTTTTGCAACCACGGACGAAAGATCATAGAATTCTAACTGACGTGCCTTATTAATCCAATTTTCATCCTCCACCATTCCGGTCAGTAAAAGACTGAGACCAGTCTTTTCGCCATAGCCTTTTTCGCTTTTGAAATACGATTTCCCGAATTCAAAAAACTTCAGATTCTTCTGTTTTCGGTTAATATTATAGGCCAGGGATTCCAAACCCGTGAATACCATATCCTGTCTCAGTACACCCAGGTCTTCACTTAATTTGTTTAAAATCTCGACATGTTTAGTTTCGTCAATAAAATCAGCATTAACCGCATAGCTAGGTTTGGTTAAAGAGTTGGTAATGATTTCATTGAAGCCCATGGACGCAAGCATTTCGGAAGTCCTGAATTGAACCTGTTCCCTGTCAATAACAGGAAATTCAGACAAGTAATCGGTGCCAATATAATCAGGTAATTCCACATTGTTAAAACCATAAATTCGCAATATCTCCTCCACAATGTCTGCCTCCCTTTTGACATCGACACGATACGGTGGTACCAGCGCAATAAAACTCTCATCTTCCCGGTTGTCAGTTTTTATATCCAGGTTTTCCAGAATCTTGAAAATTGTGGCCTGATCTATCTCTTTACCAATCAGTCTGTTGATATGGCTGAACTTCACCTTTATGCTTGTGTCCTCAACCGGTTCGGGATAAACATCGACGATTTCCGAGGATATATCACCGCCACAGATGTCTTTTATCAGCAAAGCTGCCCTTTTTACTGCATAGATAGTAATTCGAGGGTCGGTACCACGCTCAAATCGAAATGAAGCATCAGTTTTTAATCCATGGGTCACGGAGGTTTTTCTAATGTAATCAGGTGAAAAATAGGCCCCTTCAATGAAAATATTTGAGGTTGTGTCGGTTACTCCTGATTTGATGCCCCCAAATACTCCCGCAATACACATGCCTTCTTTTTCGTTACAAATCATGAGATCATCAGCGGCCAGTCTTCTCTCTTTTCCATCTAAGGTAACAAAACCTGTGCCTTCAGCCTGGGTTTTAACGATTATTTTATGGCCGGTAATCCTATCGGCATCAAAAGCATGTAAGGGTTGACCTATTTCATGGCACACAAAATTGGTTACATCCACCACGGCATTGATTGGCGTTAGGCCGATGGAACGCAACCGTACCTGTAGCCAATCCGGTGATGGTTTTACGCTGATATTCGACACAGTAACGCCGGAATATCTTGGGCAGGCCTCCCGATTTTCTACCTCAACACGAATTGAACGTGCAGTGTTGTCAATTTTAAATTGATCTACCGACGGCCATTTTATAGATTTGTCAAATACAGCTTTGAGATCCCTGGCTACGCCAATATGGGAAATAGCGTCACCTCGGTTGGGGGTCAATCCTATTTCGATGATGTAATCATTTTCAAGTTTAAAATATTCACTGGCAGGAGTTCCGGGTTTTAAATCTGTTTCCAAAACCATTATCCCGTCATGAGAATCTCCTAACCCGATCTCATCTTCAGCACAAATCATGCCCATAGACAATTCACCCCTTATTTTTGTTTTTTTAATCTTAAAGGGCTCACTACCTTTGGGATACAGTGTTGAACCTACCTTGGCCACTACCACCTGTTGGCCTGCCGCTATATTTGGAGCACCACATACAATCGGCAATGTTTCCTGTTCGCCTACATCGACGGTAGTTATCTTCAGCTTATCAGCGTTGGGGTGTTTTTCACAGGTCAATACATTCCCGATCACCATTCCTTCTAATCCACCTTCTACCGACTCATACTTCTCTATCCCTTCAACCTCAAGTCCGGTTTGCGTAAGAGTTTCGGACAATACCTCCGGTTTATCTTTGACCTCAATGTATTCTTTGAGCCATTTTAAAGAAATCTTCATATTAGTTTCAGTGCTAAATGGGTTTTTTGCCCGTATATAAAAAAAACAAAAATGTTAAATTGAATCAATCTGATGACAAAGTAAACAGCAAAATTATAAATTTACCTGAATTATCACCAGACATTAGTTTTTCAAATAGTTTTTCTCGCCTGCTTTAATAGCAACGGATAAAAAGTTTTCCTTGGGAGGCAAGGGACAACTAAACTTATCACTATAAGCACAGTAAGGGTTGTAGGCCAGGTTAAAATCAATAATCAACTCATTATTGTCAGGTATTTCAAAGTCCAGGTACCTGCCTGCTCCATAGGTTTCCAGCGCACTGGTTCCATCAGCAAAAGGAAGAAACAACTGGTCATCTGGTTTTTGAACGGATTGATATAACACCAGCCGCAATGCTTCACCACCTAATTGAAATTTGGCGTAAGCATATTTTTTATATTGCTTTTCTTTACCGTCAGAGGTAGGCATAGTCACAATTTCTCTGGCAGTAAGCAGCACTAAGGTAGCCTTGACTTTGTAGGTCTTATCGACAGGATAGTAGCTTAAACCCTCGAATTCTTTTTTATCTGTGACAGTTAAAGGGGAGTCTGCTGAATTACGAAGAAATTCATCCTTTTCATTTCTTTCCTGCTGAATTAACTCAGTATAGGAAATATCTTCACCTGTATCTGAAAATGTGTAAATTATACTGCCAATAACCACTAAGCAAGCCACAAACAACAGAATACGGGTGTTTTTCATGATCGTTATCTTTATCCTCCTGGCAAAAATAACGGAAATTACGGGCAAAATGCATCTTTGGATATAGTTTTATAATATGCCCTCATCGCTAAAGCTAAAGTAACTTTCATCTGTAAAAATCAAATGATCGAGTACCGGTATATCAAGCATTTTACCGGATGATTTTAACTGGCTGGTTAATCGGATGTCAGCCTCACTGGGTTTGAGGGTACCTGAGGGATGATTATGTACAAGGATGATAGAACTGGCCAGGTGGTTGAGGGCATGTTTGAATATAACCTTGGGATCTGCCAGGGTACCCGACACCCCTCCCATGCTCACGGCAAGTTTTTTCAGAACCTGATTGGCACGGTTTAAAAGTATGATCCAAAAATGCTCTGTTGGCTGATCCAGCAGGACTGGCCTCATTAATTTGTAGACATCTGATGATGAGGTTATTTTAAATTTACGGTTGGGAGCGATTTCATTTCTCCTTCGCCCCAGTTCAAAGGCACTGATAATGGCTATGGCCTTTGCCTCGCCTATGCCTTTGATCCTTTGTAATTCTTTGGCATCGAGCCTGGCGATTGTGTTGAGATCGTGATTAAACTCGTTTAACACACTTCTGGCTAAATCAATTGCACTCAATGACTTCGTGCCGGTAGCAATCAGAATTCCTAAAAGCTCTGCATCCGTAAGAAAAGATTTACCTTTATTTAAAAGCTTTTCCCGTGGTCTGTCTTGTTCAGCCCAATGGCGAATATGGAAGCCGTCGCCGACTCTGTAGGTGGTGTTTTTCATAATAAGTCTAAAAAATGTATTGCCCCTCCGGAGCCCCTAAAAAAAGTCTTCTAATATAAAAAAAGCCTCATGTTTTTTCAACACAAGGCCAAATTTTTTCTTCTGTATTTTTCTTACAAACTGTTTACGTAGCTTGTTAGTTTTGATTTATTATTGGCTGCTTTGTTTTTATGAATGATATTTCTCTTGGCCAACTTATCCAGCATACTGGAAACTTTTTTCAATAGTTCTACTGCCTCTGCTTTATCGGTAGTTTCCCTCAATTTTTTGATATAGGTTCTGGTTGTTTTATGTTGATATCTGTTCCTTAGCCTTTTGGCATTGTTAGACCGTATCCTTTTTAACGCAGATTTATGATTCGCCATTTTATACCCTTCATTTTTTTTAAGAATGCAAATTTAATACTAATTCTATAAATTACAAAAACGCAAGATAATTTTTAAGTTTTGTTTTCTCCTGCAATAATTCCTGTTTATATTACTACAGAATTCCCCCCTTTTTTTAAAATGCCACCAGACCATGAACAGATCATGTATTTTTTTATTATCGTTGCTGCTATGCCATTTTAATGGTAACAATCCTGAATATTCAAACCGTATTGCGGCAGAAAAACCTTTGTGGGGCTTTTATGCCCATAAGCTGATTAACCGTCTGGCGGTATTTTGTTTACCCCCAGAAATGATAGTTTTCTATAAACCTAACATCCGCTTTTTGGAAGATCACGCCGTAGATCCTGATAAAAGAAGATATGCCATAAAGGGAGAAGCGCCAAAACATTATATTGATCTGGACCATTTTCCGGCAGAAAGTTTGGATCAATCAGCTTTTTACTGGAAGGATGCGGTTGAAAAATTTTCAATCGATACCCTGATGAGCCGTGGAGTCGTGCCATGGCATATAGTGAAGGTAAAGTATCAGCTTACCAAGGCCTTTGAGAAAAAAGATTTCCATAAGATTTTAAAACTTTCAGCCGATCTTGGACATTATATAGGAGATGCCAACGTTCCACTACATACTACGAGCAATTATAACGGACAATTAACCGGTCAATATGGCATTCACGGTTTCTGGGAATCCAGAATTCCTGAACTCTCCGCCGATAGTTACGATTTGTTTGTAGGCAAGGCTTCTTATTTATCAAATCCTCAAAGAACTGCCTGGCAGGCCATAAAAAATGCGCACAAAGCCGTTGACTCGGTTTTGTTGTTTGAAAAATTATTGAGCGAATCCTTTGCTGAAGACAAAAAATACAGCTTTGAAGAACGGAACGGACAAACTGTCAAGGTATATTCCAAACCTTTTAGTAAAGCTTACGAAAAAAAGCTTAATGGACAGGTTGAACGCCAGTTGAAGGCTTCAATCAAGATGGTGGCGGACTTTTGGTATACTGCCTGGGTTGACGCAGGCCAACCGGTGCTGGTGGGCTTGAACAGTGAGAATAATATGAGTTTACTGGAAAAACTACTAGAGGAAGAGAGTCGTTTATGGCAACAGAAAAAATTTCCTGCAAGACCTCACAAGAATTGAAGATGGAGGTAAGTGTAGCCTTCCCACCCAGACTTACCCTGGTGTTGGCTAAAAGCTTAAATTACATGTTGTAACATTTAATGGGCACCTCCGTTAATTCAATCATGGCAATAACTATCTATCCAAAAAAAGAACAGGCCAGCGGCCAGTTTGCAGCAGGAGCCATCAAAGAAAACAAGCCAATCGGTTTTCCGCACGAGGGAGGCGAGTTAAAGCCCTTTTCTTCCTTGTTTTACTGGGCCCATGCCTGGTCCGATCAAGGTGGGTTAATCGGGGAACATCCACATCAGGGTTTTGAAATCATGTCTTTTGTATTAAAAGGTGAAATTGAACACTATGACTCGCAGTTACAAAGTTGGAAAAGGCTCCGGGCTGGTGACATGCAGATTATCAGGTCAGGAAAGGGCATATCCCATGCCGAGAGATTTTTGCCTGGTGCGCACATCTTCCAGATTTGGGTTGACCCGGACTTGAGAAAAACCCTGAACAATCCCGCTACCTACAGCGATTACAGGGCAGACAGCTTTCCGGAGTCAAAGGAATCCGGTTGTGTAGTCAGAACTTTAAAAGGGCCTGGTTCACCTTTAACGATGAATGCCAATATTGAAAGTATCAGAGAGCTCCGGTTTTCCGAGGGACACCACAGAATAGAAATAAACAACAAAAACATGCTGGGAATATATGTGACCGAAGGATTCCTCTCGTTGAATGAAGAGGCCGTGGGGCAGGATGATTTTGTATTGATCAAGGAAGAAAAAGAGATTTCTGTAAGCAATGAATCGGTTGCCGGACTGTTTATTATAGAAGTTCCTGATAATCCGGGGTATGAAACCTATGCCAATATGCAGGGTATTTCAGCTAAAATCTGATTTTTTTTAAATAAACTGAACTTAAGTAATTTGAATTCCGTTTGGAAACATAACAATTACCTTTTATATTTGGAACTTCAAGTCAATTATAAGGTAATTGATTTATAAAGAAGCGCGGAGAGACAGGCTCTGTGAAGCGCTAGCAACCATATCAAAAAGATACACATTGATAGAAGGTGCTAATTCCTGATCCCGAAAGAAGGGAGAATATAAATTAATGAAACAATGAAAAATAACACAAATCTTTTAACAGCCAAAAAAGCCTCACTTTTGAGCCCCTCCATTATTCATAATGAGAATGATACTTTAATGTTTGGGTGTTGTTGCTGTTGTTGCTAATCAATACATTTTATCTTTCATGAAGGATAATCTGGCCTGAGACAAACTTGTCTCAGCGCAATCAAATTACATCAAATCAATAATTTTCAGAAGAAACAGGCGAAGGAGTTAAATCCTGAACCGCTAAAACAAAGAGAAAAATGGCATTAATGATTACTGACGAATGTATCAACTGTGGAGCTTGTGAGCCGGAATGCCCAAATACGGCCATTTACGAAGGAGGAATAAATTGGAAATGGGGGGAAGGCAATGGATTGACAGAAGTTACCGATGCCCATGGAAATGTAATTGATGCACAAGAAGATCAGGAACCAATTTCGGAAGACTTTTATTTTATTGTCAGCGGCAAATGCACCGAGTGTGTGGGGTTTCATGAGGAACCACAATGTGCCGCGGTATGTCCGGTTGATTGCTGTGTTGAAGATCCGGAACATGTAGAAAGTGAAGAAATGCTATTGACTAAAAAAGAAGGTTTACATTTAGTTTAAAAGGATAGATTGCGACAGCGCACTAAATATGAGTGAATTTAAACACATAGAAACGAAGGCCATCAGGACACAAAATGGCAAGGCATCATACAGGGAGCATTGTGCGCCGATTTACATGACTTCAAGCTTTACTTTCGAAGATGCTGAGCAGGCCAGAGCACTGTTTGCAGACGAAATCGAAGGTAACATTTATACAAGGTTTTCAAACCCCAATAATTCAGAATTTGTAGAAAAGCTTTGCTTGTTGGAGGAAACCGAAGATGGTATCGCGACTGCCTCAGGCATGGCAGCTATGTTTTCCAGTATGGCTGCGCTGCTTAATTCCGGAGATCATGTGCTGGCTTCCCGTTCGGTGTTTGGATCCACACATCAGATCTTTACCCAAATTTTTCCGAAGTGGGGCATTGAACACACCTACGCAAATATCAACGACCCGTCAGATTGGGAGGGAAAGATCAGAAAAAATACAAAAATGATTTTCGCTGAAACACCTTCCAACCCGGGTTTGGATCTGATAGATATGGAATGGCTGGGAGGACTTGCGGAAAAGCATGGACTTGTCTTGAACATTGACAATTGTTTCGCCACGCCCATACTGCAACAACCGTCAAAATATGGCGCGCAAATTGTGACTCACTCTGCCACCAAGTTTATGGATGGTCAAGGCAGAACCATTGGCGGGGCAATTCTTGGAAAACGTGATTTGATTGACAAAATAAGGTTTTTTACAAGGCATACCGGACCTGCCCTGTCACCTTTTAATGGTTGGATACTTTCGAAAAGCCTGGAAACCCTGCCCTTGCGCATGGAAAGACACTGTGAAAATGCCATGAAAATTGCTGAATACCTTGAAGGACACGAGGAACTTGAGTCAGTTAAGTATCCATTCCTAAAGTCACACCCGCAGTACGATTTAGCCAAAAAACAGATGAGATATGGCGGGGGGCTAATCACATTTGTGGTTAATGGTGGTTTGGAAAGGGGCCAAAGGTTCTTGAATAGTCTGGAAATGTTGTCGTTTACAGCCAATCTCGGCGACGCCAGAACCATCGCCACACATCCGGCCTCAACGACACATTCAAAACTTTCGGAAGAAGACCGGAAAGTTGTGGGTATATCTCCGGGCTTGATCCGTATTTCTGTGGGTTTGGAAAATGTCAATGATATATTGGAAGACATCGTAAACGCATTAAATGCCTCTAAATAGAACTATGAGAATAAAAATATACTATATCGCTCCCCTTTGCTTGATTAACCTGTGTATGATGGCTTGTTTTTGTTGTTGTCGAAACTGTATCAGCAGGGAGCATCTGTAATTTTATGCAAGTTTAGTATAAGTTTTAGAGCCTTCCTGCTGACACGGGAAGGCTTTTTTTGTGAGTTGTAATCAAAGTATTAAACAATCTATAAAAATGACACCAGAATTAAATAACAAAATTTCAACCGAAGCGAAAGAAGATATTCGCGAGTTGGCAGAGAAAATCAGTCGTTTTCGTGATGGCAAGATAGACGAAGAGAAGTTTAAAGCGTACCGGCTTACAAGGGGCGTGTATGGACAAAGACAATTAGGTGTGCAGATGTTTCGCACCAAAATACCTTACGGCCGGCTTACTGCCGATCAATTGACACGGATAGCCGATATCTCGGAGAAATATACGAATGGTAACCTCCATACTACCACCAGGCAAAATATTCAATTGCATTATGTAAAGTTGGACGACAGTCCTGCCATTTGGACAGAATTAGAAGAGGTAGGGGTAACAGCCCGTGAAGCATGTGGTAATACTGTACGTAATGTAACCGGTTCTGCGCTGGCAGGAATCGATCCCAATGAACCTTTTGATATAACCCCCTATGCTGAATCCGTTTTCAGATATTTTCTTAGAAATCCAATATGCCAGGATATGGGAAGAAAGGTAAAGATTGCTTTCTCTTCCAGTGACAAAGACTCGGCGTTCACTTATTTTCATGATTTTGGATTTATTCCGGTTGTGAAAATTGAGGATGGTAAGGAAATCAGAGGCTTTAAAACTGTGGTAGGTGGCGGCCTGGGTGCACAGTCTTTTGTGGCCAGGACTGCCCACGAGTTTTTACCTGAAAACCAGATTATCCCTTTCACCGAGGCAGCGCTCAGGGTTTTTGACCGTTATGGGGAACGTGAAAAAAGGTTCAAAGCAAGACTGAAATTCTTAATAGATGAAAAAAGAGGATTGGGATTGGAAAAATTCCTTGAATTAGTGGAAAAAGAACGTAAGGCCATCCCCCACCAATCAATTGAAATTGACAGGACGCTGGTACCTGAGTTGGTGCTACCGGAAAAACAGGATTATTCTGATGTGACTATTGAGGAGGAAGAAAAATATCGGGATTGGCTAAAATCAAATGTATTTGAGCAAAAACACAAAGGCTTTCATGGTATCCGGATCAAGTTAACAAACGGCAACATCGATGCGGAAAGAGCCAGAAAATTATCAGGTATCGTCAGAAAACATGCCGCCGATGACCTGAGGATCACAGTTAATCAGGGCCTGTTATTGAAATATATACCAACCAGCGCATTACCTCAGGTATTTAATGAATTAAACGCCCTGGGCCTGGCGGAATTTGGTTTTGGCACCATTGCTGACATCACAGCCTGCCCCGGAACAGATACCTGTAACCTTGGTGTAAGTAACAGCACCGGCGTTGCAGAAGCCCTGGAAAAAATCATCAGGGAAGAATACAAGGATTTAATCTTTGATGCAGACATTCATATTAAAATCAGCGGATGCATGAATTCATGCGGACAACACATGGCAGCCAACATTGGTTTTCATGGAAGTTCAATTAAAAACGGACAACTGGTTGTACCGGCTTTGGTGGTATTACTTGGGGGTGGGGTCGACCCTGAAGGAAATGGGTTTGTCGCCGACAAAGTGGCCAAGCTACCATCAAAAAAGGCACCACAGGCGTTGAGAATTATTCTGGATGATTATAAGGAAAATGCGCTTCCGGGAGAGTACTTCAACAGTTACTATAAAAGATATGGTAAAATATATTTTTATGATCTGATAAAACACCTCATTGATCCGACTCAGCTAACGGAATCGGATTATATCGACTGGGGGGGAACTGATAATTTTGTGCCAGCAGTTGGTGTGGGTGAATGTGCCGGTGTCAGCTATGACGTTGTCGGAACGATCATCGAGGATGCCACTGAAAAACTGGCGAATGGTGAAAAAGATCTGGCTGCCGATGAGTATGACAGGACGATTTATAATGCTTACAATACGTTTGTAATCGGTGCAAAAGCATTACTGTTAAGTGAAGATATCAGATGTAATACACATATTGGTATTATCAGGGATTTTGACAAACATTTTGTTGAAGCCGGCAAATTAACGCTTAACGAAAACTTCGAAACCCTGGTCTTGCAAATCAATCAAAATACACCAAATGCAGATTTTGCAAAGCGATATCTGAAGCTGGCCCATGAATTTTTGCAGCAGGTTAAAACATACCGTGCCAATCAAATTGCCGGTGATGTCACACAGAAAGAAAAGCTGGTGGTAGATAATTTTTATAAAGCATAATCATGAACGGCAAATTAACATTGGTAGGTGCCGGTCCGGGAGACCCGGACCTGATTAGCATAAAAGGTATGAAGGCCATCAAAAAGGCTGATGTCATTTTATATGATGCACTGGCACATCCGGACTTACTGGAGTATGCCCGGCCCGGCACCGAAAAAATTTATGTAGGAAAAAGGGCCGGATACCACTCCTACAAGCAGGAAGAAATAAATCAACTGATTGTGGATCGTGCCCTGAGAGGAAATCATGTGGTAAGGCTAAAAGGTGGAGATCCTTTTGTATTTGCCCACGGAAAAGAAGAACTGGAATATGCAGAGACATTTTCTATTGAAACAGAGGCTATTCTTGGCATATCCAGTGTTAACCTGCCCGGCTTATATGGCATACCATTAACCAGAAGAGGCGTCAACGAGAGTTTCTGGGTAATAACGGCCACAACCAAAGACGGAACACTTTCCAAAGATGTTTTTCAGGCTGCCCGGTCAACCGCCACGGTAGTACTGCTCATGGGCCTGAAGAAGCTGGACCAAATTACCGCCATCTATAAAAAGTCAGGAAGGGGTAATCTTCCGGCAGCATTGATCTCAAAAGGATCACTGGAGGACGGGAACATTATTTTTGGCACCGCAGCCACGCTTTTGTCAAAACAACAGGAACACCGGCTGCCAGGTCCTGCGATGATTGTAATCGGGGAAGCGGTAGGCACTCATGAATATTTCTATGAAAAAATAAAAAACGTGGAGCGATTCAATAACCATCCAAAATTTTAACGCTATGGAAAGGCTGTTTGACAACAACCATTATACATCGCTAACACCCCGGGAAAGGCTGGAAAAACTATTCAGTGAACATGATGAAGCCAAAATTCTTGTGACCTCTTCATTCGGAAGCACATCGGTTGTGTTATTGCACATGTTAAGCCAGGTGAAGCCGGGGCATCCTATTCACTTCGTTAACACTGGTTTTCTTTTTCAGGAAACCCTTGATTACAAAAAACAATTGATTGAAAAACTAGGGCTTAAGGTCATCAATGTCAAAGCCAGGGAAAACCGTCACAGATTCACCAGGGAAAACCAAAGCTGGCGGTTCAATCACGATTTATGTTGTTTTATCAACAAAGTGGAGCCGGTTAACGAACTGAGGGCCTCCTATGATGTTTGGATTTCAGGGCTACTCGCGTTCCAAAATGCGAACCGGAGCAAAACCCGCATCTTTGAACCTAAAAAGGATATCGTTAAATTCCATCCTATCATAGACATGACCGCCGCAGAGGTGAGTTTATATATGACGATTTACGAACTCCCCAGCCACCCTCTTGTGGCCGAGGGATACGAATCCATCGGATGTACCCATTGCACCAGAAAAGGAAAAGGAAGAGAAGGCCGGTGGTTTGACAAAACAAAAACCGAATGCGGCCTCCATGCATAAATGGAGTGTGGGTGTGGGTGTCAGTGTGGGTGTGAGTGATCTTCCTGTCCCATAGGGGCAAAATATTGGTAGTACAAGGTTTTAATCAACGGCAATCGCTTTTGAAGCCTTTAAACGAATTGCGTTTTCACAAAAAAATCCCAGACCACAATCCCGATGCTGACAGAAATGTTTAAAGAATGTTTGGTGCCAAACTGGGGAATTTCAAGGCATATATCAGAAAGAGCTACGGCAGCATCATCCACACCAAAGGCTTCATTGCCAAATATAAAGGCATATTTTTTATCCTTTCCAGGTTGAAAATCCTGGAGCATCAGCCCATCTTGCACCTGCTCTATTGACACAATAATGTAATCCAGGGATTTAAGACGATTTATCAGGGTCATTGTGCTCTCCACGTGCTCCCAATCAACAGATTCCGTGGCACCAAGGGCGGTTTTGTGGATTTCACGATGAGGGGGACTGGCCGTAATACCACATAGAAAAATCTTTTCAACACAAAAAGCGTCCGAAGTACGAAATGCAGCACCTACGTTGTTCATACTTCTCACATTGTCAAGCACGACAACTAACGGAATTTTTTTCTTATTTTTGAATTCCTCGACAGAAATTCTGTTGAGTTCTTCGTTACTGAGTTTTCTCATGTCAATGATATGGGCAAGGGGCAAAGATAATTTATAAAAGCTGAACCAATAAATTTATAAATAAACCTGAATTAAATCTTTAATACAGTCAATGGCAAACACCAAAACCAAAGCGGAAAAGGAAACCCCTCTGATGAAACAATACAATGCGATTAAAGCACGGCATCCCGGTGCCTTATTGCTTTTCAGGGTAGGGGATTTTTATGAGACATTTGGCGAAGACGCGGTTAAGGCCAGTAAAGTATTGGAAATAGTCCTGACTAAAAGGGCGAATGGCGCCGCCTCTCACGTGGAGTTGGCAGGTTTTCCACACCACGCCCTGGATACATACCTGCCCAGGTTGGTAAGGGCTGGTAACCGGGTGGCAATCTGCGATCAGTTAGAGGACCCAAAAGCCGCTAAAGGTATCGTAAAAAGAGGGGTGACGGAGTTGGTTACACCTGGTCTTTCATTGAACGACAATGTGCTGGAAAAAAACCAAAATAACTACCTCGCATCGATTTTTTTCAACAAAGAGGTATATGGCATTGCTTTTCTTGACCTTTCTACGGGCGAATTCCTGACCAGCAGGGGTACCGATAAATATATCGATAACCTATTACAAAGTTTCAAACCCATGGAGGTTATCTTCAGCAAAACGGACCGCCAGGCGTTTAACACACACTTTCAGGACAAATTTAATACTTACTGTCTCGATGAGTGGGTGTATAGTTATGATTACGCTTATGAAAAACTTACCAGCCATTTCTCTACCTCCTCGTTAAAAGGATTTGGGATAGAAGGTGTAACGGAGGGAATAATTGCAGCCGGGGCCATACTGCACTACCTCAATGAAACCGAGCACAAAGAAGTTAAACACATCTCTTCCATTTCCAGGATCGAAGAAGAAAACTACGTGTGGCTCGATAAGTTTACCATCAGAAATCTGGAGCTGGTCTATCCTCAGCAGGAAGGTGGCATCCCCCTAATCGACATCCTGGACCAAACCCAGACACCCATGGGCTCCAGGTTGCTTAAAAAGTGGATGGTATTACCTTTAAAAGAAAAAGTAGCCATTGAAGAAAGACATCAGGTGGTGGCAGCACTGGTAAAAGACCAGGATTTACAGCACGAGATCTCACAACTTTTCAAAAATATTGGCGACCTGGAAAGACTGGTGTCCAAAGTGGCGACGAGAAGAATCAACCCACGGGAAATGACCCAGTTAAAAAAGGCACTGGCGCATATTGCCCCTGTAAAAAACCTGTTGACCAAATCCGGGGTTGCACCGCTGCTAAAGCTGGCCGACCAATTAAATCCTTGCGAATTTTTATTGCAAAAGATCGATACCGAACTAAAGGAAGACCCACCAATCCAGGCCAATCAGGGCAACCTTATCAAAGATGGTATCAACCGGGAACTGGATGAGCTTCGAAAAATTGCTTTTTCGGGCAAAGACTATCTGGTACAAATTCAGCAGAGGGAGAGTGAGGCTACCGGGATACCATCCTTAAAAATCGCATACAATAAGGTCTTTGGTTACTATCTCGAGGTCACCAATGCACATAAAGACAAAGTACCTGAAAACTGGATCAGAAAACAGACCCTCGTTAACGCCGAAAGGTATATCACCGAAGAATTAAAAGAATATGAAGAAAAGATTTTAAACGCCGAAGAAAAACTGGGGGTCATAGAGCAAAGGATTTATCATGAACTGGTCATACATGCCACCGATTTTATCAGCCAGATTCAGCAGAATGCTAAGATAATTGGAAAAACAGACTGTTTGGCTTCTTTCGCCCATATCGCTATAAAATATAAGTACTGTCAGCCCGAAATCAACGAGTCCGGAATATTGGATATTAAGGAGGGCAGGCACCCGGTTATTGAAAGGCAGTTGCCCGTGGGGGAGTCTTATGTTCCCAACGATATATTGCTGGATCATGAAATCCAACAAATCATGATTATCACAGGGCCTAATATGGCGGGCAAATCTGCGCTTCTGCGGCAAACAGCACTGATTGTACTGATGGCTCAGATGGGTTCCTTTGTGCCAGCTAAAAAAGCAGTCCTTGGTATCGTGGACAAGGTATTCACACGCGTCGGGGCGTCTGACAATCTTTCGAAAGGTGAGTCAACTTTTATGGTGGAAATGACTGAGACGGCCAGCATTCTCAATAATTTAAGCGAAAACAGTTTGGTATTGATGGATGAAATCGGCCGGGGTACCAGCACCTATGATGGCGTCTCTATTGCCTGGTCGATTGTCGAATATCTCCATAATCATCAAAAATTTAAAGTGAAGACTTTGTTCGCCACCCATTATCATGAATTGAATCAACTGACCAACGATCTGGACAGGGTCAAAAATTTTAATGTTTCTGTAAAAGAGGTAGGTGACAAAGTTATTTTTATGAGAAAGTTAAAAAAAGGTGGCAGCGAGCACAGTTTCGGCATTCATGTCGCCCAAATGGCCGGGATGCCCAACCCTGTGGTCATCAGGGCCAGCGAAATAATGCACCACCTGGAAAAAGATAAAATTCACACGCGGCATAAAAAGCAGTTTGAAGAATTACCAAAGAACAATTTTCAGCTAAGTTTATTTGAGGCCGATCCCAAATTTAAGGAGGTTCAAAAACTGGTCAACCTGCTGGATATCAATACAATTTCACCAGTAGAAGCACTACTGAAATTAAATGAAATAAAAAACATCCTCGGCAATTCCTGACCAGGCGTTAAAGCAATTCTTTAATGACATAAAACCAGAGACTCGGGCCTGAAATAGTATTTTTTCGTTTGTCCGTTTCTTGTGGCTATACACTCAACCAGGCCTTTCCCATAGACTGAGCTTATCTTCATTTTCTTGCTGCCAATAATCAGTTTTACTAAATCACCTTTTTTTAAACTTTCCATCTTCATGATTTTTTTTACACAAGATTAAAAAACGTGCCAAAAGTTTAGCCTGAGAGAATTATTTTCGCTTTTTCTTAATGGCGACTCAGGTAAAAAGTAACCTCTGGTAGAATTTATGCAAAAAACAAATTATGATTTGATGATTGTTACAACCGGCAGGCAATAAACCCTACCTCCCCCCATTTGAAGCTTGGTTTCAGGTACACACATAGGGTCTCCTATTCCTCCAACAGGTTTTCTATCTCATCCAGCTTGTCATCATTGTATGATCCGGAAGTCACAAAAACTATTTTACCTTGCTTATCGAGCACAAAAAAATAGGGTACATCTTTCTTCTCAAAGTCGAGGGCTTCTTTGTATTTTTTCAGCTCACCCTTATAAAACATGATGTGCGGGACCAATTTAGGGTCGGTTTTATCTTTCATTTTTTTCATTACCTTTCCGTAGGCTGCTTTTTTTACACCAGTGAACATGGGGATAAAATACACATTGACGTCATACTCCGTGTAAAACAGCCCCGGATTTTTAGGTTTATAAATAAATTTTTGATAGATAGGATTGAACCAGGTTTTAAGATCCTCTTCCGATTTTTTGGAATACGCCATCCCCAGCAATGTGAATTTTTCCTTGGTGTCTGACGGAATAACCACTTGCTTGTTCAACAATGTCTCCCCCTCCAAATTCGGAAATTGACTGCCGAGCTGCGCATGCACATTAGCAGACAAAAAGAATAGAAAAAACAGGTAATAACATATGTTTTTCATAGTCACAATTTTGAATATACCCAATAACGACCCTTTCAAACAAATGTTATTAAAAGGACAATACAAATAATTCCTGACATAACTTTAACCCTTAAACGCCATGCCCTTCAAACTCTGGGCCATTTTCAGGTTCCTGTTGCTCAATTCCTGATCATTGATCTGGAATCTTAATTTACTGTCTTCACCCACATAAAAACTAATGCAGGCTCCTTTTTCATATAATCCCTTTTTCTCTCCAACCACCATAATAGGTCTTCCATTAGTCGTGGTCATGATCTCACCGATAGCACCACTTTTTCCCAGCGAGACGAAAAGCAAATCGGTTTCACCAATCTCACTCACATTCATAGCTTTTTTCACGGCAATACTGCGACCGTTGATTTTCTTTGAGGTACTGATCTTTTGCAACTCCTGATATACTTTTGAATTTCCAAAGACTGTTATCTTAAATTCACCGGTATTGCTATTTGGCCACTGTGAATATTTGGCAAAGTTGTAAAGAAACAACGAATAAGCACTGTTAATGTCGGTTTGGGCTTGTACGGTCGGATTTCTTAAAACCAACAGGCACAAAAAAAGGAAAAGAATTTTAAAAAATTTAATGGCTTTCATGGTAAACATTACTATATACAAAATTCAAATACATATTTAACCTTATGTATCACCTTTTTAAATTGCTTTTATGCAATCCAGGCAAATGATAAACAAAGGATACACTGTCAAAGAATGGTAGTCCCAGGACCATCTTTAAGGTTTGGTTCACCCAAGATACCACCAGGTATTTCTGTTAATATTTTAACAGGCTTACCCCTGGTCTGATCCAGTATCTGTGGCATCAGCCCACTTTTACAAGCTGGCACAAACAGGATCTCCGGTGTACCGATCTGGTCCAAAGACTTGCATGTCTTTACCTGGACAGGTTGTCCTTTAATTTTTTTGTTCTTGCTAATTTGTTTTAGGTTAATAGCCAAACTGGCGTTTCCCAATATGGCGAAGGTAAATTGATCTCCTCCATGATCAAAGTCGGCGAATTTGCCGAAATTGTAGAGAAGTAATGCTTGAGGATCCGCTTTCTGCGCCTGTACCATAGCCAGATTTCCAAGGGCTGTCAAGATCAAAAAACCCATAAATATCCGTTTTAAAAAAATAGCATACGACGTCCTCATCGCTTCCCAATTCAAATTTCATACGTTAATAAACTGATTTCAAAAATACCAGCTTTACCACTAATTGTATTAGTCAAATAGCCTACAACCTTACCCTTGCAAAAAGATGGGGAAATAATTATTTAATTGACCTTTTTATTCGTATTATGCAATTTTATTCTGATAAAGTTAAATTAAAGATCCTATTATTCAATGCTTGAGTGTATGTAAAAGCCGGTCGTATATTAATTATTTAGTTTTAAACTTTACATTACATTGCTTCCGAATAAAAAAAAAGTTATGCGGATTGATTTAACAGGGAGAACAATTTTGATAACCGGGGCTTCCGGAGGTATCGGTAAAGCCGTTGCAGAACAACTGGCGAACGCAGGAGCCACCATTGCCCTCCACTATAATCAACAAAAACAGACCGCAGAAAAGCTTGCAGCCGAAATAGGTAATAACTCCAGTGCTTTTAAAGCCGATCTGGCCGATGAAAAAGAGGTGATCAACTTGTTTGAAGCAGTGATAGATCATTATCAAAATGTTGATGGACTCATTAATAACGCCGGCATTGCCATTCCCTCATCACCTGGCAAAGATGACCGGCTTTGGTTAAAGGACTGGCATGCAACTTTGGAGGTAAACTTAAATGCCACTGCCTTGCTCTGTAAAAAGGCCATCGCACATTTTTTACCCAAACAGGAAGGGCGAATAGTGAATATTACCTCCAGGGCTGCTTTCAGGGGCGATACACCGGAATTCCTTGCCTACGCGGCCTCAAAGGGAGGATTGGTCTCACTTACGAGGTCCATCGCGCGCGGTTATGGCAAGTCTGGTATCAAGGCATTTAATATTGCCCCGGGATTTGCAAGAACAGACATGGCTCAGGGTTTTATGGATCTGTATGGTGAACAGATTGCCCTGGATGACATCGCCTTAAAAGAATTAACAGCGCCACGGGATATCGCTCCTATGATTGCATTACTTATCAGCGGGCTGGCCGATCACGCCACTGGTTGCACCATAGATATTAATGCGGGAAGTTATGTACATTAAAAAGCGAACCAATACAAAATGAACAGATGTGCCTGGGTAGATACAGCTAACCGGTTATACGTCGATTATCATGACAACGAATGGGGAGTCCCTGTATATGATGATAAGATACTTTTTGAGTTTTTGATCCTGGAAGGAGCACAGGCAGGATTGAGCTGGATCACGGTTTTGCAAAAAAGACAAGGGTATCATAAGGCATTTTCCGGTTTTGATGTACAAAAGGTGGCGTCATTTAGCGAAACTAACATTCAAAAGTTAAGAAATGACACCTCTATCATAAGAAACGAGTTGAAAATCAGGGCTGCAGTCACCAATGCCAGGGCATTCATCAAAATTCAGGAGGAGTTTGGTAGTTTCAATGCATTTTTATGGTCTTATGTGGATGGGGCACCCATCGTCAACCACTGGAATAACATCAGGGAAGTACCTGTTACCACCAGCGAGTCGGACAGGATCAGTAAAGAATTAAAGAAAAGGGGATTTAAGTTTGTGGGAAGTACCATCATGTATGCCTATATGCAGGCGGTCGGACTTGTCAACGATCACACGACCGATTGTTTTAAACATCCGGCCCATAATCGGAATGAGCTGATTTAAAGGGATTTAATGATCTCTTTTTTGGAAAGCCTGATACTCCACATGCCACAAAAATAATCAGGCTGGCCTTGCAGACTGTCCGGCAGGATTCCTGTTTTCTTCTCCGGCCGGGCTAACAGGCAAATCCTGTTTTTTGAGGTGATAGGCCTTGTAAAAAGCAGGTAGTCTGTTCCTGATCTTTGCACATTATCTTCTGATGGAAGGTTGTTTTCCATATTATATTGATATGCCTCCAGTAATTGTTTTTCAATATCCAGTGTATCGGCCTTCAGGCCTTCCGACCCGGTGCTAAACAAACTCAGGAAATGACCACTACGACGACTTAGAGAATCCAGCACGGGGATTACTACCTGGCTTAAAGGAGGATTAATTATCCATTTACTTGAATTCCGGTTATCTGTTGGAATTGTGTCATGATAATCATCCAGTTTTTTTATCACTATATGCTCGGCCGTATTAACCAATGCTGAACCGGTTTGAAAAGCTGCAGCCATTAGCTCCGGCTCAGACACTCTTTTAATTTGGCGGTCTTTCATTTCCTGTTTAATCTTCTCTCTGTCCACAGTTTTGTTCCCCTCAGTCGCGCAGGCCGCTAAAACAATCATCATCAAACACATAGAAAATTTACACATAGTGATAACTGTATGGGGTTAAGCACTTAATTTACTGGCAAAGTTAAATCTACTACAGATAATTCAAAAAAAAAGCCCTGACTTTATGGGTCAGGGTGTATAGAACAAAATTTTTTCTCTTATTTTTTGTAACTCGAAAGATCAAAGGACAAGGCCAGTACTTTGGTAACCTCTCCATGAGCGTTTTTCACCGGCGAATAATTACTTCTGATCCAGATGCTCGAACCATCCCTTTTAACCCGTTCGAATTCACCTGATTTCGTCTGCCCCTCATTTAATTGTTCCCAAAATTCCATGGTTTCCGTAGCCTTTCTTTCATCCGGGGGAAGCAATACCGAATGGTTTTTGCCTCTGATCTCTTCCAGCGTAAATCCAAATATGTTCAGAAATTGTTGATTCGCATCGATAATCTCTCCATTGGGCTTGAACTCCACAGAGGCCAGGGAATTGTTGATGGCAGTCAAAATACCCTGGGTTTCGGATTGACTGCGCTGCATTTCTTCTTGTGTGGCTTGTAACTCCTCCATATTTTGTCTCATCTCTTCCTCCTGTGACCTCATTTGCTCGGTCATTTCGGTGGATTCTTCCAGTAATCGCTGAGTTTTTTCGTTGATCTTTACCGAAGATACCGTGGAGGCAATGCTCTCGGCAATTTTTTCAACAAACTCTATCTCATACTGCTTGAATTCATTAAAAGAGGCTATTTCCAACACACCAAACACATCATCGTTGATTTTTAAAGGCACAATCAGAATGCTGGTTGGGCTGGCTTCTCCCAGTCCGGAAGTAATGGTAATATAATCTTCCGGAACCTCAGTAAGATAGACCGTATCTTTTTCAAGCCAGGATTGTCCGGTCAGACCTTCACCAATGTGTACCCTTTGCTCCAGGTACTTTTTCTTGTCCCAGGCATAACAGGCCTTTAGCTCCAGGTATGACTCGTCTTCATCGTCGTTCACAATGTATAACCCACCCTGATTGCAATTGAGATATTTGACCAGGTTGGATATGATGTCATCGGATAACTTTTCAATATTATCATTGTTTTGACGCAAAATCTCACCGAAGGTGGCCAACCCGCTGGTGGACCAGTTTCTTCTTTTGTCTTCTTCAGCTACCGATTTAAGGTTATCACGCATTTCAATTAATGAGTTACCCAGTACATCTTCCTCACTCAATGGTGTAAATTCAGCATCATAGTTGCCCCTTCCGATATTTTCCGCAAAGCTAGAGGTGGATTTCAGTCCATTGACAAGGTTTTCCACGGCCCCTGCCATCTCCCCTATTTCATCGTTGTTGAACTTCCTGGATTGATCGTCCGGCAAATTCCCCTGACCGAGCTTAACAATCACATTCTTGATATAATTAATTGGTTTTGTAATCGATCTGGCCATCAAAATTCCACCGACCAAACCCAAAATAACCACGATCACCGCTGATACAACAGCCATTTTCTTTAAACTGTCGGACTCAGCCCTGATGGTTAACTGCTGCTCCCGGTCGGTTTGCACAATGATATCACTGATTTTTTCCAGACTTTTCATAATGGCAGCAGACTGTGGAAGCACCTCACTTTCAATGGTTTCTGCTGCAGTCAGCTTGATAAACGGATCTTCATAATGATCGAAAGTCACCAATTTACTCATCACATTATCCTGCTCGGTTTTAAGCAAAGCCTCAAAATCAAGAAAGATCGAATCCATTTGTTGCTGTAAAGTGTCGATTTCCCACGATGCTTTTAATTCGTTGATTTGTTCCTTTAGATTGGGATATGCTACATTATGCAGATCTTTCAGCGCTTTTTTATCTATATCATTACTTTGAAGATAAACCCAGTTGGTAACCAACATCTTCGATTGTGTCACCAAATGTTTAAATTCCTGCAGGGCATTTACCGAAGGTCTTATATTGGTGGAGGATTTTTCAATAAGTTGGTTATTTTTACTGTTGGTAACTACCACAATGGTTGCGATTACCGCAAATATGATTATCAGGGAGAAAAACCCTAACAATATCTTGTTTCCGATACTGAACCTCTTTTTTTTCATAATTACATTACACCTTAGACAAAAAAATTATATCAATATAGCGAGCTTCGCCAATTCGGTTGATACTTTCAGATTTCTTTCTTCAGCGGCAGATTTATTCAATTCAAATTTTGGCTTCCCGTCGACTATCAGAAAGTTGATGCCGCTGCCATCCTTTCCCAAGCCCGGTTTATCGGTTATTATCAGTGTAGCCGTGCCGGTAAGGTTAGCCTTGCATTCTTCCAGCATACTGCTTTGTTCAGTGGGAATGTAAAGGATATGACACCTTTGAATATCGCCTGGATTTTTATAGCTTACTATAGAAAAACGCTGACTCCCCACCTTCTTGCTGGCGGCCATACTTCTCAGGTGCCGCGTTACAGGCGAATTACCTAAGACGCCAATAACAAAATCACCCTTTTTGTACGCTGCCGGCCACTGAATAAATTTGCTGAAGTTATAAATGAATATCGAGTGGAATTTGTGGATATCCTGTCCCCTGACTGTTATGTTAAAAGCCAATAATACAATCAATAGCCCCAAAATTCTCTTTTGCATATACCTGAAAACTTTTTATAGTTATGGTTATTACAACTTTAATCACTTATACAACAACAAATGTAATAAGTGACTTAATTGGAAAGTGTGCAATATTTACGGAAATACTACACTAATGCTTTACAGGAAAATACTTTAATAAATTATTGAATAATAGCTTGTTTATAACCCGTTTTTTAAAATTCAAGGGCGGGTAATTAGGAAGGTCTTAAATGGTTAGCTTTAATTAGCAAAAATTTACGTGTATAATTAAACACGCATTCATTAACTTTGGAGGTGCAACACCAGATTTATGACTGATAAATTAGAAGAATTAAAAGCCCGGTTTGAGGAAGTGGGACAGCTTCTTGTGCAGCCAGAAACCATGGCCGACATGAAGGCGTATTCAAAATTAAACAAGGAATACAAAGACCTTGAGAAAATCGTTGTTAAATACGATGATTACAAAAATGTATTAGAGAACATTGAAAGTGCAAAAGAGCTGCTCTCTACGGAAAAGGATCCTGAATTTCGTGAGCTGGCCAAAGCGGAGTTAGAAGAGCTGGCAAAAAACAAGGAAGGATTGGAAGAAGCGTTGAAACAGTTATTGATTCCCAAAGATCCCAATGACAGCAAAAATGCCATTCTGGAGATAAGGGCAGGGGCCGGAGGTGACGAGGCAGCTATCTTTGCCGGGGATCTGTTTCGTATGTACCAGCGTTTTGCTGAAAAACAGGGGTGGAAAATGGTTGTGAGTGATTTGACAGAAGGCACGGCCGGCGGTTATAATAAAATTGTGAGCACTGTCACCGGAGATGAAGTTTATGGAATACTTAAGTATGAGTCAGGCGTACATCGCGTTCAGCGGGTGCCAGCCACAGAAACCCAGGGTAGGGTACACACATCTGCCGCCAGTGTGGCCGTACTGCCAGAGATGGATGACGTAGAAGTGGAAATCGACATGAATGACGTCAGAAAAGACACGTATTGCTCCTCAGGTCCGGGTGGACAATCGGTGAACACAACCTATTCTGCTGTAAGATTGACCCATGCCCCAACCGGAATAGTGGTGCAGTGTCAGGATCAAAAATCACAAATTAAAAATTTTGAAAAAGCCTTGAGGGAATTAAAATCAAGGATTTACAACATTGAACTTCAAAAGCATAACGAGGAAGTTGGCGCACAGAGGAGGTCTATGGTAGGAAGTGGTGACCGTTCAGACAAAATACGGACTTATAACTATCCCCAGGGCAGGGTCACCGATCACAGGATTGGCCATTCGGTTCATAATTTGCCGTCAATCATGGATGGCAACATTGATGATTTCATAGAAAAGTTGAGAATAGCGGATAATGCCGAAAAAATGAAAGAAGGAAACTAATCATTGACTCCTTTTGAAAAACATCATTCAAGCGCTGCTAACAGCATTTATTGTTTTTGTCTCCTGTACACCGGAGGAAGAAAAAATCAGTTCAGGCAGTATTCAACCCCTGGTGTTTTCGACAGATACTGTAATCTTCGATACTATTTTCACCCAGATAGGAAGTATCACCAAAAGATTAATTGTTGGCAACCCCAATGAAAATGCCGTAAGCATCGGCTCCATTGCCTTAGCCGGAGGCAGTAATTCACCTTACACCATCTTGGTTGACGGAGTGGCCGGTGATCGGTTTGAAGACGAAATTATATTGGGAAATGATAGTTTGCTGGTACTGGTCAGTGTCCTTATTGATCCGCGACAGGAAAACCTGCCCTTTTTAGTCAAGGACTCTATCGTCTTTACAACAAACAACATTTTGCAGGATGTTAAACTAATAAGCTATGGACAGGACGCCAATTTCCTGAATGACTCTATACTGGTGTGTAACGCCGTGTGGGATTCTGAAAAACCTTATGTTCTCAGCAACTCCGTTCTGGTTGACGCTCTGTGCACGCTGACTGTAAAAAAAGGAGTAAAGGTATTGTCAGACAATGATTCCTTCATCTTTGTCAAGGGCAAACTGATTGTGGAGGGTGATGTGGAAAGTCCGGTGTTGTTCAGCAATTCCCGGCTGGATGAAGATTTTGCCAATGCCCCGGGGCAATGGGGTGGAATTATTTTTCTGCCGGGCAGCAAAGAAAATAAAATCAACTTTACCGCTATCCGGAATGCCCGGGTAGGATTGAATCTCGATACTTTTGACAATGATACATTGCCGGAAGTCGTCGTGAGCAACACCGTCATTGAAAACATGTCGGCGAGTGGTATCCTCACCATTGGCGCCGATGTATACGCAACCAACGTACTCATAAACAACTGTGCCGAATTCATGACCGGAAATTTTGGTGGGGGATATCATACTTACATACATTGTACCCTCTCCAATAGCCAAAGTGATTTTTTCAGACAGAATCCATCGTTTACCTTTACCGATAATTTCAGTCAAAATGACCGCACACTGGTTAGTGACCTGGTGATAAATATCAATAACTCTATCATTTGGGGTGATTTGGATGAAGAACTACTGTTTGATGTAAGCGGAGGTACCGGCAGTGTATTGCTAATTGCTAATTCTATTCTTAAAACCAATCTTGAACTGGATATCAATAACAATCTGTTGAATGAAAACCCCCGATTCCTGGATCCTGCCAACTTTGACTATCGACTCGACACACTTTCACCTGCCAAAGATGCAGGAATACCGGGTGACATATTATTTGACTTAGACGCCAATCCCAGGGACGAAAACCCGGATTTGGGGGCTTATGAAAGAATTGAAAACAATTAAACAATGGAATATTATCAGCAGGAAATAGCACTTCCCCCCTTCAAAAGAGGCTTTCATTTGATCACCCCCATCATTGAAAAAAATTTCAGGGCATTGCAAAAGCTCGAGATAGGTATGCTTAACATTTTCATCAAACATACCTCCGCAAGCCTTACTATTAACGAAAATGCCGATCCTACCGTCAGAATGGACTTTGAAAGTCACTTTAATCACATGGTTCCTGAAAATGCCCCCTATTATCGACACACTTTTGAAGGGCCGGATGATATGCCTGCCCACCTTAAAGCCGCTATATTGGGTAATTCATTGCATATACCATTGAGCAGGGGAAAAATGAATCTTGGCACCTGGCAAGGCATCTATCTTTGTGAGCACAGGGATTACGGAGGGCCAAGAAGAATAGTACTCACTGCTTACGGCAAAACCAATTGAGCCCCACCCGGAATAAAAGTATAAAAATATCATTTTACTTACATCAAAGCCGGTTTTCCGGTGTAGTGTGCTTACCAATTGATCCTTTAAGGTATACATGTGTACCAACTAGCCCTCCCGATAATCATTTTTATTTGTATTAATTTAATAACAAATTTCATTATGTTCAGTAATAAGAAAGAAGTTAAACAGACTCAGGAAAGGCACCAGGAAAGCAGCTTATTTGGAAAGGGAAGCACCTTTACCGGAACCATAGACACAGCAGAAAACGTGCGGGTTGATGGTAAGGTGATTGGTACCATTAACGCCAAAGCCAAAGTGGTAGCCGGCCAGGATTCCATCATTGAAGGAAATATTCATGCAGAGAGGGCTGAAATCAGTGGTGAAGTCAAAGGAGATATTGAGGTTACCGACATTTTAATTCTCAGGGCCAGTGCCAGAATTCATGGTGACATTTTTACCGATAAACTGATCATGGATGAAGGCGCCTCGTTTAACGGAAAATGCCAGGTGGGTGAGCAGATTAGAGAAGTAAAGCTTAGAAGAAATGACGAAGAAAACGACAGCGGAAAGAAGCTCAACGGGAATCATAATGGCACCAAAACTGACTATATATCAGTCGCAGGTTAAACCGGCAATGATCAAGGCATAACTTCAAATCTATCAATAATAAACCGGGGCTCAGGCCCCTTTTTTATTTCCGGCTGTAAGTTGCCAACCTCCTTTTTTTCGGTATACCTCCTGTATACCGGTTTTTTGCATTTGTCTACCGCTCGTACCCCACATAGGGGTCATCCAAATTAAATCTTATACGTTTAAGAAGGTGACCATTAAGGTTAGAAACCATTAACTCGTGAGAACTCAAAACGAATAATTCAGTTATGCAAAAAGAGAGCGGGAAAATTACAATAGGTGGTATTATTTTTTATGTGGAGATCTCCGGCATTGAATTGCTATCGAAGTACATGGCATATCCTGAAATTATGTGGAAGAAAAAGGCATATGAAAATCATCTTGCCGAGGTATTTTTAAGGATACTGGAGAAAAACAGGGAGATCATCACCACCCGTGACATTGTCAAGATCTTAAATAACTGCGACAAGGTGGGACCGGATCATTGCCTGGAAGGAGAAAACAATTGATTTATGAAATCATCCCAGGTCACAGTATTTCTACGAGCTGATAGAAATCAAACATAGTTATCCTGAAAGCTTCCCGGTCTTGTTTGGATCGAAGCAAGGGTATTTTTTGACCTTGATTTAGCCAGTATAGTTTATGTTCTTTAAGAATATGTTCATATATAACGGCAGTAATGGTGAATTGTGTGTCCTTATTTCCTACACTAAATTCTTCGCTACCCTCAAAGCCTTCCCCCTCCCAGACCAAAGTAATATTTTTAATATCTGCTAACTGATTGCCGGGTTCAAGAAGGATGTATGCCTCATCAAACCGCCAGTTTAGTACAATTGCCAGGTTTAACTGCGGCACATCGGTATCCCTGGAACGGGTTTTTATTCTGTAAACTTCCAGTTTGGACTCGGTCATTTCCTCCCTGTCGTAATATAGTGCCCTCACATTCTTGAAAAAAAGCTCTGATGGATCAGTGGTTTTATAGGAAGGTTTATCCTTATCGATTATTTTTTCATTGTCAACAACGCACTGAACAAATAACAGGCAAAACATCATTAAAGCCGCAGGAAATTTATAATTTATCTTATCATTCATATATGCTTTAACAACCAAAAAACTGTCAATGTTTTAATTGCCGAACAACTCCAATGTCATTTTCATTTGATTTCCAAGAGAATTAGTTTGAGCAAAAAAACCAGCCAGGGACATTTAACCTTCAATCACAAAGTGGATTTGATTCAGGTGGCATTGGCAGTCTCCTGACTGGTCTGGCAGGAAAGCCCAATAATGAATCGGCTTTTGATTTGACTGATGTGACCGGTATGGTCACAGGAAAAGGCGAGCAGCAAAATGATACGGGAGAGATTGCCGGGAAAATTCCGGGCAAACTGTTTTAAAAGCCATACCGGGTCTGCTAATCAGATTCTATCGCACATCCATCCTGGTCTCAACTTCATCGACCAGGCTATCAATCACAACCATGTGGGTATGTGTATAATCCTTTTTTCCAGATATTTACCATTACCAGGTATGCTAACTACAAAGGTTTTTTGTTATTTCCGGACAATTTGAAGTTAAGCCTTATTTTTTTGCCTGATACCTCTTCCAGAAACGGTTTTAAAAATTGTCTGGCGCTGACCTGGGTTTGTGATGTAATACCCGAGTCCAAAGCCGCTTTTTTGATTTGCTTTTCAGCATTTCTGTATACTTCTTCCACAAATCTTCTTTCCTCTTCATCGGTAGCCAAATATCCGGTTTCGAGATCATAAATCCTCGAATTTTCCAGATCGATTTTATAGTAGCACAATTCGGGTGGAGGTAGATGGATGACCAGGGAATCTTCAAAAACACCAATATCTTCGACCGATAATTTCGTGAGATCAACACAACCGACTGCTTCCCCTGTTGTGATCAGCGCTGCCTTCATATCCGGACTGTAACTACGCAAAAATATTTTCCACTGACTGGTATTTTTAACTTCTGTTATCTCCTTAAACCGATATCTGACCAACTCAAGCCTTCCTAAATTCTCGAGCTTTTGCAAAACGACATCATGTTGAATTTGGGTGTTTTCATCTTCAGTCGGGGGATAAAAAGGCAACCTGCCAGTAATCAAAACCCAGACCGCCACTGTCAATAACAGCACCCAGGGCAGGTTTTTCATTATGATTCTCAGTAATATATTAATCATGGTTATTCGCTAAATCCATGGAGAATTTACTTAAAAATATGCAAGACCAATGACAAATAACGAATAAACAACAAAAATATATCAACGGGTCGATTGAGTTTCAGCCTTGGGTGAAAAGCCTGTCAGGCCGCATCGGCCAGATAATTAGCGACAGCTTGTTTTTTAAACAGATTCCATTCGGATAGGCTTAGTTTACCTTTACCAATCAATAACAATATGGTTCTGATTAGTTCCTTTTTAAATCCGTAATTGATGGTGACATGCTCGCACAACGCCATTTCGCTTTTCTCCAGAATGTTATCCACCAGCATCATCCTTACAAGATCGTAAATCTGGTCCAGGCGTTTATTCGGGTCTTCCGGCATTTCCAATATCAGAGGTGTGTAATTTTCTATGATTTTTGCAATTTGCCAACCTTTCAACCCATACTTCTCACCCACGGTGTACAACAAACTTCTTTCGCTCGGATGAAGCTCCCCGTCAATGTAAGCCAAGGTTACCAGATTCCTTAAATGCTGTTTTTTGTATTTCACGTATTGATGTTCAAAAAAACCTATCATAATCTGTTAAATAAGGGTAGTTCAAAAATTTCTTAACCTTAAATATAGCCAAAAAGCCGACCAAAAAGGAACTTTTTCAACATTTTTTTGCATTAAATTGAGAAAGCAAAAGTATTGAGGCAATTAGCTGATTGACTGTCAAACAGGTAAATATAAATAGTTAAAGCAGGGGTTCAAGTGGTTATAACCCCTTTGTTTTAGTCGGCTGTTTTTACTTCCGTTTCTATCGACTCGTCTTTTGCCGGTTCGGCCGGTTGTTCCTGGTCTTCGGCAAAAAACCTCTTTTGCATGAGCAGGATAATGGCTACGCCAATAAAAATAGAAGCATCCGCAATATTGAAAATAGGCCATAAAAACAGGTGTTTACCTCCCCAGACCGGTACCCAGTCGGCCACATAGCCCGACCATATATCGAGGTAAAACATATCGACAACTTTACCATGAAACCAAGGTGTGGTGGCATCGGCGGGAGCGTTGTTAAGAAGTACCCCATAGAACGTACTGTCGATAACATTGCCAATGGCACCCGCCAGGATCAGTGCTACACACCATATAAGCCCCTGGTGAACCTGTTTCCTGGCCAGAACAAGAATGTAGTAACCAATAGCAATCATGGCAAATAGCCTGAAAAAGGTAAGCAGAAACTTACCATACTCCCATTCAATCTGGATGCCGAAGGCCATACCCGGGTTTTCGGTATAGTGAATCTTAAACCAGTCACCAAACACGACAATCTCCTCCCCCAGCTCCATATTAAAATGAACTATTAGTTTGACAACCTGGTCAAGAATTATAACCACTAAACTCAGCAAATAATATTTATAGTATTTCACTTTGACTCTATTTACCTAAAAATTAAACATCAATCTTCACCAGCAGTTTTAACTCATCCATTTCCAGAAGTTTTCCATCAACCAGGTCTTCTTTGATATCAAGACTAAGCGCCTGCGTTTCACGACAAATATATTCTTTATTAGCGAGCAATGCATCATTAATCAATGCTTCGTTTTTCGCAATGCTTATCATTATTTTATCCTGAACCGCTAATCCCATATCTTTTCGCAAATTCTGTACCCTGTTAACCAAATCCCTGGCGATACCTTCTTTTTTTAAATCTTCGGTAATGTGGACATCCAGGGCCACCGTCAGCCCTCCGTCACTTGCAACAAGCCAGCCAGGAATATCTTCCGACATGATCTCTACGTCATCGATGTCAACGTAGATCGTTTCATCATCCACATGAATTTCCAGCGGGCTACCTTTCTCCAGCACACCGATTTCTTCTTGCCCGAATTCTTTGATAGCGGCAGCAATATGTTTTACTCTGGCCCCGTATTTCTGGCCAAGTTCCCTGAAATTAGGTTTTATTTTCTTTACAATCACACCAGCGGTATCGTCTATGTATTCAACCTTTTTCACATTGACTTCAGTCTTTATCAGATCCTCCACCTCATGGATCATTTCTTTTACCTCGGGATCCAGTACAGGAATCAAAACCTTGGCCAACGGTTGCCGCACTTTGATTTTTTCTTTTTTCCGCAAAGAATGAACCAGAGAGGATATGTTCTGGGACAATTTCATTTTTTCTTCCAGCGCAGTGTCAATAAATGGACTCTCGGCTTGGGGAAAATAGCCTAAGTGCACTGATTCCAATTGTTCCTGGCCGCTGGTATTATTCAAATCCAAAAATAACCTTTCCATATAAAATGGTGCCATAGGGCTGCCGAGTTTTGCCACAGTTATGAGACAGGTATAAAGCGTTTGATAAGCCGCCTGTTTATCCTCCGTGTAATCCCCCACCCAGAATCGTTTCCGGTTGAGCCTCACATACCAGTTGCTCAAATCATCGATGACAAAATCCTGAATAGCCCTGCAGGCCTTGGTAGGTTCGTAGGCCTCCAGGCAATCATCGACCATCAGTATCAGACTATTGAGCCTGGAAATAATCCACCTGTCGCTTTCAGGCCTACGGGCCAATGGAATTTCCTCTTCTGCAAAAGTAAACTGGTCTAAATTTGCATACAAGGCAAAAAATGAATAGGTATTGTGCAGGGTTCCAAAAAACCTCCGCTGCACTTCTTTGATACCTTCCTTGTTAAACTTCAGGTTGTCCCAGGGGTTGGCATTGGCAATCATATACCATCGCGTGGCATCCGGACCAAATACTTCCAGGGTTTTAAACGGGTCAACCGTGTTATTTAAACGTTTGGACATTTTGTTGCCATGTTTGTCCAGCACCAGTCCATTGGCTATGACATTTTTAAAAGCTACATTATCAAACAGCATCCCTGCGATGGCATGTAAGGTAAAAAACCAACCACGAGTCTGATCTACTCCTTCGGTTATATAGTCGGCAGGGAAGTTTTGTTGAAATATTTCTTCATTTTCAAAAGGATAATGCCATTGTGCGTAGGGCATGGCTCCGGAATCAAACCATACGTCAATCAGGGCCTCTTCACGATACATTTCCTGGCCTGATTCACTTACTAATACAATGTTATCGACATAAGGCCGGTGTAAATCAAAATCGTCACCGATTGGCTGATCCATAAATCCGGCACGGATGGACTTCTCCACCTCGGTTTTTAACGCTTTGATCGATCCGATACACTTTTCCTCTTTTTGATCTTTTGTCCGCCAGATAGGTAAAGGGGTACCCCAAAACCTTGAACGGCTTAGGTTCCAGTCCACCAGGTTTTCCAACCAATTACCAAACCTTCCGGTTCCTGTGGAGACCGGTTTCCAGTTGATAGTTTTGTTGAGGTTTACCAATTGATCCTTGTAAGCCGTGGTTTTGATAAACCAGGAATCCAACGGGTAGTAAAGCACTGGTTTATCTGTACGCCAGCAATGCGGATACGAGTGCTCATACTTCTCCACTTTAAAAGCCTTGTTCTCTTCTTTCAGCTTAATGGCGATTAATACATCGGTGGATTTGTATTCCGGATCCGATTCGTCCTTTCCTTCATAATTTTTGACATACATGCCGGCAAAATCAGTGATTTCTTTGACAAATTTGCCTTTTTTATCCACGATCGGCACATAATTACCCAGCTCATCCTTAACCATCACCCCGGGGATTCCGTGTTGCTCACAGGTTCGAAAGTCATCCGCACCAAAAGTTTTGGAGATGTGCACGATACCTGTACCATCTTCAGTGGTAACATAATCACCGATTACCACCGTGAAGGCAGGATGCGGTAAAGGAACATAAGGCAACAGTTGCTCATAGGCCATCCCTTCCAGGTCAGCGCCAGTATAACTTTCCACTACCTTGTAGGGAATCAATTTATCGCCAGGCTGGTAATCTTCGATACTTAAACCTTTGGCTTTTTCGCTGAAATACGCCTTCATTCTCTCTTTGGCCAGAATTACGTTCACTGGTTTGTAGGTATACGGATTGAAGGTTTGAACCTTGACATACGCTATGTTCTTACCGATTGCCAGTGCGCTGTTGGCCGGAAGTGTCCAGGGCGTGGTGGTCCAGGCCAGAAAGTAATCATTTTCAGTATTTTTGATTTTAAAATGGGCAGTAATCGAGGTGTCCTTCACCATCTTGTAGCACCCGGGCTGATTCAACTCATGTGAGCTCAACCCGGTGCCCGCTGCCGGGGAATATGGCTGTATGGTATAGCCTTTGTAAAGCAGACCTTTGTCGTAAAATTTTTTCAGCAAATACCATAATGACTCCATATAGTCCTTGTCAAAGGTGAGATAAGGATTATCCAAATCCACCCAATAGCCAATTTTTTCCGTCAGGTCATCCCACTCGTCCTTGAACTTCATGACGGCTTCCCTGCACCTTTGATTGTATTCTTCGATCGTTATCTTTTTACCGATATCATCCTTGGTAATTCCCAGTTCCTTTTCTACCTTGATTTCAACCGGCAAGCCATGTGTGTCCCATCCGCCCTTCCTTTTTACCTGATATCCCTTGAGCGTTTTATATCGGCAAAATACATCCTTAAGGGTTCTCGCCATTACATGGTGAATGCCAGGTGTACCATTGGCCGATGGCGGACCTTCATAAAAGGTAAAAGTTTCACCGCCCTCCCTGCTTTCTATGGATTTATTGAAGATGTCCCTTTTCTTCCATTCAGAAAGCACCTCTTCTGCCATACCTGCCAGGTCGATAGCTTTATATTCTTTATATTTCACGATATTTGATGTTTTCCTTGTTGATACCAGCGTAATGATAAAGATTTTTTTTGACTGATCAGCGAGAATCAACCAAAAGACGAAGGCGCAAATTTACAGAAGAAATCACAAATAATCAGCCCGTTTCACCCATATTCTGGTATACGTAAATTCGTAAATTCCAAAATAGATTTAGGCTTCACCCTTTTCGGTATCTTGCAGTTGTTTTACGGAGGCACTTCCATTGCTGGCACCTACACGAATCAGTGATAAGTCAATTTCCTCATCCTCATCCTCCTGGTAAAACTTTTCATACTGTTCAATCAACGGATGAGTATCTTTTTTACGTTTTCCGTCATCGAAGGTTAAGAGTAATGCGGGAAGAACCGTGAGATTAGTAAACATGGCAATAAGCAAGGTGGTAGAAGTTAAAACTCCCAGTGCAATGGTGCCACCGAAATCAGACCCTGAAAAAATAACAAAACCTGCAAAAAGTACGATAGAGGTATAAATCATGCTGGCACCGGTCTCCCGGATACTTTTGGTAATAGCGATGGGAACAAAAAAGTTGTTGGAAAACAGTTCCTGCCGGTATTTTGCCAGAAAATGGATAGAGTCATCCACAGAAATGCCGAAAGCTATGCAGAAAATTAAGGCAGTGCTCGGTTTAAGTGGAATATCAAAATAACCCATAAGTCCACCGGTTATAATTAATGGTATCATGTTCGGAATCAGCGAAATGATAATGATTCTGAAATTCCTGAATAATATACTCATGATCACAGCGATAATAAGGAACGCCAGAAATAAGCTCGCCCTGAGATTCTCTATTAAAAACCGGTTTCCCTTTATAAACAAAGGTGTAGTCCCGGTTACAGTTACTTGGGTCGTTGAGTCAGAAAAAATTTCATCAATTTTAGGTTGAATGACATGATCCACCAGCGAATCCATTTTCTGAGAGCCAATGTCTGCCACTTTTAAAGAAACCCGCATTTTTTGTCCGGTAGAATCCACAAAAGAATCCAGAAGGCCTGAATTATCGGTTTCATCATTTAAATACGAAAAAATAAAACTGCGCTCCTGATTATTGGGTAACTGATAAAATTTGGGATTGTTGTTGTAATATGCCTGTTTAGAAGCTTTCACAAAACTAACGATGGAAACCGGGTTGGAAATATCATCTAAATTGCCCAGAAACTCTTCTAATTCTGCTACTTTCCTCAAATTCTTTAATCGCATGACGCCCTTCTTTTTGCCGGTGTCTACTACCACCTCCATAGGCATAATCCCACTAAAATTATCTTCAAAAAATACCAGGTCTTTCTTTATTTTACTTTCCTCAGGAATATCATCGACCAAATATGATACTGAATCGAGTTTATATAAACCATACAATGAAATGCCCACAATAATGGTAGTGACTATATATACAAGTGACCGGTAGTTATGTACAAGCCAGTCTAGCAAACTCAGGATTGAATCGAGGGGTTTAAAGCCCAGGTGTTTTAACTGACGTTTACTGGGAGGGGGTAAATATGAAAAAACCGCCGGTATTAAAATGATACTTACAAAGTAGGTCGCAAAGATGTTTATACCCGCCACAATTCCAAACTCCCTCAGTATTTTTATATCTGTAAAAGCCAGCACAATAAAGCCGATGGCTGTAGTAAAGTTTGTAATCAGCGTTACCAGCCCTATTTTTCTTACCACCCGGCTTAATGCTTTCATCTTGTTGCCATGAACACTGTACTCCTGGTGATATTTATTCAGTAAATAAATACTGTTTGGGATACCGATGACCACGATAATGGGTGGAATCAGTCCCGTCAACAGGGTGATCTTATAACCAAGAAGCGCAATGGTTCCCATCGAGCAAATCACCATTACCCCGATGATGATTAAAGGAAAAACCACCGCATCCCATGATCTGAAGAACAACAACATGATGCAGCCGGTCACCACTACAGACAAGACTAAAAACATATTTAGCTCCTGCCTGACCTTGCCGGCAACCGTGGATCGAACAAACGGAAGCCCGGCATAATGTAATTCGATTCCTGTAAACTCCGTAAAGGCATCTCCCAGGTCTACCACATCCTGTACAAGAACCTGCCTTTTCTCCGAATTAAGTACATCCCTGTTGATAGCAACCAGTATGATTGTAGCGCCGTTATCCTGGTTAACAATCTGTCCACTGTAATACTTCAGGTCGTTGGCCTTGTTGAGCAGGCTGTCCAGGGACTCCTGGTCTTCAGGAAAAGGGTCAAAAAATGGCTGAATGTCAAATTTTCTCTCAGCCTTGTTTCTGGTTAAATATTGTATCCGTGGGAGTGACAAAACATTGTTAACGCCCGGCAAGGAAGCCAGCTCATCGTTCAGGTACTTAAAACGTTCAAAATTTTGCAGTTGATAGATTGCACTATCCAGTATTCCGATGGCAAAAATATTTCCATCTTCACCGAAGGTTTGCTTGAATTGCTCAAAGTAAACCATGTCGGGGTCGTGTTCGGGCACAGTTTTGGCGAAGTCAAAAGACCACTCTATTTCCCTGGATTTAATAGCCATAAAGGCCGTAACCAGCGCTAGAAGGATGAGAAGGTACAGCCTGTATTTAATGATGATATGCGCGATCTGAGTCCACATTTTCAAGCAAGGGCACAAATGTAATCATTTTTCATCTTTAAAGAAGGGCTATTTTTGTTAATTAATGTAAGTGTTAATACGTATGATATGAATCAACAATAATTTTGCCAGAAGTAACAATTCTATAACGACAAATGTTTTGTCAATGCTATTCCCATTGGAATTAAAGATAGCAAATACCCATAAATTATTTGCTACATCCTAAAAATTAGTTGGAAAACCAGATGGCAAAGTAATACCTTTTATTTTCCGGTAAAGACTTATCGCAAAAGAATCCGTCATTCCCGAAACAAAATCGATCATATTCATGATCAGGGTGTATTCCTGATTGTTTTGGTCCGGGGGCAATTGAAAGATCTCTTTGGGCAAAAGTCTGACAATACTTTTATCCCGGCTGGTACATTGCGATGGTTCAAACTGAAATCTGAAAGATGCGGGTAAAAATCTTTCCAGCAAACCGTTGATCACCTCGAAACCAGCGGCTTCAGTTTCCATAACGACTCTGGCCCGGTAAATACATCGGATGGATAAACGGGAGATTTCTTCCAGTGTTTCCCGGGCAGGTATCAGATCGGTTAATGCCTGGTCAAAGCTTCCTGACAACATGGTGGTTTCGTTGGCCTCAAAGATCTCGATACACTGATCGATAAGAATACCAATTGAAATGGCCCTTAACAGGCTGATCCGCTCATTCACATTATCGATGCGGTTAAGTTTTGCTTCATCGAACTTTGGACCCAGGATGCAGGCAAGGAGTTCTTTTGTCTCCTCATAGGTTACCAGGCCCAGGCGGCACCCGTCTTCAAGGTCTATAATGCTATAACATATATCATCGGCTGCCTCTACTAAAAAGGCCATGGGGTGCCTGCACCAGACCAGATCCTCCTGACTATCACGCACTAGTCCCACCTCATTGGCCAGTTGTTCAAAGAGGTGTTTCTCAGCCTGAAAAAAGCCATACTTCTTATGGCTTTTCCGATATTTATCAGGCTTTTGAATAAGTGATTCCCTGGGGTATTTGGTGAAAGTGGCCAAAGTAGCCATAGTAAGGCTGAGTCCCTGATAAGACCCTTTGTTTAGAATTCTGAAACCCTGTGCATTTCCTTCGAAATTACAGAGGTCGGCCCATTGTTTCTCATCGACTTTAGCCCGGAACTGACCGGCCTGAGGATTATTTCTAAAAAAATCACTGATGGCATCTTCACCGGAATGGCCAAAAGGGGGATTGCCCAAATCGTGGGCCAGTGAAGCCGCCGCCGCTATCGCCCCGAAATCAAACCGGCTTAGCGCATGTCCCGACAATTCCGGATGCCTGTCAAGGATTATTTCCCCCGCCTTTCGCCCCAGGCTTTTACCTACACTCGAAACCTCCAGGCTGTGGGTAAGCCGCGTATGAACAAAATCATGCTCAGGCAATGGAAATACCTGGGTTTTATCCTGCAACCTTCGAAACGGATGCGAAAACAAAATCCTGTCAAAATCCTGTTCAAATGCACTTCTTAATTCATTTCCTTTACCCGGTGCCCTACTTTTTTGGCCAAACCGGTGTGGGGAAAGTAACTCGAACCAATTCATTGGATAAATTAAAAGAAAAATGCAAATAAAAATGCAAAGTTTATTTTCAATTTTCTTTACCTAAACCGCCACACTCATATACACCTCCAGCGGATCTTGTTGCAACAATCCCGCCATTGTATGATACAACCTCGGGTGATGTGCGAGAAACTCCTCCGGTTTCTCAAAAAAAGTTTCTACGGAAACTGCGAAGAACTCCTCTTCATTCTGGCCGGCATATTTTCTGAAAAAATTGTCCTCTCCGTTTCTGATTTTTTCTATGATCTGATACGACAACCTCTTGTAGGCATCCAAAAGTTTTTCATTCAGAAAACTACGGTTCCTGTTAACAATTTTATCTTCCAAATGCAAGGCATGGGCCATCTCGTGCAATCCAAGGTTGATGGCACTCGTAGGTTGTTCGAAGCCCTCCAGAAAGTCTTTCCATGACAGGGCAATGGTTCCCCATCTTGGATTAACTTCTCCCTTGTGATAGCGGCGGTTGACAGTGGAATAGTAGGAGTTGGGATAAATTAAAATCCTGTTGAAGTGGGTAAGATAAATTTCGTGCAAGCCGAAGGTAAGCTGCACAGCCGATGCAGAAATCAATACCTTCATTTCATCCGAAACCTTTTCCAGATTTCTTGGGATGAAGTGTTTGAGACGTATGAAGCGATTGACCCTTTTCTCAAAATCAAGTTTCTTTTCAGGACTCAGTCTTTGATAATAAACAAAATAATCTTCCAGGATTTTGCGGTATTCACCGGGCATGGGGCGCATGAAATAAAAGATGTCTCTGGCAATGCTTACTGACAGCACCAAAAGGATAAATATAGGGGCGATTACTGAAATATATGCTAACAAGTCTCAAACAGATATAATTAACCCGATAACATGTATACCTTTCAGGCCGAAAAGATAACCCCCTGAACCTCGATTTTTTTTTTGAATGTAGTATTAATGGAAAGATTAAATCATTAAGGGCCTGATTACACGTGTAATCGCTGAAATGTCTTACTGAAAGTTACCAGCCCGCCAATTTTGGCATGCAATGCTGCAACAGCCACCCTTTCCTGCTCCATAGAGTCACGATGCCTTAGCGTTACCGTATCGTCGACCATGGTTTGCGAATCTACGGTAACACAAAGCGGTGTACCTATGGCATCTTGTCTGCGGTATCTTCGACCAATGGCATCTTTGAAATCGTATTGGCAATTGAAATCATACTTCAGGAGGTCCAGGATTTCCCTGGATTTTTCGGGTAGTCCGTCTTTATTGACCAGTGGCAGGATAGCCACTTTTACGGGAGCCAGTACGGGGGGAAGTTTAAGCACTGTTCTTTCGCTGCCATCTTCAAGCACCTCCTCCGTGTAGGTCGAAGAGAGCACCGCCAGAAACATACGGTCCAAACCAATGGAGGTTTCAATCACATAGGGAACGTAACGCTTGTTTTCCCGGGGGTCAAAGAACTGTAACTTTTTGCCGGAGTATTCTTCGTGGGCTTTCAGGTCGAAATCGGTTCTGGAATGGATACCTTCCAGTTCTTTAAAACCCATGGGGAAATTAAATTCAATATCGCAGGCAGCATTGGCATAATGAGCCAGGTTAAGGTGGTCGTGGAATCGAAAATTCGCCGGATCGAGGCCCAATGCGAGGTGCCATTCCAGCCTCCTTTCTTTCCAGGATTCGTACCAGGTCAGTTCTTCGCCCGGTTTAACAAAAAACTGCATTTCCATCTGCTCGAACTCCCGCATCCGGAAGATAAATTGCCTGGCGATAATTTCATTTCTGAAAGCCTTTCCTATCTGGGCAATGCCAAAAGGAATTTTCATCCGGCCGGTTTTTTGTACATTCAAAAAATTTACAAAAATCCCCTGGGCCGTCTCTGGCCTGAGGTATATTTTGCTGGCTCCCTCTGCGACCGATCCGAGCTCAGTGGCAAACATCAGGTTAAACTGGCGTACATCCGTCCAGTTTTTTGACCCGGACACCGGGTCGGCAATACCCAATTCTTCAATCAATGCTTTAAGATCGGCAAAATCTTCATTTGCCATGCCTGTCTTAAACCTCTGATTGATGGCATCGATGTTTTCCTGGTATTGCAACACCCTGGGATTGGTACTTCTGAATTGATTTTCATCAAAGCTGTCTCCGAAACGTTTGGCGGCCTTGGCTATTTCTTTTTTGATTTTCTGCTCGATTTTGGTGATATGCTCTTCAATCAACACATCTGCACGGTATCTTTTTTTTGAATCCTTATTATCGATGAGCGGGTCGTTGAAAGCATCTACGTGTCCTGATGCTTTCCAGGTGGTGGGATGCATAAAAATGGCAGCGTCTATGCCAACAATGTTTTCATGCAATTGTACCATCGATTTCCACCAGTATTCCTTGATATTGTTTTTCAGGCCCACACCATTTTGACCATAATCATACACAGCACCCAGGCCATCATAAATCTCACTGGAAGGAAAAACAAAACCATACTCCTTTGCATGGGAGATGATTTTTTTTAGCATGTTTTCTTTATCATTGTTTGCCATAGCCGCAAATATAACTTGTCTGTTTGAAAAAGAATATTATTTATCGAATCTAACGGTTACATTTTCCAGGCTTTCGTTGGAGCCGACCAGAGAAACAATGTCGCCCAACCGCAACCTGGTATAGCCATGAGAGATAATCATATGGCCGCCCCGGGTTACGGAAAGAATGATTACATCCGCTGGCAGGCGCAAATCGCGGAGTGCTACCCCATGCAGATCAGGGTCCAGTACCTCCAGATCGATGGTTCCCTGGTCTTTTTCCATACCCAGTAGCAATGAGGTGGCCTGGGGTGACCTGACAAAGTCAAACAGCAGATTGACTATAGCAGTGGACGGATCAACGACTTTGGCGCCTAATTCGTGAAAACGGTCAAAATTGCCACGATCATTCAAACGTACCACCACATCCCTTGTTCCGATCTTTTCATATATCAGCTCACAAATCTCGTAGTTTTCCTCATCTGTCAGTAACAACACAATGGCTTCTGATAATTTTGCATCCAGCTCTTCCAGCGTATTCTCATCGACCTTGTCAGGAATATAATGAATATCCAGATCGGTGACTCCCAAATCATTCAGATCTTTTTTCTTGGTAGCAATTTTTACCTCCCATCCATGTTGTTTTAATTGTCTGGCAAGGGTAATGGATTTGTTTTCCAGCCCAAATATGATGGCATCCCTCATCCCGTCAAATTCCTGATTACCTGCCCGTTGATGCCCCTCTCCGATTTTGTTGATAGACCATTTAAATAACGGGGGGCCAACTATCTGGTTCAATACAATTACAGCAATCATAATAGTGGCAAATTCAGGCCCCCAGCCAGGATATTTGGATGAGATGATTGTAACCAATCCCAGACTCACTCCGGCCTGGGTGACATAAGGCATCCAGGCAATCCTGTTAAAGCTGAAGGGATCCCCGCCCAGGGTGCCCCCTACAAAAGAGGCTATCACCATAGCAATTAACCTGATGGCAAACAAAGCCAGGGCAATTTCCCATACATGAGCCAGTATATCCACAGACAGCGAAGCACCGGCGAGAATAAAAAATGCCGAATAGACAAGGTGGCTTATCCTGTTAAGAATTTTCGAAAACTCTAGGCGAAAGGCCGTAAAATTGGTTACAATGAAGCTCCCAATGATACAAATGACCAGCGGCTCAAGATATACTTCAAATGGCAAATATTGTGTGCTGATGTCTTTAACATAATGCGCTACCAGGTATACGCCATATCCGGTAAACAATATCAAAATGGTTTTGGCAGCCGGCTCTGCCTGAAGCGACAAAATTGTTGTCAGCAGTCTTCCTATCAGGAAACCCATCCCAAATGAAACGGATAACTCCACTAACAAAAGCAGGATAAATCCAAGCTTCAGCTCTTCACCGGTAATTAAGGCATCGCCAAATGCAAAACAAATAGCAAATAACACGATCACCAAAACATCTTTTAAGACGGTTACACCCAGGGCGGTTTGTGTAAACGGCCCTTTCGCCCGCATTTCGTTGATGACAGCAATCGCAGATGATGGTGACCGGGCCACAAAGATAGTAGCAGCCAGGAGCGCTACAGCCATCTGGCTTTGTACCGGCATATCCTGCATAAACGGAATGTTTGACGCTAAAAAATAAACGCCGAGCCACCCCAGGACAAAAGTCACCACCAATTGCCCAAAGGTCATCCAGATAATACTTTTGAATCGGTGTCGTAATTCCTTCAGATACAACTCCGAACCTGCGGCAAAAGCAATGTAGGCCAACGAAAAGTCATTAATAAATCCAAGATTTCTGACTGATTCTTTGGTAATCAGGTTCATAAAAAACGGTCCGCAGGCAATACCCATGAAAAGCATCCCGGTAATCAGGGGTAATTTGAATTTTAAAAAAATGCGGGACATCCTTAAGGAGGCTACGGTTACAACAAAAAATCCACCTACAAAAAATAAAAGTTGCCAATAATTCTCCATACGCATACAGTAGTGCAAAAGAAACTTTATCAAAAACCTGGTAAGTTATTCATCTTTTTTCACATAATCAGACCTGTGAGATGATTTAATTTTTAATTTTCGCGCCATGCGCAGCTAACCCCTCATAATCCTTTTTTCGGCTTTTCTTCAAACTTCATAGGCCAAATGACACAGTCAATGTGCCCGATTAAAAAGACTCCCTATTGCACGTGGATAGTCAATATAAATATTTTTATTGACAAACCTTAAATAATTACATAATTAATAGGAAGGACATACCACAGATTTAAATATAAAAAATTGAAAACCAATAATATGTAATCTATTTTTACATTTTAGTGACCGGAATGTTAAATAATATTATTTCCAGTTGATTCGTAAATCAGAATAAATTGAATTGAAAATATTGAACACAATCCCGGGCTTTATTGATACAAAGTTTTATGATTTTCACACATAACCCGGAACTTATCAACACATTTTTTAATTAATTGAAAAAAACCTTTAAGTCCTTATAGTGTCACAATGAACACGAAGATAAAATATTTCAGTATATCGATATTGTGTCTGTTTTCCATGAACAGTTGTAGTTCTTACACCCCCCCCGAATCAAAAAACACGGCCGCAGACCACAAATTATGGGACCAAATGCTTAAAAAGTATGTTTCCGATGAGGGGTGGGTTGATTACAAGGGATGGCAAAAAGATCGCGAAGGGTTAAAAACTTACCTGGAAATATTAAGTAACAATCCCCCTAACGATAGTCTCCAGACGGCTGAGGAGCAATTGGCTTATTGGATCAATGCCTATAATGCCTTCACCATAGAATTGATATTGGAAAATTATCCCCTGGAGAGTATTACAGACCTTCATCCTGCCTTTTATATTCCCGGTGTGAATACGGTTTGGCATAAAAAATTTTTTGAAATAGGCGGTGTCGAAACAAGCCTCGATGAAATTGAGCATAAAATCTTAAGGGTAAAATTTGAGGAGCCAAGAATTCATTTTGCCATTGTATGTGCTTCCTATTCATGCCCGAAATTAAGAAATGAGGCCTACCGGGCCTCCAGGCTGGAACAGCAATTACAGGAACAGGCAGTAGCATTTATCAATGATCCGATAAGAAATCAGCTCTCGGAAAATAAGATCAAAATCTCTAAAATATTCAAATGGTTTAAAGGTGACTTTACCAAAAAAGGAAATCTGATCGATTATTTGAATCAATATGCCAGCGTTAAAATCCGTCCGGATGCCAATATAAAACACCTGGATTACAACTGGGATCTCAACGGGCAGGATTAATGTTTCCAGCCTGAAATAGATCAGGCAGGACTCAGGGCTATGGGCCATTGGTTACCGTATGGCCTTGAATCATGCTGTAATCAAAGAAGTATAATGTCAACTTTTTACAACAAATTATTCATTTTTTGAAACATCCTTGACTCATCCTTATGCAAGATTTTGTAGTTTTGCGCTGCATAAAATATACACATTCATGGCACAGGAAGTCAGAGTCCGGTTTGCACCCAGCCCTACAGGAGGTCTACATATCGGTGGTGTGAGAACCGCGTTGTTTAATTATTTGTTCGCCCGGAACCAGGGTGGAAAAATGATTCTGCGCATCGAGGATACCGACCAAAAGCGATATGTGGCAGGCGCTGAAAAATATATCACAGAAGCCCTTCACTGGTGTGGAATTGAAATTGACGAGGGGCCTGAGCAGGGTGGTGCATATGGCCCGTACAGGCAGTCTGAAAGAAAAAATATCTACAAAGATTATGCCCTGCAATTGGTCAATGGGGGAAAGGCTTATTATGCTTTTGATACAGATGAGGAGATCAATGCCATGCGGGAAAGGTTGAAAGCCGCAAAAGTAGCCAATCCTACCTACAATTCTATTACAAGAAGCAAAATGAAGAATTCCCTGACACTGTCTGACGACGAGGTACAGGCTAAAATGGCAGCAGGGGAGCCTTATGTAGTGCGGCTGAAAGTACCTAAAAAAGAAGAAATCCGTCTTAATGATATGATCCGGGGATGGGTCATGGTGCATTCCTCTACCATAGATGATAAAGTTATTCTGAAATCTGATGGTATGCCTACCTACCACCTGGCAAATATTGTGGATGACCATCTGATGAAAATTACCCATATCATCAGGGGTGAAGAGTGGCTGCCTTCCGCACCGTTGCATGTATTGTTGTATCAATATCTGGGGTGGGAAGATACAATGCCCGGATTTGCGCATTTGCCATTGATCTTAAAACCTAATGGTAACGGAAAGCTATCCAAAAGAGATGCGAAACAGGGTGGTTTTCCAATATTTCCTTTGACCTGGCAGGAATCCGACACCGGAGAGGTGTCTGCAGGATTCAGAGAGCAGGGCTATTTACCGCCGGCCCTGGTCAACTTTCTAGCCCTTTTAGGTTGGAATCCGGGTACTGAACAAGAGTTGTTCTCAATGGAAGAGCTCATTAAAAATTTCAGTCTCGAAAGGGTAGGAAAGGCAGGTACTAAGTTTGATATCGATAAAGCCAAGTGGTACAATCAGCAATACCTCAAAATGCTGGATGACCATGAAATTGCAAAAATGATTGCCTCTGATTTGGAAAAATATGCGCCGGATTATTCAAAGCCTGTCAGTAAAATCGTGCAATTGATGAAAGAAAGGGTTACTTTTCCCCATGAAGTTGTTACCACTGCGACATATTTATTTGATTCACCACACACTTTTGACGAGAAAATCGTTAAAAAGAAGTGGACCCGGGAAGCAGTTGATGTTCTGATAGATTTTAAGTCAGCGCTCGAGGGTTTACAGGATTTTAACTCGGCACCTATCAGGCAACAATTTGAACAAATTGTTGCAAGGAATGAAATAGGTTTTGGCCGGGTAATGCCTGCCTTAAGGTTGGCAATAACCGGGGAGGGATCAGGACCGGATTTAATGGAGGTAATGGAGATCATTGGTAAAAATGAAACCATTAGCAGGATTGAATTCGCAATAAATCATTTAAATGATAAAATAAAGGTAAGCTGATGGCTAAAAGGAAAAAAAAGCAAAATAAGGAAAAACCGAGGGTGAACCCTGAATTGGAGGGCTTCGATATTAAAATCGATTCTTTTGGTGAAATAAAAAGCTCTTTTAACATTGACAAAATCAATGATTTTTTAAATAAAAGCGTTGATGATAAAAAGTTAAGGGACAGGGATGATTTGGGCTTTATTAAAGAAAAGAAGCAGTCATCAAAAGATGAGGACCAACCTGAAAACGGTGAATCCTAGATTAAATTAATTCATCTCTATACCGCTACACTAACGTTATGCAATCACATGAAATAGATTACCACATTATCCGAGGCGATATACAGGTTGTAGAGGTGGAATTGGATCCGGGTGAAACAGTTATAGCAGAAGCCGGAGTCATGTTATACATAGATGAAGGTGTCGAATACCAAACCAAAATGGGAGATGGATCGGATCCCAACCAGGGATTTTTCGGTAAACTGGTTAAAGCCCTGGCACCCTATATTGAAAATAGTAATTAAAGGAGAAAGTTCTTTGCTAAGAGGATTCCTGGAAAAATAAAAAAGTCCGTATCCCCGGCAAGATAATTTTCAATATACCCCAAAATGAGTTAACGAAATGAAATTTTATAAAATCCCCCTTAAACATAATTAATCCTCTCTTCAATGGGCGAAAACCTTATTTTATTTCATATTCTTGTCTTAAAAAATAACGAAGTTTGGGGGTTTTATCATAACTATGCTATATTGAACTTTGTATCGATTGTTTTGATTACCTTCCCAACCCTGAAAATTCGTCAAATAATAGAATCTTCTTCACATCTAAGGAATTTGGGAAGGTATTTTTTGTCCCATTTTTTAAATGTTACTTGATCTTCAAGAACAATTATGGTCAATTCTTTACCTGAAATTACCCCTTCATCACGCTTCATTCCCACTTTTTCTTCCAATAAGCTCCGGAGGGAAATCTCTTTCAGCCCGTTAAAAAAGAAAGCAGAGAACCTAAGCAGCAAATCCATAGCCCGGCCAAGTGAAATTGAAAATTCTTAGCCCTGGAAATTGTCCGGCCACAAGCCTGGTCTTCCTGTACACCATTTACTGGCAAAGGTGGCTGTTGCACAACGTTTTCGGCAAAGTTCTTTGTGCCTTGGTGCCTTTGTGGTGTCCCTTTTTTAACCACAGGAGGCACTAAGACACAAAGAGACACAGAGATTTTCGCCGATAAAATAAAAATACTGGCACATGTTTTGAGTTGTGCGACGGCCACAAAGGCTTGTAAAATCTTTAGTAGCCAAACAACTACAGGCACCCCGGCCACTGGGAAGTTTTTCGCTCGACTAACGTATTTTGCCATTTTCTTGCGTTAGGGGCAGGCTACCATAGAGACTTTTATCTTTCATATCCCACAGCATTAAGGCAGATGGACTTTTTCCAAAAATGGCTGATTCCGGAACTTTTTTTAATGAATATAATATTTATATATTCAAACCAAATCGAAGCAAAGAGTAACGTATGACATATGACAACCCTTAAAACAGACTTCCGGCGGTTGTTTCCCGGAAAGGTTTTTCTGGAAAATGAAAAGGTAGCTCCTGTAGAAAGATATTTGAGGGAAAAGGGGTGGATCGAACCGGATGTTCAGGTATTAAAAATTGAAAGGCCGGGCGCAGGGAACATGAACTTGGTAATACGGGTTTTAACAGATAAGACGCCCGCATTGATACTTAAACAGTCAAGGCCCTGGGTGGAAAAATATCCACAGCTTGCTGCACCGGTGGAACGGATCATGGTAGAAAAAACTTACTATGAGACTATCGGCAAAAACGAAATCCTTGCCAGTTACTCGCCGGATCTGCTTCATTTTGACGAAGAAAATTTCATCATGGTCCTTGAAGACCTGGGTGAAGCTGCCGATTTTACTTGTGTTTATAAAAAAGGCGTACACTTTAAGCCTACTGAAATCACCGAAGCAATCACCTATCTGAATATTCTGGGGGAACTGAAGCCTGTTAATAATTATCCCGAAAACAAGGAGTTGAGAACATTGAATCACCAGCATATATTTCACCTGCCTTTTATTTCAAACAATGGGTTTGATCTGGATGATATACAGCATGGCCTCCGGGGTTTGTCGGAAAAAGCTAAATCTGATACGAAACTGAAGGCCAGGGTATCAGCCCTGGGTGAAACCTACCTTGGCAAAGGAACAACGTTGCTTCAGGGTGATTTTTATCCCGGAAGCCTTTTAAACGTCAAAAGCCGGATAAAAGTGATAGATCCTGAGTTCTCATTTTTGGGACCGGTGGAATGGGACATAGCAGTATTTATTGCACACCTGTTTATGTCTGGCGCGGAAGAAGCGTCCATCAGATCGGCTTTTGAACAATTTGAGAAAAAGGAAACCTTTGATTTTGGACGGTTTTCAGGTTTTGTAGGCGTAGAGATATTGAGAAGGTTAATCGGCCTGGCACAACTCCCCCTGGAAATGGACCTGGATGAGAAAGCCGGTTTAATTGACCGGTCGATCCTTTGGGTAAAACAGGCAAATATTGATATTTTATATGGATGAGATATTTTACAGCCCTACTTGATAATGGCTCCCGGCATAGGACTACTTATATGCGGGTAATCCTCAAAAAGCCTGCAAAGTAGCCTTCAGAACCTGCAAAGAAGCCCTTCACATAACCGGGGAAGCCGGAAGTATCGACACCTATGATCCAAAAGAACGGATTCTTCCGGTACCAAACGGTGATACCCTGCAGGTTATCAGGACACAAAAGGTCTATACATTTTCAGGCGAAAGAAATCAGGATGCACCCCCTCATGCACAGGAAATACTGCCGGTCACCCTGACCGGTATGCTATTTTTAGACTTGGACTTCACTCAATCCATCGGGTTTATTGCAAACTACGGCAGGTACAACGATACCTCCGGTGCGGTAGCCGGGGCGATCCTGGGGGCCTATCACGGTTTTGGCAAATTACCGGATAAACTCAAAAATCAGGTGATTGAAACTAACAAAAAACATCCGGGCATTGACCCGGAAGCACTCGCTGTCCGCATGCATTTGCGTGGACCAATGGGGCCATCTGACAGAAGGCGTCCCGGAGGAGCTTGCGTGATTAACCATCATAAAAAGTTTTGCTGACTTTGTTTCAGGGAACCCCAAAATAATGGAGCATCAACCATAAAGATGAGGCCGCCGACCGGCAAAAAAATTGAAATTTAGATTAATCTAAAAATTAAATTTTGCAAAGCTAATTTACGTTTTTATATTTGGCAAAAATTTAATTTAATTAGTATGAAAAAATACCTTACTTTAGCTTATTTACTCCAACTGCTAAGTTTTAGCGCCTTTTGCCAGGAAAACGGAACAATTAAAGGAAAAATCATGGCAAATAACCAACCTCTACCTTACGCCTCTGTTCAGTTTATAGGTACTCATCTTGGTACTAGTGCTGATAAAGGAGGCCACTTCATACTGGAAAACGTTCCTGTAGGAAAAGGTGTATTAAAAATCCGGTTAATAGGCTACCAGACTTTCACCAAAAGTGTCGAGGTGATGGCTGGCGAAACACTTACCGTCAACGCGACACTATTGGAGGACAACCTTAACCTCAACGAGGTCGTTGTCAGTGCCACACGGTATGAACTCGACCGTTCCGAAGCCCCGTTGATAGTCAATGTGATTGGTCAAAAATTATTCAAAGCTACGCAATCCATGGCCCTGTCTGAAGGGTTAAATTATCAACCTGGCGTCAGGGTAGAAAACAATTGTCAGAATTGCGGTTTTACACAAGTACGCCTCAATGGACTTGAAGGTGCTTATTCGCAGATATTGATCAACAGCAGGCCGGTTTATAGCGCCTTGAGCAGCGTTTATGGTTTGGATCAAATACCTACCAACATTGTCGAACGAGTAGAAATTGTGCGCAGCGGCGGATCGGCACTGTACGGGTCCAACGCCATTGCCGGTACCGTTAATATCATTACCCGCGAGCCCGTCGAAAACACCTGGGAGGTTTCCAATAACTTCGCCCTCACAGACGGTTCAGCGCCGGACAATACCCTCAATTTTAATGGTTCATTGGTAAGCGAGAGCCTGAATAGTGGTGTGACCTTCTATGGAATGTTTCGTAACCGCGACAGCTTTGATGCCAATGGAGATGGGTTTACTGAAATCACCAAACTTGAAAACAACACGTTCGGTACCAAGGCTTTTTTCAAGCCCAACGACCTTAGCAAAATCACCTTGGATTTTAATGCCATCAGGGAATATCGCAGGGGCGGTGACCGCCTGGATCTTGCCCCTCACTTTACAGATATTAGCGAGGAGCTGGACCACAATACCATTATCACAGGGTTAAATTATGATCTAACCGGCAGGGACGGTAGAAATAAGTTTTCCGCCTATTTTTCCACACAGACCACTGACAGGGATAGTTTTTATGGAGGTTTGGGAGGCGGCCGTACCCCGGAAGACAGCCTTACTGCCTTCAATGCCTACGGTAATACGGCTGATCTTTCACTTGTGGGCGGATTGCAATTATCGCGTAACCTCTCCACGGGCGATATTATCACCATAGGCGTAGAGAACCAGTTAAGTGATATAAGAGATGAAATACCCGGTTACAATCGTTTGGTGGACCAAAGGGTAAATACCATTGGGTTATACGGACAATATGAATGGAAACCGGTTGAGCGGTTAACAGCACTGATTGGTGCAAGATATGATTATACCGACGTTGACGGAGAATATGACATTGGAAATATCGAACGTACTTCAGATGTCAGCGTCAATGTCTTTAGTCCCAGAATAACGGTATTGTACAAAGTGACAGAATCCTTGCAACTCAGGGGCGGCTATGCCAGGGGCTTCCGGGCACCTCAGGCATTTAATGAAGATATGCACATTTCTTCTGTTGGCGGAGAACCGCAATTTGTTATCCTGGGAGAAAATTTGGAAAAAGAGCTTTCAGATGCCTTTACAGCCTCTGCTAATCTCACAAGGAACTTTGGCAATACACAAGCCAATATTCTCGTAGAAGGGTTTTACACTAACCTGAAAAATCCATTCACCTTTGTAAGCACCGGTTCGGTGTTACCCAACGGCTCTATCCTTGAAGAGGTGCGCAATGGCGAAGGTGCGTATGTCAGTGGTGCAAATTTTGAATTTAATGTATCCCCTTTCTCCGACTTTATTTTTAAGCTGGGAGGAACCGCCCAACAAACAAGGTTCGAGGAAGATCAGGTACTTTTTGAGCCCGAAGAAACCAATGAGGACGAACCGGTTGTGGTTACTGACGAGTTCATACGCAATCCTGATTTATATGGTTATTTTACCACCAACTGGACAGCCACTGAACAGTTCGCTATCGATTTGACCGGAACTTACACCGGCTCCATGATTGTTCCCCGGGTGGTCAGCGAATCGGGTTTTCTGGATTTGGTGGATACGGATCCTTTTATGGATGTTAATCTAAGACTTTCATATCATATCGACCTGAAAGAAGATTTTCATATCGAGCTAAGCGGAGGGGTTCAAAACATTTTTAACAGCTATCAGGATGACTTTGATATAGGAGCTGAAAGGGATTCGGAATATGTCTATGGCCCGGCAAGACCGCGCACTTTTTTTCTGGGGATAAAAATCGGAAATTTTTATTGAGATGATCAAGGGTTACCTGTTAAAACACTATCTGGCAGTACTTATCACGGCATTTTGCACACAATTGGTAAGTGCACAGAGCAAATCTCAGGTTCAGTGGATCAGCTTCGAGCAATTGGAGGACTCTCTGAAGGCTCGACCAAAGAAAGTATTTATAGATTTTTTTACAGAGTGGTGCACCTATTGCCGTAAAATGGAAAAGGAAGTATTTACCAAACCGGCTGTCGCAGCGGTATTGAACAACGATTATTATGCCGTTAAAATGGATGCGGAATCGATGGATACCATCCGTTTTGACGGACAGCTTTTCATCAACAGAAACAGCACAAAAAGAAGAAAAGGCATACACGACCTGGCCCTTTTACTGGGCCAGCGTGATGGCCGGTTCGCCCCTCCTACCATGCTTGTATTGGACGCTGAATTCACCATCAAGCAGCGTTACTTTAGTTACATGCACAGCCAAAAACTTCTCAAAGCGCTTGAATAAATAAGATAGTATCAGTAGCAGCAAGACCCCTGTCAAAAGCAAGCACCCTAAGAGATAGCCACCATCTTACGAAACAGCAAAGGGGTTACCCTTCGTATTTCTTGAATAAACGGCTGAAATAAGATTGATCGTAAATACCGATTTCAGAAGCCCCCTTGGCCTACCTGCCATTTGAAACGGGCTGGTAAACATGATTAATCTCACAAAGCAAGGCGATAAAATAGGATTGGATCAGGTCGATATTTTGAAGGCCGTTTTTTGAATAGTCAGTAAAAATCCTTTTTAGAAGCTGCAAAACAAAGCCTGAAGATCGGGCACCGAATTTGATATTGGGATTACCCCACACATTCAGAAACTCAAATGTTTTAAGCAGATCATTTTACCGAATTTTCCAACAATAAAGTCATCGTAGAACCCACAAATGTAGCCCTTGTCGATATCATAAAAGGTAGTGCTCTTCCCTGATTTTTTGAAACCGTGTGGGCCACTCCGGATTATATTCGGCTATTTCTATTTTCACTTGCTCAAAATTGCAGATAACCGATACGCAAATGAATGCTTATGGTAAAACTAGTCGATATTCCCATAAAAACCAGCCTAAGCTGGTCTGGGGACAGAATAGAAAGGCTTTTTCTTTGAAATATGCCGGTTTTTCGTTGTAAATAGCTGAATACGGTGAACAAAAAATCTCATGATTAATAAATCATGAGATTTTTTGTTTTTCAAACATTAAGTATTGTCTTTAGCCGTATTTATTGTTCCGGGATGATGTTTTCTTCATTTTCGATCAAAGTACCCTCAAGGGTTCCGGTCAGTGCGATAAACTCAACTCTTCTGTTCAACGCTTTTCCCTCTTTAGTAACATTGCTGGCTATGGGCTTGGATTCACCCCATCCTTTGGATTCAAGCCTGGATTCACGGATACCAAATTTGATCAACGCGCGTTTAATAGCTTCTGACCTGTCCTCTGATAGTTTCTGATTAAAAGCATCTGAACCGTCTGAGTCCGTATGACCATCGATACGGAATGAAATGCCCGGATGTTCTTTCATGAAGGTAGCAATCCTGTTGATAGTGGTAAAGGATTCAGGCTTAATGGTGGATTTTGAGACGTCAAAGTTGATATCCCTAGTGGTAAATTTACCTTTGGATACCACTTGCTCATACAAGGTCATATTATCAGGGGTAGATACTATACAACCATTGGCATCGGTCACATTTACCGTATACACCCCTAAAACAAGGTTCTCAATATCCTGCGTTTTGGCACCATTGCTCCACTGGTAGTCATAAGGCGCTACACCACCATGCACGCTGATATAAATGGCACCACTGTTGTCGCCACAGCACTTTACATTTTTCACGGAGTCGATTCTAAGCTCCAATAAAGGTGGTTCGGAAACTTCAGCGTTGACCGTTTTAATACAACCATTGGCATCGGTAATCATGGCGGCATAACTGTCTGCACCAATATTACGCAGGTTTTGGGTCTCAGCGCCGTTACTCCAGGTAAATTGGTATGGCTCTATACCGCCTTTCACATCAATATCAATGGCACCTCTTTCATAGCCAAAACACGCTACATCTGTGACTTTGCCGACGGAGGCCAGGAATGGCGGAGGCTCTTCTATCACTGCTGAAAGGGTGCTTTCACAACCATTGCCTTCCTTAATTTTTAATGAATAAGCACCTGCAGCCACCTGGTGAATATCCCTGCTGGTGGCCCCATTGTTCCACTCAAATGAATAAGGCTGAACACCACCCATCACAGTAACATTGATCGAACCGGTCTCCTCACCATGGCAACGGACGTCGGTGATCGCATCGATCGACTTCACCAACTCATAAGGTTGTGTAATCTCTGCACTATAGTTCGTGATACATCCATTGGCATCCGTAAGGGTGGCCACATACCTGCCCGCTGCCAGGTTCTTGATGCCAGGTGTTTTTTGACCGTCATTCCAATAGTATTCATAAGGGGCAACACCACCTTTTGCGGATATGCTAATCGAACCATTTTGTTTCCCCGAACATTCATTGTTCACAAGAGAATCCAATTCAATAATCAGTCTTTCAGGTTGTTTAATGGCTGTCGTAAATGTCTGTTCACATCCATTGGCGTCGTTTACCCTTACCTGATAACTGCCAGCCATCACGTTCACAATATCTTCACTAACAGCACCATTGCTCCATTTATATTCATAAGGATAAACACCCCCTTTGACATTAATATCGACAAACCCTTTGCTGTCTCCGTAACAAATGATATTATGAACGGTGTCTTTAGATATCATCAAGGGACCGGGTTGTTCTATTACCGTATCCAGTGTAGTCTTACAATCATTTTTATCTGTTACGGCTAACTGATATTTCCCGGCAGGCACTTCGCTGATATCCTTGGTGGTTTGTCCTGAATTCCATATATACGAATAGGGTTTGATACCACCTTCAATACCTACTAACAATTTACCGGTCTTGTCGCCTGCACACTTAACATCATCTTTGTCCAACAAAGTCGCGATAAGTCCATTAGGTTCTGAAATATTTGCCGTGAGTATCTTTGAACATCCATTGGCATCTTTCACGTTTACCTCGTAATCTCCTTTGGGAAGGTTTGTGAGGTTTTGTGAGGTGCTGCCATTATTCCATTCGAATGAGTACGGTGAAGTGCCGCCTTCAACCCCCAGGGATATAGCCCCTTTTTGTTCGCCAAAGCAGCGGTTATTTGTTACATTTTCCACAGATGCCAGTAACTCGGAAGGTTCTGTAATATTCACATGAAGTTCATTGGTACAACCGTTGGCATCCGTTATCGTGACCTCGTATTCACCGGCATGGACACCTGTAATATCTTTTGTTTTTTCTCCATTGCTCCAGTAATAACTGTATGGTGTAACCCCGCCATTTACATGTAGTTTTACCGCACCTTCATCAATACCCTTGCATTTCACATGGCTTGTTTCCGAAATTTCGGCTGTAAATAACGCCGGTTCCGTGATGATCTGATTGAATGTTTTCTGACACTGGTTGCCATCTGTGACAGTTAATGTATATTCTCCTGCTTTCAACCCGGAGATATCCTGTGTTTTAGCGCCAGTATTCCATTCATATTGATAAGGTTCGATACCACCGGTCACGGTTACATTTATGGAGCCCGTGTTATCCTGAAAACAATTGATGTTTTCGATGAAGTCTTTAGATACTATGAGTGGTGTCGGTTCTGCCACAGTAGTACTCAGACGCTTTTCATTCCCATTTTGATCTTTTACCGTTACAGTATATTCACCGGCTTCGATACTGGAGATATTTTGTGTAGAAGCGCCATTGCTCCAACTGAACGCATAAGGAGGCGCACCGCCGGTCACAGAGATGTCTATGGCTCCCAGGGCATCGCCGTGACAAAGAATATCTTTCACATGATCCAATGAAATTACCAATGGTGGTGGTTGGTTGATAGTGGCAATTACTTTTTTCTCACAACCGTTGGCATCCATCACATTCGCGGAGTAATCCCCACCGGGTACTTTGCCGATATCTTCCGTGGTGGCTCCGTTACTCCAGCTATATTGGTAGGGAGTAACACCACCTTTAACGGAAATGTCGATCGCACCCGCTTTATCACCATTTATCAGTACGTGTTTTACATCAACTACTTCTACTTCCAATAAGGGTGGATGAGATATTTGCACAGCGGGTACCGAATCCCTACACCCATTGGCGTCGCTGATCCCAACGGCATAATTACCGTGTGGAATATCTGTCAAATCCTGCGTTGTCGCACCATTACTCCACTTGTATTGATAAGGCGCCACACCACCCTTCACAGCTATATTGACATAACCATCGGTGCCGTTAAAGCAAGATACATTTTTTGTATTAACCAATGAACTGATTAATTTCGATGGTTCATTGATAACGGCCTTCAAAGTTTGCGTACATCCATTGGCGTCTTCAATGTTGAGCGTATAGGTTCCGGCACCAACATCGAGCAGGTTTTGACTTGTATTTCCATTACTCCAGTTAAACTTGTATGGTTTCGAACCACCGGCCACTTCAACGCTAACGGCCCCATTTGTAGCCCCATTACACAAAATTTGTTTTGTTTTGGCTATGCGGGCCCGAAGCAATGGTGGTTGTTTTACTGCCGCCGTCAATGTTTGCGCACAACCATTGGCATCCGTCACGGTAAGGGTATAGCTACCAGCCGGCAATTCCCCGATATCTTCCGTGGTCGAGCCATTGCTCCAGCTATACGCATAAGGTTTTACACCTCCTGCAACTGTGACATCTATTTTGCCTTTTAAATCACCATGGCAAAGGATATGCTCTATGTTATCCAGCGTTAAGTTTAACAAATCCGGTTGAGTAATCTCAGCATCCAGTGTTTTGACACATCCATGGGCATCGCGTAGTTTTAATGAATACTTACCGGCAGGCACGGCTTCAAGGTCTTGTGTGGCTGCGCCATTATTCCATTTGTACTGGTAAGGACCAACACCACCAATCACAGAAACATCAATGGCACCTTCTTCATTACCGTGACAAAGTACATTTGTCACCGACTTTACCGACTGTACAATGGCTGACGGTTCGGTGATAGTGGTTGTCACAGTCTGTAAACAACCCTTCGCATCGGTTGCCTTTAGTTCATAGAAACCTGCTTTAACATTACTCAGGTTCTGGGTAGATGCTCCGTTATTCCAAACAAACTTGTATGGTTTTGTTCCCCCGGAAACCCTGATATTCACATTTCCGGTGTTTTCGCTATTACACAATATATCATTATCGGACTCAAGGCTTGCTACAAATAAGGGGGGTTCCATGATCTGAGCATCTATTGTCTTGGAACAACCCTTGGCATCGGTTACCATAACTGAATAATTACCGGCAGGAAGTTTGGTGATGTCTTCGGTTTCCGCACCATTACTCCATGCGTACTTGTATGGCTTAACACCACCCTGAACCGTTAAATTCACAGCCCCCTGAAGAAGGCCATTGCAATTAATACTTGTAACATCTACTTTTGGTACCAACAATTCATTTTGTGCCACAACGGCCGATAATGTATCCCTGCATCCGTTGGCATCAAAAATTTCAACGTTGTATTCTCCGGCTTTTACACCGACAATATCCTGCGAAATGGCACCGTTGCTCCATTTGTACTGATAAGGCGTAACACCTCCATTTACATCAATGTTTATGGCACCCTTTGCATCTCCATAGCAAAGAATATTGGTTACTTCATGCAACGCTCGAACAAGCTTATCGGGCTGGGTAATCTTTTTTGACAGGCTTTTAGTACAACCATTCGCATCTGTCACAACAACATTGTATTCTCCGGCAACAAGATCTTCAATATCCTTGGTTGTCTGTCCGGAATTCCATTTATAGGCGTAAGGAGTAACTCCTCCGGATACATTCAAAGAAATAGCCCCTGTAGAATTACCAAAACAGTCGACATTATTGGATTTGTCTTCTTCCACCACAAGCAATTGGGGTTCCGTCACCTCTGCATTCGCCTGGCGGCGGCATCCGTTGGCATCTGTTACTGTCACCATATAATTACCTGCCTTAACTCCTGCCAGGTCCTCTGTAGTGGCTTCGTTGCTCCAGTTAAAAATATAAGGCTCCTTGCCTCCGGTAACCGCAATATCCACTGAGCCCGAATTCTCCCCGAAACAATTGATATTTTCGATTTTCAAGATATTTATTTGCAAGGGCTCCGGCTCGGTCACTGTAGCCTCAAGTATCTGTTCACACAAATTGGCATCTGTTATTTTTACCGAGTACTTACCTGCAGGCACATTTTTAAGATCCTGGTTATTATCACCATTACTCCAACGGTATTTGTAGGGAGGAACACCTCCTGCTACATCTATATCCACACCTCCCGAATACTCGCCGTGACAGTCAATATTTTTAGCGCTAATCAAAGATGCCTGAAATGCAGGAGGTTCCGTAAGAACGGTATCCGCTTGCTTTTTATGACCATTTGCATCAGTCACAACAACGGAGTAGTTGCCGGCTTTTACTTGGGTCAAATCCTGAACCGTTTGTCCGCTGCTCCACTGATAAGAATAAGGTGACACACCCCCAATAACCGAGACACTTATCTCACCGGTATTGTCGCCATGGCAAGCAATATTTTGGGTTTTATATATTCTGACCACCATTGGTTCGGGTTGGGTAAGGGTGACGTTCAGGATCTTCGCACAGCCAATTGCGTCTGTAATCCGGACTGAATATGAACCGGCTTTGAGGCCTCTTAAATTCTGTGTTTCTTTATCGTTGCTCCACTTGAATTTATACGGGGCTACACCCCCTGAAACTTCAATATCGATGCTACCGTCTTCACCTTGATAATGACGCACGTTTTGTGCCTTGATAAGCTTCGCCGTAAGTGGAAGAGGTTGGGTAAGGGTTGTTTCTATTGAATTCTCACACCCATTTTTATCTGTGACCTGTACTGAATAACTGCCTGCTGGTATCCCTGCAATATCTTGCATCGTTTTCCCGTTGCTCCACTGGTACTGGTAAGGTTGGGTACCTCCTGTTACATTGATATTGATGGCCCCTCCAAAGTCACCATTACACCTCAGGTTTCTTATTTCATCAAAGCCAATCTCCAGGGGTTTGGGCTCTGCTACGGTGGTTAAAGAAACTTCGGTACAGCCCACAGCATCTTTTACAGTCACCTGGTATTCACCCGCAGTCAATCCACTTAAATCTTTTTCGGTCGCTCCATGATCCCATTGGTAAGTGTATGGAGCTACCCCACCACTTACCGATAGGGTAATCTGACCGGTGCTGTCCCCCTGACAAAGAATATTGCTTTCGTCATCAAGTGTTCTTACAATGAGCGGTTTTTCCTGGACATCGGCTGTCAGAATTTCCTGGCATTGGTTAGCGTCGGTAATTAATACGGAGTACCGTCCTGAATTCACTCCGGTGAGATCTTCGGTGGTAGCTCCTGTATTCCAACTGTATTTGTAAGGTTCGACGCCTCCCTGAACTGAAATTTCCACGGCACCATTATCATAACCATAACAAAGGATGTCTTTGATATTGTCAATGTCGGCTAATAAGGGCTTTGGCTCTTCGACCACCACCTCAAGTGTATCGCTACAACTGAAGTTGTCATATACCGCCACCTTGTAAACCCCTGCTTTTATTGCGGCAATGTCTTGCGTTTTTTCCCCATTGGACCAATAATACTTATAGGGAGGATATCCCCCGCTGGCAGATATATTGATGGCACCTTTGCTCTCTCCATTACATACGTTGTGGGTGACAGCTTCCAGCTTCACAATGATCTTCGGGGATTGTGTGACTATAATGTTAACTCCTGTTTGTTTTTGAGAAGTTGAGTCCTGCTGTGCAATACTTTCAAAAGACAGAAAGAAAATACAAAATAGTAAAAAATAAAGTGGTTTGATTCTTGTTAAAATCATCATTAGTAAAAACGGTTGAATACGTCACAAAAGTAGCACTGAACATCAGCTTAACTTGTTGGATATCGTCTGAAAATATACGTACGTAAGTTTTAGTCTATCAAACTTGTCTCGAATCTGAATAGTTTAGGCCGGATAGGATACCTGTTTCACCTGGCATGGAAATGAAAACGATGATTACAATTGAACCCAAAATCCTCAAAAAAGGCCCAATCCATAAAGAATTTTAGAAAATGTTAAAAGAAAGGGTTTTTAATATGGTACTGATTAATGAAAAATCAGGGATGGGTGTTGGTAAAGATGTCAAACCGGCAACCTCACTGACTTACAAGGGTGAAGGGATCGGTTTGAAAATCGAATGAAAGTTTTTCTACATGATTTATGCTGATTGGCTGAATTCGAGCCTTCTTTTCAGTTAATGCTGAAGACATCATCGATGCCCATACAAGTATTTCAATTCACGCATACTTTAATCTCTGACGTTTTGTATTCTTGCTTTAGCTGGTTATATTGGAAGCTATGAAATCCATGTGGGCACGAGTATCAGACCTCAATGCTTTACTTATTGCCTTGAAAAAAGGTGATGAAAACGCACTGGCATCGATATTTGATCTGTACAGCAGCAAGGTTTATGCTTTTTGTTATAAAAGGTTGAAGTCAAAAGATCTTTCTGACGATGTTGTTATGGAGGTTTTCACAAAATTATGGGATAAACGAAACCCCCTCAAGCTAGACACCTCTTTTGAAGCTTATCTTTTTACGATAGCCAAAAACCACCTTGCAAACGTACTCAAAAAGATTGCCAGGGATGAGCACCTGCAAAAGCAGTTAATTCATTCTTCCCAGTATTATCATCACCTTGAAGATGAAAATCCTTACGAGGAGTACCTGACGCTGGCAGAGCAGTTTGTGAATAAAATGCCTCCCCAGCAACAAAAGGTTTTTCGACTTCGCCTGGAAGAAGGGCCCAGTTACAAAGAAATTGGCCATAAATTAGGCCTTTCAAAATGCCCATCTCGCTGGAAGTGCATGACCAAAACCCGGAGGAATTCCTGCACCGGATCGAGCAGCAAACCGGTTTGAATTTCGTTTATCAAAAATCCCTTGTCGCCAGTGAAAGGAGCCACTCGGGATCATACAGCGAAGTGCCCTTGTATGATGTGCTGCTTGAATTGTCTACCATTTACAATTTAGCATTCAGAAGGGTAGACGACGTGGTAAACATAAAAAAACGTGCGTCATCGAAAATACCTGTCGAAGAAATCATCTCGGACAGGATGATTACTGGCAAAGTTACCGACGAAACCGCCACCCCCCTGACCGGTGCCACAGTCCAGGTAAAAGGGAACCTCCGCATAGGGACCGTCACTGATATTAATGGCCGTTACGCATTAAGCATCCCCGACGATGCCACCACCCTTGTCTTTTCTTATATCGGTTTTTTGCCACAGGAAATTGACGTTAGCAGCCTATCGGTTGTTGATGTGGTATTGCAGCCGGATTTAAGAGAGTTGAGTGAGATAACTGTTGTTTCTACGGGGTACTATGAGGTGGAGCAGCGGCTTAACCCAGGTAACATCGTCAAACTAGACGCAGAAACTATTGATTCACCTCATACGCGCTGAAGCCAGAGCACAGCAAGGCAATATTTCCGGAGCGCAGGAAGATTTGAACGTCATTAGGACAAGAGCTGGCCTGCCAAATACATCTGCCAGCGATCAAACAAGCCTATTGCTGACTGTGGAACAGGAAAGACGCTTTGAGCTATTCAGCGAGTATGGTCAGCGCTGGCTTGATTTGGTGCGAACCAATAGAGCAACAGCCGTGCTAGGCCCAATAAAGGAAAGATGGGATGAAACCGATCGCCTATGGCCAGTCCCACAGCGGGAATTCCTGATTAATCCGAATTTGGGTAATCAGAATCCCGGCTATTGATCAATGTAATAATCCCGGATTTCATTGCGGGATCACATAAGCAAAAGAAATTTTTTAAACAATAATACCAGATTTATATGTTAGACAATAAAGCTGTTGTCTTACTCGCTGTAGCAGTTGGAGGAGTTAGTTCTATGCCTTCCCTAAGATGGTACCGGGATATGACAAGGACGCAAGAGAATACTATCCACAAATCAAGTCAAAGACTATTAAGTTCCATGACTGAGGGCCCCTTGGTTATGAACATTTATGCAAATATTCTTAACGCAAATTTTGGATCTGCTACATCATTCTCCACGTTTTTGGCAGATGGTGCTGTTGTAGAGCACATTTTTCAGTTTTTAGACACAGATGGAAATGTGTTAGCATCTACAACGTTACCAGAGGCCTTTTTTCTGTCATTACCACGCTTTAACAACTTTACTTTTGGGCTGGTAGGTCGTACGGATGATGGTTCCGGAGGAAGCGACCTTTCAGTACTGGATATAGAGCATTTTTAGTAGCAAATAGTGTTCTCGTTAAGCAAGCATAGAGGGGTACTGGCAATTTTCTTTAAACACACAGAATAATTCCGGTTAAGCAATTACGTATCCTCGCTTAAAGTCACCCCTCCTGTCTATGCTATTTTATTCAATTAAAAATGCAAATTGTAAACTAGCAGCCATCGCTTTGAATATTCCATTGGATAAGTTTTATTCAAAAAATATTGAGCCGGGTAGATGGCCTAAAATGAAGAATGCCATGAAACAAATTGAAGATCGTCTATTTAAACATAGAGATGAATCACCCAAGGAGAACGAGTGATGTCTGTCAGTCGGCAAGGTCAATGCCCTTACCCGATTAGTGCCCGGACAGTGTAAAAAGTGGCAAAACAATCCATCGGAACGAGTCGGTGACACCTTCATAGTGGTCAATAATTTGGCGTATCAAGCTGTTTCCAAGTTTGAAAAATTTGAAGGAAGAAACTTCATTCGGCAATATGAATTCCAATACCTGGATGCAGGAGGTAGGGTACTTACCTCAGCAACTGTACGCCCAATTAGTAATAGGGTAGTGTTGAAAAACATTACCCTGCCTCTAATCGGCAGGTTCGATGATGGAGAAAGAGGAAATAATTTGTCTTTTAGCACGGATGGCATCCCCGGTCATTGGCAAGCTGGTGTAGCACCGGAACGTCGATAAAGTCAATCAGGTACTCCGGATCATTTACGCAGGTAACCTCCTCATAAACAAGGGCCAAGAAAGAATTCATGAGATAAGAAAAATCATAATTCCCCTATCTCCTGAAGAGGGCACCCCGGTACTTTTTTCAATCAACAATATTTCCGTAAAGTGTCTGTATACCACCGCTAAGCCGGCGTTATAGATATTATCAATACTGCCATAAATTAATTCAATAAATATCTTCACAAATTTGCACTATCTTTAATAATAGCAAAAGCCAGGGAAATACAAGTGCAGCCCAAGGTTAAACCAGAGTTATAAATATTATCAATATTACCATAAGTTAATTCAATAAACATCTTCACAAATTTACGCTATCTTAACGTCAAAAATTTCTCGCATCATGGAAAACAACAAAAATATGACCACATCAACTGGTTCTAATGGCAATGGCAGTATTGGTAAATGCCCGGTAATGCATGGAACGCTAAAGCAAAGTGCCGGTGGAGGCACGTCAAATCGTGACTGGTGGCCAAATCAGTTGAAATTGAACATCCTGCGTCAGCATTCCTCCCTGTCCAATCCGATGGGTGAGGACTTCAACTATGCGGAGGCGTTCAAGACACTGAATCTGGAAGCTGTAAAGAAAGATATTTTCGATCTGATGACGACATCACAAGACTGGTGGCCTGCTGACTATGGCCATTATGGTCCACTCTTCATTCGGATGGCCTGGCACAGTGCCGGTACTTACCGGATAGGTGATGGCCGCGGTGGGGGTGGAACCGGCACCCAGCGTTTTGCCCCGCTTAACAGTTGGCCTGACAACGCCAACCTGGATAAGGCACGCCTGCTGCTCTGGCCGGTAAAACAGAAATATGGCAAAAAAATCTCCTGGGCCGACCTGATGATTCTAGCCGGCAACTGCGCCCTGGAGTCGATGGGCTTTAAGACTTTAGGTTTCGCCGGTGGACGTGAGGACGTATGGGAGCCTGAAGAAGACATCTATTGGGGCTCTGAAGCTGAGTGGCTTGGCGACAAGCGTTATACGGGAGACCGGGAGCTCGAGAATCCTCTTGGGGCCGTGCAGATGGGCCTGATTTACGTAAACCCGCAAGGGCCAAACGGCAATCCGGATCCGGTGGCTGCGGCGAAAGACATCCGTGAGACTTTCGGTCGCATGGCGATGAACGACGAAGAGACGGTCGCCCTTATTGCCGGCGGTCACACTTTCGGCAAAACGCATGGAGCCGCTGAAGAAGACAAGTACGTTGGTCGGGAACCAGCAGGTGCCGGCATTGAAGAGCAAGGTCTTGGCTGGAAAAACACATTTGGCAGTGGCAAAGGCACTGATACGATTACCAGTGGCCTGGAAGGAACATGGACTACCACGCCAACAAAGTGGAGTAACAACTTCTTCGAAAACCTATTCGGTTACGAATGGGAACTGACAAAAAGCCCGGCCGGTGCCTATCAATGGAAGCCGAAGGATGGTGCAGGCGCCGGTACAGTGCCGGATGCGCACGACCCCTCCAAAAGTCACGCGCCATTTATGCTCACGACAGACCTGTCTTTGCGGATGGATCCTATCTACGAACCGATTTCAAGAAAATTCTATGAGAATCCGGATCAGTTTGCAGACGCTTTTGCTAAAGCCTGGTTTAAACTAACACACCGGGATATGGGGCCTAAAACACGATATCTCGGACCGGAAGTGCCTGCAGAAGACCTACTTTGGCAAGACCCTATTCCAGCCGTTACGCATGAACTGATTGGTGATCAGGATATCGATACACTGAAAAGTAAGATACTGGCTTCAGGACTGTCCGTATCGCAATTGGTATCCACCGCCTGGGCATCAGCATCAACGTTCCGTGGTTCCGATAAACGGGGCGGTGCAAATGGTGCACGTATCCGCCTTGCGCCACAAAAAGACTGGGAAGTCAATAATCCGGCCCAACTGGCATCTGTGCTTGAGACCCTGGAAGGCATTCAAAAAGAATTCAACAGCGCTCAGTCGGGTGGTAAAATGGTTTCAATGGCCGACCTGATAGTTCTGGGCGGATGCGCAGGTGTAGAGCAAGCTGCGAAGCATGCAGGTCATAATGTGAAGTTACCCTTCACACCAGGACGTGCCGATGCGTTGCAGGAGCATACTGACGTGGATTCCTTTGCTGTCCTCGAGCCGGTTGCAGACGGATTTCGCAACTACCTGAAGAACCAACTCGCCATATCGACAGAAGAAATGCTGGTGGACCGGTCGCAATTACTGACCTTGACAGCCCCTGAAATGACAGTGCTCTTAGGTGGCATGCGTGTCCTCAACATGAACTTCGGAGGAGCCCAACATGGCGTATTCACAAAACGCCCTGAAACGCTCACCAATGACTTCTTCATTAATCTGCTCGACCTTGGCACGACATGGAAGGCGATTTCTGAGGAAGAAGAAGTATTTGAAGGTCGTGATCGCACTACTGGGGAAGTCAGGTGGACGGGTACCCGGGTCGATTTGATTTTTGGTTCTAATTCAGAACTCAGGGCCATCGCAGAAGTTTACGGAAGTGAAGACGCTGAAGCGCGATTCGTGCAGGACTTTGTAGTCGCATGGAACAAGGTGATGAACCTCGACCGTTTCGACCTGGCCTGAATTCCACACCGCCTGGCCGGAGGCCCCGGAGCAAGGCATTCGATGACATAGTAATTTAAAGTGAAGCGGTGGTCCCTGACAAGGCCACCGCTTTTAATTTTCAACCTCTTTATTTTCCAACGGGTAACGCTTTCCAAAAACAGCCGGCAGTCCACCAGGCAAAGCCATGGTTTATGTATTGCCCGGATGGGCTAGAGCGCCTATGCCAACCATGGCCAAATAGAGATCGAAAAAAATGTTCAAGAAAGCAGAAAAGCTTGGATGCTACTATGGATATTCAAATCAACTGGTATAAAGAATACTAATAACAAGACTTATCAGTTTAGGCAACAGGACAATCGACCCACTCAGTTATCGACCAATGAGGTGATTGATCAACGCTTGGCATATATTCACAATAACCCGGTGGAAAGTGGGCCAGTAGCTGAACCGGAGCATTATCTGTATTCAAGTACCGCTAATTATTCCGGTCGGCAAGGGGCACTAAAAGTGGAAGTAATAAGGTGTAAACTTAAAATGTATTAGTCGGGCTTCAGTTAAAAACTGAAGTCAATGGGGGAGTCCGGATTACCTGCTACCCCAAAGGCTTCATGTTTTCTTATAATTTATAAGGTAGATTATCAAAAATTTCCGGTAATGAACCAAATTAAACCGGAACTACTTTGCCGTAAAGCCAAATTCAGCCGGTATGGTATCTTCGATTTTAAAACTAACCCTCAAGGTCGTCTCAGTTAATTCAATCAAGGTAAATTCAGTTTCTGTATCAGTATCAGTTATGATAATCGCTGTTGCATCATCATTTAGTTTCCATGACCCAGAGACAGTTCCAACCTGGTCGGGGGAACACTTAGTATTATAATCAACAGTAAATGCCCCATCAAAAGTGAAAATCCATTCATCATCTCTTTCACATTCTTCCGTTACTTCAACGCCCTCATCTTTGTGAGAGTTCAAAACCCATGTTTTGGAGGAGCCTGCGGTTAGTAAAGTAATTTTGGCTGCTTTGGGGTCAGCTTGTTCCTCATCGTCATCACCGCAAGAAACCACGAATACGGGAAAAATCAGTATCAATATTGAAAAGGCGATCAGTTTATGATATTTCATGGTAAAAAAATTTAGTTTATGAAGAAATTATGCTAATTGAAAAAAAGTACAAATGTAGTCGATTCTTTTAATCTGTCCAAGCATTTTTTCAGATTTTGTTGCTGTTATTTTCAGCAATTCTCAGGCAAATGGCACACAATTACAGATTAAAAGCATGATAAACAACAACTTAAATCAAAAAGTGGCACCTAACCTGGATAAAGAGGCAAAAGCTTTATCCGGGAAGTCAAAACGATACTTGTCTCCTGCTTTTCATCCTTTTAGCAATCCAAAAGACTGTCAAGAAATTTATCCAGTTCATTTCCTTTTGCATACTGAAGTGTTTTTTCTCCCGCTCTTAATAAAGCTTCTACATTTTGCGGGGAAGCCTCGGACAAACCCGGGGCATAATTTCGATCTTCTTCCGGCACATCTATCCTTAAATAACCATTTGAATCATCCGGTTGCCGCGTTTTATAGATTTGATCCATCTGAAATGCTACGGTACCAATACTGCCATCCATCATAATTTTCGGCATTGATTTGGCCCATTTCAGAAGATTCCACCTACTACTTCTTTCCTTCCCCCCAAGCTCAAATCCTCCACCTCCGGTGCCGAGAGAAAGAACATACATATCATTGATCGATGGGTGATCATTGTTTCTGTCTTTGAAGTTTGTTTTTCGGGCTTCTGCGTAAGCACACATTAACGGATTATTGGCAAAGACACCCCCATCCAAATTGATCATATCCAAAGCCTCTCCGTCTTTGCCTGCATCCGGAGCAATGTTTTTTATTTTCGCCGGTGGAAAAAAAGTTGGCGCTGCAGAAGTAGAGCGAGCTACATCCCGCACAAAAAACTCTCTTTTCGTGGTGTCCTCGAGACTCGTAAAAAAGAAGGGGTTTTTACTATTCATATCGTAGGTCGGCACCAGACATGGTTTTAGCAAATTACTGATCAAAGTATCTCCAAACCTTTTTTCCAGCAGATCTTCTAAATAACCCGGATCGAACTCTGTAGCATTCCGCAGTCCCCACAATCGTCTGAAATTTCCTTGCCTCGAAGCATTAAATATGTTATATCCTTCATGGATAAAAAATTCAAGTGCTTCTGAGGCTGTAAATTTTGCCTTGCTCCTGTCTTTATCCTGAGGAGTTAAATAAATACAAGCCAAAATACCTCCCGTACTGGTGCCCGCAATAAGATCAAAATGATCGGCAATAGTGGTTCCCGGTACCTTTTTCTTCAGGTATTCTTCAGCGTATTTAATGATTATCGCCGGAATAACTCCCCGGATCCCGCCCCCATCCAGTGACAAGATCCTAACCTTTTTTTTATTGTTCATTTTTGTTTCTATATAAAAAAGTATCCCTCAGCTATTTGCGATGAAGGTCTTGGTATGAGTTGATATCGGTCTCTGAGCATCCTGTATTAAGTGCTTGCGAAGGCTTAAGAATTGGTCACTTTAAACGCTTAATCATGGTAATCCTAACCGGTTCCATCGATTATTCCCCAGCTTGATCATATAGTTGATCCCTCTTTTGATAAATGAAACGTACGCTTACCGGTAGCTCCGTTAATTATAATCCCTGATCCCCGTTAATAAAAGCCATTGATAAATCGTGCTACAGCCCGGGAGGCCTTAATCTATACGCTTTTGAAAAGCAGGTTAAAAAAAAATCCTTCAACAGTGCCTGTTTATGGTTAACTGAAATGATCGATCCATGGAAGGTGAAGTCAGGTAATGAGCGTCTATTTAACATATTTCTTTATCTTTCTTAGCGTAAAATCGGTTTTATTAAAAGTCATCCGGATAACAATATTACGGGCAATTTAACAATATTTTTTTAGTATGAAAAGGGTGGCAAACCTATCACAACTGCGAAACCGAAAGCTAGCGTTCAAGCTCAGAAATCACAACAGAACAGGACGGTCAGCGGTAATGTGACCGATGAAAATGGTGGACCTTTAGCAGGAGCTACTGCAATCTATGGTTCAAGGGGTGCAAACGGTGTTGTACTCATTACCACCAAAAAAGGTAGAGCAGGAAAAACTCAAGTTGGTGTCAATTTTTCTACAGGTATCGGTCAGGTTGCTAATAAGGTAGATCTATTGAATACACAACAATACCTTGCCATGCGTCAAGAATAACTTGAAAATGACGGTATCTGGCCAGTGCTAAGTCCCGCTGATTCTGCAGCCAACCCTGATTTATTTCTGTGGGATCCTACCCGAAATGTGGATTGGCAGGAAGAATTGTTAGGAGGAACTGCGAATCAAACAGATGTAGGCATAGCTATCTCAGGTGGGTCAAGCACTACTCAATTTCTTTTTAGAGGGAATTTTTTCCGCCAGACTAACGTAATACGCTACGACGATTCCTCATTCGATGGCGTAATTAATTTTTGGAATACAGGTATAACGGAGCTTATTTAAGGTTTGGTTATAATTTTAGGGGTAAGTATGTTCTAAATTTGACAGGTAGAAGAGATAGCTCATCAAGGTTTGGTCCTAATAATCAATTTGGCAACTTTGGTGCAATCGGAATAGCGTGGATTTTCTCTGAAGAAGCATTCATCGATAGTGTGCCAGAATTCCTTTCTTTTGGAAAGCTAAGGGGCAGCTATGGGACAACAGGTAATGATCTTATTGGTGAGTACCAGTTTCTAGCACCTATGGGACCACTTCGAGGCCTTACAACAATCAAACTAGTTTAATCTCAACCCGTGCCCCGAATCCAAATTTCTCATGGGAAATAAACAAAAAATTAGAGTTTGGTCTAGAGTTCGGCCTTTTTAAAGATAGGCTTTTCATGTCGACTAGCTGGTTTAGAAACAGAAGTGATGATCAATTAGTGGGGCGACCTCTACCTGCGACAACCGGCTATGAAGTTCAACAGCTCAACTTTCCGGCACTTATTGAGAACAGAGGGCTTGAAATAGAACTTAGGTCTACCAAATTTAGTAGCAAACAGCTTCACTTGGTCTACAAGTTTAAACTTCACAAGTTTGAGAAACGAACTTGTCGAATTCCCTAATATTTCAGACTTTCCTGTTTTTGACAACCGTTATGCAGTCGGGGAATCACGGTTCGGGCGAAAACAATTCACACCTGTCGGTGTAAACCCGGAAACAGGCATATACGAATTTGCAGATGTAAATAACGATGGATCGATTTCTGATTTCGATCGTCAGGAGTTCGTAGAAACTAGGCAAGATTACTTTGGTGGTGTAAACAATAGCTTTTCATGGAAAAGTCTTAAACTCGATATCCAGATTCAATTTGTAAAGCAGAAATCCTTTGATCTGTTATTAACAAGTTTGCCTGGAACTCAGGCCAATACCTTTACAAGTGTTTTGGACAGGTGGCAGGCTCCCGGAGATATCAGCAAAAATCAACGTTTTACCAATTCAAATAGCACCGCACGTACAGCTTATTTCCGCTACTGGAGATCGGTGAACTCTTCTTTCGTCCGCTTACAGAATGTTGCATTTTCCTGGGCATTACCCCAAAAATGGTGTCAAAAAGTGAAGGTGGACAATGCCAACATTTATGTTCAAGGGCAGAACCTATTTACAATTACAGAGTATGAAGGTATCGATCCGGAAACCGGGGCATTCGGACTACCTCCATTGAGATTATCAACCTTATTTTTTTATACTTAATTATTTGTTGTGTGTACATGAGTTGTGAGGATTTTGTTGAAATAGACCCTCCACGTAACGAAATGATCAGTGATAATGTCTTTCAGGATGATGCTTCAGTCCTGGCTGCAATCAATGGTGTTTATAGTTTAATCTTAAATTCAGGTCTCTTTACGGGGGAATTAGAAGTGCACACAGGCACAGCCAGCGATGATTTTGATAACTTTTCGTCAAGTATTGCAAATCAGGAATTTGCTTCAAATGAATTATCCCCGGCAAATACCGTATTGTTTTCAGAATTCTGGTCTTCTCCTTTTGAGGTCATTAACAATACCAACTTGATTATCGAATGAACATTTCATGCTGAAATTATTATTGATCCTAATAGGTCTGGGTATTTACACACCTACCTCTTCTCAGAATCTTACAACAGGCGACCCTGCACCTTTCTTGGATGTTTTTAAGTGGATTAAGGGAAATCCGGTAAAAAAATTCGAGAAAGGAACTCCTTATGTGATTGAATTTGGCGCTACATGGTGTGGCCCTTGTAAGGCAGCAATTCCTGGCTTGACCTCATTATCAAAAAAACATCAAGGTAAAGCAGTAGTGATGAGTTTCTTCGTTTCTGAGACAAGCCTTTCGGGCGGTTTAGATTTTGACTATTACATAAAGAGGGTACAGAAATACGTTTCTAAGCATGAAATTTCGTACCTCACAGCTATGGACGGCCCAGATGAAAAGTTGAAAATTAATTGGATTGAACCAACTAATTCAGCAGGCGTACCGAAATTTTTTGTGATAGATACTGATGGTTATATGGCCTACATTAATCATGGATACAGTCAATATGCTATCAAGGAAATAAATGCCCCTTTTATCGATGCAACTGGGTTTGAAGGTAAGATTGATTACAGTATTACATCAGAAGAAGCTAACAGCATCTTTTATAACAAGGATGAAACAAGCTTTAGTAAATCAAAAGCGTATCTAAAAAAGTTAGGACTCTATTTAGAGAAAGGTACCCATCCAATGAAGGTAGTGGTCATCCGAGATCCTAAACAGATCAAGGTAATAGAGAAATAGGATGATGTTTGGAAAGGCAAAGTACGTATCATCAAAAAATCTGATGGAGGTTTTACCCCAAAAGTAAAGCTGCTTTCTGATGAGCCAATAATAAAAGGCTACATCGCCTGTACAGTTTGTTCGGAAGATACTGGTCAATGTGTTTTACCCGAAGATGATTTTGAATTCAGAATAGAATCTAACAAGTGACAAATGAAGTAACCATATGGTACAGAGTATGAGGTATAACCCGCTAGCGCGTTTTCTTATCACTTTCCGACCAGCCAAAGTTATTCGCCTATCCTTTTCATACGTGAAATAACTTTTTTATTCATTCCTGGCAAGACGACTAATTCAGCTCCGAACCGGTTTAAGTTTAGCAAAGCGTAACTTAACACCTTCCCATATCAGCAAGTTTTTAACTGCACCATCCAGGGGATACTGATTTTCACCAAAAAGGTATTATTTTTATCCTCTGAAATTTGGGTATTAGGAAATATCTGTTTGTTCAGTAGTTATGTGCAACTTTAGTAAATAGCTCAAAGACACTTTTTGCCAAATGACAAATTTTGAAAAAATGACTTTTATAACTTGCGTCTATGGAAGAGTTTATAGAATACATTTTACATTTCGGTAATTTGAACCAACAGCAAACAGACCTTATTACTAAAAAGGCGACTACTCAGAAACTTAATAAAGGCGAATATTTTTCGGAAGCCGGAAAAATATCAAAACGCTTTGGATTCCTTGTGGAGGGCGTAATTCGTGTCTGCTACTACAACAATAAAGGTGATGAAATCACCAAATATTTTATCGAAAAGGAGAATCTAATCGTCGATTTCGAAAGTTTTGACAAAGAAATACAATCCACAGCTTATGTACAGGCTGTAACCGACTGCAGCATCGTCTGTTTTACTAAAAAAGATTGGCAGGAACTACTGCAAACCATTATTGGATGGGACAGTATTCAGTATAAAATGGTTGCGAAAGCCTACATGCAAAAAGTGGACAGAAGAAGTCCTTTGGTTTCGCAAGATGCTACCGAACGTTATTTCAAATTCCTGGAAGTGTACCCTAATGTGGTGAATGAAATACCACTTTCCTACATTGCGTCTTACTTGGGCATTACACAATCATCGCTCAGCCGGATCCGAAAAAATATTGAATAAACTGTTTTTGCCATATGGCAAATGATTTCATTTTTACCGGAAGTACTTTTGCATAAGTAAGTTAAATGTAAAAAAAGTAAAAGCATGAAATCAGTATTAATAACCGGTGCCAACAAAGGAATTGGATTTGAAACAGCAAGGCAATTGCTAAAAGAAGGCTTATACGTGTATTTAGGAAGCCGAAATATAGAAAATGGCTTGAAAGCTGTGGAAAAATTAAAAGTTGAAGGGTTTAATCAGGTAGAATTCATTCACATCGATATCACAGACGAAGCTTCTATTGCATCGGCCCGTACAACCATCGAAGAAAAAGCAGGGAGTTTAGATGTGTTGATCAATAATGCCGGAATTGCCGGTGCTTTCCCACAAACAGCATTAACCACGGATACAGATAATTTCAAAAGAGTATTCGACACGAACCTTTACGGAACGGCAAGAGTGATTCAGGCTTTTATGGATATATTGAAAAAGTCCCCGGAACCTCAACTTATCAATGTAAGTTCCAGCATCGGATCGTTATCCTTGCACAATGATCCCGACTGGCAATATTATGATGATGCCAATTCATTTGCAGTGTATTCATCCTCCAAAGCAGCATTAAATATGTACACCATTACATTGGCCTACGAGCTTAGAGACAGTAATGTAAAAATAACAATGGTAGACCCGGGTTACACCAAAACCGACTTTAATGGACATCAGGGCACAGGAACTGTAGAAGATGCCGCTACCCGGGTAGTGAATGCCTTGCTACATAACCAACGGCCGAGTGGAAGCTTCATAAGCGAAGAAACCAATCCTGAAACGGGAGAAATTTCCTGGTAAAAAGCGGCACATAACAATGAGGCTCTAATGATGTGCGATAAGGCCACAGTTCATTAGAGCCTAATTGTTACTAGGTGTTTTTTACTTTTTACGAGAAAGGAAGAAAGTGCCTTTTTCGTTATTAATTGTCAGGAAGTTGCGTGATTCGGAAACTTTGAAATGCCCTGTGTATTGGAGGTTTTTATAAAATGTTCCTTTTCTGTCATCGCAACACACTCTTGTACAAGGGATATTTTCTGATAATATTTCATTCGATTCAATTGACCAACCTCTCAACCAACAACTATTTACCTCCAAATTATATCGAATACTAGTTTTGGTGATAATGAGATTATATTTCCCCTGTTCGGGTATTAATGTTTGATTATGCTTTTCAATTTTAATCGATTCCCATTCACCGATTAAACGTTCATCCATTTGCGCATAGGATGAATGAATTAAAAAGAAGAATATGATCGTAATCCGATCTTATTTGTAAAGAATTAAGCTTTTGTCAATATTTTCAATGACAACACATTATACCATTTTGAACGATTTCAAACAAAAAAGAGGCCGTCTCAAAAGTAATTTGAACGGCCTCAGTTTTTTGTATTGTGGATTTTTCTCAGGTAGGTACCCGAATATGTTTACCCTTTTGAGACAACCTCAAAAGTAGCGGCGAGGGGATCAATATCGAACCTTTTCTTCCCAGATTTGAAAAGTGTACTAGCGTTTTGACTTGCCCCCTGAAAATTTCCTAACAAAATAAAGGAATTTTTATCGAATTGGTAAGTGGCATCTTTTATGGTAATGGGATATATATTCGAGTCTGGGATCGAGACGTATCATATTCTCTTTCAAAGTCAAAGATCATTCAATATTGATATCTAACTGATCTTGATAAAAAAAGTAGGGAATGAAAAGCTCTTTACGTTCCTAACCTACAGGCCAAGACCGATGTCTGAATGTAAATTATATTTGGCGGACTTTCCAAAATGCGATTAACTTTCGAATTACAGACAGACGCTATGCTCTTTTTTAATGTTAGAATCTGTTACTTCCAATTAATTACAATATGCGATCTGTCCAATTCACATTTGTAGTTACAACAATCACCGAACTTCGTTAAGATAGTTGTGATGTAAATGGGCTTATCAATTGCTTTGATGCCAAATGTCAAAAGTTCATCTTCGGCATAGTCCCAGATACAAAAGTTAACAACTATTGTTCGTCAAGAGAGGTAGCTTGGATTCTAACGGTTAGTGTAAAATGCGTTTTAATGCATTTTTACACCTTGTTGTGTGTTCGTTTATCTTTATAAATCATACATCCAATTCATTTCAGATTCAATCCAGTACTGTCCGTCCAAATCTTTTTTTTCATAATCACCGAACATAGCTTCAACAATTTCTGTTCGATTATTTTCAAGTTTAAAAAGTCCATAAAATGGGTCCTGATATGATTTATGGCACTCGTGGTCATTTGGTTTTGACAACCAATTTATTTTCCCCCAATATTTTAGAAATTTATTGTTTTCAACCTCTAATTGAAGTGCAATAACATCATCGGCACCAAAACTTCGTCTATTTTTATCTTCGCTAGAAGCAAACTTAGAATTTAGAATCAGTGCTAGTAAATATTCTAAATCACTTTTTTTGTCAAGGTTAGATAAATCAACTTCTCCATTATTAGAGAATAAGGGATTGATAATTTCACTTACTTTGTCCAAATATTCGAGTAAATTCTCGTCAGCTTTATCTTTCCATTTCTTTTTATATCCCATTGGATTTTTCAGTTTAGTTTAATGACACACAACAATATAGTGTTTTATGACATGTTTGCATAAGCCACATTCGATTGAAATGATTGAATATAGTTTAAGTGATTACAAAAAGCAAGAAGATGGAATTAACGGCGCAAATGTGTTATAAAACATCGTTGGACGATAGCC
>JAKSDQ010000059.1 GCA_022360015.1 Cytophagales bacterium
GGCTATCGTCCAACGATGTTTTATAACACATTTGCGCCGTTAATTCCATCTTCTTGCTTTTTGTAATCACTTAAACTATATTCAATCATTTCAATCGAATGTGGCTTATGCAAACATGTCATAAAACACTATATTGTTGTGCTTCATTAGTGCCAAGATGAGAGGGTCAGAGAACCTTCTATTTAACCATAATAAAGAAACTGCTTGTAAGGACATTTTTCAAGCAGCTTGTCTGGAATAATTTGGTATCTTCGATACCAGATGCCTATACTGGGCACACACATTATGTATGAAATCATAGCCGCACAAAGTCGATCACACAAGCCAAAGCTACCATTCATGCATTGACGTTGGGCAATATGAGGTATTCTTCAATAAAAAATAGACAGCATCAAATGAGAGAATCTCTCAATGTTTTCATACATTTGCTAAGAATGAGAAGTTTTCTCAAAAAATAGACAGCGAGATGCTAATTGAATTTACAGTAGGTAATTTTCTATCCTTTAGAGATAATAAAACATTAACTCTTGAAGCCACTAATATTACCGAGTACAAAGACTCAACTTTTAAATCAGGACAATTCAAGCTTTTAAAAAGTGCTGTTCTCTATGGGGCAAATTCTAGTGGAAAATCAAATTTCATTAAGGCGATGTCGATAATGAAAAAGATAGTCATGACATCTGCCGAAAAGTCTTCGGCATCAAAATTCGATATCATTCCATTTCTATTAAATACAAGTACAGAGAATAATCCTTCATTCTTTGAAGTAGTGTTTCTAATTCAGAATACAAGGTTTCGATATGGATTTGAGATTGATAAGGAATCTATCCGTGGTGAATGGCTATTTAAATTGGAGAATAAAGAAGAAATTCCTCTATTTATACGTGAAGAAGAGGGAATTGGAGTTACAGATGATTTTCAAGAAGGTTCCCGTTTGGAATCAAAAACAAGAGAAAATGCCTTGTTTCTTTCAGTCGTAGATCAGTTTAATGGAGAAATTGCAGGGAATATTATCCAGTGGTTTAATAATTGGGGAACAATATCAGGCTTAAGCCATGAAAATTATCGTGGAGTGACTTTTTCGTTGCTTGACAATAAAAAATCTAAGGCAAGACTTCTGGATTTCTTCAAAGATTTAGATCTGGGGTTTGATCAGATAAAATTTCGAAAAGAGAAATTTCAAAAAAGTTTTTTGCCTAGTGATATACCTTCTGAGTTACTCGAGGACATTATTACCGACTTACAAGGAAAAACAGTTGCTAGAATTGATACAATTCACAAGAAATTTGATGAAAAAGGCAATCAAGTTGGGTTTGAAGATTTTGACTTAAGAGAACAAGAGTCATCAGGAACAAATAAAGTTTTTGATATCTCAGGCCCAATTTTCGATACTCTGCTTGATGGTGGAATTCTCGTTATTGATGAACTTGATGCAAAACTTCATCCTCTTATGACTGCGGCAATCACTAACTTATTCAATTCACCTGAATATAATACAAAAAATGCCCAGCTAATTTTTGCAACACATGATACCAATTTACTTTCATACGGCAGATTTAGGCGAGATCAAATTTACTTTTTGGAAAAAGACAAATATGAAGCAAGTGATTTATATTCTTTGATTGAATATAAAGAAGAAGGTACTAATAGCAAGATTCGTAAAGACAGGTCTTTCGAGAAAGATTATATTAACGGGAGATATGGTGCCATTCCTTTTATCGGAAACTTTGAAGAACTTTTGATTGATGGCAAATAGAATTAAAATAGATAATGCTATACTCAAAAGACGAGCTCGAGCTGAAAAGAAGAGAAAAACCGAATTCAAATCGAAAAGGAAATTTTATTTAATAGTTTGTGAGGGTAAAAAGACTGAACCAAATTACTTTGAGTCGTTAAAAAAATCTTTGCCCAAAGGTGTTTTAGAATTGACCAATATTGACATTGATGGCACGGGTAAAAACACTTTGTCTATCATTGAAGAAGCAAAGATACTAAGAAAGAAATATAAGGAAAAATATCTCAGAAAGATAGACAATGTTTGGGCGATTTTTGACAAGGATAGCTTTCCTTCCAAAAATTTTAACAATGCAATAAATAAAGGCGAAAATTCAAGGCCAAAAATCCACTGCGCATGGACTAACGAGGCTTTTGAACTTTGGTATCTCTTACATTTCAATTATTACAATACCGGAATTCCTCGTGAACAATACCAAAAGCTAATTGAGAAGGAAATAAATAAAGCCGCTAAAACTACCGATTTTAAATATGAAAAGAATGCTGCTGAAATGTTCTCTCTCCTTAAGAAATTTGGAAACCAAGGCAATGCAATAAACAATGCCAAAAAGTTAGAAGAACGCTATCATGATAAAAGTTATGCAAATCATAACCCTTGTACAATGGTTCACAAACTAATAGATGAATTAAATGATTTAACGGAAAAATATGTTGCCCAACAACAGGTATAAACCATAGGGTGAACAATAGTGTCCAAAAATTTAACGTTAATATTTAACTTAGTTTTGGTGTGAAAATTACACAACCCTAAAATTGCCTTACGTTTAATACCCAAACCGTTGTATGCAAGCTGTTTAGGACAACAGACTATCTTCGACATGAGGAATTATTGAAATAATAAACCACTATGGACTGGAGGGACTATCAGAAAACGATATAGCATTATGGCAAGCGCTGGGCGCAGATAAGTCTGAATTAACTAAAAGAAGAAAAGTCCTTAATAAATTCCTTGTGAAACTGAATACTGAAAAGAAATCCGCCAGAAGAAGGAGGAAAAAAATTTTCAGAGATTCAATTTTTCAAAAGGGCAATTGTTTGACTTTCAAACTTGAAAACGATCGCTATGGAGGGGCCATGGTACTAGAATCCGAACAACAAACTGAGTATGGAATGAACCTTATTGCTATAACCACTATAGCCAAACCAACAAGACCAACAACAAAGGACTTTGAATCAGCAGATGTATTGATCCAAAAAGAGCAGACCATGCCGGGCAAATATGTAGATCGGGAAATGGTATCATGGTATTATGCAGAGTTCTATAGACAAGCAAATACAACTTTTGAAGTCATTTGTCAGCTGGAAGTAAAAAGAAAATTCCATTTCGATAATGATTATACCGGTAGTTCCACCTGGGATATGATACCGACATACATGAACCGCAATGAAGAATTCATCAATCAGTGGGGGAAACCCGATAAACGGTTAAAACGCCAGTATTCATTTTCATCGCAAAATGAAAAACTGTAAGATCGGCAAATGATAATTTATTAATCGGTATATGTTTAGGCAATTGGGATATTAGCTCGATCTCTTCAATTACCAAAACTCCTAGCTGTTTGCTGGATTGGTAATGCCTTACTATCTTTTGTTGTGATTCATTAAGTTCCTCTATCACTTCATGTGGTGTAGAGTTCCAGATCAAGTTCAAATAGGTGATCAATGAGGTCAAGAAAGATTAGGTCTATAAAAATGTTGGCATCCGTGACAGCTACTTTCAATTGTTTAATATGATGCCAGCATTTCTCTGAAATCAGCAAGCTTTTGATTGTTTAAGGAAGCGGCTTTACTTAGAGAGATAATTTCTTCCGCCACTGCCCGGTATAATAATTGAAAAAACCTGTTGGAAGATTCGTAGCCTTGATATGCTCCCGGTTCCTTTTTTCTAAAGCCCAGTTTACTAAACTGTATGGAAAAGGTTTTGTAATACTGTTCCGAGATCAGCTTGAGATTTTTTGCCCTGGCCATTATCGCTTGCATGGAAATGCCAAAATTCTGCTTCATGAATTTTAATTCCTCTATAAAAACATTATGTCTGACACCGCCAAATTCGTTGATGAAGAGTTCTTTCGGCATTAAAAAAGCCCCTGAGAAAGCATAACACAATTTTTCAATTTGTTTCTGATCAAATTTTCGAGAAAATTTTAGCAGGAGATGGGCCAATTCATGCAAAGCGGTGAATCTTTTTCTGTCCAATACATGATTCAGATTGCTATTCAATACTACAACAGGTGAGTTATTCACATAAGTAGCCAAGCCCGAAAAACTATCCGGAGCATCTATTTCAAAAACTTTGATGCCCTGGTCTTCAAACAGTTTGATTAAATTAGGCACATGATTACTCTCTATCTTCCATGATTTGCGTAATTTGACTACCGCCTCTTCAATTTGAGATTCATGGTCTATGACAGTGTCTTTTAGAGGATTGTTAAACTTACTATCAATTCCAAGGAGATTTTCTAGCTCAAAATACCTCTCTAAAAAATCAATAGTTTGCTCTCTAATCTTTTCTATATCCTTCTTTGATAGTCTGGTAAGTTTACGAAATTCCACATTCTCCAGGGTTATTTTGCCTTCACGAAGAAAGTAATCCGGCCGGACATTTAATGCCTTACATATGGCACTTAAGATCTCACTATCCGGCTTCATAACGCCTAATTCATATTTACCAATGGCCTGCTTTGAAACGACGTTGTTCATTTTATCTGCCAGCTCCTGCATGGAAAAACCATTCATTTTTCTGGCACTTTTAAGCCTTTCCGGAAAATTTCTCATGCTAGTATTTATTTCGAAATATTGATAATTGTACTTGCATTTTTTGTTGACAAATTTACATGTAAAATTTGATTTTGTCAACAAAAGGTAGGTATCTTTGTCCATAAGATTTATCCTGAATAAATCGAATTCATAGCAAACAGTTTATCTAAAGAGGTACCAAATAGGAAGAAATGGTCTTGTATAGACTAAAAATCCACCACCGCATCCAAAGCATCATTCGCCTCTTTATGAATAAAATTTGCCTGATAATTTATGGTCGTCTTTAGGTTAGAGTGCCGGTACAACTTCTGAAGCATCAAAGGATTAATTTTATCCCCGGCAATATTGCCAAAAGAATGCCTGGCAATATGATTTGACAGGTTCTTTTCAATGCCTGTGATCTCCGCAATCTTTTTCAGGTATTTATTAAACCTGCGTGCGGCAGTTCTTGTTTTCCTGAAGATATCCTTAATGCTATTTGGATCAGCATTTTTCAAATCAGGGAAAACAAAGTCTTTATCAGATCTTTTTTCAGGTTCATAGTACTTCAAAATGGTTTTAGCTTTATCGGGTATCTTTAGTGTTACAGGTTTATCATTCTTATTCATCTGGTAGTAAAGCCTGCGATCTTTGAAATCAGACCATTTAATTTTCAGTACATCGGAGATCCTTACCCCGGCAAAATAGAAGGAGAAAAGCCATATATTTCTAGCGTGCCAGATAGAAGTGTTAGATTCCAATTCCAGATTTTCAATCTTCCGGATTTCCTCTTGGGTCAATCCCATTTTTAATCCTGAGCCAATCCTTATCTTCACATTATCACCGGCGAAAGGATAATATTTTCTATCTACGATCCCCTCTTTGATGGCCAGGTTAAATAGTGTCCTGATAA
>JAKSDQ010000276.1 GCA_022360015.1 Cytophagales bacterium
GGCAAAGAAAAGATCGGCATATTACAAGGACGTCGCTGTTTTGGCTTTTCCGAAATCTTTGAAGGAAATTGACCCTATAAAAGATATAGACGAGAAGGCACTTTATTACCGGGCACCTTATACTTCCGTACCGGGTACAAGTCAATTCATCCCCTTTAAAAGGAATTTTAAGGAACCCTCCGATAATTCCGTCATTCAATTTGATGAAATAGTAGATTTATCAGATCAACTCAACCAGGAAGGCGTTCTAAACTGGCGTCCTCCGGATGATCGTATATGGACCATCATGCGATTTGGCGCTCGAAACAACGGGGCAATTACAAGACCCGCGCCCGTTCCTGGCTTAGGTTTTGAATCGGACAAATTTGATACTGTTGCCATTAAAAATCATTTGGATAACTATGTAGGAAAATTATTCAAAAAGTTAGAATTCACTTCAGCCGAAGGAAATGGAGGACTAAAGCGACTTCACATGGATAGCTGGGAGATGGGAGCACAGAATTGGAGCGGAAGTTTCAGGAAGGAGTTCATAAATCGCAGAGGATACGATCCGCTGCTTTATTTTCCAGTTTATACCGGACATGTTGTTGGCAACGAAGAGATAAGTGAACGGTTTTTATGGGATCTTCGCCAGACATCACAAGCGTTAATTTTGGAAAGGCATGCTCAATTTATCAAGGATTACGCACATAGTTACGGTTTAAAGCTTTCAATCGAGCCCTATGATATGAATCCGACAGCGGATTTGGAATTAGGTAACATTGCCGATGTAATCATGGCAGAATTTTGGAGTGATGGCTTTGGATTCAACAGTGCCTTTTCAGTGATAGAAGCAGCTTCAATAGCCCATATAAAAGGACAAGCTATCTTGCCGGCTGAGTCTTTTACTTCGGAAGCGGAGGGATTTAGGCAATTTCCCGGTTCCATGAAAAATCAAACGGATTGGGCCTTTGCGCAAGGAATAAATAAGCTAATGTTTCACACCTTCCAACACCAGTCCTTAAATAACAAATTAAAGCCAGGCATGACAATGGGTCCGTATGGTGTGCACTGGAACCGGAACCAGACCTGGTGGTCAATGGTTGGTGCCTATCATACCTATGTTTCAAGAACTCAGTATATGTTAAGCAAAGGCCGTACTTCAGCGGATATTTTATATTTAACCCCTGAGGGTTCGCCTCATGTTTTCAAAGCCCCACCATCTGCTCTAATTGCCGCAAATTCGGTTTTGCCCGATCGCAAAGGTTACAATTTCGATGGTTGTGCGCCGTCACAATTAACTTCAGCACAGGTTAAGGATCATAAAATAATATTTCCCGGTGGTGCAACCTACAGTGCACTGATACTCCCCTATACGCCATCTATGACACCAGAGCTTCTTAACAAAATCTATTCTCTTTTACTTAACGGGGCCACCGTCATCGGACTCCCACCGGAAAGATCTCCTTCCCTAACCAACTACCCAAATTGCGATAACGATATTAAGATGTTGGTAAGTAAGATCTGGGGTAACAAATCGAATCCTTCCCAAATTGTATCTAAAACCGTAGGAAAAGGAAAAATTATTTGGGGTGGTGAAATTAGAACGCCTGAAAATGATACTATTATGTACCCCGGTTATGACATCACCAGTAACATTCTCAAGAAAATGAACCTCCCGCTCGATTTTGAGGCAGACGGAGATTTGCGGTATACACATAGAACTTCAGAGAATTACGATATTTACTTTGTGTCCAACCGGACGTCAGATAGCCTCTCTGCTAATTGTGTTTTCAGATCCACCAAAGGTAACCCGGAATTATGGGACCCTATCACCGGTAACATTCGGCCGTTGCCTGCATTCCAGAAAAACGAGCACACTACCACTATCCCCATGATATTTGGGCCACATACCAGTTATCTCATAGTGTTTGGCATAAGTTCTTCCATGGATCCACAGGTTTCAAGAAATTTTCCAGTACTATCAGCGTCAGTGAACATAGAAGGCTCCTGGATGGTTTCGTTTGACACCTTATGGGGAGGACCCGGTAATATTGAATTTGAAAATCTATTGGATTGGACCAGCAGCTCCGACCCGGGCATAAAATATTACTCAGGAAAGGCTGTCTACAAAAAAGCATTCCATATTTCCAAACGACAGTTGGCTAATAAGGAACAGGATTTTTACCTGGACTTGGGAAAACTGGAAAATATGGCCAGGGTATACCTCAATGGCCAGGAAGTTGGCATTGTATGGACGAATCATCTATTAAATATCACACGCTATTTGAAAAAAGGCAAAAATAACCTGGAAATAGAAGTAGCAAATCTTTGGGTAAATAGATTAATAGGTGATGAAAATTATGAAAATGACCAATCTGAAAATGGCGATTGGCCTTCCTGGTTAGAAAATGGTGAAAAAAGACCTACCAAGCGATATACATTTGTTACCCACAATTTTTATCGAAGGAATGACCCATTGCTGGCGTCAGGGTTAATCGGACCTGTTAGAATACTTATTGGCCGATAAAAAGGATGCGCAAGGTGCCTTAAACAGGTACAACTGTGAGGCAAGTAACCATTTTTGTGGATAATCAAAGATATGTCAACCTGATAGCGCGCGTCCGTGGGTGTTGCGCCACCTCTTTTACGCAAATGCTTTGTGCCTTCGTGGCCTAAAATGGGGAACCGCCAAGACACGAAGTTTAGTCATAGTATGACTTCGAGTCATACTATGACTGGACATTTTTGGTGTTTCATCAAACAAGGGGGTTGTGCAACACCCACGGACGCTCGTGCCAGGTTGAGAATGAAGTTATATCGTAGTTTTCTAACAGCGTTACTCCCATCAGCGGAAAATAACAGAACCTTTAGTTATATGAAAGTATTTAAAGTAATGCTCCAATAGTCAAAAATTTATATATTATTAGACAAAATAATTATGGGCTATAACAAATTTTATAGATAGTTTTATTATAAATATAATTACTAGAAATATGAGAAAATCTAAAAGATGAATGAAATAATTACATGATCACTATGCAAAGTCATTGCATAACAAATGGGGTAGAAAGAATCCGTTTATTGCCTTTTTTATTCATTTTTTGTGAGACCAAAGCCCGTTGAATAATCGTCTGCCCTTGAATATTTTATGGCAACTGCCAGGTAATTCAGTCTTTAATGCAAGAATTATCCTTCCGGTTAAAAACCTAACAATCGAAGGTTGGGGTGACTTCTAATTTGCCGAAGTTAACTCTTGAATAAGGTTTGGCA
>JAKSDQ010000058.1 GCA_022360015.1 Cytophagales bacterium
CCAAGAATCGGCACTCCAAAGCTCCATCACATGTTGCACGAACCATTTTCACAACATAACATCAAGATGGGCAGAGATGCCCTAAATGAGCTACTTGCCGCTCATGGGATGCTAATCAGAAAGAAGCGAAGAAGGTGTAAATCCAACCGCAGCGCCAAAGTCTTTCATGAAAAATTTAAGGAGTTGCTGGATCAGTTTACCATAAATGGCAACCTCATCAAACCTATCCGGGAACAGCTTTACTTCAGAGTTGACCAATTAACCCAGGACAACAGGAACCAGGAGAAGTTGTTAAAAAAGCGATTGAAAGAAATTGAAACGAAAATAGCGAAAGCCCAGGAAAAACACTTTTTAGGTGAAATAGACTCGGGGGTTTACCAAAAATTTATGCCGAAGTATAAGCAGGAAAAAAGTCAAATTCTAGTGGAAATTCAAAAGCTTGGGGCAAAAAGTTCGAACCTTGATAAGTTTATTGACAAATTCCTTGAAATGTTGCCTGAATTGCCAAATTTGTGGGATTCCGGCACTTTGAAAGCAAGAGAACACCTGCAACATTTAGTGTTTCCAGAGGGGATTTTCTATGATCGTAAATCTGATGAAGTTCGAACCTCAAGAATTAATACACTATTTGTACTAACCAAAAGAATTTCAGACATTTACGCGGAAATGAAAAAGGGACATTTCGAAAATTTTGACGAAACGTCCCTTTATGTCGGGGCGGCAGGATTCGAACCTGCGGCCCCCTGCTCCCAAAGCAGGTGCGCTAACCGGACTGCGCCACGCCCCGAAATTGAGTGTGAGTGTTATTTTGTGTTGCGGAAGAGGGAGAGGAGCATTTTTGAGATTTCTTCGTAGCCTGAATAGAATTGGTCGTATTGACTTTTGTTCAAAGTTTTCAAGTCGAATAGCACTTTTACCAGCGATATACATTCAAAGACCGAACCTCTTGCCATTGTGTAAAAGTGTTTTTTATCTGCCTTGCTAACTCTTCCTACACCCTCGGCAATATTTAAAACAACACCCAGCGACGCCCTCTTGAGCTGATCCTTCATATAAGGATCCAAATCTTTTTCCACATACAATAACCTAAGCATACTTACAGTCAAAGCATGCGCCTTCCTATAAACCTCTAACCTCTCAAAATCAAACATCCATATAAAACCTTCCCCCAACCCACAATCCCAAAATTTCCTCACACTCACACTCACTCCCAAACTCACACTCAATTCGCGGAGAGGGGGGGATTCGAACCCCCGGTACACTATTACGCGTACGACAGTTTAGCAAACTGCTGGTTTAAGCCACTCACCCACCTCTCCTTGCTTATCGCTTACCGAAAAGTGATGCAAATATAGCACAACCTCCCCAAGATAACCAAGTCTATTCTGAAAAATATTTACCTTCTCAAAGCGGTTATTTTTCGCGTATTTAACTTTATTTAACAATAAATATCAAAACACCCTTCAACCCTTCAAAGCCCTTTCCTATATTTGTTTTTCAGGTATCGTGTTAAACTAGATTTCAGGCATGGTCTGGACTAATTCTATAGGACTTTTAGAGGGTATATTTATCGGCGCCTTTGTGGTGTTTTATGGTATTTACCTGTTTAAGGTAATCAGTGCTGCCAGAAGGTTGAAGTCTTCGTTTTATGCCGTATTTTATAAGGTGGCGATCAGGATGCTTTTCTTTGCGCTGCTGATTGTAGCGCTGCTAGGACCATCTTTCGGGGAGTCCATCAAAGAAGTCAAAGTGATTGGAAAAGACATTTACTTTGCGGTCGACCTGTCAGGCTCTATGAATGCTTTTGACATTCAGCCCACGAGGCTGGAAAAAATAAAATTCGAGCTTAAAACCATTGTCGACAACTTCAACTCCGACCGGATGGGACTGATCATCTTTTCGTCGGAGGCGTTTGTACAATGTCCGCTGACGTATGATCAAAGTGCTTTTAACCTGTTTCTGGAGACGTTGAACACAGGACTGGTGCCGAATGCCGGCACGGATTTCGGGGCGCCCCTGAAAACTGCGTTGAAGAAGTTTGAGGAAGAAAAGGATTCCGGCCCCTCGACGCAGCAAAAATCAGAAATAATTATCCTGATCAGTGACGGAGAAGATTTTGGGGAAGAAACCGTGGAGGTAGCCAAGGATATAGAAAAACAAGGCATTAAATTGTATACCTTGGGGGTAGGCACAGAAAGGGGCAGTAAAATCAGGACGAGAGGTGGTTTTAAAAGGGATAAAAACGGTCAGGAAATTATCACCAAACTCAACCCGTCTTCGTTGAAACAAATAGCCAGCATTACCGGCGGAAAATACTTTGAGATCAACGATACCAAAAATGACGTCTCACGATTGATTAATACCATTGAAAATATTGAAGGGGATTTAAGGGATACAAAAAAAGTGGATGTATCGGCCAATAAATACTTTTACTTTTTGGGCCTTGCCCTTTTATTGTTCCTGCTTGATTTTCTCACAAAGTTTAAAACTTTAAGAATATGAAATTATACCTGGTTGCTTTCGTATTGCTGGCGCTGGATCCTATCGGGAAACTGGATCGGGTAGCCAAACAAAATGCTTTGAAAAAAGAGGCTAAAGTGGCTTTTATGAACGAAGATTATAAAACCGCCATTGAGAAATACAGCTACCTGCACGACAGCTTAAATGTACGCGATGATAACATTTTATTGAACCTGGCCACCGCACAATACAAAGTGGCCGACTCAGCCAGTGCCTTGAGCAATTATCAAAAACTGACTTCCAGTGCCCACAAAAACGTTCAATCCATTGCCTATCAGCAACTGGGTGTCATGAACAATACCCCACAAAAACAACAGGAGGCCCTGGATTACTTCAAAAAGGCCCTGAAGGCCGATCCTACCAATGAAGCGGCAAGATACAACTATGAGTTGCTTAAAAAGTTGATGAAAGAGCAGGAAAATCAGCAGGATCAACAAAATAAAGACGACAAAAACAAAGATCAGCAGGACAAAAAAGAGCAGGAAAAACAGGAGCAGGAAAAAGACGAAAAGGAGCCGCAACAAAAAGATCAGCAGGAGCAGGAAAAAGGAGATAAACAAGACCAGAAACAAAAAGACCAACAGCAAAAAGATCAGCAACAAAAAGATCAGGAGCAAAGTCAGGAGCAACAGGATGCTGATGAAAAAAAAGACAAAGAACAAAAAGAAAGTCAGGCGGAACAGGAACAAAGTGAAGGAAAAAAAGATGAAAAAGAGGAAATTCCCCCCTCTACGTACAAAAAACTGCAGGAAATGAAAATCAGCCCTGAGAAGGCCAAAATGATCCTGGAAGCCATGAAAAACCAGGAAGTACAATACATCCAGCAGAACAAAAAGAAAGCCCGTACCCGGGCAAAAAATGATAAGCCGGATTGGTAGATTCTTGCTGTAATGATTTACTTTTACAGCAAGAATCGATAATCAACAATAACTCAAAAGATTTCTATATGAAAGAAGTATATATCGTAGCTGCCGTGCGAACACCGATTGGAAGCTTCGGGGGCGTTTTGTCCGGATTTACGGCGGTTCAACTGGGTGCTAAAGCGATCAGCGGGGCGTTGGAGAAAGCTGGTGTGGATGCCGGTGAGGTGGATGAAGTGTTTTTTGGCAATGTCATCTCAGCCAACCTGGGACAGGCGCCGGCGCGTCAGGCTGCTGTGGAAGCCGGCATAGGTTATCATGTGCCCTGTACCACGGTCAACAAGGTTTGCTCTTCGGGGATGAAATCAGTCATGTTTGGCGCGCAGTCAATCATGCTGGGACAGGGCGATGTCATTGTCACGGGTGGCATGGAAAGCATGTCTAACGTTCCGTTTTACATTCCAAAAGCCAGATTTGGCTACAAATATGGGAATGGTGAAATAATCGACGGCTTACACAAGGATGGCTTGTATGAAGTGTACTACAAATTTCCCATGGGAAATTGTGCTGACAACACGGCGAAAGAGATGGGGATATCCAGGGAGCAACAGGACGAATATGCGTTTAATTCATATAAAAGGGCCGCCGCTGCTACCGAAGCCGGATATTTCAAAAACGAAATTATTCCGGTAGAAGTGCCTCAACGAAAAGGTGACCCATTGGTTATCTCAGAAGATGAAGAGTATAAAAATGTGAAATTTGAAAAGATTTCTCAGCTAAAACCCGCATTTTCAAAAGAAGGAACCGTTACCGCTGCCAACGCCTCTACCATTAATGACGGAGCGGCGGCCGTTATATTGATGAGCAAGGAAAAGGCTGAGGCACTCGGTATAAAACCGCTGGCACGTATCAGAGGCTTTGCCGATGCTGCCCAGGATCCGATTTGGTTTACCACCTCCCCTTCCCTGGCCATCCCCAAAGCGATGAAAATGGCCGGAGTAGAAGCTGGCGATGTAAATTACTATGAGATCAACGAGGCCTTTTCTGCTGTAGCATTGGCAAATAATATAAAACTGGAACTGGAGGCAGACAAGGTAAATGTTTTTGGCGGAGCGGTGTCGTTGGGACATCCGCTGGGAGCTTCGGGGGCGCGTATCCTTACCACGTTAAACAGCGTATTGGACAATAAAGACGCCACGGTAGGTGTGGCCGGTATTTGTAATGGTGGTGGTGGGGCTTCTGCCATGGTCATTGAAAAGGTATAAAGTACTGTCTAAAATAAATTCAAAGGCCTTACGTTTTTCGTAAGGCTACAGTTTTTTACTTCGGCTGTAATTGTCACTTTTTATGCAGATGATAGTCATGTTGCCTCGAAAAATAATCCTCATACCGACCGTCATATTTCTCCTGACAAACGTGGCTTTTGCTCAATCCAAAGTAGTCACTTATCATGACGTATTCCGCAGTCAGATCAAGGAATCTTACTTTATTCTGGGTAATGACAGCAGCCAGGTGGACGGCCCTTATGTCAAATACTATCCGGATGGCACAGTAGAGCTAACAGGCAATTTTGTCAAAGGACAGAAGGTGGGCGCATTTCAGGAATATTATGCCAACGGCATCAAAAAGCGCTTGCTTAACTTTGAAAACGGCCTTAAAAACGGAGAGATTACAGTTTGGGATGAAGCTGGCAATATCATTCAGAAAGGCCAATACCTTAATGACACCCTGAATAACACGTTGGTGGTCTATTATGACCACGGCCAGACCAAAAGTGAAACAAACTTTGTCAGGGGAAAACCCGAAGGGTTAATCAGGCAATACTATCCCTCCGGCGCTTTAAAAGAGGAGATTTATTACCAAAATGGCAAACCGGAAGGTGTGAGTAAAAGATACTATGAAAACGGTCGGCTAAAATCGGAAGCCAATTATAAAAAAGGACTGCTGGATGGTTACTTCAAAACTTACTTTCCCAATGGTCAGCTCGAGACCATCTCCAACCACACCGACGGCCTGAAATCAGGAGCATTTGAAAATTACAATAACAAAGGTATTCTTACACTTAAGGGTACCTACAAAACCATTACTGTCAATAAAAAATCCATCGGCGTCCTGGATGGTGACAACTTCGCATATTATGATGATGGAAGTAAAAAGCATGTTTTTCACTATAGTGACGGTCATCGCTACGGGGATAATTACACTTACTATCCTGACGGCCGTGTCAAAAGTGAAATAAAATATGACAACCACGAAAAAGACCGTATCATCAAAGAATTTCATGACAACGATAGCATTAAAAGCTTAAAACAGTACAAAGAAGGCATGGCTACCGGAATATGGGAATATTATTACAATAGTGGTAAACTGAAAACCCGGGAAACCTATCTGAATGACAAGTTAAACGGGCTAAAATCCACTTATGATGAAGAAGGCAATCTCCAAAGTGAGGAGCCCTATACAAACAACCTGATTATTGGGGTTGCAAAGACTTTTTTCCCTTCGGGAGCTGTTAAAAGCGAGACACCCCATCATGTAAATAAAAAATCAGGCCAGCATATGTCTTACCATGAAAATGGACAAACGGCGGTTAAAGGCAACTATATCGACAACAAAAAACATGGGCCCTGGGAGTTTTTTGACCCGTATGGTAATAAACTTAAAGTTATCAACTATAGCCGGGGCAAAAAAGCAGGTGAAGAAATCTATAAAGAAAAATAACAGAAATCATCCAGTGTTTTTTTTATAGAAAGCAATCTTTAAATTTGCGGCATGGTGAATGAGGCAATTAAAGAAACAAATTATCATTTTAAAGGGCAGACAGATTTTTACCGGGGAAAGGTTCGTGATGTTTATTTCTTTGAAGATACCGTTGCCATGATTGCTACAGACAGAATATCGGCATTTGATGTGGTATTGCCCAAACCAATTCCCTACAAGGGACAGGTACTCAATCAGGTAGCGACCAAATTTCTGATGGAGACCCGCGATATCGTTCCTAACTGGGTAAAATCAACGCCTGATCCTAACGTCACCATAGGAATCAAATGTGAGCCTTTTCTTGTTGAAATGGTAATCAGAGGCTATTTGGCCGGTCACGCCTGGCGGGTATACCGGTCAGGAAAAAGAAAAATATGTGGTGTGGAATTGCCTGAGGGGTTAAAAGAAAACGACAAACTCCCAAAGCCGGTCATCACGCCTACCACCAAGGCAAAGGAGGGGCATGATGAGGATATATCCAAACAGGAGATCCTGGCGCAGGGCATTGTGTCAAAAGATGATTATGAGCAGCTTGAAAAATATACGTACGCATTGTTTGAGCGGGGTTCGGAAATCGCCAGGCAGAATCACCTGATATTGGTTGATACAAAGTATGAATTTGGTAAATTTCAGGGGCAAATCTACCTGATTGACGAAATCCATACACCTGATTCTTCCAGGTATTTTTACCGGAAGGGTTACGAGGAAAGGCAGCGAAAAGGTGAAGCCCAAAAGCAGCTCTCCAAAGAATTTGTAAGACAGTGGCTGATAAGCAACGGTTTTCAGGGAAAACGCGGTCAGCAAATCCCCGAAATGAACGACAATTTGGTTGAGACAATCTCCGGCAGATATATAGAGTTATACGAAAGTGTGACCGGCGAGAAGTTTCAAAAACAGAATAATGAAGCCATTCTGAAAAGAATAGAAAAAAATATTAATCTAGCCTTAGAATAGCATGTAAGTCAGAAAAAATATGAAGATACTATTTTTGATTGTGCGAAAAGTTTATAAATTATATCTCTGCAAATAACTTTCTTGCGCGTGCGCTTGAAATTGCAGGCATAAACCTGACCCTTCAAAAGGCTGGTGTGACCATTATAAAAAATATAACGATGAAATACTCAATTGAAAAAGAAGAAAAATATTGCCTTTTCGTATTGAACGAAAGCAAACTGGACACGACTGTTGCACCTAGCGTAAAATCCGAACTTTTAACCATTAATGCCGAAGGAATAAAAAACCTGATCCTCGACCTTTCACAGGTGAAATACACTGACTCATCAGGGCTAAGTGCCATTTTGGTGGGTAACCGAATATTTAGTGAAAATGGTGGTGTGTTCATTCTGGCTAATCTGAACGATCACGTCATGAAATTAATCACCATTTCACAACTTGATAAAGTGTTGAATATACTGCCTACTGTGGAGGAATCGGTGGATGCCATCTTTATGCATGAAATTGAAAAAGACCTTAACAAGGAAGAGGATGAGGATCAGCACGCATAGTTAGGGGATTATAAGATGAGGGATAACATTTGGGATTTGAACTAAAAATACTGGGCGCAAATTCGGCCAAACCTGCTTACAACAGAAATCAGACATCGCAATTACTGACAGTACAAAATGAATGGTTTTTAATAGATTGTGGTGAAGGCACTCAATTGCAATTAAATCACTACAAAATAAAGATAAGCAGGATCAAACACATTCTTATCAGCCACCTGCATGGAGACCATTTTTTCGGGCTGATTGGGTTAATCTCGACGATGCACCTGCAACGCCGGGCAACGGAGCTAAACCTTTACGGCCCTCCGGGATTAGCAGAGATCATTACCATGCAACTGAAGGTTTCAGGGACTGTGCTAAGCTACCCGCTGAATTTTAAGGAAATAAATCCTGATAAGGCCTGCTGTGTATTTGAAAATGACAAATTGACCATACAGACCATTCCTTTGAAGCATCGCATTCCATGTGCAGGGTTCCTTTTCCGGGAAAAAATCAAGCCGCGCAGGATTATAAAAGAAAAAATTCAAAAAGAATTTTCTCTGATTGACATGGTATCCCTGAAAAATGGCAAAGATATTGTCGATGAAAACGGTGGTATTATTTTCAAAAATGAAGATTACACCCTTCCTCCCAGAAAATCACGGTCCTATGCCTACTGTTCGGATACCCTGTATCATGAAGGCATTGTCCACCAGATCAGAGGAGTAGATTTGCTGTATCATGAGGCAACATTCCTAAGTGACAGGGAACAAAGGGCGAAAGAGACCTTTCACGCCACCGCACGCCAGGCAGCTTTAATTGCAAAAAAAGCGGATGTCGGACAACTACTCATCGGCCACTATTCATCCCGGTACAAGGATATTACCCCCTTCAGAACAGAAGCCAGAGAGGTTTTTGACAACACAATTTTGGCAATTGAAGGTGAAACCATTTATATTGAGGACTAATTTGAAATTAAGAAAAATTGACCACTAACGATCTCCCCAACAAGAAAAAAACCAATTTGTTCATCATCTTAAGTGGAATATTCCTGACCAATGCCATCATTGCCGAACTGATTGGGTCAAAAATATTCTCTTTGGAATCAACCTTCGGCTACCAGCCAGCCAACATACGCCTGTTAGGTGGTTTTGTGCTGGATTTTAACCTGACTGCAGGGGTAATCCTTTGGCCGGTCGTATTTCTTACAACCGATGTGATTAACGAATACTTTGGAAAAGAAGGAGTAAAAAAAATCAGCCTGCTTACTGTCGGCTTCATTGCCTATGGATTTGTGGTAATATACCTGGCTACAGTGCTGCCCCCCGCGCGGTTTTGGCTTGATATCTATGAGACCGACGGGGCGGGAAACCGGTTCGATATTAACTTTGCCTTCTCCACGGTGTTCAGGCAGGGTACGAGAATCATTTTTGCTTCATTGGTAGCCTTTCTCATCGGTCAGTTACTCGATGTGTTTGTTTTTCAACGATTGAGGAAAATGACCGGCAGCAGCATGATATGGTTGAGGGCAACGGGTTCCACACTGGTCTCCCAGTTAATGGACAGTTATGTGGTACTTTTCCTGGCTTTTTACGTTTTAGCGCCTCAGGACACCCGGTGGTCGGTAGCCCAGGTCTTATCTGTAGGGGTGATCAATTATATCTACAAATTCGTAGTAGCCATACTGCTCACCCCGTTGATCTATCTGGCCCATTATCTAATCGACAGGTATCTGGGAAAAAAAGAAGCACACACCATGGCCGACGAAGCCGCTGAAAAGAGTACAGGATTTTTTTAATACGTCGGCAGGGTCTGTCATAACTCATTCACTCTGACCCTTTGCTCTTTCATATTATTGACCAGGATCTGATGATTCCCAATAATTGGGTAAAGTGTCTCCAGCTTTATTAAATAGTTTTTATCGATGATTTTGTAGTAAACCCGGCCTTCGGAATCCTTAAAATTCTCCTTCCGGCAGGCAAGTTCCATTGAATAATCCTGCAAATGAATAATCAGATTATTGTCACCGTCGCGCTTGTATCTACCTGTTAACCAACGTTTTTCTTCAATGGTGGGGTTGCCCATACCCTCATCTTCATCTTGCAGAGTGCCATAGGCACACCTGTTATCATCAAAAAGAAATAAAATCCCGGATCTGAACGGGGACCGGTAATTGACAAACACAGCCCGTATCTTTAGCCGTCCTGCAGCATGGCTAAACCTGTCATTGTATCCGTGCCTTATGGTTTTATGAAACTTTTTATCGACAATAAAATATTGCTTTCTTCCCAGAAGGCTCAGGCGCTGGCATAAATCAATATCTTCATACCCATATCCTTCCATACTTTCATCAAATCCGCCAACAGTTTCAAAGTCTTCCCTGAGGCAGGCTATTCTTCCATAAGTATCTGAAAAGTTCATAAGGTTGTCTTTATAATTAACAGATAAGTAGCTATCCGGGTCGGTCTGAAAATGTCGGTTGATAAAAGCTGCAAAATCCGGTCCTGTAAAATTATCCGCGTCTACATTACAAACTATATCACCGGTTGCCAGCCGAAAGGCCATATTCCTCGAACGGCTCCGGTCAAAGTGATCGGGTGTATCAGTGCTTCCAAAGATCAATTTTCCTTTTTTAAGCTCCCTTGAAAAGTTTTCGTGAACCCAATCCGCTAAGCCATCGCCGGAATTGTAATCGAACAAAACAAATTCAAGGTTTTCGTAGCCGGTATTAGCGGCCATGTTGGCCTGTAATGTCTCCCTGATATGATGAAGACGATTCATGCTTACAGTGCAAAATGATATTTTAAGCAATGGTATCTCCGTTTTCGGCTGTAATATTTACTTGGGTGCCCGCTTCAGATACAACGGCAATGGCCTGGATTAATCCCTTGTGCGAAAGATCAATTTTATGGACAACATCCAATATAATCTCCCTGACAAAGTCCTGTATTTCTTTAGTGGTCTGCTCACTGGAAGTGGGTCTTTTCTTCTTTTCGATGATATGCAACCAATCACTTACGAAACCATCGATCATCCTGTTCGGCATCCGGTTTTGTTTGTTCACCTCATTCATATAGCGGTCAATCTCAGATGGCTGTTCCCGGTATAGAGCTTGCCCCTGTTCAAAAAAACTGTCTACCAGGTTTGCCTTGTCACCGGCCCGGTTTTTCAGGCCTTCTGTTAGCTGGTCAAAAACCGGTGTTATATGTATTCCATATTTCCGGTAAATGTAGCTTTGCAATATCGTCAGTATTTCAAGGAAAATACGAAATGTCAGGGAATCATGCCAGTTTTGTTCACTGGCCAGTTTTTTCAGGCAAAAAACAGAAAGTGAGGTATGGTAATCAAGATTTTTATGAACGCTATACATCCCCCCTGACTGAAAAGGGTTTTTATCCCAAAAATGGAGGGTATTGTACGGAAAATTCATAAACAACCGGTTCAATGGAAACCTGACCTCCGGTTGCTTTGCTTTATATGTTTCAAAAAAAGTATAAAAATGGTCTTTTATCAGTCTGACAGCTTTATCTGACTGGTCAAGGTGGAGGTACATGGTCACATTTTGCCCTTTGTACAGGCTGAAAAAATAAGAGAAGTTCCTGAATTTACATTGATCGAGGAGCGGCAAAATTCCGGATTTTACCAGCAGGCAGCGCTGGTTATGCGGATAAAAAACCGAAAGTAACAATTGGTCCATCAAATATTGTTGACATACTTTTGCCTGGCTAAAAGTTACTAAGATATCTTACTATTTGAAAATCTCCTGTCAACTAATTCATCCGGTAATCATGAATCAACTGACCGATGAATTCATTCATGGCACTCTGCCCGATCAGCCGGTATTTACCCGGTTCATTGGCAGCGGTTTGCCGGGACTTAAAATCAGTATCCAGACAGTTATCTCCATAAAAGGATATATATAAGAGTCGCATATCCATGAATATGATCTCTGCCAAGGATTTTCTCTTTTTCCGGGGCCCGGGGTTGTTGTCGGTCTTATGTTTCATAAGTAAAAATGGTTGCTGGTGGTCAAATGTTATTAGTTCTGCCTTGTCCGGCTTCTTGCGGTTCCGGATCTTGCAGGCTTACGTTGAGACCGGGTGGGACTTTTGGACTGTACCGTAAGGTGCTCCGTGGTGCCCGGATGGCAGAGGTGCGGCCTTGTCTTGTTCCGACAGTACATTCCCTTCCGGGTTCCCTGGCAGGCGCCTGTTGCTTTCTCTGAAAATCATCGATGATCTCCCTGGAATATCTGTAAATGGGTGAGGTTGCGGCATTGATTTGGGATTTAGTTTTTTACAGATAACAAATCATCCCGATCACCGTTTGCGATCAGGATGATTTTGTTAATCAAACTTAAACAGTCTATGTGAAACTAGAATTTGTCAACCTACAATTCTTGTTTTTATAACAATAAATGTAGTGTGCATAGCTCAAAACTTTTATGATGTTTGTCAATGGTCATCATGATTGTAGTCAAAATAATCTGTTGACAATCATCACCATGTGTGTTCTATGGCCAGGCGCCACACAATATTTGATAAAAATCAAAACTAATGCTGATGAATGTCATTTAAATCGTAAGGTTATGCCCTTACATTTAAATTACACAACTTGGACGCTGTAAATAAAGTGGAAATAATTACAAAAACTTCATCCTCTCAATTAGTGAAACCAAACCTGTCCGATTACCGGAGAACAAAACGCGAATTTTCATGGGATCAAATGCAATCCGAACTCAGTGGATTACCGGAGGGTCGGGGGTTAAACATTGCCCATGAAGCGGTGGACCGGCATGCTTTTGGTAAAAACGAGCACCGGATAGCAATAAAATGGCTGGGTAGAACAGGTAAAACCAGGGATTATACTTACAAACAACTAAAAACGAAAACTAATCAATTTGCCAATATACTGGAAACATTGGAGGTTAAACCCGTTGAGCGTGTATTTACGCTAACAGGGAGAATTCCTGAGTTGTATATCGCCGCCTTGGGAAGCTGGAAGCACAAAAACATCTTTTGCCCACTGTTTTCAACCTTCAGCCCTGAGCCGATATTGCAACGCATGTCAAAAGGAAATGCCAAAGTATTGCTGACCACTTCCAACCTCTATCAAAGAAAAATCTCAAGGATCAAAAACCAATTACCACAATTAAAACATATACTGCTCACCGATGCCACCGATCACCTGGGAAAAGGCCTGTGGTCATTACAAAAGTTGATGAAAGAGGCTTCGGACGAATATGACATCCCGCCGACCCATCCCGAAGATCATGCCATCCTGCATTTTACCTCAGGCACCACAGGAAAGCCCAAAGGTGCTTTACATGTACACAGTGCTATTTTAAATCTTTACATGACCGGGAAATACGTATTAGATTTTCATCCCGGTGATATCTACTGGTGTACGGCAAACCCGGGATGGGTAGCCGGTACCTCCTATGGCATCATTGCCCCCCTCTCGCACGGAATCACCTCCATCATAGACGAAGCCGGTTTTGATGCGCAAAGATGGTATCATATCCTTGAATCTAACAAAGTCAATGTATGGTATACCACACCTACTGCTATTCGCTCCCTGATGCGAGTTAAGTCCACGCCAAAGGAAACTTTCGATTTGAGTCATCTCCGCCTGGTACACAGTGTGGGAGAGCCGTTGAATCCGGAAGCCATCAGATGGGGCCAAAGTCATTTCGGGCTACCCATTCACGATAACTGGTGGCAGACCGAAACCGGCGGTATTATGATTGCCAACTTTCCATCAACCAAAATCAAGCCCGGTTCCATGGGATTGCCAGCCCCCGGCATTGAAGCGGCTATTTTCCAAAAAGATGACCATCATAAACCCATGAAAATCAACACCCCCGGAACTTATGGTGAGCTGGCCATTAAAGCTGCGTGGCCTTCCATGTTCAGGGGTTATATTCATGATGAGGCCCGTTACAGGAAATGCTTTTCCGACAACTGGTATATGACAGGAGATCTGGCCATGCAGGATGAGGAAGGATACTTTTGGTTTTTAGGACGGGGTGATGAGATCATCAAAACATCGGGTCACCTTGTGGGGCCTTTTGAAGTGGAAAGCGCCTTGATGGAACATCCGGTAGTAGCTGAGGCAGCAGTAATAGGTAAGCCTGATCCCATGACAGGGCAATTGGTGAAGGCATTTGTTGCATTAAAGCAGGATAAAGAACCTTCGGAGGCTTTGAGATTGGAAATCCTGGGATTTGGCCGAAAAAAACTCGGAACAGTCATCGCGCCTAAAGAAATAGCTTTTCTGGACGATTTACCCAAGACCAAAAGCGGCAAAATCATGCGGCGTCTTCTGAAAGCCAGGGAACTGGGGCTGCCTGAAGGAGATATTTCAACGTTGGAATTTTAACCGGGGTCTTCTGCCCTGTTCATTGTTTAACTTAAAAGAAAAGCTCATTCATCATGACAATTTTAGTACCTACGGATTTTTCAGACAGGGCCAGCCATGCACTGGGCCTGGCCTGTCAAATAGCCAGCAGGCAGCAGGCCGGTATCAGGCTGCTGCATGTTCTCGAACATCCGCAAGGGGTGTTACTCAATGCATCGGGCGACATCAACCTCGAGAAACCTACCAGTAATCCATTTATCGTCGACCTGATAAAATCGGCCAACGAAAGTATGGATCATATGGCCAAATCCTGCCAAAGTGTGGATATTATAAAGGATGTTCATATTGGAAAACCCAATACAGATTTGGCAGACAACCTTGTCAATGCCCCCGCAGATCTCATCATCATGAGTTACAAAGGTAAAGGGGAACCGGAAACCATTGGAAAGATTCCGGAAAAAGTAATAAGGATGGCCAATTGTCCGGTCATAACCATTAAATCCCCGACAGCGCTGGATGATTTGAAAACCATTGTCTATGGCTCCAATCTATCGGAAAAGGAAAAACCCGTGATAGAAAAGCTAAAAGCATTCCAGCAGTGGTTACAGGCCGAAATACTTGTTTTAAAGGTGTTTACTACCAGTAACCTGCACCCTGTCAGCAGCGACTGGGAAGCAATCCGCGAATTCATCAAACAAAATGAGATAGATAACTGCCAGCCCTATTTTAACCCTGCTCCCAGTGAGGAAGAGGGTATTGTGAAATTTGCCCGGGAGCATAAGGCTGATATGATAGCCGTTGGCACTCATGGACGTAAAGGGCTGGCCCGCCTGTTTAGCGGTAGCATTGCCGAGGGATTGTCACACCATGCCCGCCTGCCGGTATGGACCTGTAACCTTAAAGCCGGAGGCAGCGCTTAGTCGTTATTGATAATTAGCCGTTACTGATAACGTCATCCGGACCCAGGCTCCCTCAAAGTCGATTTAAATAGCATTCAGCCGGGAAACCTATCCCGGCGCCATCTCAACAAGCCGCCGGACTTCCTGATCTGAAACCGGGGAAAAATCACGATAAAAAAGCCCTACCGCATAAAATTCGGCAGGCTGGTGCAGGCAGATGATCTCATCCACTTTAGAAGTCAGTTTCACAACTGCGGCCGGTGGAGCAACAGGTACGGCTACAATCACTTTTGCCGGGTGTTTGCTATTTACCAATTCCACGACCGCTTCCATAGTACAGCCGGTGGCTATTCCATCGTCCACAATGATAACAGTCTTATCTTTGAGTCCTCCCACCAGTTCAGCCCCGCCGTAAAACTGTTCTTTTGCCAACAGAATTTTTCGTAACCGCTCGGTTTCCGACTCTATATAACTGTCAGCCACATCAGCCACATGTTTTATAACTCTGCCTTCCAGGGTGACCGCTCCAATCGCATATTCTTTGTTAAAAGGATGGCCTATCTTCTTACTGGGTATAACGACCATCTGAAAGTGGAGCAATTTTGCCAGAAAATAGGCCAATGGAATACCGCCTCGGGGAAGTCCGACGATCACGCCGTTTTTCCCTTCATATTTTCGCAAAGCTTCACCCAACCGGGCCGCCGCATCGTGTCGGTTTTGAAAAACCATAAGTCTGCTGGCATTTAAAGGCCTAGAGCATAATAATGTACTTCCGGGCTGTCAGGGTATATTCCTTCTACAAGGACCCCGCCTTCCCTGTTTTTCAGTATCGCTGTCAGATCCTCTACGGAATTAATTTTTTTATCGTCAATTTTGGTAATTATAAAACCTTCTCTCATCTCCGTTTGTGCCTTGAGCTTACCGGAATGCAGCCTGGTAACCTCAAGGCCGCTCTTGATTTTAAGCTTGTTTTTCTCTTCCATCGTGAGGGGCCCAAACTCAGCCCCAAGCATTTCGACCACTTCATTCCGCACTTTTTTAACCTCCTCTACGCCACCCGACACATTCCGGAGCCTGGCTGTTATTGATTGACTGCTACCATCCCTGAATATCCTTACTTTCACTTCATCGCCAGGTTTGTGCGTACCGATTTTTGCCTGCAGGTCGGCAGCATTCTTAATTTTTTGATCGTCGATCGCCAAAATGATGTCCCCCGACCTGATCCCGGCCCTGCTGGCTGCACCATTTAAAGTCAGACTATCTACAAGTACCCCTTCAGCCGTATCTAATTTGAGATCCTCGATCAGTTGGCCGTCAAGATTTCTGACAAATACCCCCAGGTACGCTCTCTGCACAACACCATACTTTTTGATATCATGCACCACTTTTTCCACGATATTGGAAGGGATTGCAAAAGCGTAGCCTGCATATACCCCCGTGGGTGATGCAATCGCCGTATTGATCCCAATTAACGCGCCATCGGTATTCACCAGGGCACCACCACTGTTGCCACGGTTGACCGCCGCGTCGGTTTGAATGAAAGACTCGATAGCGGCATTATCCTGCAAGATATTGATGTTTCTGGCCTTGGCACTGATGATCCCCGCCGTTACGGTCGATGATAAATTATAAAAGGGGTTGCCTACCGCCAAAACCCACTCTCCTACCTGTGCCTCATCCGAATTTGCAAACGGCAGGGCCGGAAGGTTATCTTCCTCGATTTGCAATAATGCCAAATCGGTTGACGGATCCCTCCCGACAACCCTGGCTTCATAAGACCGCTGGTTATGTAAAACCACTTCAATCTCCTGTGCCTGGTCAATTACATGGTTGTTGGTCACTATATACCCGTCTTTATCAATAATTACCCCCGAACCTGCCGCCCGGGCAAAGTTTTCCCGCTCACCATCTTCCGGAATCTGAAAAAAGCGCTTCCAGAATTCATCATCAAAAAAATCCTTAAACGGGCCCGGGTCCGGATAATTAAAACCACGTCCTCTGATGGCTACTTTTGACTTGACATGTACCACACAAGGAGATGCTACACTCGCCGCGTACACAAAATCCTTGTCACGTTTCTCCAACCCGCCTGCCTGTGACCTGAAAAAATATTCCGGCGACTCCGGTAAGCCGGTTAAATCCTTATAGCTGTCCTTACCAAACATCATAACGCTCGCTACTACAATTATCAGGGTTATGGCTGAAATTAACAGAAAAAATCTTTTTTGCATCAGATCAAGTTTTAAATCCGGTAAAACGAAAGGTTTGCGTTAAAACATTTACGTAATTCAGTTTACCTAAACACTTCTTTGACAGGCAACGCATATACTAAAATAAATGCTAAGGCCCACGAACTTTATGACCGCAATCAACGGTGCATATGATCTTTCTCATCCATACCCTATGCTTCCCGGGGGTGGTTCTGAAAAGATTGACCCAGGTCATTTTCAGGCCAGTGGATTTTTGCTTTATTTTACAAAAAAAACTATATGAACAAAAACATTTTTTCAGGCTCCCTGATTATAGGTACTCTCATCACCCTTTCAATTTTTAGTGTAAGTTGGTCGGCTTTTCCGGACAATATTTTTATCTGGATTTCTTTTGTTCCTTTCTATTTAATAGTGCTGGGAGTGGTGGGGCTGGGCCTGGAGTATAAATTGCATCAAAGGCGTGGGTTCTTTTTTTTGGTTTATTTGCCGGTGTTGTTGGCGATATTGTATTATATGTTTGTTTATATTCATGCGTATGTGTGGGGGGGATAGTTGTTTGTAGGGGATGCGATTGTGGGAGCAGTGTGGTAGGAGTCGAATGATGGGGTGATAACCCCCTTGCCACCGCCACTTTGTTGAATCGCCTTCATGTTTTTCAATATTGCTCTCCGCCCCTGCTATTGCCCGGGCAACGCGACTAAACAATGCTTCGGGGGTTTCAATGAGTTGGTGTTGTCGATCACGGCACAGGTAGCGGCTTTGAAACACTTTCCTCGCGTTGATATCCGAATCCGGCATGATGTTAAACGTTGCAAAAGGCGAGTTACACCTCGCCTTTTGCATGGCAAGCTTCTAATACCCGTGGATAAGTAGAGCTGTCCATTGTCCCTGTACTGGTTTGGTTGATACACCAAAAAGTACTTATTAAAGTTACGTAACCTTTTTAACATTAAAAAAAGATCTCTGCTATATTTTTAACTGATAATTGTCAGGTTGAACTAATTTTACGACCAGTAAAAGGCCAGACAACCCGGATCATCGACAAATGCAGAAATGTGGATAACTTTGTGCATAAGTTGTGCATAACTTTTTAGTTAAAAATTTGGTTTCCAGCAATTTAAGTATGATCTTTAACCTACTGAGTGAGAGATAAAAGACAGGTCTGAAAAGCCAGGCCGATCTAACATCAAACCAGGAAATTTTTGAGTACTTAGGTATTGGAAAAGGGAATGGTGCGAAATAGAGAGGTCAGAGGTGGAAGTTATTTTTCTTCGGAAACAATAATGGAAACTGAAGTCACAATAACTGTAACTTAGCCCTTATTAAGCTTTACGGAGTTTAATGAAGTGAAGCGGGGATTCATTATGAAAATAGTGGATGCCCGCTTGCTGTTTTAACCCCCTTTGTTCCACATGCCCCATCCCAAAACCACACCCCACGCTTAGCACCGGCCCCATGGATTTTATATGATAGAAGTCATACCGTTTTATGACTTAAAACACTATTTAAATCCGGCGACTTTGATAATTTTATCTGAAGAGTTTATTTTTCAAGACCCGATAACCGCCACTTTGTGGCATTAGTATGGTGAAAAAATATGTCGACTATCATTCGCTTACCCCAATCAGTAATTCGGTATTTGACCGAAACCGGTGAAATCTCCCGGTTTGCAGCCCGGTTCTTCAAAGAGGTTTTCAAGCCTCCGTATGAGTTCAGGGAACTTCTCCGGCAGTCCTATGAAATAGGTTGGAATTCGCTGCCATTGGTGGGACTTACCGGTTTCATCATGGGGCTGGTGCTAACACTCCAGACCCGGCCTACATTGGTTGAATTCGGGGCCGAGTCCTGGATGCCATCGATGGTGGGGATAGCTATTATCCGGGAGATTGGCCCTGTAATCACCGCCCTGATCTGTGCGGGCCGTGTAGGTTCGAGCATTGGCGCGGAGTTGGGGTCGATGAAGGTGACTGAACAGATCGATGCCATGGAAGTGTCCGGAACCAACCCCTTTAAGTATTTGGTGATTACCAGGGTAGTCGCGGCCACCTTAATGCTGCCTTTGCTGGTCATCATGGCCGATGCTGTGGCATTGTTTGGATCATACCTCGTCGAAAACCTGAAAGGCGCGGTCAGCTTTGAGCTGTATTTTAGCCAGGTCTTTGAATTTCTGAATTTTGGAGATGTGATTCCTTCCATCACCAAATCATTTTTTTTCGGATTTGCCATTGGCCTGATTGGCTGTTATAAAGGCTACTTTTCTAAAAAAGGAACCGAGGGCGTAGGCAAAGCTGCCAATACGGCCGTGGTGGTCACTTCTGTGCTGGTATTTATTCTTGATTTTATCGCCGTACTGGTGGCAGACATATTCTACGAGTTGTGAGTAACATGGGGCAGACACTATACCAACATATTGATGAAGCCAATGAAGCCCTGGATCGTAGTAAAGCGGTCATTGAAGTAGAAAACCTCAGCAAATCGTTTGGGGACAACCATGTACTGCAAAACTTTAACCTGATATTGAAAGAGGGTGAAAATCTCGTAGTGCTTGGAAAATCAGGGTCCGGTAAATCCGTATTAATAAAATGTATTGTTGGATTAATAGGAATTGACAGCGGTAAAATCAATGTGCTGGGCAAAAACATCCCTGGCCTGGAACAGGAGGAACTGGACAGGTTACGGGCAGAAATCGGTTTTTTATTTCAGGGAAGTGCCTTGTATGACTCTATGACCGTAAGGGAAAATCTGGAGTTTCCTCTGAGGAGGCATGTTGCAAAGTTTGGGGAAAATGTCGACAGCCTGCAACTGGTCAGGGAAGCTTTGCATAGTGTGGGGCTCGAAGAAACCATGGACTTAATGCCTGCCGAACTTTCCGGAGGTATGAAAAAACGCGTAGCCCTGGCCAGGGCACTGATTCTGAAACCCAAAATCATATTTTACGACGAACCCACCAGCGGCCTCGACCCCATCACTGCCAAAGAAATTTGTTATTTGATGCTCGAATTGCAACAAAAATTCCATACCTCTTCATTGATCATTACCCATGATATGGAATGTGCCAGAATCACGTCTAACCGCGTGGTAATTCTCATTGATGGGCAAAACTATGCCCAGGGGGATTACCGGGAACTGGAAAACTCAAAGGATCCTAATATTAAAGCATTTTTCAAGTAATAGCTATGAAGAACACGACACTAAAAAATATCAAACTGGGGGCATTTGTTACAGTGGGAATTGCTTTATTTATTGTGGCCATCTATTTAATTGGCAATGAAAAAAATATGTTCGGGGATACCTTTGAGCTTAACGCACTTTTTGGTAATGTCAATGGGCTTCAGTCAGGCAATAACGTGAGGTTCTCCGGCATTAATGTAGGAACTGTAGAGGAGGTTATCATTACCAATGACTCTACTATCGAGGTAAGGATGATCATAGAAAGCGATGTACGGAAATACATCAAGAAAGATGCCATCGCCAGCATTGGTTCTGATGGGTTGATGGGAAATATGCTGGTGAATATTAGCCCCGGCAACGGTAATCGACCACCGGTAGAAAACAACGACTATATTTTGTCTTACAGCCGGATAAAAACAGACGATATCCTGAATACCCTGAGCATGACCAACGAAAATGCAGCCCTGTTGGTTTCCGACCTGCTCAAAATAACGCAAAACATTAACGAGGGAAAAGGTACTTTCGGTGCTTTACTGGTCGATACCGTTCTGACAGCGGCACTCAGACAGACGATCTTACAACTGAACAACGCTGCCTATAATACTGAACAAATATCTGATAATCTCATCAAAACCACCGAAAAATTAAACGAAGACGAAGGATTGCTGGGTGCATTGATCGGAGATCGGGGCCTGACAAAAAAGCTGGACACAATCATGGAAAATTTGACAAACACCAGTGATTATCTCACCGCAACATCCTCAAAGCTGGAAACTTTTATCGATCACCTGGAAGATGGCGAAGGGGTCGTTTCAATGGTTGTACATGACACAGTTTTTGTCAATGATCTAAAGCAAACTGTCGCCAACATCAATGAAGGCTCCGCCCGGTTCAATGAAAACATGGAAGCCTTAAAACACAATTTTCTTTTCAGAAGATACTTCAAAAGGCAAGCGAAAAAGCAAAATAAAAAATTTAAGTGAAAGCCTTGTACAACTCACAACCCGCGCGGTGGTCTCGCTTTTACCGGCATCAATGCAGAAAAACACAAGCAGGACCTGGCGGTTGTACCACTTAGTTTATGACATAAAGTAAGCCGGCCTTTTTACATGACAATAATCATGCTATAGCATGACTTTAGATACCCGATAATCAAACGGGTTATGCTAGTTTTATGAATCCGTATTAAAGAAGGCCAAGACAAAAATGAATCCCTCTGAAAACTCAAAGCCCGGAAGAAAAAACAGCTTTAACCGGTTCAATTGGTTATACTTTGCTTTGATAGCCCTGCTGCTGTTCACCCTTTTATCCGGTTCGTACAACCCGGTGAAGGAGATTAGTTGGTTGGAGTTTGAGCGAAACATACTAAGCCGGCATGACGTGGCCAGGATAGAAGTGGTCAATAAGGAAAAGGCCAATATTTATATCAAGGAAGACAGGCTGGACGATCCAAAATATGAAGCCGTTTCTAAAAACATATTCGGCCCCAACCCAGGCCCCCATTACGCGTTGACCATCGGATCAGTTGAAACTTTTGAAACGAAACTGCAGGAAGCCACCAAGGATTTTTCACCTGATCAGCAAATAGCCGTTAGCTATATTTCCAGCTTCGACTGGTCTACAGTACTGGCATGGTTGCTCCCCGTGGGGTTGATTATCCTGTTTTGGTTTTTTATGATGAGAAGCATCGGTCGGGGGGGCGGCGGCAGTTCAATATTTAACTTTGGCAAATCCACGGCGCAGCTTTTGGATAAAGACCGGAAAAGTAAAATCACATTTGCGGATGTGGCCGGCCTGGAAGAAGCCAAAGTAGAAATAATGGAAATTGTTGATTTTCTGAAAAACCCCGGAAACTATACCAAACTGGGCGCGAAAATACCCAAAGGCGTGATGTTGGTGGGCCCTCCGGGTACCGGTAAAACCCTCATGGCAAAGGCTGTGGCAGGCGAAGCCAAAGTACCTTTCTTTTCATTGTCGGGCTCTGAGTTTGTGGAAATGTTTGTAGGAGTAGGTGCATCGAGGGTCAGGGACCTTTTCAAACGGGCCAAAGAAAAGGCACCAAGCATCATCTTTATCGATGAGATCGATGCCATTGGTCGCTCCCGGGGTAAATTACAGGCCTTTCAAACAAATGATGAGCGGGAAAATACGCTCAACCAATTGCTCACCGAATTAGATGGTTTTGGTACCAATACAGGTGTGATTGTACTGGCCGCCACCAACAGGGCGGATATCCTGGATGCGGCTTTGCTGCGCCCCGGAAGGTTCGACCGGCATATTTACCTGGAGCTTCCTAATCAGCAGGAACGCCAGGAGATTTTTAAAGTGCATCTTAAGCCACTGAAACTCGCCGAAAATATCGATTTGAAACAGCTTTCGGCACAAACCCCCGGGTTTTCAGGAGCAGATATTGCCAATATCTGTAATGAAGCGGCACTGATCGCCGCCCGAAAAAGCAAAGATCTGGTAGACTGGGACGATTTCAATGAAGCCATAGACCGTATCGTTGGCGGACTGGAGAAAAAAAGCAAGATAATTTCACCCAGGGAGAAAAAAATCATCGCCTATCATGAGGCTGGACATGCAGTAGTCAGTTGGTTTTTAAAAAACACCAACACGCTCATCAAAGTAACCATTATTCCCCGGGGGAAGTCCCTGGGTGCCGCCTGGTATCTGCCCGAGGAGCATCAGATCATCACAAAATCCCAATTTAAAGACGAAATTTGTGCCGCACTTGGAGGAAGGGCTGCGGAGGATCTGATTTTTAATGAGATATCTTCGGGGGCGCTGGACGATCTGGAAAAGGTCACCAAACAAGCCTATAACATGGTCGCCTACTACGGGCTGGACGATAAAATCGGACACATCAGCTTCTACGATTCGACAGGGCAAAACGAAAGGTTATTAGAAAAACCCTACAGCGAGGCTACTGCGAAGCTCATTGATGAAGAGGTCCGGAAACTGGTTCAGGAGGCGTATGACCGGACAAAGCAGCTTTTGGCAACCAACCGGGACAAGCTGGAATCTCTGGCAGCGTTGTTACTGGAAAAAGAGGTGGTCTTTGAGAAAGATCTGGAAAAAATTATGGGTAAAAGGGCCATTGAAACATTGGCTGAGACAGAATAAATGATAAGGTCATTGTGCTTTTAATGAAGCGTTTCCGACATGATGACAATCATGGTGACAAGTGATTTCTATCATTTGACAATCCTTCGGTTTTTAACTAATTCAATGATAAAATTAGCGGAACTTTGGCATTGTCAATTTGTTTTATAGTAAAGTTAAAATATTTAAAATCTTTTAGTTATGAGTATCAAAAAGCAGTTTTTAAAAAGCAAACCGGTTTGTAAAGTAACATTGAGCGTTCCAAAATCCATTAGCAACGGCGCTAAAAAAATCCAGGTGGTCGGTGAATTCAACGACTGGAACACCAAAGCTACGCCTATGGAACAGTTGAAAAACGGCATCTTTAAAGCCACCCTGGCTCTGGAGACTGGCAAAAAATATCAGTTTAAGTATCTGATTGACGGAGAAATATGGGAGAATGACGATTATGCAGACGATTATATTCGCAACGAATTCGATACGATGAACTCTATTGTGAATCTTACGTAAGCTTCAGGGAGATAAAATACCCAACAACCTATCAACCGTTATCCGGTTTATCAGCCAAGTACAATATTTAAAAATCTTAGTTTGCTTTTAGCAAAAAAAGGAATGGGGGTAGTCTTTTTATGAATTACCCGGGATCACAGTCATGGAGAAAATACAACCGACTTTCGATATCGTCTTTCATTGCGTCGAAACAATCGTAAAAAGCATCGCCAAAACCTAAGTTCCTATGAAGGCTATGGTAATCAATAAGATTGTCGATTTAAATAGTAATCCGAATCCCCTGGACCTGATCGAATTGCCTAAACCTACTGTTCAAGGTGACGAAGTGTTATTAAAAGTGAGTGTATGTGGCATTTGCCATACCGAACTGGATGAAATCGAAGGGAGGACGCCACCTTCCCGCTTTCCTATGATTCCCGGTCATCAGGTCATAGGCCGAGTGGTTGAAACAGGCAGGGAGGTAAAAGATGTTCGGTTGAATGACAGAATGGGGGTGGCATGGATTTACAGTGCGTGCGGTCATTGTGATCATTGTCTGAATGGAGCGGAAAACCTATGCAACGATTTTGTGGCTACCGGCAGGGATCGGCATGGCGGGTATGCGGAATTCATGAAAGTACCGGCGTCATTCGCCTATCCGATACCCCCCAACCTCGAGGATGCCGAGGCTGCCCCTTTGTTATGTGCAGGTTCGATTGGCTACAGATCGTTGAATATGACCCGCTTAAAAGACGGACAGCGGCTTGGGCTTACCGGGTTTGGCGCTTCAGCCCACCTGGTATTAAAGATGATTAAGTACAAATTTCCCAACACACCGGTTTATGTATTTGCCAGGAAAGCATCCGAAAGGGATTTTGCCCTATCATTGGGTGCGGTCTGGAGCGGTGACACATCGGCCCTCCCCCCCGAACCTTTAGATGCTGTGATAGATACCACGCCGGCGTGGAAACCGGTGATAGAGGCGCTAAAGTGTTTAAAACCTGGCGGCCGGCTGGTGATCAACGCCATCAGGAAAGAAAACACGGATAAAGACTATTTACAGAATCTGGATTACCCAAGGCATCTGTGGCTTGAAAAAGAGATTAGATCAGTAGCCAATGTAACACGTTCGGATGTCAGTGAATTTTTAGCACTGGCCTCAGCCATGGGGATAAAACCAAGCTACCGGGAATACACGCCGGAAGAGGTAAACAAGGCTTTGGTGGAACTGAAATTCAACCACGTTGCCGGTGCGAAGGTTTTAAGAATTTCCTGAAATGATCATAACACAAGGTAAGTCAAAAACATGGCTGGCATGAAGCCCGGGCAGAAAGATACCACTGGCGACTATGTGGTGGAAAAAGATGGAAAGCGCGCTGAAGCAAAAGGAGAAATTACCGGTCCGATGTACTTTGCATATACCCCTTTTGTTTCATGTATTCCCTGACCTCGTCACTTTTCATATAGAAAGAAACATGAAGCAACTGCCACCCCAGCCCGTGATCGACCGTGGCCCTGTCAGCATCCTTTTCAAATTGATACCGGAATTTTTTGGAGGTTACATATCTGATTCCCCACCAGGCCATCCCCAGGCCGGATCTTTCCCTGTAGTAAGCAAAGTGGGCCAATTCATGGCCTATTACACCCAACTGCCGGTTGAAATCCAACCGGTTGACAAAAGCATCAGTACTCAGAAGCAATACATAAACGTGCCGTTTTCTAGCTCTGAAAAGGTTCCGGAATGACCAGCTCGCGGTCACAGGATGCCTGACGTTTTTTTTATATTTTATTTTAATCGTGTGGCCCGCCAATTCCGGATAATGCGACAAAGCCACATAAGTGGCGGTTTCCAGGGGATCTCCTGCCGGCAAAACGATGTTTTTAGTGGTTTTTCGCAGACTGTCGATTTTATCCTTAAAATCTGCCTCCCGGTAAATCACTCTACCGTTAATCTGCCCTGAAACATCCCTTGAAAGCAAGGTTATGACAACAAGCAAGCCACAACATACAGGGGTTTTAAAAATAAATCTCATGCTTTATAAATGCGTTTTTGATCGATTTAGTTTGCGGTTTTGATGGAAAGATCATTTTTTGGGATAAGCTTTTACTTTTGCGCCATCTTTCAAGAAATTAATGGCACCAAGACACAAAGAAACACAACAATACTCACGTCTGCCGGTGCCTGCCACCAACTATTTATTCATCGACCGGATTAATCCCTCCTGTGCCACAGATGCTACCAGAAGGCCGTTCCGGTCAAAGATTTTTCCCCGGGTAAACCCCCGTGAATTTGATGCACTGGGGCTGTCAATCGCATATAACAGCCAATCATCCATATTAAATTCCCTATGAAACCACATGGCATGATCGAGGCTCGCCAGAAATATTTTGTTGATGTCGATGTGTTCCCGATGTGGCAGCAAAGCGGTTCCCAGCAAATTGTAGTCCGAAGCATAAGCCAAAACAGCCTGATGCAACCTGGTATCTTTAGGCAGAGAGTTCTTGGCTTTGAACCATACGTGCTGAAAAGGAGGTATGTTTTTAGCCTCCAACGGATTCAGGTCGTCAACCCTCCTGAACGCTATGGGCCGCGACCGGGTCAACCGGCGATAGATCTCAGGTGCTTTTTCCCGGTAGTTATCTGCCATTTTTTCTTCGGAAAGACTATCTTCCGGAGGTGATACTTCCGGCATGTTAACCTGGTGATCAAAGCCCTCCTGAACCAGTTGAAAAGAAGCAGACATATTAAAAATAGCCCTTCCGTGTTGAATGGCCACCACCCTTCGGGTTGTAAAGCTGCCCCCGTCCCTGATCCGGTCTACCTCATAGATAATTGGCGTACTGATGTCGCCAGTCAATATAAAATAACCATGAAGAGAATGGACAAACCTGTCATCAGGCACCGTCTGGTAGGCTGCATAAAGGGATTGTGCCAACACCTGACCGCCAAAAACCCGGTTCCAGGGTGCCTGATAGTTTTGTCCCCTGAATATATTTTCTTCTATTTTTTCCAGATTCAGCAGGTCAATAAGCGCTTCAATAGTTTGCATCCGTTTCTTTTTTTTGCCCTAAACTAAAAAAACCGGCCAAACATGCCGGGCTCAATTTTACTAAAAACTATCGGCGAAATTCCAATTTTGGGAAAAAAGTTCAAATATTGGAAAATTTTGCCAGAAAGGTAAGGCGTATTTTTTTCAAAAAACAAAATACTAACCCTCTTAACTATCTAATTATCAATTCGCTGAAAAATTATTCCTGTTTTCTGGCATCGATTAACCTGAAATGGAACAGATATTGGGCTTTCCGTACATGTCAACATCTTGTAAAATGTAAACTTATGAATTTAATAAAATGTGATCCGCTAGCCTTTTGATCACGGTGAGGCTACTATGGATGGTCCTTCCAAGCACTTGGAAGGATTTTTTTTTGTCAACGATTAATGCTTCACCTTCTCCGGATTGTATTGCGGATTCGGCTCATGGGGCACAGGAGCTTTTACATGCCGACGCCACTGCCTTAACAGGGTCAATAATTCCCGGGTTTTTTCAGGTTTTTTCCCTGCCAGATTATTTCTTTCTCCTGTATCTACGCTGAGATTGTATAATTCCAAACCATGATCTTCAAAGTATTCGTGCAACTTCCAATCGCCCAACCGCACTACCGATCCCGGTCTGGTCCGGAACAAGGGGTCTCTGCCGTCGTCTTTCTCCGGGTTGTATGCCTGTAGATAAATGGGAAAATGCCAGTATAAAGGCCTTTGGGGGAGTTTTTCACCACGGAACAACGGCAGCAGGCTGATGCCGTCCATCTCATTATCGTTTAGCTCAATGCCCAGTATTTCCCTGAAGGTGGGAAAAAAATCAAGATTTACAATGGGGTAGTCCGATGTAGAAGCCGGTGCCACCTGATCCGGCCACTTTATTATACAAGGAACCCTGATTCCTCCTTCGTAATAACTGCCTTTACCACCCCTTAACGGATGTTGGTTGGAAATCGACCGGATACCTCCGTTATCAGAAGTGAAAATAATGATGGTATGATCAGTAAGATCTAATGCGTCCAGTCCCGCCAATATCTTCCCGACATTAGCATCCACAGTTTCGATCATGGCTGCATAAACAGGATTGGAATGACCATTTGTCACTTTTTTGTTTTTATATTGGTTGACCAGTAATTCTTTACCAATTAATGGTGTATGTACGGCATAAAAAGGCAGGTAAACAAAAAATGGTTTGTTTTTATAGCTACGAATAAAACCAAGCACCTCATCGGCCAGGCGGTCAGTCAGATATTCTCCGGCAACACCATCTTCTATATAATCGATCTTATAAGGACTCAGATAACCTGCCTTACCCGGATTGCCACGATGCGAACCACCGACATTAATATCAAACCCCTGTATTTTAGGATCATCACCTAAATGCCATTTTCCAAAGGTCCCGGTGGTGTATCCAGCCATTTTGAAGAGTTCGGCAATCGTGAGAATTTTTTCCGGCAAAACCTCATTATTCGGAGTAGGAATTATTTTTCGCTCCCGGCTCGGACCTCTGTCAGAATTGGCCACGGTGTAAATGCCATGCCTTGGCGTATGCTGGCCACTCATCAAACAGGCCCTGCTGGGTGCGCAGTTAGCTGCCCCTGCATAGGCCTGGGTAAAAACCATACCCGATTGCGCCAGTCGGTCGATATGAGGCGTTTCGTAAAAATCACTGCCCTGATAGCCTGTATCAGTCCATCCCAGGTCATCGACATTGATAAAAATAACATTAGGCTTTCTTTGCGGATAAGCCAGATCAACAAAGAAAATACAGCTACCCAGTACCAATACTGACCAAATTATTCCTATTCTCACTGAAAATGTAAATACGCAGGTCATATTCAGACTAATTTATTGGATGGTCAACAACTGTTTCCAGGCCATTCCAGGCCGGATTAGGCAACAATGGTTTTGTATCGTGGTCTTTTAACCAGGAATTCAGCAGATCCTCCAGTTGGGCTTCCACCTCCGGGTTGGTTCCATATATATTTTGGCTTTCCCCGATATCCTTCGATAAATCATACAATTCCTTTCGCCCGGTTTCAAGGTCATGTATCAATTTATAATCTCCTAACCTGATGACACTTCCGGGATTACCACCCTGATTGGCATAATGTGGATAATGCCAGAATAGGGGCCTGTGCTTTGTCTCCGCCGCCCCGGCATCGTCCAGCAGGTCAATACCGTCCACTTCAGGAAATTTCGAAACGATTCCAGCGTATTTCAATACGGTGGGAAATATATCAGCACCTGTAACGGGCCATGATCTTTTCACCCCTTTCTGATCACTTCCGGGATCCCTGACAATAAAAGGTACCCTGATCCCCCCTTCGTAAAGCCATCCTTTTCCGGCACGGAGAGGCAAATTGGAGGTAGGGCTCCCTTCGGCCGTAGACAATCCACCGTTGTCTGACGTGAATACGATCAAGGTATTGTCATACAAATCATTGTCCTTCAGGTAGGTGATCAACCTGCCAATATTGGTATCCAGACTTTCAATCATGGCCGCATATACCGGGTTTGACTGAATAAGCCTTTCACGGTAACGATGCGCCTTACCTGTTGCAAATGGCATCCACGGCTGATCGTAATTGAATTCATTCAACGTATCAAGGCCTAACAAATATTTTTTGTTCGTATATTTCTCAATCAATCCTTCAGGGGCTTGCAGCGGTGTATGGACCAGATAGTAGGAAAGACAAATAAACAGGGGGTGTTGCTTGTTTGCTTCGATCGCTTCGATGGTTTCGGTGGTAAGCCGGTCAGGTAAATATTCGCCGGGCACACCGTCGGGAAGCCTGGGGTTACCGTAGGGAGAAAAGTAGCCATGATAGCCATTTTTGATGTCTTTTAACGGGGCCCCTCTACGCCAGCCGCCTATGTTTGTGTCGTAACCTTGCTTTTCAGGCCAGAACTTTTCCTCTTCACCCAAGTGCCACTTGCCAGTGAAAATGGTCTTGTACCCATTTTGGCCAAGCACCTCAGCCAGTGTTGTTTCTGCCGAATCTAACTGAAATTTGGTATCCGGTACAATCCACCGGTCGTTGGGGGTGGGGCCCGTATAGGCTTTCCGGCCCTTAATCCAGTCCGTTACGCCGGTTTTTAAAGCATATTTCCCGGTCTGAAAGCTGGCCCTCGAGGGGGAGCATACCGGGCAATTGGCATAACCATTGGTAAATAGCATGCCATCAGCCGCTAGTTGATCCAGATAAGGTGTTTCATAAAATTTACTTCCGTACGCCCCAAGGTCTGTCCAGCCCAAATCATCGGTGATGATCAACAATACGTTGGGAGGCTTTTGCTGCTCAGGCTGACAGGATAACGTGGACAAAGCAAGGGACAGCACCAAAACAACACGGTTAAAATAATTAGTTTTCATGTACGTAATTTTCTGTACTTCCCAATAATTCCTTTTCCCAGTAATTTAAAAGATCTTCATCACTGATATCCGGGCTTAACCCGATGCTTTCCATATTTCTTTTAAACCTTCCCTGCATCAGCTCTTCTGCGGCTTTGATAGCACGCGGATCTTCAGGGTATTCTCCCAGGTCATATTTTTCCAGCCAGTCATCCATTTGGCCCTTCAACGACTGTAATTGCTGGCTGTATTCCGGGTTGGTGGCCAGGTTGTTTATTTCATACGGGTCGTTTTTCAGGTCATATAATTCATCAGGCGGTCTGACATCAGACATGAAACGGCTTTGTATCTCATCCAGTTCTCCTTTTTTGTAGAGTATCCGCATCAGCGTTAACATCGGGTACCTGTACTTTTTATAGGCGTTAAACTGGGTATAAGGCCTTTCGGGATAAAAGTTCCGGATATATTTGAAATCTGTGGTTCTGACAGCGCGGATGCGGTCAACGGTCTCGTCCCTTCTGTCCCTCATTGTTGCAAGGAATGTTCTATCCGGTTGATCCTTGTCCAGAAAATTCCGGCCCTGTATATGATCCGGGATCCGGATTCCGGCCAGGGCCAGGCTGGCCGCGGCTATGTCTATATTGCTAACCAATTGCCCGGACCATTGATTGGCCCCTTCGCCATTGAGCCTCCTGACAATCAGCGGGGTGTTGGTGCCGGGATCGTAGAGAAATTGCTTTCCCCTTATGTGCGGTCGTCCCTGATCGCCAAAAAAGAAGACAATGGTGTTTTCCGTAAGCCCGTCCGCTTCCAGATCTTTAAGTATTTTGCCTACTTCAACATCCACCAATTGGATGGTTTCCAGATACATGGCCCAATCCTTTCTGGCCAGGGGATGATCAACGTAGTATGGCGGCAAAAGCACCTCTGCCGGGTTTACAGGGTTTAATGTATCATTGTAAAAGGGACGGTGAGGAAAGGATATCTGAATTTGTGAGAAGAAAGGTTGTCCCTGAGCCCTTTGACCCCAATGGGTTCCGTCATAAAGGCTATCGAAATGATGTATAAAGTTATAATCGGTTTTACCTTTTTTGTTTTTCTCCCTGAAAGATCGGTTGGACACAAAATATCCTGCCTCTTTAAAATAAGCTGTAATTGGTTGCACACCTTCGGGTAAGCTTTGTTTAAAAGGTGTCCGATGTTGATGACAATCGATGCTGACCGGATACATACCGGTAATTAATCCGGATCTGCTGGGTGAGCAAACGGCAGTGGTTGTATGAAGATTTTCATACAAGGCCCCTTCTTTTGCCAATTGATCAAGGTAAGGTGTATAAACGGTTTTATTGCCATAACAGCCAAGGTCTGTGCCCAGGTCATCGGCCACTATCCACAAAATGTTTGGCCGGGTGTCAGCAGTGCCGGAGTTAGTCTGCCGCTCGGCGGCGGGTTGGCACCGTACAAAAACCAAAATCAGGATTGAGATTACAGGGGTTATTTTCATCGTAAGCAGGGTTATCATTCTTTAATTGTTCAATATAAAAAAATATGTCGATTTTTTCTGCGGTATATTCCGGCCCGTTTTCAAGCTTCTAATGGTCCATGGTAAAATATTCCGTAGCCGGCAACGTCAGGAAGTTCGCCGGATGTTATGATACTCAGCGGGTCAGTCATCTCCGGCCTTGTAGGTTTTGCTGGCGAACTTAAACACATCCGATTCAGTTCTTGCGCCCTCCATTATCATGGATAATTCCTGCACTTTTTCGGGAAAGGATGAAGCAAGGTTGTTTTCTTCCGAAAGGTCATCTGCCAGGTTGTAAAGCTCAGCCGGAGGAACGGGGTTACGGTTGACATCATATTGCACCAGTTTCCAGTTTTCTTTCCTCAGCGCCATGCGGCCGCCGCGTTCATGAAACTCCCAATACAGGTAATCATGTTTCTGCTGCCGGTCTCCCTGCCCAATGAGAACGGGTAAAAATGAAATCCCGTCGATACCTGCGGGGGGTGTCAATCCGGTAATTTCGGCAAAAGTGGGCAATACATCCCAAAATGCAGAAATATGATCTGAAACCGTGCCCGGCTGTATTTTGTCAGGCCAATAAGCCAGCATCGGCACCCTGATGCCACCTTCATACAAATCTCTTTTATAACCTCGTAATGGCCCATTACTGTCAAAATAATCAGGATCCGCACCACCCTCCATGTGAGGGCCATTGTCAGAGGTGAAAATAATCAAAGTGTTTTTTTCCATACCCAATGCACGGACCTTTTCAACCACCTCGCCAACCATATCATCCAGGTGAGTGACCATAGCGACAAAGGCGGCATGGCCTTCAGGCTGGGAGCCATAGGGCCCTAGTTTGAAATGCGCTCCTTCATCTACCCCTTCATAAGATTTTTCAGGAAGAAACTTTCCACGAAACTTTTCCATATACGCTTCAGGGGCCACCAATTCCGCATGGGGTTGCACAGCCGCGTAGAAAAGGAAGAAAGTGGTGTCTTTATTGCTTTCAATAAAATTCAAAACATTTTCCTGAATTAAATCCGGAGCGTATGCTTCGGTGGCGCTACCTTCGTTCTGTTTCAGATAGATCTTTTCTTGATTATGCCAAAGGTGCCATGGGTAATAATTGTGTGCCAGTCTTTGGCAATTGTAACCGTAAAACTCATCAAATCCCTGAAAACCAGGGTCTCCTTCAGACCCCGGATAGCCAAGCCCCCATTTACCAAAAATACCGTTTACATAACCCGCCCCTTTGAGCATCTCCGCCAGTGTGAAGGTATTGTCAGGCATGGGCCACTGACCTTCGGGCCGCACTTCCTTGTTGCCCCTAATGGGGGTGTGCCCGGTGTGCAACCCGGTCATCAGGGCAGATCTTGAAGGCGCACATACCGTAGATCCCGCGTAGTGATTAGTAAATTTAATGCCCTTTTCGGCGAGTTTGTCAATGTGGGGGGTTTGAAATCCGGCTTGCCCAAAACAACTCAAATCACCATATCCCAGATCGTCGGCAAGTATGTAAATAATGTTAGGATGGCCTGGCAAATCCCGGGGCACTTCCGGGGATTGCTTTTGATTGGCCGGGGAACAACCTCCGGCAAGAACAGCACAAATACCAGTGGTCAGCAGGATGATATAGGATGATTTAACTTTCATTGGGGATGGGGTAATTTACAGGGTTAATATCTCATTGAAATTACTAATTAATAAAAATATCAGGGATTTTTTAGTAAAAGGTAAAGAAAAAGCCTTTCGGCCAGTTCCTTACCCTGTTGGAAAAAATAATACCCATTTGTTATCGATAACCGTTATTGGTAGGATCCGATTCAAGTAATGCCGGATTCAATTCAATTTCCTCTGCCGGGATAGGTAATAACACATGCCTTGGCTGAATGTTAACAGCCGCATCATGAACCGGGTAAACCGTATTCTGCACTGTTTCAACCAATATACCCCACCGGATCAGGTCATACCGGCGGTCATCCTCAGCCGCCAGTTCCCACTTTCTCTCTTCAATCAAGGCTGTCCTGAAGGTCTCTTGTGATAACCCGGCAAGCGGTTGGTCCGGCTCATAAGCCCTTTCCCGCACTTTGTTGATATATTGATAGGCATTGCCGGGACCACCTAATTCATTTTCTGCCTCGGCAGCCATCAGATAAACATCAGCCAAACGGTAAATCACCCGCAGTTCCCCATGATTCCCCCTCGGTGAGTTGACCAAATCAAGGTTCCACAGTTTCGGCATATAGTAAAACTTAAGCTCAAAGCCCAGGTACTCATTGATACAACTCAAAGGCTTACGAAGATCACCGGCCGGAAAGTTCTCATAAACAGCCGGTAAAGGTACGGCCAGTCCGAAGCCGTTAAATTCCTCACCCCGGCTATCCAATGTATCACGGAGTGCATTTCTCTGCCCCGAGTCCCTGGGTTCATCCCTTAACCTGGGGTTAAAAGAATCTGTCCGGTTGGTACTTTGCACATCCTTCAGGTAATCTATACCCCAGATGATTTCATCGTTGTATAAATTATCGATTTCAAATACCTCTTCATAGGTATCCATTAATTGATGCGGGGAATTATTAATAATATCTGCACAAGCCTCTTTCACAGCTTCCCAATCCCGCTCCCAAAGCAGGTATTTTGCCCTGAGCATTTTAGCCGCCCAGATAGTTACTCTTCCCAGGTCGGCCGGGTCACTATAGGATGATGGCAAAAGATTTTCTGATTCTATTCGCCCCAGATCACCGGTCATGGCTTCCCTGATGGTATTTATTGCCGTTCTTCCCAGCACGGCCACCTCTCCGAGGGTAAGGTTTTCCGTATAAAAAGGCACATCGCCCCATAATACTGTCAGATGATAGTAAGCAAAAGCCCGCATAAAGAGACTTTCCCCGATAACCCGGCGCCGGATTTCCTCAGACAGGTTTTCATTGTCCTGAACGTTGGCAATAACCGCGTTGGCATCGCCTACCACCCTGAAGAGCTCTCTCCAGACAGTATAGGCATTAGCATAATTGGTCTCCGTTAAAATATAGTCGGTAATGGCGGCGTTGCCTCCAAAAACGCGGCTGGGGGCAATTATGTCAGCGCCAAAATAGGTAAAATTATTGATGCCCTGCCATTGGCCATATAAATGAGTACTTTGAAAAGCATCGTACAAGCCATTGGCCGCCTGAATGGCCTCGGTATCGGAATTGTAAAAATTATCGGGCGAAATGATCCCTCGCACATCTTCTTCAAGAAATTCGTCACAACCGGCAAATCCTATCAATGCGAATACTATGATTAACTTTTTCATTTTAATTCAAGATTTACGATTAAAAATTGGCCTTCAATCCCACTGTAAATGTTCTGGCATTGGGATACTCCACCCGGATAACACCGGATATAACGTTCCTGAAACTATTGTTGGAATTGGGATTAATCCGGCTGGATTCAGGGTCGTAACCCCTGAAATCAGATAGCAGGAAAAGGTTACTCCCTACCCCGTAAACCATCAGTGATTTGATGGTGCTGTTAGTTTTTAAAGGGACATTGTACGAAAGCCTCAGATTCTTCAGTCTCAGGTGTGAGCCGTCTTCCACCATTTCCGAGTTCGACCTGATATCGGAAATACTGACCATGCTTCCGGCCCTTGGAATATCCGAGTTGGGGTTTTCAGGCGTCCACCGATCGGCAAGGTTGGCGTAAACGTTGGCAGTACTTCTGCCAAAAAAGCCTCTTTGTACATATTCATTGTAGATTTCATTACCATAGGTTCCCTGAAAATACATTTCAAGGGTGAAGTTTTTATAGCTGATAACATTGTTAATACCCCCATAAAAATCGGGTTCCGGATTACCCATGATAGCATGGTCATCGTTGTTAATGACACCATCGTTATTCGTATCATTGAATCTTGGTCCTCCGACCACCTGCCTTATCCCCAAATTACCGTCCGCGTCTATCTCGTCCTGGTTCTTGTAGGTACCGAGATAATCCACACCGGTGTAAACACCCACCGGTTCTCCTACCATCAACTTGGCTCCGGGTCCCCCCTGTTCAAGATTGTAAACCACAATCTCCTCCACCCCTCCAAGATCGAGCACCTTGCTCCGGTTACCGGCTACAGTCAAAGTTGTCTCCCATCTGAAACTGTTCTTGCTTATGTTGACACTGTTGATCATCAGTTCCAATCCCTGATTCCGGATCGAACCTATATTTTCCAACTTGGTTGAAAAGCCTGTTGACCTCGCTATTTGTCTTTCCAACAAGAGATCCCTGGTTTTTTTATGGTAATAGTCCATTTCTAAATTCAACCTGCCTTCAAAAAATCCCATTTCCAGACCTATATCAAACTGGTTAGTGGTTTCCCAGGTCAGTCCCGGGTTTTCCGGCCTTCCCCTGAATATTGAAACTACCTGGTTGTCATTAAAAATCATCACCTTGTCAGTATTTGACCGGTCACTATCCAAAACCGCCAGTGTACGATAAGGCGGAATGGACTCTTTTCCGGCACTACCATAACTGGCCCTCAATTTCAGATTATCAAATATGCCCAGATCCCTGATGAATGGTTCATCTATCATCCGCCAGGCAAAAGCGGCAGACGGAAAAAACGAATAAGTGTTATTGGAACCTGAGTAGACTGAAGCACCATCTACCCGGCCTGCCGCTGTAAACAGGTATTTGTCTTTAAAGGTATAGTTGACCCTTCCCAACCAGGATACAATTTGTGTGGCCCCTGAAAAACCCGACTCGATCTCATAAGTGAGCGGATCACCCAGTTCGATCGCATCGAAGCCCAGCGCATCTACGGTAAGTCCGGCTGTTTCGGAAGCAAAGCTTTCGTTCCTTTCCAATTGCCATGTAAAACCTGCCACAACGTCCATTTTGTGATCTGCGTTGAATTCCGTACGGTATGACACCGTATTTTCCTGCAGGATGTTGTAAAAATAGTTGTTGACAATTCTGGCCCTTCCTCCCTGTTGCGCGTTGGCCCGGGTAGGCAGGCTGCCGGAATCAAATATGTTTTGTTTTGTCCAATTGAGTTGCGGACCAATGCTGGACTTGATGATAAGGCCATCAATAGGTTCGTATTCAAAGTAGGCAGTGGACAAGATGTTGGTCCGGTTCGTGAAATTGGTCCTTAGCTGAAGGTCTGCTTCGGGATTTCTTAGTACCCCTCCGGTTACCGGATTCTCGTCATAGAAAGATCCGTCTTCATTATATATGGGAAAGGCCGTCAATACCTCTCTCATACCCCACAAGGCGACAAGGTTATTGTCATTTTTAACAAAGGAGCCATTGAGCCGCAGTCCAAATTTAAGCTTTTCCGAAATATTCAGATCCATATTGGTGCGCAGGTTGTATCGCCTGATGCCTGTTTCTCTTATGATGCCCCGCTGGTCAAAAATGTTGGCAGAAACATAGTAATTCATCTTTTCTGTCCTTCCGGTAAAAGAGAGGTCAACATTATTAATGGTGCCTGTTTCGGTAATCTGATCCTGCCAGTCCGTGTCCCCGATTTCAGAAGGGTCGGTAAAGGGGTCGGCTTCACCACTGAATGCAGCCAGTTCACTCCCAAATGCTGCCCTTTCCGGACCATTGAGATAATCTATTTTTCTAGCCAGTTGCTGGATGCCAGTATACATGTTCAGGGATATTTCCGGTATTCCGGTGGGTGTTGTTGCACCTGACTTCGTGGTAACGAGCACTACGCCATTGGCCCCTCTGGTGCCGTAAATTGATATGGCAGTGGCGTCTTTTAGCACCTCGATGGACTCGATATCGTTGACGTTAATGTTATTCAAATTAAAGTCTGTACCCACAATAAATCCGTCAATGACAAATAATGGCTCATTATCGGCATTTATAGAGTTACCTCCACGAATTCTGATCGAAGCCCGCGCCCCCGGAGCACCGTTGTTGGCAGTAACCAACACGCCCGGTGCCCTGCCCTGAATGATCTGGTCAACTCTCGGCGACGGCATGTTATTGATATCTTCGGCTGCGATGGATGATACGGAACCTGTAAGATCTTTTTTCTCTACCGAGCCATATCCAATCACAACTACCTCTGAGAGGGTGGAAATATCCGGAACGAGACTGACGTTAATGACGGTTCTCTGACCTATTTCTATCTCCTCGGTCAAATAGCCGACAAACGAAAATGTTATGGTGGTGGCATCATCGGGCACATTGAAAACATAATCACCATTGGAATCGGTAATCGTGCCAATGCCCGTCCCTTTGACCACTACATTAACACCTGGCAACGACTCACCGTTATCATCGGTGACATGGCCGGAAATAGTTTTTTCAAAAACTTCCACCAGCCGGTCTTCCGAGAGCGGTTTTATGGCTAGTTGTTGTACACTAATTGTGTTATTAACGCGGTAAAATTTAAGGTTTGCCTGTCGGGAAATATCCAATAACAATTTTGCCAACGTGTTTTTATGCGGGCTGAGATTAACTCTCCTCTTCTCAATTACCTTTTCTTTACTATAGGTGAACACAAACCCGGTTTTTGCCTCAATCGTTTTAAGTGCCCGCTTAACGGTTACATTACCTAAACTTAAACTTACTGGTATTTCATCGAGACTTTTAACCTGCGCTTTACCAACATTTGCTAGTAGTGTACTTAAACTTAGGTTAATAATCAGAATAATATGAAAGGTATGTCTAAGCACCATCCAAACAATGGGTATAATTTTAGATTTCATATATTTGTAAGGTTTACATAGTTAAACTTTTATTCTCAGCCCTATTCATAGTCATGTCTGTTCATTTGGCGATGGAAGCATGCCTTGATGAATAGGACCCACATTACCGGGGTTTACATGCCCCGGTAGTTCTTTTTTTGGTTAGAATTTACATCATAGGCCTGTTAATTTGACTTGAACATTATGTTGACTTTTTCCTTGTTAATCTCGTATTCGAAGTTGAGCGCGAACCCCAAAGCTTTTAAGACATTCTCCAGGCTTTCGTTTTCAAACTTTCCGGAACATGTAAGCAATTGCCGGGGATAGTTATTGAGTGTGATGGTGACGCCGAACCATCTTTCCAGATATTGGATCGCCTCCGGAAAATCAGTATTTTCAAAATAGATCGTCCTGTTTTTCCAAAACAGCGTTTGTGCTATATCAATTTCATTGCTTGTTATTTTCCCCGTCTCCTTCTCCAGTACTACTCCCTGACCAGGATCGAGCATCAGGCTGTTTTTGGTAGCCAAATCATCAACCATCACTTTGCCTGAGATCAGGGCCACGCTAATTTGCGGCTCGTTTTTGTATGCCTGAATATTGAAAGAGGTACCTACTGCAGTGGTGGCCAAACTGCCCGTAATTACCGTGAAAGGGCTCGATATATCTTTTTTCACTTCGAAAAAGGCTTCTCCTTCTAAAAATATTTCCCTTTTCCCCGGTTGAAAGTTTTCTGCATAACGCACATTGCTTTCAGCATTTAAATAAACCATCGAGCCATCGGGCAGGCGCAACTCGGATTTTTGACCACGTGGATTGGATTTTGTAACCAAGTCATCCGACTTTTGCTTATTGAAGTCCGAATTATACATTTGAAGGCCGATTGCGACAGCGAGCAGCGTAATGCCCGCGGCTATCGATAAATAGACTTTCTGCCGTTTTTTGTAGGAATATTCACGCTGGTTGACCTTATGCCGGTACATAGGCTGTACCTTTCCGGCCCCTACCCCCCCTTTTTGCCGATCAATGGCTGTATTGCTTTCTTTGATTTTTTCCCAGAGCTTCTTTTTAACCCTTTCCCGGTTTTGTGGTGGTTGAAAACCCACAGCCAGCACAATTTCCCTGGCCTGGTTGATAACTTCATCTTTTTCCGGGTTTTGAAGCAACCACTTCTCCCAAAAATAGTTGATCTCAGGATGCGGGCTCAGTACCCATTCCCGAAATTTATCGTCATTGACAAAATCTTCTATATCAAAGTTTTTGTATCGCACCCCTTTGTTTTTCCTTATAGGGACAGTGACCCGCGAAACCTCATCATTTTATTTCATGTTTTTTTGAAAAATCTTTCTCACCATCCTGCCGTTGACCTTCTCGCTTGTGCTATGCTATAAAATAAGTTGTGAAACAGACAAATCCTGCCCGTGCCTTAAACAAGACCGACCGACGCAAAAATCAGGGTATGGCCAAGTGCTTCAATGTTTCTTTCAACTTTCCGATGCCCTTGGAAATGTGATTATATACAGCCTCCAGCGTGATGTTCATGACCGAAGCTACATCGGCATAGTCGAGGTTGTGGTAAAAACGCAAATGAATGGCTTCTTTTTGCCTGTTGGTGAGCTGTTTTAAAGCTTTTATCAAGCTCTGGTGATTATACGCCTTTATTTGTTTATTAATAATCTTATCTTCCCTGCTACTTTCAAACAAAGCTTCTTCAAAAAAACAAAAATTGGTCAGGTGTGTGTACTTCCTTTCCTTTTTTATTTTTCGAAAAATAATTCTTCTGATGGCCGATAAAAGATAAGCCCTGATAGATTGGGGGACTACCAGGTTTTCTTTGTTTTTCCAAAGACTTGTAAAGAGGTCATGAATACAATCTTCAATAAGGTCAGATTTTCTGGTGATTTTTTCACAGTAATCATACAAAGCGTCAAAATGATCCTCATAAATCCTGGCGTAAGCTTCTTCATCTCCCTCTTTAAACGCACTCCATAGAGTTTGCCCTGAAACGACGTCTCCGGATAAATCCCTGCTTTTTTTTGTATGTATTGCCGTAAAAAACAAATCAGATGATTGTTAGTGATTAAGGGCTTTGTTTTACTCTTCAACCATTGCTTATTAGGAAGTTTAAGTTATCTCCTTCTTTTTGATAGCCTGGTGAGTTGCCGAATATTATGGAAAATATTCATAAGACACAACTTTTACGCAGTCAAAATACCCTTACAACGGATCCAGGCTCATTAAAAACCTCCTGGCTATTCAATGATTTTGCGCTCTAACAGCCATTTTTAATGCTCCCACCTAAATCAATAGTCATCCAGTCCGCCAGGCATCGCATAAAAACGATTTTTTTTCTTTTTTTCTTCCATTTTTACGGATGCTTTATGGTCTCAATTAATTTTCTACTTGTCAACACTTTACATCAATTAGTTTAAAGCTAAAATATAAAGAATCAGGCGGATGTGATGGCTGAAATCGTTTGCCTAAGCTCAAAATATTTACATATTCCGGTTACCTATGTTGACCGTGTAGTATATATTAACACACATTCTTTCCATAGCTGGTTGTTACACAAGACCGCTCTTAACTCCCGTTTTGAGCGGTTTCTTGTATTTCAGGGTAAATTCTTAAAAATAGAAGATGGGAGCCTGATGCAGAAGCACTTATAGAAATAGTACAAATGATTAAAATTAATCTTCCCCTAGCCTGTTAACCGGATTAGCGCTGGCAATACAAGATTACATGCCAACGAAAGATATACGAAGCGTTAGGCATATCAAAAGGAGAAACAACAAGAAGTTGTGTGAAAACGGTGAGTCAATTTAGTTTTTGCCGTTCCCTTCTGAAAAGTATTTTCAGAAAGAAAATGAGGCTACCTATGCTAAAGGTAGAAATAAGCATTATGGCCAACAAGACGCTTAATACTTTCATCTTTCGAATAAATAATTAGCCTAAAGGAAATAGCCCAGCTTACGAAATTCGAGGGATTGAAGTCGTCTGAAGTGAATAGCTAGTATTTTGCTTGAAGAAGCTTAAAGTAAAAATGTCTAATTTATTCTTTAAACAACCTGTCGATGTAATTGCAGATTACATAACCTATGCCTCCGGAAACGATAAAGGCACCAAGAACTAATGCAGATAGAGTTCCAATCATAATAGTAAACGTTTAAGCGGACAATTTCCGAATTTTATAAAAAACTTAAAATTTCAAAAAGCGACATCTATTGCCAATGTAATTTAATCGGGAATAAGGGAGAAGTGTTCTTCCCTACCAGCTATTACTCCTAATCCCATTAAACTTATAGATTAAGCATTTCATTTGCAAATTTTACCTTCAAAATGTTACATTATTATTTTCAATATGACAACTTTTTCTTGGAATCGTACTAAAAATCAATTTTTCCGACAAGTTCGTGTAACTTGTATTTCAACTGGGTATGAATACTTTTTTGTCCGGAGCCCGGGTAACTAATTTGGGCAGATTGCATGAAATACAGGAATTCAATAAAAAAGCCCGGCCAAACTCACTTTTGGACCGGGCTTTTTTGTTGAAATATTATTTTCAGCAGGTTATTTAACCTTATCGACGATGGCTTTGAAGGCCTCAGGGTGATTCATGGCGAGGTCTGCCAGCACCTTTCTGTTTAATTCAATATGGGCTTTTTTGAGGTTGCCCATAAACTGGGAATAAGACATCCCGTACTGCCGGGTACCGGCATTGATTCGCTGAATCCATAGTTTTCTAAAATCCCGTTTTTTTGCTTTCCGGTCGCGATAGGCATAAGTCCAGCCTTTTTCAACGGCATTTTTAGCTACGGTCCATACGTTACTTCTTCTTCCCCAATAACCTTTGGCGAATTTCAATATTCTTTTCCGTCTTGCCCTAGAGGCTACCGAATTTACTGATCTTGGCATAATTTTTAATTTTTTGACCGTTGGCGCTCAATCGATTGAAGCATTAAGACTTAAAAGCCAAAGGTCTGGTGAAACATCAACTAAACCTATTTAATAATCTTTGTGCAGATCAGATATTTAACATATCCTTGATCCTTTTTTCATCGGCCTTGTGAACTAAGGTAGCATGGGTCAGATTTCTCTTCTGCTTGGTTTCCTTTTTTGTCAGAATGTGGCTCTTAAAAGCGTGTTTTCTCTTAATTTTGCCTGTTCCTGTCAATTTAAACCGCTTCTTAGCTCCCGATTTGGTCTTTACTTTAGGCATTTTAATTATATGATTAATTAATATCTATTGATCCATTTTAATTACTTTTTCGGAGAAAGGAACAAAAACATTCTTTTCCCTTCCAGTTTTGGCATTTGGTCGACTTTCGCATAGTCTTCCAATGCCTGCGCAAACTTTAGCAGAAGAATCTCTCCCCTTTCTTTAAAGACGATGGTTCTACCTACAAAATGAACATAAGCTTTTACTTTTGCTCCATCTTTCAAGAAATTAATGGCATGTTTTACCTTAAAATTGAAATCGTGTTCTTCAGTATTAGGGCCAAACCTTATTTCTTTTACCACCGTTTTATGGGCCCTGGCCTTAATTTCTTTTTGCTTTTTCTTTTGTTCATACTTGAATTTGGAATAATCTATGATTTTACAAACCGGTGGTACAGCCTTTGCTGATATTTCAACCAAATCAAGTCCTTCTTCCTGAGCTAATTGAAGCGCCCTTTCTATTGAATAAACTCCACTTTCAATATTTTCACCGACCACCCTCACCTCTGGCGCTGTTATTCTTTTATTCACTTTGTAAGGTTCCTCAACTCTGCCCCGTGGCTGGAACCTTCTTCTTTGTTTGCTAATTTTTACCTCCTTGTTTTGTTAAAAAATTCGAACCGCAAATATCGTTAATATTTTGAATAAACAAAAAACCTATTCGTTTTTTACGCGTAAAACGGTCTTCCCGAAAAGGCTTTATTTATGCTTAAAATCCGTTTATTTTCAGTGTCATCTGCCAATTATCCGGCTTTAACACGGGTTTGATTTTCTACCTGTTCGTTGAAATGGTTCATAAACTCCTTTAACAAAAAGCTGCCCTGATCCCCTTCGCCATGTTTTCTTACTGAAACCTTGTTTTCTTCCTGTTCTTTCTCACCTACGATCAACATAAATGGAACTTTTTTAATTTCAGCATCCCTGATTTTTCTTCCGATTTTTTCGTCCCGGTGATCAATGAAACCTGTGATGTCATGTTGTTCCAATGCTTCAAAAACCTGCTGGGCATAGTTGGCGTATTTTTCAGAAATAGGGAGCACAGCGACCTGCTCGGGAGATAACCACAATGGAAAGTTCCCTGCGCAATGCTCTATCAAGACAGCCACAAATCTCTCCATAGAGCCAAACGGCGCCCGGTGTATCATCACCGGCCTGTGCCTCTGGTTATCGGCTCCTATATATTCCAGTTGGAACCTTTCGGGAAGCTGGTAATCAACCTGTATGGTGCCCAGTTGCCAGCTTCTTCCCAAAGCATCTTTCACCATAAAATCCAGCTTGGGGCCATAAAAAGCTGCTTCTCCCAATTCTGTAATGGTATCGAGTCCCTTCTCCGCCGCCGCTTCCTGAATGTCTTTCTCTGCCTGTTCCCAAGCACTGTCCTCACCTATGTATTTGGATTTATCATTGGGGTCGCGCAGTGAAATCTGGGTAGTAAAGTCTTCAAAACTCAGGGATCTGAAAACGTATAAAACCAGGTCAATCACTTTTTTAAATTCTTCTTTGACCTGATCGGGCCGGCAGAAGATATGCGCATCGTCCTGGGTAAACCCCCTTACCCTGGTCAACCCGTGCAGCTCGCCGCTCTGTTCGTAGCGATAGACTGTTCCAAACTCAGCCAACCTGATTGGCAGCTCTTTGTATGACCTTGGCCTTACCTTGTAAATCTCACAATGATGCGGACAATTCATCGGTTTCAACAAAAACTCCTCATTTTCATTGGGAGTATGAATGGGTTGAAAGGAGTCCTGGCCGTATTTTTCGTAATGACCTGAGGTGACATAAAGATCTTTACCGCCAATATGGGGCGAAACTACCGGCTGATATCCTGCTTTTTGTTGTGCCTTTTTTAAAAAGTTTTCCAACCGTTCACGCAACACAGCCCCTTTGGGAAGCCAAAGCGGCAAACCCATCCCTACCTTTTCAGAAAAAGCGAAAAGCTCCAGTTCTTTTCCCAGTTTTCTGTGGTCTCTTTTTTTGGCCTCTTCCACAAGGTGAAGATATTCTTTGAGTTCCTTTTGCTTTGGAAAAGTAATACCATAAATCCGGGTGAGCTGTTTGTTTTTTTCATCACCACGCCAATAAGCGCCGGCTACATTGGTTAGTTTCACAGCCTTGATAAAACCGGTATGGGGAATATGAGGACCTTTGCACAAATCTGTGAAGTTTCCTTGTCTGTAAAATGTGATGGATCCATCTTCCAAATCTTCAATCAACGCTAATTTGTATTCATCCCCTTTTTCCTTGAAATACTGTAAGGCTTCCTGTTTGCTGATACCTTGCCTGTAATATTCATTTTTTTCCCGGGCCAGTTCTATCATTTTATCTTCAATTTCCCCAAGCTTTTCGCCACTAAACTCCATATCACCAAAGTCCACGTCATAATAAAACCCCTGATCAATGGGAGGCCCAATGCCAAATTTTATGCCCGGATATAAATATTCAAGGGCTTCGGCCATCAAATGGGCGGATGAATGCCAAAAAGTGGCCTTTCCCTCCTTGTCGTTCCAGGTAAGTAACTGCACTGTTGCATCTGCAGGGATTTCACGTGACAAATCCCAAACTTCACCATTGATTTTTGCAGAAAGTACATTCCTGGCCAAACCCTCGCTGATTCCCAAGGCGATGTCCATGGCAGTTATTCCCTTCGGATATTCCCTGACCGATCCATCCGGTAAAGTAATTTTTACCTTCTCTATATCTACTTGACTCATTCTATTTTTATTCCGGTTTTATTTTCTTCGGTTTTAGTATTTCGATTTGTTGATTTTCTTCTCTTTGCCTTTCCAGCCTTCTAAAATAATTTTGCCTTCTGCCCAACTGAATCAAAGCGGCTTTTGCCGGTTGATAGGTGGAGTCTATGGCAAGTATTTCTTCAAACTTTTTCCTTGCCCAGCCGAAATAACGTCTCCTGCCCAATATCTTACCTTGCATCAACATAGCGCCTTTCAGGTTTTCTCTTATGCTCAGGGCTTTTTCCGCATAGTATGTGGCAGAGTCATTCCGGTAATTGTCAAAATGCAATTCACTCATTTTCACCATAGACCGGGCCGCCAGGCTATCTTCCCTGATAATGGACCGATAGATCATTTTGGCACTGTCATCTTGTTTTCTTAACCTGTATAAAATTCCCTGGTCAAACCATATTTTCAGGTTTGCGGGATCCAAAGCCCGATGTTTATCTAAATACAACTGCGCGCTGTCTGCATTTTTGATGGCTATGTATAACTTGGTAAGATGATCGTACGCAGCACCATGGGTAGTGTCGAGCTCAAGACTTGTTCGAAACTGACGGATCGCGGCTGTGGTATCCCGGTCCGCCAGCAATATTTCCCCTCTTTGAAAATAATTGAGTCCGCTTTTATCTGCATAAAGGGCCCTGGAATTGTAAGCAATCGCCTTCACCAATTGTCTCTGACGAAGGTAAAGATTGGCCAATAAATGATTCAGGGCTGGCGTATCGACCCCCATGCTTTCTGCTTTGAGGGCAGCCTCCAGGCTGGCTTTAAATTCCCCGTTCTTAAACTGGTTTTCAGCTAAAAAAAAACAATAGTCCGCGTTGCCTTGATCCAGGCTTATGGCCTTTTCAATATTAATTCTGGCACTTTTATAATTTTTCAGATTATTTAATAACCTGGCTTTTTTATAATAAGCTTCAGCGTTGAAAGGTGATTTTTCAATAGACTGGTTGATGGCTTCAATACTCAGTTTATAAAAGTTCTCATCGATTTCAGGACGTTTCGGCATTTTGCTTTGCGAGTAGTCCATATCGCAGCCCGGGAAGGTAATTATTATTACCAGCACTAAAATACCGACCAGATACTGAGTTCTTTTCATGATGCCAATGCTATTAAGCAAAATTATAGCATAAATCAAAGGTATCAAATAAAATCATAGATTTAACAAAGTGCCCCGGTCTTCAGGCATGCTGTATCTAATTGATTTTTCTTATCAAAAACGCATTAAAACCCTTGTCTGAATGTTTGGCATGCTCGCGGGGCAGATTACCATGGATCGGGGCCAGCTCTGTTAGATTCATTGTAAAATTAACGGGTTGGTCCTGATAAATGCCTTCATGGACTACCTTATGAATATTTTCAATATCCCGTACTTCAAATTTTTCCCCGTTTTGCAGGAATTTTCCCATCTCAACCGGAAAACTATCCATCTCCTTAAAGTTGTAGATAAAAACCAGGGCGCGGTCGGGGTCATATTTGTTCTGGTATAAAAAGGCCTCAGAGGCTGGGGTTGTCCTGATTACCTGATTTGTATTGTTTTTCCATTCACTTTGTGTCAACGAAATATACTTGGTGCCACCGACGGTGAGTTCCTGCATACCGATTCTGGGATGGCTGGTAGCTGTTGAATTGCTCACATATATTTTATTATCCTTAAATGGCCATTGCCAGGTTCTTTCAGATTTGCCCAAGGCCTGTACCGCGGTAAGCATCGGATCGCGGGTGACTATAAAATTATTGGTAAAACTTTTCACCTCGGCCAGATGGTATAGGCCAATGTTGCTACCGACAAGATAATTATTATCGAAAACCACATTTTTGGATATTATCGGATAATTCGCCCCGTAGCCAAGCTGCACAGCGACTTTATAAGCGTGGTTGTTAATGAACCTTAATCCTGAAACAGGTTGGTAGCCCCCGAGGATAAATCCCCTGCCTGGCGTTCTGTTCTGGTTATAACCAATCAGATTATAGGCCAGGTTGTTCTCAAGGTGAAAATTTTCAATATTTCCTTTTTGCGTGTAAGCATGGAAACCTTCACTGGCCGTACCCCAGACGATGTTCAACACCATTTTTTTGTAAGTATCCTGATTGGCTTTATTCTGAACGTAGTAACCGTGCCCATGCCCTTTACTTTTTCTGGAAGATTTCAGGTTGTTCCAGCCAATATTATAAGCCAGGCATCCGTAAATTTCTCCTGCAACAGATGAAGCCCAGGTTGAAAACCCGATCAGCACATCATGTGCCACACAGTTGATGACCTTACTTTCCGTACCCATTAAATGTACGCCATCAGAACAAAAGAACGCTTCACCGGAATTACTGATCCTGTTAAAAGCTTCCGTATCATAGATCTCAAAATCTATGAACCAGGAATAGCTACCCTTGATCTGTAATATTTTACGGGTGTTTTCTCTTTTTTCCTGCACACCAATGAGGTCTGCGCCCAGCCAATGCTCGGATTTAATGATAACCGGTCTGTTCTTTTCCCCATAGATGCGCGTAATCCAATGCCCCGGATATTGCCCCTCCATCACCAGAAAAGTATCTCCTGCATGGTTTTTAGGTCGCTCGAAATATTCAAATGGCAGAGGGCTTTCCCGGGTTCCTTTATTAACCAACTTGCCTTCGGGACTCACATAATAGGTCTTGGCAACAAGTGGTGAACCAGCCAGGAGTAATATGGTCAATAATTTATAGGGCATGTTTATGGGGCTACTTCAGGGACTAATATAATAAAAAAGTCTACCATCAGGCAGACTTTTGTGTGAGTGCTTTTTTACAACTAATTTATATCATCCAAAATGGCAATAGCTTCATTAATGTAAACATCTTTCTCCAGGGAGCTTTTCCACCGTTTCATTTTTTCTTTGGTTACCTCATCTCCGTTTATTTTGGGCAAATCCACCTTCAAAAATGCCACCTCCATATTACCCTGTTTGCTTAGCAGATCGTCGTACTTACGGGATTCATCATTGAGCCGGACCATTTTTGCCTGGTACGCATCAAAAGATAACGGATACTTCGTGTCCTCTTCCTGGATCTTATACCTTTTGGCATTTTCATCAATCAATCCGAAAATTTCGTTGCTCCTAATCCTTTCCGCACTCTTTTGCCGGATATCTTTTAGCTGTGGACGGATTGAGTTTTCCCATTCATTATATTGTAAAGGACCAATCTCATCCCATGGAATTGGAAATTCCTGGTCTTTTTCACCCACATTCAGATAAGACCATGTATCGGGCAGAATAATGTCAGGCGTTACCCCCTTCAATTGGGTGGTACCGCCATCAATTCTGTAAAACTTCTGCAACGTTAATTTCAAGGCGCCAAGTGGTTTGATTTCATCGTAGGCCTCAGACACAAAACCATCCAGGTCAAAAGCGCGTTGCACAGTGCCTTTACCAAATGTAGTGGGACTGCCACCGACGATTACCGCCCGGCCGTAATCCTGCATGGCTGCAGCCAGAATCTCAGAAGCAGAGGCGCTGTAGGTGTTGACCATCACTACCAATGGCCCGTTGTAATAAACATTTTCATCGGTATCCGAATACACCCTCGGTTTTCCGACTTTCGCTTTAACCTGTACGATAGGACCTTCTTTGATAAACAGACCAGCCATTTCCACTACATCCTGCAAGGATCCGCCGCCATTGTTTCTCAGATCCAGTATGATCCCTTCCACGCCTTCTGCCTTAAGCTTCTGTATTTCATTTTTTACATCGTCGCTGCAATCTCTCCCGCCGTTTCCTGTAAAGTCCGCGTAAAATTTAGGCAGGTTGATGTAACCTTTGTTATTGATAACAGCGGATTTCGTGTAGGTTTCTTCCAAAATCACGATATCCCTGATAATCGGAATGGTAATTACATTTCCGTCTTTCTGCTTAACCGTCAATCTCACCTCCGTACCTTTCTTACCGCGAATATATTTGACGGCATGATCGGTCCTCATGTCCGTTACATTGATCGGCTCTTCATCACCCTGTCCTACCTTCAGAATTTTATCGCCTACCTTGAGCTGCCCCTGCCTCCAGCAGGCACTTCCCGGCACGATTTCCGCGACCACGATAAATCCATCTTTACTGGTTAAACGTGCTCCGATACCTTCGAGCTGTCCGGACATGGCAATATCAAAATTTTCTTTATCCCGTGGTGGAAAATAGGCCGTATGGGGATCATATATAGTGGTGATTGAATTCAGGTAGATAGACAGCCAGTCGCTTTCATCGATCTTTGCCATACCATTTTGTTGCTCCTTCTGACTTTTCCTCACGCTCTCCCTGGCTTTTTTCTCTAATTCGGTAAAAGAAGTTTTCTTATAGTTTTTATCTTCCTTAACCTTCTCGTCTTCTTCGGCAATAAGATTGTTGAGTATAAACAAAGTACGGTATTTTAAAAATTTACGCCATACTTCTTTCGCTTCACGCTCATTTTGTGGATAGTCCCTTTTTTCAGTATCAAATTCAACGTATTCATCGACAGAAAAATCGAACGGTTTGTTCAGGATTTCATCAGCATATTCCCCGGCTTCGCGGATGCGCTGCCCCATGAGTTCCTCCGACAGCTTAAAAAACTCATACGAGCCTTCATTAATCTGCTCGTCGATTTCTGTTTTGAATTTGCTTAGTTTTTTTATATCGTCACCTGTCAAATACTTCTTACTGCCGTCAATCTGCTCCAGATAGTGATTAAATACTTTGGAGGAGAAATTATTGTCGATAATCTGCGACTGGTAGTGCCCCTGATTGAGGCTCTGCATAATCAGCTTTAACAATACTTCGTTTTTATCTACCGGTGCATCTTTGGGTTTATATGAACTAAACAGGACAAAAAATGCAAACGCAGGAAGGATTATACTTAGTTTAAATCTCATTTTCCACTTATTCTTTTCAATTAATTAACGTAGACCTCAACCATCTGTTTTACTAATTTTGAAAATTAGTGAATACCGACGTCTTTTAAAAGCCCAAATAGGACTAACAATGGTGCTGGTAAGTTTAACGGCTATTTTAGCGCATTATCATAATTTTAACTTAAGCGTTTTACTGTAGTCGATCGGCACTTTTTTATTGATGCCAAATTTAGACACCGTTAAATTACCATTAAAATTCAGGCTCACTTTTTTCCCATTCAAAAACCCCACCAGATCCGATAACATATTCCTTTTAAACTCCCCGGCAGGAACCTCGACCGTAAATGGTATCTCGAACTCCTGTTTGGCTACCACCCTGGTTTTGGTGGTATTAGTGATGCTGGCAATGTTTTTCTCTTTATAAATTACTTCAACATTAATATTTTTAACCTTATAATTTAACTCGTTCGGGTTTTTAAATAACGCCTTACCTTTCAGGGTAATGTAGTCCCCGGTGATACGGTGCACTTGCAATTCATTGATTTTATCAAATACAGGCTCCTCATACGCACCACAACCTGCGAGGATCATAAGTATCACAAAACCCAGGGATCGGCACTGCCTTGTTATCATAGTCGTTTTAATCATAAAGTCCCGCAAGATTTATCACTAAAAAATAGCATAAAATATGCCAATATAATTCATTAAAAGATTCAAAGCGCTTTATTTTAGATCTTTTTTAAATAATCAGTATGTAAGCTTTCGCAAAAAATATTAAAAATTCAGACAAATAAGGACTGTGCTGTTATTTTAAGTGTAATTTTCTAATTATTCGATACTTGTATCCTTTAATCGTTGTTTTCTCAAATTATTTTGAATCTGGTATTTAAGTTTAACATTGTGATTGCCATTTTGACCGGAATGGCTTATTTATCCGCTTATATTTCGCCATATCGATGCTGGTTTCCTGGCTTTTTGGCTTACGGTATTCCTGTTTTTATGGCACTGAATTTTGTTTTCCTGCTTTTATGGATCATAAGGGGAAGCATGAGGTTGCTGGTTTCGCTGTTTACTATTATGCTGGGGCTGGGAAATATCCGGGCCAGCTACTCCCTGAGCCAGGTAAACCCTCCGGTTCATAATCAATTCTCAGTGATGAGTTACAATGTAAATTGCTTCAATCCCTATCCCAAAAAGGGCCCGAAGGACAAAGAGACATTTGAAAGTATTACCGGTTATTTAATCAAAGAAAGTCCTGATATACTATGTATTCAGGAGTATTGCAGTTATCCTACCATAAAAGTGTTTGACACCAAATCAAAACTTCTGAACACCGGTTACCGGCATTTATTTTATAAAACCCGCGGGAAAGATGACCGACTTGAAACAGCCGGTTTGGCAATTTTTACAAAATTTCCGTTCATTCGATCAGGTACGGTGGAAAATGAAAGCCAGGAAGTAATTGCCATTTACATGGATTTATCGATTGTCACCGACACAATCAGGGTGTACAATGCCCATTTATTTTCTATGGGTTTGATCAATCACCGGCAGCCGGAAGCAAACAATGCCGTGAAAAGGTTTATCGGCAAGATGAAAACAGGGTTCCGGGCGAAGTCTGCCGAAGCTGCGTTATTAAGAGACCATTTACTGGCAAGTCCGTATAAAATTATTTTAGCAGGAGATTTTAATGAAACACCTTACAGTTATGTTTACAAATCTTTTAAGCAACATTTCAACAATTCTTTTGAAATCGCCGGCAACGGCTTCGGTGTGACTTACAATGGAAAAATCCCGTTTTTGAGAATCGATCATCAATATGCCGACAAAGAAATCAGCATACTGAACCACCGGGTATCAGGGAATATGACTATTACGGATCATTTTCCGGTCGTGGTTGATTATACATTGGAATAAAATTATTATTTTAACCTTATTGAAATATCAACAAAATCCTTTCAACATGAAAAGAAACTACAAACCCTATTTGGTATTGGCACTGACCTTATTTTTGGCAGTGGGTTGTGCTTCGCTCAAAAACAAGTATACCCCGGCCGGCACATGGAATTACGTTGTGAAAGATACACCCATGGGTGATGCTGTGGGTACTATGAGTATCACCTCCGTGGATGATGGCTTCTCCGGCAAAATGATTACTGATAACTTCGGCGAAGGTAATATGGATAACCTGACCATCGTTGACAATCAATTAACAGCCAGTGTATACCTGGCCGGACCAGGTATCACCATCGATGTGAAAGGGCTTTTTGAAGGTGAAACTTTTACAGGCTCGGTCAACGCCAATGGTGATGAGTATCCTATGACAGCTACCCGCAAGGTAGTCCAATGACTTTGGTTATACCGGGAATTGCTGTCGGTAACTTTCCGGTATAACTTCCGAGATCCTTGTGTTACGTTATCTTCTCGATACTTCATCCTGCAACGCTGCAATTTTTATTTGTCCCTAAGGGCCGTATTTAGCGCTACGTGATTTTTCCGTAACAAAGACCAATTGCTGTTTTGCCAATCCACACAATACTTTCTTGCTCCATTTTGTACTATGACAATGTTAAAATAAGTCTGAAGAAATAAAACTTTTCATGTGATGGTTGAATTATTACACCCCGATTATGACCTCGTTTTGCCCGGCAAAGCGGATTTTGATACATTGGAAAGGTAATCTGAAATTTGAAAACTTTAACCACCGTCCCGGGTTGGTTGGTACTGCCATTTTCATGAAAAATTCAGAAAAAAGTGGTTAAACAGGCTTTTTGGGCAGTTTATAGTCCCATTTTGGGACATCGTTTCTATTCCTTTTCTTCAATCTGACATGAGAATATTTACATTTTTATTGGATACATTACCCAAATTCCTTTATCAAAGGATTGGCCTACGCTCAATAAAATGTTTGTAGTATCTTGCCCTTATCAAAACTCCTACACTCTGTACCAACCACAAATTGTTGGTTGTCAGCCATTTATTGGTAGGCTGAACAAATAATCCAAATTGTAAACTTTAAAAATAAATTTTAGTATGTTCGGAATGTTAATTCTGCGAGCATTTGTTATAGTGCTTGTGGGGGTGATCATTGTATTGATCCGGAGCTATTTCAAAAAAGTACAAATTCATAATCGGGTGATGAACCAAATCAAACAAGAGAATGAGATTTGGAATGAAGTCTTAAAACGAAAGGATATTAACAAGGTTTAAACCCCGCCTAACCGCATAAAATATTAATCTCACATATCGCTATCGTGATATGAACAGGCAAATTGCGTCCAATTCCGGGCGCCGGTCTTTTTTTTATTCTCCTTTATAATTACCTTCTAAAATTCATAAATTTGAAGGTAATGTTCACTATCATAGATATTGAAACGACCGGCAGTAATTCAAAGTCGGATAAAATTACTGAAATCGCGATTTTCAAACACGATGGTAAAGCGGTTATCGAAGCATACTCAACCTTAATTAATCCGGAAAGGCGTATACCCTTTTACATTACCGAACTGACCGGTATCGATGATACCATGGTAGCCGATGCTCCTAAATTCTACGAAGTAGCTAAAAAGATTGTAGCACTTACTAAAGACGCTGTGTTTGTGGCCCATAACGTGGGCTTTGATTACAATTTTATACGCTCAGAGTTCAAAAGCCTGGGATATGACTTTAACCGGCCAAAGTTATGTACGGTCAAATTAAGCAGGCTTTTAATACCGGGAAAAACTTCCTATAGCCTGGGCAAGCTTTGCAAAGCATTGGGCATCGAGATCAGCCACCGCCACCGGGCTGAGGGGGATGCAATGGCAACAGTAACACTCTTTGAGATGCTGCTTGCACGGGATCAGGGCAATATCATCTTCCATGGCGGTAAACCAGGCTTGTTGCCATCACATCTGAATTCAAACCTGTCACCCGAGGTGATCAATGCCTTACCCACCAAAACCGGTGTGTATTATTTTTTCAATGAACACCATGAACTGATCTATGTCGGAAAAAGTAAAAATATAAAATCCAGGATCAGGGCGCATCTCAACAATTTCGATCATCTGAAAGCCATCGAATTACGGAATGAAATCACCTTCATCGAATATGTGATTACCGGAAGCGAACTCATATCGATGTTACTTGAATCTGCGGAAATCAAACGCCACAAGCCCTATTTCAACCGAGCCCAGGTTAAATCCGGATTTAATTATGGTGTATTTTCCGATTTTCTGATCGACGGGTTTATCCACTTCAGAGCAGGTAAAATATCCGGTAAAAATCATCCGCTCGCTGTTTTCACCTCTCAAAATCAGGCCAAGGGATTTTTAAGCCGGGTCACCGAAGAATTCGACCTCTGCCCGAAATTTACCGGGCTGGACTATACAAGTGGCCCCTGCATGAGGCATTTAATGCAGCATTGCAATGGAAATTGCCACCAAAAAGGACAACAAGAAGATTATAATGCAAGGGCTATGGCAGTTATAAAATCCATGGCATACGACCACTTCAGTTTTTTCATCATTGACAAGGGCAGGGAAGAAAATGAGCGATCAGTTATAAAAATCGAAAAGGGCAAATACATGGGATACGGCTATGTCAGTGACACTAAACTGCATGACAATATTGAAGTATTAAAAAAATGCATCAGCCCTGAAGAAGACAATCATGAAGTACAGCAAATCATTAAAGGCTTTCTCAAGCGAAATACTGTGGAAAGGGTCATTCCCTATTAAAATTTGCGAAACAGGTAGGCCACAACGGCAATCAACAAAATAAACAAAAAGAGTTTTAATCCGAATACCGAACCCAACGCACTGAATAAGGAAAAGAAAACAGCAAAAATTCCTCCAACCACTGATCTTACAACAGAAAAAACAATAGATAAAACAGGGATAAGGCAAAAGGCCAAAAAAATCACTGCTAAAATTCTGATAGAAGAAGAGGACATTGTTAATTAAGATTTTATTTATTTAAAGATAATAAAATATAGCAGCATTGAATAAAGAAATCTTAAAATTAGCCATACCCAATATTGTAAGCAATTTATCGGTACCCCTGCTTAGCGTTGTGGATGTGGCGCTAATGGGTCATCTTGAATCAGCTCATTTTATCCTGGCCGTAGGCTTCGGCACCAGCTTATTCAACTTTCTTTATTGGGGCTTTGGGTTTTTACGAATGGGTACTACAGGTATTACCGCGCAGGCATTTGGAAGCAGGGATTTTCAGGAAACTTCCCATATATTTTTTCGTGCCATGCTCATAGCCCTTGCCGCAGGTTTATTGCTTTTCCTGTTTCAGTCCTTTTTACTGCAAGTGGGTTTGGTTTTATTTGACACTACCCCGGAAGTTCGGCAATCACTGATACTATACTATCGTGTGCGCATCTACGCCGCGCCGGCCACCCTGAGTATGTATGTGATCATCGGTTGGTTTTTGGGAATGCAAAATGCCAAAATACCTATGGTGCTGACCATAGTCATCAACACAATCAACATATTGGGGAGTTTTTATTTTGTGGAACATGTTGGGATGAAAGCGGAAGGTGTAGCGCTTGGTACTGTGGTGGCACAATATTCGGGCCTTGTACTCGGTTGTTTTTTACTGTTTAGAAAACACCGGAAAATCATCACCTGCTTCAGGTGGAAATCAATTGCCGACCGGGAAGCCGTTAAATCCTTTTTGCTGATAAACACGGACATTATCATTCGAACGCTTTGCCTGATTTTCGCCCTGGCTTTTTTCAAAATTCAATCCGGAAACATCGGTGTTACTGTCGGTGCCGCCAACATTGTACTCCTGGAATTCTTCACCATTGCCGCTTACGGAATCGACGGATTCGCCTTTGCTGCCGAGTCGGTTACAGGAAAATATTTTGGTGCCCGGATGTACAAAAAACTAAAACTGGCCATTCGGTTTTGTTTCATCTGGGGGGTAGGTCTCGGTCTTATATTCACCGGTATTTTTTATGTTTTTGGCACCCCGATTTTACAGATGATGACCGACCAGGAGCCCGTTTTTAAAATGGCAAAACAGTACCTCGCATGGATGGTTTTCTCTCCGGTGTTGATGGCTGTTCCTTTTATCTGGGATGGAGTATTTATCGGGTTAACTGCCTCCAGGGCCATGAGAAATTCCATGTTGATTGCCACCGTTATTTGCTTTCTTCCCGCCCAGTTTTTCCTGACCAAATATTATGATAATCATGGATTGTGGTTAGCCCTGATCATTTTCTTTTTAGCCAGGGGAATCAGCCAAACCATCATGGCAAAGTCGCTTTTAGACTAACTATTAAATTCCGCTTTTCGAACTTTATAAATTGATTTTTTACTTTATATTTTATAATATAAATATTTGATTATTAGCATTTTAAATATTTTTTATACAAAATATGTATATTTTATAAAAAACAACCCTCTGGCGGTTGCCCGATTTTGGTCAAACTCTCCCGTTTTGGGAATAAAAAAATGCCCTTCAGCAATGAAATGTGTGGATAAAAGACCTGAGCATCTTTTTAATTTCCGGTATTTCTTTTGGTAGGGATGCCGTAACCATATCCGGCAGTCTTACGGCAGTGATGTCGTGCTAATTCAACCCGACAGTAAACCTCACCGGGATCACCTTCGAACGCTTAATTCCTGGCAAAAGCCGGTAACCGGAAAGGTATATGATTGCAGGGTTACGGGAGAGTGGGCAGCACTGCTCAAAACCCCTGCGGCAGAGCGGATTGCCACCTTGATCGGGGAATTGCCGCAAGCCCGGTTGACTAAAAAGTTTTTAATGAAAGCCTAAAAGCTTGCTTTACCGCCCAATATTTAACATCTTAACTTTTTGACCAAAGCAAAGATGATAAATGAATATGAAACCGGTATTAAAAAACCGTATGCCAGGCCAAGCTGTTATGGTATCGCTAATTTTAAGTTGTTTGTTTTATAATCACCGGTTGAAGGCGCAGGAGATTGGTGTTTCGGCCTCTTTTTTTATCCCTGAAAACGGCTATTTCTCAGCACCCATCAGCCCCATTTCATTAAGAGGCGTGGGAATTAATATGACCGATTATCTGTCATTGGAAACCGGAATCACCCTGTACAGGATGAGCGGATTAAATGTGAAAGAACTGCCATTTGAAAGCAAAAAACCTCTGATTGGGCCGGCATTTACTGTCCTGGTTCCCTTGGAGCTGGTGCTCGAGTTTGGTGTAGAAAATCATGTTTTTCAAATCAAAGGTGGTGGATTTAGTTTTTTTAACTTCGACCAAAAGATCAATGAGGGAAACCTTGACCGTGCTTTGCTTGATTATACAGGTTGGGAAGTGTTGAATTCAAATTTTGATGCCGACAACAATATCGGTTTCGGTATTCATTTCGGTGCCGAATATATTTTGTATATCAAAAATAATTTCGGAATCTCCATGGGTGGTTATTATTACCTGGGGCAGGCAGAGGTAAATCTTTCAGGAACGCTGACCGGCGGTAGCGGGAATTCGGGGATCGACACTATCAGCGAATCATTTCCCGGATCGGAAGTTGACTTCACCGGATTAGAAATTTCCCTGGGTATACTCTTTTCCACCAATTAACAGCCGATTTCTTTCTTTATTATGCTAAATATTATTTCTTTGATTTTTGTTTTGATTAATCGCTATACATGTCGGTAAGAAATAAAATCTCTTTTTTCCTGATCATCATCTCTTTAATTTGTTTGTACCCGGGGCTAACCAACCCTATTTTAACCCTTGAAATTGGTGCGGAGCTACCCCTCGTGGGAAAAATGACCTTTTACGAAAGAACCCAAAACATCGTAGAAACCATCGAGGCCCTGTTCAAGGAAGACAATGAAGTCGTCGCTGCACTCATCCTGTTCTTCAGCATTATTGTACCACTGCTCAAAGCAATTATCTTATTGATTGTGTTGTTTTTCAAACAAATTAAAAGAAGATTGGACTTGTACCGTTTTGTTTACGCCATCGGCAAATGGTCCATGGCAGACGTATTTATCGTAGGCGTTTTTTTGGCCTATCTGGCTACCAAATCCAATGAGGGGATTCACGCCCAACTGGAGAACGGGTTTTACTATTTTACGGCTTATTGCATAATTTCCCTGGCGTCTATACAGGTCATGAGCCTTGAAGACCACGCTGCTGGTGTACGTCGTTAAAGGTATCGAAATTTTGAAGGGGTCTCATTTAACCGGATAAAGTAGTAAAAGGCAAAAACCTCTGTGCCTCTTTGTGATCTTTGTGCCTCCGTGGTGAAAAATGATTAACCACCAAGACACAAAGAGGCACAAAGAATTTGGGCGAAAACGTTGCGCGTGTGGCGCCTGTGCTTCCGGTAGTGTTAACCGGCACAGTGTGTTTTGTAGTGTGATTACTTTACAAATTTGGTGATCTCAGGGCTGAAATAGTTGATACCTTTCAGTATTTTATGGTCAGCCGCCCTGTAGATAACGTATTTTCCATTTACTTTTTCCAGAAGGGTTTTTACGCCTTGTTGTTCATATTTGTCGACAGAAGCCAATCCGTCTTCTTCGTTGACACAGGCCTTACTCATATTGGACCGGTGAACTTCATCAAAGGCCTCGTCAAACATATCCTGAAGGCCATATTCCAAGGTGGATCCATTCAGCACCACTTGCAGGTCGCATAGTGCGTCAAGTGCCTGGGCGGTATCTTTTACTTCTGCCTTTTCTTCAAAAGCGGCTACTTTGTTTTTCATCATTTCGTTAAAAATCCCGGCTGCACCCGAAGCCTCGGCTAACTCACTTAATTCTTCAAGGATAAGTGCCAACCTGAGCCTGACCCGGCTTTCATCAGGGATTTGTGGGGTGTCAAGCACCGGGGCACCGAAGGTTTTATGAAATTCACTTACACTTTCCAGGGTTTTATTCATTTTTATCAGCAGTTTTTATGGTAAAATAGATGGTTGCATAAAGGCAACTTTTCATTCCGGACTCAAAACTAACAAAGCTATTTTAATATTAAAAAAGGCATCCTACCAAATTGGCTTGGGAAAACAATTCCTCTTTGGATCAACTTTGGAAATGAGTGCGTAATTGTGGATAAGTTGTGGATAAACATGCCAATTACGGGGATAAACCTGTGATTTCTATGTGATTCAGGGGTTTTTGGTTGTGGGAAAATTGTGCAAAACAAATGGCTAAAAAATTGGGATTCAAGTCTTTTCGAATCTACCTTTAAAAGGCAAATGAAAGATATAAGATCCTGATTTTAAAAGAACTATTCCGAAAGGAAAATGATTTTAAAGTCTATATCTGTCAAAAGTTTGAGCACTGCTTAGGTTTTACTTAAGTGGCAGATGAAAATCTATTATCGGACCTTTGTAACCTTATAAAATCACGGTTCTATAAGGTTAGGCGGGAAGTTTTCGGCTAGAAAATTTCCCGCTTTTTTATATCCGGTTTGAAAGGAATGTCTACAATATTGCATAATAAATTATCACTTCACTTAAAATTCAAAATATTTTTTGCCATATTCGAAATTATTTTTGACAAACATTAAACCAATATTCACGCAAGATCCTGAATGATTTATCATCTGGCCCCATCCAAAATCCGATTAAATTATTTTTTAACTAAATTAAACTCAAAAATATGGCACAAAGAGGTGGTTTTTCCAACCGGTTAGGATTTGTTTTGGCAGCGGCAGGGTCAGCAGTGGGACTAGGAAATATATGGAAGTTTCCGTTTGAAGTCGGCCAGGGCGGTGGCGCTGCCTTTGTGGCCATGTATCTTCTGTTTTGTTTTATTCTGGCATTTCCGGTCATGGTAACGGAGATTGCCATTGGTCGCAAGACACAATTGAATCCAGCAGGCGCCTACACCGCTTTGGGGTATAGAAAATGGAGGGGATTAGGTGTATTAGGCATTCTTTGCGGAACCCTGATCCTTTCTTACTACAACGTTGTCGCCGGTTGGGCATTTGGATATTTTGTGGAAATGATCCTTGGGAACTTCGACATCGGCACCCGCTTCGGTGAATTCACAAGGGATATCACCACCGTGGGTGGCTACGCAATTGTTTTTATGCTATTCACCATTTTTATAGTCTCCAGGGGGGTATCCGGTGGTATTGAGAAAGCTGCAAAGATTCTTATGCCGACGCTCATCGCCATGATTATAGGGTTAGTCATTTACGCCATGACACTTCCCAATGCGATGAAGGGTATAGAGTTTTATCTGGTACCCGATTTTTCCGAAATTAATCTAAAAACCATTCGAAGTGCCCTTGGGCAAGCCTTCTTCTCGCTGTCACTTGGCATGGGTGCCATTATCACCTACGGAAGTTATGTAGACAAAAACGAAAACATCGTCGCCTCTGCGGCTTTGATAACACTGGCAGATGTCGGCATTGCATTTCTGGCAGGCCTTATGTTGTTTCCTTTTGTATTCTCTCAGGGGCTTGACACCAACGGTGGGGCAGGTCTCATATTCATCACCCTGCCGGGGGTATTCGAAAGCCTCGGCGGCCATCTCGGAGTGATCATTGGCGGAGCCTTTTTCCTGTTATTATCTTTTGCAGCACTCACAAGTACAGTCTCTTTATTAGAGGTGCCGGTATCTTATGCCGTTGATGAACATAGGGTAGAAAGGAAAAAAGCTGTTTTGCTAGTGGCTGTTATTGTATTTATCATTGGTATCCCCTCATTGATGGCAAATGGCTATTCGAAAATACTCACTAATTTTATCACCTATATAGGTGCCGAATCGCCCACAGATTTTATGACATTTGTCGGTCATATAGCCAATGATACATTTTTACCGGTAGGAGGAATTTTGATTACGATGTTTGCCGCTTACGTGTGGAAAAAAGAAAATCTCAACAGAGAGCTGGAAGCTGGTTATCCAAATTTCAAAGGGAGTTTTGCAGAAAAATATGTTGACCTCGGCATCCGGATAATTTGTCCGCTCGTCTTGAGTATTCTGGTGATAATGAGCGTTTTAGAAACATTTTTTGGTGTAGAATTATTTTAAACATACTATGAAGTTATTGAAGGGTTATCCCGTTTGATAACTTCTTTTTAAGCTTTTTGGATTAAAAGCTTACATAAACAATTAAATCGGGTAAGAATAACTGGCATCTTGTGCGTTTAGCATTAAATTGCCTCCTATTTCAACAACCATCTGTAACATGGCAAATAAATACTTGTATCCGGGCATACTGCTGACTTTCATATTATTGTCTACAGGTTGTTCCTCAGGCAAAAAATCGTTGCAAAGGGGAAATTACTATGACGCGGTCATGAAGGCTGTCAACAGGCTCAGAAGTAAACCCAACCAAAAAAAGGCCCGGGAGACGCTGAGAAGTGGTTATCCCCTGTCGGTGGCGTGGTTTCTGGATCAGTCAAAAAATCTAATCGCCTCCAATGATCCCAAAAAATGGAGAAACGTGGTTTACAATTATGAAAAGATTAACCAAATGTATGAGGCCATCCGCAAATCTCCCGGGGCATTAAATATCATTCCCAATCCAAAAAGCTATTACAGTGAATTGGTTGAGTCAAAAAACAAAGCGGCAGAGGAAAGTTATACTTCAGGATTACTGGCATTAAACAGCAACACGCGGGAAGGGGCCAAGCAGGCCTACTTTGATTTTATGGAAGCTGACCGGTTTGTACCGGGATTTAAAGACACCCGCGATAAAATTGATGAGGCGAAATATTACGCTACGCTGAAAGTGGTGGTCAACCAGATACCTGTACCATCGCTTCGTTATAAGGTCACAGCAGACTTTTTCCAGGAAAAAGTGCAAGAGTTCCTCAGCTCCTACAACACCAATGAATTTGTAAGGTATTATTCACCCCGGGAGGCTCAGGTAGAAAATCTGGAGCACCCGGATCAGTTGATGAAAATCCAATTTCAGGATTTCCTGGTTGGACAAACACATGTAAAGGAAACGGTCGAAAACCTGGTAAAGGAAAATGTAAAGGTAGGAGAACTAAAAATTGAAAAAGACAGTGTCGTGGATGTATTTGGCGAAGTCAAGGCCAAACTGACCACCTTTCGCAAACAAGTAATTTCTTCAGGGGTATTGAACATGCTGGTGGTAGACGCCCATAGTCAAAAAGTATTGTTTAGCGAAAACTTTGCCAGCGAATTTGTATGGTATACCGAATGGGGTTATTTTAACGGTGATGAACGGGCCCTTGATAAAGAACAACTGGCCATTTGTAAAAAAAGGGAAATCCCTCCGCCCCCGCCCCAGGAATTATTTATTGCCTTTACAGACCCGATTTATAATCAATTGACACAGAGGATACGGGGATTCTACAGCAGGTATTAAAAGTTTCTCTTCAAAATATGAACTAATTGATTAAATTTACAGCCAATAGTTTGGCTGTATTTTTAATTTAATATTATGGACATCAAAGGCAAAATACTGGAAATATATGATACGCAGGACGTTACGAATACCTTTCGCAAAAGGGAATTTATCCTGGAATATGCGGAGAATCCTCAATATCCTGAGTTTTTAAAATTCGAACTCATTCAGGAAAAATGCGACCTGCTGAACAGTTTCAATGTCGGGCAGGAGGTTAATGTATTCTTTAATCTGAAAGGAAGAAAGTGGACTGACCCGAAAGGGGAAATTAAATATTTTAACAGCCTGCAGGCCTGGCGGTTACAGCCTGGAGATGATGGTCAGGACGGTGTCGCCTCACAACATACAACCTCAATGGACTCCATTTCAGAGCCTGAATGGATGCAGGAAGATGAGGGGGACAATGAAAAACTACCATTTTAACAAGCTTTAATCATTTGCAATACCTATGAAAACCGCCGAGATTCATACCGGTAAAGGTGTTATGAAAGTAACGTTTTATGAAAATGACGCACCTAAAACGGTTGAAAATTTTGTATCATTATCTAAAAAAGGATTTTACGACGGCCTTACTTTCCACCGGGTAATTCCAAACTTTGTGATTCAGGGAGGGTGTCCGCAAGGTACAGGCGCGGGTGGTCCCGGGTATCACATTGACTGCGAGTTAAACGGTGAAAACCAATACCATGACAGGGGTGTCTTATCCATGGCCCATGCAGGAAGAAACACTGGGGGGTCGCAATTTTTTATTTGTCACAACCGAAGTAATACACAGCATCTGGATAGAAAACATACCTGTTTTGGCAAAGTTGTAGATGGATTGGATATCATTGATCAGATCAGGCCAGGGGACGTGATTGACAAGATTGTTATAAACGAATAAAATCCCCGGCCTCCGGTTATTTGACTATCAACTATTTACTTTTTTTACCTTACTAAATTTTGCTGCCAGGTAAATACCTACTATGGCGCCAAACAGGTGAGACTCCCAGGAGACATTGGGATGTGAAGGAAAAACGCCATAAAACAAGCCACTGTAAATGGCAAAAATCAACAGCGAAACCAAAAGTGACCTAAAATCACCCCGGAAAAGCCCAAAAAATATTAAAAAAGAAGCCAGACCATAAATCAATCCACTTGCTCCTACATGATAAGAGGAACGGGCAAAAAGCCAAACCAGAATACCTGTTAAAAAATAGCATTGTAAAAACACTTTCTGAGCGATCTTGTCAAAAAGGAAATATAAAGTAGTTCCAAGAAACAGCGCCGGAAATGTGTTGGAAATGATATGCCCAAGATTGCCGTGAATTAAAGGGGCGGTCAAAATACCGATTAATCCGCTTAGTTTTCTTGGATAAATCCCGAATACGCCCAGATTGATCTGCAAAAAAAACTCCACACTAAAAACCGCCCACATAACAAAAATCAAACGGGCGGGCACTACAAAACTTTTATCAATCGAACTGCTCATAGGCCACGCGTTATCAAAAATTTAACAATAATTCATTTTGCCTGTTTAGACAAACATCAAAAATACTATCAAAATCCGAATAATAGCACATGGTCTATGTAAGATTAAATTAATTGTGCCAATTTAAATAAGAGAAAGTACCCCGAATGGACCGAAACGATCCGCATTACCTTGGAATAATACAAATAAAATCTAATGCGTAAGCCCGTAAGGTTTTGTCTAAGATTACGGCGTTGTATTGAACTTTTGATTTATTTTAATGGCTAAAATATATTATGTTTATATGATAAAAAAACCCCTGTATTTTATAATTCAACGATTTTAATTGGTAACATACATCAAAGAATGAAATATTATGTACAATGAAGAGCCGGTAAAAATTTTTGCTGTCGAGGATGATCCAACCTACGTAAAATTTCTTAGATATGTCCTAGAATTAAATCCGGACAATGAATTGAGAATTTTTTCTACAGGGAAGGAATGCATAGCACATTTACATGAGAAGCCTACGATCATCACACTGGATTATACATTGCCCGATATTTCCGGTGAAGAGGTATTGAAAAAGATCAAAAACTATGACTCAAACCTGCCCGTCATAATTATTTCCGGACAGGAGGAAGTAAGGACCGCAGTAAAACTGTTAAAACTGGGAGCTTACGACTATATCACCAAAGATGAGGACACCAAAGACCGGCTGATTAATTCTATTAACAACGCCAGAAAAAATGTGTCGCTTGTCAATGAGATTGCCCATTTGAAAAAAGAAATCTCTGAGAAGTATGAGTTCGGAAACAGCATTATAGGAAACAGTAGAGCGATTAAAAAAGTATTCTCAATACTTGAAAAAGCCGTTAAAACCAATATAACCGTATCGATAACCGGCGAGACAGGTACCGGTAAAGAGCTGGTGGCCAAAGCCATTCACTATAATTCGGAAAGAAAGAAAAACCCGTTTGTCGCCGTCAACATAGCGGCGATTCCCAAAGATCTTATTGAAAGTGAGTTGTTTGGCCATGAAAAAGGTGCATTTACAGGTGCTGTGGCCAGAAGGCTGGGAAAATTTGAAGAAGCACAGGGTGGAACGATATTTCTGGACGAAATTGGCGAAATGGATCTCAATCTTCAATCTAAATTGCTGAGGGTACTTCAGGAAAAAGAAATCACCAGGGTTGGTGGCAACTCGGTGATCAAGGTAGATGCCCGTGTCATCGTAGCCACCCATCGGAACCTGGCCGAAGAGGTGAAAAATGGCAAATTCAGGGAAGACTTGTACTACCGATTGCTGGGACTGCCAATCAGTTTACCGGCATTAAGGGATCGTGACAACGATATTGTTATTATTGCACGCTATTTACTGGACCAGTTCTGTCATGAAAATGATCTGGGAAAAATATCTATCAGCAAATCAGCACAAGAAAAATTACTTAAATACCCGTGGCCCGGTAATGTCAGGGAATTGAAATCTGTCATTGAACTGGCTGCCGTGCTTACCAGTGAAGATGAAATTACCGATGCCGAAATTAATTTCAACAGTGTGGTAAAGGAGAATAACTTCGCATACGAAGATTTGACATTAAAAGAGTATACACATCGTATTATTCAGCATTTTCTTGAAAAATATGATAATAATGTCATCAAGGTAGCTAACAAATTGGATATTGGAAAATCAACCATATACCGCTATCTCAAAGAACGAGAACTGGAAGTTTCCGGATAACCAAAACTACTTTAATGAAACACAGCCATACTTTAATTGAAAATCTCGAAAAACTAAACCACATAAACAGAAATTTTTCCAGAGCCAGAACAGAAGAGCACCTGGAAGACCTGATGTACGAATCATTCGTACATCTGGTGGAAGGCTCTTTTGAAGTGATTTATTGGGGAGTTAAAAGAGAAGAAAGCAAACTGTTTCCTTTACTTTTCGGTGGTTTGACGGAAAAAGAAATAAGCTGTATTACGTCTGCGGGGGCACCGGATTTTTTGTACAAGACACTTTCACAAAAAAGTAGTGCTGCCTTTTCAGAATGCCTGGATGACCAACACGCTGTGCAACTGAAGGGTACGTGTTTTCACAAAAACGGCAGTTTGCTGGCTATTCCTGCTTATTTTGGTGACACTGTTACATCGGTTGTTACGGTTTTCATTCATGAAGTAAAAGTTTTTAATGAATTACAGGAGAGCCTGTTTGCTGTAGCCGCCAATCTCTTAACGTCCACATTCGAATGGATAAGCGTTCATAAAAGACAGTACAACAGGCTGGAAGACTATATCGACCATGAAGCCTTTAACAAATCGGTAGTTGAATATGGCTCTGACATTATCATCATTCTCGATCCTAAAGGTATCATTCTGTATCATAACCCTTCATCCAAAGAAACATTGGGTTATGATCCCGGTTTTTTGGTAGGAAAAAACTTTTTCGATTTTGTTCATCCCAAAAATCTCACACATTTTAAAGATGGCTTTGATAAAAGCATCAGGGACGAAAAAGTACAAAAACTTGAGTATCAGTTCTTGTGCGCCGATGGAAAATATAAATACCTTGAGTCCAACAGTATCAACTTAATGGATAAGGAGGGGGTAGAAGGGTTGATCCTCGACTGCCGCGATATTACGGAAAAAATTCAAACTAACAATGAACTTAAAAAACAACAGCAGTTTATCCAGCAGGTAATAGATACGGACCCAAACCTTATCTATGTGAAAAATGAAGCAGGCACCTTTCAATTGATCAACCAGGCCGTGGCAGATTTACACGGTTCAACAAAAAAAGAGGTCATCAACATGTTGAACGCCAGTCCCAAATCGGGTCCTGAAGAGCTATACAATGAATCCAAAGCAGATACAGAGGCCATATTAAAGGGTGAGGAAATCATTGTGGAAGAATCATTTACCCTGCCCAACGGAGAGGTAAAATGGTTTCAAACCACCAAAAAAGCGCTACCGGCCGATGAGGGGACTATCCAGATGCTAAGTATCTCGGTGGATATCACCCAAAGAAAGAAAGATGCAGAAGAATTATTAAGTGTGCAAAAAGCAAAGGAGCAGTTTCTTGCCAATATGAGTCATGAGATCCGGACACCGATCAACGGTATCGCAGGCCTGATCAATTTATTGGCTGAAACCAACCCCACACTGGACCAGAAAAAGTATTTAAATGGAATTCAAAGCTCTGCCGAAAACCTGAAAGTAATTATCAATGACATTCTGGACATTTCAAAAATAGAATCGGGAAAACTTAACTTTGAAAAAATAGGGTTTATCCCTGAAAATCAAATTTCTTCTGTTATTGAAACTTTCAAATACCGAACCGACGAGAAAGGTTTGCAATTGTCCTATCACATTGCCCCGGAAGCCAAAATCGTACTGCTGGGGGATCCTGTAAGACTAAACCAGATATTGATGAATCTGATAGGGAATGCCGTAAAATTCACCTATGCGGGTTATATTAAGGTAAGTGCCCAGGTGGAGAAAATTGTGACTGGCCGCGTGGTGATGAAGTTTACAGTGGCTGACTCAGGTATCGGTATTCCCGCCGATAAAATAGGTTCAATTTTTGACAGTTTCAGGCAGGCCGATGAAAGTGTGACCAGAAAGTTTGGCGGTACAGGTCTTGGGCTGGCTATTTGTAAGCAATTGGTCGAATTACAGGGGGGGTTCATCCAGGTGGAAAGTGTCGAAAGGGAAGGAACTATTTTCTCATTTTCCATCCCTTATGATAAAACCGAAGGCTGGGATTTACAAAAGCCGGAAGGCAACAAGGATACCAGGTTAAAAATTAAGGAGCTGGGCTCTTTTGACAGGTTATCAATATTGCTGGTGGAAGACAATGATATCAATCAAATGTACTCTTCCAACATCCTGAAAAAATGGAATTGTAAAGTTGATATTGCAGCTAATGGTTACATCGCCCTGGAAAAAATCAGAAAAAACGATTACGACCTGGTGCTGATGGATATCCAAATGCCGGTCATGGACGGCTTTGAAACAACCAGGTATATCCGCAACAACTTTACTTCCCCAAAAGCCGATGTTCCGATCATTGCCCTTACTGCTAATGCCATTAAAGGTGATAATGTAAAATGCCTTGAAGTAGGTATGGATGACTACTTGCCAAAGCCCTTTATCCCTGAAGAGCTATTCAACAAGATCATAAAACTCACTAACATCAAACCAAAAGACAACCTGGAGGAACAAGGTAAGAACGATATAAAAAACGATACCCATAAAGCCAGTCAAAGGTCAAAGGTAATGGTTGATTTGTCTTACCTGAAAGATATCAGCGACAATGACGAAGCGTTTATAAAAGATATGATCCTGTCATTTATAGAAAACAATCCGGTCATGATTGAGGATATTAAAAAAGCGGCTGAAGATAAAAAGTGGAGGGAGGTAGGCAACATCGCCCATCGCATCAAACCTTCGATTGTTTTTATGGGCATGAATTCGATCAAAAATGTGGTTGAAACCATTGAAATCAACGGCCTGAAAGGTAAAAATGTAGATCAGATCCCCGAACTCATTGCCCGGCTCGAAGCCACATGCCGACAGGCTTACGAGGAATTAAAGCATGAAGAGGTGCTGGTTTAACAGGTCGTGAGGTAATACCATAATTAGAAAAATTTTCCCGATCTGGGATAAAAAACCAATCAAATACTTTATAAATCGCTGTTTTTTAGGTGAAAACGGCGATTTTAGTTTTAGGCACAGATATGGTTAATGTAGTAGTAAAACACTAAGCATATGATGAAAAAGCCTACGATATTTCTGATTGACTCTGATTTGATAGATATCAGTATTCTGGTATTGAAAATCGAGAGAAAATTTAATTGTAACATATATACCTTTTTTGATATTGAGGAAGTATTGATTTACAATGAAATGATACCGGATATCTTCATTATTGATGAGGGAACCTATAACATGAAAAGGGATGTTATCAATCAAATAATGAGTAATCATGGCTCGGAAGATGAAACAAAGTTTGTAGTATATGGCGATAAGGGGTTGATAGACATCCACCAATACAAATCTTCCGGAGACGAAAAGGTCAACGTCGTACCCCTGGATATGGGCTATAGCAGTATACAGTTAAGTTTGAACAGAATTATTGAGTAGGTTGACAATATTTCAGAAAATTAAGTAGTCGAATTTATCGCAGATTTTAGTCATATAAGGCCTGGATTTTCCGGCCTTATTTTTTTGTTTTAGGGTTTAAGCCTTTCGTAACCTCACACAAGCTGACTTGGATGTAGCGCAATTTAGTTCTTAATAAATAGCAAAAGCGAGACGTGGCTGTTGCACAACGTTTTCGACAAAATGCTTTGCTTATAAATAAAGTACAGGTATAGTCTTAAGTTGTGCAACAGTCAAGAGACACTGGCGCCAGTAAATGTTGGGGTGAAGGATAATAGATTTATTGCCGGACAATGACCATTTTTCTTCTGATGATCTCCGTATCTTTGTTTTCCAGTATAATAAAGTACATACCACTCACCAAATCAATCGTAGGTATATCGATCCTGTTCTGATGCCTGTCAATTTTACCGGTTTCAATGGTCACACCCCGCTGATCGGAAATTTTCCACACATAATCATTTTGCAACGTTGGCTCCAGTTCAAGTATAACATGGTCTGAAGCCGGCTGAGGATAGAGTTTTAATTCCCCCGAGGTGTTCTGACTATGATCTCCGATACCAGTGATAGTGGCATTTTGCTTATCAGGAGCCTTAATATAAGCTGCCTGATAAACCCTCTTGGTATCTTTATTTTGCACAAATACAATAACAGCGAGTTTGGTGGGGTCAAAGGCCTTTTCTACCACCCAGGATTCGTTGATGACCTCGGTATCATTCACATTCCAGGCGCGGTTGATAGTATGGCCTGAAGCATCTGGCAACAACTTTTTCATAACATTATGGTAAATTACTCCCGGTGGCAATCCTTCGGCCCCGGAAACTTCAGTTTCAATAATGGCAGTATGCACCACAAGTTCTTCTTCGAAATCAGAAGGAAGGGCTGCTGTAGCGGTAATGATTGTGCTGATATCCAGCACAGAATTGCTGGCAGGAGGTAATGTTAAGTCAATATCGAAAAACGGTGTTTCCAGAGAAAAGTTGCTAATAGAGTCTTGCAACACAGCGGTGTTACTGGCATTGAGCAGCTTAAAAATACCTGCTCCATTAACCACAACATTAGGAGGCTCCGACAGGCCATAAAACAATCTTCTGGCACTTGGATCGGCAGCATTTTCCTGATTGAATAAATCAAAACCAGGAAAGCCGGTATGATAATTAATACTGAAAACCTCACCGCCGTTTTGATTGACCAGATTAGCTATCTGCTCATTGGATTGTGAACTTTCAACCTGGGAATTATTGGTAAAATGCTCCAATAGAATGACCTTGGAACGCTCTCCTATGTAAACATCATCAAAGGCGAAACCATTTAATCCGGAAATAGAGGGATCATTTAAATCCGCCCCGAAGGTGATTCTAAACTGCACTGAACTGTTCCCCTTAAATTCGTCCAGCGAATGCTTCACTTTTTTCCAACCGGTCTCCTTCCCTGACCAGCCCAAATCCCCAATATTAACATTTCCCGGGCTACTGGGACTTCCTAGAATGGCCGAGGAATTATACCATTCCACACTCTCGAGCCCCCTGTTGTCACCAAGTACTGTCCAGGTTAGCCCGCCATCAGTAGAACATTCTACAATAGCCCCGCTTTTTTGCTCCTCGGTGTGAGACCATATTTTAAAAGAGATCATTGGCCTTTCTATCGTACTGAAGTCGAAACATGGCGAATTTACCCAGGATTTTTCACCGCTGTTATAAGTACCACTTAAATTTGTTACCCAAGCGTTGGTTCCGTCTGCCGCTTGATTAATGACCATGTCGGTTGCCGGCACCCCCCATTCCCATGAATTATTGATTCCCTGCGCAACCCAGCCGCCGGATCCGTTTTCAAAGCTTTCGGTGTAAGGATAGTCCCCTGCTCCTACCGCCGGCAGTATAAATACCTGCTCGGTAACAGTGCGCTGACAGCCTATGCCGGTGGTTACGGTTAAACTCACATCGTACCAGCCAGGCGCTGAAAAAACATGGGAAGGGTTTTGCTGACCGGATGTATTGTCCGGGCCTGTTACCGGATCTCCAAAATCCCATAAATAACTTGAAATTGTGCCGGTTGGGAAAAAAGTGTTATCTGTAAACATGGCGGCATCTCCAAAACATATCTGTTCCCAGCTAAACTTTGTGGTAGGAAAAGCTCCGATTTCCAAATCCGCACTTTTTGAAGATCTGCATCCAAAGTCTGACTCTACGGTCAATACGATAGTATATATTCCCGGAGCTGAATATAAATGACTGGGGTTTTGCGCATTGTCAATGGGTGAATTATCCCCAAAATCCCATTCCCACCTTACAATAGTACTGGGGTTAGGGACACTCGATAAGTCAGTAAAATTAACTACCTCTCCATCACAGCTATTAAATACACCGAAATCTGCGACTGGAAGCTCCCTGACGTTGACAACTACATCTGTGAAGTTTGTGGCATTGTTTTCGTCAGTATAAGTGTATCTGATCACATGCGTTCCTACCCCTGCCAATGAAGGGGTGAAAAGATCATTGTTTACCACGCCTGGCCCACTGAATATACCAAAAGTGTTTATACCATCTGCCACCGGGTCTCCTACCAGGGGAAAGTCGGGGTCGTCAAAACAAAAATCCGTGGCACCCAGGCCGGGTATACCTACGTCTGGTAATGGGTTTACCTTAACCGACTGAGGAGCAGAGGAGTTTGAACAGCCTGTGCCAGGGTCAGTGTAATTATATTGAATAGTATGTGTTCCTACACTGGCTTCAAAAGGACTGAAGCTAAGCCCACTCACAATGCCAGGGCCAACAAATGTGCCACCGCTGGGGGATCCAAAGAGAGGTACAGTAGGCTCATTTACGGCATATTCCGGGTTTAAACCTCCAAAGGAAACTACTGGCAGTGCATTGATGGTTAATGCAATGGAAGACTCTGCCGCATGGCAGGGTCCGGCTGGTTCATTGGTGGTTAAGGTCAGTGTAATTGTACTTCCAATTTGTGAAGCATCAGGCATAAAGGTGGCATTTAAAGTATTGTTATTGGGTGAAAATGTACCCAGTCCATCGCTGGAAGTCCATGTGGCCATAGTCGCCGCACCCCCTATTTTACCATTTAAAAGCGCATTTTCTCCTTCACAGATAGCCATGTCGATACCAGCACTGACAGTCGGAAGCGGGTCAACCGTTACGACAACATTAAAGGGAAGTCCGCTGCAGCCCGAAGCAGTAGGCGTAATGGTATAAGTTACCGAACCTGAAACAGCGCTGGTATTAATGAGTTGCTGACTGATCAGGGCACCACTACCATTACTGGCTCCTGTTATCGCACCAGTGATATTTGAAACCACCCAGTCGAAAGATGTACCGCTCACACCATTGGGATTGGTGACGATAACATGGCTGAGTTCACCGCTACAAATGGTTTGGTCTGATGCATCGACGGTAGGAATTGGCTCTACAAATACTATATAGTCGACCGGTGTACCCGCACAGCCGGAGTAGGATGGTGTGATTTGGTAAATCACAAAAGCAATATTATTCCCGTAGTTGACTGGTGTATCGTTAATAGCACCACTTCCGGAAGCCGTAATGCTGGCGCCATCTATGGTTCCGATTATGGAGGAAGTCCACGAATAGGTGGTACCGGTGACTGTAGAGGATGGGATGAAATTTAAACCTGTACCGCTACAGATGGTATTAATCAGATCGAGTGGAGTATTGTTGATTGCTGGTGTCGGGTTCACAGTTACTGTCACATCAAACGGAGTGCCTGAACAGCCATTTGCCATGGGTGTGATACGGTAGGTAACACTACCACTGTTGATCATATCACTGCTCGTTAACTTCTGACCTATCAATGAGCCATTACCGCCAGTCGCGCCACTGACGTTCGTGCTACTATGTACCACCCAGCTAAAGGTAGTGCCCGTAACACCATTCGGATTGCTGATCAAAACATTACTCGTCGAACCACTGCAAAGCGTCGCATCACTCGCTGTCGCATCTGGAAGCGGGTCTACCGTTACCACATAATCAACCGATGTACCACTACAACCTCCAAATGCTGGTGTGATTGTGTAAGTCACTGTCCCAGGTGTATTCCCCGTGTTGATGGGTATATCAGTAATTGTACCTGTACCCGAGCCTGTCACAGAAACGCCCGAAATCGTACCACTCGTGCTGGAAGTCCAGCTATAGGTTGTACCAATTATATTAGAGCCCGGTAGGAAGTTTAAGGCTACGCCACTGCAGATTGTCGTGCTTAAAGATGCGGGAGTATTGGTGATATCCGGGGTCGGGTTCACATCTACGGTCACATCAAAAGGAGTCCCTAAACAGCCATTTGCCGTGGGGGTGATACGGTAAGTCACACTACCACTGTTGATCATATCACTGCTCGTCAAAGTCTGACCTATCAATGAGCCACTTCCGCCGGTTGCACCGCTAACATTCGTGCTACTATGTACCACCCAGCTAAAGGTAGTGCCCGTAACACCATTCGGGTTGCTGATCACAATCTGGCTCGTCTCACCACTACAGATCGTCTCATCACTCGCCGTCGCATCTGGAAGCGGATCTACCGTCACCACATAATCAACCGGTGTACCGGAACATCCTCCTGCTGTAGGGGTGATCGTGTAAGTCACTGTCCCGGGTGTATTC
>JAKSDQ010000203.1 GCA_022360015.1 Cytophagales bacterium
CTCTTGTACAAACCGCGCTCTTAATCTTTCTTTTTTTTCATGATGATTAACTTTTTAGTTTATACCAATAAGTTAATCATTTATCACCACTAACGACCGCATGGGAGGTTTCGTTCAACATTGGGATAAAGTGCATATGCATTTTATCCCGCTAATATCTTTTTCACTAATCTAACAGATTTTTGATGTCGTTGAAAGCGTTGCTGGCTACATGGATATATCGCTCAATAGTTTTGCTGGAGCTATGTCCCCCTGACTAGTTTAAGTTTAGCGAAGCGTAACTCAACACCTTGCAATCTAAGCAAGTTTGCAACTTGCTTTTATATAATTTAGGACAGAACAGTTAAAAATAGAGATTACAGACCGGTAAGCAGCGTGATATTATTATCCAATATCAAAGCATTTAATTACACCTTATTTCGAGCGTTTACAAAACAAAAAAGCCCAAAACTTAACGTTTCGTGCAAAAGTAGCGGAACTGCCTCGATTATCTAACCATTTTATGGAGGATTATGCAGTCGCTAAACGGATATTGAACTATTTTGAAAATGATATGAAAAAAGCTTGTTAACGTTTCTTCAATACTAAGGGGAGCTGAGTCTTCGATTTATTGTGGTCCGAAACTTAGAATTTCTTCTATTAACCTTTCCAATCTCAGCCTTTCTAAATCCCTATTCTTAATTTGGCATTGCCAAATTGTAATAACCTTCCAACCCAAAGATTCTAGTTGTGAATTTTTGTGTTTATCCCTTTCTACATTGGTTTCAATTTTTTTCTTCCAGAACTCATGTCTGGTAGTAGGTAACCGGGAATATTTACAGTCCACATGCCCATGCCAAAAACAACCATGAACAAAAATGACTATCTTATATTTTGGAAGAACAATATCGGGTGAGCCAGGAAGTCTCTTATCGTTCTTTCTAAATCGAAAACCTTTTGAGAATAAGTATTTCCTAACAAGTATTTCTTGCTTGCTATCCCTTTGAGGGACTTTGGACATTATTTTACTTCTTTGGGTATTAGAAACAAAATCACTCATTTACTACCTTTTCTATGATTTTCCTGAGCTTACTTATTTCTTTTTGCCGATCAAGATAATCTGAGTATGATTTGAGACTTTGACTAATCAATTCGTCATAATGTATAATTCGTGCATTAATGCCTGCCAGTAATCTTTGAGCCTCTTCCCAATCCTCATTTTCAAATTTTTGACCAAGAATAGCTATGGATTCTATCGGTGAATTGGCTTCTTCAGTGGTGGCCAAACATTTCCTCAATCCTGAACGATACTTTTTCAATTGTTCGTACAACATCACGGGGGTAATCTTGTAGGTTGGTGCATACCTCTTTAACTCAATGATTATGTGCTTGCCTGCAGCGGTACGATACTTAATATCCATCCTCCCTTTTTTCTCGTCCTCAGTCAGAGATTCAGTTACTTTATCAAATTCCGCTTCGACCTTGCTTTCCATTATTTCCGAACCTTCGGTCGGGCGCTCCCATGAAGGATTTAAAATCCAGAGGTTATCGAATAAATACTTTTGTAAAAACTTTTCTTTGTCATTAGCGTAAAGCTTTTTCTGAAATTGTTTGATTACCTCTACCCTTTCCAATGCTATGTCAAAGTAAAAATTTGCTTCAAGGTCATTGAGATCTGCAAATATTTTTGAAAGACGCAAATCGTCAGCGGTTTTAATTTGAGCCAATTCATTCAAACTATCTCTTAGTTTTAATTTTTCGAATGCTACAATTCCTTGAACATAGAGGCCTTTCTTTTTTTGAATTGTATCTGGTTCGTCTTTATCAAAGTGGAAAGACTCTATTGTACTAAACAATTCCGTAGCATATTTTTTACGTGTGTCTGTTTTGAGAGTTAAGTACCATTCCTCCAAAGCCGGGTGCACAATTTTTGCGTTTTCAACGGCTTTTTTAGTATTCAATTCTTTTCTATAGTCAGTCCAAACACTTTGTATCTTTTTTAAGATCTGATATACATGACCTTGTAATTCCCGATAACGAATATCCTCCTCATTTATCTTTTGACGACTGCTAGTGGCAATATCCTCTTCATCATCCAAGTCTAAAAAGTCAGCTTTTATCTCACCAATTAAATAATCCGCATAAATTCCCTCCTCCGTAAATGACTCCAAAATATCTTCCTGCGCCATTTTTCCTCTACATAAGATGCTTACTTTATTATTATTAACATCATCGTATTGCAGGTCGCTTGGATATTCAACTGCGCCGATCCACCCTGATACTTCATAATTTGTACCATCGATTTTCCCATTCAACTTTTCAATCTTTTCGAACTCGTAATATTCGGAATAACTATCTGCCTCAGAGCCGATTAACCATAAGAATTGAACTTTTCCTAAGAAATCTCGGTCGGTGACTTCAATTTGGTCTCCATCCACATAAACCTCAAAATTATATTTGTTTCCAAGAATACTAAACCTCCTGGCCAGTCTTTTTCTCAACCGAGAAGATGTGTAATTTATCTTTCTTTTAAAATTCGTCAAGGTTATTCGGGTTCCTTGGTTCTTGTCAAAACCATCTGTTAGAATGTCTTTGGGATGATATTTTTCGGATTTTGAAATTTCCATCTCAATGTCATATCTGTCCATCGAAAGGCCATCTTTCTCAATTATGTTTGTTTTTAAATTCTTACGTGCGGTAAGTATTTCAATGTGATTAGCGATAGAAAACATTGAAAGTTTACCAATGCCTTTACGGCCCATTACCGGACGCTTGAATTTAGGACTAATGCCTTCACCGTTCTCTCTTCTGGAATAACCGACATACAGGTACTTCTTGTTAATATCGTCCAAAGTCATTCCGTGTCCATCATCCTCTAAAATTATCTTGTCGTTATCCACATCAAGGGTTATATCTACTCGGGTAGCATCTGCATCATAGGAATTGGCGACAGCCTCCGATAACACGGCGGGAATATTACTGTATAACCTTAGTCCTAAATGATTAAGTACATTTAGGCTCATCCTCATAGTGTATTTGTTATTATCTAACTGTGACATGCATGCTGTTTTAAATGTTTTCGTATAGATTTTGCAATAACTCTTCCCAATTTCACGGGTACAGCATTACCTATGTGCATTTCAAGCTTAGGCGTAGACATTTCGGTGCTTGGATCGAATAGCTCGTAATCTTCTGGAAAAGTTTGAAAAAGAGCAGCTTCTCGTAGTGAAATAGCGCGATCTTGTTCAGGATGCCCGAAACGCCCGTTACCTAATCCGGTACATTGCGTAGTCATCGTCGGAGCTAAATCTTCCCAAATCATTCTCCCATAAACACTTCCAAAGGATTTTCCGGTTTCTTTCTTATGGCACTCCAATATTAATTCTTCAGGCCAGTCTTTCCACCCACCTCCGTGAGGTGTTGCAGTAATTCGCCTTTTGTTCATCGGTGATAATTTACGAGCTCGATGTAACAAATCGGATGGGTGTGTTTCTCCATCTTCAATCTCAGGTAAATGTCCTATTACCTCCCTTACCGTAACTTTTCTGTGGATGTAGGTAGGTTTTACAAAGTCGATTTTTCTGAATTTAGAAGCTAACAAGATCAATCTCTTTCTGGTTTGTGGCACACCATATTGGCTTGAATCAACAATTTTCCAATTAACATGGTATTTATTTTTTTTCAAGACTTCCAAAAAGTCATTTAATACTTTACCGTCATTGTAATTTTTCAAATTAGGAACATTCTCCATCGAAACAATTTCCGGCTCCGTTTCACCGATTATTCTTCCGAAAGTGTAAAGCATCTTCCACTTATTGTTGTCTTTATATTTTTGGGAATAGGTGCTGAATGCCTGGCATGGAGCACACCCGACTAAAATCCTGATAGTATCGCAAGGGAAAAGATTATTGACAAAATCTGAAGGGAGAAGACTCAAGTCCTCATGATAGAATTTAGATTGATTATTCCGTTCGAAAGGATATTGGCAAGATTTATCTATATCGATTCCGGCGATGACCTTAAATTTCTCTTGCCTAAAACCGTGGGACAATCCTCCGATACCACAAAATAAATCTACTACTGAATATCTATTTGCCATTTATGCTCTTTTTTTAGTGGGGGTTAACAATTCTCTAACGTCAACATCAAGTACTTTTGCAATCTTCCGAAGTACCCCAATGCTAGGTTGGGTATTGTTGTTGCAATAGTTCGTAACAACAGCATAACTTTTACTTATTTTCTTAGCAAGCCAGGTTTGTGTTCGACCTTGTTCTTTCAACACTACCTTGATTCTGTTCATATTATCCATGGCGGGGGCTTATAAATTTCTACAAAGTCAGGCAATATGGATTACTGTGATATTCTGATAAATAAAATTTTTTAATACAAAAATATATCATAATTACTAGTTACAAAATAGTGTAAAATAAAACAAAATTTTATTGTATTTCAATATAATCCTTTGTTCATATTATCCTACAACTACTAGCTCAGGATCATTGCTGAAATAAATAATTGGCTTTTAAGGATCGGCAAGGCAGAGAAAAGGTAATTTTTTTCTTTTGATCTCATTATCATGTTTACAAACATTCCGAGTGCTTTGCAAATCGCTCGCATCGAACAGTGACACAGGAAAAAACCTACATCGGTAGCGGAACTGCCTCGATTATCTAACCATTTTATGGAGGATTATGCTGCCGCTAAACGCATACTGAACTATTTTGAAAATGAGGTAAAACAGGCATATTAACAAGTCGCCTGGTATGACCAAAATAAATCTTTTAGAACTTAATTAGTGTTCCAAATAATGGGAGATGATCAGTTATGATTGATCACCTTTGGATGTTAGATTTAGACAGTGTCATCTAGTGTTTAAGAATTCATAATTTCTGGGCAGATCGTCAAATCATAGATATGAGGTGTTCAATTCAAATTTATAAATTGTATGGACCAAATCCAGTTCTTTTATAGCTCATATTTTTGTGCTATATTGAGCTATAAAATATAAGGATATAGCTCATGCCTTGGAACTGGGAACATAAAAATTGGCCAAATTTTATCTATGAAACTGAAACTCTTGCCAATTACGAGAAAGAATTTTTGCATAAGGCAGGTATACTTCATGGCAGCCTTAAGCATATAAGCGCTGAAGATCAGGATACTCTCAAGGTTGATCTGATCAGTGATGAGGCTTACAAGACATCAGAGATTGAAGGGGAACTGCTGAACAGGGATTCGCTACAATCATCGATCAGGAAATATTTCGGATTAAAAACGGATAACCGCCGTGTATCTCCAGCGGAGCAAGGCATATCTGAAATGATGGTTGATTTGTATAAAAACTATCACATACCTTTAGATCGCACTCAGCTATGTGCCTGGCATGAAATGTTGACAAATGGCAGGCGGGATTTGCTCGATATTGGCCGGTACCGAACCCATGAAGACCCTATGCAAGTGGTTTCGGGGGCGTTGCATAATCCAAAGGTCCACTACGAAGCGCCTCCATCAAGTAGAGTGAAGACCGAAATGGAGCGTTTCATTAAATGGTTTAACCAAAGTGGTGAAGCGGGGAAAAATCATCTTGAACCATTAACGAGGGCAGGCGTTGCCCATCTTTATTTTGAGAGTATTCACCCCTTTGAAGATGGTAATGGCCGGATAGGCCGCGCCATATCAGAAAAGGCTTTATCTCAAAGTCTCAACAGACCAACGCTTATTGCAATCTCCCATGCAATAGAGAGCCAAAAAAAGGATTACTATGCCGCTCTTCAACGCAATAGTACCGGGTTGGAAATAAACAATTGGCTTGAGTATTTCTGCGCGTTGGTTTTAAGAGCGCAGGATCACACGCAAAGTAGGATCGATTTTCTAATTGAAAAGGGAAAGTTCTATCAACGCTTTGATGATGTGCTAAATGAAAGGCAAAAAAAGGCGATTGAACGTATTTTCAGGGAAGGCATTAGTGGTTTTAAAGGTGGATTAAGCGCGGAGAATTATATCACCATCACAAGAACAACCGCATCCACAGCCACCAGAGATTTACAAAAACTGGTAGAACTTGGGGCATTCACGCGCACTGGTGAGCGAAAGGGAACGCGGTACTATCTTAATATCAATCATCCAAGTGTGAAAAAATAGTAAGCGGTAAAGTGCAGGAGTCGAGTGATAAAATATCAAAACAGTTCGGACATTTGATCCATTTTCAGGACATTCCGAACGCTTTCAGACAAAAAAACCCAAAACTTAACGTTTTAAACAAAAAGTAGCGGCGGGGGGATCAATATCGAACCTGATTGTCCCAGACCTAAAGGAAGTTTTAATGTTTTCCGGTTTGGCTTAAGAAATTGGTGGGTTTGCTATGTTTTTTTGAGATTATCATAATCGGCAACATTTAACCGTTTTATACAAAATGGGATTTGATAGTGAAGTGTGAGGGAATCAAACTGAATCATGTTGGCCCAGTTCGCGTTACTCGATTAGCGGCTGATTTTTCGAATCTCCAAATTAATTCCTTGTCAGGTTGTTTTTTGAGGTAGATCCTGCGTCTAGTCATATATCGTTCACCGAAGAATAAAAACTTGCGTCGGCGACTGAAGGTTTGTCCTTTGCGAACAACTTTTCCGCTTTCTATGTGAATGCTCCAAAGTTTATTGCCGCGGTACAAAAATTTTTTTGGTCGCGAACCGACTTGAACTTCTCTGATCGCTCTTAGAATCTGATTGGTATCTTCAATTGGATCAAAACATAGATGGACTACTGAATTGATTAATTCATATGTGCCTGTTCCATGATCATATTGCAAGTCACCACTGAATTCATATTTAAATGTTAAATCGGAGTTTAACTGGACTTTGGTTATGAAAAAGCCGAGTTCTGCAACATTACTAACATAATAGCCTTTAATATTTTGTCCTAGCGAAATAGAAGAAACAAATACAAGAGACAGTATGATGATAAATTTTAGCACTTTTGAAGAGTTTGGTTTGCCATTAACGCATGGCTTACAGAATCAGTTTAGCATATTTTTTAATTGTCACGGTCCAAACTAAAGGATTTTTACTCGAATTCAAAGATTCGTTGGTATAAGAATAATTAAAGTATAGGTTAATTTTATTGCTGGTTCCTACAAAATTACGCATTAAGTCTAAATCTGTTTACATTTCTAACTAAATCAAACAAAAAAGCCCAAAACTTAACGTTTCAGGCTCCAAGTAGCGGCGAGGGGGCAGGGATCGAACCACACCATAGCAGATTTGAAGGAGCTTTTAACATTTTCGAGTGCGGCTTAAATACTTAGTAGTTTTCTACTAGAATTTTTATAAATTTCGCAATAGACTAAATTCAACCGGATTATCAAAAATGGCTTTTGATAATCCGGTTGTTTACTAGGAAAAACCTTAATCTGTCGAAAATCCCAAGAGTTTTTTACCATTGCTCTTGGCATTACTAAAAATATAAAAAAATCAATTAGATTCGTAAAAAACACAGCACAGATTATTAAACACAACGGCTGATAATATGGATGGTCGTAAGCTGAAAATAATGGTGGAAATAAAATCGGTCACAGATTATTTAGAACACGTTCAAGCTTTTGAACAACAGCACATAGCTCAATGGATTTTCAGAGGAGTTGGTAATGTGGATTATAAGTTAGTTCCAAGCTTATTCCGTATTGACATTCAGAGTACACTAACAAATTGGGACGACCTTGAAAAATATATGCTCCAACTCTTTAAAAGAGAAGCAAGGCCATTCCTTGACACTTTACCCCAAGATGAATTGGAATTAGTAACGCTGGCTCAACATCATGGCTTACCAACACGCCTTCTCGACTGGACGACTAATCCGCTTATTGCATTATTTTTTGCAAATGAGTGTTATGACAACGAAACTGACTCCGTTGTTTGGTGCTACGGTTTCCCTTCCACGCATAACTGCCATTTCGAAAGCACAAGAATAGACAGACGTCTGACACTAGAAAAAGGCAGTTTCATTATCTTTCCAAACCATATCTCCCCAAGAATAACCAATCAAGCAGGTTGCTTTACTGAACATATGTTGCCTAAAGAACAAGAGCCTTTCACTCCTTTCGAGAATCAAATGGACGGCCTTGGACTGTTTGATAAAATTGTAATTAAAAAACAGTATCAAAAGGATATTTTGAACCAACTCTACGACTTGGGTTACCATCATGGACTTATTTATCCAGGACTTGATGGATTATCAAAAAGAATTAAATATGAAGCATCTACAACTCATAAGAGAAGTTCAAACCCAGAGCAACTGAAACGGTATAAAAAAAAATAAACATAAAAAATCAGCCACCAATAAATATATTTTTGATATGATTTCAGAGTGTCTAATACCCTCAATGAATTTTCTTCTTGGTTCAGAAAGCCCAAAGTATGTTTTTCCATTTTGCCAAACGCCTGACCACAAACCCTTGCTGTTCTACTGAAAATCTAGGATTTTTTAGCTTTTTCTATGTCAGCCTCAAGTTTCGATATATATGAATCAAGTTCAGCAATGCTTAATGTATCTAAATTACCATCCCATTGAAAATTTACACGAATTATTTGTTTACAACTTTTTACTGGGATTTCCTGTGAATACCAACATTCAATATATGGAATGAATATTTCTGAATAGCCTACTTCTTTTTGTGCGGTCTCCCAATCTACTAATGACCTATGAAGTTTATCATCGATGATAAAATAGTAAGGCTCACTAATATATTCTGGACGTATAAAATCAAATTTGTCGTAGGCTTCCTTTTTTTCTTTTGCCTCACTATTTCTTAAATCAAAGAGGCAAATCAAACTTCGCTTTCTACCATAGCTGTTCATAGATTGCTCATGGATTTTCTCTAAGGTAACATCTCCTTTAATCATTCCATCCTTTAATATTTTTTTGGCATTATTAGCTGATGTCAAATGGAAAATGTTTTCCTTTAAAATAGGCCAAAGCTTTTTATAAGCATCGCCTTTGGTTATATTTAATTCTCTAATTCTCATTCTAACTATACAAAAGCTATTAGGGATTGTGCTTTATCTATGATACTAGGCTGATTATCTGTTAAACCTTTTTTAACTAATTTCTTTGTCAGATTACCAATCCATGTTAAAGTCTTTTTTCCTGTTCCAATTCTCCTACCATTTTTAATTATCTATTTTTGGCATTACCTGTCATTAGTAGCTTATTGACACAAAAGAAACATTGTTTTATCTCTTAGCGGATTATTTTCGAGTATTATATAAATTGAAATTAGACGTTAAAGATAAAATAAATAGAACATGAAGCCAATAATCATTTCTTGCCAAATTCTGATTATTTTAGCTTTTGGTTGTTCAAGTCCTAAGAAAGAAGGATTAATTCTTGATGATAAAAAAAAAGTTGAGGACGAACCTACTTCTAAAAAGGAGATAAGTCCAATTATATTTACTTATAATAAAATTGATATGGTTGGGTTGAACGGAGAAAAAGTAATAAGTAAAGAATCTAAACAATTGAATGGAAGAATTGAATTTAAGAAAAATGAGATAAAAATTTATACCGAGAATAACCTTGAAAGATTTTTTATTAATAAAGTAGTCAAACAACTTGATGGATATCAAATCCACACCAGTAACGATAAAGGAGACAAATGTACAATTGCCATTATAAAAAGACAGGGAATAGATTTCGTAACTACACATTTTATTGACATTGAAATGATTGGAATGTTTCACATTATTGAAGGTTTTACATTGACTTTGGATATTTATGATACCTAATGATGTTAGTTAGACAGATAATAAAATAAGGCCGTTGAATATAATTCATTTTGGATAAATTCAACATAGAAAATGTGTAACCAGTTATTACCTAGCTTCTGGAGAATAGAGAAAATGCATTTTTAATTTTTGTAGGACTCTATAAAAATATGAAATACACGGAAAATAAAGATGGTGATATTCCTTTTGTTATGATAGTTATTATCCTTATCATCAATTTTTTGCTTTATAAATGGGATATACTAATCGGAGTCATATTTTTCACTTTTTATGGGTTTTGGTTTCTAGGGTATGGGCTTTACAAAATCGCAAAGATTTTTAAGTCTGACCTGTAATGATCCCTAAAAAACCAAAAGCTATTGGATGCCTAGGAATTTTGCTTATTTCATTTTCGAATTTGGATGCTAGGATTTTTAATTTATGTGTTTAAAAGGAAAATATAAAAATGAATACCAGGAGTGTGTTTCATTTATGAACTCTTGTTCCAAGTTTTGCTATTGAGCCATTTTTTTAGAAATATTAAAACTTTAGGTTCGTAAAAATTACAGCGCAGACTATCATACATGCCGGTTGAAAGCTAGTTGCTAGCGACAACAAGTGCACAAATTGTAAATTGATTTTGAAATAATGAGTTATATACCAAAAACTGTTAGTGAAGTAGTAACAGAATATTTAAATAGAACTACTTTTTTACCAGCTATTCAACGCGAGTATGTTTGGGGAACTTATGCAATTGAAAAGCTTTTTGATTCGATAATGGGCGATTATCCAATCAGCACCTTTCTGTTTTGGAAAATCCAGGAAGAAAATAAAAATGAGTGGACAGCTTACGAATTCATACGTGATCATGATTCAGATAATCCTCATAACAAAGAGGCAAATTTAGCTGGAATTAATCAGGATATTTATTTAGTTCTTGACGGACAACAACGATTGACCTCTTTGCTAATCGGTCTAAAAGGGACTTATCGGTTTTTCTATTATAAGTGGTACAAATCAAAACTTTACCTCAACGTTTTGAAAAAACCAATAAAGCCTGATAACCCTGAAGAATTAACTTATCAATTTCAATTTAGGGAAAATGAATACCCAAACTCCAAAGACCCAACTCCTCAATTTTGGTATTTGGTTGGAGACATTTTAGACCATGTTGATGCAGAAGATGCGAAGAAAGCAGTTAAAGAAAAACTTTCAGCGTTCACAGAAGAAGAAAGAGATACTGCAAACACTCACATTGGAAGACTTCATTCAAGGATACATACTTTACGTTTGCTGAATTATTATGAAGAAAAGTCCCAAGATTATGATAAGGTAGTTGAAGCTTTTATTAGAGCCAATACCGGTGGAGTTAAACTTGAGTATAGTGACATTCTCCTTTCAACCGCCACTGCA
>JAKSDQ010000160.1 GCA_022360015.1 Cytophagales bacterium
ATCGATTACATCAGCTTCAATCCCTACTGGACGGTGCCCAAGAGCATCATCCGCAAGGACATCATTCCGAAGATGCGCGAGGATCCGACCTATCTGACGCGCTACAAGATCCGGATTCTCGACAACAAGGGCAACGAGATCGATCCGGCCGTGGTCGACTGGAATTCCGAGGAAGCCGTTAGCTACCGGCTCAAGCAGGATCCGGGCGACCAGAACTCACTCGGCCAGATCCGCATCAATTTCCCCAACGAACACGCCGTCTATCTGCACGACACGCCGCAGCAGACCCTGTTCGGCCAGAATGCCCGCTTCCACAGTTCCGGTTGCGTGCGCGTGCAGAATGTCCGCCAGCTCGTCGACTGGCTACTCGAGCCGAAGGGCGACTGGTCGCGGGCGAAGATCGATGCGGTGGTCCGCTCCGGCGAGCGTCTCGACGTCACGCTGCGACGCTCCACGCCGATCTACTTCGCCTATATCACCGCCTGGTCGAGCTCCGACGGCATCGTCCACTTCCGTCCCGACATCTACAATCGCGACGGTCTGGCAACGCCGCTTGCGGCAACCGATACATGACGGGCGATATCTGATGAGTGGCGCGCGCGTCGGCAGATCTGACGACCCGCCGCGCGCCGGCGAAATCTACATCGAATACACGATCGTCGGCGCGCAGTTGCGCGCCGTCGCCATTGACGCGGCAAGCGGCGTCGAGGTGTCCGTGTTCGGCCCGGCAAAAATGCACCGTGACGACTTGGGACAGCTTGCCGTGCGCAAGCTGGAACGGCGCCTCGAGCCCGCCCGGGCACCAACGCCGTCGGCGAAGGGGAGATACGCCTGACATTTCCTCCAACGCTCGCCCGACGCTGAAATGCGCCGGAAAGCGCCCGACTGGCTACCGGATGAGGCGGCACGGGGCGTTTGCGCCCCTGCCTGCGACACTATTACAATGCTGATATTTGAAGCACCGTTTCATAACAGAGCGAAATTGCAATTCGAAGATTATAGTTTTGGATGTCGATATTATGGGCGTTTATCAATCGAAAACCGAACCGGTCGTTCACGC
>JAKSDQ010000057.1 GCA_022360015.1 Cytophagales bacterium
CATTTTTATGGTCTAAATTTTTAATATGAATCCGACCATCGTTCTTTTTGTAATAGGTGTTTACTTCATAATTCTCATATTAATTTCTCAATTAACTTCGAGGAATGCAAGTACAAAGACTTTTTTTACTGCAGACAGGCAGTCGCCCTGGTATGTGGTGGCCTTTGGTATGATCGGTGCCTCGCTCTCAGGAGTCACTTTTATTTCCGTCCCGGGCTGGGTGGAGGCAAGTCAGTTTTCTTATATGCAAATGGTGCTTGGCTACCTGCTGGGTTACGCGGTCATTGCCTTGGTTCTGATGCCTATGTATTATCGGCTGAATCTTGTGTCTATTTATACTTATCTTGAGCAGCGGTTTGGATTCTGGTCTTACAAATCCGGTGCTTTTTTCTTCCTGTTGTCTCGTACATTTCAGGCTTCGCTCAGATTGTTGCTTGTTGCCGGGGTGCTCCAGATTTTTCTTTTTAATGCATGGGATTTTCCATTTTGGGCATCTGTATTAATGACCATTGCTTTAATCTGGGTTTACACCTTTCGCGGAGGAATAAAGACTATTGTGTGGACAGATACCCTGCAAACGCTGTTTATGCTGGCCTCAGTAGTGATTAGCATATTGCTGATAAAAGATGATCTCAATTTAAGTTTTAACGAATTAGTTACTACCATAGAAAATAGTGAATATTCGAGGGTTTTTTACTGGACCGAATGGAAGGATGACAAACATTTTCTAAAACAATTTTTTTCAGGAGCTTTTATTGCCATAGTAATGACTGGTTTGGACCAGGACATGATGCAAAAAAATTTAACCTGCAAAAATTTGAAAGATGCCCAGAAGAACATTTTTTCTTTTAGCCTGGTTTTGGTATTTGTCAATCTGCTTTTTCTGTCTTTAGGGGCTTTATTGTATATCTACGCACGGAACTCCGGTCTTCAACTTGCAAACGATGAACTTTATCCAACCCTTGCATTTAATCATTTTAATGCCTTTGCGGGTATAGTTTTCTTATTGGGGATAACGGCTGCCGCCTATTCAAGTGCGGATTCTGCCTTAACTTCCCTTACCACATCCTTTTGTGTGGACTTTCTTGATTTCAGCCGTAAAAGTGAAGATGAAAAAAAGAAAACCAAAATGCGCATCCATATTGGATTTTCCTTCCTGATCTTTATCATCATATTGTTTTTTAATCAATTTGAGGACAAGAAAAGTGTCATTAGCCTTGTATTTGAGATGGCTTCCTATACTTACGGGCCATTATTGGGTTTGTATACATTTGGCTTATTTACTTCCAGAAAAATAAAAGACCAATTTGTGCCTGTTGTCTGCCTCGCTGCTCCAATCGTTTCTTATATACTCGATCATAACTCTGCTGCATGGTTTTCGGGCTTTAGCTTCGGCTTTTTTATCCTGATTGTCAATGGTTTATTCACCTTGCTGGGATTATGGTTGATAAGCTCCCCTTCTAATGCTAAAATATAGGAAATAGGGTTTTGGTAGTTTTTTTGAAAGAGGTACCGCTAATGCATTAAAAAGTGGAAACTTATCTTACATAATACCAAGTTTACTTTCCGGTTTGATCCGATATAGTGTTACCAAAATATATAAGGTTCGGAACGGCAATTAAAATAGCGATCCAAATGTCCGAACTAGCCCTGGACCGGGGTGACGTTGTCTTCTTTTTGCTGATGGTTATTTTATTGGACTCATTCAAATACACCCTTCTGCCACATGAGGATAACATGATCAGCATAATGAATACCACGGCTAAAAGCTTTTTCATAATAATTAAGGTCAAATTGGGTTAATTTTGATAGTTATAATTGAAAGCTTATTCAAAAATTCTCTACCGAAAGTAAAGTTTAGGCTAGAAAATTACATGCTTTTATAACTATTGTGTGGCCTTTCCAAAATTATAAACCACTTTAAAGATAGGGTCAATTTTTTACAGTTTGAGATTGAACTTATCTATTCTTTTTAAGAAATAGCTCAAATTCAGATGCTAATGTAATGGTTTTCTACTGTAATATCAAAACAAAAATTGCATGGGAGAAATTATTTTTTGGGTTCTTTTGGATTTGTATCCACGATAAAATCCTAAAAACCTTGCAGTTACGGAATTTTTTGTATCATGTAAGATTTTTTTTAAAAAAGTAAAAAAATGTGTATACAAGTGGCTGACCATGTGATTATGAGTTTTACCTGCTTTTGCTAGGGCAGTTCTGTGGAGGGATCCCAGAAGTGTTTTTTGAAATCTATGATTTTGTCGTCTTTCACCATCAGCCCTTCGGCTTCGAGCTGTTCTTTCATTTCATCGCCAGGTCCAAAATAGTGCCTGCCTGAAAGAATACCCTGGCTGTTGACTACACGGTGAGCTGGTACCTCCGGATACTTGCCAGCACCGTTTAAGGCCCAGCCGACCATCCTTGCATTTCCTTTAGCACCAAGATAATTGGCGATAGCACCGTAAGAGGTTACACGCCCGAAAGGAATCAGTTTGGTTACCTCATAAACATCATTAAAAAATTGTCCTTTTTCTTTTTTCAATTGTCTGCTATTTAACGCTGTGTGGTCGTCATATAAATCCCAACCGTACAATGATTTTGGTTCTTGACGCTTTTTCGAATTAAGTCATGATGAGCCTCCAAGTCCCACTATAACTTCAAGTGAATTAGCTGACTGCTACTTTCAAAAATAGTAAAACAGGTGGCAATTTTCTTCAAATTGGGTTTCTATCTTTGGATGAATAATGAAGAATCTTAATTGTAGAAGACAACCTGCAACTCTCAGAAAACATTACCACCTTTCTCGCCAGGGAAGATTATATATGCTAGGTAGCCGTCAATTATTCTGAAGCGATTAATTAAGCTGTTATCTTTTACCCATGATATCATTATTTTGGATATTATGCTTCCCGATGCAGATGGCTTCTCGGTAATTGAGGAAGTCAAAAAACGCAATATCAAATCCGGTATTCTCATTATTTCGGCCAAGGATTCACTGAACGATAAAATCAGGGGGCTGAACTATGGTGCTGATGATTACCTAACCAAACCTTTCCATTTAACTAAAATAAAAACTAAGATCCTCCGCAACCATTTTCATTTTTATTTCAATAGCCCCCATTGTATTTTCGCGTGAACCATTCGATGCTGACGAGCGTGACGAGGAGGAGAAATACCCAGGGAAGATTAATAATAGGAAGATAGGCTTCACTGCTGTGAATGATTCCCTGGACTTTTTGATTAGTCAACTCGTTAGATAACGCATCCAATTCTCCGGGATGATAGAATTTACCACCGTTTTGGATTGACAGAGCCCTGAGTAACTGATGATTAGCGGTAAGGTTCAGGTCTTCAATTTGAAGGGCTTTAACCGTAAATTCACCTGCACTGGATTCTTTTTTACCGTCAAGATCGGTGGTTGCATAATACTTGTAAATGCCCTGGCCCAGGCCGGTTACCGTATATCTGGAACTATTCGGGCTGATGTTGTAAGTATACTTTTGCCGGAAGTTATTCTCACCGGTGATGGTCAGGTCAATTTCCTGGTTGTAAACCCTTTCATATATATTGTTATATATTTCTGTTTCAAAAACTACACTTTCGGTATCATAAATTTCATTGTTAATAGGATATACCTTAAACTTTCTTTTATCTTCTTTGGATGAAAGATATTGCACCACCTTGGAGATTAGGTCATCAAAAGACTCATGATTCTCGTTGTTGGCGAATTCCTGCAGCCGCCATTGCCAAAAACCTTCTCCTGCCAGAACCCCCATTTTTTTTTCATCTTCATTTCTAATGGCTAAAAGAGGTTTTTTAGTAACAATATTGCCTACCTGCTGGTAAAGTACTACCTGTGCGTCAGGCTTGACGGTGACTTCACCGTAAGGAACAAGAACCGGTGAAAAGTCATTGATTTGTGATTGGTAAGCACCATCGTAAATAAACCTTTGAAAATCAGGATTGAATGACGGTGTTACCCGGTCGGTTTGCCAGCCTGAAGCCTCTATTTCAAGCACACCGTTGATACGGTTGAAGTAATCCAGGTTACTTGGTCCTCCAATGATAAACCAGGTGGCAACTCCTTCGGCCAGAAAATCCTCCATTAAACGTTGAGCCGTATTGGAGACATCGGGAATCTGATGAAATATTACCAGGTCGTATTTATCCTTTTTGAAAGCGTTAAACCCGGGTATATGGATTACAAACTCGTAATTGTCATTCTTGGTAATGGCGTTTCTGATGACTTTGATATCGGGATGCGGTGCTCTTCCTATCAATAACACTTTCTCTTTTCCTTCAATAATGTCTATGAAAGCATCCCTTCTGTTATTTTTGGTGGTAAACTCACCGGCAATTTCAGAAACGGTAACCTGAAAATGTTGTAGCCCATTGTTTTCTGCCTCTACAAACAGTTTAACCTCATCAAGGGTATTATCACCTTTCAGGATTATACTTTCTGAGGTGAGGGTTTTTCCGTTTTGGGTGATTTTTACCTCGATTGTTTCGCCTTCAAGTCCATTGGAGACAATTTCTGTCAGCACCGGAAATTTGTTGCCCTGATAGGCTATTTTGTTGTAATAGATGGCGTTGATATTAATATCTGCTTTAGGAATGGTGTCACCGACTCCAATTGAATAAACAGGAAATTTGTAGGGTGAAAATGTTGGAGAAACACCTTGATTGTAGATACCGTCACTCAACAAAATCACACCGGCCACACTTCTGCCTTCATAGTCTGCCTGAATGCCTTTCAGCAATCCATCCAAATCAGTACTGGGATGATCGAAATTTAAGTCCGATTCCTGCCGATCAGCCTCTGAGGAGGAGAATGATCTTAATTCCGAAGCATAATTCTGAGACCCGAGTTTATTTTTCATCTCAGAAATTTGCACCATTATTTGTTTCAGATCAGCGCTGTCTACCATGGCTTTGATGGAGGCAGAATTATCAATAGCGAATACATAAGAAGGTTTTTCTATGGTATTGCTTATCTGCCTTAAAAAAGGGCCAATGAGTAAAAAAGCCAGAATACTGGCCAGCAAAAACCTCAAGGCCGCCAGTGCATAATTAATCTTTTTCCCCCAGGGTCCCTCTTTTTGATACAATAAAAAAGCATACAACACCCCTATGGTCAGGCACAATAGGATGAACCAGGGTGAATATTCAAATAATAATTTAGATTGTTGCATAACAGCCGATTCCAGCCTCGAAATTCCGTAAATTTACAAATCATCTCCAAAACTGCTAACGAATATTTTGGTCAATTGTTGATACATGGGGAACTTAAAAGCAATTAATGCCATGTCAGAAAGTTCTTATCCTCAAATCATGAGATGAATTTGTCAAAAATAAGTAATTTTGAAAAATCGGAAGTGGAGCGACAGATGAGATAATTGGATGAGGAAAGGGAGGCCTCAAAATATAACGCTAAGATGGCTGGTCGGTTATTGAGTATGGTTTTTATCGGATTGATACGGTTTTACCAATTGGCAATATCACCGCTTTTAGGAGCCAATTGCAGGTATACCCCTACCTGTTCTCAATATGGTACCGAAGCTATCAGGGAGTGGGGGCCCGTAAAAGGGCTCTGGTTGGCAGCGAAAAGGTTTTCCAGATGCCATCCATGGGGAGGACACGGTTACGACCCGGTACCGAAAAAAGGCGGAGAGGAGATGAAAGGGGATTTTTCACAGAAAATAAATGACAAAAACTAAACGAACAGATGCATGTTAAAGATTGACATGCATACACACATTATTCCAGGCCAGTTACCAAATTTTACCGAGAAGTTTGGCTATGGTGATTTTATATTTCTGCAACATCACAGAAGTGGTTACGCCAAAATGATGAAGGGTAATCAGTTTTTCAGGGAAATCGAAGAGAATTGCTGGAATCCTGAGCTCCGTATAAAAGAATATCAGGGATTTAATACACAGGTTCAAGTAATTTGTACCATACCGGTAATGTTTTCCTACTGGGCAAAACCAGTCGATTGCCTGGATCTGTCTGTATTTCTCAATGATCACATCGCTGAAATTGTCAATAAATATCCAAAAAACTATGTAGGGCTTGCCACCATCCCGATGCAGGATGCGGAGTTGGCTATTCGGGAACTTGAAAGGTGTAAGGCCCTGGGGTTTCCCGGCATCCAGATAGGTTCCAACATCAATAATGAAAACCTGCATGAAGACCGGTTTTTTCCTATATTTGAAGCCTGTGAAAAACTGGGAATGGCCATATTGGTGCACCCATGGAATATGATGGGTATGGAACACATGAAAAGATATTGGTTGCCCTGGCTGGTGGGAATGCCTGCTGAAACTTCAAGAGCTATATGCTCGATGATATTTGGAGGGGTATTTGAAAGGCTCCCGGGGTTAAGAGTTAATTTTGCCCATGCAGGAGGAGCATTTTTACCCACAATAGGCCGGGTGGAGCATGGGTTTAATTGCCGCCCTGATTTGGTAGCTATTGATAATCCGGTTAACCCAAGGGAGTACCTGGGGAAATTTTGGGTTGACTGCATAACTCATGACAGCACCATTATGGAATATGTGTTAAAAATTCAGGGGACTGAGAAGGTTACCCTCGGTTCGGATTATCCGTTTCCATTGGGAGATCTGGAAGTAGGTGCGTTTTTGGAAAAAATGGAGCTAGGCAAAAAAGCGTTGGAAGATATCTATTGTAACGCTACTCTGGCATGGCTGGATTTGCCTAAAGAGCAGTTTTTGTAATAAAAAGGCAATAATCATTCTTGCAAAATGAAACATTTACACAACCGTGTTAACGGTAAAGCTTTAAAAGAAAAATTGAAAAATGATCCTACTAAAAGGGTCACCCTGTCCTTTTATCAATATGCCCATATTGGTAATCCTGGTTTGTTCAGAGATCATTTTTATATCATGCTTGAACCCCTTGGAGTTTTGGGGCGGATATATGTGGCTTCCGAAGGTGTGAATGCTCAGATCAGTGTTCCCGAGGTAAATTTTGAGAAATTTAAGGGCAAACTACGGGAAATTGTTTTTCTGGATAATGTACGGCTTAACCTGGCCATTGAAGATGACAGTAAATCATTTTTCAAGTTAAAAATCAAAACCAAAAACAAAATTGTGGCAGACGGACTTGAAGATGATAGCTTTGATGTTACAGATAAAGGAATCCATCTGGATGCTGAAAGCTTTAATAAACTAACCGACCAGCCGGACACGATCATTGTGGATATGCGTAATCATTATGAAAGCGAGGTGGGATATTTTGAGAAGGCTATTACCCCGGACGTCGATACTTTCAGGGAGGCCCTGGGAACAGTAGAGGAACAACTGAAGGATAAAAAGGATTTTCCTATTGTAATGTATTGTACAGGTGGTATTCGTTGTGAAAAAGCCAGTGCCTATTATAAACACAAGGGGTTTAAACATGTCTATCAGTTAGAAGGGGGCATTATTGAATATGCCAGACAGATCAAGGCAAAAGGATTAAAAAATAAGTTCAGAGGAAAGAATTTCGTATTTGATGAAAGGCTGGGAGAAAGGATTTCAGGTGAAATTATCAGTCAATGTCATCAATGTGGAAAGCCTTGTGATAGCCATACAAACTGTTTGAATGAGGGTTGCCACCTGTTGTTTATCCAATGCCATGAATGTGCGGAAAAATATAAAGGTTGCTGTTCGGAGGCGTGCAGGCAGGTGGCGGAGTTACCGGAGGAAAGCAAAAAGGTTTTACGAAAAGGGATCAACAAAGGACAGCAAATCTACAGTAAAGGACGCTCGGAGAAATTGATTTATAAGAAACAAAGATTAAAAGCTTAGCTTGAAGGGGTGTAATTGACAATGTAAAATGAGCAATTGACAATAACAATGGATTAAGTGGGGAATATAAAGAATTGGAAAAAAGGAACTAAAAATTCGGTATTGATGGGCAAAATCAAAATCGGCATTATTAACGTCTCGGATAGAGCCAGTCAGGGCATTTATGAAGACATTCCGGGAAAGGCCATTGTAGCAACTTTGAAGGAGTACTTAGTTTCCCCCTGGGAAGCAGAATATGCAGTAATTCCTGATGAGCAGGATCAAATCTCAGCAAAGATGATAGAAATGGCAGATGAAAAGGGTTGTTGCCTGATTGTGACTTCAGGTGGCACAGGACCTGCCAAAAGAGATGTAACACCCGAAGCTACTGAGGCAGTTTGCCAGAAAATGATGCCAGGTTTTGGTGAATTGATGCGTCAGGAAAGCCTGAAATTCGTACCCACTGCCATACTTTCAAGGCAGACCGCCGGAATCAGGAACAATACCCTTATCGTTAATCTGCCCGGCAAGCCAAAGGCCATCAGAGAGTGTTTGGATGCCGTTTTTCCTGCCATTCCCTATTGTATTGACCTGATAGAAGGGCCTTATTTGGAATGTGATGAGACTGTATTAAAGCCTTTCCGGCCTAAAACCGGCTGACGTCCTTCTATTACTTTCTTAAAAAATAGGATGTTTGGAAATATATTTACTGTAGATAAGAATAAATATCAGTGAAATTACCGCCATGATAAGCCCTACCATGAAAATGGTATAAGAGAGCTGCAATAGCCGGAATTTTTTCTTTAACACCACCCCTAAATAATAGATATCCATAGACATATTCTCATAGAGCAGTTTATTGTCCCCCCTCAACGTCTCCATGTCCGACAGAAAACGCTCTAGTGGTATCTGTGTGAAATTGCCGAAATACAGAATACTGCTTTTGCGTTCCCTGAGCTCAATATCACTGACGAGGTTATGAGTAACATTTGGTTTTGCTGACAGGATCGCAAAAATCACCGAACCTAAACTCGATAAAAGCAAAATAGCCATCGGAATACCAAACCTGTAGTACTCAACCTGCTGCCCACCTACCATCGCGAATCCGGAACCAGCAATGGCGATGATGGCAGACAAAATAAGTGTATTTATACTCATCATCATATTGGCTTTTTTGTCAGCGATATCGCTAAGGTTAATATGGTTACGGTAACTAACTCTGTACATGGTTTCGGTACCTCGTCCTGTTTTTTCCGTATCAAAGCTTTTGTTTTTGCTAGCCTGAGCCTTCTTGAAAAGGAATTGTTGTTTTTCTGCGTTTTTTTTCTTCCGGGCTCCGAATTTTTCTTTGGCATATTGAGTGGCAAATTTATTGGCCGTTATGAACTTTTGTTGCATCCATTGCCATTCCTCCTCGTCAAAGTTTTTATGTAAAATCAGTTCCCATTCTTCTCTAAGTAGCTGGCCTTTTTCAAAAAAGTTCTTTTTACCAATATGTTGGACATCCGCATCATGGAGTATCTCTTCTAACAAGTTTGTGGCTTTTACCTCCGCTTTCGTTGACAATATCAGTGTTTGAATTGTTTCGATCCGTTGCTTTTCAAATCCTTTTGCGGTAAGAAAGTTTCCTGCAATTTTAGCACCTTCGGCTTCATGTCCTGAGTAACAACGAATAAATCCGGTATCATGAAACCATGCTGCTAGCAATAAGTTTTCAAAGTCCTCATCAGAAAGCTGAAAATATTTCCCCATTTTTTCACACAGATTAGCCACCTCGGCAGTGTGTGTGTAATTATGGAATTTAAACTGATCAGTGAGTTCCCCTTTTAAAAGATGTGAAACAAAGTCCACTGCTTCTTCCACGATACTCGTAACTTTTTGCACTTCACCGTCATTTTTCATTTTTATGTTGTTTTGCAAATCCAGGAAAAGTCCTAGACTATATTATACGCTAATTTCTTTTCAATGGGCGCAATTTCCGAGATCTATTACAAAACTAATATGATTATTGTCACTGTCAATGACCATCACGCGATATTATTGTGATGGTGCTGTGATACATTTGTGATACTTTATGGCCTATTTTGTATGATAGATGACATTAACGCTTTTACAGGTGGAATTTAACATCTATAAAAACCAAGAAGCGTAACTTACCTTAAACTAAAGCAAATTTCACTAAAATGATTATGAAATGAAAAAGTATTTAAGCATCATGCTATTTAGTGTGCCGGTTTTAAGCTTTATTGCCTGCGAGCTTACCACGTTGGAAGAATCCGGTACTGAAGACGATGACATGATAATACAGGTATTTGAGCCTGAAACTATCCCTTCATCCATTACTGAGTTTGAGACAATGTTTCACGGAGACACCCAGATTACCTGGTCTGCTATATCTTTTACATTAGCTGGTTTTGAAGGTCTGCAAAATTGCAGGCTGGACGATACGATCATTGTTATGGCCGATGGTACTTATCAATATGACGGGGGAGAGGTGTTGTGTGGTGCAGAAGATTCGCAAAGATTCCGTTCAGGGACCTGGCAAATCATTAACAATGGCAATAATATCCTATTTGATGAGGGTACCAGTCGTCAATATACGGCCAGAGTAAACGGATTAGAAGACAGAACCATTTCACTGTCAGGCGAATACCTGGGTTTGGAAATCAGAGGAATCTACACATCGAATTAGGAGTTATGAAATTAATAAAATATCTGATAGTAACCTTATTCGTATTGGGAGAAACTAAGGCTGAAGCTGCTGACTTTTTCACTTTAGCGGATCAGTTTTTTTCTAAATATGTAAAGAACGGGAACGTAGCATATGCCGATATTCAGGCCAATCAGGACAAAGAGTTGGCTGTCTTACTGGAGAAAATTGCCTCTTTTGACCTGAACGGAACGAATGAAAATACGGCAAAAGCTTTTATGATCAATACTTACAATATATTGGCTATTAAAGGAATTATCGACAAATATCCGGTAAAATCGCCGATGAAAATCAATAATTTTTTTGATAAAAAGGGTTATATGGTAGCAGGTGAAAAAATGTCCTTGAATCAACTGGAAAAGGAAAGATTATACCCCCGTACCAAGGACCCACGCCTTCATTTCGTATTGGTATGTGCGGCACGAAGCTGCCCTAAACTTGCCAGCTTTGCCTATGTTCCTGAAAAACTGGATCAACAGATCGAGAAGGTAACCAGGCAAACCTTAAATGATCCTGAATTTATCAGGGTTAAAGGAAACAGACTTGAAGTTTCCGAGATTTTTAGCTGGTATAAAAAGGATTTTACAAATGCGTCCAAATCTATACTGAATTACATTAATCAATATCTGGAAACCAGGATGGATAATAAGACCAAAATTGGATTTTATACTTATGACTGGAGTCTTAACGATCAATAAAATGAATGCCATGAAACGAAAAATAAGTTACTTACTACTTTTATTACTAATTGGTTTAACCGTTCAGGCTCAGGAGTCTAACCTTGAGAAATATACACCGTCGGTTCTTTTAGAAAAGGGTACATGGGATTTTCTTTCCTTTTACAGCATATATACACAAACCCAGGTCAGAGACCGGGAAGGCGACGAGGTAGCGCTGGGGCAACGGCAGTCATTTCTGAATGCGATGTATCAGGTGACTTACGGCGTCTCGGAGTCCGGAAGATTTAACATAGGTTTTGATGTCCATGTTAACAGGGCCTATTATGACGAAGATGAGGGAAGTCCCTTAAATGTTTTATGGTTTGGTGAGGGCGATTTCAGTAGGACCGTGGTTTCAGCCATAGGGCCGAGAATCAGGTTTGTTCCGGTTCCTTCAATACCGACTTTGAGTATACAATCAAGTTTTCTTTTCCCGGTTGCAAGTGATCTGGAAGCACCATTCTTTACAGCCCATGACCGATATACCTGGTTCACACAATTGTTTTATGATTTGAGGTTAAACACCAAATGGCGCATATTCATGGAAGTTGATTTTCTTTATCGCCTTAAAAGAAATGAAGAACAGGTTAATTTTTTCAGAACTCCAGCCAGCGCCTTTTTGAGTTACTTTCCCACTTCAAGAACCACTTTGTTTGGTTTTGCCCAGTATTCGCCCAGGTTCCAAAACCTATCAAACGAGGTGGAAGAACGGTTCGGGTTTTCAAATTGGTTTACACAAATAGGCATTGGCGGAAGATATCAGTTAATGCCTAATCTGAGTGTCGAGTTGGCCTACGGCAACTTTGTGGCCTCTCGTCAAGATGGTGCCGGATATACATTGAATCTAGGACTCAGATACATTAAACAACGAAACTAAAAGACCACTTTCCGGAACTAACCCCTTCCCATTTGTATCTTCAATTTATACAATGAGGCTGGGGTTATTCTTTTTGTTTTCGTAGCGGCCAATCTACCTACATCTGTAACAGATTTTTTGATTTGTACAGTTTCTAATCTTTTTCAGTTTGTTTACAAATTGAGTCAAAATATTACGATATTGTAAATGATGTGCTTGTAAATCGTAAAGCACTAAATTTAATACTGTAAAATTGGCTTGATATGTTCAAGAGTCTTGTTAAAATTACCTTCCGGAATTTATGGGTTCAACGGTTATTTTCTGTCATCAACGTGCTGGGCTTGGGCTTTTTGGTCTGGTTGCCCTTACCACCAGGCAACGATTCAAGGAAATCGGTGTAAGAAAGGTTTTGGGTGCTTCTCTTGGACAGATTCTTCGATTGTTATTTGTAGATTTTCTTAAACGGATTGGTATTGCCGTTATAATTGCCATACCATTTACCTGGTATCTGGTTAGCTAACCACATTTGCCTATCGGATTGATTTTCCCTGGTGGTTGTATATTTTAACAGGCACTGACGTGATGCTTTTAGCGATCGTGACCATTTGCTATCAGGCAATAAAAGCGGCAATAATCAATCCGGTTGAGTCCATCCGCTATGAGTAAGCAAGAACTATTTAACAACCTCTGGGAATTCATGAATAATATTGTGATAGGAAGTGTAATTTTTAAGGAATTACTGATTTTCCCTGCCTTACTATTCTTTGGAGGAACAAATAACGAATAGTTCTATGGTTCTAACAAAATGTATTAAAATATTTACACTATAGAATTGTCAATTAAATTGTCCGTATCTGAAATAATGAATTTTGTATAAATCACTAAACTTAATCAAATAAAATATGGAAAATATTCTAATGAATACACTTTAGTAGCAATTTTTTGAAATAAATAATTAATTTTGTGTATTCATTGTGACAAGAAATGAGAAAAAGTTTTAAAATTTGATAAAAAATAAGTACATTGTGGGGAATTAGAGAAAGATAAGAGAAATTGTATTGAGGTGTATTATTAATTAAATATATTTTAGTCAATAATATAAGAATAAGACCATCAAAGAGAGGTATCTCTGGTAATTTATTGTTAAAGTGATTTACTTTTAAATTTATTAAATTCCACTATGAAAATGAAAAAGATTTATCAAACCACAAATTACGGAAGTCTGTACATAGAAAATTCCGATTTTTTTAAGCAGGAAAAGGTTCAGCAAATGATCAAGAAGTTAATGCAATCAGAATTGTTCAAAAGTATTGAACGTGAAAAAATGAAAAGAAAAAGCCAAAAAGCAAGCTGTGAAAGTTAACATGTATGCCTTTCAACCTTTTATTATTTCCATTGGTTGCGGGCTATTATCTGTTAATTAGATTTGAGTACTTTCGATATATTCAGCAAAGACTAGACCGGCAAAGGCTTTTGTTCAACTCTGTTTTGCTAGGTATTTTTATTCTTTTGATCACATTTTTTATCAGGTCTATAGCTGAAAGACTTTTCCCCCATTTGATCGAAACGCTTTATGCTTTTTTACCAATAAAAACTCAGTTTTTTGGAACAACTTCATGTTCATTGGTGATATCTATTCTATTTGTTGAAATTGCGAACTTAATCATAAAAAGGGAAAAAGCCATCAGATACGCTATCAAATATATTGGAAATGAGCTTCAATTGTTATTGAAGTCCTCTTTTACAGAGTCAAAGCTGTTACAATTTACACTTGATTCAGGAAAGTTTTATATCGGTTGGGTAAAGGAGTTGCCTTTACCTTATGTTTCAGAACATGTTAAAATTTTACCGGCTTTTAGCGGATATAGAGGTGAAATGAAAGAATTGGTGTTTACAACTCAATATCTTTCAGTTTATGCTACTTACGTTGAAGAAGGTGCCGTCCAAACCATTGATGAGCTAAATATGGATTTAATTTTGACGGTTGATAGTATTGTTACCGTATCTTATTTTGATATTGAGATGTACGAACGTTTCAATAATATTCACAATCAATTCCGTTGATGTAAAAGAAAATTTGTACGCAGTTTTTTCGTTTTACAGAAAAATCTGTTTCTAACCTAAAGAAGAGTGCAATCCAACGGGCGACGATTTTATTGTTAATAGGTCTTTTATGTGCCTGTAGCAAGCCATTATTCGTATCGCATCTTTCTGATGAAAATGCAAGGCTTACTAGAAGAAAGGGAGCTGCTAAACACAATATTTTGTCAAAGGCGGTCTGTTTTAATAAAAATTGCCGAAAGTTTGTAGGTTGGAGAAAAAAACATAAAAAAAGGAAATTCAAGGGCTATAAGACGCCGGGAATACCAAAAAGACCACAGCGACGGGACTCAATAATCGCGGATGAGCCGATCGTTGCAATGAATAAAAATAAACAAAACCCAGACTCACAACAGGCGAGTGCCTATGATCATGTAGAACATGGCACACCTACCGAGTTTAAAAATGTAACTTTTAAGACCAATTCCTATGAGCTTGCCCTTGAATTCCAGTTGGAGTTGAAGGACTTTGCCAGGTTTTTATTGTCAAATCCCAAATTTCGGGTACGCATCACCGGGCATACCGATGATGTCGGTAATAAGGAAGCAAATCAAAAACTTTCCGAGAATAGGGCAAGGGCAGTGGTCGATTTTCTGATTTTACAAGGGGTGGAATCTTCAAGACTCTCCTATGTGGGTAAAGGAGATACCGTGCCAATCGCTACGGAGTTTGGAGTTTCATCGGCACGTGCCAACAGGAGGGTAGAGTTTGAAATTGAGGAAATCAGATAGATCGAGGTGGTTTATCTCCTGCGTCCTGATATTTGAAAGACAAATTTGACGGTTTAATCAAACAAGATAATAATTTTATTTTAATACAAAATTACCTGGCGATACCCGGCAGGCCTTTTGGTGAAGCCTGAAACCAGTTAGGTTGTTTGGCAGGTTTGTTTTCTGGATATATTTCACTTAGGTCATCACGTTGTACCGGATAAGCCAACCGTTTTTCTTCTTCGGTCCCCAGATTTCTTAACACCAGCCCAGTCTCTGTATTATACCTTGTACCATACACCAGATACTAGCCATCAAGTGAGAGGGTGGGGGCAAAAGCAGAGCCATACCGGGCTGTTTTGTTATGAATTTTACCGGTCTCCCGGTTGTACACGGCTAATTGGTATTGCGGAAATTGCACATTGTAGTTCCAATCTCCGTTGCGTCTGGAAAACCAAATGTAACGATTATCAGTACCAAATGCGGGCTCAATGCTTTTTAATCCTTCAGGTTTACTGATTAATGCAGCACCTGAGCCACCATCTACATGATAAATATGCAGCTTTGGGTTTAGCTTACCTTTTGCTGTTACCAGATACTTACCATCGGGTGTATACTCGGCAGACTGGAATTTGTTGTTTTTTTCTTTGCTTATCTGTCTTTTTTTCTTGTCTGACAAATTCATCACCTATACATTCTCCGCGCCGTCTTCATCAGAAATAAAAACAATCTCTTTCCCATCAGGGCTGAATCTGGGGTGGTTGTCAAAGGCCAGGCCCTCTGTAATTCTTTCCGCCTTGCCCCCGGTAATTGGCAGGGTGTAGAGGTCTCCCAGAAAATCGAAGACAATGGTCTGGCCATCCGGACTTACGTCTAATGACATCCAATTACCTTCGTTGGTTTTGATTTTCCTCTCCCCGTTCAGTGGGAGTCCTTTTTTCTTGTCTTTTTTTTCTTTGTTGGTGGAGTCACTATCAATCTTTTCTTCCTGTAAGATCCTAGCATTAGCGGTAGTACTTAAAATCAGGTAAAGGCTGAGGATATAAAGGGTTAGCTTTGCCATTTTGAGATGTGTTTAGTGTATGTATCTACACTGGTTTCAAATTTAAAATCAAGGGAAATGTAATCTTCAAATATAAGGAATAGGGTGGTTTTTGTCCGGCTTATTTACAGATTCGTCATAAAAACGAGCATAAATTGTAAAGTAGCCCGGATAGATACCGCTTCCGGCTTATTCTTCCTGCTACAATATCCAGGTCCCCGCCACTATCTATACCTCCTGTTCCAATTCCTTCATCCGAGCTGTTTTTGCCAATAATTCTTACAGATCACTAGCCTTTTGTACGGTCAACTTCTATGTATTGCCAATTTGTCAGGAGTATGGGTTGTGATTTGACAGAAATAGTCCATAATATCAAAACAAGAAAAAATGTTGGGATTTTGCATAGTAAGTTTTTTACATCTCCCTTTGCCATGGGAATATATTCACCTGTTTCAGACCGAATTCAAAATATTTGGATTTGAGATAACCTCCTGCCATTCATATCCCCTTTAGCAACCGAAGGAAGTTTCTATTTCATATTAATTTCGTTCAGTTTTATGACAAAAGTTATGTAACAACCAAATACTTCTTAATTACACATTTTTTTTGAATTATCATAATATATTCCTATGTTGAAAGGACAAATTTTCGCTTAATTTTCCATTATATGGCTGTAAACACCAACTTTTTTAAAATATTAACAGGACTTGCTTTTGTTGCCTTAGCCACAGCGTTTTTTTTATACAACCAGGGATTTGAAACTTGGGTCGGGCCGGTTTTGGCACTGTTTTTTGTTTGCCTAGCCATAGGGATACAGGGATGGGAAAAACTAAAGGGATTTTCATTTACTATCTGGATTTTTGCTGCCGTAACTATTTCGATGTTTTATCCAGAATACTTTCAGACTGCATGGACGTTTGAACTAAAAATATTGATAGTTCCTTTATTGCAGCTAATCATGTTTGGTATGGGCACTGCCATGAGCCTGCAGGACTTTGCCGGTGTAATCAAGATGCCTAAAGCCGTATTTATTGGCCTGATTTGCCAGTTCAGTATTATGCCTGTGGTTGGTATTTCTTTGGCTACACTCTTTGGATTCCCTCCTGAAATAGCTGCCGGTGTAGTGCTTGTGGGCTCTTCCCCAAGCGGGCTGGCATCCAATGTGATGGCCTATCTGGCCAGGGCTAACCTGGCTTTATCCGTCACTCTCACGACGGTAGCCACATTACTGGCCCCTTTGATGACCCCTCTTCTTATGAATTTGCTGGCAGGCCAATTGGTGCATATTGATTTCTGGGGCATGATGTGGGATATCACCAAGATTGTAATTTTACCGATCATAGCCGGTTTGATCTTCAACAAACTGGTGCACGGAAGAGCAGATTGGCTTGATAATGCTATGCCCAAAGTTTCTATGGTGAGTATCGCTATTATCATTACCATTATCACCGCTGCCGGGCGAGATAGCCTGCTTGAAATAGGATTAGCCTTGATTTTAACCAGCTTTATGCACAACATGGCAGGGTATTTTTTTGGTTACTGGGGATGCCGGCTGGTTAAGCTTGATGAGAAGTCTTGCCGTACCATTGCCCTGGAAGTCGGCATGCAGAACGGGGGACTGGCTTCCGGTATTGCCTTGCAAATGGGTAAGGTAGCGACTATTGGACTTGCTCCGGCGGTATTCGGCCCGTTAATGAACATTACGGGGTCTTCGCTTGCCACCTGGTGGAGAGGCCGGCCCACCGGAGAGGAAGTTAACACGCAGGAGGCCAGAAGTGAAGTAACAACGTAGCCCGTTTAACAATCAAATTTAACCTAACAAATTATCAGTATGATGAAATACATAGTTTTTTTTATGATTGGTGCTTTTGCGATGAATGTGGATATACTGGAGGCCCAGTCAATTTCCCGCGATCAGATGATCTTTCTGACGGAGGAGTGGAAAGGTGAGCGATTTCCTGATGGCAGGCCACGCATACCGGACGCCTTGTTGGAGCGGGCAAAACGTATCTCCATTGAAGAAGCCTGGGGGTTTTTACGCAACAGGGGCTTTCACAATCAATTCGAGGGTGACTGGAAAATGATTCACCTTGACAGAACAATGGTGGGAAGAGCATTGACGGCACAATATATGCCGGCCCGGCCGGACTTAAAAAAGCGGATGGAAGCAAAAGGCATTACAGAAGGACGAATTGGTGCTATGAATTCCTGGCCTATAGACATGCTTACGGAAGGGGATATCTATGTGGCTGATGCCTATGGCAAAATAGAGGGTGGAACACTGATTGGTGATAACCTTGGCAATGCTATCTATGCCAAATCCAAAAACGGGGTGGTTTTTGACGGCTCTTTACGGGATTTGGAGGGTTTGGAAAAAATAGATGGCTTTAACGCTTTTGTCAGGGGTTGGGATCCATCGTATATACAGGAAATGATGCTGTCGGGGCTTAACAACATTATTAGAGTCGGGCGTGCTACTGTTTTGCCTGGTGACCTTGTTTTAGCCAAAAGGGGAGGAGTCATATTTATTCCGGCCCACCTTGCCGAGGAAACCATCATAAATGCAGAATTTGTAGCGCTGAGAGACCAGTTTGGCCATTTGTGCCTAAGGGAAGGGAAGTATACTCCGGGACAGATCGACCGGCAGTGGACAGATGATATTAAAAAGGACTTTTTGAAATGGTTGGATGATCATACCAACCAATTGCCGATGTCACGGAAGGAACTGGATGAATTCATGAAAGAGAGAAACTGGTAATCAATGATTTAAATGGAACCAAGCAAACTAAACTGAACGATGACTAACTCAAAAATAATTACACCCGATCGAAATTTAGATCGCAGGAAATTTATCGAAAAAACCTCATTGGGCCTGGGGGCGATCACCTTAGGTTTAAGTCCTTCGTGCCTGGGAGATGAACGTAAAAAGCATGTAAACCAGAATAAAAAACTGGGAATTGCCCTGGTGGGACTGGGATATTACGGCAGAATATTAGGCGAAGCACTTCAGGAAACCCGGAACTGTTATCTGGCAGGTATCGTTACGGGCACGCCTGCCAAGGAGAAGGAATGGCAGGAAAAATATAATGTGAAGCCCGGGAACACTTATAACTACCAGAATTTTGATGACATTGCTAAAAACGATGAAATTGATATTATTTATGTGGTTTTGCCGAATTCCATGCATAAGGAGTTCACTATCAGGGCTGCCCAAGCGGGCAAGCATGTGATTTGTGAAAAGCCCATGGCTCTTAATGCACAGGAATGCAGGGAAATGATTGCTGCATGTGAAAAAGCCGGAGTGAAATTGTCAATCGGATACCGTATGCATTTTGAACCAACTACCCAGGAAATCATACGTATCGGCAAAGAGCAGGTGTATGGTACTATCAAATTTGTTGGGGCAAGTGCAGGTTATACACATAATAATGTCGATCACTGGAAGTGCAAAAAAAACATGGGTGGAGGTGTCATGATGGATATGGGTGTATATCCTTTACAGGCAGCCAGATACGCTACTGGTGAAGAACCTGTTTCCGTGACGGCTCAGACTTTTGTCAATCGTCCTGAAATGTTCAACGAAGTGGATGAAACCACGACTTTTCAGCTTGAGTTTCCGAGTGGGGCGGTAGCTAATTTACACACCAGCTTTTATACATCTATCAATTATCTTTATGTTGCGGCTTCCGAAGGTTGGTACAGTTTGAATCCGTTTTCATCGTACCGGGGTATTAAAGGCGATTCTAAAAATGGCCCGTTGAATTTTCCGGTGATAAACCAGCAAGCGGCACAGATGGATGAGGTGGCTGAATGCGTCCGTCAAAATAAGCCTATGAGGGTCCCAGGAGAGGAAGGACTGAGGGACATGATTGTGGTAGATGCCATTTATCAATCACTGGCCAGCGGGAAGAAAATTCAATTAAGCTAAAAAACTTACCTTGGTTTCTGTCAAGTAAGACTATTCCTGGAATCAGGAATTCCACTTCTTAATACATTTTAATACATTTATCAGGATAGACTTGTCAAAAAGACTAATTTGCTACTACTAATTAAAACTCAACTACACTTTAATGTCATTAAAAAAATATATAATCATAGAGCCAAAAAAAGTAGTAATACTTCTTGGGATTTGTGTATTGGCGGCTTGTAGCATAGAAAAAGGGGAAAAGTCTACCGGACCTGCCGAGGAAAAATACAACATACTTTGGTTGGTTGCTGAGGATATGAGTCCTTGGCTTGCCAGCTTTGGAGACTCAACCGCCAGTACACCAAACCTGGACAAACTGGCGCCTGAAGGGGTAAGATATACTAACGTTTTTTCTACATCGGGCGTCTGTGCTCCGAGCCGGTCAGCGCTGATTACCGGTATGTATCCCACAGCTATTGGTTCCAACAACATGCGTACCTGGAAACGTAGCAGTGCGTTAAAGCCCGATAATCCGCTCTATTACGAAATACCGTTATACGAAACTGTGACCCCGGCAGCAGTGAAATGTTTTCCTGAATATTTGCGGTCTGCTGGTTACTATTGTACCAACAACTCCAAGACCGACTATCAGTTTGCCCCACCCATCACCGCCTGGGATGAGTCAGGTAACAAAGCGCACTGGAGAAACCGGCCGGATGAAATGCCATTCTTTTCGGTTTTTAACTTTGGTGTAACACACGAATCACAGATATGGAAGAAAAGTAATGATTCATTGCGGGTGGATCCCGAAAAAGTGCCATTACCTCCCTATTATCCCGACAATGCTATAGTCAGAGGAGACGTTGCCCGAGCCTATTCCAACATAGAAGAGATGGACGCTCAGGTAGGGGAGATTATAAACGAATTAAAGACTGATGGGTTGTACGATAAAACCATAATATTCTTTTACACTGATCATGGCGCAGGTTTGCCCCGTCACAAGAGGGAGGTTTACGACCAGGGAACCCATGTTCCTATGATCATCCGCTTTCCCGGCGGACAAGGCGCAGGTACAATCAATGATGAGTTGGTAAGTTTTGTGGACTTTGCTCCCACACTTCTTTCCCTGACTGGTGTCGATATTCCTGAATACATGCATGGCCAGGTATTTTTAGGAAACCTGAAATCCCCGGAGCCACGGGAATATATATATGCCGCACGGGATAGAATGGATACTTACTATGAATTGATCAGAGCGGTCAGGGATAAAAGGTATCTATATATTAAAAACTATTTCCCGGAAAAGCCACATTATCAGGAAAACCTTTACCGGCTTCAGATGCCGCTGATGAGAGAGCTGTTGAGGCTAAATGAGGAAGGCCAACTAACAGGTGCCCAAAAAACATGGTTCAAGCAAACGAAACCCGAAGAAGAGCTTTATGACACCAGTGAAGACCCTTTTCACCTTAACAATCTCGCTGCCAGTTCGGAATACCAGGAAACCCTGATCAAAATGCGGAGAAAACTGGGTGAATGGCAAAATCAATACGGCGACCTGGGGATGATTCCGGAGAAAGAGCTGGCGGAAAGGATGTGGCCAGGCGGGGTACAGCCCGAAACCGTAAAGCCGGAAATGAAAATCGAAAAAAACAAAGTTGTTATTCAATCGCCTACTGAGGGGGCATCTATCGCATTCCAGGTGTTTAACAAAGGTAAAGTGGAAAAAAGGAAAGATCACTGGTCACTATATACCGGACCGGTTGACATTTCAGAGGGCGATACCATTAAGGCTGTAGCTATAAGAATTGGCTACAAACAAAGCCCGGAGCAACTTTTTGTGAATAACAGGTGAAATTTTAAACAAGCTTATTTGTATTCATTTTCGGTTTGAGGATTTTATAGAAGTGGATGGTGAACCGCTTCCGGGTGTGAATGTACTTGTACAGGGCACTCCCCTCGGAATTATTACTGACACTGGAGGGCGATATAGCCTTGAAGTAACCGCCCCGCAACAAAATGAGGGGTATTAGTATTTTGTAGGGCATCCTTGAAAATTGGTTGAAGCGGTATAAAAAATGATAGCTGGCCTGTCTTAGGTTCAGCTTTTTTGTGTTAAAAGGGGAATGCTAGATTTTGGTCTCTTCAAAAAGTGCAATTTTGTGGAAAATCCGGTGGAAAACTTCGGGAAAATTTTGATTTTGCGCTGTATGGACACACTTCTCCTGTA
>JAKSDQ010000056.1 GCA_022360015.1 Cytophagales bacterium
ACAATGCAGTGTATATATTTATTTTAAAAACTTTAATCTAAAGGATTTTCAATAAAATTCATATCTGTATTGGCGATGTGAGTGTATATTTCGGTGGTTTTGCAGGGCTTATGGCCTATTAGAAAAGTTTTTTCATCTTCAGAGTCAATTTTTCAACCAATTTGGCTTTATTATCAAAATGCTGCTATCGCATGCAAAGACAATGAATTAAAGCCAATATTAAACGGTTTCGAACAAAAAAGCCTGAATCATAACAATTCAGGCGAAGTCGGTATGACTGGCTCTCGATCGAACTTTTTTGTGGGGGATTTGAAGAGGTTGGAGAGGTATTTTGAAATATTAAATTGATGAGGTCTCCTTATATTATTTAGACCTAATTAATAATATTCTATTTCTAAACAGTCCAATTTTTCGGACGGGTTACATCGCGCCGTTAAAAGCGGCACATGCGTCCAAGGTATGCAAGATAACAGATTACAATCAGTTTCCAGTGCCGATGATTCGTGGCATTGTTGTTTTAGCTTTTGTTATTTACATTTTTTCCATTCATTCAACTTTTAGTCCATTTTCAAACTTAGTTTGGTCTATAAGAGTTTAGAAATGTCACTTATTATCACAACTACAAATAGCATAATTAATAAGCAGAAAAACATATGGCCTAAAAAATACTTGAATCTAGTGCTGGATTTGCCTTCTTTACGTTTATAACTCTTCCAACTGTAATAAAGGCCAATTGGCGCCATTATGAACATCGCAAAAATTGGCAAACCAACCAGCATATCAAGGAAATCTGGATAGGCCGACATCAAGGGTCTAATCACTATTGACATAAAAAGGGAGAAGAGAAAAAGCCCTCCATATATTTTATAAAATCTTACTGATTTTCTTAAATAAATAGGCTCGATTACGGGTGTTTCGCTCATGACATAGTATCATTATTTAGTTTGTATTTCTCTACCAATTCTTGATACTGTACTGCTTGTATATCCATTCGCATCTCCCCTTTCGGTAATTGATCAAGTCAATCGAGTTATCTAGTAAGTTTCCTAGGGTGGTTCCGCTATCAATAAATTCAAAACTTCTTAGAAGCTTAGTGTTCACAACTTTTGGTGCTATATAAATTTTGTAGCCCTTTTCTTGGTGCTTATTTAGGTAGTATAAAATAGAGCTAGTATTATTCAAGCCTCCACCGCATCCTTGAAGGGCAAAATAGCCTAGGCCATATTGAATAATTCGACCAGTTGTTATTTCTAAAAGTACAGGAGCGACAAGATTCCAAGCACTGGATTCTCTTTCTTTTTGAATAAATAGATATGCGATCAAATCATCATTAATTTTCTCAATTAAGTCAGTCTCCCATCCGCCTAATGTTGTTTTATAGTCTTTATACTCTCTCGAAACATTTAAGAGGCTAAATGATGCTAATATATTTTTTATTCCATTGTAATTGAAGTTGATCATATCTTGCGAGTTTGGAATTATGCCATACAACAATTCACTATACACCACGACATGGCACTTACAGCTATTTAAAAACTTTAATCTAGCGGATTTTTTACAAAATTCATATCGGCATAGGTCTCATGTGTGTATATCTCCTCGCTATTATTTGACCCACAGCCGATAACATAACGCTAGTATTTACTTCAAATTCATCTCATCTCTGAAAATACGAAGAAAGAAAGGCACACTAATATTAGTATTGTGTCCGGTAACCACAAAATTATATGCTAAATCTAAATTTGGTTGCATTTCAGATGTTTTCAAACAAAAAAGCCCGAATCTTAACGATTCAGGCAATGTCGGGATGACTGGATCTCGATCGAACTTTGTCATGAAGGATTTGAAGAGGTTGGAGAGGTATTTTGAGTTATTTGAGTGATGAGATCACTCTACACATTGTTTAGTTTAGACTTAATTAATAATATCCATTTCCAAATAGTCCGAATTCTTGGACAGGTTACGGAGGTTATCATTACAACTAAATGCCCGGAAAGTACGTCTAAAATTTGACAGGTTAACATATGTTTAACCAGCAAATTGCAAATCAAGTGATAATCACAATCTACTTCGATTCTCTCAAAAGAGGTCTTTCAAATCCTTAAATAAAATAATTGAAGGTTCATTGCCGATCACCGGGAATCTACTAATAACAAAATGACTGACTTCCTTGATTCCATATTTGTTAATGATAAGGTGTTCCCTTTCCTTTTCCTTATCCAGTGATTTCATATAGTACCTCACTAAGGCTCTGTTCCGCTTGGCGAATTTTTCTGGTTCCTTTTCAATTAATGTGATGTCGATGAAGTTATTCTTACATTGGAAATTGTAGATTGCCCCTGCTCTTTTTGTTATCACATCGAATTCCTTTCTTTCTATTCGTTTGACTTTAAGTATTTCAAATCCCAATTGCAAAAGCTCTGTCTTTACTTTGTCCTCGAAAATGAAACCGGAACGTATCCGGTAACGCCGGCTCTTATTGAGACTGATATTTTTATAGTTATATAAGAATCGCAAAATTAAATTGAAATTGGATTTATAATATCTGCCTACTTCAATGAAAGGATGATGAGAATTTGAGCTTAGAATATACTCGTTAGATGACAATACTAGCAGGTCACGAATCTTCTCACGAACAGTGTTATCCAATTCCATAATCGTCTTTTCAAATACAGTCTTTGAAACGGAGACGAAATAATCCTCTTTCGAATATTTAGAAAGCTCCTGCAATAACGGCACAAGGCAATTCATGATCGGATCATTGTACTTAAAAAAAGTGAAATATGATCGGATTAATTCACATCCGTTTATCAATTCTGTGCGTGAAAAAATTTTTTCTTCAGGCATTTGTAAAAACTCATTAGAAACAGGTTTAAATGCTTCCTCCATTATGGGATCAATGATCGATATCCTTTCCGGTTCTGTAAAAAGGTCCTCTAGGAAATCAAATTGATAATTCCCTGTAATGGTATCATTACTGATAATTGCCTTAAAGTCTGGAAAAATGTATGATAATATGAGTTGTCGCTGTAGGGCTGTGATGTTAACAAGACAAAAATCAACCAGATGAAGTATCACTCGCAATAGCTCTGATTCTGATAACTGTTGTTTCCCCTTACAATAGGTCGGCAGCAAGTATAGTATGGTAACAATATGTCTCCTTCTCGACTGATAAAAACCAGTAGCTTCCAAAATTGTCCTGAATCCAAAGTCGTACCCAGTCAACCTAAACTCAAACAAGATTTGGTATAATTCTAAGGTCATTCGCTTAAACCGGTCGGAAACCATCTGTCCAAACCTTGGGCTAATCATCCTGTCAATCATACTATTGTAGACCGGATTCCATTGCTCAATATTCATCAATCCTAATGTATTGAAGTCAGTATTACTAACCCCGAAAGCGGCAATGTTAATAAACTCCTCAATGGATCTTACTAATGAATGTGTTTTGTTAAAGGTATCAATGGGATCCAGTTTGCATAGGTCTTCCATCAAGCCTTTAGTAATAAAAAGGTCAATTTGATTTTTTAAATGAACCTGGAGTTGCTTACCTGTAAGTTCCACTTCGTAACTCAATTTCTTCTATCGCATTAATCGCCGAAGTTCCTAGTTCTTTATCTGAACTAAATTCTTTAAGTAGTGGAATATCGGCTAAATCTTCGAGGCTTCGAAGTTGGTGAATTGCATAGCTAATTCCAAAGACTATATACATTCGGCGTTTTCTACTCATAGCTTATTGCAACTAAGTATAGCAATACGGAACTGAATCCGTATATTTTTAAATTTATGGGGACTTAATCTAAAGTATTTTTGATAAAATTCATATTGGTATTAGCCACATGAATGTATATTTCAGTGGTTTTGCTAGATTTATGGCCTGTTTGAAAAGTATTTTAATTTTCAGGGTCAATTTTTCAACCAATTTGACTTTATAGTTCCAGTGCATGTTCTATTAATTCATGTTTGGTTTGCACATCGTTCACCTTTATTAAGTTTTTTGCACTACAGCCTTGTTAAAATAAGTCATCAAAAAGACTTCTCTCCAGCTCCCTTTCCTCTGTATCTTCCACATCCACTAAATACAACTCTTCTTTTGCTCTGGTCACTGCAACATACTTGAGATTGACCTCCTGGATCTCTTCCCAATCCATGATCTCAGGCCGGGAATGAGGAAGTTTAGGGTAGTCAATAATAAACACACGATTTTCTTCTAAGCCCTTGGCGCGGTGTATAGAAGAAAGGATAATAGAATTTTCCTTTGCACTGATAAAACCCATGATTTTACGTAGAATATTTTCCATAGTGGGACAATCAGACGCCCATTTCAAACTCTTTTTGTGTAAGAACTCAAGCCGCCTATGTAAATATGCAATTTCACTCATGATATGAACGTCTCTTTCAATTGGGTCTACAATTCGCTCAGCATTTTTATTGATAATGAACTCCCACCTTTTAATTACCGTTTGCTTGAGTTCTTCAAAGCCATCGCGCATTTGTTTAAAGGGTAATTCTCGCTCAGCAGGCTTGAAGAGATTGCGCAATTCACGAATAAAATCCTGGGCTTCATCATCATGAATTTGCACCTTAATATTTTTGTCAATAAAGCCAAATATTAACATCAGAAGTGGGGCTTTCACCCTACTGACGATTAAATCACCTGCCCGTGCCATTTCAATAACTTGTTCAGGAGTGATGCTCTCTACTATTCCGGACACCTGCTTACTACCTCGTATATCATCTCTGATTTGTCTCGCGATGGAAATCACATCCTGTGGACACCTGAAGCAGATGGTAAGGGGAAGTTGTTGGGCTTTAGTAATGTCTCTTACCCTCTCAAAAGACTCTATGTCGGCCCCGGTAAAACCATATATCGACTGTCTGGGATCACCTACAGCAAGTATTCGTGCATCTGAATTGGCATGCTTTAGGGATATGGCTAACTGGGCCCTGGACAGGTCCTGGCATTCATCTATAAACACAAAATCAAACTTTCGAACCGGGCTCAGTTTCCAAGCCACCGGAAGATAGAGCATGTCGGTATAGTCGGTGATCATGGTAGATCTGGATAGCTCATTTCCAGCTTCCAAGAGTATTTGGTGACACCTGTAGTAGTAATGGAGCTCTTCTGCAAAAGCTTCCTTAGCGGCTTCCAGGGAATTGAATATACCAAAGTGCACTACAAGCTCTGAAAACTCCTCAAAAGAGTCTTCACATAGGGTGGCCCTGAATTTTTGATTAATGTCTAATAAGCGGGCATTTACTTTCCAAAGCAAGTTTTTAATTCCATACTCGTTATACTTTTCATAGGTTTTGTCAGGATCGAGTTTATTGATCTTAATGATCCCTCGGTAGAACTCGGTGAGCTCTTTCTGGATTTTTTCGGACTTCAGTAGTTGGTCATATTTTTTCTCTTCAAGCCGTGGCGGCTGCCCCGTAGTACTTGAATTCCTCAATATTTGCCAACCAAGTGCATGAATGGTTTTTACGGTAACCCGCTGCATTCCTATTTGGTGAAACTTGGATTCTATTTCGCCTGCTATACTTTTGTTAAAGGCGCAGAACAGCATTTTTTTGTGGGCCTGCACGTGCTCCGCACTAGCCATAATGGTCGTGGTCTTTCCTGCCCCGGCTACAGCATCTATAATGCCATGCCCAGTGCCGTTTTTCACGAACTCAAAGATATGTTGCTGCTCTTGGGTGTATTTCATGCCATGAATAATTAAGGTTGATTTTGGTTCGTTAATGTCTAGCTATGATGTGCAAGGAATAGAATGCATAAACTTTCCCCCACACCAAGCCGCCTCGATTAAAAAATTTTACATTTCGTGGTGGACTTTACAAGTGCCACCAAACTTTGGCAATCGATAAAACCCTATTCATAGCCGTTGTCACTGCACGTTTTGATTATTTTTCTCTGTTCCCTAATCTTTGGAGGCCTCTCCACATATATAATTTTTCCAGATAAGTTGAATAATCATCGTAGTCCTTAAACACATAACATATTCTTCCGTCAGCTCCAGCACTCTTAATATCTTCCCACAATTGATTTCTCGATTCTGAAGATCCAAGTTGTAAATCCACCATTGGTTTTCCGTCAAAAGAACTATAACAGTTAGATACGAGGTAGCTCCCTTTGGGAAATGTCATTAATTGTTTTTTTGTCAATCTTCCGCCATAAATGGGTTTACCGCTTGGTGTTGTTCTTCCTACCTTATCTATAGCCGCAATAATTTTTTCTTTTAATTCTTCAGCAGTACATATTTGTCTCATCATTTGATTTTTTATTCATTGCAGATAACGATTTTGTGTATGGCATCCTTGCGAACATTTCCAACGGAAATTATATTAGAAAATAGATTTTCCTTTTTCTAATTATAAAGTATAAATTGATCTTTGGAATTTCAGGTTACAACACAACATAAGCATCTCATTATTTACTTTTATTTAACCTGTAATAAGTTTTTATACTCTGTATTGATAGATTGCTTTAAAATTCGGTACGCTTTCGAATATCTTCATGCGTATCCCAATAATTTGCACTGTGATCATAGGATTTGGCTACATCTTCCAATATTTTGGATACGTAAGGGTATTCATATGACAATTTTTGCGACCAAATACGATATTTTTGTGCAAGCTCACGTTCTTGGTCACCGCCATCACCTCCGCGGATAGTAGCTCCGCCTGAATTAAATATACCTACAGAAACACCTCGTCCTATATGCTCCGATCCAATATCCTCAAGCGCTTCTCTTACCGGCTCACATGGCCAAATGCCATCTTCACCTACTGGTGCGTTAGAAAGTAATTGTCCTATTGACAAGTCACCAGTCTCTTCTCTTGCATGTTCAAGACAAAGTAAACGTACACCAGCTATCCATTGCTTCAAGGAGGTCAAATCGATCTCTCTATTATCATTAGTTCCTGGTATATGCTTTATGTTATGCAAAAGTGAATAAGCCCTAGAGGCTAATTCTGTGTGATTTTTTATCTCTGTTCCAAAAAGTTCTACTAAATCGTCCTTTCCATCCCTACGCTTGTAAATAAGAGCAACAGCTTGCATAAACAGTATAGGTGACTTTGAAATTTGTTTTTCAAGATTTGGTAGGCCGTAGCGACTTCTCTTAAGAAAATTAATATAAAAAAATTCCAATTCTGCAATTTCATCCTTTGAGACTTCCATTCTTTTGTCGAGCGCTTCAAATGCACTAGATATTTCATAGGATGAAATGCGATAATTTTCCTTTGAATGATCAGACGAAACAATTTTTTTAAGCATTTGCAATAACTGTTGAGACTCAACATGCCCCCATTTTGGATAAACTGCTGCAAAGGCCGCTATTGGACGATTTACCTGTAATAACTTGTTTACAAACTCTCCGACCTCAGAAGTACTTTGTCTTGATCTGCGAGGATTGACTTCATACCAGTATTGCTGTTGCATTTTTTTTGAAAGCCTATTGACATGCCACCAAGTTTCTTCATAAAAGGGGGCACATTTTAACAGTCGAACAATTCTGTTTTTTTTAAGCCCCTTATCTTGTTTCAAGTTTTTGATCATGTTATGGATTAAAGTTTTTCGTTCCTTTGTTCCCAATGTACCTAAAAAACCGGCGATACACTCATCAATCTTACGAATTAGCTTATCTGACTCCACTGAAATCAGGCCAAGTATAAAATCATTTTGATCATTGGTTCGAATTACATTTTTAGCAAGTAGCCAACCAATGACACTAGCTGCATCACCAATCTGAAGAAGCTGTTTTATACCCAATAGTCCTTGCACATTCCAAATTTCTTTGAGTGCATTAGATCTCTGTTCTTCAACACGCTTTTCTCTTTCTTCCAAATCAATATCCTCTTGCATTTCATCCAAAGATTCTGCCACCCAATTTTTTAAAAAAAGCCATTCATGCTGAATAACAAGGTTTTTTGGTTTCAATAAGCGGTATACAACTCTTGCCTCATCCCTTTGTTCTTCATTCAGTTTTTTACGTCTTCGTTTTGTAAAAGCATAAACTCTTATGGTTTCACTTAACTTACTTTTCTTTAAATCGTCAGGCTTAGTTTCATTCCAATCGGATATAAGTTTCCAGACCTTTCTTATATCTTCTTCTGGTAGCATTTGAAGCCTTGTAACAAGGTCTCCTAAAGAATTTTCATCATGATGTTCTCTCTCCAATGCCAAATCAAGAGCCTTACGCCTGAATTCAAAGTCCTCATAGTTCGTAACATGCTTTCCAAATTCTGCTGCGTCATTTCGCCATTGCGGCCTGTAATTATAATGTCCAATTGCAGATCTCAGATCAAATTGGTCAATGCATATTTTCCATCCTATGTCAGGATATTTTCTTATAAGATATTCAAGGGCCAATTTACGTTCTTCAATATCTGCTGCCGTTTGAGGCAACCATGATCTGAAGATTGAAAATAAGCTATTAATAGGCTTGTTAGCCCAGTTATCATCAATTTTAATTTGAGAAAGCCTGGCCAAAATAGCTGTTACGCGTGTAAGTCTCTTTGGTTTCCATGCGAGCAATTCAAGGGCCCATAACAAGCCTGTCCGTTGACAGTATCCAAATATTCCGGTATCCGCAGGTGTGAAGAGTGTCAAAATTTGTGGGTTGTCATTTTTAATATCCCGCTCCAAAATATTGAGAAATTCCTCTGGTGCAGCCTCAGCATAGCTTGGCAAGTCATTTTGCTGAGATAACCATGTTCGCGAATCAAACGGCTCTAATAAAGACCGTATTAACAAGTCCACTTTTGATTTGATATCAATGCCCAACCTTTTTTGAAACAAATTATTACCATGAGTCGATAGTAAAACTAACGTTTCGCAAACTCCTTTTCTTAATGTTGCAGAATGATTTCGTGTCTTTTCATAGAGATTTGCGGCCCATCTTTGATGTTGGGGTAAATCAAGTGCTGGATCATCTTCCGAAAGTACAAATTTTGCAATATCGAAAAATAATTCAATATCCTTCTTGGTAAAGGATTTTTCTGAACAAAATAAAGTATCAACTTTCGAAACTAACCCACGATGACGATCTATTGACCAAACAGGGGATTCTTCCAATTTTAAGATGTCTGAAAAAGATTTTTCAATAATATCATAATTATTCTCTTGTGTTATATAGCACAAGATCTCTTTATCCGCCTCATTATTACTGTCCCATGTGCCAACTAAAATCATAGGAATCAGGCGTTTAATTGCGTCTCCATTTTGTGACCAAACTGGATTTTTTATTGATGGAATCTGAGAGAGCAATCTTCTCAAAACGGTAGGTGATTGGCCCGATGTTCGTGAATAATATTCAATCTCTTGGTCTTTTATACCCATTAAGGTAAGGGTTGCCTTAAAGGTGTCATTTTTTGGTATAGCAAGGTTTATATCAGGTTCACCTTGAAAGTTGCCTTTATGGCTCACAATAATCGTATGGATAGATTTATGAAATCCACCAAGGATTTTTTCCACATCTGGTGAGGCAATAATTGCTATAAACCTTGCCCCTCTCTTGCTTATTTTTTTTAATGCGTCTTCCGAACGAACCACAACAACTTGATCGAAATATTCAAATGGAAGATTGCCAATATCTTCAAATACATAAGAAAGAAAGGCCAAGGCTTCCATATCAGAATCAGCCGTCACAGTAAATGGACGCTCCGGAGCGTGCGTGATCCAGTCATTTAACTTTTTTCTATGAGTTTGAACTGCATCTTTAAAAAATTCTTTGTTAAGTTCAGGTTTGGTCACGTATGCCCATCGGTGCCAACACTCATCAAGGGACAACATATTAGCATCACTAGTTCCTAATTGTTCTTTAAACCAGTTTTGTGTGGGTATGGACTGCTCAAGCCATTGTTCAAGATCATTCGCGTCATAAACCCTGACATCTTTCCAATCATTCTGTTCTTTTTTAACTTGGATCCAATCTTTTTTTTCAGACCAATTTCTGGGTGTAACAAAAACAAATGTGGTGCTCTCCCTTTGCTCAAAGGAAACATTTGCAACACGTTTCCTGTAGTCGTCATTGGCTTTTCTTTCAAAATCTTTACTAACACCGAATTCCCAGCCTGATTTACCATAAGGTATCCACTGTGTGGCAATATTTGCCTTAATTTGACCATCCCAACCAGGTCTCTGAGAGTTATCATATGCCGGAAAATCAACTTCTGATAAACTTGTTGCTGTGGTGTTCACAAGACCTCGTAGAAAAGCAGGAAGTGTGGACCTTGCTTCATTTTTATCAGCCCATGCCTCAATCTGGGTGGCACGGATATCTAAGAAACTTGGCGCATAAGTACCAACAATGATATTATCTTCTTTCTTGAGTGCTTGAAATTTATCAAACTGCACTTGGAGTTGCAGTAACTTTGAGCTGTCCGCGCTAAAGACTTTCTCTAGACGTAAAGCCATTTCGGTTGAGAGCGAAGCATTGCCATTAAGCAGGTTTGATAATGCTGGCCGACCTACGTCTAGTAGTTCCGCTGCCTTTTTAACAGATATATCTTTTGGTAAGACCGAGTCCTTTATAAATACGCCCGGATGCAGGTTTTTAGTACCCTTATTCATAATAAGCCATTTTTTAAAATGTGTAGCGTTACACAATACAAATATGAGGGAATTTATAAAAATAAGAGAGAAAAAACAATATTTTAGTAGATTTTTGAAAACATTCTTTATGATGACCTGTTGACGAAGTTGCTCTAACTATTTCAAGCAGGACAATTGTCTATAGTTGTTTCTCTTCCTAAGCAGAATTGATGACCTTGAAATTTTGATGAATTGTAAGGCCTTTAAAAGGCTTTAAAAATGAGTATATCTATTCAACGGTAAAACGCATTAGTGCAGTTCCTTCAGAGGAGGTGCAGTAAAGCAGTTATCGTCAAAATTAATGATAAAAACAACTGCTTCTTCCACAACAAAGTTTAATTCTTGCCCATCTTAACATATAAGATAACTCCATCATTTAGTCAATTTCATTTTATGAAATTATAGGTATTTTATTGACGGATTGTTTAAGTTTATGGTCATCACTTGTATATCGTTTGTAAATGTTCACAAGCGTCTAAAAAGTAATAGTAATATAACGCAAGGTGTTATTTACTCACAAGTTGTGAGTCATAAAAACAAAACATTTGATATAAAATTAGCATGAAAATAATTTCACTTTTTAATAACAAAGGAGGAGTTGGAAAATCAACCTTGGCCTTTCATCTTGGGTTTGCTTTAAAGGAAATAGGTTATAAAACCCTTTTGGTTGATTTAGACCCACAATGTAATTTGACAATATGTGGAATTGATGAAGAAAGACTTCATAGAATATGGAAAAGTGAAGATCCATTTATTGATGATTTCGAAACAGCTCAAAGAGATAGTTCAGACTTTTCTAATATTATAGAAAGTCCGCGGAGTATTCATTTCTTACTTAAACCCACTGAAGACGGAATTAGTGACTTTGATGGTCTTCCTCCTTTGTTGGAACTAGATTCAAATTTGGATTTATTACCAGGTAGACTGTCTATTCATAAATATGAAAACAAAATTGCAGAAAGATGGAGTGGTGCTTATCAAGGAGACAATTTGTCAATACGAACAATAACGAATATTAGAAACATATGCCAATTATATTCTAAGCAAAATAATTACGATTACATAATAGTAGATACCTCACCTAGCTTAGGTATTTTAAATAAAACAATCATTTCTACGGTTGATGGTTTTTTTGTTCCAGCACAACCTGATATGTTTAGTTTATATGGAATTAGGAATATAGGCAGCTCACTTAGTCTGTGGCAAAAAGAATTCAAGACGATTTATGGGTTGATATCCGAAGAAAAGCGTAAAAGGTTCCCTGAAAAATTTGTTCAATTTTTAGGCTACACTATTTATAATGCTCGTCCTTATGCAGGGTTGAATGAATACAATTTATCTCAAGCACATTACGATTATGTCAAACAAATTCCAAAGACAATTGAATCATTTATAAATCCTGAAAACAGAGAGCATTTGACAGATGAAATGCTTAAGGCTCCAATTGGGGAAAGTGCTGTTATGCATACCCATAATACCTATCCAAGTATGTCTCAAAAATATAATACTCCCATCTGGAATGTTCCGACTATTGCATTAAGCACAGAATCTGATTCGAAGTTGAGAAGCAGTATTTCTGGTAACAGGGAGTCTTACTTAGCCACAAAAAGAAAATATATATCTTTTGCCAAATCGTTAATTCAAAGGATTTCAGCATTATGAGTGATGGTAAAATGAATAAAGAAGTCCTTGATTTTTATGCCTCCAAGAAATTTGAACTGGAACAATTTCTTGCAGCAATTCAGACTTTTTTCGAAAAGCATCCAACCCTAAACAAAAAGCCTTTTCCAATTATTCATTCCATAAAATCCAGATTTAAAGATCCTGACCATCTTACTGATAAGCTTCAAAGGAAATCGAATAAAGGGGTAACGGTAACAAAAGAAAATCTATTTACCAAAATCAACGATTTAATTGGGATTAGAATATTACACTTATACCAAGATCAATTTCCGACAATTCATGAGGAAATCATGAAAAAGGTGGAAAGTGGTGACTGGCAATTATTTGAAGATCCTAAGGCTTATACATGGGATCCGGAATCTGATAAAACTTATAAGGATTTATCGATAAAGACGGAATTAAAGGAATCATTTTATACTAGTGTCCATTATGTGGTAAAACCTAACAATCAAAATCCTGTTTGTTGTGAAATTCAAGTTAGAACCTTATTTGAAGAAATTTGGGGGGAAATAGATCATACAATTAATTATCCTCACCCAACAGATAGTATAGCATGTAAAGAACAACTTAGGGTACTATCAAAGTTAGTTTCAACAGGGACTAGATTGGCGGATTCAATTTTTAGATCTCATAATGATTATAAAAAAGAGTAACCGCTCACAATGGAGTAGACAGGCGTGGGCCATAAGCCTATGATGGACCTCTTACATTTTTCGTCGAATTGAAAAGTAGGCATTACTCACCCCTTCTTGGCGCATGTTTAGCGCGGCGTAACTTGTGCCCTTGTGGATTTGTTCGTCATGAAAGACCATCATGCTATGGATTCACTTAAAATAACAACTAAAAATCTGGCATCATCAATGGAGCGTATTGCCGATGAACTAATGAATCAATACCTCCTGCAAGTTAATAATCAACAATATCGGATTGCGGAATTGGAATTTTATGTACATAATGCTGGCCATCCGGATTGCTATGTCCATAAATCATGAGCTTCAGCAAACTTCAGGGCAGTGGTATTTCCACGGTTCAGGCATTGATATTACATTTGGAAATAAGAATTTTCATGGAGGTATACTACTACGTGCATTAATGAAATGGCCGGATGAAGACCAATATATATACGGCCCCCTAAACCTATTGACGGAGATATTTGCTTGTTTTGGTACTGTCAAAGCTCATACTGTGAATTTTGGGCTCATAGCATCTGATTTAAAAAAAGAAGTAGTTTATCCTGCTCCTCGTGTAGGTCTATCGGATAAATCACCTAAGTTTAAGGACAGACTCTATCGTTTTTTTATTTATCCAAAACAAAAGCATGCTGACAAAACCAAAATTGTTGAGGCTATTGAAGATAAATATCCTGATATTAATGAAGTGATTTGGGGATAATAGTAATAATGAGTTATGATCGAAAAGTTTATACAAAAGGCCATAAAAATACTACCCGATGAAATACTCAATGGCTCGGGCAGTGTTATTTACAGTTCAGTGGAAACACTAAGACCTGGTAAATATTATATTCTAGGTTTTAATCCTGGCGGCGATGCCGCGGAAAATAAAAGTAACGTAAAAGATAGCCTAAATAACTTTCTTACCAGGAAAGAAAATGCCTATTTAGATGAGGATTGGAGCAGCAAAACGAGAAAGTATAAGAGTGGTAACCATCCATTGCAAAGGCATCTAGTAGAAGTTATGAACACTATTGGTGAGGATTTGAGGGATGTATGTGCATCAAATCTAATCTTCCTGCGAAGCCCAGACCAATATGGGGTGAAATACCTTGCTCCTGCTAAAGCTTGTTGGAGGGTTCATGAGATGATTTTAGAGATTGTGCAACCTCGTATTATTCTAGCATTCGGAAATGGCCAGCGATCTCCTTATGATTTTCTGTGGCATGAATACAACAATTTTGAAAATGGGGAGATTGATAGTAAACATGGTAACTGGAAATGCCGTTTTTTTAAAACCAAGATACAAGATAGAGAGGTGGTAGTGATTGGTTTACCCCACTTAAGCCGCTATTCGATTAAAAATAAAGATATGGTTGTAAAATGGATTCAGGGTTTGACAACCTAAAATATTGAATCGAGGCTACGTTGCATTTGCGTCTAACTCACGTTTTTTAACTATTAGATCAACATAAAAATTAAAAGCCTGCTCCAGAAATTTTTTATCATCTTCCGAATCAATTTTTTCAACCAGTTGGGTTTGACGGTCAAAATACCATTCTCTAAATTCATCGGTAAAGTTTTTGTCAAAACCCATAATGGCTAAAATCAATGTACTAAAGTCCAGAAAGCCAGCATAGGTATCAATTCCTCTATTGTTCAATTCATTGGTGAATTTCACATTTTTCAATTCTAACTTAATCAGGAATACTGTTAGCTCAATTTTTGGAGGGAGATTAATTAATCGCAAGTTTTTAGGGATTTTGATTTTCATAGCTTTTTGATGTTTATTTTGGATTTTTAAATCATAAAACTAGAGTGGGGTCTAAAAGTCTTTAACGCTGGATGGGAATCTGTTTTACAATTCCAGGTGCAGGAGTAGCTTGTAAACTGCCTTTAAATTATTCATTAATTCCGGGTTGCAATCATCAATTTCGATCTTCTTAAGCAATCGCAGAATTGCATTTTTATAGTCATATAATTCCTGGATTCCGGATAATGGAATAATAATTTTTAATTGATTTTCTTTTTCATTGTAAGCTATCATCACACTTGCGATTAGGTGAAACAATTAAATCATGCTTTTTGAGTTGTTTCTCACCACCCGTGGAATAGTATGTTACCACAGGGGGCTTGATGTGATCAAATTAAATGATAAATCGGTTGGTATATTACAAATGCTCCTTGTATCTCACAATTTAAAATTGTAATACACAAAGTGGGGCTGGCCAAAGTGCTAGTCAAGCCATTTGTTACAGATGCAAAATCGACTGGCGTGACAAAAAGGCAATGACCAATATGCCAAACCGGTCGCTATCTATGGTAGAAAATAACCTTATTTAGTGAAATCATGATACATTCCATGTCCAGCCTAAGAGACTTTGTAACAATATTCAAAATTGATATATTTGGTCATGGAAACTAAGACAAGACAACCAAAAAAGCATATAGGGAGAAATTTCCGCCGCTTGCGTGAAATTATGGGCGTCAAACAAGAGGCGGTTGCCCACAAAATGGATGTTACCCAGCAGACTATCTCAAATTTAGAGCAAAAGGAAACCGTTAATGACGATGAACTGAATAAGATGGCCGAGGCACTTGGTGTGACGAAAGAGGCCATTCAAAATTTTGATGAAGAATCCGTTGTTTACAATATTGTTACAAATAATGACCAAAGTTCAGCATCCAACTTTAATTATAATTGCACTATTAACCCAATTGATAAGTGGGTAGAGGCCATCGAGGAGAATAAGAGATTGTACGAGAAGTTGTTAAAGAGTGAGCAAGAAAAGGTGGCTTTGTTGAAAGATCAGTTGGGAAAAAAGTAATGTAACTTACAAGTTATCAATGAATAGGAGAAAGAAAGAATATAGAATCAACATCTATAGTCTTGGGATGTCCGCTAAATGCCCAAAAAGGGCCTTGATACTTCCTCTCTGAAAATGTTTTTCTACGATTATATGTTAAATTTTGAATGGTTAGTTTGTTTTATCCGCTATATTTAAATAATGGGTCTTATCCGTTATTTAGCTACGACAACAACTTCTAACTTAATATTCATTTGGGAAGGTATAAATCAGTCGAAATAAAAGGGTTGTTCTTTGATAAGTTCGATGAACTATTTGAATCATCTCTTCATGCTGCAATAAAGAACTCGAAGCTGTCGAAAGAAGAAATCGTAGCTAAACTTTCGCCAAAATTTGATGACCTGGTATCTACATATGAAGATACCATTTCAAGTGTTTATTTGGAGAACCATAAATTCAATCTAAAAAACTTTTTAAAAGCACATTTTGATAATCAAAAGACGATTGCGGTATCAAATAAAGATTCTTTCATCCCATTTTTCCTCTACATCAATGGGTGTGCAATAGCATATAAGAAAATTACTCAAAAAATAAGTAGGAAAAGAATCGATAGTACACTCAAAACCAATGTGGCACTTTACGGTCTAATTATAAGAAGGGCAGATGAGATCGCAAATCTACTCCTATGCGGACACATTGATGGAGCAATGATTATTTGGCGATCTTTTTATGAATACTCAATAATTTTACTGCTTTTGGCCATAGAAAATAACCCTAATTTGGCTGACAAATTTTATAGGCATTCGATTAGAAATTCAAAAAATAAGGTTGCTAGCTTCCATAAGCATCATAAAGCATTAAACTTCAAAGCATTACCTAAATCAACATACAAAAACCTGAAAGAGGAGATTGAAAACCTAAACAATGAATATGGTAAGGACTTTCTCGCCAATGACTTTGGATGGGCAGACGACTTGTTTCCTGGCAAGCAAAAAGCAAATTTCAGATTAATAGAGGCCCGCGTAGAAATGAGCAAATACAGACCTTATTATTTATTATGCTGTGAACAAATGCACTCGAACTTCAATGGCTTTAATAATTTCATGGAAGGCAGAAAATTGATTTTGCCTAGAATATTAGGTCAGGAAATCGACTTGAAGTATTTTGTTGATCCAATGCAGTTTACACTTAGTATACTAAATGATATAAATGACTATATCCTATATGAATTTTCTACACGCAATGAGTTTGAAGTCAATATGTTATTACTCGAAAAAATCTTTGAACAACAACAAAAAACTTTCAAATCTGCTTAGTAAAAGGCAGATACCAAATGATATGGACGCATGCCTCAAACTGCCATTTAGAAACTGATCTGCAAATCCCCTATTTTAGAAGATATTAAATAAGTCCTGGGGTACAGTGTTATATCTGGACGTTATAATGAACACTAAACGTCTGGCTTTGTCCCTATAGCTGTCTCAATAGACTGGCTCCTCCCTAAAAAAATCGATTTCTTATCAATAGATGTATTCACTGTATCAAATACAAATTTGGCGTTACTCATTTACAACCCAATGAAGATCAATAAAATTTAAATTATTGATTATCAGTACTTTAAAGCAAATATTTAAACCCGATAAAATTTTGTAATTATTTTGACTACAATGACTACACCATTATAAATAATTGATATTCAATATATTATATTAAATAATAATGTATTTAGATGTAGTCATTGTAGTTGTTGTAGTCGTGTAGCCGTAGTCGTTCGGGGGTAAAAACGTATTTCTTTCAGTTTGCATAAAATTGCCCATCAATAACCAACGATTTTGATCATAGTTTTTCGATTCGGATTGCATATATTCAAAACTCGCGCAAAGCATACTTTTACCGACGAATTTTGATCGGATTGATCCAAAGTATCCTTAATCATAAATAATATTTAATTTCTATCGCTTCTATCCTTGAACAGGAAAGTGCAACCGTACCATTCCCTATTTTTGGCGTATGAAACCTGAAATAACTAAAACAAACCAACAAGAACCGAATATTGAGAGCCAGGGTAGGGAAGCCCTGATATTTGGTGCAGCACTCAAAACCAGATGTGGTTATCGTTTATTAAAAATGATCCGTGAACGTAATAAAAATGATTGTAAAACCGACAAAAACTCTAAGCTATGAGTAGCATTTTCCTTTCAGTTAAAGACCTTATTCAGTTAATGGATACAGACCACTATGATTCAGCACAGCGTGCTCATAAAGCTATCCGTGATGCCATTGCCCCGGATAAAAGGAAGCTCACTATAAGGGAATATTGTGAGTTTGAGAAGGTGCCTTTTGAGGAGATATGGGAGTTTCTAAGGGGTAATTAATTACGATCCCGATAACATGAATATTAATATTTTATTAAACATCATCGATGAGCTGAAATTTGTATCCGTTTTTATTTTCTCATAAAATCCGTTACGAAAGAGTCAGTCAGAGTCATCTTGTCTTTAAGTATTAATTGAATTAAGTCGGGTATTATTTGAGCAACAACGTGTATCGATTGAAAACTAATGTGTTCAGATTGTTATTTAACATAAATTTTATTTTTACCAATAAATAATATACCTTTAGGTATAAAAATAACCGTATGCCTATTACTCTTGACAAATATTTTGGTGCCGCCAACCTGTTAAAAGCTTTGGAATTATCTGAATACATTGCCCAGGAGGGTCTTTTTGATGTCAAAAACACTGGTGTTACCTATAAAACGGTCAACCATTGGGACGGGCAGGGTCTTTTGGTTTCAAGGAGAACAGGTGAAAGTAAGTGGCGCAAATTTAGTTTTGTGGATTTTATATGGCTCAAGATGATTGAGCAGTTTCGGGGTATAGGAATATCTATTCCACTCCTACGAAAGGTTAAGGCCGAAATCTTTCAAGAGATCAAAAGCGAGGACATTTATAAACTCTTTAAGAAAAACAAGGGTTTAGTTGATAAACTCCCGGAGGGGGAACAGAAAGATCAATTAAAAGCCTTTCTGGATTCCTCCGAGCTGCCTTCGAAAACATTTTTAGGTATCCCGGTTTTGCAATTGTTAATTTGTGAAACCATTTTTGATAGGATACCAGTCTCCTTGATTGTATTCACTGACGGAAACTGGTTTCCCTGGTATGAGGATAGACCTGCCATTTACAGTGAGGAGGAACAACATAGCATGACTTATCATACCCATGTGACAGTCTCAGTCACAGAGATCATTAAAGAGTTCTTATCCAGTGATAAGTCAGCATTTATATTGTCCAAGCTGCACATACTTTCACCAACAGAAACTAAGCTATTGGAGATCGTCCATTCAGGCGAATATGAAAGTATTACCATCCATTTCAAGGGTCAGAAAGTAACATCCCTGGAGATGGTTAAAGCGCAGCATGTGAAACGTAAGATTGTCGATATCCTTTCGGAAAATGATTACCAGGAGATTGTGATCAAGAGCCACCAGGGAATGGTATCGACCATTAAGAATACTGTTAAAATGAAAATATCATGAATAAACTACCCTACATAATAGGGAGATTGAGCATGGAGTCAGCTACTGGCAATAAGACAGCGCTGTTACTCACAGTTTCTCTTAAAATTGCAAGAAAATACGGAGGATGAACCGAAACGAATTACTAACGAAGAATTAAGATCATTTGAGGGATTGGAACAGGTATCAGATGAGGAGGCGACCGAGATCATAGACAGTCTTGGTGAACTAGCCGAAATACTCATCGAGCATTATAAACTAAACCCGAAAAAAGATGAAGAATACCGATAATTTAGAAATCTTTGAAGCGAATTTTGGTAAAAAGAATCTTACCAAACGTAAAATTCAAAACAATTTGTGTGTCATTTATACGAGAGTTTCGTCAAAAGACCAGGAGGATAATACGAGCCTTGAATCTCAAAGACGATACTGTGAAGATTACGCGGAGCGGAAAAAGTTGCTAGTGGTTGAATATTTCGGCGGGACTCATGAGAGTGCTAAAACCGATGAGCGGAAAGAGCTTAAAAGAATGCTTCAATTCGTAAAACGTAAGAAGATCTCCAACATACTGGTGTTTAAAGTGGATCGCTTTTCCAGGTCAGGAGCCGGGGGTATTTCACTGGCCGAGGAACTAAGACAAGGAGGCCATGCTATTCATTCGGTAACTGAGCCAGGTGATTCCTTCACT
>JAKSDQ010000214.1 GCA_022360015.1 Cytophagales bacterium
CGGCAGTATATCGCCAAAGGATTTAAAGCTGATGAAAGCGGCCATAAACGAAGGTTGTGAGCAAATCGATGAAGATGAGTGGTAGTTATTTGCTTGACACCAATATTGTTATTGCTTTTTATGAGGGAGAGCCCAAGTTGGTGAAAAAGATCGTCGGATCAGAGATATACCTTCCCTATGTAGTGATCGGGGAATTAAGGTATGGCGCTGAGAAATCTGGCCGGAAGTCCTCCAATCAAAAACAGATCGATGCCCTGGTAGAGCAGGTGACCGTTTTACCCGGATCGGCAACGACCGCCAAACATTATGGGGTTATAAAAAGCCAGTTAAAAAAGAAAGGCAGGCCTATTCCGGAGAATGATATATGGATAGCGTCCATAGCCAAAGAATATGATCTTATACTGGTTACACGTGATGATCATTTTTCTCATATTGAAGGCATAAAACAAGAGGCCTGGTAATGTAAACCCTATCACTCGTTGAAATAAGCATCCCAAAATAACCTTATTCATTTAAAACCACCAGCGTTTATCTGTTCCCGCTAAGCTAGTAGTAGCTTTTTCCATAGCCCGCAAGGCAAAGCGGTGTGGCTGCATTACGGGCCTTACGCTGTCAGCCGCGCTAGGCCAACCCGCCCGGCTTCAGGCCCTCCATTACGCCACGCACAGCTCCCCCTGCAGGGCAACCGCGCGGGCAGACCCTTCACCTGCAGCCGCTGTGCCATTGTTTGTCCGCACCTTGCGCCCTCAGTCAGCACTGCGGCCCCCCGTTTTTAACTCCCCTGAGAAAAAAACAATTCCGTGGCGCTATTTAGCTGACCCGCCCGCCGTAAACCGCCCCACTCCCTTGCTTTTTTGCCCACCCTTCTGCCGGCTACTCACCGACAGGCTTCCTTCGGGATGCGGTTACGGTGCGGAAAGAAGCGGCTAAGAAAGCCACCCGTACCTTACCGCGCAAAACCAGGATCAGCCGTTGTAGACGAGCCAGGGAGCTTGCTTGGAGCATCCCGGTGAAGGGTAAAAATCGATGGCGTCCAGGGTGAAGAAAATCGTACATCCGGATTTTTACCCTTCACCGGCATGTTGACCTTTTTCTTTTCAATTGAAAACCAACTGCAAGAAAAATGTTATCTTGTTGTCAGGTGCTATGAGCGCACCGAACGTTCTTTTACAGGTTGTGCGCGTCAGCGTCTGCCCGGGCTAAAAACTCCGTGTAGGTTTAGTAGAAACGTTCTTTGATGATTTTAAAATAACGCATACTAAGTCTCCGATTATCTCAGCGGATGATTATTACCCGTTTGGGTTGCAGATTGCGCAGAATGCTTATCAGAGGGAGAGTGGTGTTGATCAACGGTACAAGTATAATGGTAAGGAGCTGCAGCCGGAGCTTGGTTTAAACTGGCATGATTACGGGGCGAGGATGTATGATGCGGCCAATGGAATGATAAGCGTCAATTTGCTTAGCAAGTTCGGCTTGAGAAAATCCCTTTTCTTCTCTGCATTCTCTTGATTTTTCACCAAAGGATGTCATGTGTTGCAATATTTATGACACAAAAAACCTTTTTCGAGAGAATATTTGCAAAAATACGGGTATAGAGTAAATGATTCCTTTTCATGACACCCAAACTTGGTTTATTGAATACTAACCGTTTGGTAAGCTGCTTTTGGTATGGTTTTTATCTGCCCTTGCCTTTTTAGTCTAAAGATTTTTGGTGGTACCATACCCATTTTAAAACCAAAAAATCTAAAAAAACTGCTATCTTTGAATAGTACCAAGTGAAAAAATGAGGTCATGGACATACAAGCAGAAAAATACTCGCTCATAGAATATATCACTCAGATAAAGGACATTCGATTGATAGAAAAGCTTAAGCAGTTTGTTGAAGCAACGGAAAATGATTTTTGGAACGATCTTACCGAGGATCAGAGGCAAGAACTTAAGCAAGGGATGAAGGAGCTGGACAATGGCCAGAAACATGATTATGAAAAAGTAATGTCCAAACACAGAAAATGAGTAAGAAAGTAGTATTATCCTCTACTGCGAAAGAAAAGCTATCGGATTTATTGGAATATTTGGAAGACAATTGGTCAGCAAGAGTTAAAAATGATTTTATCAAAAAGCTGGACAGAAGTATTGCGAAAATATCTCTTTACCCTCAAAGCTGCCCCGAATCAATGAAGGTCAGGGGCTTGTATAAATGTGTAGTAACCAAACAGGCGAGCTTATTTTATAGAATTACGCCAGAAGAAATAGAGGTGGTGACTTTGTTTGATACACGCCAAGATCCCGATAAACTAAAAAAATAATTGCAAGCTATTCAAGCCCCATGTACCCATGGCTGTGAATAGATAATGATTATATAACCAACGGCTCAAAATCAATCCACTTTTCAAATAGTTATATAACAAAGCCTTATGTAAAATAGCTTTAGTCCGTGGGAAAGGTTAGCGTGGTCCTCAGGAACTTGGTTTAGCTTTTCTTTTTCAATAGAAAACCAACTGAAAGAAAAATGTTATCTTGTTACCACGTGCTATAAAGGCACTGAAAGTTCTTATACAAGCTGTGCCGGTAGCTTTGGTGAAGCTAAAAAACCCGAGTAGGTTTAATAGAAACGTTCTTTGATGATTTTAAGGTAACCCATACCAAGTCACCGATTATCTCAGCGGATGATTATTATCCGTTCGGGCTGGCTATCCAGCAGAATAGTTATCAGAGAGAAAGTGCTGTAAGTCAAGACTATAAGTTCAATGGTGTTGAACTAAACGATGTAACTGGTAATTATGAAATGGTTTTCAGGGGTTATGACCCTGCTTTGGGTAGGTTCATGCAAGTTCTCCCCCAAGAGATACCCCATGTTAGTATTCAACACATCAGCTAGTTCTTTAACCACGTCAATAGTAGGCTTTACTTCATCCCTTTCATACTTTCCAATAATGGAATGGTAAGCGTCAATTTGCTTAGCAAGTTCGGCCTGAGAAAATCCCTTTTCTTCTCTGCACTTTGATCTGTCTGCCATTTTCAATGGACAGCTAAGATAAACTCCGCGTATTCGCTAAAAAAGGCAAAAATGTTTATCTTAGCGAAGCAGTATTAATCATGAAAGATCAGTTAATTACCATATCGCCAGACATATTAGGGGGAACGCCTGTATTTTATGGTACCCGGGTTCCTGTTAAAAACCTGTTTGATTACCTGAAATCCGGGGAAAGCATAGAAGATTTTTTGAAGGACTTTCCTTCGGTATCCAGGGAGCATGCCCTGAAAGTTTTATCCATAGCTGAGTCGATTTTAACCATAACCGCACCTGGAACCGGTAATGAAACTGCTGCTTGACGAAAACCTTCCCATCCGTTTAAAATACCGTTTTTCTTCTTCTGTTAGTGTAGGTACAGTAACCGATGAAGGTTGGGGTTCCTTGAAGGATAAGGAATTACTGACCACTATGTCCTCCCGGGGTTATACTATTTTGGTCACTGCTGACAGGCATTTACCTTATCAACAGAACCTGGATAACTTTGATGTGGTGGTAATGGTTTTGTTAAGCAGTGATAACCGCTACCAGACACTGGTGAATTATGTACCGGCAATAGAAAGCCATTTACCACCGCAAATTAAGCGGGGCGTTATTGAAATAAGCCTTCCACAATAACCTTGTACTTTTAAAGCCACCAACGTTTATCCGCGCCCGCCTGGGCTGAGTGCTTTCTTTTTTCTGTTTTTTCTTTTAAAATATGTTGTTCAACCTTTTAAAATCAATCCATTATGTATTACATCAGCAAGTACAAAGACTGCTGGGCCATCCACAACGACGACAACGGTCATAGCCGCAAACTTACCGACCAGGAAGTAGCCAGGGCTAAACAGGAGTTCCCCGTCCTGAAAGACCTCTGAAGTTGCAAAAGCAGTAAATAAATCTGGTGATCTAACCAAATCTGAAATTCGCAAAATACAAAATGTAGTAGATGAAGCCGGTAGACCATTGGAGATAGTTGGATCAGCAGCTAAGGGAAGCAGACGAAATCCAGGATCTAAATTACCTATTGGTAAAGAAAAAGGGACTAAAAGTGATATTGATTTTTTAGTTCCCCCCAGTAGTCTCGATAATTTTACAGATTTAGTAAATAAGTTGCCTGAAATTGATCCTAATACCGGGATAATTCCTGGGGTTCATAATCCAAAGTTAGGGTCGGGAATACGGTTTGAGCCAGGTGGGAAAAGCCAATTAAGTTAAAAGAAGATAAATAAAAATGAGATTAAAGGCTGATGATAGTTTAAATGTTATATAACGCAGCATTATGTAAAATAGCTTGGTGCTGTGGAAAAGTTCAGGGTGGCCCTGAATCACTTCGTTTAGCTTTCCTTTTTTCAATTGAAAGCCAACTGAAAGAAAAATGTTATCTTGCCTGAAGGTGCTATTGCAGCACAGGATGTTCTTTTATAAGCTGTGCGCGGCAGGTATTGGAAACCTTAATGTCAATATTTTACGGTACCAGAGTTCCGGTTAAAAACCTGTTTGGTGGCAAGGACTTCCTATCTGTGACTATCTCACATTATTATTTCCTACTCAACAATTCTTTTGTTTCGTTGTTATACAATAACTATATTTGGCCGTCGTTTAAACAAGGTCAATAAGTATTGATTACCTAGAACCCAGGTTTAATCCGGAGTTTATTTTATAGTGGGGAGATAAACTCTTGCTTTGTTGACATGTAACAATTCCAGTTCTTTTCAAATTTTCAAAATTTATTTTATGATACAATTTCTATTGAAGCAAAAACTTGTTTTGCTGCTTGTATGTTTCCCACTTTTACATGGCACTGTTGCCTTTGCGCAGCAGAAGTTTACTTTGAATGGTTATATAAAAGATGCTGCCAATGGGGAAGCCCTGATCGGCGCTACCGTCTATGTAACCGAAATTGCAGGAGGCACCACCACCAATGTTTATGGTTTTTATTCAATTACGTTACCACCGGGTGACTACTCCCTCGAGTACCGCTTTGTTGGCTATGAATCCCTGGCAAAAAGTATATCGCTCAATGCCAATATGCGCGAAGACGTAGAGCTAAGGTCTGACAGTAAACAGCTTGAGGAGATTGTAGTAACCGAGGAAGCGGATGATGCCAACATTTCAAGTGTGGAGATGAGCACAAACAAGCTGGATATCCAGACTATTAAAAAGTTACCGGCTTTTTTAGGTGAAGTAGATGTGTTGAAAAGCATACAGTTGCTGCCCGGTGTAAGTACAGTGGGAGAGGGGGCCGCCGGTTTTAATGTCAGGGGTGGAAATATTGGCCAGAACCTGGTGCTCCTGGATGAAGCCCCGGTCTATAATTCCTCGCACCTGCTTGGGTTTTTCTCCGTGTTTAATCCCGATGCAGTAAAAGACACGAAACTGTATAAGGGCGCTATTCCTGCGCAATTCGGAGGAAGGCTGGCCTCCCTGCTGGATGTCAGGATGAAGGAAGGCAACAGTAAACGCTTTTCAGCTTCAGGAGGTATCGGCACCGTTTTTAGTCGCCTGGCCCTCGAAGCGCCTATTGTGCAGGATAAATCATCGTTTATCCTGGCGGCCAGGAGGTCTTACATCGATGTACTCGCCAGGCCCTTTCTGGAAGATGATGCCTCTTTGAACTTTTATGATGTCACCTTCAAAACAAATTATGACCTGAATGAAAACAACAGGCTGTACCTGTCAGGCTATCTGGGAAGGGACAATTTTTCCTTTGATGCTGAACAGGGCATCAACTGGGGAAGCCAAACAGCCACACTAAGATGGAACCATTTGTTTAATGACCGGTTGTTTTCCAACTTTTCTGCCGTTTACAGCAATTATGATTATGAGCTGCGGTTCGGTGACGATGAGCTCGACAAGTTTACCTGGCAATCAAATGTGCAGAATTATATTTTGAAATCCGACCTCACCTACTTTATCAACAATTTCAATGAGGTGAATTTTGGCGCCCAGTTTATCTATTACAATTTTAAGCCGGCCCAGGCATTGGGAGTAAGTAACGGCGATGCGGTTGACATTAGTATCGAGGATAAGTATAACCTGGAGTCAGCGGTTTACATTGGCAATAAGCAGGAAATTAACCCACAGCTCTCCCTCGAGTATGGCCTGAGATTCTCAACGTTTCATTACTTTGGACCTGGCACCATCTACAATTATGACGAGGCGCCGCCAGGGGAGAGAAGACAACCCGTAAGCCCGCAGGTTTTTGACAGCGGCGAAGTGGTGGAGTCTTTTAACAACCTGGAGCCGCGATTTTCTTTTAAATACCAACTCAATACCACCAGTTCTGTCAAAGGTAGTTACAACCGGATGGTGCAATATATTCACCTGATTTCAAACACGACTGCCAGCAATCCGCTGGACGTTTGGGTGCCATCATCCAATAACCTGGAGCCGCAGCTTGGCGACCAGTTTACGCTGGGTTATTTCAGGAATTTCAAAAACAATACCTATGAGGCCTCGGCCGAAGTTTATTACAGAAACACTCAAAACCAGGTTGAATACATCGATGGGGCGGATTTGCTTTTGAATGAGTTTTTGGAAGGTGATCTGTTAAGTGGCGATGGCAGGGCCTACGGACTGGAACTGTACCTGAAAAAGAACAAAGGAAAATTTAACGGCTGGATGAGCTACACACTGGGAAGGACAGAACTACAGGTAGAGGGTATCAATGAAGGCGAATGGTATCCCACTCGTTTTGACCAAACCCACAACCTGAAGCTCGTTGGTTTTTATGAGCTTACAGAAAGATTGTCTTTTTCCGCCAATTTTACCTACACTACCGGAACTCCGGTAACTTTTCCCACCTCGGGTTTTGTTATTCAGGATATGCTGATCCCCCATAACAATGACAACTCCCGGAATAATGTAAGGCTGCCTGATTTTCATCGGCTCGACCTGGGGCTGAGGTATGATATGAGACGGGTAAGACGTGGCAAAGAGCGGAAGAATAAAGACTATCTTACCATCTCATTATACAATGTTTATGCCCGGCGTAATGCCTTTTCGATTTATTTTTCGCAAAGCAATGAACGGAATAATCCTAATCAGCCTTGGACAGGCAGCGCTACAAGGCTTGCCGTAATTGGTAGTATTATACCGGCGATATCGTATAATTTTCAGTTCTGATCTTGGGGTAATTAAATTAAAATGACAATGACAATTAAAATGACAATGAAAAGAGGCGTTGGGACGAAGGTTGGGGTGATATTTTTGATGGTTTTGAGTGGTGTGTGGATGGGTTGTGAGGATGAAATCGATGTGGATTTGAGAGAGGGTGAACCGCTGCTGGTGGTGGATGCCTGGATCAATGATAAGCCTGAAGATCAGGTAGTTTTACTTTCGGTGACGCAGTCTTACTTTGCGAGGGAAGATGCACCGCAGATTACAGGAGCATCGGTAAGTATCAGGGACAATGCTGGCACCATTTACACTTTTACCGAACGTGGTAATGGCGAGTATGTCTGGTCACCTACTGTTGATACGCCCACATTCGGGCAAATAGGTAATGATTATACCTTAACCGTAGAAACCGGTGGGGATGTCTATCAGGCTGTTTCCAGGATGAATCGTGTGCCTGTCATAGATAGTGTTACCTTTACCTTCGAGGAAGAAACAATCTTCCAGCCCGATTCATACATTGCGGAGTTCTGGGCGAGGGACTTCGAAGGACCGGGTGATGCTTACTGGATCAGAGCCTACAAAAACGGTGAGCTCCTCAATTTACCCGGTGATATCAATATTGCCTTTGATGCCGGTTTTTCTGAGGGTGATTTTGATGGGGTGACTTTCCTGCCGCCTATACGGGCGGGTATCAATCCTGATGACGAAAATGAGGAGGGCGATGAGCTGTCACCTTACTGGCCGGGCGATTCGGTATTTGTCGAGATCCATTCAATTACTTCTGTTGCTTTTGATTTTCTCAACGAGGTATCCATACAAACTAATCGTCCTGGTGGTTTTGCCGAACTCTTTGCCGATCCATTGGCCAATGTGCCTGCTAACCTTACTCATACCAACGGAGATAAGGGTGTTGTAGGCTTCTTTAATGTGGCTGCTGTGCAGGGAAACGGAAAGAGGCTGGAATAATGGTGAAGCGGTAGTAGGGGAATAAGCTGCTCAGGGTGTTGGCCGGGGGCAAAAAATAAAATCTTGAGTGGTGAAACCTTTTATCACAAATCATGTATATACATACATGTTTAAACCCCTAAAATAAAGTACCATGACTTACAAAGAAAAAGCACAAGACATCTACAACCAGATCCTGCAAGGGAATTTATTGGGCGCTTTTGACCAATATTATGACGAAAACGTAGTAATGACCGAACCCATGGGAACCAGGGAAGGCAAAGAAGCCTGCCGTGCCCATGAAGAACAATTTCTAAACTCTGTACAGGAGTTTCACGGTATGGAAGTGAAAAAACTGGCCTCTGATGAGGATAATGGCATTGTATTTCTGGAAGTCTCCATGGACGCTACCTTCAAAGACGGCAACCGTGTCAATATGGAACAGGTGGCTGTCCAGCAGTGGAAAGATGACAAAATTGTGCACGAAAGGTTTTATTACCAGAACGCTTAGCAAATCCGGGGCTTCCGGTCCGGGCTACTCGATCGGAACCTGTTTTTCAAATGATGTCTCAAAAGATATCACCGTATCGGTGCTGATAACGCCTGAAATCAGGTGAATCTTATTATAAAGCACCTCTCTCAGTTTATTATTATCCCGGGCGAAAATTCGGATGATCAACGTATATTCACCCGTTATATTCGAGCAACTGATGACTTCCGGGATTTTCTCCAACTCCCTGATGACAGGTTTGACATTTTTAGGATTATTCAGTTTAATGGTGGTGTAGGCTTCGGTCGAAAAGCCCAGCTTTTTTGCATCGAGTATAAACGCGGGAAATTTCAGAATCCCCAATTGCCTGAGCCGGTTAACTTTTTTATGTACCAGTGTATTGGAAACCCCGATTTCTTTTGCCAGTTGAGAATAAGCTATGCGTGCATTGGTAATCAATTTTTTGATAATGGTTTTATCGATGGTGTCAATTTTTTCCATATGACCTGAATTAAAACATGCTCAATGTCAAATTTCTTTATTTTTTATTTTTAAAAAGCAAAATTGACATTATTAATGAGGAAATCATAATTTCAGGCTTGTAATTTGATTTAAATAGGGTTAAATTAATTTAATTTGTAGTGAGGCCGTACTCGTCGATGGCCTTGACTTTTGGTAACTTTCATGGGATAAGTATCAAAGGTACCCCACTGGCTGATATAGTATTTGAATAGGTCAAATAGATATCCCAGATTAATATTTGAACAACAAACCTGTCTATGGCACTGTAGGTAACTTCAGTGCTTTTTTATTATTTTTTTTGTTTTTATTATAAAAACTGCCATTTCAATCTTTTTCTTTCAAAAATTTACTATTTTAGGTAGGGAGGTTAAAAGCATTGCAACAAACCCATGTTGAATAAATCCATTTGGAAATTCCTGACAGCGCTTTCTGTTGTCTCGCTAATAGTTTTTTGCACCACAGCACAGGACATCATTTTAACCGGTAAAGTACTTGACGAAGTTACCAATGAACCGGTGCCTTTTTGTAATGTTCTGACTTCAGCAATAGATAAAGGCACTTTTACCAATGAAGAAGGAGAATTTCTGCTGAAAGTTGATTCACTCCCCGTCAATCTGATCATCTCCAACATAGCCTACAAGCCAAAAACCGTCCAGATCCTGTCACAAGGCAGGCTGATCTTTCACTTAGAACCGGCGTCGACGGTGCTCCAGGAAATTGTCATTAAAGACAAAAAAATGGACAAGTTCGCCATCGGATTGGTGAAAGGTGCCCTGGACAGGACCATAAGGTCTTCCGTTAAACCTCACTTTGGAAAGGCTTTTTACAGACAAAAATCCCAAAATGACAGCGCATACGTAGAACTGATGGAGATCTTCTACGATGTAAAATTCAACAGCAATGGCATTCTGGACTGGGAGGTACAGGAAGGCCGATACGCCCAGCGGGAGGATCAGTTGCTGAACAGAAACTTTACCCTGCTATCGAGAATATTCCCGGTAATTCAGCCATTGACTACGGATCTTTATTTGCCTTTACTCAAGGATACCGAGACAATCTTTGATCTATATTTATCAGATATCATTGAAGTGGATGACCACAAAATCGGTATCGTTACCTTTACACCCAAAGAGGGTATCAGCAGGCCCTGTTTCACCGGTGACTTGTATATCGATATCGATACACACGATGTTTTAAAGGTAGACGGCAGTTTCCGGGACGATCACTTACCAATCATCCGGCTCACGGATAAAAAGGGTAGCTTTAAAAACCTCAACATAAAATATGAAACGGCATTTAAGCGGGATTCCCTTGACAACATACTACTGGACTATGTGAAGTTTGATCAGAAATTTGACTATTACATAGATGGGGTTTTCATGTATCCGGTGCATTCACAGTCTTTTTTGACTTTTTATGAATATTACAAACCGTTACGGAAAAACAAAAAGCTCGGCGGCAGGCTGAAGTATAAAAACAACGACAGGGATATTCTTGACCTGGTAGGCTATGACTCCAGGTTTTGGCAGGATAATTCTATTGTTAAAAGAACTCCTGTAGAGGAAGCGGTTATTAATTCTTTTGAAAAGGATGAGGCATTTGGCACCATTTATCTGAATAGTCTTGAACAAATAGCCCTGAATGAAACAGATATTGGCAATGAGCTTTTTTTGCAGGACATGTTACTAAAAGTAAAAAATTATCAGTACAACAGTCCGGTCGAAAAAGTTTATCTTCATTTTGACAAACCATATTATGCCTCCGGCCAAAAAATGTGGTTTGCCGCTTACGCTGTGCATGCAAATGGCCTGTACCTTTCAGGCATAAACAGGGTGCTGCACGTTGATTTTCTGGGGCCAAGAGGAAAATCTATAGAAACGCAGAAGATCGAACTTTCTCAGGGGCTGGCCACCGGACAGCTTGTAATCCCTAAAGACCTCCCTTCCGGCACCTATCTGATCCGGGCTTATACCCAATGGATGAGAAATCACCCGAGAGACTTTTATTTCAACAAAAAAATAAACATTTATAATGCCCGGGAGGAGCTTAGTGCGCAGTCAAAACCGGAAAACAATACTGTACTACCGGATCCTGAAATCGATCTTCAGTTTTTTCCAGAAGGAGGGCATGCCGTATATGGAATCACTTCCCAGATCGCTTTCAAGGCCATTGGCAAAGATGGCAAGGCAAGGGCCATAGAAGGAACCATCATCGACGAAACCGGAAAGGCACTCACTTTTTTCAAAAGTGCTTACAAAGGTATGGGGTTATTTTACCTGAAACCTGAAAAAGGCCACCGTTACCAGGCCTTACTTAAGGGCTCGGCAATCACCTACGACCTGCCCGTTCCCCTTGACAGTGGATATACCCTGCTGGTCAAAAACAACCATCAAAAAAGCATCAAGGTCAGGGTCCAGGCCAGCCCCGAACTTCACCGGGCGCCGTTTTACCTGATAGGACAATCCAGAAACAATGTTTATTTCCGCCAGAAATACCATATGGAGAACGGTATGGTTAACCTGGAGATCCCTAAAAATCAATTGCCCTCCGGTATTTTTACCCTCACCCTGTTTGATATTGATAAAAAACCCAGGGCCGAAAGGGTGGTTTTTGTTAACACGGAATCAGAGTTTAACGTTGATTTTCAATTGCAAAAGATACCGATGAAAGGGCAGGAGGAGGTACGGATGAGGATATTTACCCAGGATGAGGAAGGTAGGCCGGTGAGGGCCAATATCTCGTTGGCAGTGACAGATGCCGGCCAGGTTTTGCGGGATAAAAATCAAAGTCATTTATTGAGCCAGTTATTGCTTGAGTCCGATCTGAAAGGTTTTATTGAAAATCCGGGCTATTTTTTTGTCGATCCCAGCAAATCGAAGCGGTATTCCCTGGATCTGGTGATGATGACACACGGCTGGCGGAAATTTCCATGGCTGGAGGTGTTAAAAAAGGGAGCACTTTCCAATTACTGGGCACCTGAAAAAGGTATCAGCATTAAAGGGGCGATCAGTGACCCTTATACGAAGGAACCGATGGTGGATCATGAAGTGGTACTGCTGAGTATTAATGAAAATTCCAATTTCTCGGCGGTGTCCAGGACCGATAATTTTGGTATATTTTCTATTGAAGGGTTGTTATTTAATATGTATGACAACCTGATTTTTAAAGTTGTGGATGAAAGGGGCAGGGTAGTGCCGGCCCATGTGGTTTGGGAACAGGAGAAGAGGCCTTTGAGCAATTTTAACGGTGGCAGGGTTTATGCTGATAAAGAAGTGAAAAGCGTTCTTGGCAACGAATTAATCAGGCAACAAAATGATGATGTCATTAACGCGGAATATCTGCTTGAGGAGGTGACGGTGCAAGGTAGCAGAATGAATGACAATAGTTCGGGGCTGACCAATGCAGTTGTCATAAGTCCGGAAAAGATCAGCCATGCGTATACAAATATTCTCAGGATGATTGCCGACAATGTTCCGGGCATAAGGGCCATTGGAACCGGCGCTAATACCGCGCTTAGCATCGACGGAAGGGGAACGCCCCTTGTGATCGTCAATGGCCTGGAGTTAAACGGTGCTACTTCCGGCAGACCTGCCAATGTAGCCGGTAACCAGGCTACTGGGAGGTTAAATGACAATGTTGGCTTATCTGTTGACAATATCAATGGCCCGATAAGTATCGGTGAGTTGGTGGGATGGATGAAACCTGCTGATGTTGAAAGTATTGAAGTGCTGAAGCGGTTCAATGCCGCCGCCTATGGATCAAAAGGCAGGAATGGTGTTATTATCATTAACACAAAAGATAACAAAGAAGGAAAAAGACCCAAATTACGGGATCGCAATGTGGTATACATCCAGGAAAAGGGATTTGAGCCGGTCAAAACATTTTATCAACCTAAATACGTTGTGAAAGATTCCCCGAAAGGGGCTGTAAAACATTCCGCCCTGATTTACTGGCTACCCTCTATTACCACCGACAAAAACGGGAATGCCGATGTCTCTTTTTACCTGCCCGCCGAGACATCCATGCAGGTTGTCGTTGAAGGCATTTCCCAAAACGGAAAACCCGGAGTGGCGTTTGAGGTTATCAAAGATTAAACCTTGCCACAAACCATTCTTTCACACGTCTTGAATGCGTACGCTATCGTAGCACCAAGACACAAAGAGACACAGAGGGGTTCGCCAATAAATAAAAATACAAGCACATTCTTATCCCCGCAGTGCGAGCGGACGTGGGCGTTGCACATCGTATAACAAAAGAAACGAAAGAAGCTGGCGCTTGTTTAGCGGAGTGGAGTGCGCCGGCTTTCATTATTTTTGAAAAAAACGTTGTGCAACCCCCACTTAAGATGGGTTTACTTTTTAATTATTAATTGACAGGAGGGTAAATAAATGATCAGGTGTATCATTAATTGAAGACCAAAACCAATCGAACAAACATTTAAATCATTTAAGACATGAAAAAGCAACCATCTGTCAATTATGTATTTCGCTGCTTAACATACTTTTTGATTTATGGAGTTTTTCTAATGCTGCTTGCCGCATGCGACGATGATGATCCCGGAAGTAATGATAGCTTGTCGCTTGGCACGGAACAGTCGGAGGCGGTGGTCATGGATTACGTAAAGATCAATGCCCATTTACAGGCCGCCAGAAATATGGGTTCGGGAATCATGCCATTTGAGAGCGGAAACGGGCTGAATGGCAGGGCTTTCAGACAAGGGTTAACAAACCTGGAAGATGCCGGAAGCTTGACCGATTCGCTGTGGTTTGAATCCTGTGCCGCCGTTGACATATCTTTGAACGGTGGCACGATAGCGATTACTATTGATTACGGTGAAACCGGGTGTGAGGAAAATGGAAACCTCTTGAAAGGGAAGATTTCCGAAACATTTACGTTCACCGGTGATTCGTTGGTGCAGGAGACCGTTTATGATCACTTTTCTTTTAATGATGTAAGCATCGATGGCACCAGGTCCGCCGGTTTTGCCCTGAACACATTGAATTCGGAGCGCTTCGTCGTTAGCTGGTCCGAGAACCTGCAAGTCTCCTGGAACGATGGAAGATCCTACTCCCTGGAGACAGATATGACCAGTAGCTTTGACGGTGAGGAAATAGTTTTAACCGGGTTTACTGACCTGTCTTCTTCCAATGGTAACCGTTATCAGGTTACTATTAGCGAGGCCTTAATTTATACTTTGGCTTGCATAGAAGAGGAAATTTATGCACCTGTGGAAGGGGTGGAGACACTTGTTGTTAACAATGATTCGGTAAACAATGATTCAATGGTCATCGACTACGGCCATGGCGATTGCGACTACCTCGCAGAGATTGTACAAAATGGTGAAACGACCGTCATGGACATCAGTGAGGCGTACAAAGATATTGCTTTCGCTTTTGGTTTTAATTTTCGGGGGGCATGATCACGACGATCATGCCGGTGATTGTATCGAACGGAGTGGCGTTGGCTGAAGTGAATGCGAGTGATAAACTTGCCGTTACGATCAAAGGAGGCGGTGCCGTATATTACAAAGGTAATCCCGGGATTACAAGTGATGTGGGATTGATTGGCAAATTGATAGATGCCAATTAAGGGTTAATTGTAAGTTGACTTAGTCGATAATCGCTTTTATGCTTTTGTTTAAGTAGCGAAAGTTACAAACCATATGTTTGTAATGAATCCAGCCCCGGCACAGTGCCGGGTTTTTTTTATACTATTTTCACAAAAGGTTTCGCACAGGAATAAACTTTTTTATTTTATTTTTCTTATACTTTTACGGAGCTTTTATACTTGACCCACATGCGGGCTGACTCAGACAGGAATTAGTGGGCATGTGATTTTTCAGAAAAACAAATGGTTCAAACCACTGGATTAGCATACGCATACAACGCCCACACTGCCTTCAGGTTTCCGGACATTGACCTGCCCGACTTTGAAAACCTCATAATTTTAGGGGAATCCGGTATTGGAAAAACCACCCTCTTGCATTTGCTGGCAGGGTTGTTAACCCCGGAATCCGGACAAATTATTATCAACAACAAAGAAATCACACGCCTTAATCCGCGTGAATTAGACCATTTTCGCGGTAACAATGTGGGTTTTATTTTCCAAAGATCCTATTTTGTCCGCTCCCTCTCACTGATTGAAAACCTGCTGCTCCTGCAATATCTGGCGGGTATCAAGGCTGACCGGAAAAAAATAAACCAGGTACTGGACAGCCTTGGAATAAAAGACAAGGGCCATCGTAAAACCTATCAACTCAGCCAGGGCGAACAGCAGCGAGCTTCCATTGCGCTGGCCGTCATCAACGACCCTAAAGTAATCCTGGCCGACGAACCAACCTCCAGTCTGGATGATAAAAACTGCCACGCAGTAGCCACCTTGCTAAAATCCCGCGCTAAAGAAACGGGAGCTAATCTGGTGGTCATTACACACGATCAACGACTGAAGTCTGAATTTAAAAACTATCTCCAGCTATGAATTTGTTTAAACTAACCTGGAAAAACCTGTTGGCCAGGCCCCTATCGACCCTGTTAAGCCTTATTTTAATCATGCTGGGTGTGGGGTTGATCACCTTTGTCCTCCAGATGAAGCAGGATTTTGAAAGCCAGATGGACAAAAATATTAAAGGGATCGATATGGTGGTAGGGGCCAAGGGCAGCCCACTGCAACTTATTCTTTCAGCAGTATTCCACATCGATGCCCCGACAGGAAACATCAAATTGGCAGAGGCTGAAAAACTTCGTAAAAACCGCTTTGTAAAATCAGCCATACCTTTATCATATGGTGATAGTTACAACGGCTATAGGATTGTCGGTACGGATACAACCTATGACCGATTGTACAATGCCGGTTTAAAGACAGGTGACCTCAGGAAAGCTAACTTCGAAGCCAACCTGGGTAGCGAGGTCGCCGAAAACCTGAAATTAAGGATAGGAGACAAATTTTCCGGCGCTCATGGCCTCGTAGAAGGTGGAGAAGCCCATGACGATACGCAATATATAGTGGTGGGTATTTTTGAAACGACCAATACCGTGTTGGATCAGTTAATTCTGACAAACCTGCAAAGTGTTTGGGAGGTGCACAATCATAAAAAAGTCGATTCCCATGAAGAAACATCGGAAGACCACCCGGATCATAAACTTCCTGACCTGGAAATCACAGCCCTGTTGATAAAGTTTCGCAGCCCTATGGGAGTGGTGCAATTGCCCAGGTGGGTCAATACACAGACCAACATGCAGGCCGCTGTGCCGTCTTATGAGTTGAAAAGACTGATCAATCTGATGGGTGTCGGTATCGACACTATCAATAGCGTGGCAGTAGTCATAATGATTGTCGCTGGAATAAGTGTTTTTATCAGCCTTTTCAATAGTTTAAAAGAAAGACAACCCGAGCTCGCCCTGATGCGGTCTTATGGAGCCTCAAGAAATCAGCTTGCTGTCACTATTTTGCTGGAGGGCTTGTTTATTACTTTATCCGGTTACCTATTGGGTTTACTGCTAAGTAAAGCAGGCCTCGCAGTCATCGTCCGCTTTTTTCCCCAGGGCTTGACCTTGCAATCTCCCCCCTTGTCCTTCACCATGCCTGAATTTTATCTGTTAGTCATTATGCTGTCCATCGGCCTCCTCGCCTCATTGATCCCTGTGCTTCAAGCCATCAGGCTCAACATCTCCCGCACCCTTTCAAAATTTTAGGTTTCTGAACACCTATGCTACCCATATCCTGTCCCTCCGGAACATAGAAGATTATGCTCACACACCCACACTCACACTCACCCTCAAACTCAAACTTTATTTATTGGGTGTTTTTGATTATCTTCATGACAGTATGAGGAATGATTTTTATTTTACTTTTTCAACTATCATTTAAACAATAGTAAATCATGCATTTTGGAATTAAAAAAATCAATGTAAATCAAATTGCTTTGTTGATGGCAATGACCATGTTGTCGGCCTGTACTACCCAAACAAACTCCGGTGAATCTGAAAATGCTGCTTCAGCAGGAGATAATGATCAGATCAGGAAAAAGGCGATGGCTATTCACGACAGGGTACTTACCATTGATACCCATGCCGATACACCGTTAAGGATGATACAACCGGGATTTGACATGGGCGAAAGACATGACCCCAACGAAACCGGTTCCAAAGTCGATTATCCGAGAATGATCGAAGGAGGCCTGGATGGTATCTTTTTCGCTGCCTTTGTTGCCCAGGGTGCCAGAGATGATGCAGGCAACGTAGGCGCCAAGACATTATGCCTGCAAATGATTGACTCCATTGTAGCCTCTACCGAAAAATACAGTGACCTTGCCGGGTTGGCCCTGACGCCCGATGATGCCTACAGACTGGAAAAGGAAGGTAAAAGGGCTATATATATAGGTATAGAAAATGGATACCCCATCGGAGGCGACGTATCGAATGTGGAAGTATATTTTAACAAGGGGGTAAGGTATATTACCCTGGTGCATTCATCCAACAATGATTTAGCGGATTCCGCTACCGATGAAAAGGGACCTGAGCACGGCGGGATCAGCGAGTTAGGCATGCGTGTGGTACGCGAAATGAATCGTTTGGGTATTATGGTGGACATTTCCCATGGTAACGACAGCGTTTTTTACGATGCTATAAAAATATCGCAGGCCCCTATTATTGCTTCACATTCCAATGCCAGGAGCGTGACAGACAGTCCTAGAAATATGACCGATGAGATGTTGAAATTAATGGCTGAAAATGGTGGGGTAGTACAGTTGACCATGTTGAGTAGTTACCTGATGGATATACCCGAAAATACTGAACGCGATGCTGCAATAGCGGCGCTTCGTGAAAAATACCCTGATATGGCTGCACTGACTGCTGAGGAAAGACAAAAAGTCAGAAAAGAATTTCAGGCGATCAATGAAAAATACCCAGAACCCTTAGCCAATGTGGAACATGTGGCTGACCATATCGACCATATTGCAAAAGTTGCAGGAATCGACCATGTTGGCATCGGTTGTGATTTTGACGGAGGAGGAGGAATCGAGGGTGTATTTGATGTAAGTGAGGTGAAGAACATAACGATAGAACTGGTAGAACGCGGGTATACCGAAGAAGAAATCAGGAAAATTTGGGGAGGTAACATCATGAGGGTGTTCAGGGAAGTGCAGACCACCGCGGAAAAAATTCAATCGGGTGAACTGGCCGCTAATTAAAAGGTTATTGTTGCTGTTTCTGGCCGGTGCCTTGCCAGTTGATTTACCCCTAAAGGCCCATCCGTTAAGACTTTCTTTGTGCGAAATTGAATACACTTCTGACAAAAAACTGCTGAAAGTTAATTTAAAGCTTTTTTTGACGGATGTGAATGAGGCCCTGGTTTTTGACCCTTATAGCAAAGAACTGGCTTTTTGCAAGCCCAATGAAAGCCCCCGCGCTGAGACTTTATTAGTAAATTACCTGAACCAATATTTTTATATTAAAATCAATGGAAAAAAGCTACCCCTTGAAATCAGGCATAAAAAACTCAGTGGGGAGGGCGACAATACGGCTTTGTGGTTATTTTTCCAATACGAACAGGTTGGGCCCATCAATGAACTCGAAATCCGTGATGATGTTTTTACGGATTTGTTTTTTGACCAGTCAAACTTAGTTTATCTGCATATCGATGGAGAGCCCAGGAGCCTTATGCTCAATAAAAAATCACCAGTACATACCTTAAACTTTTAAAATGTTACCGTTTCATTTTTACTTAAAACTCGGTTTTGAACACATATCAAATTTGGCAGGCTACGATCACATTATGTTTTTGGTAGCGTTGTGTGCCGTTTACAATGTAAGCCAATGGCGCCATGTATTAATTTTAGTTACAGCCTTTACCATCGGGCATTCGGTCACGTTATCGTTGGCTACATTTGATATTTTGACTATTCCGTCGGCCATCATAAAATTTCTGATTCCTGTCACCATTTTTCTTACCGCCTTAAACAATGTAGTCTCCCCTCCACCGGATACCACCAGTCCTAAGATCCGCAGGAATTATTTTGTGGCCCTTTTTTTCGGATTTATCCATGGAATGGATTTTTCGAATTATTTTAAAGCACTGATTGGTGAATTCGGAAGCATTTTTCAACCGCTTCTGGCCTTTAATCTTGGTATAGAATTAGGACAAATATTAGTGGTGATCGGTATATTTATACTAGCTTTTGTAGCCTTGACCCTGCTGAGGTTTAAACCCAGGGAGTGGAATTTATTCATTTCAGGAGCGGCGGCTGGTATGTCACTGATTTCAATGATTGAAAACAGGTTTTGGTAATTTTTTATGGAGAAAGGATGAGTAATAATTCGTTGAGAGCAAAATCGGGTTTTTTCCATGTGATGGTGTTGTTACGGTTATTTGGCGGGGATATCCAGCCGTGCTGGCTGGCGCTGGGGACAGCATTTTTGGCAGCATTGGTATACTTGATTGATCATTATGGCTTTTAACAGACACATCAAACGATGGCTCCTGTTGCCCTGTGCTCTGGCTTTTTCTGACTTTGCGGAAGGGCATGCTTTTTATGTAAGGGTGGTTGATATAAAGGCCAGAAAAAATTGTTAATTATATTGTACAAAAAACTAAAATTATTTTGAATAGTAAATCGAAAGCATTAATTTTCTATCACCTTACCTTAATATGGAAGGAGGAAGGGTTGGAAGAGTTCCGGTATAACGGAAACTACCCCCTGCCATTTCGAAATAGAGGATGTTCCGGTGTTAAAACCTTTGTAATCAACACAAAACTCCTGACAGAATTATATGATGATCAGGTCGATGTTGTCAATGTTCATATTAGGGATAATCACAGGGCATTAAACCTTGATAAAAGGGAAAAACAGTGGAAACCGGTATTTTAATTCCGGACTGATAATTGTTTAACCAGCTAAAATTATAACAATGTAAAGCCATAAAATATGAAAAAATTAACCCTTACCATTTTTATACTAACGCCGTTCCTGATTTTTGGCCAGGTAAATACCGGCTATCAGGTACCACCCAGGGAAATTGCCGATCTGGTAAATGCACCACAAACGCCGGCCGTCACTGTCAACGCCAGAGGTGACTGGATGCTGTTGATGGAAAGGCCGGGCTACATCTCGATAGAGGAACTGGCCCAGCCTGAGTTAAGACTGGCAGGACTACGGATCAATCCCCGTACCAATGGGCCGAGCCGTGGCAGTAACTTTGTAAACCTGAAGATAAAAAGTGTTCAGGGTGACCAGGGTCGTCAGATTCAGGGATTGCCTGCCCATCCCCTCATACAGAATGTAAGCTGGTCACCGGATGGTCAGAAAATAGCCTTTACCCTCATGAAAGATCAGGGTTTGGAGCTATGGATGGCTGATTTCAACGACGGCAGGGCACAACAGCTCACCGGACCGGTGATCAATGATGCCCTCGGTGGCACGCCCTATCAATGGTTTTCCGATAGCAAAAGGATAATTTTTCGATCCGTACTGGAAAACAGGGGAGATGCACCCGCCAGTTCCATCGTGCCCTCAGGTCCGACTATTCAGGAAACTTCCGGGAGAAAAGCACCAGTGAGAACCTATCAGGATTTATTGAAAAACAAACATGACGAAGAACTATTCGAATATTATGCAAGCGGGCAACTCGAAGTCATTAATCTTGAAACAAAATCCTTAACCCCTTTCGGTGAACCTGGCATTTATACCCAAATGTCACCGTCACCTGATGGAAAATATGTTCTGACAACGGTTGTTAACAAGCCTTATTCCTACCTGGTTCCGTTCAGCAGGTTTCCATTGAAGGCAACTGTGGTAGATGACCAGGGCAATTTGGTCAGGGAAATAGCAGATATACCATTGGCTGAAAGCATTCCCAAAGGCTTTGGAGCCGTCCGAACAGGTCCAAGGGCGTTTATGTGGAGACATGATCTTCCTGCCACCCTGTATTGGGCAGAGGCGCAGGATGAAGGTGATCCGGCTAAAGAAGTGGAAGTCAGGGACCAGTTATTTTACATGGAAGCCCCTTTCAACAAAGCTAAGCAACCAGACATATCCATGAATCTACGTTATGGAGGTGTTACCTGGGGAGATGATAACCTGGCGATTGTTTATGAATGGTGGTGGACTTCCCGAAAGCAAGTTACTTCATCCTTTTTACCCGGCAAGACTGGAAGCAAGCAGGTGATATTCGATCGTTCCTTTGAGGACCGGTACAACGATCCCGGTACTTTTCAAACTACAGTCAATCAATTTGGTAAACGGGTATTACTCACTAATAAAAGAGGTACAAAGTTGTATCTGACCGGTCAGGGTGCGTCGCCGGAAGGCAATCAACCTTTTGTGTATGAGTTTGAGGTAGCTACCGGAAAAACTACCGAGTTATGGCGTTCGAAAGCACCTTATTATGAGTTTCCAATACGCGTGCTGGATGTTAACAAGAGCATTATATTAACACGAAGGGAGTCTAAGGAAGAACCGCCAAATTTTTTTCTGAGAGATTTGAAACGGAATAAAATCAGTGCTTTAACTGATATCCGGGATCCTTATCCGCAGTTAAAGGGCATAGAAAAACAAGTCGTTAAATATAAAAGAAATGACGGGGTTGATTTGAAAGGAGACCTGTACCTGCCTTTAGGCTATAAAAAGGAGGAAGGTCCGCTACCGGTTATCATGTGGGCCTATCCCAATGAGTACAAAAGCGCCGATGCTGCCAGCCAGGTTGAAGGTTCGCCTTATGAATTTATAAGGTTAGGCTGGTGGTCTCCGCTTTACTTTCTTACAAGGGGCTACGCGGTTTTTGACGACCCAAGTATGCCCGTCATTGGCGAAGGAGATGAAGAACCCAATGATAATTTCAGAACCCAACTGGTTAACAACGCAGCCGCTGCCATTGATAAATTGGTGGAGATGGGTATAGCGGATAAAGATAAAGTAGCTATTGGGGGGCATAGTTACGGTGCCTTCATGACAGCGAATTTACTAGCCCACTCCGATTTATTTGCTGCCGGAATAGCCCGGAGCGGAGCATACAACAGAACTTTAACCCCCTTCGGTTTTCAGGCTGAGGAAAGAACTTATTGGGAGGCACCGGAGGTTTACTATACGATGTCCCCTTTCATGCATGCCGATAAGATTAATGAGCCGATGTTAATGATTCATGGAGAAGCTGACAATAACTCTGGTACATACCCTTTGCAAAGTAAGCGGATGTTTGCGGCCATGAAGGGTTTGGGAGGTAAAGCAAGGTTGGTGATGTTGCCTCATGAAAGTCATGGTTACCGGGCAAAAGAGTCAATCCTTCATATGTTGTGGGAAATGAACCAACTGCTCGAGAAGTACGTCAAAAATGGAGGTGAAAAAGAGATGGATACCTCGATTAATCTGGAAGGAGGGGAGAAATAACAAAGCTGGCCGACCGAAATAACAGTTTATTGAAACTGGTACATCCCGCTCATACTTTTGTCATTGCCGGAATGAGCGGGATGAGGCTATATGATGGTAACATCTAAAGCTAATCCACGTTACTAAAGGGAAATCAAAGCTTTCATTAGGTAACAGGCAAACAGTATGATTCACAGGTATGTTAGGCGCAAACGACTATTGATCACCCTTATCACAGGTATTTTTCTGTCGTCAGTTCAGGTTTCCGCCCAGGGATCACGGGGCTGGGAGTCGTTTGAAGGAGTTAAATTTGAATCACAATATGATGAGCGTATCGACGACTATCAATTGTTGCCCGAGTTTAGTGATGAAATCCTGGCCAAAGAGGGAACAGTCATAGAGCTAACAGGCTATTATGTGCCGTTTGACCTGGAAGACGGTGCAGTGATTTTGTCACGATACCCTTATGCGCAGTGTTTTTTCTGCGGTAATGCCGGACCTGAGTCAGTTGCCGAGGTTTATTTTAAACAGCAGCAGGGAAAATTCCTTCCCGACCAGCTATTATCGGTTTCCGGCATCCTGAAACTCAACACCAATGATGCGGATCATCTTAATTTCATCCTGGAAGAAGCGGAGTTGATTGATAATTGACAATGGACGATTGACAATGGACAATTGTTGGTGGGCGGTTATTTTTTTTCAGATATTTAGTATTTTATCACTTTTTCCTTAAACGCCATATCTCATATATAGGGTCACCCTTGCTGCTTTTACCGGAATGATGCCAGTCACCGTCTTTTAGCTCAAACTTAAAGTCAAGAGAAGCCCCTACGCGCGTGTTATCGCGGGAGAAAAAATCGATGTTTTCTATGTACTTGCCCTTTTCAGAGGTGTACGTACCCCCCCCGGTTCCCATAAATTGTTTGGTTGCTGTATTGTAGGCGATCCATTGAAAACGGGTACCTGAGAGAATTTTCATGGTCTTTCTGGGTCCTTCCTTGATTTCTCCTATCTCCTCCCCACGTTTTCTTCCGGTAATAAGCCAAGCACCGGCCAGGGCGCCCGGTTTATTGTTGTCAATCCTGGTAAAAGTCTTATCTCCCAAAACCAGGTTTTTACCGTTCAATGAAAAATTTTTCTTCAACGTAGTGCCGACTTTTTCCGGGGAAAAGGTATTAAATTCTACAAGCTGTACTATTTGCTTGTTTTCAATTTCCCATTGTCCGCCTGAGGTGCCGGCGAAGGTTTTAGAGGCTTTGTCAAATTCGGCGTAGGAATAGAAACCGTCAACAATCGTGATGATCGATTCCTGATTTTTCCAGGCCCCTAGTAATTTGTTCTTGTTTTGGCTGTAAACTGATACAGACAGCAGGTAAAAAAGAAAAAAGGCAGTGATGATTTGTTTCATGTCGAATGGTTCGTTGCTTAGTTGGAAAAACTAAAAATAACAAATCTTAAAGTGCCATTCAAAGTCTTGAAGGCTTATACCTTCAATGAGCTGCCAAAATCAGTGCATTTATAAGATTATTTTGCTAATTTACTATATATATGCTAACTTAATATAGTTATGCAAATTCCCCTTTGTCCTAAGTGTTCGTCCATGCAGGTTATCAAAAGCGGCATTGTTGGCAACCGGCAGCGGTTCCATTGCAAAAAATGTCGTTATCACTTTACTGTCAATAAGCTAGGAAAGCAAATTGATGATTACTATGTGATTAAGGCCCTTCAGCTTTACCTGGAGGGACTGAGTTATCGCGAGATAGAGAGGTTGCTGGGTGTGAGTCATGTGTCAGTCATGAACTGGGTAAAAAAATATCATATCAAGGCTCCGGAAAAATATGACTACCGGCCCACCTATAAGATTTTTAACCACGGTGAGTTGCAGGATTTCCTGGCTGATCTCGGAAATCTGAAAGGTTCCGGTATGGTTATCACCGAGTTGGGAGATAAATTCATGCTCATCAAATGGGAACGATTTAAAGTTTAAACTATAGGATTAGCAAAACTATGTAAAAGATTCATAGTTTTCGATTTTAATTCCCCACCTTGTACTTATTGAAATTTTAGGCGGCCGTCTTTTAACTAAAATAGAATAAGCTAAAATTTCAACCTTATGAAAGCAACTTTGAGAAACTATCAACTAATATTGTTAATACCTTTACTGATTTCCAGGGCATACGGACAAGAATCGGAAGTAAAAGGAGAAGAAGACCATTCCTACCAACCTTTGATATTGAAACTGGATGATGAAGGCAAAAAATATATCCGGTTTATTACCTGGCATCAGATATGGGCTTCTGAGGAGAATTTAAGTGAAGATCCGGGGGTCAGGATGGTCCTTCGCCGGTCGAGGTTTCTTACCTACGCGCAAATCTCTTCCCGGTTTATGATCCTGACCCACTTTGGCCTCAACACCCTGACAGGCTCCAATGCTGACCCTATTGGCAACAGAAACACCTCAGATGAGACCATTAACGGCCCCCAGCTATTTATGCATGGTGCCTGGACGGAATTCAGGGTATCGGCAGGGGAAGAATTATTTATCGGGGCCGGCTTGCATTACTGGAATGGACTAAGCAGGTTAACAAGTGCCAGTACCCTTAACTTTATGACTCAGGATAATTACCGCCAGGCATGGGCGACTTTGGGTTTATCGGATCAGTTTGCCCGCCATTTGGGTGTTTATGCCAAAGGTACTTTAGGCAAATTTCATTACACCATAGCCTTTAATGAGCCTATTGAAAATGCTCTTGGGTCGGCCGATATTGCCGATCTTTCGGAAGGTTCCATTTCTTACTCGGGCAGAAGAATTTTGGGAGATGAGGCGGGGCTTGTCACCGAGGGGTATTTTGAATATCAGTTTTTGGATCAGGAATCCAAAAAGCTGCCTTACCGGGTAGGTACTTATCTGGGAAAAAAGAAAGTATTTAATATTGGGGCGGGATTCCTTTCTCATGCCAATGGCACAGTAAGGATTGAAGATGGCTTGCCACAGGGAGAAGATGTCTTTCACTATGCTGTGGATGCTTTCTACGATGCGCCGGTGGGAGAGGGTGCCATCAACGCCTATGCCTCGTATTACAATTTTGACTACGGCCCTGATTACTCGTTGGGCACTACCTACGGTACAGGTACTTCGTTTTATGGACAACTGGGCTATCTTTTCCCAGCATTCTCTGAAAAAGGCCGTTTAATGCCGTACGCGGCATACAGCAACCGGGATTACGAAGCTTTTGACAACCCGGGAAACACCATTCAACTGGGAGCGAATTGGTTCATCAATGGCCACCATGCCAAGATTACTTTGGAATTCAGATCTACGCTTTTGAATCACGGCCAGCAGGAACCTGACAGGATAAACGGATTGGTACTGCAAACGCATATATTTTTATAGTAAACCATTCATTAACATGAACAAACAAAAGTTAAAAGAATACTGGAAAAGAAACTTAACGTATCTTATTGTTTTACTCGCCATTTGGTTTTTGGTCTCTTATGTACTGGGCATTCTGCTTGTCGAACCCATGAATGCCATAAGGATTGGAGGGTTCAAACTGGGTTTCTGGTTTGCCCAACAAGGTTCCATATACACGTTTGTGATATTGATATTTGTTTATGTGCGCCTGATGAACAAGCTGGACAAGGAGTACGACGTTCATGAAGATTAATCTAAACCTGTAAATCACTGTAACTATGAATATTCAAGTATGGACATACATCATTGTGGGCATTACCTTCGCATTGTATATTGGCATTGCCATATGGTCGAGGGTGGGTTCTACCAAAGAATTTTATGTAGCAGGTGGCGGGGTGCCACCGTTGGCTAATGGCATGGCCACTGCTGCAGACTGGATGTCGGCCGCTTCATTTATTTCCATGGCAGGGCTGATTTCATTTATGGGGTACGATGGGGGGGTGTATCTGATGGGATGGACAGGGGGCTATGTGTTGCTGGCGTTACTGCTGGCACCCTATCTCCGTAAGTTCGGTAAGTTTACCGTACCCGATTTCATTGGTGACAGGTATTATTCCAATGTGGCGAGAACGGTGGCGGTAATCTGTGCCATTGTGGTATCTTTTACTTACGTGGCCGGTCAGATGCGGGGGGTAGGTGTGGTTTTCGCAAGGTTCCTGGAAGTGCCTATTAATACAGGCGTCTATATCGGCATGGCCATCGTGTTTTTTTATGCGGTGCTTGGAGGTATGAAGGGAATTACCTACACCCAGGTGGCGCAATACTGTGTGTTGATTTTTGCCTATATGGTTCCCGCTTTTTTTATATCGATACAGTTGACCGGTAGTTTTTTACCCCAAATCGGATTTGGAGGAACCCTGGCAGATGGTTCGGGCACCTACCTGCTGGATAAGCTGGACCAGTTGCATGTCGAACTTGGATTTGCAGAATACACGTCCGGTTCCAAATCCATGATAGATGTGTTTGCCATTACTTTTGCCCTGATGGCTGGTACTGCTGGCCTGCCCCATGTAATTGTCCGGTTTTTCACTGTGCCAAAGGTAAGGGATGCCCGGAAATCAGCCGGTTACGCCCTCGCATTCATCGCTATCCTTTACACTACTGCTCCTGCGATCGGCGCTTTTGCCAGGACCAACCTGATCGAGACTGTATCGGGCCAAAGTTATTCATCGGTTCCCGAATGGTTTATCAACTGGGAAAATACCGGACTGATAGGTTTTGACGATAAAAACGGCGATGGTAAAATACAATACGTCGCAGATACAGAAAAAAATGAATTGACCATCGACCGGGATATCATGGTACTGGCCAACCCTGAGATTGCGAACCTGCCCGATTGGGTGATTGCCCTGGTAGCTGCCGGTGGCCTGGCAGCGGCACTTTCAACGGCCGCAGGGTTGTTACTGGTTATATCGACCAGTCTTTCCCACGATTTGATCAAAAAACAAATCAAGCCGGACATTTCTGAAAAAGGAGAGTTGGTTTGGGCCAGAATCGGTGCGGGACTGGCGGTTCTGATCGCAGGCTATTTTGGGATCAATCCACCGGATTTTGTGGCAGCTACCGTAGCTTTGGCTTTTGGCCTGGCTGCAGCCTCTTTCTTTCCGGCGATTATTTTGGGGATATTTGATAAAAGGATGAACCGCGAGGGCGCCACTACCGGAATGATCGTTGGTATCACCCTGATGTTTTTCTATATGGCAGTTTTTAAGTTGGGCTGGTTTGTGGATGAAAAACCCCCTGAATCTTCCTGGTGGCTGGGCATTTCTCCGGAGGGTTTTGGTACGATAGCGATGATGGTCAACCTCGTAGTATCCATAGTGGTATCACGATTTACTTCCCATCCTCCGGAAAGCGTACAGCATTTGGTAGAAGAAATAAGGTTTCCCAAAGGATCAGGCGATGCCATTGATCATTAATTAAAAAGAAATCGTTAAATTTATTAAAGCGATGGCGTAGACAACAGCATTTTGTCATCGTCATCGTTACATCATTTATCTCAAACAGATTTGCATATGATTTCCAGAGGGACACAGGCATCGATCGTTATTTTTGTTATTTTTTCAATCCTTTTTCACGCCCCCGTGGTCGAGGTTTTCAACAGTGTTGCTTTGGTTCTGGGGATCCCTGTTCTGTTCTTTTATTTTATACTATCGTGGCTGGCGCTTATTCTTTGTACTTGGTTTGTTACCCGCAAGTTAAAAGACAAAGACCATGGAATTTAAATGGCTTGTTATACTGTTTTCCTTCTTATACCTCGGCTTGTTGTTCGCCATAGCCTATTGGGCAGAGCAAAACAGGCATAGCCGGTGGGTCAATAATACTTATATTTATGCATTGTCCCTGGCAGTATATTGCACAGCCTGGACCTATTATGGCAGCGTCGGAAGGGCGGCAAATGAAGGACTTGATTTCTTAACCACTTATATCGGGCCGATTCTGATGGCCCCTTTGATGTGGGTGATACTGAGAAAAATTATTCGAATCTGTAAAGTTCAGCGCATTACAACGATTGCCGATTTTATTTCCACCCGGTATGGAAAAGAACCTTTCCTGGGCGGCCTGGTCACCATAGTATGCGTAATAGGCGTTTTACCCTACATTTCCATACAAATCAAGGCCATCTCTGTAAGCTTTTCCACGTTGATGGGCACCGTGATATACCATAATGATGAGTTTTCTTTTTTTAATGATACGGCTTTCTATATCACACTCTTCCTGGTGGTCTTCACCATTCTTTTCGGTGCCCGGAAGGTCGATGCCAACCAGAAAAATACGGGGCTGATCGCTGCCATAGCTTTTGAATCTGTTTTCAAACTAATCGCCTTTCTCGTGACCGGGGCGTACGTGACTTTCTACATTTTCAATGGCTTCTCTGATGTTTTTACACAGGCCTCAGCGCTGCCGGGCTACGCAGAACTTGTTACCATAAACAAAGAAAACGGTTATAGTAACTGGATGTGGCTAAACCTGCTTTCCATGATCGCTATTTTGCTGCTTCCCAGGCAATTTCATGTTTCTGTGAAGGAGAACTGTAAGGAAGGGCACTTGAAAAAGGCCATGTGGCTCTTTCCCCTTTACCTGTTACTGATCAACATTTTTGTAATTCCCGTAGCCCTGGGTGGTAACTTACTTTTCCAGGACAAAATGATTGATCCCGATACCTATCTGCTGGCCATTCCGGTGAGCAACCATAACGCTTTATTGGCTATGCTTACTTACCTCGGAGGTTTGTCGGCTGCTACCAGTATGATCATTGTCTCTGCCACTGCACTGGCAGTGATGTTAAGTAACAGTGTTTTTATGCCGGTCATTTTGCGTAGCAAGAGGTTGTCTGCCACCTCTACAGATAACCTGAGTATGATCCTGGTGCGAAGTCGCCAGACGATGATCGTGTTGGTATTGTTGTTTTCTTACCTCTATTTCAAGTACATCAGTGGGCAGTTTTCACTGGTTTCGATAGGGCTTATATCTTTTGCCGCAGTGGCCCAGTTTGCCCCCGCTGCTTTGTTGGGGATCTATTGGAAAGGGGCTACCCGTCGCGGGGCTGTCGCCGGCATAATCGCCGGTTTTGTCATATGGTTTTATACGTTAACTGTGCCGGCGATGGTAAGTTCAAATATTTTAGGTCAATCCATTTTAACTGAAGGACCATTTGGCATATCACTTTTGAAACCCCAGCAGTTTCTTGGCCTGACCTCCCTGAGCTACATTAACAATGGATTTTTCTGGAGTTTGTTTTTTAACCTCGTTACCTTCTTTGTGGCTTCTTTTTTTTCCGTACGCTCTACAAGGGAAACCAATCAGGCCGAGGTTTTTGTGGACATCTTCAAATATTCGACAGTGTATGAAAGCTCCATTGTCTGGAAAGGCACGGCATATGTCGAAGATATAAAATCATTAATAAGCGCTTTTTTAGGTAAGGAACGGACTGAAAAAGCCTTTGGCCGGTTCATCGCTGACAACAACCTGGACACCCAATCGGCTGAAGCGGATTTCAGAGTGGTAAATTACGCCGAAAAGCTACTCTCCGGAGCTGTAGGCTCGGCTTCTGCCCATGCACTTATTGCCACAGTGGTGAAAGAAGATCACATAGACCTGAGCGATGTGTTTAACATCCTGCAGGAATCACGGCAGGTGATATCAGATAACAAAGAATTGAAACAAAAGTCCAAAGAACTTAAAATTGCCAGCAAAAAGCTGCGGAAAGCCAATGAAGAGTTAAAACGGTTGGATAAGCTTAAAGACGAATTCATCTCTACGGTAACTCACGAGATGAGAACCCCTGTTACTTCCATCAGGGCGTTTTCGGAAATATTATCAGACAACCCGGCACTGGGCCTCGAGGAACGTTTAAATTTTCTTGAAACCATTACGAGCGAAACAAAGCGGATGGAACGGCTCATCAACCAGGTGCTGGATATAGAGAAAATGGAATCAGGCAAGTTGAAAATGGATCTCTTGCCGGTACAACTCAATGATATTGTAAATGATGCGGTAAATACGGTCAGGCAGATCGCCAGGGACAAGGGTATAAAAATTTCGCTCAACCTGTTACCCGGTTTGCCCCTTGTAAAGGGAAATAAAGATAGATTGATGCAGGTAGTGATCAATCTCATCTCTAACGCTATTAAATTTTGTGCTATTGAGCAGGGGGTTATTGAGATTTCCACGAACAGTGGGCATGACGCTGTTAAACTGACAGTGCAGGACAATGGCCACGGTATTCCGGCTGAAAGTCAAGAGCTGATATTTGAAGCATTTTATCAGGGCAGGGATCAAAACCTTAAAAAATCGGAAGGAAGTGGGCTGGGATTGACTATCTGTAAAAAGATAATTGAAAGGCATCGTGGCAAAATATGGGTAGAAAGTAGTAAAAATAAGGGATCAATATTTACTTTTAGCATCCCTCTGGGTAATTTGCAGTGAAATGACGAGGGGAGATGATAACATATTAGATACCTATGAAAAAAGTACTTATTGTCGATGACGAACCCAATATCATTATGTCATTAGAATTTCTGATGAAAAAAAGTGGTTTTGAGGTGTTTATTGCGAGGGATGGTTCAGAGGCCATTTCCATTGTTGATAATGAAACGCCCCACGTCGTGGTTTTGGATATTATGATGCCAAAGGTAGATGGCTACGAAGTATGTAAATATATAAAAAAACAGAAAGGGCTCAGTACAAAGGTTATATTTCTGTCTGCCAAAGGAAAAGAAAGTGATATTCAGAAAGGATATGATTCAGGAGCAGATTTTTACATGACCAAACCCTTTTCTACAAAAAACCTGATGCAAAAGGTAGATGAACTAACAAATTAAATCCTAAATATTGGTGGCATATGAGTAATAAAATACAAACATTAAGCGGCTACATTCATGAATATTCGAAAAGTATTCAGGATCCGGAGAATTTTTGGTCCAGAATAGCCGATTCCTTCCATTGGCAACGGCGTTGGGACAGCGTGGTGGAATGGAATTTTGAAGAACCGAACATCAACTGGTTTGTCAATGCAAAGCTTAACATTTCGGAGAATATTCTGGAACGGCACCTTTTTATTCTTGGTGATAAGCCGGCAATCATATGGGAGCCCAATGATCCCGGAGAAGCCGGAAGAATCATCACTTATCGTGAGCTCTATGAAATGGTATGTCAGTTTTCGAATGCCATGAAAGCCCATGGCATCGGTAAAGGTGACAGGGTGATTATTTACATGCCCATGGTGCCCGAAGCCGCCGTGGCTATGTTGGCCTGTGCGCGGATAGGTGCAGTTCACTCCGTGGTTTTTGCCGGTTTTTCTGCCCAGTCACTGAGTGACCGTATTAACGACTGCCAGGCTACAATGGTGCTTACTTCCGATGGCAACTTCAGAGGCAATAAGACTATTCCCATCAAAGAAATTGTAGATGAGGCCCTGAAGTCGGCTCCTTCAGCTGAGAAAGTGATTGTGCTGCAGCGTACAGGGCAACGGGTCGACATGCAGGATGGCAGGGATATCTGGTGGCACGATGCCATTACAGGTATGGCCAAAGAGAACAAAGCCGAAATCATGGATTCGGAAGACATGCTGTTTATCCTGTACACCTCCGGTTCAACCGGCAAGCCCAAAGGAGTAGTGCATACATGTGGTGGATATATGGTCTACACCTGTTATTCTTTTCAGAATGCATTTCAGTATAGTATAGGAGATGTGTATTGGTGTACGGCCGATATTGGGTGGATAACCGGTCACTCCTACATTGTTTACGGGCCGTTGCTGGCAGGCGCCACCACCCTGATGTTCGAGGGGGTACCCACCTATCCTGATCCGGGGCGTTTCTGGAACATATGCGATAAGCACCGGGTAAATCAGTTTTATACAGCCCCGACCGCTATCAGAGCCCTTCAGGTATTCGGTACGGAGCCCATCGAACCTTATCGACTGGATTCGCTGAAGGTGATTGGTTCTGTGGGTGAACCTATCAACGAAGAGGCCTGGCACTGGTATCATGACCATGTAGGCAAAGGGAAATGCCCGGTGGTAGATACCTGGTGGCAGACCGAAACAGGGGGGATTATGATTTCTCCAATTGCCGGTGTTACCCCTACAAAACCTGCTTACGCCACCCTGCCATTGCCTGGAATTCAGCCTGTTATTGTCGATAACAACGGTAAAGAACTGACCGGCAATACGGTAGAGGGTAATCTCTGTATAAAATTTCCCTGGCCTTCCATGTTGCGAACCACTTACGGGGACCATGAGCGGTGCCGGCAGACCTACTTTTCGAGCTTTAAGGGCTACTACTTTACGGGAGATGGCGTGAAAAGAGACGAAGACGGCTACTACCGTATTCTTGGTCGTGTGGATGATGTCATCAACGTTTCAGGCCACCGCATGGGTACTGCTGAAGTTGAAAATGCCATTAACGAACATCCCAAAGTTATCGAATCGGCAGTGGTAGGTTATCCGCATGAAATCAAGGGGCAGGGCATTTATGCTTACGTAATTTGTGATATGGAAGGCAGGTCTGAGGAAAACCTGATCAATGAAATCAGGGAAACCGTAACAAAAATTATCGGCCCTATTGCCAAGCCTGACAAAATACAGATTGTTCCCGGACTTCCTAAAACGCGATCCGGTAAAATCATGCGTCGCATTCTCAGAAAAATTGCTTCGGGCGATATGGCCAACATGGGGGATACGTCGACCCTTCTTAATCCTGCTGTAGTCGAGCAAATTAAAGAAAAGGCTTTAACACCCTCTTGAAACGCCTATGCCGGCCAATACCATTGTTCACCGGGTATTTGAGTTTATCAGGAAAAACCCTCCCTTTTCCCTGGTGGATGATGGCAGGTTGCTGGAAATTGCTGCCCTGATAAAGATCAAATATGTCGAACCCGACCAACTGATTTTTAATGAGCGGGATCCACCCGGTGAGTTTATCTACCTCGTGAGGGAAGGTTCGGTAAAGCTTTCCCATAACGGTGATATGGTTGACATCTGCGATGAGGGTGACCTTTTCGGTGTGCGGTCTATGTTAAGCCGGAAACCATATGTGCTTACTGCCATTACGATGGCGGAGACTTTGCTTTACCTGATTCCGGTCGACGCTTTCAGACCGGTTTTTGAAAACAATCCCGAGGTAGCCCTCTATTTTGCTGCCGGTCTAGCAGGTGGTCAGGCAGTGTTAAGGGATGAGGAGCAACTATTGAATATCCGGGATAAATACCAGTGGAAATCCGGTCCTGAGGTGCTGGGAGCAATTCCTGCAACTACACCGCTCATTGCCTGCCAAAAAACTGACGCTGTCAAAACGGTAGCACAACTCATGAGCAGGCATGACATTGGCTCCATGGTGATCACAAACGATTCAGGTTATCCGGTAGGCATTATTACCGATACTGATTTAAGAAAAAAAATAGCGACAGGTGCTTTTGATGTAAATATCCCGGTTGAAAGCATCATGAACCATCCTGTAGTGACCGTCAGAAAGGGGGCGTCATTTATTGAAATGATGATCACCATGATGACCCAAAACATCCACCATCTTTGCATTACGGAAGATGGTTCTGCAGAGAGCAAGGCTATTGGTATTTTTTCTGGCAGGGACATGTTGCTGGAGCAGGGAAATCACCCCGCCATCATTGTTAAGAAGATTGCGAAGACCCATGACATTGCCCAACTGTCTTACCTCCGCGACAAAGCGGAAAAATTGCTGGAAGCCTACCTGGGTCAGGGAGCAGGCATTACTTTTATCGCTCGTGTGCTTACTATTGTGAATGACGCGCTGATAAAAAAGGCTATCACCCTCGCCCTTCGTACTGCGGGCCAGCAGTTCGAAGACCCGGAACTGGGGTTTTGCTGGCTTTCCCTGGGGAGCGAGGGACGTGAAGAGCAATTGCTGCGCACTGACATAGACAACGCAATTTTATATGAAGATCCACCTGACGAACAACAGGCAATAGCCAAGGCCAAAACGTATTTTTTGCATATCGGCCGTTGTGTCAACGACATTTTGATGCAATGTGGTTTTGAAAAGTGCCCGGCAGACATTATGGCCAGTAATCCCGATTATTGTCTCTCCCTTAGTGAATGGAAGAAAAAATTCGGGCATTGGATTAAAGTTCCGGAACCACTGGCATTGATGAACAGCACCATATTTTTCGATTTTCGGGCCGTTTATGGAGACATGGCCTTGGAGGCAGCCCTCCGGGATTTTCTGATAGAAGCCATTGACCAGGGTGGCACCTTCATCAACCACCTGGCAAAAAATGCCCTGGGTAACCCACCCCCGCTTACTTTTTTCAAAAATTTCATAGTAGAAAGGGGGGGTGAGCACAAAGATGAATTTGACCTGAAAAAGAGAGCCATGATGCCCCTCGCGGATGCGGCCAGGGTGTTGATACTGAGCCATCGGCAACTGGCTGTGCATCACACTGCGGAACGGTTCAAAAAATTGATGCATCTGGAACCACAAAAAGGGAAGCTTTTTGAGGAAGCCGGCATGGCCTATGAATGGCTGATGGGGCTTAGAACCCGGTTTGGGCTTATGAATAACGATTCAGGCCGGTTTTTGCCAATCGCTTCACTCAACAAAATAGAAAAGCAAATGCTAAGAAATGCTTTTGTACCCATCAAGGAATTGCAGCAATTGATGGAGGTAAGGTTTCAGCTTGATTACTTTCCATCCTGATGTTTGATTTTCTGACTAAAAAGAATAAAAAGCCGCTTTTTTTAGAAAAGTATGAAAAACGCTTTAGCCGGAAAATACCTGGAAATACTGCTTTGGAGGCGTTGCGATTTGTGGTTATAGATACGGAAACTACCGGCCTGAACCTGACCAGGGCACAACTTTTGTCTTTTGGCGGAATAGCGGCAACCGGTATGACCCTGAACCTGGCCGATAGCCTGGAAATTGTTTTTCGCCATCCGCATGTGGTGGTCAGTGAAACAGCCCAAATCCATGGTATTTTAAAATCCCACGTCGAAAGAGGCATGGCACCCGGGCCTGCATTACGTGACATCCTTGATTTTATTAAAGATTCGGTATTGGTAGGCCATCATATGGATTTTGACAAAAAAATTCTTGAGAAGACCCTGCAAAACAGCTTTCCCGGTTCAAAAATCAAGAATAAAATGTTGGATACTGCCAGCCTTGCCCTGCGGTTAGAACATTTTAATGACGGCTACATTTATAAACCGGAAGACTACACGCTGGATGCACTTTGTGACAGATACCGGATACCCTTAAATGACAGACATACGGCAGCAGGAGATGCCTTTATGACAGGGCAGTTGTTGCTTAAGCTATTAAGCCAATGTAAGACAAGAAAAATAGGTTCACTGAATGAACTACTCAAAAAACCTGGGTTTTAGCAAGGTGCAGACCTTGGAGCAGGGTTTTATTGTCAGCTTTTGCCGGTTTAATTCACTGACCGGTCACCTCTTTAAACACTGCAGGATATTCTTTCAGATCGAATCCCCAGAAAAGGGGCAGCAGGGTATATACAATCGCGGTAACAAGTAGAATCGATAAGACATTCATCCAGATACCAACCTTTACCATATCCGGGATTCTCAAATATCCCGAACCAAACACCACCGCATTGGGCGGCGTGGCCACCGGAAGCATGAAGGCGCAGGAGGCGGCCACAGTGGCAGCTACCATCAGGGTGTATGGGTGCACATTCATGGACAAAGCCATCGGTGCCAAAATAGGAAGCAACATGGAGGTGGTGGCGAGGTTAGAGGTGATTTCGGTTAGAAAGTTGACAGCAGCAATTAAAATCAACAAAACCAACAGGATAGTAATGCCTTGCAGCAAGGTCATTTGACTGGCAATCCATACGGCCAGCCCGCTTGTCTTAAATCCTTCTGCCAGGGCCAGTCCGCCACCGAAAAGCAGCAGAATTCCCCACGGCAGCTTCACCGCTTCGTCCCAGGTGAGAATCCCTTCCTTCCTAACGCGGGAGGGCAATAAAAACAAGATAATTGCCCCACAGATGGCAATGATGGTATCATCGATACCTTTAATAATTTTACTTAACAAAAAAGAACGGCTTATCCAGGCTGTAGCTGTAAAACCAAAAACGGTCAAAACCAGTTTTTCCTCAAAGGTAATGCTGCCCAGAGAGACCAGTTGTTGCCTGATCTCTTGTCGTCCGCCGGGAAATTTTTTGTGGCGCAGTTGAAAAGCAAATCTGACCAGGTACTGCCAGCAGATAAACAACAGCAGCAGGGAAATTGGAAGGCCAAAAGTCATCCACATGGAAAAGGTGATCTCCACTCCATATATTTCAGAAACCACCCCGGCCAGCACCAGGTTGGGCGGTGTACCTACTAATGTGGCTATTCCACCAATGGATGCGCTGTAGGCGATGGACAGCATCAGGGCTTTGCCAAAAAGTGAACGGTCATCCTTGTGGGTGTGCTGGTTGTTGTCCAATTGGGCAATAATGGCCATACCGATAGGCAGCATCATCACAGAGGTAGCTGTATTGGAAATCCACATGGATAAAAATGCTGTAGCGACCATAAAACCCAGAATAATGTAAGAGATATCGGTACCAATGGCATTGATGATGTTAAGGGCAATCCGTTTATGTAAGTTCCATTTTTCAATGGCTATGGCGATGATAAAACCGCCCGCGTAAAGAAAAATATATTTATGCCCGAATGATGCTGCGGTGCTTTTTACATCCAACCCACCGGTTAACGGAAAAAGTATAATAGGCAACAGAGAGGTTACCGCAATAGGAATGGCCTCGGTGATCCACCAGATAGCCACCCACAGGGTGGACGCCAGTATGGCCCTTGCTTCATAGCTCAATCCTTCGGGGTGGAAGAGCCAGAGAGTGATTGCGAAGGCCAATGGCCCGGAAATAAGTCCGATTTGTTTGCTGCTGATTTTCATGATAGTCGGATAAAGGTTGCCTGTTTAAACAGGCTAATCTATGCTTACTTATTTAATTCTCAAAATATCAATAGTGGCTAAAAGCTTTTAGATTGAAAAAAAAATAGTTAATTTGAAGTGATTAATAAGAAGATGACAGCTTTAAGTACTAAAATAATTCAGTACTTTTGTTGTTACAAGCGTATGAATACGACCAGAAGCAAGTAATAAACGATTAAATATTTCTGACAACTAACAGAAATACATGTTTAAACATCTATATTTGCCAACAAGATAATCAGCAATGTCCCGGTTATAAAATCATAAATATCATTTAATTCTATTTATAAACTAATTAATCAGTTACCATGAAAAATTTAAGTTCTTTTTTAAAGGCCCTGTCTTTTTTAAGCCTGGCTTTAATGTTTACGGCATGTAACACAGGTACGAAATCAGACACTGCCACTACCGAAGCTGCGGAGGAAGCTGCTGCGCCTGCGGAAGAGAAAATTAATATTGCCAATGCCCCGATTGATCTGGCTCAGAGCTTGGTGGCCTGGAAAGGGGAAATGTTAGGGGTGTATGCTCATGAGGGCACCTTAAAATTTTCCGAAGGTACTGTCACAGTAAGTGACGGTGAAATTACCGGTGGAAATTTTGTCGTAGACATGACCTCTATGGTGCCTACTGATGAAAATTTCAACCCCGAAGAAGGAAAAACCAAGGAAAAACTCGTTGGGCACCTGTCTTCAGATGACTTTTTTGCCGTTACCGATAATCCTACAGCGTCTTTTACCATCAACGAGATCAGTGGCAATACTGCCAAAGGAACTTTAACGGTAAGAGGAAAAACAGGGGAGGAAACAGTTGAAAACCTTTCCGTTACCAGGGAAGGGGATAAGGTTAAACTCACTGGTACGTTAAAATTCAACCGTAAGAATTACGATGTCGCTTTTGACCATCCGGTTCAGGAAATGGTCATCTCCGATGAGGTGCAACTGAACATAGAATTGCTGGCAAGCAGCAGCAGTAGCTAGGATTTTAACCCAAATAGCGCCAGCGTCCGTAGTTGTTGTACAACGTTTTCAGCAAAGTTCTTTGTGTCTTGGTGCCTTTGTGTTGCCCCTTTTTTAACCACAAAGGCACCAAGACACGAAGAAACACAGCGCTTTTCACCGGTAAAATAAAAATACAGGTACCTTGTTAAGTTGTGCAACAGCCACAGACGCAGGCACTTTTATCTTTTTTTTCAGACACTACCACCCGGCATTTTGCATCAATACCCCATTACTGGCTTCAATTTCATGGGGCGGTAGCAGCCATACATGATGAACCGCAGGGTCGAACCGGGGCCGGGCCGGCCATGCTTCACTGTTATCATGGCTGTGAAGGGGTTGTGCGTAAACGTCGTTGGCGTCTCCCCACCTTACCAAATCAAAATGCCTGTCACTCCATTCACCTGCCAGCTCACACCTTCGTTCATGTTTCAAATCCTTCATGGTAGCACCTGTCAGTGGATTGAGCCCCGCCCGTGTCCTGACCTCATTTAATGGCGCATCGCCGTTTTTACCATCAGCAATAAGTGCTTCCGCCTTAATGAGCAATACTTCGGCATAACGCATCAATGGCACATTCAGGTCACAGCTTGGTTTATCCCCGTTTGGGTTCAGCCTTGCCGCATCCTCAAAAGGTTCGGTATATTTCCCAAACATATAGCCTGTTACATTGTTCGAGGACTGATACCATGTGAAATCTTCCCCCATGTACCTGAATACAGTGCCTTCCCTGAAAATGGTCACATCCCTTCTTGCGTCCTCTTCCGAATATTCATCGAACAATTCCTTTGTCGGTTGATAATACCCCCAGCCATTATATTTGCCCCATCCTTTGTTTTCAAACATAACACCGGGCAAAATGCTGCCGGTTTCGGTATTGGATACTACCGACCAGATATACTCACGGCTCCAGTTATTGGCAGCCGAAAAAACAGCCCTGAAATCTTCAGCAGGATTACTTGTATTGATCAGTCCGTGTTCACCCGAGTCGATGACCCTGTCCGCAGCTTCCACAGCCCTGGCATATTTGGAAGGATCGAATTGGGCCCAATACAGGTACGTTTTGGCCATAAAGGCATTGGCAGCGCTTTTATGGGCCCTTCCTCGATCTGCCGCCTCATAGCCGGAGAATACCGGAAGCAACTGAGCGGCCTTTTCAAATTCACCAACGATGTATTCATAGTTTTCCATCACATTGGCCGCCCGGGGCAGATTAAACTCCAGCGGTTTTTCCCTGTCAATGATTGGAATACCCGCCCTGGAATCACCGTACCGGTACGCAAGGTCCAGGTACATGAGACCTGAAAAGAAATAAGCTTCGCCCATGGCCTGGTCTTTCAAGGCCTCGCTGATGTTCTCCATCTCAGGAACATTGATGATAATATCATTGGCCCTTTTGATAATTTTAAATTTGTTAGCCCAGATATTCCGGGTGTACCCTTCATTGCCGGTACAAATGAAATTTTTTATTCTGTCCGGATCTGATTTTACCCTGCCGGTGACCATATCGTCGCTGGCGTTGATGTACCAAAAGAACCCCCTGCCATACATATCATCCCAGGTTAGTGGTTCGTACATGGAATTGACTGCTGCCAAGACATCTGCCTCGGTTTTCCAGAAACTGGCAGATGATGGTTCACCGTAGGGGGTCAATTCTAAAAAGTCTTCTTCACAGCCACAAAATGCCATTATTATCAGGCTGAGCAGGATGGTTATTATTTTTTTCATTGTATATATATGTGTTTTAATACATGGATAGTGAGATATGAAGTTATCTCTTAAAACTGCAGATTGATTCCGGCTATGAAGCTGCGGGATTGCGGGTATCTTCCAACATCTATGCCGTTGCCTACGATTACTTCCGGATCCAGCCCTGTATATTCAGTAATTGTAAACAGGTTGGTAGCAGTAAGATAAATTCTAAGATGGCCGATGCCGGCATTATCCACCAGTGGCATCGGCAGTGAATAACCTAAAGTGAGATTTTTCAGCCTTAGATAAGAAGCATCTTCAAGATACCAATCCGATACGGTCCCAAAGTTATTGTTATCATCGTTCAATGAGATTCCGGGGATAGCAGATCCCGGATTGGCCGGGGACCAGGCATCCTGAATGTCTGACAGCATGTTATATCCCTGGGTGGGTTTCAGGGTGCTGAATTTTAAACCGTTAAAAACCTTCACATTTTCTACCCCCTGAAAGAAAAGCGTCAAATCAAAACCCTTATATTCAAAGCGGGCGTTTACTGCGTATGTAAAATCGGGAAAAGCATCTCCTTTGAACACCCGGTCATCTTCATTGAGCCTGCCATCACCATTTTGATCAACAAACCTCAAATCGCCGGCCTGCGCCAGGGGTTGGATCAAATCGCCGTCCGGTCCCTGGTGGGCATTCACTTCTTCGGTGCTTTGGAAAATACCACCGGTTTCAAACACATAAAAAGAATAAAGTGCATGGCCCACTTCCGTTCTCAGGGGATTTAATATGCCTCTTACGGCGTTGTTATGCTGAATGTAATCTTGATTGTTTCCAAGGCTTGTCACCTCGTTTTTAATAGAGGATATATTGGCTGATATATCATAGCGGAAATCTGCCTTATGCTGATGATAACCTAACGTAAGTTCAAAACCTGTGTTTTTGACAGACCCCATATTTTCAAAAGGGGCATTTCCCACGCCAGCGGAGCCACTTATTGGAATGCTAAGAAGCATGTCGTCGGTTTCTTTAATAAAATAGTCAGCACTGATCCTCACCTTGTCATCCAGGAAACTGGCATCGATACCGATGTCTGTTTGTGTGGTAGTTTCCCAACGTAAGTCAGGGTTGGCTATTCCGTTGATAGCAAAACCATAATATTCATAGGATGCAGGATCCCCTAACAAAGCCCGGGTGCGGGTCAGGTTCACCGAAGTAGCATAATCTCCCAAAACGCCCAGGTTACCGATTTCTCCCCAGCTAGCTCTTAGCTTAAGATCGTCGATGAAGTCAGTATTCCCTAAAAAAGGCTCATTGGAGATTTTCCAAGCTGCCGAAATGGAAGGGAAAACACCGTGTCGGTTATCTCTGGTTAATTTAGAAGTGCCATCTCTGCGTACCGTTCCTGTCAAAAGGTATTTATCTTTGTATGCATAATTAATCCTTCCTAATAATGAAATCAACCGATTTTCGGTTCTGCCACCTTCAGGTTCGTCATAAGGACCGCTGGCATTGGGAAAGAATCTTCTGTCCGGGTGTTCATCCTCAAAACCCCTCGCGGTCATTCTAAAAAACTCAAACCTGTTTTCCTGTACCATATACCCGCCAAGAATATTGATGTAATGATGGTCACTGATGAATCTTTCAAAGCTCAGCGTATTTTCTACCACATATGAATTGGTTATTTCATTGGATTGGGTTAACTCATTAAAATTGAATATCTTACCTGGTTCTGTGACTTTGGAAATGAAGCGCTTGGCAGTGGTGTTTGCTCTTGTCAACCCAACGTTTAACCGGTATTTCAGGCCCTCGATAATCTCGTAGTCGGCAAAGATGTTACCAGATAAGGTGGTAGTAGGGCGCCGGTTATCCAACCGGTTAAGATAAGCTACAGGATTGATTAAATCACCATAAGACCCGGCATAAGCCAAGTTATCACGGGGGGTCACCCCACCATACAGGTTACCGGCTTCGTCTTCCCACACCACCGCGCTGGGAGGATAGTATACGGCCGAGATGATAGCCCCGGTGTAGGCGGAGTTTGTTTCTACACCATAGTTTCCATCTGTGAAAAACAAAGAAAAGTTTTCTCCAACCGTTATTTTGTCATTAAGTGTAAAAGAACTGTTGAGCCTTAAAGAATATCTTTCGGCTTCCGTATTAACCAAAGTACCTTCTATCTCCCTGTAACCCAGCGAGGCCAGGAAGACACCATGATCACTTCCCCCACTTACTGACAAATCATAGTTCTGCATGGTGGCTTTCCGGAATATTTCATCCATCCAATCGGTACGGGTGACGAATCCGTAAGGGTTTTTGGTCTCATCGATATAATCCCGGCGAGGGTCATCAGCCGCAAATCCGGCATTGTCGAATGCCAGGTTCATGACATCCGCATATTCCCTGGCATTGAGCGGGTCAAGGGTTTTCCAGGCTTCCTGAAATCCATAATAGCTGTTAATGGCTACTTTGGGTTTTCCGGATTCTCCTTGCTTGGTCTCGACCAATATCACACCGGCCGCGGCCCTGACGCCGTAAATAGCAGCCGCTGAAGCATCTTTGAGTACGGATATGGACGCGATATCCACCGGGTTAGGCAACGGGGCACCCGGGACACCATCGACAACGTACAGTGGCTCTTCATTAGAAAGCGTGCCGATACCCCGCACCCGGACAATGGGTGCCTGGGTCGGGTCACCGCCGTCATTCACAACGGTTACACCTGCTACATTACCCTGTAATATCTGCTGGGTGCTGTTGATAGGTCTGCTGGTAATGTCCCTTACCGCTTCAACTTCCTCCACAGCCCCTGTCAAATCTTTCTTTTTTGTATTGCCATATCCCACCACCACTATTTCTTCCAATTGATCCAGATCGGGTACCAGGTTTACCTCAATGAATGTTTGAGCACCCACAGTAAGCTCGGCCGATACAAATCCCACATAACTTATAATCAGGACAGCATCACGATTGGCCACTTCAAGGGAAAAGCCACCCGCTAAATCCGTTACTGTGCCCACATTCGTACCCTTGATCAATACATTGGCCCCGGGTATGGGTTCTCCGGTCTCCGAGTCTGCTACTTTTCCTTCGACCTGCTGATCAACGGGCCTGCTGATTTCCTGAACCGGTTTTTGCCCCTTTTCGGTTTTACTTACTACAACCTGGTGGTTTATTCTTATAAATTTGATTTTTAACGCCTTTGAAAGTTTCAAAAGCATACTCTCCAGGCTTTCTTTTGGCGTGTCAATGTTTACTTTTCTTTTTACAGGAATTTTTTTGGGGTTAAAGGAAAACCTGAATTCAGTTTTTTCCTCTATAAGCCGGAAGGACTCCTGCAATGAAATGTCCCCGGCATCGATGCTCAGGTAAACCGATTTTAGCTTTTGTGCATTAGCAAAATCTGAGCTAAACACCAGTGATACCAACAAGGTTTGAAGTAAAATTCCGAGTAGAAAATTTCTTGACATCTTAATCAAAAGATTAATAGATCTTTTTTTCATAAATTTGAGCGTTTAAACAGTTTCAATACTTTTTTAAACAGGTTTTAATCCGGGCCAACTATGGTGACGCATAGAGGCACGACGACGCTTAAAACCAATTTTTGAAGTGCCTGTCAGGCACTTCTTTTTATAATATGGTACCGTATTCTAATTCATGGGCACAGGATTTTGATTTAACATAATTCAATATCATTCTCTTCAACATCCTTCTCCGTTCAGCATGATTTTACCTTCCTCATATTTGTAGGTGATATCCAACGCATGTTTTAATACTTTTAAAACTGTATCCAGGGCTTCGTTCTCGAAACTGGCGCTTAACACACAATCTTTGATGGCTGTGTTTTCAATTTCAATGGTCACGCCAAACCACGTTTCGAGTTTACTTGCCACCTGTTCCAGGGATTCGTTATCTATGATCAGGCGGTTTTCTTTCCAGGCAATGACTGTGGTAAGATCTACATCATGATGAATATTGAAAGTACTGTCATGCTTGTGAAAAATATATTGTTCCGCAGGACTGAGGAAGTGACCGGGAGCCATGGAGGGTTGACCTGGTCCGGTGACCTCCACCTTTCCTTCGAACAAAGACACTTCGATATCCGATTCATGCTGAAATGCCCTGATGTTGAAGGAAGTTCCCAGCACCTTAGCGGAAATCTGCTGCGTATGAACCAGGAAAGGCTTTTCGGGATTTTTGGCCACTTCAAAATAGGCTTCCCCATCCAGAAAAACTTCCCGTGTGTCGCCCTCAAACGATTTGGCATATTTAATACGGCTGGCAGCGTTTAAGTGAACAACGGTGCCATCTGAAAGCGTCTGTACTGTGCGTCTGCCCCTGGGGTTTTCATGTAATTCCCAGCCGATACCTACCTCCTCAGGCTCCTGCCGCTGTGACCAAAATAAAATGCCGGCACATACCACTATAAAAATGATGGCGGCTGCCAACCGCTTAAGATGAAAGTTTGTAAAAGTCACCTGACGGCCGGTGGAAGGGGATTCACTTTTTTCTGCCATTTTTATCCTTTCAAACAGCCGTTGTTTATCCATTTCAGCGTTAAATGAGTGAACGCCGGGCCATTTTTTATGCTGATCCCAAATCAAACTCATCTGATGAAACAGCGAAGCCGCACTTTCATCCTCTTCCATTATTTTCATCAATTGATCTATTTCCTCCTCAGTGGCTTCTTTTGAAAGGTATTTGGTGGTTAATAGCCAAATTTGCTCCTGGTCCATTTTTTATCTTCTATTTCAGAAGATAGACAAAAAAACAGCACAAAATCTACTACTTATGAACCTGAAAAAATTTGTGTGCCTGCCTGAAATACCGGAATGACTAAAACAAAAAGTTAAAGAAAGTGGTCGTCAGGATAAATATAAGCAGGTTTTGCTGATTTACTTCCAAAAGCCTTTTTGTGATGAATCTGTTGGCTTTTACCATGTGATTCTGAACCGTGTTTGGGGAAATGGAAAGTATTAAGGCGATTTCTTTATACTTAAGGTTTTCAAATTTATGGAGCTTGAAAACGATTTGCATCTGGTCCGGCATCTTGTTGATCAGATGGTTAACCGTGCCCAATAATTCTTTGTAATAAATGGCTGACTCGGTTTGATTTTCCCAGCAGATATTTTCCTGGCCTGATAAAGGTTCTGTCAATGATAACCTTTCTTTTTTTAAAAAATTTATGCATTGGTTTCTTGTACAGATAAAAAGATAGGACTTCGGATTTTTACAAACAGACAGGTCATTTCTTTTCATCCAAAGATTAAAAAATACATTCGAAACCACTTCCTGTGCCAGGTCGGCACTTTTGACATACAGCAATGCAAAATCACAGAGTCTTTGGTAATACCTGTCAAACAAGCCAGCTAGTGCTTCTTTGTTGCCATGCCTGATGGCGTCTAATAGCCTCTGATCATTTATGGCACTTTCATTATCCATAAAAAATATGACAAATGATGATCATCGAAATTAAGGACTAATGGCTAGCAGAGAAAAAAATCGAGATTAAGGATACATTAATTTTTTATAAAGCGAATTTGAAAACCGGCAGCTACACCATCGCAAAGATTTCTGCTAAAAATTGCCATGATTTGGAAGGAATCGTTTATCTTCAAATACAATAACAATCAATCCGGAACATCATGGCTATACGGTTTTTACATTTTTTATTTTGGCTGGTATTCATTGCCGGAAACAGTTACGGGCAAGAGGACAAAAAGAATTTTAGCCGTCTCGATATTTTTGCCCTGGAATATGCCTCCGATCCACAAATCTCACCGGATGGTGACAGGGTGGTCTATGTGAGAAATAGCATGGATATCATGAAAGATCGTAAGGCAGCCCGACTTTGGATGGTTGATGCAGATGGAAGCAACCACAGGAAACTGACCAGCCGGGAGTCGGGGGAAACTTCCCCGAGGTGGTCACCTGACGGTGACAGAATTGCCTTTGTCAGTGCCACGGATAATGGCGCTGAAATCTATGTTTACTGGGTAAGTTCGGGCAAAACCGCCCGGTTGACACAACTGGAAAAGTCACCATCCGGGCTCCGTTGGTCACCTGACGGCCAAAGGATTGCTTTTTGTATGACCGTCCCTGAAAAACCACCTGTTCTGGTCACTCCACCGGATGCGCCAAAAGGAGCAAAATGGGCAGATAAGCCCAGGGTGACCACCCGGTTGAAGCACGAAGCAGATGGAACCGGCTACATCGATCCTGGCTTCCGGCACCTGTTTGTAATTCCTGCCGATGGTGGTTCGCCAAGGCAAATCACGTCGGGGGATTTTCACCAGGAGGGAAACCCGGAATGGACCAAAGACGGGAAAAACCTGGTTTTCACCTCTAACAGAAATGAAAACTGGGAGTATGAGTTTAAAAACTCCGAGATTTACAGGGTAGGTGTTGAAAATGGACAGATCACCCAGCTTACAGATAGCAACGGGCCGGATTTCGATGCGGTGATTTCGCCTGATGGTCGAAAGATAGCCTGGTTAGGATATGCTGATAAAGTACAAACCTATCAACTGACAAGACTTTACATCATGAATTTGGACGGATCTGCCAAAAGGGAGTTGGAAACGGGGCTGGATCGCAGCGTGAGCGATATATCCTGGAGCAATACGGGAGCCGGGTTGTATTTTCAGTATGATGACCGTGGTAATACCAAAATCGGATATGTATCACTGGGAGGGAAGGTAAGAAAAGTAGCGGATAACCTGGGTGGCACCAGCATCGGCCGGCCTTATGGAGGTGGTTCATTTTCGCTTTCCCGGCAGGATGAAATCATTTATACCTATACCACGCCCTATCATCCGGCAGCGCTGGCTTATCTCACCAAACCCGTCGGGCAGATTAAGATGGTGACTGACCTTAACAATGAGATTTTACCTTACCGCAACCTCGCCAGGGTTGAGGAGATCTGGTATAATTCTTCTGTTGACCAGCGAGACATACAGGGATGGATCATGAAGCCTCCTGATTTTGACCCGCAAAAACAGTATCCCCTTCTGGTAGAAAACCATGGAGGGCCAATAGCTAATTATGGAGACAGGTTTTCAGCCGAAATGCAACTGTACGCCGCCGATGGCTACGTGGTTTTTTATCCCAATCCCAGGGGAAGTACCGGCTATGGCGAAGCTTTTGGCAACTTGCTGTATCGCAATTATCCGGGCAATGATTACGATGATGTGATGGATGGTGTGGATGCATTGCTGAAACAGGGGTATATACATCGTGATAGCCTGTTTGTTACGGGTGGAAGTGCCGGCGGAATTATGACTGCGTGGATCATAGGAAAAAATAACCGGTTCCGGGCATCGGCGGTTGTTAAACCGGTGATGAACTGGATCAGTAAAACCCTGGTGGCAGATAATTATTTTTATTATTCCCATTACCGCTATGAAGGTTGGCCCTGGGAGAACATGGAAACCTATATGAAGTTTTCGCCGGTTTCGCTGGTGGGTAATATTCAGACACCTACCCTGGTGATGGTCGGTTCGGCTGATTTGAGAACGCCGGTTTCCGAAGCCAAACAATTATATCATGCCCTCAAAATCAGGAAAATAGAAACGGCATTGGTGGAGATTCCGGGTGCTTTTCATCATATAGCGGCCAGGCCCAGCCAGTTGATTACCAAGGTGGATCATGTGCTGGCGTGGTTTAGGAAGTACAGGAAAGGTGGGTAAGTGGGGTAGCGATGGTGGGAATGGGGCAGTAGTGGCGTATTGGAATGGTAAAAGGTTGGCATAGTGGCATATGAGGATCATGTTGAGGTAGGGGGGAAATGGTGATTTGGTTTAATAGTGAGATATTGAAGTATTGGGATGATAGGCGATTGAGGTTGATTTAAGGGAAATGATTAAGGACTGCCGGAACAAAAGAAGACGGTAAGGGATACATTGATGTAATTGTAATGAATTTCAAAACCACCATAGAGAACCGTGTATACGCCTTCAAGGATCTGAAAACGCTGATGGCCAGGGCCACACCGGCGAGGTCAGGGGACGAACTGGCAGGTTTGGCGGCGAAATCGGCTATTGAAAGGGTAGCCGCAAAACTGGTACTGGCGGATCTGCCACTGAATTATTTTCCGGAGGAAATGTTAATTCCCTACGAAAAGGATGAGGTAACAAGGTTAATCATGGATGAATGGGATGCATCGGCTTTTCAACCCGTGGCGCACTTAACCGTTGGCGAATTCAGGGAATGGTTGCTGGCCTACGATACCGATGGGAAAAAACTGGCAGCGCTTTCGCCTGGATTGACGCCGGAGATGGTAGCGGCGGTCAGCAAAATTATGAGTAACCAGGATTTGATTTTGGTGGCAGGAAAATGTGAAGTGGTGACAAAATTCAGAAATACCCTGGGCTTGAAAGGGCATTTTTCCACACGCCTGCAACCTAACCATCCCACCGATGACCTCAAAGGGGTGGCAGCCGCCATCATCGATGGGTTGTTTTATGGTATTGGTGACGCAGTGATCGGCATTAACCCGGTATCTGACAATACTAAAAATGTTATTGCCCTGCTAAACCTTATGGAAGACATAAGGAATAAGTTCAATATACCCACACAATCCTGTGTTTTAAGTCACATTACCACGATGCTGAATGTCATTAACCGGCAGATACCGGTAGATTTGATATTCCAGTCCATCGGTGGTACGGAAGCTACCAATAAAAGCTTTGGCATTGATTTAAACCTGCTGACCGAGGCCTATGAAGCAGGTCTTAGCCTGAACAGAGGTACCGTAGGACAAAATGTGATGTATTTTGAAACAGGACAGGGGAGTGCCCTGTCGGCCGATGCCCATTTTGGCATTGATCAGCAAACCTGTGAGGCCCGGGCTTATGCGGTGGCCAGGAAATTTAAGCCTTTGTTGGTGAATACAGTGGTAGGGTTTATCGGTCCGGAATATTTATACAACGGTAAACAAATCATCCGTGCCGGATTAGAAGATCATTTTTGTGGTAAACTGATGGGGCTTCCTATGGGTTGCGATGTTTGTTACACCAATCACGCCAATGCGGATCAGGATGACATGGATAACCTGTTGTCACTGTTGGCCTTAAGTGGATGCAACTACATCATGGGGGTGCCCGGGGCAGATGATATCATGTTGAATTATCAAAGCACCTCCTATCACGATGCGTTGTACGTGAGACAAATTACCGGTCATCGGCCGGCACCTGAATTCGAAGCCTGGTTAAAAGCGATGAATATATTTAATCAAAAACTTGAAATTACAAATCATAATTATCTGAAAAACAATATATTATTATCATATGACCTGGAATGAAATGACTTCTGATCCCTGGTACATACTAAGCAAATATACAGAAGCCCGCATTGCCCTGGGCCGGGCAGGTGGCAGCCTACCTACCCGACCATTGTTGAAATTCCAGCTCGATCACGCCAGGGCGAGGGATGCTGTGGAGTCTGCGTTGAATATATTTAGCCTTGAAAACCAGCTCAACACAATGAATCTCCCTTTTATCAAACTAAACAGTCAGGCACGGGATAGGGCAGAATACTTAAAAAGACCGGATTTGGGAAGGCGGTTAAACAATCAGTCCAAAACCATCTTAAGTCAGGATAAACGCGCAGGATCAGATATCGGAATAGTGGTTACCGACGGCCTATCGGCAGCGGCCATAGACGCACAGTTTATTCCTTTTATCCATGAAATGATTCCGCTGTTAAAAAGTAAACAAATGAGCTTTTCTCCTATTTGCCTGGTCGAACAGGGAAGGGTAGCCATCGCAGATGAGATCGGAGCACACTTGGGTGCTCGACTCATATTTATATGTATTGGTGAGCGACCGGGATTAAGTTCTCCACATAGTATGGGAATCTATATGACTTACCATCCCCAAACCGGCAAAACCGATGAAAGCAGGAATTGTATTTCTAATATACGGGCGCAAGGTTTAAGTACTAAAATCGCCGCGCGGAAGTTAATGTTCCTCATTGAACAATCGCTGAGATTAAAGTTATCAGGAGTTTATTTAAAAGAAGACACGGATTTGCTGTCTGAGTAATCGTTGGCAGAAGCTGTACATTCATCGAGGCTCAGTGTCATCTTTCAGTTAATAACAATTTTGTCTTTGTAAATCACACCATTGACTTCAAATGAATAAAAATACAAGCCCGGGGATAAGCCTGTCGTTTGAACCGACTCGATTTCAGTAGTCATTTTTTTACGCAAAACCAATTGACCGAAGCTGTTAATTAATCTGAATATTACTTCCTGACCTTCAAAGTCCTTGGAAAAGATACGCATAACAGCGGGTTTGACGACAGGATTAGGAAAGACCAAAAAAGGCATATCGGTGAGAAAATAAGAATGGATGGCATGGGTAGTTACGGTTTCACCATTGATCAGCTTTATTTTGACCCTGTGGGTATTTAATCCTTGTTTTGGCTGGCTATCGAGGTATTCGGTAAATACCGATTTTGGTTTGATACTTTCCAATCCTATGAAGCTTCCGTTTTCTTTCCGTTCGAAAACCATCTCATCTATCCCATAAGTGGTGCCAACATCCACAAAAAGCCTGATTCCTTCATCCGTCAGGGTTTCTGTGAAAAAGGAACGCAAATAACATCCGCTTCCCAGTGATTCATAGTCAAAAGCACTACTCCTTAGATTTCTTAATTGATGGGAGATAACAGGTTGAATGGCCAATTTTGTGGCAGCATAATCACTTTTTTTCAGAATCAAAGCGGTATCTGAGGTAACCAATCGAGGAGTTAAAAATGCCTGGCCTTCCTCCATTGTGAAAAGCTCATATTTCATGGCTTGTTTCTCTCCGCCCCATTGAAGCAATACGGAATCTTCGCAGTTAAAGCCAATGGATACTTTCGGAGCACTGCCCAGGGTAAAAGCATCCGATTCGTAACCAACTCCTTCCACCATCATTCTTACCCTTGCCAGTCCGGATCGCTGACCTGGTTCCCATCGGTAAAACCCTTTTTCCGGATTGACATGGGCCGCCAATGTTTCCCAGTTTTTTCCATGGTCCAGGCTGTATTCCAGTTTACCGACCGGTTGATCGAGTGTACTATGCCACCTGAAATAGCTACCGGTCTCTCCATTGTAGGGCATGTTATCACTGGCAGTGGGAAATAACCAGGTAAATTGATCCTTCTGTTCAAATTGATAGGCAATGTAAAATGATTGCGATCCGGCCGGGACATCAAATCCATTAACTTCAATCCTATAATTTCCGGCCTGCGGATTTTGCAGGCTGATTTGCTCGATGTTATTAAGGTGATCTTCACCCCTGGTTGCTGGCCGCGATAAACTGAAAAGATCCGGGGCCGGGTTCAGTATCCAGGGAAACCAGACCTCATGATTACCTTTTAATGTCATATCGAGGTCGTTGACAAGGGCCCTGTTAGCATTGGGCAGGGCTGCCGGATCGGTCCAGACTATCGTTACTTTCAGATTTTCAATATATTCTGGTACGGTCAGATTAAATGATCGCTTTTCACCATGGCTTACCTCTCCTGAAATGAACCTTTTTTCCATTAAATTTTTCAATGTATGGTAGGCATCCACATTCCCATAGCCTGTAGCATAATCAATTCCTTTATCTCCGACATCCCTGGCACTGTTAATCAGCAGGGCTTTTAGCAAGGCGGAAGGTGGGAGGTTTTGTGCCATTTCCAGATATTTTTGCTGGAGTAAGATAGATAACCCGGATACCAAAGCCGCAGAATTGGATGACCCGACCGTACTATAAGCGACCAATTCAGGTTTAACCCTTCCGTCGTATGCTGGCCCTCTCGACGAAAAAGGCATGACTCGCCCCAATGTATCCACCGCTCCGACAGTAAGTATATTTTTTGCCATTTTAAAATTCCCAGTGAGATTCGCATAACTTGTAAGATGCTGATAGACTCCCCCTGATGCTGTTTCCAAGCCCTGATTACCGGATGAAAATATGTGTAGCAACCATGGGTTTCGATGGGCACTTATGTCAAAAGCCGCTGCTTTCGATCCGTAAAAATTTTCAATTACAGTACCGTATGAATGGTTTTGTACTGATATGTTCAGGTCCTTATAGTCCTTATCATCATCTGGCAGTTGTTCTGAGAAATCAGAGGAGGTAATATTTGATGACCATGCCACACCTTTGCCTGTAATGAATGAATTTCCCGCCCCTGCTGCAATCGTAGCCATCTCAGTAGCATGATTACTGATTTCCACAGCACGCAAAGAAGATGGTACATGCCGGTTATTCAGATCGATATCCGTTTCATTGTATGCTAGTTCCTTGATAGAGATCGTCATACCGTTTCCATTCAATAAGGGAAATTCGTGATGGATTTTATTGATAGCGTTAGGATTTAAATTCAGGTCTAAAACGGGACTTTCTTCTACCGGCCGGTTTGATTCGAAACCAATGTACATTATCTCGTCAGCCACCATGATAGCTTTAATAATGGTCCTGATATCTGTTTTTAGCGTTAAATACCCATTTTTACCTGTTTTTTCAATAAGATTTTGAATAAATGCCGGTAATAGCCGATGGTTAAAGCCTGGCTTCATCCTTACAATGTATGAGGCCCTTTCATTCATGCCTTGCTCCACCTTGGATAACAAATCAGGGGAGAGCTTCCAAAGGTTATTGGCGTGCCATGCCTGTTGAAAAAGAACAGGGAGGTGTTTTTTATCGTTTGCCGGTAAGATTTCTATGACCAGAAAGTCGGAAGATAATTTTCTGAGTATTTGAACACTATTTGTCGTTACATCACTGATTTTTATGTGTTTGTTGAGCTTGACAACATAGTGGCCGGGTGATAAATTCAATAACCTGGAAGCAGCATATTCCATGGAGACCGTTCGGTCAATAAATTGATGCCAGTCATTGACCGAAGTAGCAGGCTGGCCATAGTTGTCAGTGACGTCTGCCAGCAGGATGAACAGGACAAATGCCAGGTTTTTCAACGTGTTTATGTTTTGGTACCGTTAGCGATAAAGTTAGCAATAAAATTTCAACTTTTTATAACGAAATTATGTTTAGTAAAATTTGAATAATTCAAATTAAAAGTTTTTTGTAATCGATTGCTCACAGAATATTTATAATGTAGAAAATACTTTAACAATAAAATATTAAATCCTTTTATGATTGGAATTGAAATGCCCGAATAAAAAAATTATGTGATAAATTTTGTGAATAACTTAAAATATTCATATTTTGAATTATCAGTCAACCTAAACAAAAACGATCATGAAAACCTACGGATTCACCCAGGCGATTGTCATGGCAATCGCAGTAATTTCTCTATTATTTACAGCTTGTTCACCGGAAGAAGACGTCGACATTGTCGATCAGCCTGCAAAAATTTCCGATGAAATAATGGCGCAATTCAAGGACCTGGGATTTGACGTCAGTGATATTGCGATCACCCAAGGTTATGACCTGCTGGATCCTGCATTGGAAAGCGGGAATTATTTGTTGGAGAGCGATATTATCATTACGCCTGATAACTTAGATAAAATGCTTCAAAGCGGTATACAACACACCGGCGTAGTCGGTGAACAGTATCGTACCAACAATCTGGTTCGTGGTTTGCCTCGAACGATTAGTGTCATTGGTTATACAGGCGGCGGCAATGCTTTGGATTCAAAAATGCGTACAGGGCTGCAACGGGCTATCAACAACTATAACAACCTAAACACCCGCCTTAACTTTACGCTCACATTCGGGACCAACTACCAGGTTTATGATATTGTTGTTTACAGGGTAAGCGGAGGAGGAGGAGGATCAGCCGGTTTTCCAAGGGATGGCGATCCCTATCAGTTTGTTCAAATTCAGTCAGGAACCAGTAACTTCAGCACTGACGTGGTAGAACATGTCATCACACATGAAATTGGTCACTGCCTTGGCCTGCGTCATACCGATTTCTTTGACCGTTCGCTTTCCTGTGGAAGAGGCGGTAATGAAGGGGCCGGTAGTGTAGGGGCCATTCATATTCCCGGAACCCCTACTGGTTTTGATGCAAACTCTGTCATGCTGTCTTGTTTTAGCGCGGATGAAGATGGAGAGTTTGGCCGCTTTGACAGGGAAGCCTTGCAATTCCTTTATTGATGCCCATCGGAAAACCGATGCTGTGTAGAGAAGATTAAATCAAGGTAACGCAATTCACCTCGATAGCATTTACCGCCTGAACAGTCAGGCGGTTTTTTAGGTCATATATGTTGGGTAGATAGTTAAAAGTTTTATGAATGAGTGGATGCTGTACAAAATAAAAAAGAATTTTTGTCCTGTAATTGATAGCATATTCGTCAATTAGTTGATAACTTAATTTTTCAACTTAAACTTTTACAAAAATGGCAAAATACCTTTATCTATTCAGAGGCGGTGATGTAAAAATGGCGGAGTCATCACCGGAAGAAACCCAGGAGCACATGCAAAAATGGGGGGTATGGATGCAGGATCTGGCACAAAGGGGAAAACTGGTGGATGGCCTGCCTCTGGCCAGGCCTGGAAAGGTAGTTCAAAAGAGTGGGGAGGTCATGCATGATGGCCCTTTTGCAGAAGGTACGGAAGTGGTCGGGGGGTACATGATTATCAATGCGGACTCCTTCGAAGAAGCCGTGGAGATAAGCAAAGAATGCCCGATTTACGAAAATGACGGTACCACCGAGGTGAGGGAAATCATGAACATGGATATGTAGCCGTCTCGACAAAATTCTTTGTGTCTCTTTGTGTCTTGGTGCCTCCGTGGTGAAAAATGGTGAACCACCAAGACACAAAGAGACACGGAGGTTTTCGCCGATAAAATACAAATACAGGCACATGCTTGCGTTGTGCAACAGCCATGTTTCGCTTGTGCCTTTCGGAATGATGCTTCATGAAGCAAATTACCTGATTAAAAGACTCAATCATAAGGATTGAGTTTTTTACCTTTACTAAGGTATGGAATATAAGATAGATTTTGTCTTCAAAAAAGAATACACAAGGCTCATTGCCATTTTGGTTAAAAAATTTGGAAGTCAGCACATTGATTTGATTGAAGACGCTGTACAGGAAGCTTTTTTCAAAGCGGTGAAATTATGGCCAATCAAAAAACCGGGAAACCCCTCCGGATGGATCATGCTTGTGGCCCGAAATCATTTACTGGATCAACTGAAAAAGACCAGTAAAAAGTTAGGAAATGAAGTTTCGGAAGCTGATGCAAACCAGATGGCAACAGACGAAATGCCAGGGGAAAGTGAGATTGTCGACAGCCAGTTGCGTATGATCTTCGCCTGTTGTCACCCTGAAATCAGGCAGGTGGATCAACTGATATTAAGTCTGAAATTTTTATGTGGTTTTGGCAATGAGCAGATTTCAAGGGCCCTTCTAAAAAAAACCGATGCTGTAGCCAAGGCATTGACCCGGGCCAAACAAAAGTTCAGGGAGAAAGTCAGTGATTTTTCAGTTCCTGGCATCGAGGCCTTAAAACCCAGATTAGCCAATGTTCTGAAAGTTGTATACCTTCAATTCAATGAAGGATACAAAGTATCGCACGGAGATCAGTTGATCAATAAAGATCTTTGCTGGGATGCCATTAAACTGGCTGAGCTTATCACCACGCACAAGCATTTTAACACACCTGAAACCAATGCCTTGCTGGCGCTGATGTATTTTCAGGCATCCAGGTTCCACACCCGCCTGGACAACAATAACCGCCTGCTAACCCTGGAACAGCAACCCCGCAGTCAATGGAATCATAAACTCATACTGCAGGGAAATATCTATCTGGGCAGGGCCTCGGTAGGAAATAAACTTAGCACTTATCATCTCGAAGCTGCCATTGCCGGCTATCATGCCACCGCCAAAAGTTTCAGAGAAACAAACTGGGAGGCCATCGTCGACCTCTATGATCTATTGTTGGCCGACAGCCGTAACCCGGTTTACCTGCTCAATCGTATCATTGCATTTTCCCAAATCCACTCACCGGCAGAAGCTTTGAAAATGGTAAAAACCAACGAAAAGCACTTGCCTGACAATCACATCACCAAGGTTTTTGTCGGAGGATTATATGAAAAACTCAATCATCCGGAGTTAGCCAGGCATGCTTATCACCGGGCCCTGGAACAGACCCAAAATCAACTCGAAAAGCAGTTTATCACGAACAAATTAGAAAGTCTGTAATATACCCCTGTTTTCAGGCGTTTATCCTTTGAAAAACCAATCAACCCAACGAAATATTATATGGCAACAACCAAAAAATCTGTCAAAAAGAAAAACGATCGACACAATTATTGTTCTATGCCGGTAGTACCGGTCAGAAAGTTTCCTCCTTCTGTTAATCCTAACCGAGCCAGTCTGATACTCAGATCAGACAAGAAGTGGGCTAATGGCACCATCCTGCATTACTATTTTTTTGATAAATCTACCGACGGTGAGCAGGTATTCTTCAATGACGGTACATCGACGTTTGTCAGTTGGAGTGGTACTGAAGATGAAAAGAACGTGGTTAGAAAAGCCTTTGAAACCTGGAAAAAAGTGGGAATTGGCCTCGAATTCAAAGAGGTCGACAACAGGGATGAGGCGGAAATAAGAATTGGATTTATGAAGGGGGATGGCGCCTGGTCTTATGTCGGAAGGGATATTCTCAGTATAGGACGTAATAAGCGGACTATGAACTTTGGCTGGGACCTGACCCGTTCCGGTGAGATCGATACGGCCCTGCATGAAATTGGTCATACCCTGGGCTTTCCTCATGAACATCAAAACCCCAACGCAGGTATTGTCTGGGATGAAGAAGCGGTGATCAATGAGCTTGCAAAGCCGCCTAACAACTGGAGCCGGGAAACAACAATCCATAATATCATACGCAAGATCGATCCCGATTCGGTGCAGGGCTCCAACTGGGATCCCGACTCTATTATGCACTACCCGTTTGGCCCGGGCCTGATAATTTCTCCGGAGGAATTTCAAGACGGTATCCTTCCCAAACCGGGCCTTTCTGCCAGGGACAAAGCATGGGTAAAGAATTTCTACGCCCCCTTGAAAAAAACAGACTATACAGCGTTGAAGCCTTTTGAGTCGATCCCACTGGAAATTGAAGAGGGACAACAAAGAAACTTTACCATTACTCCCGGCGCTACCAGAAAATATGATATACGGACATTCGGTATATCCGATACGGTTATGGTATTGTTTGAAGATGTGCATGGCGAGCTTAGATACAGAACCGGCGATGACGACAGCGGTGAAGATTACAACGCGTCTTTTAGAATTAAGCTATACAAAGGCAGGAAGTATGTCTTAAGAATCAGGTTATATTACAGGGACAGGGCAGGAGAAACTGCTGTGATGATTTGGTAATATTTAAAAAAATGGCACGGTAATTTGGACGATAATGCAGCTACTTGATTATCTTTATCAGGAACTTTATGACCCCATAACCATGAAAAAACCGGGAACATTGCTGTTACTTTTCTTAGCGCATTTCGCAGGCGCACAGGACCTGTTTGATAAAATCTTTGTCGACCAGTCATGGCTGCTGGAGCATCAAAATGATAGAAATCTTGTGTTGTTACATGTGGCGGAGGCTGATCATTATAAAAAAGGCCACATAGAAAATGCCCAACTGATTGTACCGGATGAATACACGGTCACAAGGGGTAACCTGAGGTGGGAGTTACCCGATTCAAAACAACTCGAAGCCACCTTACGTTCAAAAGGCATATCCCATGAAACTGTCAATGTGCTATATTATGCGGGCGACCTGTTTGCTCCCACCTTTAGATTGTATTTTACATTGGATTACCTGGGTTTAGGTGATAATACCTTTATCCTGAATGGTGGTTTGCCGGGCTGGCTGGCCCAAAAGCTTCCTGTCACCACGGAATTGACCAATGTTACTCAAACTGGCCAAGGTAAATTGTTACTGACGCCCCGTAAACACCTGTTAGCGATGAAAGACGAAGTTTTAGCCAGATCAAAGCAATCTTCAACCAGTATAATCGATGCAAGAAAATCCGATTACTATCGTGGAGAAAAAGATGGCGACGGGCGCTATCGAAGATCGGGACATATCGCCGGGGCCGTTAACATTACCTGGCGTGACCTGTTGGATGAAAACAAATTTGTGAGAAATAAAGAAGATTTACGAAAATACTTTGATGAAGCCGGGGTTGACGATCAAAAAAAAGTCATTACTTATTGCCATGTGGGGTTGAGTGCCACTGTGCTTTACACCATTGCCAAAGCCCTGGGGCATGAAACCCGGTTGTACGACGGTTCATTTAGTGAATGGGATAAACTCGATGCTTCCTACCTGGTAGAAACAGGAAATTAGCCGCGCTGCGCTACAAAATTCTTCGAAATGTGGTAAGTTATCGCTGCTGCTATTTTATTGCTTTCTTCCTGTAAATTAACCTGAGTGATTACTTACTTATCAAACATGATGAAAATGCTATTATTTTTGTTGTTAACAGTTGGTCTCCTGACTGGCTCGGTGGTTTTATTCATGCAATTTGCCCCCCAATTCGGTGCTCCTCCTGCAGGCCAACATCTGGAGCAGCTTAAAAAATCACAAAATTACGGCAGCGACCAATTCAAAAACCTGGTTACAACCGAAATGAACATGAGTATCGGTCAAATGACTGGCACTATGTACCAATGGCTTTTTGAGGATAATGGAAAAGCCCCCAAAAAGCCACTGCCTACCCGGTTGGCGGAACCTCATCAGGAGGATCACGACTCCATCACCCAGGTTACCTGGTTCGGGCATTCGGCGATTCTTTTGGAAATAGATGGCAAAAACCTGCTAATCGACCCGATGTTTGGCCCAGCCGCTGCCCCGGTATCCTTTCTCAGCAAGCGGTTTCCGTATCAACAGGCCATCGACCTGGAAAACCTGCCCGAAATAGATGCCATTATTATTTCGCATGACCACTACGACCACCTGGACTATCCTTCCATCAGGTATCTAAAAGATAAAACCAACCATTTTTTTGTACCCCTGGGTGTGGGGTCACACCTGAAAGAGTGGGGGGTTGAAGTCAGTAAAATCAATGAATTGGATTGGTGGGAGTCCTTTTCCTTTGAGGGACTGGCATTGGTAGCTACTCCGGCCAGGCATTTCTCGGGAAGAAAATTCAACGACCGTAACAAAACCCTATGGGCCTCCTGGGTAATTTGCGGAAACAAGCATAAAATCTTTTTTAGCGGGGATGGTGGTTATTTCAATGGTTTCAAAGAAATAGGGACCAAGTATGGACCCTTTGATTTTACCATGATCGAGTGTGGGCAATACAATGAAAACTGGGCAGCCATTCATATGATGCCCGAGCAATCGGTTCAGGCCCATTTAGATGTACAGGGCAAAGTAATGATGCCAATCCATTGGGGAGCCTTTAGCCTGTCCCTGCATAGCTGGAAAGAACCGGTAGAAAGACTACTCAAAAAGGCCGGAGAGGAAAATGTGACTGCCTGCTTTCCGATAATCGGGCAGCCACTCGACATAGAATCACCCCCGGCAACAGCCAATTACTGGTGGGTAAGTCATGAATAATGACAACCATTTGCAAATGTAGATGAGGGTTGCTAATTTCGTACAATATTATTAAGTAACCGACAACCGAGGCTAATACCTACATTAAAAAAAAGTTAATTTCAATACCTCTCCTTCTACGTGCTGAATGGGCTTGGGTAAAGAATAAAATTTATAAATGCAGACTGTAAAGGATTAATGGCATTAAAGGTTTGGAGAAATAAAGGCTGGTACTATAAGTACAAAGATCATAATATTTTCTACCTCGATGAGGGAAGGGGGGAGGTAATCGTACTGATTCATGGTTTTCCGACCGCCTCCTGGGACTGGCATAAGCTGTGGCCATCATTAACAAGCAGATTTCATGTGGTTACCCTCGATATGATGGGGTTTGGATTCTCCGATAAACCTTTGAAATACAAGTATACAATTCATAATCAGGCCAGTTTGTTTGAGACAATTCTGTTGGATTTAGGTGTAAAAGATGTACATATTCTGGCGCATGACTATGGCGATACAGTGGCCCAGGAGCTGATGGCAAGGTATATTGACAGGAAAGGCACGGGTCAGGAGGGACTTAACATACATTCCCTGTGTTTACTCAATGGGGGCTTGTTTCCTGAAACACACCGGCCTTTACGCATTCAAAAACTATTAAAGAAGCCAATAGGAAGGTTTTTGGTACCATTCATGGGGAAAAGCCGGTTTCGTAAAAGTTTAGAAGCCATTTTTGGCCCAAATACACAACTTTCCCAAAATGAGCTCGATGAATGCTGGGATTTATTAACCCACCGAAGCGGAAAAAGGATGTTACCCCGGTTGATCAGATACATGGATGAACGGGTAAAATACAGAGAACGATGGCTGGGTGCGTTGCAAAAGGCCGATATACCGCTAAGACTGATTGCAGGCGAGGCCGATCCTGTGTCCGGAAAGGAAATGGTCAACAGATATAATGAATTGATTCCACATCCCGATATAATACTGCTAAAAGATATGGGGCATTACCCTCACATCGAGGCCCCCGATTTGGTGTTGAAACATTATTTTCAATTTGTCAACCCGGATCGCGAGGCCAGGCTAAGTAAAGAATCTTTATGCTAAGGCTATTGACAATTTACAATTGACAGTTGATAATTGACAATTATTTTATGGTGTACACCTTGGGTGTGGTAATAGTGAAATCATTTTATTCTTTCAATATTGAGGCTAGGGGATAGGGGAAGTGGCTTGGTTGTGCTGCTTGGGTGTCGAGAGGCGAGGCGATCTGGAACTACCTGGCGGGTTTCGGGCCTTTGTGGTTGCCCGTTTTTATCACCGGATAAAGGCACAAACTCTAACGAGGTACAAAGGATTACGGGGGACAGTATCCACAGGATGTGAATGGGGTAATCCAAAAAATGAAAAATTAAGTCACTCCCATTCAGTTTGTTCATTATATTTGGCCAATACATGTCCCCTTCAATCGTTAAACGGGGCCTTGTTGTGTAATTACGTACAAATTGATTAATGACAGAATTTGATTACATCATCATTGGGGCTGGTTCCGCGGGATGTGTGCTTGCCAATCGCTTGTCAGCCGATCCGGCCAATAAGGTGTTGCTCATAGAAGCCGGTGGGCCTGACCGGGATCCGCTCATACATATTCCGGGTGCTTATGCAAAGCTTTTCAAAAAAAAGTATGACTGGGGCTTTTGGACTGAACCGCAACCCCATGTAAACAACCGCCGTATCTATCTTCCCCGGGGGAAAACCCTGGGTGGAAGCAGTTCGATTAATGCGATGGTTTATGTAAGGGGCAATAAAAAAGATTATGACAATTGGGCCGCACTGGGAAATAAGGGATGGAGCTATCGGGAAGTACTGCCTTACTTTATTAAATCCGAGCATCATGAACAATATTACCTGGTAGACAGGGGCTATCACGGAAAAAATGGCGAGTTGAATGTTACTTTTGCCAATAAGTTCATTACCCCCTTTGCCAAGGCCTTTGTAGAAGCGGGACAGGAACTAGGCCTTCCTTATAACCCTGATTACAATGGGGAGTCACAAAATGGGATAGGTCTTTTTCAGTTTACCATCAAAAAAGAAAAAAGACACAGCGCTGCGACTGCTTTTCTGAAACCGGTACTGAAAAGAATTAACCTGACCGTTATGACCAATACGGCGGTGACAAAACTGTTGATAAAAAATGATAAAGCAATAGGGGTGGAGTATAGGGTGGGGAAAAGCAACGCCAGTCAGGTAAAAGCAAGTAAGGAAGTCATAGTTTCCGCCGGTGCTTTCAATTCCCCGCAAATTTTGATGTTATCAGGCATTGGAGATCCGGATGAGTTGGTCAAACATCAGATACAGGCGATCAAGCACCTGCCAGGTGTTGGCAAAAATCTGCAGGATCACCTTTTTTGTCCTGTCAGTGCTGTTTCGCCCGGTGAAGATGGAATCAATCACGGAATCAGGCCGTTTAATCAGCTCAGAAATCTGGTCAGGTATTCCTTTGGTAAAAATGGTCCGCTTACCATTAGCATCACGGAGGCAGTAGCGTTTGCCAACCTCGATGATCCTGACAAAAACCCCAATTTTCAATTCCAGTTTGCCCCCATGCATCCTGGAAAAGGTTATGATTATGATTTGTATGATTTGAAAACTTTTCCCACAGAGGATGGCTTTTCTGTTTTACCGAGTCTGGTACAACCTAAAAGCAGGGGATATATTACCTTGCGATCTTCAGACCCCTTAGAGGCGCCACTGATCCAGCCAAACTTTCTCCAGCATCCGGAGGATTTGCAAACTATGCTCAAAGGTGTGAAAAAAGGACTTCAATTAATGCATCAAAATTCGTTGGATCCGTTTCGCAAAGAAGTCATCTGTCCCCCGGAGACGAACTCAGATGACGCTTTGGTCGAACATATCAGGAATTCCCTGGAGACCATTTACCACCCCGTGGGTACATGCAAAATGGGCAAGGACGAGATGTCAGTGGTAGATGCGCAATTGCGTGTCCATGGAATTGGGTCATTGCGGGTAGTCGATGCTTCGATCATGCCGGTAATCACTACCGGCAACATCAACGCACCAGTCTACATGATCGCAGAAAAAGCCAGTGATATGATCATGAATGAACCCGTCACACACTGATTAATTGTATGCTAACCGTGAAAAAGTGATCAATACTGATTAATTATCCATTTCCATTAGTATTATCTCGTTGCCATACAAATCTAAAAAGTGAAGAAATTTGTAGTGCGGGAAAGCGATTGTGGTTTGTTTGTCGATGGCATGGCGATAAATGCCTGTTTGTATTCGGTTGCTAACCTGGTTATTTTTACTCATATAATTAATAAAACAACCAAACAATAGTAGGTGATGACCGGTTTATTCAATAAAGCTAAAGAAAGCTGGCAGAATTTGATTATAAACAATATTTTTTTTATAAATTGACAACGGGATCGATACAAGTTATTTAAAACTTGGAATTTCTGATTTTATTAGCAGGAAAGAAAAATTTGTTTTTGCAAATCTTTAATGGCGCGGTTGTTATGAGCGAGATAATCAAGATTTTATTAATCGAAGATGAGCCTTTTGACAAAAAAAATTTTGCCAGGTCCATTAAAAACTCCGGGTTAAATGCTAACCTTAGTATAGAAAGCAATGCGGAAGATGGTCTTAGAAATTTGTTGCAGAATAAGTATGACATCATATTTCTCGACTATAAATTACCAGGAGAAGATGGCCTTGAGTTATTGAAAAAAATCAGGCAAAAAGGTATCACTGAACCTGTCATTATCATTACATCACAGGAAGATGAAGCGCTTGCCATGTCTATGGTAAAGGCAGGGGCAGATGATTATATTCCTAAATCACTGGTGACAGTAGATGGGCTGGTTCAGATCATCCGGAGTGCCTTGCGGTATCATAAGCTTTCCGGTGAAAAGCAAAAAGCGCAGGATAATCTTGAGATACTGGAAATTAATCTTAAAAGCATCATCGAAAGTTCTTCGGTTATCATTTTTCAGGTAAACAGACATGGCATTTTTGAATTGCTGGAAGGAGAGGCAAGCAAATTTTTGGGGTCCGATCAAAAAGGGGTTGTGGGTAAATCTATATTTGAGATTTACAAAGATAATTTGTCCTTAAAGGAAGTAATAAGATGTGCGTTGACTGGAAATAAAGTCAAAAACACGGTTCAAATCGGGGATTCTATTTTTGATATTGACTGTACACCTATCATAAAGGGGCAAAATGAGGTACATGGCGTTCATGGAGTGGTAAAAGACGCTACGCAAAGGGCGAGAATCATCGAGCAACTCATTGAAGCCAAACTGGAGGCGGAAAAAACTGCCAAGGTGAAGGATACTTTCCTTGCGAACATGAGCCATGAGATACGTACCCCGATCAGTGCCATTATCGGATTCACTGATTTGCTGTTTGATAAAGAATTGAGCGGGGAGCAATATGAATATGTAAACTCTATTAAGCTAGCCAGTGAGAATTTACTGGTTATTGTCAATGATATACTTGACTTTAGTAAAATTGAGGCGGGTAAACTTACGTTAAAGCATACTTCTTTCAATTTGACAGACTTAATGGATTCGCTGAAGAAAGTATTAAAACCACAGGCGAAAATAAAGCATATAGATTTGTTGTTCGATATTGATGAAAAAGTTCCTGCCTGGATTATGGGAGATCCGGTGCGGCTTCATCAGATATTGCTTAACTTAATTGGAAATGCATTGAAATTCACCAACCATGGATGGGTTGGGGTGGCTGTCTCCTGCAAGGAAAAAAAGGAAGACGCTGTGCTTTTGTCTTTCAGAATCGTTGATACGGGAATAGGAATTCCACAGGAGGAAATTGCCGTTATTTTTGAAAGTTTTACCCAGGTAAACACCGACCCTTCCCGGGAATATGGGGGTACAGGCCTTGGACTTACTATTGTAAAGCGATTAATAGAATTGCAGAATGGTCATATTGAAGTTCAAAGTGAAGTCAATAAAGGAACCACTTTTGTTTTTGAATTGATGTTCAAAATGGTTGCTGAAAAAAATAAAGGTGTGGAAACGGCTTTACCTAGCTTTGTGGACGAGTCGTCTTTAAATGGCAAGAAGGTATTGCTGGTGGAAGACAATGATATGATACAGGTATTGGCTCAAAAATATCTTGAAAGTTGGCATATATTGGTGGATGTTGTTGACAACGGGAGACTGGCCATGGAGAAACTTGAAAACGGTGTATATGATCTGGTGTTAATGGATATCCGTATGCCAGAGATGAATGGCTTTGAAACAACAAAGAAAATCCGTTCCAAAGGTGGCAAAATAAGTGGAATTCCGATTATTGCCATGACCGCTCATGCTTTTGAAAAAGAAAAGCAGAAGTGCCTGGCTATGGGTATGAATGATTACATCTCCAAGCCTTTTAAACCCGCAGTTCTAAAGGAAAAATTGCTGGGTATGTTAAGTGACAATCGCACTGCCGGAACTGATACAAACAGTGATGACCATCCGGGTGAAATTAGAGGAGAAGTGGGTATCTGTGACTTCGGTAACCTCAAGGCTGTGGCCGGTGATAACCCCGAACTGATGAAAGAGCTGATAGAAATATACATAAATATGTCAGAGGAAATAGTTGAGAGTATGAAACTCAATCAGGTTCGCGGAGACTTGCAGGGCCTAAGGGCCGATGCCCATAAGTTTCTGAATTCGGTTTCCACTATCGGAATACCAAAACTCACAAGCCTTTTAAACAAGGTTTTGGATAAAAAAGGAAAACCGATGACAAAACCAGCGTTAGAATCGATCCTGCAAAGTATAGGCAAATTAGTGCTTGAGTCCCAGGTGGAATTAAAGAATAAAATTAACGAAATGGATTCTGCCATTTATTAGATGGGTATTATGGTAATCGTATTTAAAAAAACAACTATGATTTAGTTTAAACATATATACAACCACCTTATAACGCAAACATTTAATTTTGGACAAACTACGTTGTATTGTAATTGACGATGATCCCATGGCCCTGAGGCTTATGGAAGAACACATTGAACACACTGATTTTTTGATATTGCTAGATATGTTCAGTGACCCGATACAAGCGGCTAATCAACTACCCCGCAAGGAGGTGGATCTGATCTTTTTGGATATAGAAATGCCAGGTATGAGTGGCCTGGAGCTCATTGAAACGCTGGAAAGTAACCCTCAGGTAATCATTGTGAGCAGTAAAAAAGACTATGTGCAAGAGGCATTTGATTATGAAGTAATAGATTATCTGGTTAAGCCAGTGGTAAAATACCAACGATTTTTGAAGGCTGCCACCCGTGCCAGAAAAAATCTTCAGAGACTTCGTGGGGAAAATAAGGGGGAAGAAAGTATATTTATCAAAGAAGGCACCCTGTTGCTCAATATTTTTTTAAAGGATATCCTATGGTTGGAAGCTTACGGTGATTTTGTAAAAATACACACCACCAAAAAAATGCATACGGTACTTTCTACCCTGAAATCCATGGAAGACAAACTGCCCCCGCAGGATTTTATCAGGGTTCACCGGTCATTCATTGTACGAATGGATAAAGTTGAAAATATTGACCAAACGAATCTTCAAATTGCTAAAAAGATTATTCCTATCAGTAACTCTTACAGAAAACCGCTGATGCAACGAATAAAAACACTTTAAGCAAAGGAAAATTTAATGGAGGGTTCTGTTCAGCTCAAGAAAATAAAGGCCTATTTTTTCAACAGTATAAATAAAATCGTCCAGTTCTACCGGTTTGACAATGTAACTATTGGCACCGAAGCTGTAGCTTTTCAGAATATCTTTATCATGGTCCGAAGAAGTAAGTACGACAACCGGAATGGACTTGCTTCGATCGTCGGATTTGATTTTTTCCAGTACCTCCAGGCCATTGATCTTCGGAAGCTTAAGGTCGAGTAAAATCAGTCTTAACGGTTTCTCATGTCTGCGGGAAGCATACTTTCCTTCGGAGAATACAAAATCCAGTGCCTGTTCACCATCTTTGACAGTGTACAGGTGCTTCTCCAACCCGGCTTTTTTTAACGCCCTGATTGTCAACTTGGCGTCATAAGGATTGTCTTCTACCAGGAGTACCTCAATATGCTTCCGGTTCATACGCAGTAATTTCTTGCGTTAATATAGTAAAATAAAATGTAGTTCCCACATTCACTTCCGAATGAGCCCATATTTTACCACCATGCCTTTGAATAATATTCTGTACTATCGCCAATCCCACTCCCGTCCCCTCAAACTCCTCCATGCTGTGTAGTCTTTGAAAAACCCCAAATAACTTATCCGCATATTTCATATTAAAACCAACGCCGTTGTCTTTTACATAGTATGTGTCCTGTCCCTCGATTTTTTTGTGGCCTACTTCAATGTATGCCTCTTTTCGGGTACTGGTAAACTTTATAGCGTTGGAAATAAGATTACTGAAAACCTGCCTTATCATGCTACTGTCTCCAATAGCCTGCGGCATACGTTTTAGTCTAACGTTCAGTTTACGGTTAGGTTCGAACTGACTTAACTCTTTGAATATATCTTCCGAAAGCCTCCTGATATCAATTTTTGTAAATTTCATTTCTTTTTTACCCAGGCGGGAGTAGGCAAGCAGATCATCTATCAACTGTCCCATCCTGACGGTATTGTCAATCACTGCTTCAAAATTTTCTTTGGCTTCTCCGCTTAATGAATCCCCGAAATCTTCCTCCAACATTTTTGAATAGCCGGCAATCGCGCGCAGTGGGGCGCGCAGATCATGAGACACTGAGTAGGTAAAAGCTTCCAGCTCTTTTTTTGTGACCTTGAGTTCGGCTACCTGCTGCTTGAGCTCCTGGTTAAGTGCTGAAATTTTTTCTTCAAATAGTTTTCGATCTGTAATGTCGGTGATAGTTCCAAGGTGCTGTGTGATTTGCCCCGAGTCGTCCATAATGGGAACAGCCATGCCGCTTACCCACTTTATTTTATTATCCGGTAGACTGAAACGGTATTCCAGGTTAAAAGGTATATTTTGCTCCAACGAACGTTCCCACTCTTTTACCAGGCGGTCCCAGTCCTCCGGATAAACAGCGTTTACCCATTCACCGTTTAAAGCTTCTTCAGCAGAACAACCCGTAATCTCCTGCCATCGCCGGTTAACGTATTCGCATTCCTCCCCGGGCCCATCTGTCAAATAGATTCCAACCGGCGCAATTTCGGTCAACTTACGAAACCGCTTTTCACTTTCCTGAAGGGCCTTTTTTGCCTTTTCTTTTACCAGATCGGCTTCGTAGGTTGACAGGAAACTTCCCAGACTCTGTGACATTAATTCCAATATCTCGATTTTATAATCTTCAAAAGGGGCTACCTTTTTGTTTTTTGAAGAAAAACTCAAGGTACCGTATATTTTATTATTGACAACGATATAAGTGCCTAAATAACTTTCAAGACGTAGATTTTTGTAGGCAGGATGTCCCCGCATCTTTTCAAGCTTACCTATGTGGTGATAGGAGATGGTTTTTTTATTTTTGACGATGGTCCGGCAATAAGTATCGCTTAAATCGAATTTCATACCTTTTCCCAAAGAATCAATATCAGATTTAATGGCCATGATTTCATAGGTTTCCCCCTCGGTTTTGCTGATAATCCCCGTATCGAGGTTAAGTAATTCACAACCCGCCTGAAGGTAATTTTCAAATAGCTGATCGATGCTTTGGTAATTTGCCGTATTTATCCTGTGTAAGTGTTTTAGATTCGCACTGTAGCTCTCCAGGGCTCTGGTTTTGGACGTCAATTCGATTTCGGTAAGTTTAGCTTCGGTAATGTCCAAAATGGTACCCAGTAGCTTAACCACCTTTCCGTTTTCATAAACAGGCTGTCCCTTGCTCAAAAGATACTTCACATGGCCTTCGGGGGGCACATGCCGGAATTCCAGTGCATAATTCAATCCTTCCGTTATCGCCAATTCAATTTTTTCAAGCAGGTTGGGTAAATCTTCCGGATGTACGCGCTTTTGGTATTCCTCAAAATTCGGTGGAGGTTCTTCCTGATTAAAACCCAGTATTTTATAAGTTTGATCAGACCAGACACTATCACCGGTTATCGGATCAAATTCCCATCTTCCCAATCTGGCAAGCTCCTGTGTCTCAGCTAACCTGTGGTTGATCACTATTAATTCATCATTCAATTCCTGCAACTGGTGGGTTCGTTCCTTTACCCTTTGCTCGAGCTGGGTGTTTAGCATACGGATCTCTTCTTCTGTTTTCTTTATTTCCGTAATGTCATGAATGACAAATTGCATGACCGACCTTCCCTGAAAATGTATTTTGGATATGATCGTAGAGTGCCAGCGTGTATTACCCGATTTATCGATGAACCGGTTTTCAAGTTTACCGGAGTATTTCTTTTTGCTTTTAAGAAACGCCGATACAAATCCCTTAACCCGTTCCCTGTCTTCCTCATGAACAAATCCATAGTTTGCCTTCTGAAATTCATCGCGTGAGTATCCGGTAAGTGCATGAACTGCCGGATTTATGTACAATATCTCATTAGTCCGGTCAGTAATATGTATCATGTCAGTGAAACTTTCTACCAGGGTTCGGTAGCGGGTTTCTGACTCCTTCAGCGCCAGTTCACTTTTTTTCCTGATACTGATATCTTTGATAAGTGTAATAAGGTACCGGTGACTTTTGCTGAACATGGGGAAAAGTGTAATCTCCGTATTAAACACAGTTCCATCGGCCTTCCTGTTTTCCCATTCAAACTGAATTTTTTCACCATCCAGTGCCCGTTTTGTATATTTTTCTACTTCCGCCATTGAATTTCTGCCGTCTGACTGAAATTCCGGCAAAAATCGTTTATTCGGGCTTTTGAAAAATTCCTCTCTGCTTACCTTAAACATTGCCAGTATTTTTTGATTCACCGAGGTAGCCTTTTTTAAATCCAGATCATAAAATATAAGGCCATCCAAAGCACTTTCGGCCAAGGTACGGTATTTTTCTTCACTTTCATGTACCGCATCCATGGCCGTTTGCTTGTCAGTGATATCTTCAAAGGCAATGCCAGCACAATGGTCCGGTAAAGGGAAAGCTTTAAATGCCCAAACCTTTTCGTTTCCTTTTTCATCATCGGCAAACTCATCCACCTCTTTTGCTTTTCCGGATCGAACCACCTCGGCCAGGAGTTCCGGAATCCCTTTCCGGCGGGCATCGGGAAAGTTTTCATCGATGGTTTTTTCGATAAACTGTTCTCTGGAAACACCCAGAAGTTTGGTAGCCATGGGATTGATGGTTATTAGCCTGAGGTTGGTGTTTTCTCCTGAACCCTCCAGCTTATAAACCATCAGGCCTATTTGAATATTTTCTACGATTTCGGTGTGTCTTTTGACAATTTCTTCTGTCCTTTTCTGTTCCCCGATATCCCTGAAAATGGATCTGCTGTAAACTATTTCTCCCTTATAATCCCTGACTGCCGAGACATTTAAACTAATGTCGATTTTACCACCGTCTTTTTTTCTTAGCTGAAGTCGGGCATTTTTCACATATCCTGTTTTTACGAAAGATTCAAAAGCCTGCTTCACATCATGCAAACAACCCGGGTCGTACATTTCAAATATGGGGCGGCCGATAATCTCCTTTTTGCTAAAGCCTGTGGCTTTGGCGAGCGTTTGATTACATGCGATCACTTCTTTCGTAGATGTGTCCACAGAAAGAAACATGTCCGGTGCGTTTTCATAAAGATCCCGGTACCTGGCTTCGGAACTTTTAAAGGAACGGTAAATCAGGCCTAATGACAACGGGAGCAAAATAATAGAAATAAGGCCCAATCCAATTGACCAGGGTAGTACAGCTTCGTAAATTTCGTGTTTGAGATGGTCCGAAATTACGTGAACGGCAATCAAGGCATCCAGTTTTTGGTTATAGGCATAGGCAGCAAGCTGATTTTGTCCTTCATGGTTCTCACTTTCTCCAACCCAGTCCATTTTCGCACTCACCAACTCCAGAATTTTTCCTGGTCCTGTTGTCTTCCCCGAAGCAAGCGGCATATCTCCTACATAAGTACCTGTTGTCTCAGGTAGCAACGTATTCAGGGCCAGGGTGCCGTCATGCTTAATTACGCACAAGTAGCTCCCTTGATAGGGCTTGTGAAAATAATTCCATATGCGCTCCAACCTGTTCAGCAACAAGGAGTCGCTGTCTGCTTCTTTGGAAAAGTCAATGTCAGCACTCAGCGTTTTGGCAATTTGTAAATTACTGTCAAAAACGTTGTTAAGGATAATTCTTTTGCTGGAAACGTATGAAAGATACCCTATAGCACAACTGGATATGACCACCAGTACACCGAGCAGAATAGCAATCCTGGGCAAAGTATTAGGTTGAAGGCGCCTAAGTAAATTCATAACCAAATGGTTTGAAGGTTAACCCGCTAATTGAAACTACCACCCACAAATTTACACAGACGCTTTCTCCGGTATAAATTCAGGCTTTAAAGCCTGCCGTACCAAAGGCATAGCTGAAACTTAAGTGGTATTTTTCATATTTTAGACCAAATATAACTAATTAATCCTTTGCTTTTTATCTGGCGCTTTTAAATAAGAAAATTTCAATGTATTTAGTTTTTCAACGAGCAACGGTTTGGTAACATAACCTACTACCGAAGACCTTTTTAGTATCGCGTCAATCTCCTCTGTATTCATAGAATTGGACACAACGATGATCTTAATGTTGCTTTTCCTGATTTTGGCATCTTGCTCAAAAGCATGCAGGAACTCGTATCCCGTTATAACTGGTTTGCTGATATCGAGCAGGATAAACTCAGGGAGTAAAGAAGGATGGGTAATATGATTTCTCAGGTATTCGATAGCGCTGCTTCCTGAAGTTTTTGATATGATATCTACAGAAAATTTGCTGATCTCCAGTACCTTACGGTTAATATAATTGGTTTCCTGGTTATTGCTCACCAACATAACCAAACGGAAAGATTGCTCGCCACTATTCATTATCAGGTCAGTTTTTTTTACTTCTTTTCCACATTGTTTGCTTAGGTTGTCACAGGTACGTTTGCTGATTATTATTGGCATGAAATACCTTTTGACCCCTTAGAATTTATCGACAACCAACATGTGGTTGTTTCGAATTTAGACGATATGCCTACTCAGATCTCCGAAAGCTATATTTTGCAAGATAAAACTGAAATTATTAAATGAAAAAAACTGTTGCAGACTAATTTCAGGAAAAACAGTTGTGAGCCAGTAATCGGTGGTTAAATTGTCCGGTTTATTTAATCATTTTCATCATTGGGTGGAGATAAAACCGAAATCAAATCCAAAGCATCTTTCGGATAGGCTACTTTACTGGCGAGCGACATGGCGAGGTGTGCTACGAATGTTTTTTCAATGGTTTTCTTTGAGGTCATTTCACCGAGTTTTGTCAGGTTTTTCAACTTTTCCATCACCTCATCAAGGGCTGCTTCCAGCTCTTCCGAGCTGCCCCCAAAAGCATTGAGTACATTCCCTCTTAGTTCCTCTATAAATGCTAATTTTTCTTTTATTGTTAAACTTTGCTTCATGCAATTCAAATGAAGAAGGGACATGTAAAATGATTCCCCAGGTGCTTGCCCCCTTATACTTTTCGTGTCGAAACCTATTAAAGTAGCCTAATTTATTCAGTATTAGTTGTCAGGCGTTCCTTAATCGATGAAAGCGATGTTTAATTCGGTGAAATGGTTTTTTAGGGTAATGCACCTATTTCATGGGCACATAAATATCGACGGTCTTTTTATGTTTTTGTAAATTTTATGTGTACATTTTGAGTAAAATAGAACCATGAGAAAGCTTTTTATCCTCGGGATATATTTTTTAGTGTTTTCCTGCACCCATCCCGACCCGGTTGAGAAAGAATCGGCAGAAACCGGTAAGCCTAACATTGTACTGATCGTTGCTGACGATCATGGCATGAATGATTTAGGCTGTTATGGGAACCAGGCCATTAGTACTCCTAATCTTGACTATCTGGCATCAGAGGGCCTGCGTTTTACCAGGGCCTACAGTACTGCCCCTTCCTGTACAGCCAGTCGCTCGGTTATCCTCACCGGCCTTTACAATCATCTGAATGGACTGTATGGCCATGAGCATAGTTATCATCATTTTCGCGCTCATGATTATTTGAAATCACTGCCTGTTTACCTTTCAGAATTAGGAGGTTATGAGACTTTAAGAATAGGTAAATATCATGTAGCTCCCGAGTCGGTTTTTAAATTTGACCGGGTTTTAAAAGCCAATGGCCGTAACCCTGTGGCTATGGCAGATACAGTGGGAAATTACCTGAAGAGTAAAAGACCTCAACCGTTTTTCCTGTACTATTGCACGCAGGATCCGCACCGCGGCGGCGGTAAAGTAGCAAGCAACTCCTACAAGCCGGACCGCTTTGGCAACAAGGACGAGGGCTATCCGGGCGTGGAACCATTGGCTGTTTCTCCTGAAGAAACCCTTGTGCCGGAGTTTCTGCCTGAACTGCCGGAAACAAGGGCTGAGCTGGAACAATATTATCAGTCGGTCAACCGTGTCGATCAGGGCGTTGGAAGGTTAATAGCACGTCTGAAGCAAAACCAATTGTGGGATAACAGCATCATTGTGTACATTTCAGACAACGGCATTGCCTTTCCCGGGGCCAAAACCAATATTTATGAACCTGGTATCCGATTACCCTGCCTGGTAAAAAATACCGGTAGCTACCGGAAAGGTACGGTTGTCGACGCCCTGATCAATTGGGCAGATCTTACCCCGACCTTACTGGACATGGCAGGTATCCTTCCCCGGGCGCGGGAGCAATTGACACTTTCTTTTGCCGACGTGCCGCTTAACAACCAAAACCTAAAAACGAGGTTGAAAGATTTTCATGGTTCCTCTTTCAAACCACTCCTGATGGGCGAAGAAACGACCGGAAGTGCTGAAACATACGCTTCTCATACTTTTCATGAAATAACCATGTATTATCCCATGCGATCGGTTATCACCAAGGATTATAAGCTGATCTGGAATATCGCACACCAGTTACCTTATCCCCACGCATCAGACCTTTGGGAGTCTGCCACGTGGCAAGGTGCTTTAAAAACAGCAAGTCAACAATACGGGCTCAGGGCAATCCACGACTACACCTTCAGACCCGAATTTGAATTATATGATTTATCCAACGATCCGCATGAAACGACTAACTTGGCCGAAAACTATCAGCATGCTGAAATATTTAATACACTGAAAGAAAAGCTTAAAAGCTTTCAGGAAAAGACCAATGACCCATGGATAAGTAAATGGAAACACGAATGAGTGAGTGGAGTTTGGGTTTGAGTGTGAGTTTGGGTGTGGGGATATATTGTTTTGAGGGAATGGAGTGGGGGGGAGGGAAGTTATGGGGGTGTTAGGGTTTTTGTGATAGATTGAAATTGTTAAATTTGTTTTGTCAATAATTTTTTAAAGATGAAAAAATTCCAACCATTTATTTTTTGCTTATTAGCTGCACCGTTGTTCACCGCTTGTTCAACATCCGGTCAAAAGGAGGCCTCAGAGGTAATCACCGTGCAGGAGGAACCGTTTGGAGAAGCAGACGGTAAAAAGGTAACCTTGTTTACCATTTCAAACCAACAGGGGCTGAGCGTTAAAATAACCAACTATGGTGGGATTATTACCTCTTTAATAGTTCCGGACAAAACGGGAAAACCCGGAGATGTGGTGTTGGGCTATGACAACCTTCAGGGCTATCTCGATAAGAGCCCGTACTTTGGGTCTATCATCGGCCGGTATGGTAATCGAATCGCGGGAGGTCAGTTTAGCCTGAATGACAAGACCTACGTTCTGGCCAAAAACAATAATACAAATCATTTGCATGGCGGCGTAAAGGGCTTCGATAAGGTGGTTTGGGAGGCAGAGGTGGTAAGGGAAGAAAAAGCAGTTAAACTGGTATTGAAATATCTCAGCCCTGACGGAGAAGAAGGTTATCCGGGTAATTTGCAGGTGGAGGTAACCTACATCATCGATGAGCGCAACCAGGTAAGGATCGACTACCGTGCCACTACCGACGCACCGACAATTGTCAATCTTACCAATCATTCCTATTTTAATTTGATAGGTGATCCTGCCCAAACGATCCTGGATCATGAACTCATGATAAAATCCGACTATTTTTTACCTGTCGATAGTACGTTGATTCCCATGGGTGAACTTATGAAAGTAACCGGAACGCCTTTTGACTTTTCCGAATTCAGGCGTATCGGAGATAGTATCGATGTTGAGCAGACACAAATTTTACGGGGTGGGGGTTATGACCACTGCTGGGTCTTCACCAGAAGTTCAAATGATCCGGAAAATCTCGTGTCACTGTTCGATCCGTCAAGCGGAAGGCTGATGGAAGTCATCACCACCGAACCGGGTATGCAGTTTTACACCGGGAACTTTTTAGATGGCACCATTACAGGTAAAGGAGGTGTGGCTTATAAATTTCGTTCCGCGTTATGCCTGGAAACACAGCACTACCCGGACTCGCCCAACCAACCGGATTTCCCATCCGTAACACTGAATCCCGGGGAAGAATACTTGTCGTCAACCATTTACAGGTTTTCTATCGAACCATGACAAACCATGAAATGAAAAACCTTAAAACCCGCTGGTATGAATGTTAAAAGAGCAGTAACCTATCTGATTCTGAGCCTGTTTTTACAGGGATTCATTGAATCCACAGCCGGACAGCAAATTATGGTATTCTCCAAAACCAATGGGTTCAGGCATAAATCGATTGAGCATGGGAAGGCTGCCCTGAAAAAAATGGGCGATACCGAAAAGTGGTCCGTAACTTTTACGGAAGATTCCCTGGCATTTTCACCGGACCGGCTCGAGGATCTGGATGCAATCGTCTTCCTCAACACAACCGGTAAGATTCTCGGGGACAAGGAAAAACAGGCTTTTAAGGAATATATTCAAAATGGAGGTGGTTTTGTCGGTATACATTCGGCGACTGATACGGAAAAATCATGGCCATGGTATGTAGACCTCGTTGGTGCCGCCTTTAAAAGCCACCCCAAGACCCAAAAGGCGACTGTGAAGATCGTAGATAAAAATCACCCTGCTACCGAACCGTTAAAAAGTCGTTGGACGAGAACCGACGAATGGTATAATTTCAGGGAGCCTGTAAGAAAGCATTGCATCGTATTGGCTGAACTCGATACGGAATCGTATAAGGGGAGTGAAATGAATGGCTACCATCCCATTGCCTGGTACCATCGGTTCCAGGGAGGCCGGGCATTTTACACCGGGCTGGGCCATACGGAGGAATCTTATGAGGAAGAGGACTTCCTAAAACATATCAAAGGAGGAATTTTGTGGGCCGCCGGGGTGGAGAAAGCCCACTGACTCGTATTTCCACAAAAATTTGGAATAGATCCTTTAACTGATAACTGGTAATACATGAATAATCTGGTAATTGGCACTGACTTTGGCACAGATTCCGTCCGGGCGGTGGTAGTTAATGCGGAAAGCGGCAAAGAGTTGGCAGCAGGAGTCTCGTACTATCATCGATGGTCTCAGAGACGTTATTGTGAACCTGCCAACAATCAATTTCGTCAACATCCTCTTGACTACCTGGAAAGCCTGGAAGAAGCCATAAAAAAGGCAGTGGGTAAATTAGAGCCTGAAGCGATTCGCCGCATAGCGGGTCTATCCGTAGACACCACCGGTTCAACACCTGTGGCGGTTAATCAAGAAGGGATACCATTGGCCCTTTTGCCCGGATTTAAGGAGAACCCCAATGCCATGTTTATTTTATGGAAAGACCATACCGCTGTTAAAGAAGCCGAAGAGATCAATCAACTGGCCAGCCAATGGGACGTAGACTATACCAAATATGTTGGGGGTATCTATTCTTCAGAATGGTTTTGGGCAAAAATTTTACATACATTGAGGATCGATTCTGCGATCAGGGAACATGCATACAGTTGGGTAGAGCATTGTGATTGGATCCCCTACCTATTGACCGGCCAGACAGCTATTCATACCATGAAAAGAAGCAGATGTGCTGCGGGTCACAAGGCGATGTGGCATCCGGCGTTCGGTGGACTTCCGGGGCAAGATTTTTTAGCAGCACTCGACCCGCTCCTCGATGGTATAAGACCGAAGCTGTATAAGGAAACGTATACCAGCGATCAACCCGCAGGTGTGCTGTCGGCAGAATGGGCCTCAAAGCTGGGGTTACCTGAACACGTGGTGGTAGGAGTGGGGGCTTTCGATGCGCATATGGGTGCGGTAGGTGGGGAGATCGAAAACTATCACCTTAGCAAAGTGATGGGTACATCCACCTGCGACATGCTTATAGCACCTCATAGCGATATCGGCGACAAGCTGGTCCGCGGTATATGCGGGCAGGTGGATGGTTCTATTATGCCTGATACCCTTGGCATGGAAGCAGGTCAATCTGCCTTTGGAGACGTTTATGCATGGTTTTCCAGGTTTTTGGCCTGGCCCCTTATCAAACTGACCGGAAAGTTAGCGTGGCTTAGCGACGAAAATAAACAACGCCTGGTTAACGAGTTCACGGATGAGATGATTCCGGCACTATCTGCAGAGGCCGAAAAACTGCCCATTAATACAGAGGGGCCTGTTGCTTTGGACTGGCTTAACGGAAGAAGGACACCCGATGCCGATCAAAACCTCAAAGGCGCAATTACCGGGCTTAACCTGGGAACCGATCCTGTAATCGTCTTCAAATCACTGGTAGAAGCTACCTGCTTCGGTGCCAGGGAAATTGTTGACAGATTTGTTTCTGAGGGGGTGCCGATCAAAGGAATCATTGCCCTCGGGGGTGTGGCCAAAAAGTCTCCTTTTATCATGCAAACCATGGCAGATGTGCTTGACATGCCCCTTAAAGTTGCAAGATCCGGGCAGACCTGCGCATTGGGGGCAGCTATGTTTGCCGCAACCGTTGCGAAAATATATAATTCTGTCGATGAAGCTAAAAATCATATGGGAGCAGGCTTTGAAAAGGTTTACCATCCTGTTCCAGCCAATGTAGAAAAATACAAGTTATTACATCAGCGTTACAAAGCACTTGGAAAATTTGTTGAAGCTGAAAACAAGAAAACCTCAAGACAAAAAATGACTATCAATGAGTAAATACAAGTTGCTGAAAGAAGAAGCTTATGAGTGCAACAGGCAGCTTCCTGAACTGGGCCTGGTCATTTTTACCTTTGGAAATGCCAGTGTGGTAAGCAGGGAAAATAGTGTATTTGCCATAAAGCCGAGTGGTGTACCTTATAAAGCGCTGAAACCGGAAGATATGGTCATTGTGGATTTCGATAACAATGTGGTGGAAGGAAACCTGAGACCCTCGTCCGATACGAAAACCCATGCGGTTTTGTATCGGCAATGGGATGGCATTGGAGGCATTGTTCATACCCATTCCACCTATGCCACCGCCTGGGCCCAGGCCCAAATGGATATTCCAATATTGGGCACCACCCATGCCGACCATCTCACTGTGGATATTCCCTGTGCCCCTGTAATGCGTGACGAGATGATTAAAGGAGATTACGAACGGGAAACCGGCTTTCAGATCATTAATGCCCTGAAGGATAAAAACCTGTCACACCTTGAAGTCGAGATGATACTGATCGCCAATCATGCCCCGTTTTCATGGGGGGAGAGTGGTCAAAAAGCAGTATACAACAGTGCCGTTTTGGAAGAAATTGCCAGGATGGCTGCCATTACTATGCAAATTAACGGCAAGGCACCGAAGTTGAAGGAAACGCTTATAGAGAAACACTTTCAGAGAAAACACGGTGCAGATGCCTATTACGGTCAGCAGTAGCTAAAAGCCGTCATCTTCAAAGTTTACAATTTAAAAAGCTATAGTTAAATATGATAGACTTAAAAGGCTTCGAAGTATGGTTCATAACCGGTAGCCAGCATTTGCACGGAGAAAAAACATTGAGGCAGGTACAGGAACACGCCCTTACGGTGGCCTCATCACTTCATAACAGCGAAAAGATTCCGGTAAAAGTGATTTCTAAGCCGGTACTGACCACGCGCGAGGCTATCTGCCAGGTTATCCTGGAAGCTAATGCCAGTGTTTCCTGCATTGGATTGATCGCCTGGATGCATACCTTTTCCCCTGCCAAAATGTGGATCGCCGGGCTCAAAGCACTGCAGAAACCGTTGCTGCACCTGCATACACAATTTAACCGCGATATTCCCTGGTCTTCCATCGACATGGATTTCATGAATTTGAATCAGTCCGCCCATGGAGGACGGGAATTCGGATACATGATGTCGAGAATGAAAATAAAAAGAAAGGTTGTGGTGGGGCACTGGCAGGAGCCGGAGTTGCAGGAAAAAATAGCGGTCTGGATGCGGGCTGCCTGTGGCTGGCATGATGCGCAGGGTGCGGCATTTGCCCGGCTAGGTGATAATATGCGTCAGGTAGCAGTGACGGAAGGTGACAAGGTGGAAGCGGAAACTAAGTTGGGCTATTCGGTGAACGGCTATGGGGTAGGGGACCTCGTTTCATTTGTTGACCAGGTGGCAGATAACGACATAAACCGGCTGGTAGAAGAATATGAGGAACTGTATACCGTCTCCCCGGCAATGACAGCCAATGGCCCCGGGCGGAATTCCCTGAAAGAATGCGCCAGGATTGAAATAGGGTTAAGAGCATTTTTAAAGGAGGGTGGGTTTAAAGGCTTTACCGATACTTTTGAAAATCTGCACGGGCTGAGACAGCTACCCGGGCTGCCGGTCCAAAGGCTTATGGCCGAGGGATATGGTTTTGGTGCCGAAGGGGACTGGAAAACCGCTGCACTGGTCAGGGCTATGAAGGTCATGGCTCACGGTTTACCCGGAGGTAATTCATTCATGGAAGATTATACTTACCACTTTCATCCGGAAAATATGAACGTGTTAGGTGCACATATGCTGGAGATATGCAGCTCTATCGCCATGGGCAAACCATCCTGTGAAATTCATCCGCTGGGAATCGGGGGCAGGGAAGATCCGGTACGGTTGGTTTTTAATGTAGCCCCGGGTGAGGCCCTGAACGCTTCGATGATAGATTTGGGAAACCGATTCAGGCTGTTGGTTAACAAGGTGGTAGCTGTGGCCCCTGAAAACGAGTTGCCGGAACTTCCCGTTGCCAGGGTATTATGGAAACCCCTCCCGGACCTGAAAACCGCCGCTACTGCCTGGATTTTGGCCGGCGGGGCGCATCATACCTGCTTTAGTCAGAATCTGACAACCGAGTATCTCGAAGACTTTTCGGACATGGCGGATATCGAGTTTATTAAAATTGATCAAAGTACTGATTTGTATCATTTTAAGAATGAACTGAGATGGAATGAAGCGGCTTTTTAAAATTGTATCCGGTACATTACATCAGGAAAAAAGCCTATTTGTTCTACGACATTGATCTCATCGGTCACCTCATTATACCGCCTCACAAATTCATTTTGCCTGTTGGTTACATTTTGAAGGTCAATAAAAAACTGATGGGAGATGTTTTTGTTGGCGCTGTTGAGCCTGACACCAAATTTTACGTCCCATCGAAAATAGTAGTCGTACCTTTCGCTGAAGGCGATTGCATCCATCCTTACCTCCCTGCCGGCATTCTGCCTGGTGGCTTCTAAATCCACCGGTGTGAAGGGTGTGCCGCCCGAGGTGGTTACTTTGGTATCGAAAGTCCAGGCATTGCGTTGATCCGGACCAAATTTCCATTCTTTGCCAAATAATAAATTGTAAACTATGTTATTATTGAAGGCCGTATTTCTTTCGATACCATCACTGCCTTCGTATCTTGACTCGTACAAGGAGGTTGTCATTAACAGGTAGTAACCCCTGCTGAAAAACTTCTCCAACGTGAGCTCCAAACCATAGTTGAAGCCTGTGCCTCCATTGACAAGGTTTTGCTTTTCCTCAAAAACAAAGTCCGACCCTTCGTTCAAAAGTGAGTAGCTTCCGGGCGTCGATTCAACCGGGATATCATAAAGATCCTGATAGTATGCCTCTGCTTTTAATCGCCAGTCCCGGCCAATATTCCTGTCATACCCCAATATAAAATGGTCGCTTTTCATGAAGCCCAAATTCTCATTGGTACGCTCTGATATCCCGTTTTCGAGGGTTTCTTCAAAGAAAAATACCGGGGCGGGAATCACCTGTTCATGATGCCCGTAGGCAATGCTCAGCCTTTGGTTTGGCCTGAATTGCCAGCTCATCGCCGCCCTTGGCTCAAAAGATACGTCTTCGGTCAGGTCGAGGTACTGGCTGTGAATACCGAAAGTGGCACTTAAAACATCACTGAACTTGTATTCGGCCTGGCTGTAAACCTGGCTTAGCAAAAATTGGTCATCTACATTTCTGGTAGTATTGAAAAAGTCCGGAACGCCATCCCCATCGTTATCAGGAATGTTTGCCCTGTTGTCACGGTCTCTGGTTTGGAAATCCACATCGTACATCTCCAGCAGCAATCCGCTCCTTAGACTCCAGCGGGCATTGAATTTTTTGTTTAACACAGTGCTTATCGTGTAGCGGCTTTCCCGGTTATCACCAACCGTCGCCCGGTATTTTCTGATGAATTCGTCATTTTCGTCGGTGATCAAATTATCCTGCTTGAATTGGTTGCGGTTGGTGGAAAGCCCAATGGCGGATTTTAAAAAGGTGGTTTTGTTTAACCTGATGAGGTGACTCAGGCCAATTAATCCCAACTCATTGTCAACAAAAGCATCTTCGTTGGGATTAGCGAATAAATCGTCTTCGTCGATATCTTTGCCCAAAAAATCGATACTGCTCAAACCTCCAAGTCCAAATAGCTGGAATCTGCCAAGCTTTCCTTCACCAAAATTAACTTTGAAAGAGAAGTCCTGGTAAAATGGCGTGGCCGCCGTACCTGTAGCTGCGAGACTGGCTATACCGTAACGGTAGGAAGCCAGGTAAGAGGCTTCTTTTTTCTTGTTAAGTGGCCCTTCCGCCATGAACTCCAGCCCACTGAATGCGGCCATCTGACCGGTGAATTCATGTTTGTCCGGGTTACCATTTCTGAAATTAACATCAAACACGGCGGCATTGGCATTACCATATTCTGCTGGAAAAGCACCGGTAAGAAAGTCGGAAGTTCTCAATAAATTGGTGTTTAGCGCATTAACAGGCCCCCCTGTAGTACCCAATGTGGCAAAATGATTGGTTGTCGCGATGGGTATCCCTTCAATGCGCCATAGCAACCCGATAGGAGAGTTGCCGCGAACTACAATATCATTTCTGCTATCATCCGGAGCGCTGACACCGGCAAAAGAGGCAGCCAGCCTTGCTACATCATTCCTCCCCCCTGAAAACCGGGTAACCTCTTCCAGGCTGAAAGTCCGGGCACTGACCTTTGCCAGTTCATTGTTCGGAAGATCCTTATCACCCTCGGATGTTATAACAATTTCCTCGAGTCGCTCAATGGACTCTTCCATTTTGATAAAAAGCACCACCTCCTTTCCGGCAGTAACCAGAACATTTGACATGGTCATTGGTTTATATCCGACATATTGAACGGCAAAGAACTGCCTGCCCACAGGGACATGCTCAATGCGGAAATTGCCGTTATTATCGGAGATGGCTCCCACAACCGGATCCGAATTCACCAGGGTTACCGTTACCCCTATCAGCGGATATTCGGCTTTTGCGTCAATAATTTTTCCTTTAACTACCTGAGTCTGGCTGTAGCCCGTTAAGTAGATCGACATAAATGCACATAATACCGAGAGCAAGCGTATAAGTTTTAGATTGAGCATCGTTTGTAATAATTTGATTTTTTTACCAAATTATGTCTGATACCTATGCCAATGAAGCACATTTCAGGTCAGACCTGAAATTTTGTGGATTAACCGTTAATATGATAGATTGAAAAAACTTCAGAGGTAAAATCGATGATTGACAGATGCTTGTTCATTTCAAGACAAGAATTGCAGGTTTTAAACGTGTAATTCCCGGTTTCATGGTATATGCAGAGGATTTGGGGCGTAGAAATGGCTATTTTTGTATGAGAGGAGCTTATTATGTTTAAAATCAAAGAAGTATATGCAAGATGGATAGGAATTCCGGTAGTGGCCGTTTTTATTACACTTTTTGCAAAACATGGACATGGGCATGACTTAACTTTTATGCACAAGTTGTGGATTTCTTTGGTATTCACTGCCTATTACTGGAATGTTGCTTTCTTTATGTTTATTTACTTTCGAAAGAGATTTCCGGAGATCAGGCAGACGCCGAAGAGATTGCTGATAACGGTTTTAACCCTTTCGGTTTTTCTGGTTTTCGGTGGCGTACCTATTAGGTTATTATTGGGGCTGGCCTCCTTCGAGGACTTGACCGGTATCGATGTTTACTTCAATTTTTTAAAAGTGAGCTTCACCGCAGCATTTTGGGTAGGTGCTGTTTACGAGGCGGTTTATTTTTTTGAGAACTGGAAAAATACCATTCAGATCAATGAGGCCTTGAAAATACAACAGATAAGAACTCAGTTCGAAGTACTGCAAAACCAAATGAGTCCCCATTTTTTGTTTAACAGTCTGAATACCCTGACAGCTTTGATTGCGGAGAATCATGATATCGCCATAGAATTCACCCAAAAGTTATCTGATGTGTACCGCTATATTTTACAGCATAAAGACAAGGAATTGGTGCCTTTGGGCGAGGAACTGGAGTTTGTCAGGGATTACATGTTCTTGTTGCAAATGCGATATCCCGATAACCTGCATGCCCATATTGCTGTAGCTGATGCATATCAACAGCTTTATATTGCCCCGTTAACTATTCAAATGCTGGTTGAGAATGCCATTAAGCATAACGTCATTTCCCGTACTCATCCGCTGAATATTGATATTTATGTAGAAAACGGCCGTTCCGTAGTGGTTAAAAACAACCTGATGTTAAAAAACTCTATTCAAAAATCCACTAAAACCGGCCTGGAGAATATCCGTAAACGTTATGAGTATCTTGGACAAAGAAAAATAGATGTGATCACTACTGCCAGGAATTTCATGGTAGCCATTCCGCTGATCAGGTTGGTGAAGGAAAAGGACTTCTCCCATACAAAGGCCTATGAAAGTATTAATCATTGAAGACGAGGCCCCGGCCTTCAGGCGTTTGCAAACCGTCTTGGAGGAAGTCAGGCCCGATGCAAACATTATCGATGTCATCGATACCGTGGCTGAGAGTGCCAAATGGTTTAAAAACCACCAGGCCCCGGATATTGTTTTTATGGATATTCAGCTCAGCGACGGTATAAGCTTTGAAATCTTTGACAGGGTCAAAATTGAATGCCCTGTCATTTTCACTACTGCGTTTGACGAATATATGCTGCGGGCTTTTAAGGTAAACAGCATAGATTACCTTTTAAAGCCGATCAAAAAAGAAGCGCTGATGTTAAGCCTGCAAAAATACAATTCCATGAAAAACATTTTCAGCAGCTCTTTGAACACCAATCTCAGTGAGCTTGTTAAGCAAATCAGGCTTGATGACAGGCAGTTCAAAACCAGGTTTTTGGTTAAGATGGCCGATGCGATGATTTCGATTGAAACCAATGATATTGCTTATTTCCAAACCAGACATGGGGTAGTGCACCTGGTAAACCGGGAAGGACGGAAGTATTTGATGGATGTGACCCTGGATGAACTGGTTCAGCAACTGGATCCCCGGACCTTTTACCGGGCCAACAGGCAATTCATTGTACATTTCGGTGCGATAAAAAAAACACACCGTTATCATAAGGGGAAATTATTGCTTGAAGTGATTCCTTCAGCAGAAGCGCAAATCATAGTGAGCAGTGAGAAATCGACAGCGTTTAAACAGTGGTTAGGAGGGGGGTAGAAAGGCCACAATGAATAACCTCATTTGGTGGTGAAGGGTTGACTGTAGACAACCAACTTGTCGAGCAGGTTTCATCGGGAGGCATTTCCCAAAAGAACGGAACCTGCCGTGTAGCCCCCGGATAAGGGGTGTGGCATTTTATTGCGGTCGGGTAGGGCAGACACAATCCACATTGCACTTCAAATGCCGGATGAAGTTATTCAGATATTGAGGGGCATCGGGTTTGTTGAGTGTGATGACGTACCAGGTACAATGCAGGCCTTTGCCGGTGACCTGAACAAGGGCAAGGCGCCGGTCCAGCAGGTATGGTTCCACAATCCACCTGGCAATAACTTTGATACCCATACCTGCCTTGACCATTTCTACAATCGCATCTGTGATCTGTATAGGAATGACTTTTTTGGGCTGAACACCCGCCGGGATTAATACCTCGGTGAATAATGTTACCGACTCGAGAGGATAGGAATGAATAATCACAGTTTTGTCTTCAAAATCCTTTGCTGTGACGTATTTCTTATGGGTCCATGGATGATTGCTCGGCACCAGGGCCATTAATTCACTAGTGAAAAGTGGTGTGCATGTGATATTCGGATTAACCACTTTGTCACTGACAATGGCCACATCCAGTTTACCATCGAGTATATACTGTACCGGATTTGAATTTAACTGGGGAAAAATTTCGATTTCAACCTTTGGAAACTCCTTGTTAAAATTATTCATCAGTGAAGGCAGCCAGTGATAACAGGTGTAACACTCCGTAGCCACTCGGATGGTTCCAACATCCCCACTGATATATCTTTTTACCGATATTTCGGCCTGCTCCAGTTCTTCTAGAATTTTTTCAGCCGATTCCAGGATAATCTTTCCTGCTCCCGTCAATACCAGTTTTTTGTTGATCCGGTGAAACAGCGGTGCCCCGAGCTGACTTTCAATCTCTTTAAGCTGATGACTCAGTGCAGATTGTGACAGGAATAGTTTGTCCATCGCCTTGGTCAAACTTCCCTTTTCAGCGACTTCCTTAACTAATCGTAAGTGACGTATTTCCATCTAACTATTAAAATTATTCATGAATATAAGAAAATAAATTCATCCAATTAATAGAACGCGTTAAAAATTTTGTCGTTACATTTAGTAATTAACAATTGACAGTGGGCAATTGACAATTAAATGATTACGAATAATATTAATTTATATGTTTTAGACAACAAATAATTGTCAATTATCAATTAGCCATTGTCAATTCAAAACCCGAGTCGAGCATCTAATCTTCATAAAATCTTGACAAAAAGGTCATGGTAAAAAAGTTATCTTTTGCAACATTGGTAAGTTTGGTATGGTCAGTTAATCCGGTCTTCGGTCAAATGGATGAATATCATCAAATTCCTTTAACCATTCGTGCCAATATTATTTTTGTAAAGCTGCTGGTCAATAACCGGCCAGCGAACTTTATTGTAGATACCGGGGCAAGTGTATCATTACTTGACAGGAAACAGGCTGAGAAGTATAACTTCATCTGCTTTGATGAATATGGTGCCGGTGAAATAAACAGTTTGGCAGGAATAAATTCAATGCTGCCTACCGGAGGTATACGGCTGGGCTATGATTTTTTCACTTTCAGAAAGTTTAGGTTCTACGGCAGTAATTTTGATCCTCTGCATAATTATCTGGCAAAAAGGAATATTCATGTCCTGGGAATTGTCGGGGCAGATTTTCTGATTAAAAACAAGGCAGTCATTGATTATAATAACAAAATACTTACTATAAAAAAATGATCTTCGTACTTCGTTGAGCAGATTGTAATTGACAGTTGACAATTGATAATTATTGTAGCGTATACCACCAAACGCTGCACCTCCCCAACACCCCATCCCATAACCACTCACCCGCCCCCTGTCTCCTGACTCCTAACTAGTATCCCGCTGCCGTATCGTCTCCCCTCCGGTCAGCCCCCCCTTCAAGTTTCCCATCCTTTCTAATCAGAATGGCATCTACGAGACCGATACTGCCACGGTCGACCACGTGATGTCCCATAGATTGCAGCAGGAGTATAGACGAGCTGTCAAGCGCTTCAGTTTCTGTGAAGATGGTATCCGGTTTCCATTGATGATGTACACGTCCGGCGTCGACGGCTTGCTGCATGTTCATTCCGTGATCCAGGACATTTAGAATTGTTTGAAAGACGGAGGTAATGATTGTGGATCCACCGGGAGTGCCAACCACCATGAACAACTCCCCATGCTTTTCCACAATTGTAGGTGTCATCGAGCTTAACATTCTTTTACCGGGTTCAATGGCATTGGCCTCCCCTCCGATAAGTCCGTAGTAATTGGGAAAACCAGGTTTAATGCTAAAATCATCCATCTCATTATTGAGCAGAAAGCCGGAACCGGCGACAAACACTTTACTTCCGAACCCACCGTTGAGCGTGGTGGTGACAGATACTGCATTGCCATATTTATCTACCACTGAAAAATGTGTGGTCTCCAGGCGCTCTGCCAATAGCGGCTGGCCTGCGGTTATTTCCTGGCTTCGGGTGGCGCTATCCGGGTTGTAACTGAGCATACGGCGGGCATTGTAGGCGGAGTCTACCAGTTGGGCCACCGGTACATTCCAGTAATCGGGGTCGCCTAAATGAGTCGCCCGGTCGGCATATACCCTTCTTTCTGCTTCGGTCATGAGGTGTACGGCAGCGGCTGTGTTATGTCCCAATTCGCCAATAGCATGCGGTTCGACACTTTTCAATAGTTGCAACAACGCCACCCCTCCACTGGATGGTGGGGGCATGGAAATTATTTTGTAACCTTTGTAAATGCCGGTTAACGCCGGCCGCCATTTTGCCTGGTAGTTTTCAAGGTCTTCCAGGCTAATGATGCCACCACCCCGTGCCATTTCTTCCACAATATTTTTGGCGGTTCTTCCCTTATAAAATCCGTCTCTGCCATGTTCGCTGATTAAAGTCAGCGTTTTGGCCAAGTCCTTGTACTTGATAGTTTGTCCTTCTTCCCACCCTTTTGTATTGATAACATTTTCAGGTGTAACGGTATTATATTGCATGAATGCTTCCTGATTGCGATTGAGTGCCCGTGCCTCCCTTGCCGTTAACTTAAAGCCCTTGGCGGCAAGATCTATGGCCGGCTGAATCAGGGCTTTCCATGACATTGAACCATATTTTTCGTAGGCCTCCGCCATACCTGCAACGGAACCCGGAACACCAGCGGCCAGGTGTCCCCGTAAGCTAAGGTTTTCGACCACTTCACCGTTTTCATCCAGGTACATATCCCTTCCGGCCCCCGCAGGAGCCTTTTCCCGGAAATCCAGTGTGGCTGTTTGACTATTTTTTTCCCTGATCACCATAAAACCCCCCCCACCGATGTTTCCGGCTACCGGATAAACCACTGCCAGGGCAAATTGTACTGCTATGGCAGCGTCCACGGCATTACCACCTTGCTTTAAAATTTTGGCACCTGCTTCTGAAGCCAGTGGATGCGCAGATACAACCATAGCACTGTCAACCACTAATCCCGACTTTTGGATTTTTATGTCCAGGGCCGTTTTTTTGCATGCAACAAATGCTATTGCAACGGCTATGAAGGAAAGAAATGTCTTTGTCATTTTTTAAAGAGAAAGCCTACGATAGTTATACATGGCAGTAATATACCTGATAGATTTCACATAACAAATTCCCTTGCCATCATTCGTCTTAATATTCTACCCTTCCAATAACTTACCGTATGCGAGTTTCGGATTGCGGGTGCTGTTGTCGCTCTAGGCTATTACTATCGCACAAGCCTCCCGTGACTGTTGCACAACATTTTCGACAAAATTCTTTGTGTCTTGGTGCCTTTGTGGTTCACCATTTTTCACCACGGAGGCACCAAGACACAAAGAGACAGAGCCGTTTTCGCCTATAAAATAAAAATACAGGCACATTCTTATGCTATGCAACAGCCACGCCCCCCTTGTGCTATTTCATTGTCAACAACCTGCCCCCTCTCCCCTGATTGAACTGAAAGGCACAAGACACTTACCCTATCCGATAGCCTTAATAATAAGAGGAGGCAATGATTTCATAATCGCCGCCCCCAAGGTGTAGCCCCTACAATAATTGTCAATTATCAATGGTCAACTGTCCATTACCAATTGCGCCTGGTTGTCAAAAAAAACTGTGCTTATTTGTTCGCATTCGTCTTAGAATACAAGTCCCGTGTTTGGTACAAACCTACAAACCCGCAACCCGCATTTACTTCAAATTCTCCTCAAACAACCGAAATATCCTCTTATACTCATCAGTCCAGCTACTAGGTTCCACAAAGCTGTGGTTCTCAACAGGGTATACCGCAAATTCCCAATTTTCTTTACCCAGTTCAATCAGTCTTTGTGCCAGCCGCACCACATCCTGAAAATGAACGTTTGTATCTACCATACCATGACAAATCAGTAAGGCATCCCGGAGACCTTTGGCGTGGTAGATGGGAGAGCTTCTGACATAGGCCATGCTATCCAGTTCAGGGGTATTGAGAATATTGGCGGTATAGGGGTGATTGTAGTGCGCCCAATCGGTCACCGATCGTAGCGCGGCACCGGCTTTAAACACCCCCGGTTTGGTAAACATAGCCATTAAAGTGATAAACCCTCCATATGATCCTCCGTAAATCCCGATCTTTTTTGGATCCACACCGTAGTTTTCCACAAGAAATCTCGCGCCATCTACCTGATCATCCAGATCTTTGCCTCCCATGAAGCGATAAATACCGGTTCGCCAGTCACGACCGTAGCCGGCACTGCCCCGGTAGTCAATATCAAGCACGGTGTAACCTGCATCTGCCAGCAAATTGTGGAACATATACTCCCTGAAATAGCTGCTCCACCATTTGTGAGCGTTCTGTAAATACCCTGCCCCATGCACAAAAATCACGGCAGGACCGCCTTCCGCAGGTTGTTGCGGACGGTAGATGCGGGCAGGTACTTTAGCCCCGTCCGTAGCCTTGAATGTGACGAACTCAGGCTCCCTCCACTTGTAAGCTTTGAAACTATCAGACTGTGAATAGGTGATCCTTACAGGGGAGTTGCCTTCTTTGTTATCCGCCACATAGAGTTCCCAGGGCTGATTGGCGTAGGAATGAAGTATGGCCATAGTTTTTTCATCAGGGGATAAAACCACGTCGTTCCGGCCGGGCATGGTGGTTAGCCTCACAGGCTTTCCACCTTTAATATCCATTTTATAAAAATGCCTTTCACCGGAATGCACTTCATTACTGCTGAAATAAAAAAACTTCTTGTCTTGGGAAATTTTGGGATTATAGATTTCAAATTTTCCCTTGGTTAGCCTTTTCTTCTTTCCTGTACGGACATTGACCACAAAAATATGAGCGTATCCGCTTTCTTCAGACTGGTACCACACCGATTCATTATCCGGCATCCAGCCAATGCTGCCCATCGAAAAATTCCATCCGCTTATGCCCGGTCCACCGATCCAGGCTTCATCGTGTTGACGGTCTAATAGGGTGGGCTTCCCATTACTTAAATCAAGGGACATGATCCAACGATCCTTGTTATCCAGCGAGCGTACCACAAGGACGGCATTTTTACCATTTTCCGCCCATATTGGGCCGTGAGCGATCACTTCCCGCATTTTGGTATGGTTCGTTTTCTCTTTTCCGGAATCCTTCAAAAAGGCCGGCTTATCGTAGATACCAGGTATGTTTTTCACGTTTAAATAGTAACAACTATCTCTTTTCAGATCGTAAATTCCCATTTTGTATGAGGACAGTCCATTACCCACCTTGGCCCTGGCGTTTATTGCTTCGGTATAGCCACCTTCGGTGACGTAGTCAGGAACTTTGGTAGTTCCTGCTTTGCCCACCCGCCAGCTAAGGCGGAAGGTCACAAACTGTTCATCAGGACTCAGCCTGATATTGCTTATAAGTTTATTCCCGTAGTAAATAGCTTTTGGCCTCTTGACCTTATTCTGCTCGCGGATGTTTTTGGCAGTCTCTTTTTTCTCTTTTCTTTCCTGTAAAATTTGAAAATGATTGAGCTGATCCTGCCTTAACCACCGGTCTGCTCCTGACTGTTCTGTCTGGTCTTTGCGGCTATCTTTTCCTTTCCTGAAGTTGGTTAACTGCACCAATTGTCCGTTTTCCAAATCCCAGGAATACAGGTTGTTCTCCAGTTGATACACGATCTTTCTGTCATTATTCAGAAATGCAGCATTTGACTCTCTTTGTATTGAATTTGTCAACTGTTTGATTTTGCCATCCGGCAGGTCGAGTAAATACAGATCCCCGTTTTTTTCGTAAATCTTTAAATCGCCCCGCTTATTACTTTTTCCGGCAAAAGATGGCAGGGACCTGCGGACTGCTGGCGAAACTTTCTCGGGAGTTTGACTATCCATTTTTAAGAGGTACAATGAATCGGCAGCCAGATTTTCAGGGTTCCAGTCAAAATACAGGGTCTTGCTGTCGTGGGACCATTTCAGACTACTGGGTGAATGTCCGATCCATGCCTGCCCCTGCATGATTTCTTCAATTGACAGGGTACTGGAATTTTGGCTAAAACCGGTGACCGGTAAAAGCACAAATACGGATATGATAAGCCTCTTGCAGATATTATTCATGGATTAATAAGGGATAACTTTTAATTCAGGGCCCGAATATATTAAAAATGAAAGGTATAAAGTTAAACATTTAAATAAGTTTTTAGTTTTATCTTAGGCCATCATGTAAAAGCTGACACCGGCCACATACCCTCTGGACACCAGGTATTGATAAATTTTGGTTTTGCCGACCCGGTCTCCGACATAACTTAGAATCAGGGTATTTTCAGGACCGGGGATGGCTGAATAGTGAATGACACGACGTTTTTTTTGTCTGGCAGGATTAACTGACAAGTCTATGTACCCTGTGATTGGCAAACCATGGTATGGCAAATAAGACGACTTTTGAAAAACGGCTTTCCCCCAACCCCAAATCCAGATTTCCGGCAATTTGGCCGGAAACTTCCGGCAGATCCAGTTAACCAGGTATTTGGTTTTCACCTTATAAAATGCCTCCTGACTGTAATTCGGATGTACCCGTGACAAGCGGTTCGGACTATCGGTCCAGGTAAGCAGTTCCTCTCTGACCTTGGAAAATCTTACCCCTTTTTCCATCCATCTTAGCCAAAGCTCATAATCCTCCGGAAGTTCAGACTCGTCATAATATCCGTATCGGTCGACCACTGCTTTTCTGAAAAGCACCGTAGGGTGTGCCAGCGGAGCGTCTGCAAAACGATTGATATAAATTTCATGGCACGAAATCAGTCGGTTGATCCATTGGCAATATAAAAAATAGCCCTTTTGTCTTTGCACATCACCTTGAAAATTTACCAGGCAACTGACCACACCCGTACCCGGATGTTTTTGCATGTACTCATGTTGCAGCTGCAGGCGTTGTGGAGAAGCAATATCATCGGCATCCATCCTGGCAATCAGTGGCGATTTTGCCAGCCTGATCGCCTTATTGAGCGATTTTGCAATGCCTTTATGTTCCTGATGAATAACAGTAAGCCGGGGATCATGGTAACTATTAAGAAGGGATGTGGTATTATCCACCGACCCATCATTGACAACAATCAGTTCAAAATGTGGAAAAGTCTGATCGATGATACTGTTTAACGCCCTTTTTACCGTGCCGGCGGCATTCCTGACCGGCATGATGACGGAAATGAGTGGCTTCACGGGTATCTGTTTCAGGCTCTAAAGCCCTTTTTACAGAATCGGATAAAAGCACTGAACTCTTCCTTGCTGGTGAAAATCCCTTTTAAAATGGTAAAATAATTCCGGACCGAAAGCCTCTTTTCATTACCGGATGGTGGGGGCTGAAATTGTGGTTTTTTGTACTCAGGCTTCGAGGCATGCTTTATATCATTGCTCTTGAGGATGGATTCCAGCTCATCTGCCTGCATAAATGATTGCTGGGCCTTGTTTGCGTAGCCCATTTTTTCTTCCACCATCCCCCGGTTGTTAATGGAAATAGCATCTTCCGGATCCAGGGCTATGGCTTTGTCGTAATCCTCCAGAGCCCCTTCTAAATCCCCGATGCGATCTTTGATAAATGCCCGGCTGGCATATCTGTAGCCGTTTTCAGGTTCCAGCATCACGGCCCTGTCAAAATCTGCCATCGATTTTTCCTTTTCCCCCATAAAATGATAAACCAAAGCGCGGTCACTCAAAATTACGGCATTGGAAGGTTCCAGCAGGAGTGCCCTCGCAAAATCTTCCATGGCGCCCGTATATTCGGCCAATTTTCCTTTTGCCAAAGCCCTGATATGCAGGCACCGAACATGGTCAGGGTCAATCTTCAGTGCCTTGTCCAACCATACAATCGATTGCTTATAGTCTTGATTTTCAAATAGATAACTTCCCTTTTCAAAATATTTGGTTAACTTCATCATGCCACAAAAAGCTACTAATTCTTTACTCTTACCCTTTTGATTCTTTTTTTCCAGTGGTCTTTTTTAGGATTGTAAAACCTGTTCCGGTTTTGGGGTTTTGTAATTTTTACGGTTGCAACCCTTTTGCTGCCTGAGCAACTCAAATGGGAACAGGAAATTGCCAGAATCAATACTATTAAATATAGTGATATATTACTTTGTTGTTTCAATCTATTCAGATATTTTATCATGCTAGCCATTAAAACGGCGAATCTAATGATTAATTGGATGCCCGGATAACCTTTTCACGGGAAAAAATGATTTTCAGGCAAATAGTACATAATCATGGAGGTTATATCGTTTTTTTCATTTTTAGGTTGTATTTTGTGGGCGGAAAAATGATGTGTATTTATCTATGTGTCATTTTAGATTGGCAATGTTTTTTGATTCAAAATGAAAGCTAGCATAGGCTTTTTTATCATTTTAGTATGGATAGTCGGTTGGGTCAGGGCTCAGAATAACCAGGTGGTTTATGAGTATGATAGCATAAAAATGGCCTCCTTGTATTCAAAGTCCAAGGAGCAACGTATCAAAAACCCCGGATTGTCTTTAGAATTGGGACAGGAGTTTCTCGATATGGCCAAAAAGTCGAGAAACAAAGCGAAGGAGGCCATTGCATTGGAAAACCTGGCAAGGATATTTTTTAACATCGGTAATTACAGCCGGACACTGGAGTACTTTTTTGAGGTACTCCATATTGCCGAAGAACAAGGCGACCGTTTCAATCAGGCTATTACATTAAACAACATAGGGATTGTATATAGCGAAAACGGTCAGTTGGAGAAGGCACTTGAGTATTACAGCAAGTCCTTGACAGTTAAAGAAGAATTGGGAAACCAAGGGGCTGTAGCCAATACACTGAGTAACATCGGTTTGATTTACGATGCGTTGGGTGACTACGAAAAAGGCTTCAACACATTTGTGAAGGCTTTTAACATAGACAAAAAAAGGCAGAATATCAGGGGCATGTTTGTTTCTCTGAACAACCTCGGCCAGAATTTCCTGAAAAGGGGCATGAATGACAGTGCCCTGGTATATTTTAACAGGTCAAGGGATTTGGGGGTAGGTATCGATAATGACTATGATAAAGCGCATCTTTTGAATAACATCGCCGCTGCCTATCTCGGAAAAGGGGAGACCATCCATGCTGAAAAATTTTATCTCCAGTCGGTGAGCATTGGAACGAAAATTAAGGCCAGGCTCAGATTGAAAGAAAGCTATCTAGGTCTTTCCAGGGTTTATGACACCATGAGTGATTACGCAAGATCACTCGAATACTATAAACAATATGAATTTCTTAAAGATTCATTGTTCAATGAAGAAAACCTGAAGAAAATCAATGAAATTGAGTCGGATTACAAAATTAAGAAAAAGGAAAGTGAAATCAATCTCACAAAAAAGGAATCTGAAATCCAGGGATTACGTCAGTCTCAGACCAGGTTGGTGGCCTACCTTTTGATTTCCTGTCTATTCCTGTTTGGAACCCTGATTTTTGTTCTGTACAAAAGGAATCAGTTTAAAATCAAGGCCAACAAAGATTTAGAGCTGAAAAACAATGAAATATTAAGTAAAAATGTAGATATGATGGATAGCATTTCTTATGCCAAATCCATCCAGGAGTCTTTATTGCCTGATCCTGTGATCCTCGAGAGGTTTTTTTCGGAGTCATTTATTTATTACAAGGCCAGGGATGTTATCAATGGTGATTTTTTCTGGTTGTCAGATGAAGAGGATTATCTGATTTTCGCGGTGGTGGATTGTACAGGACATGGTGTACCGGGGGCACTCATTACGGTGATGGGCAATTCATTGCTGAACCAGGTGGTCAATGAAAAAAGGATTTTGTATCCTTCAGAGATACTGTCGGAACTCAATTACCGCGTGCTCAACACCCTTAACCAGGAGAACTATCAGGTGAACAACAATGAGGGGATGGATATCGCCATAGGCAGATTTGATAAGGGAAGTATGAAACTTTCATTTGCAGGTGCCAAAAGACCACTGTATTACTTCAAAAACAATCATTTGAATGTCATCAAAGGCGATCCGCATTCGGTAGGAGGCACATTTTATCCCAAAGACAGAACCTACAAAGAGCACGAAATTTATCTTGATAAAAATGATACATTTTATGTTTTTTCAGATGGTTATACCGACCAGTTTGGCGGTGAAAACAATAAAAAATTCTTGCCGGGGAGGTTTAAGGATCTCATTTGTGAGATACAAGGTGAAAGCCTGCTAACACAGCGGGAAATTTTAGACAGGAAATTCAGGTTTTGGAAAGGAGAAAATGAGCAAACCGATGACATACTTATCATGGGTGTGTTGATTTAATCCGATTAAATTTGTTAATTCGCGTGCTGACAGCATCCGAACCCTCTTAAAGTTAAAATTCCCATTAAAAATTGTATTGTCACATGCAAAGACACACATATGATCTTGGTATTATCGGTAATTGTTCATACAACGCCCTGATAGATAAAAATGCTGTCGTCAAATGGCTTTGCTGGCCAAAGTTTGACAGCAGTTTTGTTTTTGGCAGTTTGCTCGATGAGAAAAAGGGGGGGCATTTTTCAATTTCCTGTGCCGATGAACACTATGAGACCTACCAGTTTTATGTTAAAAATACAAATGTCTTATGCACAGAGTTTACCTCAAACAATGGCGCTTTCCGGGTAACGGACTTTGCGCCCCGTTTTGAACAGTATGAGCGGAACTATAAACCGTTGATGCTCATTCGCAAGCTGGAACCTATCGATGGAACACCTAACTTAAAGATATCGTGCAAACCTGTCGGGGATTACGGCAGCGTTGTACCGGAAGTGCATTTCGGGAGCAGTCATTTACGATACATTGGCCTCGACAAGCCGGTGAGACTTTCCACCAATATTTCATTGAATTATATTCTTGAGGAAAAGTCATTTGTCCTCAATGGTTCAAAATACCTGATACTGACCTGGGGGGTACCGCTGGAAGGTCCCCTTGAAACCACGGCCGAAGATTTTTTGCGAAAAACTATTTCATACTGGCAACAATGGGTGCAGTTATGTACCATCGAAAATTTATACCAGCAGGAGGTAATAAGGTCGGCTTTAACTTTGAAAATCCATCAGTTTGAGGATACAGGCGCCATCATTGCCTCCGCTACCACGAGTTTACCGGAACATGATCAGTCAGGCAGGAACTGGGACTACCGGTATTGCTGGATGCGGGACTCTTTTTACACTTTAAAGGCCCTGAACCAAATCGGGCACTTTGAGGAAATCGGCGTATACTCCACCTATATTGAGAATCTGTCAAAATCCAAAACGGACCGTTATAACCCGGTTTATACATTAATGGGTGACGAGGATTTTGTGGAAAGGATTATTCCAATCGATGGATATCTTGGAAATCAGCCCGTAAGGATAGGTAACCAGGCCAAAGAGCACATTCAAAATGACGTTTACGGGCAGATCCTGGTTTCCCTGCTACCTATTTATGCTGACGAAAGATATATTTACCAGGGGAATGTCAAGAGTACCGGTCTGATTTACAACCTGTTGGAGTCTATTGAGAAAACCATGGATGAACCGGATGCCGGTCTGTGGGAGTTCAGAAACAAAAGTCAAAAACACTGCTACACTTTTCTGTTTCATTGGGCGGGTTCCTGTGCGGCTGAAAAAATCGCCAGGGCCATCGATGATGATAAAATGCTTAAAAAGGCACTAGCGCTAAAGGCTTTGGCCACCGAACAAATAGAGCAATGTTATAACCCTGAATTGCAAGCCTACACCCAGGCTATTGGCACAAAGAATATGGATGCCAGTTTGCTGCAGCTCATAACCATGAACTATCTGGACCCAAAGTCTGAAAAAGCGGCCCTTCACCTTAAAAAACTGGAAGAAGAACTCAAAACCCCCGAAGGCCTGTTTTTCCGTTATAAACACGAGGATGATTTTGGTGCTCCTGAAAACACCTTCCTGGTATGCTCATTTTGGTATGTAGAAGCCTTGGCCTGTGTCGACAGGGTAGAAGAGGCCAATACCACTTTCCGCAACCTGCTGGGATATGCGAACCATCTTGGATTGCTCAGTGAGGATGTACATGCTAAAACCGGCAGTCAATGGGGTAATTTCCCACAAACTTATAGCCATGTAGGTGTCATGAACGCGGCCGCCAGGATTTCCAGAAAACTGGATTTACCCAACTTTGTCAACGGGATATGACTTTTAAACCAGCATAAGGGGAACTTAGCTGTTGCACAACATTTTCGACAAAATTCTTTGTGTCTCTTGGTGTATTTGTGGTTCACCTCTTTTCACCACGGAGGCACAAAGGCACAAAGCATTCATGCTAGATACCTAGCGGTACGGCTTTACAAAGCGCTCCGTATACATCAAAAAAGCAATCACCAACTTCGAGCGCTTTTACAGACTTGTCATTTTTGTCAAAAGCTTCTGAACATCGCTAACCGTATCGATATTGTACTTAGCCGCGGTGGCGGTAAAGCCAACCTTTAATGTGTAGGCTTTATCAGGCATTGCCTTAAAAGTATCCTCGTCAGTGTAGTCATCCCCGACGGCCATGATAAAGTCCCACTCATCTTTTTCCAACCAGGATGTGGAAGCAAGCCCTTTGTTTACCTTGTTGTCTTTGATCTCCAACACCTTATTTCCCTCCATCAGTTGCAGGTTTGTCCCTGAAATCCTCAGGTTCAGGTTTTCCATTAGCTCATGTTTTCTGATCTCAGCCAGTCCGGGGTCAAGCTTTCTGTAGTGCCAGGCGATCGAATAGCTTTTTTCCTCTATAAAAGAACCAGGTGTTCGATCGACAATGGCTTCCAGGAATGCTTTAATACCAGCCTTCCAGTCATCTTTCAGCGCTGTCATCTGACACCATTGATCCTCGATATTTCTGCACCAGGCCCCATGTTCGGCAATTAAGTTGACAGGAAGGTGATGAAACCAGGATTCAAGAGTATTCTTATCCCTGCCACTGATAATAACCACGTTGTTTTTATCGTTGCCGGTTAGTTTTTTAAGGTTATCCAGTAACTCTTCCGTTGGCTTGGCCTTCATCGGGTCATTTTTGAAACCAACAAGCGTACCGTCATAATCAAGAAAAATTAACCTTTTAGTAGCGAGATTATAGTCTTTTAATAGCAATTCCTCCGCACTATCGTCGAATTGCTTTTCAAGTAGTTTGTCCGAAAGCTTTCTCAAATCTTCTAGTCTTGTTAAAAAATTATTAGCCCAGGTATTTATATTATTGCGCTGAATGATTTTCTTCATCCTTTTATTGCGGGTAATCTGCTCCTCCTCCGGCATGTTAATGGCATTGTACAAGGCATCGACTATGCTGGCGGTACTGTTGGGGTTTACCTGCAAAGCGCTGGTCAGCTCCTTGGCCGAGCCTGCCATTTCACTTAAGATCAGCACCCCTTTACCATCGGTTTTGGTGGCGATGTATTCTTTGGAAACCAGGTTCATCCCATCCCGGTAAGGGGTTACCAGGGCAATAGGGGAAATATGATACCAGGCAACCAGCCTTGAGAAGCGGAATGAACGGTAATAGTAATGTATTGGTGTCCAGTTGGAAGTACCCCATTTTCCATTGATTTTGCCCACTGCCAGGTCGATCTCGTCTTTTAAGCTTTGATACTGGGGTACGGTAGATCGTGAAGGTACCAGAATGATGACCAGGGTGACCTTTCTTTTGTATTCCGGGTACCATTCCAGAAAGCGGTCAAAGGCCTTGAGCCGTTTTGGCAATGCCTTGGAATAGTCGAGCCTGTCGATAGCGAGTATGACTTTCTCGTCCTTGCTGATGGTTTTTTTATATCTTGCTATTTCCTTTTGTGTCTCACTATCGTAGACTGCCCGCTCAAATTTATCATAATCGATCCCCATAGGCATGCTGTCGACATCAACGATCCGGTCATGCAATGTTACACGTCCCAAAAAGTGATGGTTGAGGTCCAAAATCCTGCTGACAGCACTCAAAAAGTGCCGGACATAGTCATATGTGTGAAAACCGACAAGATCCGCACCGAGTACACCTTCCAGAATTTCACTTCGCCATGGCAGGGTCCTGAATAGCTCATAAGACGGAAAGGGTATGTGTAAAAAGAAACCTATGGAAGCTTTCCTGTATTTCTCACGGATGAGTCTCGGAACCAGCATTAAATGATAGTCCTGAACCCAGAATATGTCATCGGGCTCGGCAATTTTAAATAATTTCTCGGCAAATATCATGTTCACTTCTTTGTATGCCAACCAGTAGCTGGTCATGTACATGGTATATTGCTGAAAGTAATGAAATAAGGGCCACAGCGTTTCATTGCTGAATCCCTTGTAATACTTGTCATATTTTTCCTGAGACAAAAAAACAGGGTACATGCCAAGCGCTTTTAGTTTATCTGTGATTTTTGACTGCAGCGAAGTGTCGCTGGTAATAATGCCCGGCCAGCCCAGCCAAATTATTTCCTTTTCCGTGTTTAAAGATTTTAAACCGGTTGCCAACCCTCCTGCGCTAGGTTTCAAATTAATGTCTCCATCACTTTCAATAATTGAAACCGGCAGACGGTTAGAAATAATTATTATTCTCGACATTAATCTAGTTTTGTTTTTGGGTCGATCTTTGTTAATTTAGAAGTTAGTCATACCAATTTTTATGCAATCTCTTTAATAAATTGTTAATAAAAAATAGTATTTTAGATGCTTTTAATACTTCAAATTTTTGTCAAGCCACCAATATAACACAAAAAGTTTAAAAACGAAGACCTGGTTTGTAATTGTAAACCCTGTGGCAGCAGGTGGCAGGGTCAGAAATAGATGGCGTAAAATTAAAAAAGAATTACTTATTCAGGAAATTGAATTCGATTTTTGCTTTTCAAATTATGAACGTCACACCATTTTGCTGACAAAAAACGCTTTGCAGAACGGCTACCGGAAAATATTAGGGGTAGGCGGTGATGGTACATTGAATGAAATTGTAAATGGCATATTTGGCCATGAAACTATCCCGGATCCCAGCGAGGTAACAGTGGGTGTGATTCCCGCCGGCACCGGGAATGACTGGATTAGGTCGCATAATATCAGTAAGCAATACAAAGAAGCTATTAAAAATTTGCGTACCAACCGGACGTTATTGCAAGACATAGGAAAAATAAGCCTAACTACCGAAAAAGGAGCATTTACGCATTATTACCTGAACATCGCCGGTATAGGTTTTAATGCGTCAGTGGTTAAAAATACCAGGTTGATTTCCGGAAAAACTTTTCATGGCAAATACTATTACCTATTGGCAATGATCATATCGCTGATTCGCTACCGGCCGGTAGATTTAGTCATCGACACAGGCGTTTCAGATGAATGGAGGCTATCAGTTTTTGCTATGAGTATAGCTATATGCAAATTCAATGGAGGAGGCATGATGATGGCTCCCCACGCCAGGTACGATGACGGCCTTTTGTCTTTAACAGTGGTTGGGAAAATTAACAAATTAAGCGTAATAAGGAACTTTTTTAAACTGTTTGACGGTAGTTTTATAAATAATAAGGAAGTGAAAATAGTAAATACCCAAAAACTTTCTGTTGTTGCTCCTGAATCGTTTGGGGTTGAGATGGATGGCGAGTTGTTAGGTGAAACAAAATTAATTACATTTGAGAATTTGTCGGGAAAACTGAGGGTTATATCTGGTAATAGTTAGTTAATTTGTAAAAAATAACAAGATAGACATTGGAGTTTAAAGATTTTAATTTTAGTGAGGAGTTGTACGACGGACTATCAGCTATGGGGTTTAAACAGCCAACTCCTATACAACAACAGGCCATCCCGGCCGTTATGGAGAAAAAGGATCTGATCGCCTGCGCGCAAACCGGTACGGGCAAGACGGCCGCGTTTTTGTTGCCGGTCATGGATGATATTATCAGACAGGCATCCGATAATATTAGTACCCTTATAATTGTACCGACACGGGAACTGGCGGTGCAGATCGATCAGCAGTTGGAAGGGTTTTCATATTTCACCCCTATCAGTTCCATTGCAGTGTATGGGGGAGGTGATGGAAATACTTTTAACCGGGAAAAAGCTGCCCTCACCCAGGGCGCTGATATCATCATCGCAACGCCCGGCCGAATTATTACCCACCTCAATTTAGGTTATGTAAACTTCGGGAATCTGCGACATTTGATTCTGGATGAGGCGGACCGGATGTTGGATATGGGTTTTTTTGACGATCTGATGAAAATCGTCAGACAACTTCCTGAAAAGCGGCAAACCCTGTTATTTTCGGCCACTATGCCTCCGAAAATCAGACAATTGGCAGAAAAAATACTGCATGATCCGTTCAGAATCGACATAGCCATTTCCAAACCGGCTGAAGGATTGTTTCATGCGGCTTTTTCAGTCTATGATCACCAAAAACTTGACCTGGTCACTCACCTGATCTCGGCAAAACCATTGCCAAGCATCATCATATTTTGTTCTACCAAGGCCAATGTAAAACGTATCAATAAAAGCCTGAAAAAACTGAAATTCCGGTCTGAAGAAATTCACTCTGACCTGGAGCAGGAGGAAAGAGAGGATGTTTTAAGGAGATTCAGGAACCGGGAATTGCAAATATTGGTGGCCACTGATATCCTGTCGAGGGGTATTGATATTGAAAGCATCAGTCTTATCATTAACTACGATGTACCACCCGATGCCGAAGATTACATCCACCGCATAGGCCGTACGGCAAGGGCAGAAACAACGGGCATAGCCTTTACATTTATCAATGAAAGTGAACAGAGTAAATTCAAGAGGATTGAAAAACTGATCGGCCATGAAATAAGAAAGGTAAAACTACCCGCCCACATCGGTGAAGGCCCTGTTTACAACCCCAGACCTCTTAAAAACGGCCATAAAAAAAGAACTTACAAAAAGAAAAAACGGAGTAAATAATTTACAATGGACAATGAACAATTGACAATGGGGAACTAACAGTTATTGGGTAACAAACTTCAGTTATCATTGTCAATTGTCTATTATCAATTGTAAATTCCTACTTAACAGTGTTTTGAAAATTAAAAAGGATACTGATTACCATACAAACGGGCCCGGTGTTATCCTGATTTTTCCCAACAAAGTAAAGGTCATGGGTCCCCTTCTGGGGTGATTCGAGATTGATGGTGGCGGGATAACCCATATTATTTTCCATGACGGATACTTTTCCCAGGAGAGAGCCGTCAGGGCTACCGGTTCTTAGCTCAATTTCACCACCTTTGAGTCTTTCGTCTTTGCCTACTATCAGGGTGACGCTTGTGACACCGGTGAGATCTATGTCATCAAACCTTGTGTAGGAACCATGCATAAAGACCACTAACTCCAATTTAGTGTCCGGAATTTCGAAGGTCATTGTTTCAGCTTGATCATCATATTTGATAGCAGAAACCATTGGGCTGCGTAACACCAGGGTCTTCTCTGTACTAAGAGGGCCTATTTTACCACCCCCTGTATCAGTGTAGGAGGCCTTGATAAAATAAGTTCCCTTCATGGGTGTTTTCAGGTGCTCTTTGAAACTGAAATTGCCCGACAATGGCAATCCCGGAGGCCTGTTTTTGTTATCATCCAGCGACAAAATGTATGAAACCATTTGTTCTGCATCAGGCTGGCTGATCTGTGGATGGGCTGCCATGGCTTGTTCACCCCAGACACCGCCGCCACCGTTAATGATTTTACCGGCCAGATAGCCCATATCATCTTGTTTATATTTGGCGGCCACTCGCATGTAAGAAGGGCCTATAGACTTTTCATCTTTTTGATGACATGATTTACAATCGCTGCCTTCCATGAGCCTTTTTCCAACCATAAATTTTGAAAACTCCTGGCCGGATTTGTGTCCCTGCTCAATCAGGGTTTTATCAAATCCCTGATCGAGATAGTCTATGGTCAAATAGATGTCTTCGCCGGAAATGCTTCCATCTTCAGTACTTCCATCTTCCAGGTCGTTGACTTTGACGGTATAATCAATCGATCTCCGGTCAAAATAAAATGTCTGGTTGCCGTCAAAAGCTATTTGAACATCCGGCTTTTCATTCCCTACTTTGATTTCAAGCTGATCCGTACTTTCATTGCCTGCCGCATCAGTGACCTTTAGTTTCACCTGATAAATACCTGCAGCGGGGAAGGTAAATGAGGGATTTTCTTCAGTGGCCGGATTGTTCCCTTTCTCCATAAATTTCCAGTTGTAAGTTACCTCGTCATTGTCATAATCTATCACTTCTGAGGTGAAATTTACTGATAACGGCGCTGCGCCTACGGTTTTGTCGGCCATAATTTTCACTTCCGGTGGCCTGTTTCCTCCATTGTAATCAATCCGGAAGAGTGTTGCGTCTTCATTTTGACTAAACCATTTCTGTCCATATTCTATTCCATAAAGCGATCCATCGGGCCCAAACTGCATATCAATGATATTATTAAATGCGGTACCTGCCATGAAGGGATCGATGTTCAGCAGATCACCATTTTCATCCATAGTCACAATCATTATCCAGTCCCTGATCCAATCATAGATGATAAGTTTTTTATCGAAATAATCCGGAAAGCTGCTTTCCGGATTTGTGAAATCTTCTTTATGAAAAACAGGCCCGGCCATAGCATTCCTTCCGCCTTCGCCGACAATGGGAAACTCCGGGGAGGCCGCATAGGGATACCAGATAAATGCAGGTTGGGCGGTAGGTAGCTCTTTTCTTCCGGTATTATTGACAGACAGGTTAACCGGTTTATTCACATCAAACAGGGCTCCTGACTTTTCAGTGGCAAAGTCATAGTCGAGATATGCCTTATTGTCTCCCACAAAGTAGGGCCACCCGAAAAATCCGGCCCCCCTGGCCTGGTTGACCTCATCATGGCCCCTCGGGCCCCTTTCAGGCTTTTCTTCGCCGGCGTCAGGACCAACATCTCCCCAATAAAGATAGCCAGTCTTTTGGTCGATAGAAATGCGGTAGGGGTTGCGGCATCCCATCACATATATTTCAGGTTTTGATAAAGGATCGTCTTTAGGAAAAAGGTTGCCTTCCGGAATAGTATAGGTGCCGTCTGCTTCCGGGCGGATTCGCAGTATTTTACCACGCAGGTCATTCGTATTTCCGGAGCTTCTCTGGGCATCCCAGGGTCGTCTGTCCGGCCTTTCGTCAATAGGGGCAAACCCATCACTTTTAAAAGGATTGGTATCATCACCGGTGGACAAAAACAGGTTTCCGTCAGGGCCAAACTCTATGGAACCGCCTGTATGGCAGCATTCATCCCTTTGTACCGGCACCTTCAACACAATGATTTCACTGTCCATATTCAGGTGATCACCTGTCAGTTCAAACCTGGATAGATGTTGCACCGGTGTTTCACCCGCCGGACTGTAATACAAATATATCCAATGGTTGTTATCATAATCAGGATCTAGGGCCAGTCCCATGAGTCCATCTTCAAACGCTGTATGGACCGGTATGGTAGCTAATACTTTGACGGTATCCAGCTCCGGGTCATACATTTTTACAGCCCCGCGACGTTCTGTAAACAAGACTTTCCCATTACTTAATACGGCCATTTCTGTCGGTTCATTGAGGTTGGATGTTAACACGACTTTGGTGAACCGGTTTTCCTCGGGTAACCGGTAAGTGGTTACTTTGCCGTAATCCAACGGTTTTTGATCTCCCATGGCATAGGTGATTCCTCCCAGCAGGTGTTCGAGGTATTTTTCTTCGCTAAAAGACTCATTGGTATGGCCCAGACCGGTATAAAATGCCCTTCCTCCATCATAGTCATGATACCATGCAATAGGGTGATTTTCACCGTTGGTACCCCCTTCATATGAGCTTTCATCCAGATTGATCAGCACATTGATCTCCGGGTTAATGGATTTGTAATTGTACCATTCATCGGCTCTGTTCCATTCATCTTCCAGCATGCCGGTGGCCTGGTGATTTTTGTCCAGCACCTCAAGCCTGGCATCACGAACATTGGGGTTGTTCGGATGACCATTGAAATAGGCACCTACCAGCTTCCCATACCACCGCCAGTGGTATTCTGTGTCAGCAGCGGCATGGATACCCACATAACCTCCTCCGGCCTGAATATACCGCTCAAAATCTGCCTGTTGGTAAGGATTCAACACGTCGCCGGTAGTGTTTAAAAAGATCACAGCGCTATATTGCCGAAGGTTTTCTTCATTGAAATTTCCGGCATTTTCGGTGGTGTCTACCTGGAAACCATTTTGCTGGCCCAACCTGGTAATTGCCTGAATGCCAGGCTCAATGGAAGAATGCCGGAAGCCTTCGGTTTTACTGAAGACCAGTACTTTTTTATCTCTTTGTACTGCCTGATCGCAGGAGGATACGCCCAAAACCAGTAGTACCAAGGTTATTGATGTAAAAAAATTTCTCATAGTCAAGATTTTAATTGAGGAAACGACCAAGCATTTTTAGTCACACAATATCGGGGGACATTGTCTATGACCTAGAGTTGCCTGATCTTGATATTTTTGAACCAAACCCTGTCGCCATGATCTTGCAGGGAGATATAACCTTTTTTAGATGTTCCAAACCCCGGCATGTCTTTAAATTTACTACCGGCTATCAGTGTTTGCCATGATGGATCATCCATATTGAATTCTACCACTTTACGCCCGTTTTGCCAATGCTCTACACGGCCGTTATCGGAAATCAGGCGTATCTTGTTCCATTCACCGGGTGGGTTTACGGTAACCACTTCACATTCGATCAGGTCATATAAATCCCCGGCGCGGTGCTTTACAATTTTACCGTCCGGATGACCATCATCATCCAGTATCTGCATTTCAGGACCTGTTTGCCAGACCCGGTCGTACTGTTCCTCTTCAAGCACGTGATAAATAATCCCACTGTTGCCACCTTCGGCAATTTTCCATTCGAGTGACAACTCAAAGTTTTCGTACGTCTGATCTGTTATGATATCGCCCCCTTTTTCATCACCCCCGGTGACGAGGGTTAATGTTCCGTCTTCTACTTTCCAGGCCGGCCCAATCCCGGTACTTTTAAAATTCCGCCATCCGGCAGTGGTTTGACCATCGAACAGTAATTTCCAGCCCTGTTCTTTCTCCCCGGCAGTAAGCGTGTTATCCACCGGGGATGCTGAGGTTGCTGATTCTGTAGAAGTATCGGATTCGGTAGTTTGATTCGTTTCTTTTTGCTGTTGCTGACAATTGGCAAAGATCAAAGTTATTATCAAGCAAATTAATTTCGGAAGAAGTATTTTCTTTGGTTTCATAAGTGAATTTAGATTAGGTAAAATGGCATTCATTACCAACAAACGGGATAAATTTATTATTTTCTTTTATAATGGATAATATTATTTCAATTTTTAATTCCACAAATATGGGAAAATTTTATTTGGTGCTGGGGTAAAAATCAAATATTTGCTTAAATTGTAAAAATTCATAATTTTATTTTTCAAATTCTTAAAAATTTTTGCAACTAACCTTTTTAACATTATGGGAGACCAAATTAACAAGAATAGACTTTTTTATGCAAGTTGCATAGCATTGATTGTTACTTCTATGACCTTTGCGATCCGGGCAAGGCTGGAAACTGTATTTGGCAGTGATTTTGGCCTTACCAGCGAAGAACTGGGGTTTGCGTTCGGGCCTGCCTTCTGGGGATTTACGGTGGCTATGGTCATCGGAGGACCGCTGGTCGATATATTTGGGATGAAAAAAATCATGTGGCTGGCCTTTATCGGCCATCTGGCTGGCATTTTGGTAACAATCTTAGCGACGGATTTTATTACTTTATTCATAGGAACCCTGCTTGTCGGCCTGGGCAACGGTATGGTGGAAGCTGCGTGTAATCCGCTGGTAGCTACAATGTATCCCCGGGAGAAAACTAAAATGCTTAACAGGTTCCATGTATGGTTTCCCGGAGGAATTGTTATCGGTAGTGTAGTAGCCTACCTTGTGATGGACGTGATGAACTTAGGCTGGCAAATATTGGTGGGTATTTTGTTTATTCCCTTAATTATTTACGGTTACCTGTTTTTTGGCCAGAACATGCCCAAAACAGAACGGGTTCAAATGGGTGTATCTACGGCAGATATGTGGAAGGCCATTATAACGCCTTTGTTTATTTTGATGGGTTTTTGTATGTTGTTGACAGCATCCACAGAATTGGCCACCAACCAAAGGATATCTTCTCTACTGGTAGAAACCGGTGTTTCGGCCATTTTGGTTTTAGCTTTTATCAATGGTATCATGGCCTTGGGAAGGGCCTTTGCAGGGCCTGTGGTTCACAAATTGAGTAATAGTGGGGTACTGCTGTTTTCAGCGATATTTTCCTGCCTGGGGCTGCTATGGTTGAGCTATGCACAAGGCGCCATGACTTTTGCCGCCGCGGGTGTTTTCGCCATAGGCATTTGTTATTTCTGGCCTACCATGTTAGGCTTTGTTGCTGAAAATGTGCCTGAAAGCGGGGCTTTAGGCTTGTCGGTGATGGGTGGTTTGGGGATGTTATCTGCTTCGATCGTATTGCCGGTGATGGGCGTATTTATGGACCTGGATATGGCAGGTGGCCAGATACTTCGGTTGATGGCTTATTTACCCGGCTTGCTCATATTTATCTTTTTAGGCATCTATTTATGGAGTAAAAAACAAAAAGGAAGAGTGGTAAAGCAACAAACTGAGACTGCTGCCTGATATTGTTATAAAAAACACTGCAAGCTTTCCGGAGAAAAATACACAATAGCACAAGCGGGACTTAGGTGTTGCAAAACTTATGCATGTGCCTCTGTTTTACAGGTGAAAACCTCCGTGTCTCTTTGTGTCTTGGTGCCTTTGTGGTTCACCATTTTTCACCACGAAGGCACCAAGACACAAAGAGACACTAAGTATTTTGTCGAAAACGTTGTGCAACAGCCATGTCCGGTGGGCGCCTATCCAATATGGTGAAAGTTTATTATATTTGCTTTACCGGGGTGAGAGTTCCGTACGATCGGGTCACCTCTTTCGGTACACCAATTCACAATAAACCACATTGAGTTATACGATGAAAAAAATCCTGATTTCCACCACATTGATCTTCTTATCACTTACTGGCACCTATGCCCAGAAAAAATCAAAAACTTCACCCAAGAAGAAAGAGGTTATCGCATGGCTGGATAGTAAATCAGAGGAGCTGATCAGGATGAGTGATCAGATATGGGCGTTTGAAGAAACGGCCTTTGAAGAAACCGAATCAGCAAAAGTTTTGGCGGATTATGCCGAGTCAATGGGATTTGAAGTCGATCGGGGCGTGGCAGATATGCCTACTGCCTTTGTCGCCACGTATGGATCCGGGAGGCCGGTTATTGGCATACTGGGAGAATACGATGCCTTACCGGGCCTTTCACAACAGGCATTACCCGAAAAAAGACCCATCAATGAAGGAGGGGCCGGGCATGGATGTGGCCATAACCTTTTTGGGGTGGGGAGTCTTGCGGCGGCTGTTGCTATCAAAGAGATGATGGCAACAGGAAAACTGAAAGGTACCGTAAAGTTTTATGGTACACCGGCAGAAGAAAAATATTTTGGCAAGTTGTGGATGGCCAGGGCAGGCTTGTTTGACGGCCTGGACGCCTGTCTCGACTGGCACCCTGCTGCGGAAACCAAAAGTAATGTTCAAAGCTCACTTGCCCTGGTCGATTTCGTCGTGGAATTCTACGGTCAGGCTGCGCACGCTTCTTCAGACCCGTGGAATGGAAGAAGTGCCTCAGATGGTCTGGAACTTTATGCCACGGGGATTAACTACCTCCGCGAGCATATTCAGCCGACAGTACGTATTCATTATCATATCCAGCATGGAGGTGATGTGGTGAATGTGGTGCCCGATTATACAAAAATCTGGACAAGGGTCAGAGATACCAAAAGAGAAGGCATGGAAACAGTTTGGAAACGGGTGGAAAGAATCGCGGAAGGAGCCGCCATCATGGCCAACGTCGACTACAAAATCACCCTGGTGTCAGGTTTGCACGAAGTGCTGGTCAACCGTGCAGGTGGTACTGCCCTTCAGAAAAACCTCGAGTACCTGGGGGATATCACTTACACTGATGAGGAAATCGCATTTGGTAAAAAAATCCAGGCAGCCACGAATAAACCCCAGGTAGGCATGGATGCTACCATCAAACCATTGGAAGCTACCAAAGAACACCCCCGGGGTGGCTCCACCGATGTGGGTGATGTAAGCTGGCTGGTGCCTGAGATACGCTTGTCAGTCACCACTGCCCCTAAAGATACCCCCTGGCACTCCTGGGCAGTGGTCGCCTGTGGAGGAATGTCCATCGGTCACAAAGGAATGATCTATGCCTCCAAAGCATTATCCATGACCATGATAGACCTGTTTGAAGATGAACAACTCCTGAAAGACATGCGGGCAGAGTTCAATGAAAGAAAAGGTGACTACAAATACAACCCCATATTACCCGACGGCCCCCCTCCAACCGCCGACTAAACAAGAAGCCTTTAAATAGCGCAATCGTCCCATGGCTGTTACACAACATTTCAACAAAATGCTTTGTGGCTTGGTGCCTTTGTGGTTAACCATTTTTCACCACAGAGCCACCAAGCCACAAAAAGTCACCAAAAATATACCTAAACTCTACACTCATACCCCATCTCACTGACCAATTGTCAATTGTTCACTGTCAATTAACAATTGCCACCCCCTCTCACTCCACCAAAAATGCCGCCCCAAACACCCCCGCACTGTCTCCCAGCTTAGGCTTGGCAATCACCGTATGAAATCCCTTATTTGTATCAAATACATGCTTCTTAATGGCTTTGGGGCCGTCCTTGTACAATAAGTCGATATTGCCTACACCGCCACCAATGACGATGATATCAGGATCGAGGATATTTACAACATTCGATAACCCTAAGCCAAAATAATGAATGAGTCTATCCATCGTTTTTTTTGCGGCCGGATCAGTCCCGTCTTCATAGCCTGTAAGTATATCTTTCAGACTGGTATTTTTACCGCTTTGTTCATGATAATATTTTTCCAACGATGGCCCTGCCAGCACTGTTTCAACACAGCCCGACTTCCCGCAATAACACTTCCCACCGGATTCGTCCAGAAAAATATGCCCCCATTCACCGGCAATACCCTGCCTGCCATTGATAACTTTATTGTCAACTACAATGCCTCCTCCAACGCCTGTTCCCATGATTACACCAAAAACAACACGGGCATCGGGCATTAGTTCGGGAACAATCCCCATCCTGGTCTCAGCGAGCGCAAAGCAGTTGGCATCGTTGGCCATTTTTACCGGGATGCCCAGCAGATCTTCCAAATCCCTTTTAAGTGGTTGCTGATTGAGGCTGGTGGAGTTACTGTTTTTCATCACCCCTTCATGTGGATCCAAAGTGCCTGGCGTGCCTATTCCGATGGCTTCAGGGCGGGCATTTACCTCTTCGGCTATCTGGTTAATCAAAGTCCGGATTCGGCCCATTATATGATGATAGCCTTTGGCCGACTCCGAAGCGATCCGTTTTCTGAAAATCACCTCTGGCGGATTACACTGTTTGATGACCACTCCCTCCACTTTGGTTCCGCCCAGATCAATGCCCCATAATAAATCGTTACCGTTGCTCATAGGTTTAAAACTTTGTAAATGTTACCTTCCCAGGGTCTTAGCAGGAAAGTATTACCTTGTTGGCTAACCGGTTTGTCGTAATTTGACAAAAGACAAATCAACTCCCTAGACCCATGGGCGTCCAAAGTTAATTCTCTTTTTTTATTAGAAAAATTTAAAACCACTAGTATCTCAAGGTTTTTATCAAATCTTTTGTAAACGAATAAATCCGGATCGTCTTCCATCAACAGTTGGAACCCACCGTAAACCAATAGGCTGTGATTTTTACGAAACCTGATCATTCTTCTATAAAAATTTAAAATTGAATCAGGATCACCCTCATTTTCAGCCACGTTGATGTGCCTGTAATTAGGGTTACACTTAAGCCAGGGGGTTGTTTTAGAAAAGCCACCATTTTCACTATGGTTCCATTGCATGGGGGTTCTGGCGTTATCGCGGCTTCGATCATGGATGATTTTCAAAAATTCGTCCATATCCCTGCCGGCCCGCTCGGCTTCCCGGTAACTGCTGATAGTCTCAATATCATTGTAATCTTCAATGGAGGGAAAGGCGACGTTGGTCATGCCAATTTCATCGCCCTGATACAGGAAGACTGTGCCACGCATGGAAAGCAACAGTATGGCCAGTAATTTAGCGGATTCTTTTCTGTATCGGGCGTCATTACCAAACCTGGAGACCATCCTGGCAAAATCGTGATTGCCCAGGAAAATGCTATTCCAGCCCTCACCGGCCAGCGCCTCATCCCAAATATTAAATACACTTTTAAACTCCCTGAGGTCCCAGGGTACCACATCGTACTTGCCGTTTTTGTTGCTTCCAAGGTGTAAGTGACCGAAATGGAAAATCATGTTTAGTGCTTTCCTGCTATGACCAACATACAGATTGGCTGTATCGGGTGTGATGCCCGGGCCTTCGCCTACGGTCATAACATCATAGTGGCAAAGCACTTCTTCATACATTTCCCTGATAAACTCATGTACGCGGGGACCATTGGCATATACATGGTCTATGACATCATAAAAATCTTCGTAATCAGTGTCAGGGAATCCGATATCCTTGGAGATCAGTGAAATGACATCCATTCTGAAGCCGTCAATCCCCTTGTCAAGCCAGAATTTCATAATACGGTGAACTTCTTTCCTGACCGCTGAATTCTCCCAGTTGAGATCCGGCTGTTTTTTTGAGAAAAGGTGTAGATAGTATTCACTGTCGTTTTTGCCTCGTTCCCAGGCTGAGCCTTTGAAAAACGATGGCCAGTTATTGGGTGCCTTGCCTGCACGGCCTTTTCTCCAGTGGTAATAATTCCTGTATGGACTGTTTTTTGATTTTTGAGAGGCTACAAACCACGGATGTTCATCAGACGTATGATTGACTACCAGATCCATAATGATTTTCAGATCCCGGCTATGGGCTTCCTTTAATAATTCATCAAAATCATCCAAGGTGCCAAATTCCTCCATGATATCAGTGTAGTCACTGATGTCATAGCCGTTGTCATCGTTAGGGGACCGGTAAACAGGGCAAAGCCATATAACATCGACCCCGAGATCCCTGATATAATCCAGTTTTTGGATGATACCTCGAATGTCACCGATTCCGTCGTTGTCGGTATCTTTAAAACTGCGCGGATAAATCTGGTATACGATGCTTTCTTTCCACCAAACTTTTTTCATCTTTTTTTAATATACCTTCTCAGCTATTTTCCGGTTTAAAATTACAGGCTTCGAATATGGCGATGTTTATTTGGTCTCTTTCCTGTTGTTTTTGAATGGCATCCCAGTTAAAATAATTGGCAAACTCGTCAATTACAGGGTCCACAAGGGCTTTAAGGTTTTCTATTTTGAAATATAACCTGCCAGTCCTTCGGATAATAAAATCCTGTGGCCTGTGGACCATTTCGTGGTTTAAAGTGAACCATAATTCAGCTTTGGTCAACCTCAGGAGGGCGTCATTATCTTTCAATTCCAGAAACTTTTCAAGGACTTTGTCAGTTTGACGACCGTAGTTACTTACCAGGTATGTGGCGTCGTGCAAATCCAACCCAAAAGTTTTTATTCGCTCCAAAACGTGGACGATGTAGGCGTTCACATCTGCTGTATTTTCAAATACACCACCACTTAACACGATTTTGTCGGTAAGACATTTTTTGAAAGTTTTGCCATATTCCTCTTCATGTTTCTCCGCCACCATATCCACGACTCTTTGGGCCATTTTCCTGTAGCCGGTCAGTTTGCCCCCGGCGATAGAAATCAAGCCGGTAGAGGACTCGAATATTTCATCTTTGCGGGATAATTCAGAGGCGGATTTACCGTCCTCGTGAATCAGGGGTCTGACACCCGCCCAGCTCGAGACGATATCATTAATTTCCACATGGATATCAGGAAACATATGGTTGATGGCATCGATCAGGTATTGGGCATCTTCAGTATGGGGCACTACGTGGTCCTTATTGCCCGGATAATTTGTATCGGTGGTACCTACATAGGTAATTTTGCCTCTTGGGATAGCAAAAACCATGCGGCCATCGGGCACATCGAAATACAGGGAATATTTTACCGGGAATTTATGATGTGGCAATACGATGTGTACACCCTTGGTGAGATGAAGTCTTTTGCCTTTTTTGGAATGGTTAATATTTCGGAGGTCATCTACCCACGGCCCGGCTGCGCTGACTACGTATTTCGATTGAATATTAAAAGTTTCACCGGATAGCATATCTTCTGCGACAATGCCGGTGACCCTTTCGTGCTTATAGGTGAAATCACTTGCCTTCATGTAGTTGATCGCGTCAGATTCATATTTAGCAGCGGTTTTCAGCACTTCAATGGTGAGACGGGCATCGTCTGTCCGGTATTCGGCGTACAGGCCGGCTCCCTTTAGTATTTTTTCAGGCAATAAAGGTTCGATAGCTAATGTTTCTTCTTTGCTGAGCATTTTGCGCTGATCCTCTTTTTCTACCCCTGCCAGCACATCATACACCATTAACCCGAAAGATGTCAATAATTTGCCAAATGTGCCTCCTTCGATAATAGGGAGTAACATTTTCTCAGAAACCACCAGATGCGGGGCAAGCTTATGTACAATGGCCCTTTCCATACCCACTTCTCTGACCAGGGCAATTTCAAACTGTTTCAGGTATCTTAGTCCTCCGTGAATCAATTTGGTCGACCGGCTGCTGGTTCCGGAGGCAAAGTCGTTTTTTTCTACAAGGGCCGTCTTCAGCCCTCTTGAAGCGGCATCCAAGGCGATGCCCGCACCGGTAATACCTCCACCGATTACGACCAGGTCGTAATAGTGGGTTTTTAACCGGTCAATTACCGCAGCGCGTTCGAAAGACGAAAACCTTTTCATATCATTGTAACCATCCCATCGACTTGTCGACTGCCTTTTGCCAGCCTTTATAGAGTTGATCTCTTAGCGGTTCAGACATATCGGGCGTGAATTTTTTTTCAATTATGCGATTTTTGATAATATCTTCCTTTTTCCATAAACCAATGGTTATGCCTGCTAAAAAAGCTGCACCCATGGCTGTACTTTCTATCACCTCGGGCCGTTCCACGGGTACCCCCAGGATATCGGCCTGGAATTGCATCATAAAATTGTTGGCGGCCGCGCCTCCATCCACCTTCAGGGCAGATAAACTTATGCCCGAGTCCTTCTCCATGGCATGAAGCACATCTTTGGTTTGGTAAGCTAATGATTCAAGGGTTGCCTTGATAATATGATTTTTACCGGTATCCCTGGTAAGGCCAAAAATGGCACCCCTGGCATACATATCCCAGTAAGGGGCACCTAACCCGGCAAATGCGGGAACCACGTATACTTCACGGCTGTCTTTTACCTTGTTGGCAAAATATTCTGAGTCCGGGGCAGTGTCAATGAGTTTTAAACCATCTCTCAGCCATTGTATCGCGGCGCCTGCTATAAATATACTTCCTTCCAGCACGTAATGTACCTGGCCATCGAGGCCCCAGGCAATAGTAGTTAGCAGGCCGCTATCGGAATACTGCAATTTATCCCCGGTATTCATCAACATGAAGCAACCCGTTCCGTAAGTGTTTTTGGCCATGCCCGGTTCAAAGCAGGCCTGGCCGAATAGTGCCGCCTGTTGATCACCGGCAATGCCTGCTATAGGTATCTTATGACCATCTATTGCATAGTCACCATAGTGGTAACCCGATGGCTTCACCTCCGGAAGCATGGAACGCGGTATGTTTAAAATGGAGAGAAGTTGCTCATCCCAGGCCAATTCCTTTATATTGTATAGTAAAGTCCTGGAGGCATTTGAATAGTCGGTCACATGTACTTTCCTGCCCGTCATATTCCAGGTCAGCCAACTGTCTACCGTACCGAACAGCAAATCACCGTTTGCCGCCTTTTCTTTGGCCCCTTCCACATTTTCGAGTATCCAGTTTACCTTGGTGCCGGAAAAATACGAATCTATGACTAACCCTGTATTGGTTTTTATGTAGTCTTCCAGGCCTTCGTCTTTCAGCCTTTGGCAAATGTCTGAAGTTCTGGTATCCTGCCATACAATGGCATTATATACCGGCTTACCGGTATTTTTATCCCATACCACGGTTGTTTCCCTCTGGTTGGTAATTCCTATGGCGGCAATATCTGCCGGGCTGATTTTATTGTTTTCGATCAGGCTGTTCAGCACGACATATTGAGAAGTAAGGATTTCTATGGGATCATGCTCTACCCACCCTGACTTAGGAAATATTTGTGTGAATTCCTGTTGGGTAATAGCGACAATGGTGCCTGTATGATTAAATAAAACGGCCCTCGAGCTAGTGGTTCCCTGGTCTAAGGCGATGATGAATTGGTTACGCATGCTCTGTTGAATTTGCGACAAAGGTTACAATTTTTTCTTTTCATTTACAATGGCTAAAACAATGCTGATGACTGCCACGGCCACCATAATCAAAAATGTAGTGGTAATTGTTCCCTGAAAGAGGGCTACATACAACTGGGCACCCAGTACACCGCCTACCATGGGACCAGCTACAGGTATCCAGGAATAGGACCAGTCCGAGTGACCTTTGCCGTTGATTGGCAGCAGGAAATGTGCCAGCCTGGGGCCGAAATCACGGGCCGGGTTAATGGCAAAACCAGTGGTTCCACCCAGGCCGAAGCCAATAACCATGATGAGGCCACCGACTACTAGTGGATTAAGACCCTCGGTAAATTTATTGGCTCCGATAAACAGCAGGCCTAACGTTAAAATCATAGTACCGATCATTTCACTGACAAAATTGGCCGAATTGGAGCGGATGGCAGGCGCAGTACAAAACACGGCAAGCTTGGCGGCTTTGTCATCGGTATTTTTCCAATGGGGCAAATAATGAATCCAAACGATGGCACCACCGGCCGCAGCACCGGTAACCTGCGCCAGAATATATCCCGGAACCAGGTTCCATGAAAACTCACCCACCGAAGCCAGGGCCAGTGTTACAGCAGGATTGATGTGTGCCCCGCTCACATGGCCCACTGCATACACGGCAAAAGCCACAGACAGCCCCCAGGCTATGCATATAACAATCCAACCGGAGTTCTCAGCCTTTGATCCCTTCAGCACCACACCGCCTACTACACCACCCCCTAAAATGATCAATAACATAGTTCCGACGAGTTCACCTAAATAAACAGACATATCGATTAAATTTAGTTACCAAAAAATACCTACGACAATAGCAGTTATTAACAACAAAAACAAGGCTAGGATACGATAATTTTTGTGCCACGGCAAAGATGCCAGTTCTTTTGTTTCTTCTGTGAATAATTCACTTTTATAAGTATAACCTTTTATCTGAACAGCGTCGGGAGCGGAAGTTGCCAGGCTTACCACTACATGAACTGACAGACTGAGCACAAACAATAAGTTGGCTTTCATTAAAAAATGTAACTCGTTAAGGCCGGGCAAAATATCATAGGCCTGGGAAAATATCATGAACAATGCTGCCGAACCACCGACAATCAGGCTTAAAATGGCACCGTTGCTGTTGGCACGTTGCCAAAACAATCCCAGCACAAAGGCAGACACAACCGGAGGACTGGTGTACGCAATGACCAATTGCAGATAACCCCATAAAGAATCACTTACCTGCTCGATATAAGGAACCCAAAGTGAAGCGAGCACCACAAGGGTTAGCGTAGCGATCTGTCCTGCCCTTACCAATTGTTTGCTGGTCATCTGTGGTCTCATTTGTTTCACAAAATCCATGGTTATCAACGTAGAGGCCGAGTTAAATGTCGCCGAAACCGATGACATCATGGCCGCCAGCAGACCAGCCACCACCAGTCCCAACACCCCCGTTGGCAGTAATTGAAACAAAAGTACAGGATAAGTTAAGTTAGGACAATCGGCGAGATTTTTACACATTTCACCAGAGGCCAGCGGATAATTCAATGAAGAAATGTCGAGCTTGTTAAATAACAGCAGGGCCAGTACTCCCGGTACGACCATAATAAAGATCACCGGCAGTTTTAGCAACCCGGCAAACAAGGCTCCCCATCGTCCATGATTGAGATCCTTCGCGCCCAGCACCCGTTGCACCATGAATTGATTATTAGCCCAAAAATAAAACCCTAATAACGGTACACCTGTAAGCAGGCCCCACCAGGGCATAAATTCGTCATTGATGGGTCTTACCAGACTGAATACCTCCCCGGAGTTTTCCGGAATATATTTGCCCTCGGCAGCCCGGTTGCCGAAGTTGACCTCTCCGTTTGACAAAAGGGTATCCAGCTTGGCCATCATGCCGTTCCAACCGGCTCCCAACCGATCATAAGCAAAATAGGTAAGCAGACAGGAACCTATGATGAGGAGAATGGCCTGTACGACTTCTGTTTGTATCACAGAATTCAGCCCCCCGGGTATCGTGTAGGCAGCGGCTGCTACAGCCAGAATAACGATGATGGTGGAAGACGAAATCTCAGGAAACAATAATTTCAAAACTATACTTCCCACATATAAGCCGGCCGCCGTATCCACCATTACATTTCCCAGAATCGTGATAAATGAAAAGTAATACCTCGACCTTTTGTCATACCGTCTTTCCAAAAATTCGGGCATGGTATATACCTTTGACTTCAGATAAAAAGGGAGGAAGAATATGGAAAAGAAAATAAGTATCACCACGGCATACCATTCATAATTGTAAACGTTGATATTGGTCTGGAACGCATCTGACGCCAAACCAACCAGCGTAGAGCTCGAGATATTGGCCGAAAAAAGGGCGATTCCTACGACAGGCCATGTCATGGTGCGGCCCCCTAAAAAATAATCCTCCGAAGTTTTTTGTTTTCCTTTTTTAATACCATAGATGACAATCCCCAGCATATACACCCCTATGATCCCAAGGTCCAGTGGACTAAGGTTGAAAGTTTCCATAGGCAAATTGACTTAGGTTTAGAAGTAGAAAGCATGAGCATTGATCAAAACAATATAGCCAACCTTACACTAAGACCGGTAGTGGTAACGGTGCTTTTGGCCCTTACCAATAATAAAAAGAAATTTCAAAAATTCATATGGAATACTTATATAAAATCAAAATATTATACCGCAAACGATTGAAATTTGTCAATAAAAACTGAAAATGCAAAAGCAAGGCATGCCGGCTTTCGCTATTGTCTAAGGTCTATGAAGATTCCTCCTCATTTTTCGCCTCTCCATTTTCCCGGACCCCCGCATTTTGACTTGAGGTGATGAGATGATCGATGATAAATTTGCCTACCTGTCTGCCTTGTTCCACGCCTATTTTACAAGCCGGCATGTAGTGGATGCCTCCGTACAACCGGCTGATGGCCGCCTCGTCTGACGCCTGGAAAAATGACGCGAATGTTCTGGGAGGCAGTCCATACTCCACCTCGATGGTGTCTACAAAATGAAAGGGTTCACCGAATAAATGAGTAAGCGCCGTAGCTGCAGCGGCGGAGATGACACTGTGACCACTGGTATATTCAGGGAAAGGAGGGGTTTGTAATAATGGCGCCCAGTTTTCGTCAATGTATTGATTGATAACGGTTTCAGGCCGGATCAATTCACTCCGGTACTTTTCATCCCAGCAACTGATGAAGGCATCGGCCAGGGCAATGGAAACCAGGGTGTAAGCCTCTATGGTTTCCATGAAGCCGGATTTTTCCACCCGGGTGGCAATGGTCGTGATGCCCATCCAGTGTCCACCGGGAGTGATCTTTTTGGTCGCAAACATCACATGGCCCTGCTGGTGGGAAATATAAGGGTTGCAATCCCAGAATTCGGCAATGGCAGATTGCTCATCAGTCAGGTTTTTACCGGTTTCGTAGACTTCCATCAACTCTTTATAAAACTGGCTTTCTTTTTTCAAGCTGAAAGGGGTAGGTGGGTTGGGAATATACTGATCGGCAGAATCCAAAAGAAATGTTCGTATTTTGTTCCAATGAGGCTCAATGGCATCCATATAGGCCGGAGGGGTAGGTTGCCATCTGGATGAGTCATCGTTGATAGTGAACTTTGGATAAGTCCTGGTTTCCTTGTAATTATCGGTGTCAGCCCAGGCCAGTATGTGTTCGGCCACTTTGTTGCCATATGCCACAGAACGGTTAAAAAGGCGGCCGGTAACGCCCATATCCTTGTACCTTCGATAAATTTTGTCTTTGAATTCATCCATTTTCTCCTCAGAAAATATAAGGGCTTTGCCAACTGTCAGAAAGGCCTGTATACTGGCCAGGGGAAAACAATAAGCAGCTTCCGGTTCCGGTTTTGGTACTTCGGTAAGCTCGTGAAGCTGCCCTGCCATGGATTGATAACCGGGGTTTTCATGAATCATCACCTCGTAAGCGGCAATACTTGGGTAGGCATAAATCCTGCTGGCTACCGGCGGGGAAAAAATATCGTAGACGATCACATCGGTCAGTTGCTTTAGTGATCGATGAAAAAGCTCGGGATTAGCCGCTGCTTCCTTGTCGTAGCTTCCTCGATTGTTTTGACAGCTTATCAGGAAGAAGACAGACAGCATCGAAACCAGTGTACTGACTGTGAAATTGGTTCTCATGATTGAAACGGTTATCATAAAAAAAGGGCATTTTAACTCATTCTGTAAAATTATGCAAAGATTGGCTTATTTAACCGAAAATGTGCTATTATTTATGTCAACTCACTTTGCACCACTGAAAATTCTACTCCTCGCATTTAGCGGATGATAGGTTGAATGACTTGTAGTGGTTCATTGTTTTTGGCCACGATGAAGTGTGTCGAACCGGCAATTTCAATAGCCTCGATGCGACGAACCTGCCCCATGATCTTCAGGTTACCCAATGGATGTATGTCAAAGTGGCCATTTTTGAAACCGATTAAGTTACCAAAATTGGCATCGTATCTGCCCATTTCAATATTACAGTCGTAAAAATTGCCACCCACCACCAACTGCTCCCCATGTTCGGGACCGAAGTCATAAACAATTCCTGCCTCCAGGGTAGACCACTGAGCGGCGCCAGGCAAGGGTTTAAAAACAAATTGCTCGCCATTGCCGGTATTTTCAAATATCCCGCTGGCGAGATTGTTGGCTTCAAACATCTGTGCGGTTTTTAGTTTTTCTTTGCCAAATATCTCCTCAAGCGAAGCCTTCGCCAAATCATTGGCATACAGATATTTCTTTTTCAGCGATACCATCCGGCTTGTGAGTTCGGCATAGCTGGCAAACGGGATTTCTCGTTCTCCCAGGAAGTAGGTAAGGATTTGTTCAATTTGCCCGTTATCATCAAAATCTTCTACGTACATGCGCAGCGGTTCTTTATCGGTAGGTTTTAGCCTCGAATTTTTGCCGACATTTCCAGCAACTATATCCAGGTCTCCATCCCGGTCAAAATCAAAAGGCAGAACAAAATTCCACCACCCCCTCTGGCTGCCGGCCTCAGTCAATGAAAAGCTGTGCAGGTTGTTGACAAAAATTTTAACGGGCTCCCATTCTACGGCCAAAAGCAAATCCTGATCGCCGTCATGATCGATATCAGCCCAGTGCCCGTCCTTCACCAGGCCAATTTTTTTGAGTTGCTTATGATATTGGTCTGTTTTTTCCTCAAATCCACCTTTTTTATTGTTGATAAACAGAAAGGAATCGGGAATTTTACCATAATTTCTGGGTATCGCCCTCCCGCCGAAAAACAGGTCTGTATAACCGTCGTTGTTAACATCGGCCGGAAGAACGCAAGAGGCGGTCATATAGACATCTTTAAACAGATCCTGCCGCTTCAGTTCCCCTTTTCCGTCATTGATGTAAGCCCTTTGTTTCAGGTATTCCGAGGTTCCTGAGAATTCATTTCCCCCGGAGGCTACCACCAGATCCAGATCGCCATCGTTTTCAATGTCTGTAAATATAGCGTCGACATCTTCGTATATACTGTCCGACTTCAGGGCCACCGGTGTCGCGAGCCTGAATTTGCCATCTTTGGTTTGCAGCAGCAGTGCACTGGTTTTTCTTTTGGAAGCACCTATAAATATATCCTCCAAGTTATCCCCGTTTACATCTCCCACAGCTAAAGCCGGCCCTTCGGATGAAACCATGTTGGGCATCAAAGCCTCCCGGTTAAATTCGATGAATTTATTTTCTTCGTGCCTGTAGGATAATTTGAGAGAATCGGTTTTGTCTGCAAAATCTATCACTGGGTTTTCCTTGTGCTTAATCCACTTAAAATTAAATTTTGGTAATTCCTGTTGCCAGCGGACGGTATCCATTTGATTAAATGCAGGCTCCGTTATCTTTTGATAGCGATGATCCGGCCAGATAACCAACACGGAGTCTACAAGTCCTGCATCACCGATGCCAAGGTGTACGCCCGGTTGAACATTGGATTGATACCCCCTGACTGGAAAATTTTCACGGGTTAACACGTCCCCTTGCTTAAATACCACCACTTTGGCCCCCAAACCTTGAAGGTTGAGCGGTGGACCGGAAAATTTAAACGCTAAAAAACTGTTTTGTAACATAGCGTTTTCTACCGTATGATTTTTATAGACAAAAGGTTCATCTTCAATGTTGTTGACAATGATATCCAGGTCACCGTCATTGTCCAGGTCAGCGTAGGCAGCACCGTTGGAAAAGGAAGGCAGGTTGTTGATGATTGTTTCCTCCAAAAGCTCGAATTGCAGATTTTTTTTGTTGCTGAAAAACCTGTTTGGCAGCTTTATCCGGGGCATTTTTTCCACAATCGCCAAACCTGATCCGTCCCAAGGGTTAAGTGCTGATTTCAGGTCAATATCATTGGCTTTCATACGGAAATTGATGTAATCGATATCATTCATTCGCCTGGGGATGCCGTTGCTTACGAAAAGATCCTGATATCCGTCGTGATCAAAATCCAGAAAGAGAGGCGCCCAGGACCAATCAGTGGCATGAATACCGGAGAATTGCGCAATTTCACTAAAGGTACCGTTACCATTGTTAAGCTGCAGGTTGTTTCTGGCATATTGATGGTTATAGCCATGCCCCAGTTTAAACTGGAAAATAGCATAACCATCCTCTCCCAGCGAGCTTTTGAGGATAACAGGGTCGTAGGGAAGCATGTCCAGGGAAACAAGATCCGGATTTCCGTCGTTGTTGATGTCTCCCATATCGACACCCATCGAAAAACGGCTTGTATGCATCATTTGCCCGGTCAAAACTTCTTTGAAAGTGCCGTCTTGCCGATTGATATACAGGTAGTCATTTTCATGGAAATCATTCCCGATATACATATCAGGCCAGCCATCATTGTTGATATCACCGGTAACAATGCCCAGTCCGTAGCCGATTACGCTGCTGTGGATGCCTGCTTCACGGGATACATTTACGAATTTACCGTTATCATTTCGCATTAACTTATCGCCCGACAAGGGATGGGCTGTGTTCTGAAAGATCTTTTTTTTCCCGAATGTTCCATGCCGGTGCAAGGAATGATTGAGCTGAAACATGTCCAGGTCGCCATCCAGGTCATAGTCGAAAAAGGATGCCTGTGTGGAAAAACCTACCAGGTCCAAGCCATACGCCTCTGCCATATCCCGGTAGACAGGAATCCCGTCTTTTATTTGTTGGCAAACGTATAACTGGTTTTTTCCTTTAAGAATATGATAATCGCCAACCTGGCTTACATAAATATCCAGGAGTCCGTCATGGTCGATATCGACCAGAGTGGCACCGGAAGTCCAACCCTCCATGCCTGCCATACCCGCAGCTTTGGTAATGTCCCTGAATTGAAAGTTGCCCTCGTTCAGAAACATTTTGTTTTCGCCCATGTTGCTGGTGAAAAACAAATCAATGAAGCCATCGTTGTTAAAATCCCCGGCGGCAACCCCACCACCATTGAAAAAGTACATATAGTTGAACACATTGAACTCAGGGCTTTGAATGATTTCGTTGGTGAAGTGCAGGCCGGTTTTATCTTTTGTTAATAATACGAACTGTGCTTTCGGGGCATGCCGGTCACTGCAGCCTGGCAGGCCATGCAAAGCCAGCAATACATACCAAAGGAGTAGTATCTTTAAAAAAATGGGCTTTCTCATAGGGCTTCAGCACTTTTAATTTTATACAAGAAAGGCGCACTGTTGTTGATGGTAATCAAAAGGAAAGGTGCATTCCCTATTGTTAGTGCTTCAAAGTGTTTTACATCACCTTTTACTAACAAACCGCTATTTTTGGTTTCAATCCATTTGAATTGCCCTTCTCCCTGATTCAAAAGAACATGGCCATAACTTGCGTCCAGCTTTGAGAACTGCGGGGTAAAACCTGCATCATTTCCTCCTAAAATCAGATCAGGCAACTTATCCCCATTGAGATCCCTGCAATAGATGTCCGACACACAGGAAAACTGCACCTCTTTGGGTAATGGTTTCATGGTAAACTGGCCGTTTCCTTCATTAACTGCTATGGCAGATCTGAACCAGTTACCTTCGTACACGACCGCCTTTTTGATTACTTCATCATCGAACAGGTCCTGGATCGACTTGCCTGCATACTCCGTGTGTTTCAGGTTTTTCTTTTTCAGGCTTACAATCTGGTCAGTGAGTTCTTTTTTGAGGGTAACCGGCATGTCTTTTCCTCCGACATTGCGCGTGATGATTTTTTCAATGGTTCCGTTGTTATCAAAATCCCACACCCAGAGTTTTGACGGGGCTTCCCGGGTACCGGTAAAGTAGAAATTCTCGCCCCGGTTACCCAAAATAAGATCCTGATCTCCATCTCCATCCATGTCGTTGGATTCCACTGCGTACCACCAGCCCTTAAACGCATTTAAATTGGATCGAAGTGGTACCAGTTTGTCTGTGGTGATCTCAAAAATCACCGGACCTATCCATTCCCCCACCAGGATCAGCTCTTTGCGTCCATTACCGGTGATATCCGCCAGCAGTGCGTCGGTAATCATGCCGGTGGTAGCCAGCATAGGGGCATAGTTTCGGGTGATGTTTTTGAAATTGCCCTGGCCGTCGTTTTGATAAATGAAACTTACAGGAGGTACACCATATTTGTTAGGAATACTCCTGCTTCCCACAAACATATCCAAATCGCCATCCTCATCGAGGTCAAAGGGAACCATCACCGAGGTATTCAGCCCATTGATGGGCAGGGCATCCGGCTTTTCCTCAAAATTACCATAGCCATCATTTAAATAAATACGATCCTGCATGGCGCTGCTTTTGAGCGGGTTATTGTTTCCCCCTGAACCCAAAAAAAGATCGAGATCACCGTCGTTGTCAATGTCCAGCCACTTAACAGCAGTGTCCTCATAAAATGAATGGGCGGTCAATACCTGCTGTGCTGATTTGATAAAGCCATTTTGGGTCTGCAGGTATAACTGACCTGCCTGTCCCGCAGCACCTCCCACATACAGATCATCCAGTCCATCGCCATTGACATCGCCGGCTTTGGCTTCGGGGCCTTCTCTGGATAGCATACGCATCACCAATCCCTCAGCGTAAAAATCGACGAAATTATCCTCTTTATGGCTTTCAAGTGCTATATCCGTTTTTTGGAAATAGGCAAATGCTTCCGGATTTTGGGGATCGACCTGGTTAAGATTCCCGGCCACACCCCGTTGATGGTTACTGTATTCAACGATCAAAGTAGTATCTATGGGTGGGTTTTTAAGCAGCGTTCTGGTTTTGTCCGGCCAGAAAATTTCCAAAGAGTCCGGTTGTCCGGATTTACCCAGTCCAAACACCATTTTGTAATCCACCGATGATTGGAAGCCCCTGTTTGGAATTAATTCAAAATTTAAGATTTCATGGCCTTGGTAAAGATAGATTTTTGCCCCGATGGCAAAAGTATTGCCAGGGGATCCTTTGAGTTGAAGGGATAAAAAATGATTTTGGAGAAGATCCTGGCTATGGTTTTTGTAAATAAATGCCTCCTGATTCAGGTTATTGATTACGAGATCCAGGTCTCCGTCGTTGTCTAAATCGCCATAAGCGGCTCCATTGGAAAATGAAGGCGCACCCAGGCCCCAGGCCATGGCTTTATCTTTGAAGGTTAAATCCTGGTTGTTATGAAAAAACTTATTGACCTGTGGTTCTGACGGCATGCTGTCAAGAATGACCTGCATTTCCTCCTTTTTTCCTGTGAGCGCCATTTTTTGTGTCATTTCATTGGCGAAAAAATCTATAAAATCCTGATCGGTGATATCTTTGTAAATACCATTGCAAACCAGAATATCGCGGAAACCATCGTTATCCGCATCAAACATCAGCGCCCCCCAGCTCCAGTCAGAAGCCGCCACCCCGCTGTACCAGGATATTTCACTAAATGACTGGTTTTTATTGTTGTATTGCAGGGTGTTATGCATGTATTGATGGTAAAAATCACGCTGTTGCTTTAGCAAGTAGATGTTGTAATTCTCAAACATGGTTTTGGTTTTAACCCGGATTTCGTTATCCGGTAGCATTTCGGTCACAAATATTTCGGGATATCCATCGTTGTTGATATCTGCCATATCGGCACCCATGGAGAATAAGCTGATATGGCCCATCCGGTTTTTGATTTCCTCAGAGAATGTGCCATCCCCCTGGTTGATGTAAAGGTAGTCCCTTTCAAAAAAATCGTTGGACACATACATATCGGGCAAAAAGTCATTATTGATATCACCAATGGTTATACCAAGGCCGAAACCGATTAAACTGCCATATATACCCGATTCCCTGGTCACATCTTGAAAAATGCCACCGTCATTCCTTAGCAACTTGTCACCTCCACCTTTCATGAAATCCTCAACCGGCCAGTCTTCTGCGTAGACATCTCTCTTGTTACTGTAATTTAAGGTGTTGGCAGGTATAAAACTGTTGTTTAAAATATAAGCATCCAGATCGCCATCCAGGTCATAGTCAAAAAATGCGGCATGGGTTGTGTAGCCGTTTTCGTTTAACCGATAATCTTTGGCAGACTCCTTAAAAGTAAGGTCGCCCTGATTGATGAACAATTCGTTTTCCTGGTCATCTCCCTTAACGTAACCGGCGTTGCAGACATAAATATCCAGGAGTCCATCCTTGTCAATATCAACCATCACCACTCCTGTGCTCCATGCTTTGGTGCCTGCCACCCCGGAAGTGGCTGTTATATCTTTAAACTTAAAATCTCCCTGATTCAGGAAAAGTTTATTGTCGCCCATATTACCTGTAAGATATACATCAGCCAGCCCGTCGTTGTTAATATCCCCAATGGCGACCCCTCCACCATTATAAAAATTGCGATAGCTGAAGATGTTAAAATCCCTTGTATTTTCTACGGTATTAGCGAACTTGATTCCGGATACAGCCGGACTGATCCTTTCAAACAGGGTTTTGGTATTGGGTTGTGGGTTGGGGTGGCAGCCCAAAAATAATAGGGGCAGGATAACCACCAGTGTCTTCCTCATCAACATGGGTTTAGTGTGATCGGTTAACGTATTTAAAGCATCATCTGAAAACAAAAAGCAAGATAGGCTACCCTCCGGGTAACCTACCTTGAACATGCTTGCCGGAATAATCAATCAGTATCCAGGGTTTTGCACAAGATTCGGATTCGAATCTATGGCCTGCTGAGGGATAGGGAACAATGTCCTAAATGGTTCCTGCGCCGTTTTTTCTGACCACGTGTTAGTATAGGTACCAAACCTGATTTGGTCAGTTCTTCTGATGCCTTCCCAATAAAGCTCTCTTCCTCTTTCGTCCAGCAAGGTAGCCTCATCGATTGAATTGAGCGCAGAAGCGCCTCTTACTGCCCTTAACTGATTCACAACGTCCAGGGCGGTTTCACCACTGGTGCCTCCTCTCATAACAGCCTCGGCTTTCATCAACAATACATCGGCATAACGCATCAATATGTATTGACCCGATGTACGCGGATGATATTTGATGGCCCTGATTCCTTTCTCAGTAGCAGCACCGGAAAGTGGCACGTCGCGTGTAAATTGCAATAGTCTGGTGGTGCGACTGTCAACTGCTTCCGTGCCATCATCATTATATTGCTGACCTATCAGAAAACCTCTTCCGATTCCGTTAAAGGGTTTTCCTTCCTCGGTGTTTCCATCATCGTCGTCGTCCTCTGTATCATCGGGAAAGTCGTTGGAATCAAAGACATAATCCGTAGTACCGGGGCCTTGACCTATCCTTTGATCATTGGCCTCAAATTTATCGTAGAATTCGGCCAGTGTGGTGAAGCCATTCCACCCGCTTGGATTCTGGCTGTAGTGCAGTGTCATTTGCCAGCGGTTTTCACCTGACCCGGCAGGGGAGGTGAAAATTATTTCACTGCTGGCTTCTGTGGTGAAGTTGGTGAAGTAGTTATCTTCCAATGAGAATCCCGATGCTGCAACAGCGTCAGCAAATTCTACCACCCTGGTCATATCTTCCTGCTCGAAAACAAAGCCACCGGGCTCACCGGCATTTTCGGCGGTGTAGACAGCTTTGTTCAAATACAACCTCGCCAGCAAAGTGTTGGCGGCAGCCTTTGACGCCCTTGGATTTTGAGCGGCGGGTCCAAGATCAGGTAAGTCCGGGAGGGCTTCAGTAAGATCCTTAAGCACAAATTCAAATGCCTGCTGGCGGGTAAATACCCGCGGATCTACCTCGACACCTTCATCTACTTCCCTGAATGGCACCTGGCCGAATAAATCCATGACCTGGAAGGTATAAAATGCCCTTAAAAACTTGGCTTCCGCAGCCTGCTGCGTACTGGGATTGGAAGCCAGTATCTGGTTAGCTTTGAAAGCGCGTTCATTCAATTCATTCCAGGCGCCCAGGACATAGGCATGGGTAAAATCCCAGGTGTGCGCATGAAGTGTTCTCCAGACGCCGTTATCACCCCAATCGACACCACGGGTAGGGGGGATCATTTCATCAGAGGTATGGGTATAGAGTGCATATACATTGGTCTGGTTTGCCAAAGCACCCAGGTCATTGTACGCAGCACTCAACAATTCAGTGGGATTGCCGGCTATGAACCCACCGGACCCATCCAGCACGATCGAGTCCCTTTCTTCTACTTCCAGATCGGTACAACCGGAATATATGAATATCCCCCATACCAACAGCAGCAACTTATCGATTAAAGTCTTATTATTCATTTTACTTTTGTTTATTATTTAAAATGACATGTTGGCGCCAAATGTAAATGTGCGTGCTCGTGGATAGGTGGTATAGTCTATTCCAAAAGATGGCACATCATCAATTGCCTTATTGACATTTACTTCAGGATCCTGCCCGCTGTAATCGGTAATGACGAATAAGTTTTGTCCCGCTATAAAAAAACGCAAACTCGATATAAACTCACTTTGCAGGGGCACATTGTATCCTAAAGAAACATTTTGCAACCTGATAAAATCTCCTTTTTCCAGAAACCGTGTGGATACATCAGGTGTATTCAACGGACTTTCCCCGTTGCCTACCACATCTCTTGTCACGTTTCTGCCGTTGGCCAGCGAGCCCGCTGTGAAAAATGCGTTGGCTGTGTTGCTGTAAACAGAGTGGCCGAATTGTCCACTAAAGAATACGGACAGATCAAAGTTCCCGTAAGAGAAATTATTGGTTAACCCTGCGTTGACCGTGGGCAAAGGGCTGTCACCGGTAAAGTTTTGAATATCCCCCTGTGAGTAGATTGAAATCCCACTTTCATCATAACCTGCAAAATCTCTCAGGAAATAGGCAAACAAAGGTTGCCCTTCGGCAATACGCTGGGAAAATGCGCCTGTTAGTCCCTGCCCATCAATGTCACCGGTATTGATCAGTTTATCAAAATTCTGTACTTCGTTATCGTTGTAGGCTATGTTGGCCAGCACATCCCACCGTAGTTTTCCCTGATCTTTGATAACACCATTCAGGGAGAGCTCAATACCTCTGTTGATCACATCGGCGTCGAGGTTAGTCCAGAAGAACTGTTGAACGGCCGGCTGGGCGCTATTTAATTGAATAAGTAGATCATTGGTGTTTTTTCTGTACAAATCCAAAGAACCACTTAACCTGCTATCCAAAAAGGCGAAATCTACGCCAATATTGATTTGAGAGGTCGACTCCCATTTCAGGTCAGGATTTGGAAAGGCTACGGTCTCCAGCCCTCCTCCTTCAATGTCACCATTCTCATTAATGTCCCAATCAGCATATCGTTGACGCTCCTGGAACAAGTTGTGAGGAATCTCCTGGTTGCCGGTAATACCATAACCTAACCGGAGACTCAGATCGGAAAACGCTGCAGGCAGGAAGTTTTCTTCTCCCAGCCTCCATTTAAAGGCGAAGGAAGGGAAGTATCCATACCTGTTGCCGCTGCCAAACCGGGTTGACCCGTCAGCCCTGAGGGTAGCCGTGAAAAGATATTTGTCCTGAACGCTTAAATTCACCCTTCCGAAAAATGATTGAAGTTCATCCTCCCTGCTTTCGGAATTCGTGCCGACGACGGTTTGTTGCAGTTCTCCATTTGAATCTTCAACGGCCGCAGAGGCAAAATTATTGATCATCAGATTCAGGTCACTGGTTCTGAAGTTGGTAAATTCAAAGTTAGATGCTTCAAACTCAAAGCTTTGGTAGGAATAACCTGCCAGAGCGTCTAACTCAATATCATTTCCCAATGTAGTGTTATAAGTAAAATAATTTTCCCATAACTGGTTATTTATTTCAATATCGCCTACAAACAAACGCCCTTGATCTTCAATGCCTTCAGCTTTCAGGTCCCTCGAATAAGCATCTTTCCTGGAAGAAAAAGACCTGTCGAATCCAACAACTGTCTTAAATGACAATCCCTTGATGATTTCAAATTCGGCAGACACATTTCCCAGCGCCCTCAGTGTGCTTGTAAAGCTTTTGCTGAATTCCAACATCGCTATCGGGTTAGTTTCTGTCAGGCTGGGTTGCACAAACGTGCCATCAGGATTTCTTACAGGCAGGGTTGGATTCATTTTCAGCGCGGCACCCAGCAAATCGCCCCTGAATCCGGAGTTATCGGTAATGGGTACATTTTCATCATCAGTATCTGCTACGGTAAACTGGGTAGAAATCTTCAACCTGTCGTTGACGAACTTTCTGGTTCCATTAAACCGTCCTGAAACCCGCTGAAGTCCGCTTCGCTCCACAATTCCTTCCTGATCGAAATAGGACAGTGAGAACCTGAAATCCCCTTTTTCATCCCCTCCTCCATATGAAACGTTGTGACTGTGGGTTATGCCTGTTCTGAAGATTTCGTCCTGCCAGTCGGTGGCAGCACCTCCATTTATATCATCCGCCGCCTGCTGTCCGTTAAAACCGGCATAAGCATCGAGAAATTCATTGGCATCCAACAGGTCATATTTCTCAGAAATGGTGGCCACCCCCAGGTTGTAGGCGTAATCTAATTTTCCCTGGCCGGCTTTTCCACTTTTGGTAGTAATGATTACCACCCCATTGGCACCCCTGGACCCGTAAATAGCCGTTGCGGAAGCATCTTTCAGAATGTCGATGCTGGCAATATCATTTGGATTGATAAAATTCAGGGGATTCCTGGCAGAACTATTGCCAAAACTGGCATTGGAGCCACTGGCTGAGGTGTCATCACCGCTCAAAGGTACACCATCTACTACAAAAAGCGGGTTATTGCCACTTCTCACAGAGGACGTACCACGAATTCTGATATTCACGCCTCCGCCCGGTTCACCGCTTGAGTTGGTGATCTGCACCCCTGCGGTTCTACCCTGGATGAGCTGTTCAGGGGAAGATATCACACCTCTGTTGAAATCTTTCTCCTTAATGGAATTAATGGCTCCGGTGGCATCTTTTGCCTCTACCTGGCCGTAACCAATGACCACAACCTCTGCCAGTTCCTGGATATCGGTTTGTAAAACCACATCGATGTATGACCGCCCATTCACCGGCACTTCCCGGGCGATGAAGCCAATGAAAGATACCACTAGGGTCGCATCGCCCGGAACATTAATAGAAAAATTGCCGTCCACATCGGTAATAGCCCCATTGGTGGTGCCTTTCTCCAGAATATTGGCTCCTGGTACACCCGATCCGTCATCGGCAGATGTGATTTTCCCGGTGACTGTAATGTTTTGTGAAGCCACCTGAAAAGACACACCGATACCTATTAACATCACCAGCAATTTTCTAGTGAATAGATAAACTTGATTCATATGCATTAGAGTTTAGTTAAAAAGTATTAAATATGATTTTTCCTTTTTCCTATATTTTAAGATTTAGTGTGTTAAACCATGATTGAAATAATTATAAATTTATTAGGCTTTTATGGCAAAGTCTTCAAAAGACCGACTGGCCGATCCCTGTATTTTTCGGAATTAATAGTAAGCTCTTATTCAATATTAAGAATAAAAACCCAAAATACCATGAAATTTAAATGTATTATAAGGCCTAATTGAACGAAATCGGAACCGCAAACGTTTGCGATATAAAATTTGTCAAAAAAATGTTTTTTGGCGTGATGGGAAATTAATAAATCATAATCGGGTAACTGGCGGAGTAAATGATTTAATAAACGTAAATTGTACTTTTTAAATATTTTCGGTGAATTGGATCTGTGTTTTTTATGTTTCGCGGTAAAATCAGGGTAATCGTGCAGCCACTTTTTTTTTAAAAAAAACAAAAACTTTCTTCCGCAAACCTTTGCGGTAAACCCAGGCTTTCTAAATTTGCTTTTTGAATAGCTCAATAGTTGTATATTTACTACTTACATTGTTAAGACCAAAAGTCATTTAAATTATGGAAAAAGCAGTGGAGCCAAAGAAGGCCGCCTTTGAGGGCAACTATATCGAGAATTTTGATGACAGAAGGGAGGGGGAGTTTTATCCTTCTACAGTTACGGGTTTTCGCAGGGAGGATAATACCTTTTATTTTGAAGCCGGTGAGACAACCCTGGAGTTCCGGGTTTACAACGAGAGAATTTTTAGATTCAGGTATGCCAACTTCGAGTCATTTGAAGATGATTTCAGTTACGCGGTAGACGACAAATTTCAGCAGGAAGAGGTCGCCATTGGTTTCAAGGAGGAAAAAGAGTATTACCTGATTTCCACTGAACAAATAAAGTGCTTCATCTCTAAAGATGATCTCCGTACCAAAATCCTGGATAAACACGACAATATTATTCAGGAAGATGAGAAAGGATACCACTGGGTGCAGGAAAGAAATTACGGTGGTAATGTTGTGATCTGCACCAAAAAGCTTCAACAAGCAGAGAACTTTTATGGTCTGGGGGACAAACCCGGTAATTTGAATCTCAGGGGTAAGGTACAGCAGCTTTGGGGAACGGATTTTTATGGTTTTCAGAAAGAATCCGATCCGATTTATAAAAATATCCCCTTTTATGTAGGGCTTCATCACAACATCGGTTACGGTATTTTTCTCGATAACACCTTCAGGAGTTTTTTTGATTTTGGAAAAGAGCGGCAAAATGTTTATAGCTTTTGGGCCCAGGGAGGTGAGATGCGTTATTACTTCATTTATGGCCCGCAGTTGCTGGATGTCTGCCGTACCTATGCGAAGATCACCGGCACTCCTGAAATGCCACCCTTATGGTCCCTGGGTTATCACCAAAGCAAATGGAGTTATTATCCCGAAAAGGTGGTCATGGATCTGGCTGCAAAATTCAGGAAAAAGAAAATTCCGTGTGATGTAATCCATCTCGATATTGACTACATGGATGGCTTCAGATGTTTTACCTGGAACAAAGAGCACTTCCCCGACCCCGGCAAAATGATCGCTAATCTGGCCAGTGGTGGCTTTCAGACAGTGGTGATTATCGATCCCGGTATTAAAATTGACAAGAATTACCGGGTGTATAATGAAGGCATTGAAAATGATTATTTCTGCAAAAACGGAGATGGAAACAATTTTCGCGGAAGCGTGTGGCCGGGTCTTTGTCATTTTCCGGACTTCACACTGCCCGACGTGAGAACCTGGTGGGCAGGTCTTTTTGAAGGGTTGGTCAAGGAAGGGGTAAAAGGGGTTTGGAATGACATGAATGAGCCGGCGGTTTTTGAAGAAGGTACCTTCCCTTTCCATGTCCGTCATGACTACGATGGCCATCCCTGCAGCCACAGGAAGGCGCATAATGTCTATGGCATGCAAATGGCAAAAGCCACTTATATGGGGCAAAAGAAGTTTTTCGATAACGTAAGGCCATTTAATATTACGCGGTCTGCCTACGCAGGGGTACAACGCTATGCGTGTGTGTGGACCGGTGACAATGTAGCTAGTTGGGAGCATCTCAAAATTGCCAACCGTCAATGCCAACGACTTAGTGTATCTGGCATTTCATTTGCAGGAAGTGATGTGGGCGGATTCATTGAGAGCTCTGATGGTGAACTATATACCAGATGGATACAGATGGCTGCCTTCCATCCTTTTTTCAGGACCCATTCCTCGGGAGATCACGGTGATAAGGAGCCCTGGACTTTTGGCCCGAAATATGAAAAGATTGTTAAGCAATACATAGAATTCAGGTACCGGCTGCTGCCTCATATTTATACGGCTTTCTGGCAATATGTGAATGACGGTACACCCATGGTCCAATCCCTGCATATGTTATGTCAGGACGACCCGGAAACCTATCACCGAAAAGAAGAATTTGCCCTGGGAGAAAACACATTGATTTGCCCCATTTCCAGTCCAGGTGCCGAGGGAAGATGGCTGTACCTGCCGAAAGGCCCCTGGTATAACTTCTGGACAGATCAATTATTGGTAGAAGCAGGGGAAATGTGGGTAGACGCCCCACTGGATATTATCCCGTTTTTTGTGAAAGCCGGTGCGGTTTTGGCTTTAAACCCAGTGATGCAATACGTCGGTGAATTTGAAGTAAAACAATTGGACCTGCATGTGTATCACGGAAAAGTGGACAACGAAAGTACGCTTTATGAAGACAGGGGTGACGGGTATGAATACAAGGAGCAGGACTACAAACTCAAGAAATTCAGTTTTTCCGGACAAAAGGATTCCTTAACGCTCAGGCAATCTTCCGAAGGAAATTTCGACACTTCGTATAAAACCTATCTGCTAACTTTTCATGGTGTGGACTTCATACCGGATACTTGCCTGGTTGATGGAAAGCAGGTAAGCCTGGAAGAACAAAAAGATAAAAAAACCTTTACTGCGGTTGTGGATCATAATTTTTCAGAACTTAAGCTATCGAGGATAAGCCCGGTAGAAAGGGTAACCTCTGACAATGAGAAGCCGAAAAAGGAGGAATAACAGTTATCAGGCTTGAAATCATGCTCCCTTGAGCACGACAGCCGCCAGGGGTGGCAGGTCAATCCGAATCGAATAGGGTCTCCCGTGCAGAGGGGATTCCTTGACTTCAATAATACTACTGTTAAGCATACCTGATCCCCAGTATTGTTGGTGGTCGCTGTTAAGGATTTCTTTCCAGTTGCGGTGATGAGGAACACCAAATTGATAACCATGGTGAGGGGTAGGGGTAAAGTTGGCAGCTACCAGGATGTATTGGTCGGGGTTATGCCCTTTTCTGAGATAAATCAACACCGAGTTTTCGTGATCCGACAGGTTAATCCATTCAAATCCACTACCTTCAAATCCCTGTTCATACAGGGCAGGTTCGCTTTTGTAAAGTTTGTTTAGATCTTTTATGATTTCATAAACACCTTTATGGGGATCATGGTCCAAAAGATACCACTCCAGGCTCTGGTCATGCTTCCATTCGCTGGTTTGGCCGAATTCAGCCCCCATAAAAAGCAACTTGGTGCCCGGGTGGGTAAACATGTAGGTATACATTAAACGGAGGTTGGCAAATCGTTGCCATTCATCACCGGGCATTCTTTGAATGAGTGCCCCCTTACCATGTACCACCTCGTCATGGGACAGCGGTAACACAAAGTTTTCAGTAAACGCATAATTCAGGCTGAAGGTAAGGTCGTTTTGATGGTACTTTCTGTAAATGGGATCTTTTAAAAAATATTCCAGGGTATCGTGCATCCAGCCCATCATCCATTTCATACCGAATCCCAGCCCTCCCATGGAAGTAGGCCTCGAGACCATAGGCCAGGCGGTTGATTCTTCGGCGATGATTTGTACAGTAGGAAATGATTTGTAGATCTCCTCATTCAGTGCTTTCAGAAAATCTATGGCCTCCAGGTTTTCCCTTCCACCGAACTGATTAGGTATCCATTCGCCTTCGTTGCGGGAATAGTCGAGGTATAACATGGAAGCTACAGCATCTACCCTGAGCCCGTCTGCATGGTATTTATCCAACCAAAAGATGGCATTGCTGATCAGAAATGATCTGATTTCATTCCTGCCATAATTAAAAATATAACTTTCCCAATCCGGGTGAAAACCCTTTTTAGGGTCGGCATGTTCATACAAAGCGGTCCCATCGAAATGTATCAGTCCGTGCGCGTCATCGGGAAAGTGGGAGGGTACCCAATCAAGGATGACCCCGATCCCGGCCTCATGGAATTTATCCATTAGCATCATAAATTCCTGGGGGGTGCCATATCTGGCACTCGGTGCGTAATATCCCGTGGTCTGATAGCCCCACGAGCCAAAAAAAGGATGTTCCATCACTGGCAAAAATTCCACATGCGTAAAGCCGGATGCCTTTACATGATTTACGAGTGCGTTAGCCAGTTCACCATAACTCAGGGATTCGTTCCCCTGATCAAATTTGCGCTTCCAGGAACCCATGTGCACTTCGTAGATTGAAAATGGCCGGTCCAGGGAGTTATGCGAGGCCCTGTTATCGAGCCAGTTGCTATCCTGCCAGTCGTAGTGTAAGTCCCAAACCACCGAAGCAGTTTTGGGAGGCACTTCCCATAGCAAGGCAAAAGGATCACCTTTCTCAAGAATTTGATCATACTCATTTGAGTAGATTTTATATTTGTAAATATGGCCCTGTCGAACACCGGGAATGAACCCCTCCCAAATGCCGGAGCTGTCCCACCTTACCTGCAAAATATGTTCATCAGGGTTCCAGTAATTAAAATCCCCCACTACTGACACTTTTTTCGCATTCGGTGCCCAGACCGCAAAATAGGTTCCTGATTGTCCGTTATGTTCTGTTACATGTGCTCCCAGTTTTTCATAGAGCCTGAAATGCTTTCCGCTTTTGAACAGATTGATATCAAAGTCGGTGAATAAGGAATAGGAAATTACGTTGGCCTGGTTGGTGTTGCCTGATTCGTTGGGCATAGTTTTTTTTCAGATTGATCTTAACTTATCCGTATTAAAATGAGGAAGTGAAATTAAGCAAAAATCTAAATAATGTTCATCTCCCTGAATAAAAAAATAAAATCCGACAGAATAGCATAAGGTCAGGCTTTTGGAGCAGGTCCGGCAAAAAAACACAATAACTTCATTTCAATCGTTTGCGTAAAATAAAATAAGGTCGATTCGGACATTAATTCTTAGCTGTTTTGTTTTATTTGAAAGCTAAGTTTTTTAGATTTAATAAAGCGGGTCTTTTAAACGCATTTAGCCAAACTCAACCAAAAGAAATTGTAAATAGTTATTCACCTAAATTCCTATGAATGCACAGGTAACCATAAAGGATATCGCCAGGGAGTTGGAGATTTCTCCTTCAACTGTTTCGAGAGCCCTGAAAGACCATCCTGATATAAGCCCTAAAACCAAAAAGGCGGTGAATGATCTGGCTGAAAAACTTCATTACCAGCCAAATTCCATTGCCTTGAGCCTGCGGAAAAGCAAAACATACACCATCGGCATTATTATTCCGGAATTTGTTCATTTTTTCTTCTCCACGGTCATCAGCGGGATTGAAGATGTGGCCTATGAAAAGGGTTACAACGTGATAATCAGCCAATCCAGTGAATCTTACGAAAGGGAAGTAAGCGATACCCGGTCCATGATCTCACACCGGGTCGATGGCCTGCTGGTGTCTATGTCAAAGGAAACCAGGCATATCGATCATTTTAAAGAACTGGTGGAAAGGGGCATACCGCTTGTTTTTTTTGACAGGATTTGCCCGGAGCTTAAAACCGACCGGGTCATTATCGATGACTTCGAAGCCGGTTTTAAGGCAGTGGAACATCTTATATCAACCGGTAAGCGAAGAATTGCCCATTTGTATGGAGATTTAAATCTTTTGATCTGTAAAAACAGGTATGACGGCTACAGGGCGGCATTAGAGAAATATGGTCTTCCCTTTGATGAAAAACTTGCTTCCTACGCGGGCATGCTGGAACTTGAACCGGCCAAAGTATTGATGCACCGGCTGTTGGCCCTGCCTGAAATGCCCGATGCTGTCTTCGCTCACAATGATGTGGTAGCATACGGTGCCATGCTGGCAATCAAGGAAAGAGGTATCAAAATTCCGGAAGAATGTGCGGTAATTGGCTTCAGTGACTGGCAGTTTTCTTCTTTTGTGGAACCCGGCCTTTCGACGATTTCCCAATCAGGATTTGAAATGGGGCAGGAGGCAGCCAGGTTGTTTCTGGATCAGATAGAAAACGGCGGGGATAGCTATGTGCCACAAACCAAAGTCATCCCAACCAGGCTTGTCATCAGGGGATCCACGATGAAATCCTGATATTGCGTTTTTACATCACATGATTTCAATTTTTTACTTTTTTTTTGAAAAAGTTACGCAAACGATTGAAACATTCCAAAATCAAAAAAAAGACATTTAAATCATATGAACAATCCTTTTTTCTGGGAAGTCCCGGGATACAGAGGTGAATGGAATTTGAATTTTTCTGCTTAATTTAGATCCTCCAAATTCATAACCTTCTTATGTATAGTACCGTAGAGACTTCCGCGCAGAGAGCTGGTTTTTATTCTTTAGGCAAATTGGAATCCCTGGAATATATTGAAAATGGGATTCACGGTATTACCTCTTATGGCCAGTTTCGCATATTAGTTATTGACCATTCGATTTTCCGGGTTTCTGTGACCAACTATTCCGATTTTGATAATTTTTCGTACGCTGTGGTAGGTCCGGCCAAAGACGTGGACTTCCGGGTGGAGGAACTGGAAGCTGTGATTAAGATAACCACAGCGCTGATGACTTTGCACATTTCCAGGGAACCGGTCAGGTTCAGGTTTTATGATGCTCAAGGCAAAATTATCAACGAAGATGATGAGGCCTTCGGTACCTCCTGGATCGGTTCCGAAGTGACTGCCTACAAAAAGTTGCAAGAGGGGGAGCGATTTGTAGGACTAGGTGAAAAAATCGGTGATTTGGATCGCCGTGGACAGGGTTATATCAATTGGAACACTGACAAGTTTTCTTACGGCCTCGAGACAGATCCTTTGTATTGTTCCCTTCCTTTTTACATGGGTATTCATAACAATCTGGCCTATGGTATCTTTTTTGATAACTCCAACAAATCCCATTTCAACTTCGGGGCCTCCAATAACAGGTTTTCTTCTTTCATGGCTGAAGACGGTGACATGAATTATTATTTCATTCATAACGACAGTGTCGCTAAAATCCTGGAGAATTACACCTACCTGACCGGAAGAATGGAAATTCCGCCGGTATGGAGTATTGGCTATCAGCAATGCCGGTACAGTTATTATCCCGACTCAAAAGTTTTAAACATTGCCAGTTCCTTTCGCCAAAAGCAGATTCCGGCCGATGTCATTGTATTGGATATCCACTACATGGATGCTTACAAAATATTTACCTGGAATCCTATAAAATTCCCAAAACCTGATGAATTGGTGCAGTCACTCAGGGATATGGACTTTCATGTAGTGGTGATGTGTGACCCCGGGATCAAAATTGAAGAGGGATATGAGGCCTATGAAAAGGGCATGGAAGAAGATGTTTTCCTGAAATATCCCGATGGCACTTGTTTTTCGGGGGAAGTATGGCCGGGATGGTGCCATTTTCCTGATTTCACCCACCCGAAAACCCGGAATTGGTGGGGCGAGCTATTTACGGATTATGTGGCACTCGGAGTAGATGGCTTTTGGAATGATATGAATGAAATTGCCACCTGGGGTCAAATGGTGCCTGAAAACATACAATTTCATTATGAAGGTAACAAGGGCTTCACCAAAAAAGGAAGAAATGTATATGGCTTTCAAATGGCCAGAAGCACCTTCGAAGGCACTAAAAAGCTGTTGAATGGTAAAAGGCCTTTTAACCTGACCAGATCTGCTTTTTCAGGTATTCAGCGATATTCTGCGGTCTGGACCGGCGATAATGTCGCTGACGATGAGCACATGTTACTCGGGGTGAGGTTGGTCAATAGTTTCGGACTGACTGGCGTCGCCTTCACCGGCTATGATGTAGGCGGTTTTGACGGTGAAACCTCGGTGGATCTTTTTGCCAGATGGATTTCCATCGGTGCATTTTCACCTTTTTTCAGGGGACATTCTATCGTTAACAGCAGAGATTCCGAACCCTGGGCTTTTGGAGAGGCGGTAGAGGAAATATCCAGAAATTATATCAACCTTCGCTATCAGTTAATGCCCTATATTTATTCGCTGTTTTTTGAAGCCACGCAAACGGGAATGCCAGTTTGCAGAAGCCTTGCCATCGACTATACACACGATGATCAGATTTATGATAAATTATTCCAGAATCAGTATTTATTTGGCCCCTGGTTTTTGATTTGTCCCCTGCCCAGTGCCCAGAAGTTCTGCAAAGTTTATCTGCCCGAGGGAGAGTGGTATGATTTTCATTCAGGCCAACGTTTTGATGGTGAACAGTTGCTAATCGCAGAGGCCCCGGTTGAAAAACTACCTGTATTCGTCAAGGCCGGTAGCATCATCCCGGCCCAAACGTCGGTTCAGTCCACCGCTGAAAAACCTGATGTCAGATTGATTTTGCATATTTACCGGGGTAACACCGTCAATGAGTTTTTGTATTACGAAGACGATGGCAATACCTATGATTTTGAAAAAGGTGCATATCTCAAAAGACTTATTTTATATAATCCTGATAATCAATCTATTAAATTTAATAAGCCAATTGGTAACTTTAAGTCTAAATTCACACAAATTCAACTTATTCTGCATGGATTCGGAGCGTTGGACAGGTTGATGATAAATGGTGAAGAAAAGCCCACGCGGTCTGTAGCGTTTAGCTATTTGAAAGCTATTACTAAATTCGACCCTGTTGAACCCGCAGGTAAAGTGATCGAGGAAGATGTGCGAGTCATCACCATTCAGGATAACGCCGACATGCTGGAGATAACCTGGTAATACAAACGTTCGTTTTCCATAGGATTGCCACAGTTAAGTTCGAAATATACAAGAAATATTCTCCGGTTTAAGTTTTTACACATCGGATTTGTATAGGGCTGTTGCTATGGATTTGTAACATGATAAAAGCCAATAAATCTATACCGGTAGCTACCGGTATAGATTTATTGGGTGTGATATAATCAATTAAGCATTCGCGGATGTTTCACATCATTGGTATCCGGGGTTTTGTATTAAAGTGGTATTAGCATTGAGTTCACTCCGGGAAATAGGTACGTAATAGCTTTTATCGAGCCACATCCGGTTTTCAATGCCCGGATCGAGCTCGGTAGGGGTATAGGTGTAATCGTAATCGGACAGATCGAACGCATATCTTGTCACCATACTACCAGGCTTCAGGGTACCACTGATTTCGATGATCCGGGCTTTTTGTCCGATGGTTTCCGGAGCGATCATCCAGCGTCTCGCATCGTGATAGCGTTGTTCCTCAAAAGCCATTTCAATCCGACGCTCCTGGCGGTACTTTTCCATTAAGGCAGGCCCTGACGCACCAATAGCGGGCATCCCGACCCTGTAACGGATCCGATTGAGCCAGCTCCTTGCCTCTTCCTCACTTCCACCGGTTTCCAGCAGGGCTTCGACATAGTTGAAAATGGCCTCTGTGTAACGGAAGAATACCCAGGGAACTTCCTGCCGGTCGGTTTGATCAATAATACTGGGATTGGGATCGATGAATTTTCTCATGTAATATCCGCTGCGGGTTCCATTCCAATCCTCTATGGGCCCTTGCCTTGTGTCCAGCCCGAAGTGGATAACCTTAGCACCACTTTCATCAATAATTTCGTACTGACCTGTTTGAATTTGGTTGGCAGGATCTCTCAAAGTAACATCCGAAGGCCTTGGTTTCCAGTCTGCACCATCGTACAGGACTGTTGCGTAAAAGCGGGGGTCCCTGTTTTCATAGGGGGCGCTGGCATGGGCGGGGTTGTCCCAGTCAAATGCCGACCCATCCATCATTTCGTAGTCGTCAATCAGATTCTGAAGCGGTGCATTACCTGCCCAGTTGTGGTAGCCGTTAGGTCCGTTGAATAGTCCCATTCTTGTACCGCTATCGCCTTTGTCTTCGATAAATTGCCGGGACCAAATGGCTTCACTTTCACCCCCGTTCCCGGAGAGGGATAGGTTAATGTAGTTTTGTTTGGCCTCTTCAAAGGATACCGGACCGGTAAGGTCCAGTTCGTATCCAAAGCCTCCTAAATCAAGGACCGCTTTTGCAGCGTTGAGGGCAGCTATCCATCGCGCGTTTTGATCTCCCGAGACATAACCGATCAATTCCGGGTTACTAAAACCACCTATCAGAGAGGATTTGGAAGAAGCAGTCGGTATATCGTGCAGGTCACTGGCCGCGTATAACAAAATCCGGGATTTCAGGGCCAGCGCTGCTTCGGCCGTTGCCCTGCCCGGGTCCGGGCTTTTGCCATCCAGCAGGCCGAAGGCTTCATCACAATCGCTTATAATGAAGTTAACAGACGCTTCAAAAGTGCTTCGGGGAATTTTAAATTCAGAATCCAGGGTAAGGGGTTCACTAACCAGGGGAACACCACCATAATATCTTACCAATTGGTGATAGTAGTAGGCCCGTAAAAACAAGGCCTCTCCAAGCAGGCGCTCTGCTTGTGTTGTATTCTCAAACTGTGGTTCCCTGAGTTCGCTGATGGCTATGTTGGCAGCTCTTATCACCCTGTACATATCATCCCAATCATAGGTAGCGTTTACCCAACCGCGGTTATCTGAGTTAGCGCGGGATTCTGTTACGGTATTGATTCCTCGGCCTGCATGTGTAAATACAGCCTCGTCGGTAAGGGAAGCCAGCATTTGTTCATCAAACCCACCATCTCCCAAGCCTTGGTAAATGCCGGTAACGGCGGCCTCAGCCAGATCTTCATCGGTCCACACGTCTGCCTCCGACACTTCGTTTAAAGGTTTGGTATTCAAAAAGTCATCATCGCAGCCTGTCAACATGGACAATAAGGCCACTATCAGTACATACAGGTTTAACTCATTTCTCATAATATTCAATGTTTAATATCCCTAAAAAGTCACTGACAAGCCCGTATTGATGATTCTGGCATTCGGGTAATCCCTTCCCCGTGGATCATCACCTTCCGGATCAAATAAAGCATCGGTTATGGTAAACAAATTCAATCCGTTTACATAAAACCTTAGGTTATTCATACCGATCCTGTCTGAAAGGGAGAAAGGAAGTGTATAACCCAATTCAAAGTTTTTTAACCGGATGTAGTCCGTATCGCTTCTCCAATAGGTGTTTCCATGGCTGAAATACTGATCCCCCCGGTTAGAGATGCGCGGATGTTCACTGCTCGGGTTGTTGACAGTCCAGCGATTATTATAAACGCTGGTCGTGTAGTTGCCAATAGTTCCGGACTCGCTGAAGTTCAGAAATATTTCGCCTCCCGAAGCCCCCTGAAATAAAATTGTTAAATCAAAATTCCTGTATCTTGCGCTAAGGTTAACCCCTCCCTGAAACCTTGGAATATGGTTTTTGCCTGTTCTCACCCGGTCATCCGGCGTAATCGCCCCGTCGCCGTCAAAATCCTGGAACTTCATATCACCGGGGCGAAGGTTATTGGTTAAGGCAGCGTAGTCGAGTGTTTCTGAATCGATATCTTCCTGATCGGCAAAAACGCCATCATACAGGTAAACCAGGTTGGAAAATAACGGTTGACCAGTGGCCCTTTGCCAATCCGGGGCACCTTCGGCTTCATCTGAGAAAAGGAGCTTGTTTTTGGAATAACCTCCGTTAACACTTATATTGAATTGTAGCTCGCCTATCTGATGACTGTAGCCAAGTAAAAAATCAAAACCCTTGTTTTCAACCTCTCCGATGTTTTGTCTGGGAGGTGTAATTCCCGTGAGATCCGGTAATGAGGCAGATGGGGTAGTTAAGATGTCCGTGCGTTTGTTGTAGAATACGTCGAATTCAAAGTTGAACTTCTGATCCAGAAATTCAGCCTCTATCCCCAGATTACTATTGTTGGCGACCTCCCAGGTAATGGCTGGATTCGGCACCCTGGTTTCCCTCAGGGTTGTGACTTCCGCAGAATTGATCACCCAGGTACCAAATCCATAGGTGGATAAATAGTTGAGCGGTGGTATTTTGACACCTCCCGGCTTCACATCATCATTACCCAGTTGTCCCCACGATCCCCTGATTTTCAGAAAGTCAAAAAATGGCACCGCATTTTTAAAGAAGTTTTCTTCGGAAATGACCCATCCTGCAGAGACACCCGGAAAGAACCCGAATCGCGTATCTTCGGGAAATAAAAAAGAACCATCATATCTCCATAAAAATTCGAAGAGATATTTTTGCTGAAAATTATAGCCGACCCGTCCAAAATAATTCAGTCTTGCTTCTTCAAAAGCTATGCCACTATTGTCTTGCTGCTCATCTCCTCCGGCAAATAGCTGATCAATCGCCGTGGAGATAAAAAACCGTCGAAAGGCATTAAAACCGTCGAATTCGACAGTTTCCCTGTTAACACCGGCGAGGAATACCAGTTCATGATCCCCAAAGGAACGCTCATAGGTTGCCGTGGCTCCCAGTAATAGGTTGAGTTGATTCTCATCTGCCTGGGTTAGCCTGGGTTCGGCAGGGCCACGTTTACCTTTTACAAGTGCGGGAGTGACTCCGTCTGTTTCAAACGAACTGCCATCCCAGGTGTACAGGAACCATGGTGTTTGCCATACTTTTCTTCTTTCAATGAATTTATCAATAGCCGCGGTACCCTGAAGTTTCAAACCATCGATCCATGGAACCGCTATGTCCAGGGTACCATTGGTCTGAAAGTAGTCTCGTCTGCTGCGGTCATAACCGGTTTGATTGGTGGTAATTACCACAGGGTTCTGTCCATTTTCAATATCGGGTCCTGGCAGCCCGTTGGGCCAGAAAGCCGGTTCCGTGGGCCGTCCCCTCGTAAGCATCCTGAATATGGCACCTGCACTTTGCGTAGGAAAAAACCTGAATTCCTCACGCCCAACCAGGCCAATGCTGGTTTTGATGTAATCATTGATCTGCCCATCCAGGTTGATCCTTATATCGTACTGTTTGTACCCGGTAGCCGAGTTTTTGTAATAAGCATCCTGGTTCTGGTAGCCAATGGAAGCCAGATAGGTAAAATTATCGGATCCCCCGGTCATTTGCAGGTTATGTCTGGTCTGTGGTGACCAGGTCTTAAAAGTCTCATCAAACCAGTCCGTATCCGGATGACCCCAGGGATCATTGCCATTCTTAAACAACTTGATGTCCTCAGGAGAAAAAGGGGCATTTCTGACTGATCCGTTGGGACGCGTGAAAGTACCGGTAGCATTGAAGGCATCTGTGGCCGCCTGCCATTCATCAACGGGGAGGTTATATACTTCAAGTTCATTCCTTAATTCCGCATATTCTGCGGCATTGGCCACATCAGGAACTGAAGTAGGCTGGGCCCATCCCTGATTAAACGAATAGGTGAACTCCGGTTTCCCTCTTTTTCCCCTTTTAGTGGTTATCAAAATGACACCGTTGGCAGCCCTTGCCCCATAAATAGCCGCCGAGGCGTCTTTTAAAACCGAAATACTTTCAATATCCAGCGGGTTGATTCTGCTGATGCCCCCGCTTCTGTTCGGTACCCCATCTATTACCACCAGTGCCCCTGTATTGTTAAAAGTATTGGTACCCCGTATTCTTATAGCCGCGTTATCGAATCCCGGTTCTGCACTGGATTGTGTAACAATCAGCCCAGGTACACGGCCGGCCAGGGAATTGGTAAGGTTAATAGCCGGTGATTTTACCAATTCCTCTCCCTTTACCGCGGCAACCGATCCTGTGATCGTAACTTTTTTCTGCTCCCCGTATCCGACTACAACCACTTCGGACAAAGTGGAGACATCGGGACTCAGTGAGACATTAATGACTGTTTCTTCACCAACCACCACTTCGCGCGTAACATAGCCTATCGAAGAAAAAATTAATGTATTGCCTTTCTCTACCTCAATTTGATAATTTCCGTCAATATCTGAAATGGTACCGGTTGCAGTACCTTTGACCAGAATGTTCACAGAGGGTAGTCCCTCTCCGTTTTCATCAGTTACCCTTCCGGTCACACGAACGATGGCTACAGGAAGAATCTCTGAGACCGGTGTTTTTGCTCTTCGCAACGTATTAACGTAAATGTTCTCATTGATTCGTTTAAAAGCAAGGTTGGCATCCCTTGAAATAATGAGAAGCAGCTCTTCCAATGACTGATTCTCTACCTTAACATTGATTTTTTTCCGTTTGTTAACAATCCCTTCATTGTAAGCAAATGAAAAACTGGTTTCTTCGCTAATCTTGCTAAGCGCCTCATCTAATGAAGTGTTTTGCAAATCTATGGATAGGTAAATGTCTCTAATACTCACTTTCTGTGCATTGCTGTTTTTTGCCAAAAGCATGCTACACAACATGCACTGAATGCAAATGCTGTAAAGTGTAAATCTCGACATAAGTAATATTTGCGATAGTAATTTTTCATTCATAATTTTAAATGATGTTTTTGGTAGGTAATAGTTTATCAAAAGCATAACCAGCCTTTCCCAGGTCAAAAAGTATTCGGCAATATCTTATGAGGCTTGAGGAAAGGATACAGAGAGCCAGTTGCTTTTGGGTGACTGGCTTTTTGGTTTAGTTTGTCTTGGGTATTCTCATAGGCATCAGGATTAGATTTCAAAATAATTAGAATTCATTATAATATTCTCATAATTAATTAGTTAAATACTCATACTTCAATGATAACTTTCTTACTTTATACGATAGTCTTCGCACCTAATGACGACCGTCTTATCTCTAATTTCATATTGAAAATCGGAGGAAAAACCAATGCCGTTGAGGACTTCCTCTAATGACTTCTTCTTAAAACTTCCGGTAAAACCTTTTTTTATGACCTTCTTTCGTTGCACTATGAACTTTACCCCATACCATCTTTCTAATGTGTGAACGATTTCATCGAATGAGGCCTTTTTAAAGGTGATGATCCCTTCCTTCCATGCGAATTCACTTTCCGGTGAAAATCTGATCTTTTTGATATTACGGTTTTGTTTATTGTATTCTATGCTTTCACCCGGATTAAGTACATAGCGCTCTTCATCAGGCTGATCGATCCTGTTCACTACCACTTTACCTTCGGCTAAAGAGATTTTCAGCCTTTTTTCTTCCGGAAAGGCTTTGATGTTAAAGGCCGTTCCCAAAGCTGTCGTAGAAAGTGTACCGGAAAGAACTGTAAAAGGCCTTTTAGAGTCGCCGGCCACTGCAAAAAAAGCTTCTCCCTCTAATTCAATTACCCTTTTATCTTTTGGAAATACGGCCGGGTATTTAATCCTGCTACCGGCATTCATCGTTATGACCGTGCCGTCTGACAAATGAATGTTGGATTTCTGGCCATTCGGATTGGTTTTTTCAATGAAGGCAACCGCTGGATTTACCGCTTTTTGATTGTTCTGTGTTTGCATGTTTTGAAGGAACCAGGCACTCATCACCATAATAATTATCATCGCCGCTATGGCATATTTCCCATAGAAGTTTTTCTTTCGTGTGGATTGGAGGTAAAGTGGCTTTGGCTTTTCCGGCTGGTCATCCTCATTGATACGGGCTGTGATTTTTTGAAATAATTTTTCTTCCCTGGAGGGGTTTGTCACAACGGAGTTTTCATGCCAGGCCCTTTTGAGGGTGAGGTAAATGTTCTGATTTAGAAAAGACGCCTTTTTCCATGCCTCAAGTTGGAAACGCTCGAGGTCGCTAATCTCGCCAGCAAATTCTTTGGCAATAATTTGGTAAATTTTTTCTTCTTCCAACATGTATGAGCGGTTAAACCGTGTCGGTTTTACTGAGAAGACGTCACATTTTTCCTTTACCCCAGGTGGGCAATCGATTAATTAAAAAATGGCAATCAAAAAGAGAGAAAAGCCGCTACAAGCGCCATGTTAATGCCTGTTTTGTCCAGGTGGTTTCTTTCTTGCTTTGCTGAAATGTATGCACTGAGGTCCTTTCTCAGCTTTTTCAGGGCATTACCCATATGAAATTCAACCGTTTTGACAGAAATCTCCAGGAGATCGGCAACCTCACCATACTTTAAGCCATCCTCTTTTACCATCCTGTAGATTAACTGACACTTGGGCGGGAGGCTCATCACGGAGGCGTTTACCTTACTTCGGAATTCATCTTCGATCATCATGGCTTCCGGGTCATCACGGTTAGGGCCGGATGTTTCGCGTGCGAATTCGATGGGCACAACTTTGGATTTCTTCATTTTCCGCAAATAATCTATAGACTTGTTTTTGGCTGAGTAATACAAAAAAGCATCTATGTTGCGGATGTGGGTGAGGTCCTTTCTTTTTTTCCAAAGATTAATGAACAGTTCTGAAATTACCTCTTCTGCCAGGTATTCTGATTTTACAAAATGAAAAGCTACTCTGAACAGCTTTTCATAATAATAATTAAACAATTGTCTGAAAGATCGATGATCATGCTCTTTAGCAATCTTGTGCGTTAAACTTTGCAGATATTTTTGAGAACTTTTCAAAATCAAAATGCTTCATGACGATCATTCAAATTAGTATAATTCTGGTAATTAACCAAAAGAACGTATCACATTGCATCCTGAAACAACTAATCAAATGGGAGTATTTGACGTTTTTTATTTAATAATCACGCACAAATACCTCATTCGATACATCCATAGCGCTAAACCGGATGTATAGTGACCGGGGGCGGCCTGTTATGTCCACACCTTCACACCGCCGGCCGGGGAAGATATGATAAACAAAGAATTTTTGATTTCTTTTATATAAATCCACCTCGTCCGGTTTCCCAAGTATCCTGCCGATTTCCCGTTGACTGTAGCCTTTAAGTTTGTCCTTATGTTCCAAAAATGATTTCTCCAATGTCTGCCTGCTTTTGTTACAGCCGTTTTTATCGGTTTTCCAGGTTTCGGTGTCCAACCCGTCAATGGTCGTAACCTGCGAACAATGGGCCAGCAGACAGGCAGCAATCATAAGGAACAGTGATCGTGATAAATTCATCATCCGGTTTATAGTATTTAACTGATTTGGTAAATCTATTATGCCTAAAATAAATGAAATCTTATCAATTTGATATAAATTGCAGCGTGAAATATTCCGACAAGTATTTATAAAATATGATTTCTATAGTTAAGGCCGTTAGGGTAATCTCTTCTTTAGCATTTTTAGGCGTTTTGTTGTATGTGTATGCCTATTTGCCCGATCCGGTTAAACTACCGGTCGATTTAGGTGGTATCAGGGAATTACTTGTCAACAAAGGCAACCTTTTTTATGTCATGGTCGGCATATTTGCGATAGTGAGTACGACCTCTTTTTTTGTGGTAAGATTGATTAATACATTGCCGGGATCGGAGATAAGTTTTAAGAAGAACCTGACTAACTGGTCCCTTTCCTTCCTTGTGGTAATCAATATTTTTCTGATTTTGTCGTTGATTATTATTGGGATTATTAACAATACCGAACGTGCCGGCATCGGCCACTATGCGACCCTTGCTTATGTTGGCCCTGTTTTGCTTGTCATCTGGTTATTTTTGCTGATTTTTGTAGTTGCAAAAAGGCTGATGGCCAGGCTCTAAAGGGCAGCTTGTCTCAGATCTTAATGGGTCACGAAGTTATAAATTTACTTTAAAGTATAATCTATAAATAATTAATTATTAGATACTTATGCATTATTTATTAACCCTATGATTTAATAAAAATTTCACCTTAATAATCCATTTCATCAGTTTTATTTTAGAAAAAGCTTTGTATTTTTAAGTTTGTAAAATGTATAACTTCGAATGTAAGTAGTAAAGAAGAAGGGGCAGAAAGCAACAATGGCAGATCAAACAACCTATGAATACACCGAGGATAGTATAAAGTCGCTGGACTGGAAAGAGCATATCAGGCTACGGCCGGGGATGTATATTGGCAAACTCGGCGACGGTTCCGCTCAGGACGATGGCATATACGTATTGGTGAAGGAGATTATAGATAATTGTATTGATGAACATGTGATGGGTCATGGTAAAACCATTGAAGTCAAAATCGGTGATCATAAGGTAGAAGTAAGGGATTATGGACGCGGTATTCCACTGGGCAAGGTGGTGGATTGTGTATCAAAAATAAACACAGGAGGGAAATATGACTCCAAAGCTTTTCAAAAGTCCGTGGGTTTGAATGGCGTCGGTACCAAGGCCGTCAATGCGCTTTCCAACTACTTCAAAGTACAGTCTTACCGGAATGGTGAGACTAAAATAGCGGAGTTCAAGCGTGGACAGATCATCAATAATGCTAAAATTGAAAAAACCGGTGGCCGGAATGGTACCCTGATCGTTTTTAAGCCAGATGATACGGTTTTTAAGCATTATCATTTTATCCCGGAATACCTGGAGGATCAGATCTGGAATTATTGTTTTCTCAATGCAGGGCTCACCATCAATTTTAATGGGGTGAAATATCATTCGGAAAAAGGGTTATACGACCTGCTGGACAGAAAAACCGATGAAGACAGTATTCGTTACCCGATCATCCATTTAAAAGGTGAAGACATAGAAATTGCCCTGACCCATTCCAATCAATATGGTGAGGAGTATTATTCCTTTGTAAACGGGCAGCATACGACTCAGGGCGGAACACACCTGGCAGCCCTGCGGGAGGCCGTTGTAAAAACACTCCGGGACTTTTATAAAAAAGAATTTGATGCGACAGATATAAGAATGGGTATTGTGGGCTCCATTGCGGTACGGGTACAGGAGCCGGTTTTTGAATCCCAGACCAAAACCAAGCTTGGTTCGCTAAATGTAGCTCCCGATGGTGCCACTATGCGGAGCTTTGTCAATGATTTTGTGAAAAAAGCACTGGACAATTACCTGCATCAACACGCTGACTCAGCAGATGCGCTGCTGAAACGTATCCTGCAGTCCGAAAGAGAGAGAAAGGAAATTGCCGGAATCAAAAAAATAGCCAACGAGCGTGCGAAAAAGGCGAACTTACACAACAAGAAGCTAAGGGATTGCCGCATACATTACAGTGACAAAACCGGTGGTCTGAAAGATGAAACCATGATTTTCATTACCGAGGGTGATTCGGCGAGCGGCTCGATTACCAAATCCCGCAATGTGCAAACCCAGGCTGTTTTTAGTTTAAGAGGAAAACCTTTGAACTGCTACAACCTTACTAAAAAAGTAGTCTATGAAAATGAGGAGTTTAACCTGTTGCAACACGCCCTGAATATTGAGAACGGGCTTGATGGGCTCCGCTATAGAAAAATTGTTGTCGCGACAGACGCCGATGTAGATGGGATGCACATCCGGTTGCTATTACTGACTTTTTTTCTTCAGTTTTTTCCCGACCTGGTAAAACATGGCCATGTTTATATCCTGGAGACGCCGTTATTCAGGGTAAGAAACAAAAAAGAGACCATTTATTGTTACAGCGAAGAAGAAAAAGAGGCGGCTGCGCAAAAATTAGGCAACAAGCCGGAAATAACCAGGTTTAAGGGATTGGGTGAAATCTCGCCGGATGAGTTCGGTAAATTCATCGGTGATGATATCAGGTTAGAGCCGATAATTTTGAGAAAAAACACAAGCATCAAGCAGATTTTACAATTTTACATGGGAAAAAATACCCCCGACCGCCAGTCGTTTATCATTGATAACCTGAAAATTGAAAAAGATCTGGTGGGAGAAACAACGTAGTGGCTGACTTTATAAAATTCCGGCTTATAAGCTGCGCCATTTTAACATTAGATGCAGAAAACCGGGATTGGATAACTTACAAGTAAAAAGCATAAATGGAAGAAAACAATGAAAATCAGGAGTTGGATCCAAACCATGACGATGCCATCCACGATGTGGTTCCGGTATCGGGAATGTACGAGAATTGGTTTTTGGACTATGCTTCTTATGTGATTCTCGAACGGGCTGTGCCTGCGATCGAAGATGGTTTCAAGCCTGTGCAGCGACGAATCATGCATTCGTTAAAGGAGATGGATGACGGGCGGTTCAACAAAGTAGCCAACGTGATTGGCCACACAATGCAGTATCACCCACATGGCGATGCCTCTATTGGCGACTCGATGGTTAACATAGGACAGAAAGACCTTTTGATCGATACCCAGGGCAATTGGGGGGATGTTAGAACCGGTGACAGCGCGGCTGCCCCCCGGTATATCGAAGCACGATTATCCGGATTTGCCCTCGATGTGGTATATAATCCGCAAACTACCGAATGGCAACTGTCATATGATGGCAGGAAAAAGGAACCGGTGACATTACCGGTGAAATTTCCATTGTTGCTGGCACAGGGTGTGGAGGGCATTGCCGTAGGACTTTCCACAAAAATACTGCCCCATAACTTTTGTGAACTTATCAAAGGTTCCATTGATGTGCTGAAAGGTAAAAAAACCAGCATTTATCCGGATTTCCCTACAGGAGGCACTGCAGATTTTTCTGAATACAACAATGGCTTGCGGGGAGGCAAAGTGAAGGTGAGGGCAAAAATTGAAGCAGTGGATAAAAAGACACTGATGATAAAGGATATTCCCTTTGGTACCACTACCGGTGGTCTTATTGAATCTATCATCAAGGCCAACGATAAGGGCAAGATAAAAATCAAACAGGTAGTGGATAACACCGCCAAAGATGTAGAGATACAGATCAGTCTCGCCACAGGCGCTTCCCCCGACATCACCATCGATGCCTTGTATGCATTTACTGATTGTGAGATTTCAATTTCCCCCAATGCGTGTGTGATTATTGATGAAAAGCCGGTATTCATCCCGGTTGATGAAATCCTGAAGCTCAATACCCATCAAACGGTTGACCTTCTTACTAGGGAACTGGAAATCAAGAGGGGTGAACTGATGGAAAAGATCCTGTTTTCCTCCCTCGAAAAAATATTTATTGAGAACAGAATATACCGCGATATCGAAGCGTGTGAAACCTGGGAAGATGTGTTGTCCACCATTGACAAGGGGCTTGAGCCCTATAAAAAGCAGTTCTACCGGGAGATAACCCAGGACGACATCATCCGGCTCACAGAAATCAAAATAAAGCGAATTTCAAAGTTTGATTCCTTCAAAGCGGACGAATTGATGAAAAAGCTCGAGAAAGACTTGAAAGAGACCGAACATCACCTGGCGCATATTACAGATTTTGCGATCAGCTATTTTCAGAATCTGCTGGAAAAATATGGCAAAGGCAGGGAGAGGAAGACCGAAATCAAGTCTTTCGATACCATCGCAGCCACCATTGTAGCGGCGAATAATCAAAAGCTTTATGTGAATCGCAAGGATGGCTTTATCGGTTATGGTCTTCGAAAAGATGAATTTGTTTCGGAATGTTCCGACCTGGATGATGTTATAGTAATTAGGAAAGATGGCAAATTCATGGTGTCGAGAATCGCTGAAAAGGTTTTTATGGGGAAGGATATCCTGCACGTGGGCGTGTGGAAAAAAGGGGATGAGCGTATGGTTTACAATGCGATCTACGTGGACGGAACTACCGGCAAATCTATGGTAAAACGTTTTAACGTGCTTGCCGTTACCCGGGATAAAGCGTATGACCTGACCAAAGGTAACAAAGGATCAAAACTGCTTTATCTGACGGCCAATCCCAATGGTGAAGCAGAGGTGGTCACCATTAAGCTCACCTCAGGCAGCAAAGCAAGAAAAAAGGTCTTTGACTTTGATTTTTCCGACCTTGAAATCAAGGGCAGGGCAGCGGGAGGTAACATTTTAACCCGCTACCCGGTTAGACGGGTGGAATTAAGAACCGCAGGGATTTCAACGTTGAGCGGCCTCGATATCTGGTATGATGATACGGTTGGCAGGCTGAATCGCGAGAAAAGGGGTAAGCACATCGGTAAATTCAATAGTGAGGACAAAATATTGGTCATCTATCAGGATGGCAGCTACGAATTGACCGGTTATGAGCTGACTAACCGATACGAGCCCAAAAAGGTATATTTGATCTACCGTTTTGATCCCGAAACAGTCATCACCGCCATCCATTATGAGGGGGAAGGCAAAAATTACTACATAAAAAGGTTTCAAATCGAAACTACCACGGTCAACAAAAAATTTCCTTTTATCAATGAATCAAAAGGATCTAAACTGGTAGCCGCATCACTGCACCCTTCGCCCGAAGCAACCTTGGAACTGTTGAAGGGGAAAAGTAAGGAAAAGCTGACAGAGACCGTTAAATTAAATGATTTGATCGATGTCAAAGGATGGAAGGCTATAGGTAACCGCCTGTCTCCGTATGTGGTTAAAAAAATCAAACTAATAGAACCGGAACGGGATACACCTGCCAGTGATGCTACCTCTTTGGATCCCGAAACACCCCGGGAGGAAAAAGGAGGTGATTCGCCGGGAAATGATAAGCAAAACAATAAAAATGACAATAAAAATGATAGGGGATATGGAATAGGGGATACTATTGAGCTGGATTTTTGAGCAAAACCCGACAACATGGACAAAGCATACCGTAAGAAACTGATCAATTGTTTTTCCGAGTACATTACGGATCACAAGAAGCAATTAATAGAAGAGGTTTTAGGTTACAGAACCCGTCATATTACCATTGCGCTTGAAGATATCTACCACCCCCAGAATGCCAGCGCGGTAGTCAGGACTTGTGACTGTTTTGGCATTCAGGATTTACACATCATTGAAAACAAAAACAAATATACGCTGAATCCTAAAGTGGTCATGGGGGCTTCCAAATGGGTAGACCTTATTTTTCATGGTCAACCGGAGGGATCCAATACTTTAAATTGTATTAATCATTTAAAGGCCAAAGGCTATAAGATAATAGGCACGACGCCAAATAAAGCGGCAAAATCCATCCATGATATAGCATTGGACCAAAAACTGGCACTTGTGTTTGGAACAGAGTTGAGCGGGTTGAGTGAAGAAGCTATGCGACATGCTGATGAAACTGTGTATATTCCCATGGTGGGTTTTACCGAAAGTTATAATTTATCGGTTAGTGTAGCTATTTCATTGTGTGTGCTGACGCAAAAATTACACTATTCCGATTTACAATGGAGGCTAAGAAAAGAAGAAAAGGAGGCGTTGAAAATGGCATGGTACAGGAAGATTGTACCTAAACCTGAAATTCTGGAGAAGGAGTTTTTAAAACAAATTGATGGCACGTTTGAAAATTACCGTAAACCTGATTAAAAAACTAATTATTGCCCTTGTTGCCACAACACTGCTGGTCTTTTCCCTGGCGAATCTTTGGGTCGTGCTTTCGACCCGCTCTTCCATTGATTTTGAAACCGGGAATCTGCCTCACAATGATGTAGCCCTGGTTTTGGGTACCAGTACAAAACTTGCCAGCGGTTATGATAACCCATATTTTCAGACCAGAATAGAAACGGCCTACAGGTTGTTTCAATCAGGGAAGGTCAAACATTTTTTACTGAGTGGGGATAACCGCACCATTTATTACAATGAGCCCCTGGATATGCAAAAGGCTTTGATTGAAAAAGGGGTACCTGACAGTCTCATCACCCTTGATTATGCCGGACTGAGAACCCTCGATTCGGTGGTTCGCTGCAAAGAGATATTCGGACAATCGAAATTCACCATCATCACCCAAAAATTCCATGCACACCGGGCTTTGTTTATCAGCCAGTATTATGACCTGGATGCAGTGGCCTACATTGCTGCCAGTCCGCCGCTTGGGTTCTCCTGGAAGGTAAAAATGCGGGAAATGCTGGCCCGTCCTTTAGCGATTCTGGATTTGTATGTTTTTGGAAAGGAGCCGAAACACTGGGGTAAGAAGGAATTTATCGAGGTAAATTAAAATAAAAATCAAAATGAAAATAAAAACCGGAGGGGGGGTAGGTTCCTCCGGTTGGGGTGTATTTTGTGATTGTGTAATTGCGGTTTTCAGTAGCCAGGGTTTTGCTGGCCGGCCAGACCGGGGTTGGCATCCATTTCCCGTAGTGGTATGGGATATACCAGCGCATTGTCATCGAATAAGATTGAACCCACCGGACGCTGTGTCCTTTTAAGATCGTGAATAGCCTGGCCCTCAAAGGCGAGCTCGAGTTTTCTTTCGAGCAGGATATCATCGAGGGTAAGGGCGTCAAGATCATCAAGACCGGCCCTGGATCTGACAAGGTTGATATCATTCAGTGGGGTGTCTCCCACAATGGTGCCTTCCCTGAAGTTGGCTTCTGCCCTGGTCAAATACATTTCTGCAGAACGGATTACATTCACGATGCTAAATCGATTACTCCATTTTCCAGTCCATGTCAGGTCATCTGACACATAAAACAGGTCAAGCCTTTCATCACCATCTTCGTAAAGTGCGAAGTGGGCATCCAGGATTGGAATATCTCCACGACCACTGTTGTCAGGTGGTGCAAAAAAGGTATTCATACGATTTTCCCCATCCTGCGAAGATACCTGCATGGCAAAAATATCTTCGCTGGTGTTGGAGGAATTATTAAAGGCATCGGCATAATCATCAACCAGTTCATATTGCCCTGACTGGATGACACGGTCGGCCGCTGCCGCTGCGGCGGCATAGTCGGCCTGCATCATGTATACCCTGGACAACATGGCACTTGCGGCGTAGGTACTGGCAAATACACCGTTTTTTTCAGGTAGCAAGTTAACGGCATCCGTAAGGTCGCTGATTACTTGTCGATATACCTCGGCTACTGTATTTCGTGAGACATTGTTTTCCGCTGTAATTATGTTTGTCGGTGCCAATACGATAGGAACACCGAGGTTTGAAGCAGGGTCTCCATCCTGCCAGGTTTTGGCAAATACCCTTACCAGCTCAAAATAAACTGTGCCTCGAATAAATTTCGCTTCACCTTCCACCCGGCCGACAATATCGACATCCACTACACCAAGTGCACTTAATACATTATTGGTACGATTGATGGCCTCATACATTTCCAGCCACGTCTCGGCGACATTAAAATTATCTACCTGTATATTTTTTGTGAAAAACTGGCGTGGATCCAGAAAGGTTCCCTCCCATGATAACTCACCACTGTCAGCTAATAACTCCGAGTCCCTGAAAAGCTCCCCTGCGTAAACATCCCTTTCACCCAGTGCATCATAAGCACCTGTAAGTGCCGCCTCCACTTTGTCTGAGGTATCCAGAGCAATAGACTCGTCTACAGCATCCTGTGGGTTGAGATCCAGTTTTCCATCGCAACCGGCGATTAAAAAAGTGGCTGTAGCAAACATCCATGCACGATAGCGGCTCTGTATTTTTTTTATAGAAAATTTCATCATTGCAATTCGTTACGATTAGATAATTAAAAACCAATATTGACGCCAAGGGTAATGGTTCTGGCCTGAGGAGCTGAGTAAAAATCGTTACCCTGACTAATATTACCACTGTCATCGGCCAGGTTGTCACCACTTAAAAAGTCGGCGTTTACTTCGGGGTCCCAGCCATCGTAGTCGGTGAATGTTAATAAATTCTGGCCGGAAACATAAAATCGTACCCTGCTGAGTTTAATGCGTTCCACAAGATCGATAGGCAATGTATACCCAAGGGTGGCTGTTTTGAGCCGTATGTAAGAGCCATCGGAGATCCATCTTGACGAATGCCCGGTACCGTTGCCACCTGTAAACCTGGCCTCGGGCACGTCGGTAAATCTGTTTTCCGGTGTCCAGCTATTCAACTGATCTACCGTTTGGTTGTCAAACCAATCGCCATTGGATGACTGAAAACGGCCGCCACCGTTGTAAATGTCATTGCCCTGGACAAAATTGAAAAGGAAAAAAAGATCTACCCCTTTATAAGATAGGTTGTTACCGAGGCCTCCGATAAAGTCAGGGTTAGGGTCCCCCACAACAACGCGTTGTGCGGCACCATAATTATTAGTTGTTTCCCGGTTAATGCTTCCATCAGGATTTACGGTATTCAGGTAATAGAGTGCATCGCCATTGTCGGGATCCACCCCTGCATATTCCTGCGCAAAGAAGACCCCCATCGATTCACCTTCGATGGCCCGGTTGATAAAACCACCTTCAATCACCTGGCCGGCTATGTTAGTTAATTCATTGACATTATTGGCAATATTGAAATTAGTCGACCAACTAAATTCTCCTACAATATTCTGCGTATTGATCATTAGTTCAAAGCCTCTGTTTTCCAATTCCCCTATATTGCGCAATTGTCTTCTAAGCCCTGTTGTGCCAGGAACATTGACATTTAAAAGTAAATCCGTGGTTTTTTTTATGTAGTAGTCGATCTCACCGGTAATCCGGTCATTCAAAAAACCAAAATCGACGCCGATATTCCATTGGGAAGTTTGTTCCCAACTCAGGTCAGGATTGGGAGATTGCGAATAACGTGTTCCGGGAACGCCGGCATAACCGCCATCTCCCTTGGACAAACCCCTCGAAGCGAAATCGTCGAGGGGGGTATTTCCTGTTAGCCCAAAACTTGCCCTCAGTTTAAGGAAACTTACTGTATTTTGGCCCAACAAAAAGTTTTCCTCACTTAGAATCCAACCCGCGGAAACCCCGGGGAAAAAGCCATATCGATTGTCTTCTCCAAAGCGGGAACTTCCGTCTACCCGGCCACTTAAGGTCAACAAATACCTGTTATTAAATTTATAATTGGCGCGGGCAAAGTAGGAGAGAATACTCCATTCGGTGCCTGTGCTGGAACCGTCTGAAATGTCAGCGGCACTGACAATTCTCCTGAAATCATCGAAGGGAAATTCCTGTCCTTCCACAAACGAGCCCGTGGTGGAAGACTTCTGATAATTCATACCCCCCACTACTTCCAAAGTATGACTTTCATTGATTGTTTTGTTATAGGTGAAAAAATTGTTCATGTTGTAATTCACTATCTGTCTCCACCTGTTCCAAACAAGGCCATTGGCATTGCCTGTATTTCTAACAACCTTGCTGCCAAACCATCTATCCTCATTTTGCGTTAGGAGGTCCACACCAAATTCACTCCGGAAGGTCAGGCCCGGAAAAAATTCGTAAGAAGCAAAAACATTACTCAGGTTCCTGAAGACCACCGTTTCAAATGTGGTGTTATCTTTGTATAGCAATCCATTGAAATACAAAGTAAAATTACCACTCAACTCGTTAGTTCTCGGGTCAATGATAGGCTGAATAGGGGGTTGGGCTACCGCCTGAAGCGGGGTTGCGAATGAGTTATCATTGGATAGCCGATTGTTTACAGTCCTGGCCACACTCATGTTTAACCCAAATGTTAATTTATCGGTTGCCGAATGATCAAGATTAAGCCTTCCGCTTAACCTTTCGAATCTGTTGGCAATCAATATACCTTCCTGGTCGCTGTAAGAACCTGAAGCATAGAATCTGGTTTTATCAGTTCCCCCACTTGCCGAAAGGTCAATCTGATGGATAGAAGCGTCCTGATAGGCTTCATCTTGCCAATCCTCATTCACCTCGCCGTTTCTCCAATCGGTACCGGCTGAATAACGGTCAAATCGTGATTCTACAAAAGGAGTCCAGCGATTAAGATTTATAATCCGGTCCTGATTGGCAGCGGCTTGCAGAAAATAGTCGACATATTGCTCTGCATTCATCCACTCTCTGTTGCCGGTAGGCCTGCTGAAACCGGTATACATATCCAGGTTAAACCTGGTTTTACCGCTGCTTCCCTTTTTTGTCGTAATTATGACCACCCCATTGGACGCTCGTGAACCAAATATAGCCGCTGCCGATGCGTCTTTCAGTATTTCAATGGACTCTACATCATTGAAGTTAATATCGGCCATAGGGTTTGTCTCACCGGCCGTCGTCCTGCCCTGGCTTTGGGAGGTAACAGGAACACCATCGATGACAAACAAGGGCTGGCTACTGGCTGTCACTGAAGAAGAACCCCGCACCCTGACCTTGATGCCCTGACCGACTTTTCCGTTATTGGATTCTATAAACACACCAGTCGCCCGTCCCTGCAAAGCCTGTTCAAATGTCGGTACCGCAACATTTTGAATGTCTTTACCTTTTACCGCTGCGATGTTGCCAGTGAGGTCCTGCTTCAACTGTGTACCAAATCCTGTGACTACCACTTCAGACAATTGCCGCATATCCTGGGTCATTACTACATTGATCAGGTTTTGTGTGCCCACCATGATTTCCTGCGAAACGTAGCCAACAAACGTAAAAACGATCACTGACTGATTGTCAGGGGCTACGAGGCTGTATTTTCCCTCAGCATCCGTAACCGTGCCAATCGTGGTACCTTTTATGAGGACACTAACCCCGGGCAATGGCAGTTGATCTTCCATATCAACCACTGTTCCACTTACATTAATTTGTTGTCCATGAACACTAAAGGTTAAGGTTACAATGAACAACAATAAAAAAAATCGTAGATTTTTAAGCATAAGCCAAAAGTTTAGATGTAAATAATATATTCATGAGTGATGGTATAAAAAACAATCAGTACAAAAAACAACCGTTCTCCGGATAAAATGTCCATCTGAATAAAATGAAAATCTTAGTCTGCTTCATGACTTTAATCTTAAAGTCTGCAGTGTGATTGTCTTTTTAAAAAATAGTGTGCTTTGTCTTTTATTGGCTAATTTTCTGTTACTGGATCCAAGAGCTGGTAAATCTTTGAGCTATATGGTCTCCCATCCAACTTATGGCTCTCTAATGATGGCTCCCTCAAAATACGTTAACATCAAATTAGCTAACTATTTCTAACTACTTTCACTCTCAACTAACGTAAATTGTGTTACCGGCAAAACTACAATAATAAATGAGTAAGAAAAAATAAATCGCAGTTTTAGAAAAGATTTTTTGCAATTTCAGGATGGATGCCCGGAGAAATAGGTAGCTTTACAGCCGGCTACTAATTTTGAGTCCACATATGAAATTATTGAATCTTGGCAAAACCGAACTTTTCCTGATTTTTTTTGTATTGGTACATATTATTATAGGTATTGTTCTGTATTTCACCAATCTGGACCTATTTGTGATATATGTCGAGGAAGACCGGTATATTGAAAACCTGACTGCATTAATATTATTCGCTGCTGCTTTTCACTTTTTGTGGAAGGCCATTAAATCCAATAACAAATTATTGAAAGCCAGTTGCGCATTATTGTTTTTGCTATTTTTGTTTGGGGGAGGTGAAGAGATTTCATATGGTCAAAGGATATTTGGTTTCGATACGCCCGATAACTATGCCAAAATGAACCGGCAGGGAGAAGTCACAGTGCATAATCTTAAAATCAATGGTGTTGACATTAATCGCGTGATTTTCAGTACGGTTTTGTATGTAAGCGCTTTCATCTATTTCATAGGACTTCCTATTCTTTACCGGAAAAGTAAGTGGTTGAGAACGTGGAAATATTTTATGGTGCCTGTACCAAAATTAATCCATGGGATTTTGTTTACCCTTTTCTTTTTATTGATCCTTGTGACAGAAAGTGATATCAAGGGTTGCTGGGAAATTGAGGAGTTTAATCTTGTCTCATTTTTATATTTAAGCTTTCTGTTTCAACAAAACAAAACTTTTATGGCAAACCCCGGTGACAGTTCCGAAGCAGATACAGCGGGAAGGCCACCTGATCCGCCAACTTCCAGGTCTAGTAAAAAATCACATGGCATTGAGGCTTGATTTTTTTAAAATCATCTACCTTCTTTTTGGTTAACCGTGTATTGTAACATAGCAGCGATTGGAGCTTTACTAGTGTTATAAGCGGATTAATGCTGCTGATATTGGTATTGTAGCATTTCAACTTTTTCAGATTCTGAAGGGCCCTTAAACCACGAAGATTAGTGATCTTAGTAGCTGAAATATCCAATTCTTCCAGTTTTTTCAGATTTTCCAGCGGATCGACTGAAACTACAGGCGTATTTTTAATGTCGAGATACTTCAAATTATGAAGTTGTGACAGCGGTGTTAAGTCAGCGATCGGATTATTGGAACAGATGAGCTTTTCAAGATTATACAAACTATCGATCGGGTCCAGGCTGGTAATGGACATGTTGCTGTCAATGTTCAGTTCTTTGAGTTCGCTGAGCATATACAGGGGGGACAAATCAGCCAGATCTTGCCTTCCTGAAATATCCAGTTGCTCCAACTTCACAATATCGTACAAAATTTCCGGCGGTACGGGCAGTGGCCCCTCATATCCCACATGAGCTATGAATACCTGTTGCCAGTTTTCGGGAATCCTGATCCACCAGCTTACCAGCATGGTGTACCTGTTCATGAGTTTAATGTCCGGCCGTTCTTTCTGAAAGGCTTCAATATCTTCCGGAGTTATTTTTAAATTGTTAAACCGGACTTTTTTCAGATTCTTTAAAAGCAGCAAAGGCTTGATGTCAGTGACCTCGGTATCTGAGATGTCTAATTCAACCAACTTGGTCAGCTCGGTGATGCCATCCAGGTTGTTAATCCCTGTACCTTCGCAGTCCAGGTATTGCAGTTCTTTGAGGAAACGAAGCGGTTTAAGGCTTTTAATGTTTTTATTGCGTTGTAAACTTAACCGCGTAAGGCTTTCAATTTTTCCTAACTCATTACTTCCTACATTGCTGCCGGTAAAGGCCAATTCCAGCATAAATTTTTCTCTCCAAACCATCGGAATGGTATTCCACCACCGCATGGAAGCATCAGACTCAATGATCACTTCACAGTTATTGGGATTTCTGGAGGCCAGTTCTGTTGCCTGCTTGCCGGTGATATCAGTACCCTCACACAAAACTTTTTCAAGTTTGGCAAGTTGATACAGTGGTGATAAATCATTAACCGGTGTGTAGTCCATAAAGAGGTATCTCAGGTTGTCAGTGAACTGTAGGGCATTGACATCTTTGACTTTGGTCTTGGAAATGTTCAAAACCTCCAGGTTTTGGTGATTTCTCAAAGGAGTGATATCTGAAACATCCGTATTGGAAAGATCAATTTCCCGGAGGTTGCTAACCATGGCAAGGGGTTCAATCCCGGTGATGTACTTGTTATAGGAGACATCCAGCCTTTCCAACGAAATGATTTTCTTTAGCTGTTCGTTATCGGGTTTTAATTCCGTATTAATAGCGCGCTGAAAAATCACCTTCCATTCAAAAGAAAGCCCCCTCCACCAGCTTTCAAGAGACTGGTGTTTGTTTACCAACTTAGAGTATATGCTGGATATTTTTAATTCCTCAGTATCCTCATCCATTTCTACCTCAATGAACCTGACCCTGTCCATGTTAACAATTTGACCTTTGGAATTTATACCCTGCAGGTTCTGGTTGACTACCACCTTGAAAAACGACCGGTTATGGACATTTGTAACGATAGATGTCTCCAGTACATTTAAATCGAATTGAGCGGATCGAAAAAAAATGTCTATGTCCTGCAGGTAGGAACGAACGTCTTTGATTACCACAGCGCTTCGACCTTCAACGAGGTCATCTTCGATTTGTACCCTTTGATCCTTAAACACTTTCAGGTAACTGCTCTCCAGGACGGTATTTTTTTCTTTTATGGTAGCCGTTTGGCTGCCCAGGGTATTGTAGATTTTACCCAGAAATGATACAAGCTGCCCGATATGTGGTTCATATTTTTCCCCTGAAAGCTGGTTGTTGTTTCCATTTTGCGCACGGAGGCCGAAGGATAAAAATAGCAGTAGACATAGTGTAAAACCAGCAAAATACCTTAACCGGCAAGCATTACACGGGGAAAAAGGAATTATTCCCATTTTAATTTACATGTTTAGTTAGACCTTAAAAACAAAATTGCTACCCCTTCACTACAATACCGTTTCCGAAACCATAATATCGCCCAACAATACATCCCAGAAGTCTACCATATCCCCGGCGACAACAATTTCTTTTTTCTTAACAAAAATAGTAATATCTTTTTTTGTTGTATCCCTGTAAACCAGCTTATCTCCTCTTTCTCCTTCAAATCTTTGATAAATTGTCACTACCCCCACGTAAATTCCATTGGAAAGTAATTCGAGATTGCTGATGTAATGGATGTCATACCATTCGATATTGACTTTATCATAGTTGAGAGCCATTAGGCGTTCAAAATATTCTCTTAGTGGAAAATTGGTGATTTGTTTTTTGTTCACTGATGAAACCGCTATTTCGCTTCCTTCTGCAAACAGCTCCATGGCCCTGTTAATCACTCTGTTGGCTTTGGAAAAGGAGGTCTCTTTGCTACCTATGATATGAATGTACTCTCCCAAATCCTTGATTTTCTCCAGTGCCAGCGAATCAATCATGTTTTCACTGGCTGATCTGACCAAGAACCCGTTTTGCGCATAACTCCGGGAGACACATGTCATAATGACCATCATGCACAGGACCGTGCACCTACCGGAAATTGAATCGATTTTTAAAAAGTTGTTTATATATTTCAGCATTATAATTGGCTTTTGGTTAAATTTATTGATTACCTGTTTCCCGGCATAATTCATTGGCTGGCAAGAATCAGTTTGTTGATCTTGTCTTCGTTGTTTAGATTCATTTCCTGAATCTGATGGTAATTTTTCTTTAGATCTTTCAGGTAAAAAAGATATTTTTCGATGGTTGTGGGCCGGTCATAAAAAATCTTACCGTTTAATTCCTGTAAAATAATCAATACCGGCGCATCATTGGACTCAAAATAATTAAGCGTTTCAAGGATAATATCGTTGGAGCTATGCTCCATATCCGGGTTAATCAAGGCTTTAAACTGATCGGTTAAGATGTTTTCTAATTCATCACTTACATCAAAGGCTTCGGAGGCGGCTGTTGCTGTTCCCTGAGCGGGCCCTGCTTCAAGGGCTGTTGAATACAGGGCATTTTCGGCTACAACTATAAGGCTGTCTACCTGGGCATCCTGGAATCCGTGATCTTTGATGGCTTGCAACAGGGCTGTTTTTTCCTCCAAAGTCAGCTCAGAATCCGGATCAATAATACTGGTTAGATCCTTAATCACCGTTTCTTTGTCAACTGAGAGTTTACCATCTTTGGATTTTACAACATTCCTTTGACTTTGGCACCCACCTATGATGACGGCCAGCGATAGCAGAAGCCCGATGTATTTATAGAGAGGCTTATAACCTGATGGTTTTAAACTGTTTTCCATGGTATTTTATAGTTTTGGCGTTTTGGTTTCCGTTCCCAATTTGAAAAATATTTGTCGTCGAAGTAAGGTCTGGAATCAATTTGGATTGGAAAAATTAGAAAAAAAAATCATTAAATGATAATTCCTGCGTTGTTTTTTATAAAAATTGTGTTTTAAAAAAAGGATAAAATATGGATCAACTTTGACGGTATAACTTGGAACGGGGTTTTTAAAACTTAAATCAGGAAAGATTCAGGGAAACTATTTTGCCTGCGACTTGTCTTTCATATCATTGAATTGGAAAAGCCATCCCCATTGCTGATTTCTTCACCTATGATTAACCGAATGTCTTAAACATTTATAACCTAATCTCGTTGTAGATGGAAGGTTCAATAACCGGATGGATTATCTTAAGCAATGACAGGTTTTACCGTCTTCTTGTTTTAAAGATTATTTTGATTGATGAGCAGTATTAAAAGTACCAGATTATTTCCTGCCCGTTTAAACCTATTAATAATCGCCAGGTGGATAATTGCAGTAGCCTTTCTAGGCAGTTTCCAGGTTTCCCAGGGACAGGAAACTATTGTCAAAGGTCGGGTTATAGATGCTGAAACCGGTGATCCGATCCCTTTTGTTAATGTGGTTTTCTTGGGAACTACTGTTGGCATTACTACAGACTTCGATGGGTTTTATCAAATTAAAACCGATATGCCGGTGGATTCCATCTCAGCGTCTTACATTGGATACATTACCCGCATTAAACCTTTAAAAAGGGGGAGTACTCAAAATATCAATTTTCAGCTTACACAAGACCTTGTGAATCTGCAGGAAGTGGTTTTTGTGGCCGGTGAAAACCCGGCTTATGAGATTATACGTCATGTGGTTGAGAACAAGGATAAACACGACCGCCGCAGTTTAAGTGCCTATGAATATGAAAGTTACAATAAAACGGAATTTGACATCAATAATCTGACTGAAAAACTCCGGAGTCAAAAAATGTTCCGGCAAATAGCCACTGTGATGGACAGCCTGGTGCAAATCGCAGGAGAAGATGGTAAGCCGGTGCTACCGATATTTATTTCCGAATCGATTTCAAAGTTTTATGTCAAACATAATCCCAAGGTACAGAAGGAATACATCATCAACACCAAAGTCAGCGGTGTCGGTATAGATGACGGTTCACTAACATCTCAACTGATAGGCTCCACGTTTCAGCAATATAATTTTTATATGAACTGGGTAAACCTGGTCAACAAAGAGTTTATTTCACCCATCGCTGACGGCTGGAAAACCTACTATGAATATTCGTTGGAAGACTCCCTTACCATAGGCAGTGATTTTTGTTATAAAATAGATTTTTGGCCTAAAAGTGAGCAGGATCTCGCTTTTACGGGCACCATGTGGATCACCAAAGGACAATATGCCCTGAAACAGGTGGATTTGTCAGTCAACAAAAAGGCCAATCTTAATTATATCGAAAAGCTAAAAATACAACAGGAACTGGCTCCTTCCCAGGCCGGCCCCTGGATACCTAGCAAAACCAGGGTGGTGATAGATGTGGGAGAATTAACAAAAAATACACCCAGCCTGGTGGCAAAGTTTTATAGTTCCAACAAAGATTTTATGGTGAACAAACCTCATTCCCCTAAATTTTATGAAACTATGATTGAACTGGATGAACAGGCCAGGCTTCAACCGAAAGGGTATTGGGAGAAAAACAGGCATGATTCCCTCACTGCTACGGAAAAGAACGTTTATATGATGATCGATACCCTGAAAACCATACCGGTGGTAAAAACATTCACTGATGTTGTAAAGACGGCCTTTTCCGGCTATTTAAAGGTGGGTAAATTTGACCTGGGTCCTTATGTGCGTAGTTTTGCCAGGAACGAGGTAGAGGGTATAAGGCTTGGCATGGGTGCCAGAACCAACATCGATTTTAGTGATAAATGGGTATTCCAGGTTTACGGCGCCTACGGTTTCAGCGATGAACGATGGAAATACCTCGCCTCCGTAGATTACATTGTTTCGAGGAAACCCTGGACAAAAATAGGCATAGAACACAGGCGCGATATGGATCAGGTATGGTTGTTGGGCGATGACGTGGAAAACAGCAGTATATTTTTTGCGTTCAGTCAGTTTGGCAACATTACCAGGCCTTTTGACCACATAGAGAATACCATTAATTTTGAAACACAAATCAGGAGCGGACTCATCCAAAAGGTAACTTTCAAACAACAGGATTTTTCGCCCCTGTTTCCATTTCAGTACTACAAAGATCCCGGTAACAATGAATCTGAGATCGGCAGTGGTTTTTCCACTTCGGAGATAAGCCTGGAAACCCGGTTTGCCAAGGATGAGATTTTTATTCAGAATGATAACAACCGCATTAGCCTTGGAACCTTGAAATGGCCCGCCATCACGATACGATATACCCATGGTTTCGATAATTTCCTGGGAAGCGACTTTAGCTATGATAAGTTGAATTTCAACATTTCCCAGTCATTAAAAATGGGATTTTTCGGGGTGTCACGTTACTCCATTTCGGGGGGCTATATATTTTCGCAATTGCCTTACCCTCTGTTAAAATCGCACATTGGTAATGAGTCGCCTTTTTATGCGGAAGTAGCCTATAACCTTATGGACTTCTTTGAATTTGTCAGTGATCGTTATCTATCTTTACGGTACCGGCATTCTTTTGAAGGCTTTATTCTGAACCGGATACCGTTAATGAAAAAATTAAAATGGAGATTGGTTGGTAACGCAAATATTATTTATGGTGGCCTGAGGGATGAAAACTTAAATGTAGCCTTGCCGGAATTCGATGAAACCGGAATTGAAATACCAGCCTTCAGGACACTGGGAAATACGCCGTACATTGAGTTGGGATACGGTATTGAAAACATCTTTAAGATCATCAGGGTGGACGCTTTTCACCGGTTAACCTACCTCGACGCACCCGAAGTCAGAAAGTTCGGGGTAAAAATATCTTTCCAGTTTATATTGTAAAGCATAAAAGTATTACCACTGAAATCAGCGTGCAGTGGTGGTGGTTTGTGATTCCCTGCATATTGGTTACAGCCGTAGCCGTTTTATCGGTAAGCAGCCAGTCTATCAAGACAGCTACTATCGACCCTGTAAAATCTCTGAAATATAAATAAATCTGTTTTTAACAATCCAGCCTTTTGTTTTATCGATGAACTTCGTTAGGTTAGTTGTTTATTTTTCAGCAAGCCTTTTGTGTAATGGATATACAAATTCTTTGGATAATCATCGGTGCCATATTCATTTTTATAGGCGTCATAGGTTGTTTTGTGCCTGTTCTACCCGGCCCACCCCTGGCCTATATCGGGCTCTTAATGCTCCAGTTGCTGAATGAGCCAGCTTTCACAACGAGGTTTTTGCTTATCTGGGCTGCTATTACCGCTTTTGTCACATTTCTGGATTATGTTATTCCTGTTTACGGAACTAAAAAATTTGGGGGGAGCAAACGTGGTGTGTGGGGTTCTGTTGTTGGACTCATCATAGGAATTTTCTTTTTCCCTCCATTTGGGATTATCATTGGCCCGCTGCTTGGTGCATTGGTGGGCGAATTATCAGCCGGCAAAGCGTCATCGGTTGCCATCAGGTCAGCCATTGGATCTTTTGTGGGGTTTTTAGCAGGAACTTTGATAAAACTGATCGCGACAGGGTTTATGGCCTATTATTTTGTAGAGCGTCTTGTTTAACTGGCAGAAAGTATTAAAATTCCAGCGTTAGCTGCTGGCCGCCCGGATTTTCATCGGGTCGCGTTAAGTTAGATAAACCTACCCCCAGCAGGCGCACTTTTATATTATTGGTATCCAGGGTAGCCAATAATTCCCCGGCAGTTTTTATCATGGTGTCGAGATCGGTTATGGGGTTGGGGGAGGTTTTGCTCCTGGTGATTTGCCTGAAATCCGAAAACTTAATTTTCACGGTTAGGGTCTTGCCAAAAACCTGGTTTTTTTCCATCCAGCCATGAACATTTTCCGCAATGCCGGCGATAGCTTCCATCATTTCTTCCATACCGGTTAAATCCTCCTCAAAAGTATCCTCCGAACTGATGGACTTTCTGATCCGGTTTGGATTTACCTTTCTGTCGTCCTGCCCCGAGGCAATCTTATGATAATAGCCCCCCATTTTGCCAAATCTTTTGATCAGATTCGCTTCAGACCAATTTTTAAGATCCTTACCGGTGTAGATGCCTAACCGGTTCATTTTTTTTGCCGTGACTTTCCCAATACCATGAAACTTATGGATAGGCAATTTTTCCACAAAAGCTTCAGCCTCATCGGGCAAAATCACTGAAAGACCATCGGGTTTATCGAGGTCTGAAGCCGTTTTTGCCAGGAACTTGTTAATCGAAATCCCCGCCGATGCGGTCAGACCGGTTTTTTGTTTAATCCGTTGTTTGATTTCCTTGGCGATAATGGTGGCTGATGGTATGTTCTTCTTATTGGTTGTCACATCCAAATAAGCCTCGTCAAGTGACAATGGCTCCACTAAGTCCGTATAGTCATTGAATATCGCCCTGATTTCCAGAGACACCTTTTTGTACTGATCAAATCTCGGTTTGACAAAAATCAGTTCGGGACACTTTCTGGCTGCTACCACCGAAGGCATGGCTGAATGCACCCCAAACTGCCTCGCTTCATAGCTGGCTGCTGCCACAACACCCCGTTTGGAACTTCCGCCTACCGCTACCGGTTTGCCCCTTAATTCCGGATTGTCGCGTTGTTCAACCGATGCATAGAAGGCATCCATGTCAATATGAATGATTTTTGAGATCATTGGTAACGCCTGACAATGACCACCTCGCCATGATCATTCATCAGGTCTGGTCATGCAAAATCCTACCCAAAAGTAAAAAATAAACATAGCAAGCCATAACCTTCCCTGTAATTGATGGTATATATTGAAAAATTCTGACTAAATTGAGGGGTAAATCGGGATTATTTCAGGTTCAATATCGTAAACTTTCGCAAGCCGTTTTTTTATAAATTCAGGCAGTCAGAAAACAGGGTTTAATGGTAAAATGATGCTTAACGTTAAGAAATGAAAAAATCTAAAAAGCTTTTTTTGGTATTAGCAGGGCTGTTTATGTTGGTAATCCTTTACATCAGCTATGATATTGCTTCAAAAACCACCTATCCTGGCTCAAAAGGAAATCTAAAGGAACGTATCGCGCCTTCGGACACAACGAGCAACGATCCGGCTGAAAAAGACTGAAAATTTCCCTTTCCTACGTGCTACCCCATTTCCACAAACCGGAATACATGCGTATCTGCGTTTTTTTCTGTTTTTTGTTAGTGAATAAGAAATCCCTAAATTAAAAACGTTGGGCCACCAATATTTATCCCCTACACGAAACAATGACCACACGTATATCCCTTCCCATGAGAAGGTGTACACCCACACCCAAACTCAAACTCCATTTCTGGGCGAGAACTAATTTTGGATTTAAATCGTTATTAAATTATGATGTTGTAATTGTTTTTAATTCGATACTTCAAATTATAGTGGTATCAGGGTTTAATTAATTTGTATGAACACTGACTTTACCAGGGGGTTACAGAGTGCCAAGGGATGGTTTTTGTTGACGGGGGTGTTTATTGGCATGGGTTTATTGTCTTCGTGTGATAGTGATGACTCGTCAGTCGATTGCTCGGTTGTTAATATAACTGTCAATGCCAGCGTAGACAACGCAGATTGTCCGGAAGCGAACGGGAGCATTACTATAGCGGCTAATGGAGGAGGAGGAAATTTTGAATATAGCATAGACGGAACCAATTTTCAGGAGAGCAATGTATTTGCCAATCTTGAGAGCGGCAATTACACCGTCACCGCAAGGGATGGTGATGGTTGCAGCGCTGAAGCCGAAGCGGTGGTGGAATCCATCAGTGATGTCAATTTTACGACAGTCAGCAATGTCGCCGCCGGATGTGGAGGTAATGATGGCTCACTCACAGTGATTGCCTCCGGAGGAGACGGGAGCTATCGATACAGTATTGATGACAGCGGATTTCAGGCCAGCAATCAATTTGATAATTTATCCAATGGGCTGCATACAGTAACGGTCATAGATGGCAACGATTGCCAGACTTCAGGAGAGGGTTATGTGATCAGTGGGATTAGTTTTTCAGGCCAGGTTTCGGCCATCATTGCTACTTACTGTGCTGTATCGGGCTGTCATGTAGCCGGTGAGCAGCAACCTGATCTCACGGTGTTTGCCAATATACAATCTTCGGCATCAGAAATAAGAAGCAGGACCCAAAGCAGAAACATGCCAAGGGGATCGACGTTGACTGATGAACAGATTGCTGCCATTGCCTGCTGGGTAGATGACGGGGCGCTTAACAATTGATTTAAGATATAGCTCAAAATTGTTTTCAAACAATTTTAAATGCCGGTATGTTCTTTCCGGGTTCCGGCATTTTTATTTTTCCAGAATTTCTATCTCTACCCGGCTGTTGAGACTTGATTTAGCCGAATTTAACGGGTAGAGGGTCTTTTCTCCACCCCAGCCCTTGATCTCGATCCTGTCCGGTAAAATCCCTTTTTCATTTAAATATCTGCTGATTATCTTGGCACGCTCCACAGAAAGCAATACGGCATCACCGTTTACGTAGTCATTTTTTGAGTTGGTCTGAAAATAGTTTTTATTTTTTTTGCCCATCGTAATAATCTCGCCTCTGAAATCACCATTAGTATGGCCGTGAATGCGGATTTTTATATCGCTATTGTCACGCATGATAGACAACAATTTGTTTAAGTCTGATTCAGACGATTGTTGCAGGATGGCAGCATTTCTGTGAAATAGCAAATTATTAAAAATAATAATATCCCCGGTTTCAGCTTTTTCCATCTGTTCAATGGGATTTTGATTGGTCAAGGTCTTGTTAACGGAGGTGACAGTATCTTGGCCTGAATCAGTAAAACTGTTACTGGGATTGTCTTGTTCTTCTGCTATTTGTCCAATAATTGGTAATAAGGACGCATGATCGATAGCAGGAGCCGGGTCTTCAACCTTGACTGCAGGACGCTTTTTTTGCAGTTTGAGATGGGGATTTTGGATGGTTTTGCGTTCATTTTTAACCATCGGGGGTTGACTGCCCGGAAACCTGTCGAACTGGTGTTTGTAATACCATGCTTCCCTGAAATAGGGGTCGACCCTTAATTCGTGCAGCTTATTCAACGTAGTGTGCTTGTCATCTGATTGAAAGGCAAACACATAGTAGCTGTTTTTAATGGTATTAAAAAAGTAATCGGTGCTTTCTATAAAAAACCGGGCCTGACGGACATGTTTTATGGCATTTAACTCCTCCTGATAAGTCCCTATGATTACAAAGTAGGTAGTAAATGGCACTTCCTGATAGCCTGTTATACATGCGCCGTTGCTTTTGCCAACTATAAAAACCAACAACAGAAATAACCTCGGAAACAGCCGGTGATTGGGTTTGGTTTTTTTTGGTTTCACTTGTTTTGTGCGGTTTTAGCTACAGTTTTTGATTGTATCTGTGTTAAAAAATCTTCCTTTGAGGATCAATCAAATCTTAAGCAAACTGTCTGAACCTTTATTGCATTCTCACACTTATGGCATCGAAAATAATATATTACCTATCGATTTCCAAACAATTATCATTCGTGCAAAAGTTTGAAAACCCAAAAAATTGTACTTTATGTATATAATAGAAGATAAGCAAAAAATTTGGAATTTGATCCCGGCTCACTTGAGCAGTCTAAATTGGCATGTACAATGAACAGTTCAGCTTTTTGTAGCTAATATTCATGAAAACAAATAGTTATACAAACCTTAGGGAAAGAAAGGCTTTTATAACAAACATGTCTGCTTTTTAACACCAGCCTATCCATATGCCTGATGTGGGGGGAGATAGAGTTTTGCCTTTTATAAAGAGCATTAATTTTTGAAATACCTCGGCGGGCTATTAAAAAGCCATTGCTAAACGCGTGTTGTAGTAAATCACGTTTTTAACAATGGCTTACTTAATCGAATAGTTATACTTCCCGTGAGGTCCTAGCCTCCCTGCTGGCCGATTTCGGGATCAGGTCTGGGAAATTGTAAATGTACAATATCACCGGCCCTGTCAATGGGTAATTCATCCAGTCTTCCATATCTTCTTAAATCAATCCAACGATGACCTTCAAACCACAGGGAATACCTTCTTTGTTTCAGCATCTCATCGATCAATGACGGTTGATCGACCGTACCTGAAAAATTATTCAAACCATGCGTATTTCTGATCAGGTTCAGGGCATTCAACGCCTCAGTGAATCTGTTTTCCCGGATGTTGGCTTCTGCGTAGATCAGGATTAACTCTTCATTTCTTATCATGGGGATCGCATCTGTTTGAGATTGGTATCGATTAACATCATAATCGCTACTCAGCCCTGCCTGTGTAGCGGGCCCCACATCAGGGTCGTCGATATCCCTCAAAGCAACTTTAGATAATCTGGTATCTCCCGGTTCTGCCTCATCGACCCATTCTTCCCGCGCTGCTCTGATATCTCCGGTGGCATTCAAGCCTATAAACAGTTGATTTAACTGGTCACCGCTGCTGGTGGAATATGAGTAAAAGACACCGTTATCAAAATCCCCGCTCATATCAAAAAAAGAATCCCCGATAATGGTCAGGGCCTCTGCATAGTTGCCACGGTAAACGGCCACTCTTGCTGCCAATCCCCGGTTAAATTGGTTAAAGGTTGAAGGCGCAGTAAAGTTCGTAAAACCTGAACTCAAGGTAAAAAGAAACTCGTCACCAGCCGCGTTTAATTCATTGTTAGCCTCATCTAATAGTAAAGCGATGGCGGTAAACGCTTCATCTTTGGAGACAAAAGCCCCCAGGTTATCGGGATCTACCACATCAATCCTAATGCCGTTTTCATACTGAACATTCAAATTCATCAGTAATTCATGGGCAATGATGGTTCTGGCAAAACCCAAATAACCGTTTTTTTCTTCGTCACTAATGTCAGCGTTGGTACTATTGACAGCTTCTATCAGAATATTGGCATTTTTTATGGCCCGGTACCGGGCAAAATAGTTTCTGGTAGTATAAAAGGCATTATCGTCCAGGGCCCCGCCTCCCTGTCCTAACAGATCTGACACAAACCTGGGGTCTGAGCCCGAAAATCTGTAATACTCTCTGCCTATAATCCCTACATTATCAAAATAGATCTGAAGGTCGGTTCTCATTTCGGAAAGTGTTCCGAATACCAGGTTGTTTAATTGTGCGCTATTGGCATTTTCCAATACCCCACTCAACGATGGGCTGTTGGGATCCATTTGGTCGCTGATTTCGCAGGCCATGATTGATGAAAGGATCAATACGATGGTTATGATATTTTTATATCGTTTCATTTTTTTACGCATTAAGAATTAAAAGCCTATGTTAAGATGGAAAAACACCCGTCTCGAAGAAGGGAAGGGGGCTACTTCAACACCGGTCGAAATGCTGTTACTGCCGAAGTTTGAAACTTCCGGATCATAGCTGTTATAACCGGAGAAAAGTAACAGATTATTTCCGGAAACCCCAACCCTGACTCTTTCAACACTACCGTTGAAAATAGTCTTCAAAAGACTGGCAGGGAGCGTATAGTAAAGCGATACTTCCCTGAGTTTAAGATAGGTAGCATCTTCGATAAACACAGTTGCATTGTTTCTGTCGGTAAAAGCATTTATTCTTTCCTGACCATTGACCACACCGTCGCCATTGTCATCATCATCGAAGTCATGCGTAGTGCCGGCAAAATCTGCCAACAGGTTGGTGAGGTTTATGTTATCGCCTCCTTCTTTCCAATGCCAAAGCATGGAGAATTCAAACCGTTTAAAAAAGATAACATTATTGAACCAGGATAATTGAAAATCAGGTTCCGAATCACCTATTTTAGTTTCACCATCTGCCGCCGGAGAGGGGCCGACAATTTGAGTAGCTGAAGATCCCTCCTGAATTCTGAATATTCCCAGGAAGCTGGCAAAACCACCGTTTGGCGCGTCAAAGGCCGGTACATCGAGTCTTTCAACCTCTGACCGGTTCAGCCAAAAATTCACCTTGGAATTCCACTGAACCTTGGCCTGGTTGATAGGAGAGGCCTCGATACCGAGTTCAACCCCTTGATTTCGCAATCTGCCGCCATTGATATTTCTGAATTCAAAACCCGACGAGGTGGGAACTTCCGCCCGCAGGATCAAATCATCTACCAGGCGGTTGTAATAGGTAGCCTGCAGGGTGATTGTATTGTTAAAAAAACCCAAATCAAGCCCCGTTTCAAATTCCTTAGACCGCTCAGGCCTGATTTCACTATTGCCTCGTGTCCGGCCTATCAAAGAACCGGCATTTCCGTCAATGTTTGCACCTTCAAAAATCGTGAAGGCCGGTTGTTGCAGGTCAACAGGATCAGGAGTCGGCACTCCGCCTGATTCACCATAAGCCGCCCTTACTTTCAGTTGGCTGATTATGTTGGTGTTAAAGAGATCAAAATTATGCAGGTTACCGGCGGCAGAAAATTTAGGGTAGCCAAACAATTTATTAGGATCACCATTCAGAGATGACTTATCAGCACGGATACCTGCTGCCAGTATAATTTTGTCGCCCCAATTGGCCTCTTGCTGAAAGAAATAGCCGACGTCTTCAGTTTCCAGTTCCCTGTTGAAAACATTGATTGATCCCGCCTGCTCCAGGTTGGTTTGACCGCCAATCAGTTGCGTGGCCTGCGTGGTGGATCGTTCTTGTTGAAATAATAGTCTGGCAGTTCCCAGTTGCGAGGTCAAATCCCAATCGGAAATACCTGTATTGAATACCAGGATCGCTGATGTGTTTACATTCAGAAAGTTGTGATCCCCTCTTGAAAAGAATCCGTTGGTAGCGGAGGCACCCGCGATTTGCCATTGCAGGATTTCAGGAAAATGTACCTTTGTTTCGGTGGTGTAACTGTCTATGCCTCCATTTAATTGCAATTTCAGGAAGCTGTTACGCTGCCGTATCAGGTTGATATTTAATTTGCCCCCGCCGATAAATCTGTTAGTAGTGGAATTTACCGTAGACAGATCCCGGGTTTGGAGAAAATTGGATGAGGCAAAAGGATTGTTGGGGTAGTTGCCATCTTCATCCGGAAATAAATCAGCCCATGGAGGGGTGTTCACCAAAGAAATACCTATTGAAACACCTGCATTGTCATTATTGGTAAGTGAACGGTCTGCCGATGAGTTGATGAAGTTGGTAGAAACGCCGAATTCAAATGCATCTGAAATTTTATGGTCTATGTTGGCTCTTACAGTTCGCCTTTCAAAGCCGGTGCCCTTCACGATTCCTTCCTCATCTACGATAGAGGCACCGACATAAAACTTGGTTTTTTCCGTGCCGCCTGTTGCGCTGATTCTGGTATTGGATAAAATACCGGTTTCACCGTATAATTCATCCTCATAGTCTATAAGCCTGCCATTGTCCCTGGCTGCCCTGAAGGCTTCCAGTTGTGCCGCAGGTACGTTAGCTTCGGTGAAGGTACGCTGCCCCAGGCTGTTTAATATGGAGGTAAACCCAATGTCCTGGGAAAAGTTAATGTTCGTTTTTCCCTCTTTCCCTCTTTTGGTGGTAATGATCACTACCCCTGCATTGGCCCTAGCCCCATAAATCGCAGCGGCTGAAGCCCCTTTAAGTATTTCAATGCTTTCGATATCATTCGGATCCAGATCGGCAATTCTGTTAGCAGCGTTGTCTTGTTCGTCTGCTATTTCTCCATTGGTTCTGGATAAAGAAGCATTATTGGTGCCGGGAGAAACCGCAGAGTTGTCTATATACACCCCGTCAATAATGTACAATGGTTCCGAGCTGCCATTAATGGTGGTTACTCCCCGCAGCCTCATGGATATACCTCCTCCGGGCGCACCGGAATTGGCTACTATGTTGGCACCGGTTAATTTACCATACAACGCGCCATCAAGCGTCTGAGGGTTTGTTGAGCCCGTCAGGTCCTTGGCCGAAACGGTGGAGACCGCATTGGCCAGGTTACTTCTTTTGACTGTACTGGCTAACCCTGTAATTACCACTTCTTCCAATCTTGCGACATCTTCTTCCATCATTACATTGAATGGAGAGGATACATTGGAAAGAGGTATTTCCTGCGTCAAATAGCCGATGTAGGAAAATATTAAAATGCCGTCAGGGTCGTCCACGACAAGACTGAAATTTCCATCGGCGTCGGTAATCACTCCGGCCGTGCTGCCTTTGATGATCACATTAACACCAGCCAAGGTTTCGTTGCTGATTTTGTCTAATACTTTGCCACTTACGGTGACTTGTTGTGCCCAGGCCTTGGTTCCATAAATGGCCGTAAGTAAAATGATAAGATAATACAGATATAGGTTTTTCATGTTAACAATGGGTTAGGTTGAAGAATATTTATTACTGAAGAATAATTATTAGCTCAATGACATTAATATCTAATCTATCATAATTATGGAAGTAAAGTTATACCCTGAAATAAGGGATATCTTATGACTTAAATGATTGGCTGAAAGGGTGTTACCGGGTTTTGACCAGGTTCAGGTACACGTTTTGCAAAAACTTACCATTAGTACGGTGCTAGCTATACAAAGTTCCTTAGTTTTGGAAATGTTCACTTATTGTATACCAAAAGTCATTAAAATTTATGCCTGGTACCGGAATTTGTTAACTTGCCAGGCATAGCTTGTAAAGAGATGATGGGGTGATCGCCATACTATGACTGCGTGGAGAAATAGGTTTAATGCCTTAAACCCCAAAACGGGTTAAAGTAAATTGGGCTACTCCATTAAAGACATCCTTAATGCCTCGATATTTTTTTTTGAATTGCCGATAAAAATTTGATTGTCAACGATAAAAACCGGTCGTTTTAAGAAAGTATATTCCTCCAGCATGTATTTTTTATAGTCTTCTTCCGTAAGGTTTTTATCCCTGAGCCCCCAGGCTTTGTATTTCATGGCTACACGGCTGAATAATGCCTCATAACTGCCTGCTAACGCTTTCATCTCTTCAATTTGTGCTTCAGTGATGGGTTGGGTCTTGATATCCTGTTTTTCAAAACCTCCCAGGGGCAATTCGCCCATGATCCTTTTGCAGGTGGTGCAGGTTGAAAGATAATATACTTTGTTGGCCATATTTACCGGATTACTTCTTTTTTACATAAATTAAAACAACGACAGCCAAAATTAAGAAGGGTATTAATATCCACATAAAAATGGTGTAATTATTTTTTTCATAAACCGGCTCTGTGTTACCAACCAGCATGGTGGCTGTCCAATAAAACGGATGTGCATAAAGTGCATTGTCAGCGCCACTATTCACGTAAGTCAGTTTTGCATTTCTTAAGGCTTCAGCCTTATTTTGTCCTTTTTGGAGGAATCGGTAGAAATTTTCCATTATTTTGACCATAGTACTATCATGTACAGGCCATAAGGTGGTTACAATGCTTTGACAACCGGCATAGGCAAAGCTCCGGGCGAGGTTCATGAGGCTTTCGCCTCCTGAAAAAGCGCTACTTTCCGTTCCATGGATACTTAACACCACCAACTCAGCGCCAAGATCCATACCATACAAATCTGAAAGATACAACTTGTAATGATCCCCGTTTTGAGATGATATGTCACTGAAACCGATCCATGAGTAAAGTGGTAAACTATCATGGGTTCCTGTATGAGACGAGATATGTAATATCCTGTAATCCGGTCCCATGGACTTGAATTTTGCTTTGGTTGCCTCCTGTGACAACAGCACTTCCCCGTCCAACCGGTCCCGTATGCTTTCAACCTCACTTTTGCTAAATGGCAAATAAGCGAACCGGCTACTTTCCCGGTAAATGGGAGCTATACCTAAAAATGCCTGCTTTTCATTAGGTTGTGCCTGATAGCCCTGGTTTTGGAGTAGTACATTTGCTGAAAAAGCATAACTTAAAGCATGACTTTTAATTAGATAAGGCAATTCACTATAATTCAAATTGTTAATTTCTTTTTCCGACATTAAAATATCAAATGAAAGATACTCGAGTACACCGTCAGGAATGATCACAAGGTTTTCAGTTTTTTTATCTATTTTCAATGGACCGATCAGTTTTTTGTAAACGAAGCCGGCGAGTTTTCCCAAATCCCGAGGGCTTTGGGTCTCTATATCTTTACCATGCGCCAGGTCAATCAACTTCCATACGCGGTCTTCAAAAGATGCTTCCTTTTCCATTCTGACAAACCTGGTACTGTTACTGTCTATGAGCAGGCTATAGATGGCCTTTTCTCCTACAAAATACGTTATAAGGCTGCTGTTTTTGTCAGCCGCTAACTTCGTTAGATCACCTGTGCTTGCTGATGTTGTATAAGCATGCTTTAGCTTGTAATAGTTCGGAAATTCTTCTTTTAACCTCTCTTCAATTATGTGTAACTCGTTATCTGCACGATGTATTTTGTCTTGCATCTGTACCATCAGGGAACTGTCTTTGTTTAACAGAAGCTTATGCGTCGATAACTGCTTCTGATAGGCACTTTTCATGGATTTTAGCTGCAGCTCTTTGCTCAAAAGCCAATTGGGAATGTGAGCAAAATCCTTGATTTTAAGGTGTTTTACCGACTCTAAAAGCCTCATCGCCTTATGGTTTTCCATGATTTGTAAAGCCTCTTCCATGTAGATCGCTTCCTTGTCGATTTCGTATAACTGGTAAACAACCTCCAAAGCTTGTTCACTTCTTAAACGGCTTTTTGCCAATAACAACAGCATGGAAAACTCACGCCGGAAGTTCGTCGTCAACATCTTTTCCACTGCGCTTGTTAGCTGGTGATTGGCGAGGGCCAGGTTTAAGTACCTGGGCTCGGATGACTGGCTGTACCACAGTTTAAAAGCCCTGAATTTGCCATCCATAGCCCCAAAAATGCTGTTTTCCGGATATAATTGACTGGTTTCAGGATTTATTTCCGGATCGGATTCATCAAAATCAGGTACCACAGCCTTCAAAGCTTCATGGAAATACCTGAGTGACTGTTCCGGTTGGTTTTGCTTCAGAAAAAGCTCCCCCATGCCATTGTATATTTTGGCAATTTGCGGATTTTTGGTGGTTTCGCTGGCGAGTATGGCCATTTTTAGTGATTGTTGAAAATACCTGACTGCTACACCGAATTGTCCGCGGCCTGTGTAGATAACCCCGGACAAGTGATAGGCCCGGGACAAATTATCCCGGTTTTGGGATGTTGTATCACCGTTGTTGATGATGCGCTCAAATATTTCAACAGCCTCATTGGCGTTGATCATCGCCGGCCTGAGTTTTTTATCTTTATAATAAGTAGCGGCTAAGTTGACTTTCATGAGCCCCTGAGTTGATTTTCCAAGTTGAGGGAGTTCCAGGACGGACCGGTACTCTTCAATTGCCAAATTACGCTGATTTAATGCCCTGTAAATGATACTCAAATCATTAGCGGCCTGTGCTGCCGCATTGTTGTCACCATAACGAACACTTATCTCTTTGAATCTTTTAAGGAGCTTAATAGCCTCTTTATAGTCACCCAGCCTTGCGCAGATGTTTCCCAGCGGTTGGTACAAAAATTTACCGACGTAAAAGTCTTCATAGTTGCCGTTGTTTACCAGCTTTAATTTCGCAGACTCATAAATCGTACGCGCCGAGACTAAATCACCGAGTTGCTCATTGGCATAAGCTTTAAACAGGTGCCATTCCAGGAGGGCCAGCCGTTCATCTTCATTTCGAAATGAAGAAACCGGTTTGTGATAGGCGCTATCCAGCCATTTAACGGCCTCATCATATTTTCCTTGTTTTATAAATAGGTCTGCAATGTTGTTAAAGGAATTGATATATTCATACAACTGATCATTTTGATAATACAAGCCTGCCACCTTGTAATGGTAATAGACTGCACTGTCAAACATCTGCTGCGCCTCAAAATTTGTGGCGGTCAATGCGAATTGTTGAATTGATGCCGTGGATGAATCTTTTTGAGCCATGAGCTCAAAACCGGCCATCAAAAACCATAAAAATGTCCCAATTTTGAGGACCTGACAACCTGTCTGCATAAGTTGCAATTACCCGTATGAATTTTTGGTTTAAAATATGAAGGTAATATATTAAATTCATTCCATTATCCCATCAAAAAAAAATGGGTGTAAGGCTTTTATCTGTCGGTATTCATAGTTTTGGGCAAGATACCGACCTGATCATTACCCGGTTTGCTATCAGAATGAACTATTTTTGTCTAAATTTGTTACCTATCAAATGATTTAAACAAAATTTAGGGGTTTATCATGAATTAAATACATATTTTCTTGGAATAAAACTAAATTAGTAGTTTATTTCTGTTTGATTTTTATCTAAACAATTGATCATAATAACTTATCGAAGAAAATGAACGTATCAAAGAACGCAAAATGGATTTTTTTAACATTTCTTGTATTTAGCATTGCTAGTTTTTCCCAGTTAAAAGCTCAGGATCAGGAAATCACAGATGAAGATTTAAGAAAATATGCCTTATTGAACGAGGTAGTAGACCTCATGAAAAAAGACATCAGTGTAATGGTTAATGGCATGATCAAAAGTCAGGAGGGTATGACAGGCAAAAGGTTTAAAGAATTGCAGAAAGCCAAAGGTGATAAAGCCAAGTATGAGGAAATGGGAGCGAAAGAATTCGAGATTAAGTTTATGGAATTAGTGGCTAAGAAACAAAGTGAGCGCATTGATGCGATCAAAACAGTCAACCAGGAACTAGCTACCAAAATGATAGGAGATAACGGAAAACTTTACAAGAAAATAAGAAGTGAACTTTCATCCAACGCCGACCTCAAGGCAAAATATGATCAAATCGTTGCCAGCCTAAAAGGCGCCGAAGGATGAATCGAGTTGGAGTTGGAGTGTGGGTGTGGGTGTGAGTATGTTCTTTATCTCTTCACACTCCAACCCAAACTCGACTTAGATTTGTTTGATGAGGTCGTTTTTGGTTAGTCCGGAGAGGATTTCTATGTTGATGCCGTCAGACAGGCCTGTTTTGATTTCGCGCTTTTCGAATTCTTGTTCGCCCACCATCAGTTCTACATAAGTTTTATCGTCTTCAAAGGTAATATTGCTTTCTTTGATGGCCAGCACACTGTCTTTTCTTTCCAGGACAATGTCGGCATTAGCACTGTAGCCAGCACGTAGAAACTGATCAGTCAGAAGGTCTACGGCCGCCCGGACTTCGAACTGAATGGCACCTTCTTCCTCCAGACCTTTAGGGGATATGTATTCGAGGTTGGCCACGAATTCTACTGAATCCAGGGCTCCAACCGTGAGTTTTAACGCCATTCCTTCTACCAGTTTTCCTACCTCAGCTTCATCCACCTTTCCTTCAAAAATCATTTCATTCATATCGGCTACGGAAGCGATGGTAGTACCGTCATTGAAAGTGTTGGTTTCAATGACAAAATTGCCCTCCTTGACCGGCACATCCAATATCATTCCGGCCACGGTAGATCTCACCAAATTGGACACTGCTCCCGATTTTTTTGAAGCGCCCTCTTTAATTAACTGCAGGTTACTTTCCGCCGCATCTACTTGTTGCCTGTTGAGATTGTAGGTAAGCAGAAATTGATTGTAATCAAATTCAGAAATGACCCTTTCGGAAAATAGTTTCTTCTGCCGGTTGAGCTCCTTCTCTGCATTTTTAAAATTAATGATTGCTTCCTTCAGATTAGCTTCGGCATTGTTTAAAGCCACCACATCCGGTATGATTCTGATCTTTCCGATCAATTGTCCCGCCTTAATGTTATCACCAGGCTCCACAAACAGCTTTTCAACGACTCCCGATACCTGTGATTTTATCTCAATCTCTTTTCTGGGATTAATTGCACCGGTGGCTACTGTTTTTCTTTCAATGTTTGTTACAAATGTTGAGTCGATTTCAAATACCTGACCCGGCGTATCGGTTTTTTGATATACAAAGAAACCCAGAAAGCCGAGGCTGCCAATAACAATGAGTATAAGAATGGCTCTGATCGCTTTTTTCATGATACTATTTTGATTTTTTTCCTTTTGTACTTATTATCCTAGTCTATAATTCATTACGAATCGCTTCAATCGGGCTAATCGATGCGGCTTTTTTAGCAGGTAAGATTCCAGCCATGGCACCACCGATCACCAACAATCCCAGCGCCCCGAAAGCCACTGACAGGCTGACTGAAGGTGCCGCGAAAACTTCACCCTCAGGGATTAAATTTCCCACCAGTTCCAACAGTAGCAAGGCAACAATCAAGGCAAAATACCCCCCAATTAAAGTGAGAAATACCGATTCCTGTATAATTAAAGAAATGATGGATCCCGGTGTGGCGCCGAGTGATTTTCTGATGCCGATTTCCTTGGTCCTCTCTTTCACTATGATCAGCATAATGTTACTTACACCGATAATTCCGGCAAAAAGGGTACTCAAACCTACAAACCATGTAAAATACTTCAGCCCATTAAACATACCATTTATCTCATCAAACTCCTCTTGAAGGTTGAAATGACCAATAGCGTCTTCATCAAGAGGGCTTATATCGTTTTTTTCCTTTAAGAAAGTTAAAATTTTGGCTTCGACCTCACTCACCTTAAACCGATCCTCGATGGTGTAGGCATACCAGCCAACCTCATCCCCATAATTAAAAGATCGCTGAAAGGTGGTGAATGGAACATGAATGGTATTTTGGTCTTCGTCTTCCCCATCCGATTTGATCGGTTTAATAACGCCCACTACCTGAAAGTTCACCTTCTGTATAGTAATGTATTCACCTACCGGGTCCTCATCCTCCTCAAAAAGTATGTTTTTTACATTTAATCCAATAACCGCTACTTTTCTAAAATCTTTGATATCTTTTTCATTGATGAACCGGCCATTTGAAATCTGATGAATTTGAATTTTATTAAATTCAGGAAAGTCCCCGTTCACGGTGAAAGCACCAGCCTTATTGTTACGGGTAACATTATTGCCACCCCGGAATCCTCCCAACCTGTTTCTCGGTGCCAGGTACAGAATTTCCCTCACTCTACTCAAAATCAACTCAGTATCCGAATTATCAAACCTTACATAGCGGCCCGGCCTGAAACCATTGTGTGATACGGTCGTTTTCTGCCCCCAGATAAAACCACTGTTAGTGGCCCACTGTCCAAAATCCTTGCTGACCCCATCCTGGAAACTGTTCCCCGCTCCCAGCAATATAATTATCATAAAGATTCCCCAAAAAATTCCCAGCATAGTGAGAATCGTTCTCAGCTTGTTTTTCTTGATCGTCCCAAAAATCTCCTGCCATTTATCGTAATCAAACATATTACTTATAATAAATTAACTACATCCTCCAATAATCCCTGTCCGCTAATCTATTCCTCCTAATCACCAATCCAACCACCCACTACCGCTCACCCCACCCAACAATCCATCCCCAACATCCACGCTCAATAATCAAAGCAAAAAAACATCCCCCCCACCTTACCACTCCAAAATTCAACCATCCCACAATGCCACCACTACCCAAAATTCCAAACCCCTAATATTCCACTACCTCAACATCCAACCACCCCACCAAAAAATTGTCAATTAATAATCACTCATCCCTCAACGCCACAATCGGCGGTATTTTCGCCGCCTTCCTCGCTGGAAAGTACCCTGCCAGCGTCCCGCTCAGTGCCAGAATAATCGTAGCAGCAATGGCATTATTAAAATTGACGCTGGGATCAATGAAAAAATTCATCGGGAAACCAAAAAGCGCCATAAGGTTGGACAGCCAACCGGACTCCAAAAACAACATGCCACCGATCATACCTACATATCCGCTGCAAAGCGTAATAAACAACGCCTCCATCAGGAACAGCCCGATTATGGAGCGTGGTGTGGCGCCGATTGCCTTGCGTACGCCTACCTCACGGGTTCGCTCTTTGACTACAATTAACATGATATTGCTGACACCTACAATACCGGCTACCAGGGTGAAAATACCCACAAAAGCCAGAAAGAAACGAATGCCATCAAAGACACCCATCCATTTTTCATATTCTTCCAACAAATTGAAAATACTTACCGCCCTTTTATCGTCCATTGAAAATACGTGCTTTTCTGCCAGTAGCTTGTGTATTTCATTTTGTATATCGAGGCTCTGGGCCGCATTGGCCTCACCCACTGTCAGCATTAGCCTGTGAATCCGGTTACTCCCTCCATAAGCCACCTGGGCCGTAGAAATGGGCACATAGATTACTTTGGTTTCATGCTCACTTCCCTCGTCATTAAAAACGCCGACTACTTTGTATTTAATACCGTTAACTGTTATGTATTTTCCGATAGGGTTAGTGTTGCCAAACAGCACTTTAACTACTTTAGTACCAATGGAAGTGACTTTTCTCTTTTCTGCTATATCTTTATCATTGATATAGCGGCCGCTGACTATAATACTTTTTTCTAAATACAAATGATCCGGATGCACCGCCCTGATGTTGAAGGAAGAATATTTGTCTTCATATCGAACGGTAAATTCACCGGTTACATAATATCTTCCGGTGATATATTCCACGCCCTTTACCCGGTCTATGATGGCCTGATAATCCTCATTGGTAAAGCGAATCCTTTTGCCTGGCTGGATGCCTTTGTAGGCCTCGCTGGTCTGGCCGCCGTTGATGAAAATACTATTTACCGCATCGTCTTCAAATTGGTGCTTCACACCATTCTGGAAACCTGCTCCGAATCCCATGAGAATAATTAATATGAATATCCCCCAGGCTACATTAAAAGCCGTAATAAATGACCGGAGCCTATTTTTGTTAATGGTATAAAATATTTCCTGCCACTTGTCGAGGTCAAACATAGGTTTTTTGGTTTGTAGGGGATTTATCCATAATTACACCGTCATGTAATCGGATGATGCGGTCGGTTTTGTCAGCTACATCATTTTCATGGGTAACCACTACAATGGTTTTTCCGGACTTATTCACCGCTTGAAACAATGCCATCACCTCCAGCGAAGTCTGGCTGTCCAGTGCGCCTGTTGGTTCGTCTGCCAATATCACCTTCGGATCTGAAATCAATGCCCTGGCTATGGCCACTCTTTGCTTTTGTCCGCCTGACAGTTCACCCGGAAAATGATCCGCCCTGTCCCTTAAGCCAACTTTGTCGAGGTATTCGAGTGCCAGGTTATTGCGCTTTTTACGACTGACCTTCTGATAGTATAGTGGCAACGCCACATTCTCCATGGCATTTTTAAAATTCAGCAAGTTGAACGACTGAAATACAAAACCCAGAAACCGGTTGCGATAATAGGCGGCCTTACTTTCTTTGAGATTTTTAATAGGTGTATCCGCCAGTATATATTCACCGGAATCATAGTCATCAAGTATACCGATGACATTCAAAAGTGTAGATTTTCCGGAGCCCGAAGAGCCCATAATGGATACAAATTCCCCCTCTTTTACATGCATATCAATACCCTTCAGGACATGCAAGGGCTGTTGTCCCACCTTATATGATTTGTGAACATTTTTTAATTTGATCATGAATTTTTATTCAACGTTTGGCAAAGGCTCTATTTTCATGCCATTGTTATAAACAATTGATAAACAGGTATTTAAATATTAAATTATGGTGAAATTCATCTTTTTATGTTCGAAAATGAAACAATTAAGTGTACGTCTGAGGACACGCTTTGTTTGAATACAGCCTACTTTTAATAGATTCTTTTTAACGGAAAAAGGTTGCCTGCCGGCTAAAATTAATCGTAACCGCATTATTTGTGCCGGCATCAGTGAAATGTAGGGGTTACTTTTTTGCACGAAATCCATAAAAGCTAAATCCCATTGCAAAAGTACCTATAAATCATGTCAATATTAAAGCTTTTTATAATGATGGCCGTTGTGATTATCTTGTTCATTCTTACCCCTTAAGGAATACAAATAACGGTTATGGGTTGAAAACTATTTTAATCTCTGCTAAAATCTCACATGTATTAATTGTGACGACTCTTTAAATAATAATTTATGGCGTTTTTTATATCTTAGCCGCAGATTTACTGTCAACTCAATTTAGAGCACACCTAAGCGTAAGATAGTCAAGAGCTTATGAATAAAGTGCGTAGATAAAAAGTAACAATCAGAAACGATTAATAGAAGAAACGGGTCATGATTACGGAATATGAAATAGCCACTATAATTGAAGATCCATCCATAAAAGAGGGAGTATCGGCATTAAAGAACAGGTTTTTGAAAGCGGAGTCGCCACTTTATAAAATGAATAATCACGATTTTCTGGCTTTAGTTTTATTGACTCCCCATGTTGGCTTGGCTTTGTCCAATGGCAGTATCAGTCTCTTTGAGGAACTAAGTTTAAATAAAAAAGCAAGAAAGTTTTCAAGGGGAGGAACTTTCCTCAGAAAAGATCCGGTTGTACACGCGATGAATTTACTTATCAATAGTTATGATAAATGGGAAGACGAGTTTCTGGAGGCAGTTAAGTCCGTCATGTATCAAACTTTCGAAAAAGACCACTTATTGCTAAAAAAAGAAGAGGAAAACCTCCCGTCTGAAGAATTTCATCACCTGGTTATGAAAACGCCTTATATTTTCGTCAAATATTTAAAAGCCTTTTTCCTTACGGAAGAAGATGCGATTACCATTGAAAGAAAAATCAGTGCCGTTGAATATGATAAGATTTTGTTCATTGGTAAAAAGCTGGATTTGGAACATTTTGCCATATTCAAAATGTTTTGTGCCACATTTGATGTAAAATAAAATTGGCATATTCCAGTTCTATATATTGGATAAATGTAAACAGTGTTAATGTCTAAAAGGATTTTTGTATTTTGGTGTGTGTTTTTCACCGGGCAGGGGTTATTGGCCCAGGATATGGGCTTCAATCCTGATGGGATAGAACCGCAAACCAGTCCATTTAGAAAGTTCATGACTAATTTTTCATTTAACTTTCAAATTGGTTATGGACGCACCTTTTATACGCACGACATTCCACAGTTGGCTATTTTAAGAAATAACGGGGCGCTATTGCTTACTGACGATGTGAATCCAGGTGTCGACAATCCCATTTCAGCTTACCGTTACTGGCTCAATGACCCACAGCTAATCAATACCACATTTAATGAAGATGACAGGCTGGTGAGCTCGGACTCGACAACACTCAGGATGGTGGGGCGTGGCCATAACATGCCAATAACCCTATCCCTTCATTATACCATTAAAGAAAGGTTTCGAATAGGAGGTGGCGCCACCTTTGAGTTTCATAACATCAGCCGCGTTGGACCTAAATCAGGTGATACGCTGGGAACTTATGAATCGAATTTTGGTACAACCCTTCACCGGCGTTTCTTTGGCCTGGCAGGCTACCGGTTTTTAGCCTTCAGAAACCTTTCCTATGTGGCTGAAGTCCGGGCAGGCTCTTTTAATCTGGGCAATGATTATAACTCCGAATTGATTCAAAAAGGTTTATTCTTTGACGTCGGTGTTTCAATTGAACGGCACCTGTCTGAGTATTTCAGGGTTACTTTGAGACCTTCCATAGAATTAAAAAACTATACCATTAACTTTCCTGATACCGAGATTGCCCTGCAACATAAAATGGTGACTCCTTATGTTTCACTAGGGGCAAGTTATAGCATACCCGAGTTAAGACGATGTCCTATCAAATCCTGTCACATACAAATCAATCATGTTCACGGTGGCAAGGAATACAGGAGCAGGCGCCACCCTTTTTACAAAAAACAAAACCCCAATTACGGAGAGAATTATCCGCAATTATTCAGGTACAAGGGCAAAAATAAAAGAAGACTTTAAGTAAATCCGGTTAAAAACATTTCTGCATCCGGTTGCCATATACAATCCTTTAAAAGGTCAAATTCCTCGAAGTTTTATATATGTGGGATTAAAATTTTTGTGTAACTTGCGGAGCAATTTTTAAAACCTATATTAGATTAAAAAATCTATGGCTGAAGGAGAAAATATCATCCCTATTAATATTGAGGATGAAATGCGCGGGGCTTACATCGACTATTCAATGTCGGTGATTGTTTCCAGGGCATTGCCTGACGTGCGGGATGGGTTGAAACCCGTGCACCGTCGCATCATATATGGTATGGATGAGTTGGGGGTAACCTATAATAAACCCTATAAAAAGTGTGCCAGAATTGTGGGTGATGTGTTGGGTAAATACCACCCTCATGGTGATACTGCGGTATATGATACATTGGTAAGGATGGCCCAGGATTGGTCGCTAAGGTATCCGCTGGTCGACGGTCAGGGCAACTTTGGATCCATTGACGGGGACTCACCTGCGGCCATGCGATATACAGAAGCAAGATTAAGAAGGATATGCGATGAACTGATTAATGATATTAACAAAAATACGGTTGATTTTCAACCTAATTATGATGATTCCACCAAGGAGCCCAGCGTGCTGCCGGGCAAGCTGCCTAACCTGTTACTCAATGGTTCGTCGGGAATAGCTGTAGGCATGGCGACCAACATGGCTCCCCATAATTTAGGCGAGGTAGTAGACGGGATTTGTGGTTACATAGACAATAATGAGATAACCATAGCGGAATTAATGGAGTACATCACCGCTCCGGACTTTCCAACGGGCGGTACCATATACGGTTACCATGGTGTCAGGTCTGCCTTCGAAACCGGAAGGGGTAGGGTAGTGCTAAGGGCCAAAGCCTCTTTTGAAACCACCAAAGCCGGTAAAGAGCAAATTATTGTTTCGGAAATCCCCTACATGGTCAACAAAGCCAGTATGATCGAAAAAACCGCTGGTTTGGTCAACGAAAAGAAAATCGAGGGTATCTCTGATATCAGGGACGAGTCAGACAGAAAAGGGCTGAGAGTTGTCTATGACCTTAAAAAAGATGCCATCCCCAATATTGTTTTAAACAATCTTTATAAATACACACAACTGCAATCCAGTTTTGGAGTTAACAATGTAGCCCTGGTCAAGGGAAGGCCTCAAACCCTTAACTTAAAAGATCTGATCAAACACTATGTGGATCACCGGCATGAGGTAGTAGTACGCAGGACTCAGTTTGATCTTGACGAGGCCGAAAGAAGGGCCCATATACTCGAAGGCTATCTGATCGCCCTGGACAACATCGATGAGATCATCAATCTGATCCGTGGTTCACGTGATCCCGAAATTGCTAAAACGGCGCTTATGGATCAGTTTAAGCTTTCAGACATTCAGGCGAAAGCTATTCTCGAAATGCGTCTGCAAAGGCTTACAGGTCTTGAGAGAGAGAAAATCGAAAAAGAATATGAAGAAATAAAGGCGCTGATCACGAAATTAAAGGAAATCCTGGAAAATGAGGATCTGAGAATGCAGATTATTAAGGACGAACTGGTAGCTCTGAAAGATCGCTATGGTGATGCAAGAAGGACAGACATAGAGCACAGCGCGGATGATTTCACAGTGGAAGATATGATTCCGAATGAAGAAATGGTTATTACCATATCGCATGAGGGTTACATTAAAAGGACTTCCCTGACGCAGTACAGGATACAGGGCAGGGGAGGCGTCGGCTCACGGGGCGCTTCGAGCAAAAGTGAAGATTTCACAGAACATTTATTTACGGCGTTCACACATAACTATCTGTTGATTTTCACGGAATTTGGAAAAGTGTATTGGAAAAAGGTTTGGGGAATACCCGAGGGAGGAAAAACCGCCAAAGGCAGGGCCATTCAGAACCTGATTAACATTGAAAGTGGGGACAGCGTCAGGGCTGTGATCAATGTGAAGAGTTTAAGTGATGAAGATTATATCAACAATAATTTCATCATTATGTGTACGGCTAACGGAACCATCAAAAAGACATCCCTGGAGGCCTACTCGCGTCCCAGACAAAATGGGATCAACGCTATCACTATTAATGAAGGTGATAAATTGCTGGAAACCAGGCTCACCAACGGTGACGATCATATCGTAATCGCTCTGAATTCGGGCAGGGCCATTCACTTCCATGAGAGTGATGTGAGGCCGATGGGTCGTACTGCTGCCGGGGTACGTGGCATCAAAATCGAGAAAGACCAGGAAAAGGTGGTTGGCATGGTTTGTGTCTCGAGAGAAGATGCCAACCTACTGGTTGTTTCTGAGAAGGGATATGGTAAAAGATCTTCCATCGATGAGTATAGAATCACAAAAAGAGGTGGAAAAGGGGTAAAAACCCTAAATATTACGGAGAAAACTGGTAATTTAGTGGCTATAAAGGAAGTGGTAGACAGTGACGACCTGATGATTATTAATAAATCGGGGATCACTATCAGGCTGGAAGTAAGTAATTTGAGGGTAATGGGCCGCGCCACACAAGGAGTAAGGTTGATTAGGCTGAATGATAACGATGAGATCTCATCTGTAGAAAAAATTGAGAAAATAAATGGAGAAGATGATATTGGAGAAGAAAACAACGATGCTGACAGTCAGCAGGAAAATGCTTCAAACGACTAAAAACATAAGACGTACCTTTTTGTTAACTGAAATTACAGAACTATGAAGAACTTAACATTCATTTTGATTTTGAGCATGTTCGCCTTGGCCACCCATGCTCAAAATTCTGCAGTAACGAAGGCCAGTACTGCACAGACCAAAGGAGAACTGGACAAGGCTAAACAATATATCGATGAGGCGATTGTTCACGAAAAAACCAAGGGAAAAGGAAAAACCTGGTATACCAAGGGCCTGGTATACGAGTCAATTGCCTTTTCCGATAACGCTGACTACAAAGCGTTGGCCCCCGATGCCCTGGAACAGTCCCTGGAAGCCTATCAAAAAACCCTGAGTATGGAGAAAGAAAGCTCCGTCCTGCATTTTCAAACTACCCAAAGGATTGAGACCATCTGGGGTAACTTTTTAAATCAGGGAGCAGATCTTTACCAAAAAGGTGATTTTGCAGGTGCCCTGGAAGCCTTTTCCAAAACCGTCATGGTCAAACCAAAAGATACAACGGGACTGATCTATGCCGCCATTACCGCACAGCAGGATAAAAAATTCGATGCTGCCGAAAAGTATTACAACCAATTAAAAGAAGTGAATTATGCCAGCCCTGACATGTATAAATCGCTGATTTATATTCAAAGGGCCCATCATAAGGATAATGACAAGGCTTTGACCTATATCAAGGAAGCCAGGGAGTTGTATCCGGAAGATAAAGATTTAATGACAGAAGAGATCAATGTGCTGATTATCACCGAACGCGTAGAAGAGGCTACACAAAAATTGACGGAGGCCATCGAAAGAGAACCCAGCAATCCCAATCTGCACTATAACCTTGCCTTTTTATATGATCAGGTAGGAGAAACTGACAAATCTTACGAGTTATACAAAAAAGCGGTTGAACTGAAGCCTGATTATTTTGATGCCGTGTTCAACCTGGCAGTTATCAATTTTAACCAGGCGGCGGAAAAATTAAAGGTTGCCAATGAAATGGACCTGAAAACCTACCAGAAAGAGGGACAAAAGTATATTGATGAAGCCAATGCAAAATTTGAGGAGGCAGTTCCCTATTTTGAAAAAGCACATGAGATTAATCCAAACGATACCTCGGTTTTGGAAAACCTCGAACTGATCTATAAACGATTGAAGAAATTTGACAAAGTGGAAGAAGTGCAGGGTAAGATTGCTGCCCTTGGAGGAGGCGCTGAACAAAAGTAGCTTAGCAAATAGAAAAGAAATGTGTAAAAGAGGGCTTTCAGGCCCTCTTTTTTTGTGGTTGGTTATTGAGTTTAGCCTCTTTCTATACCCGTTGAGCCATCAATATTCCCGGTTTAACAAGAATAATTTCCGGTTTTACAAAATTCTGATCATCTTTAAATACTAAGGAAGACAATTTCACTTCATTGTTTAAGTGCGAGGTAAAATAAAGTGTGTTGGTTGCACTTTTGTAAAGGAGAATATCTATTTATTCTCCTTTTTTCGTTTGAAAAACTTAAATTACAGGTATGAAAAGAAGAAGTTTTCTTAAAAATGCCTCTATTAGCACTTTATCTTCCATGGTTGGTGCCAAGGTGGTATTTGCTTCGAAAATACCCGGCTCATATATCCCCCTGTTGACGCAACAGAACGATCCGTATGAATTATTTGGAAAGCACGGTGATATGGTTGTTCTCAACGACAAGCCCTGGAACATGGAGGCCCGGGCCCACCTTTTGGATGATGAGGTCACGCCTGCAGACAAAATGTTTATCAGAAATAACGGCATTGTTCCTGATATTACGGATCCTGATAACTGGAAACTGACGGTTGAGGGAGAGTCTGTGGTCACTCCGAAATCTTACTCGTTGAATACCTTAAAAAATCAGTTCAAGCCTTATACTTATCAACTTACATTAGAATGTGGTGGTAATGGAAGGAGTGAGTTTAATCCACCGGCCAAAGGTAATCAATGGACCGTTGGTGCGGTATCCTGCGCGGCCTGGAAAGGGTTAAGGCTAAAGGATCTTTTGCAGGATGCCGGGATAAAACCAAATGCTGTGTATATTGGCTATTACGGAACAGATATTCACCTCAGCGGCGATCGGGGGAAAAATCCTATTTCCAGGGGCATCCCTTTGGCAAAGGCCATGCAGGATGAAACCTTGATAGCCTACGAAATGAATGGACAACCGATCCCCCTCGTACATGGGTATCCGCTTCGCCTGGTGGCAGGAGGGTGGCCCGCTTCAGCTTCAGGAAAATGGATTAACCGGCTGGTTGTCAGGGATAAAGTCCACGACGGAGCTAAAATGGGCGGTCAATCCTACAGGGTTCCCTGCGAACCGGTAGCACCCGGTGCCAAGGTAGATGACGGCGACATGTGTATCATTGAGTCTATGCCTGTTAAATCCCTGATCACCTTTCCTAAATCCGGTGCTTTATTGAATACCGACGTTTTGAACATCCGTGGACACGCTTGGGCCGGGGAGTTGAAAGTCAGTAAAATGCACTATTCTATAGATTTTGGATCGACCTGGCACAGATGTGACCTGAAACCACCCAAAAACAGGTTAGCCTGGCAGCGGTGGAACGCCTCGGTCAGTTTTCCTGAAAAAGGTTATTATGAGGTTTGGGTGAGGGCAACCGATGAAAATGATCAATCACAGCCGATGGTTCTGCCAGGCTGGAATCCAAAGGGTTATTTAAACAATGCCTGCCATCGAATAGCGGTAAAAGTAATATGACAGGCATTTAGCTTACTAAAAATGGGTAAGAAAACATTTTTTATGATCGCCGGTGTTTTAATAGCGGGTATATTGCTGATCAGCTATCTGACAGATCTGCGCAACATTAAGAAAAAACGGCGAAATGAGCTAACTGAAAATGTATCGGCAAAAGATCCCTTGCAGCCGGTCAAACCAGTTGATCCTGAAACCGGTTTGGTGATTGGCCCCGGGTTTAACCTGGTTAAAACCAACTGCCTTGGATGCCACTCCAGTAAATTGATTACTCAAAACAGGGCCAGCCGTACTACCTGGAAGGAAACCATCTTATGGATGCAGAAAACGCAGAATCTGTGGGATTTGGGGGAAAATGAACCAATCATTCTCGATTACCTGGCCAGATACTATGCACCGGGTAAGGTTGGACGGAGGTCGCCTTTAACGACAATCGAGTGGTATGAATTACAGGAATGAGCCCTATGGAAAAATACATTGAAATATTCGTCAATGGATATACAGGTTATGCGAAGTACCTTTGGAAGGAGGTCACCGATCCCGGATGGCATAACTATTTTTACTGGCTGATCGGTGTTTCTGCATTTTTCTTTGCATTGGAAGTTTTCACTCCCTGGCGAAAAGACCAGGCCAAATTCAGAAAAGACTTTTGGCTTGATTTCTTTTACATGTTTTTTAACTTTTTCTTGTTTTCTTTGATCATTTACAATGCTGCTTCCGATGTGGTGGTCAACCTTTTTAATGATGCTTTTGCCGCTATCGGTATCAAAAACCCGGTGGCTTTTAAGGTAATGTTGTGGCCAGCCTGGACGCATTTACTCATTGGATTTGTGGTACGTGATTTTGTACAATGGTGGGTTCACAGGCTATTACACAGGGTGCCCTGGTTATGGGAGTTCCATAAGGTACATCACTCTGTGGAGCAAATGGGTTTTGCCGCCCATTTAAGATATCACTGGATGGAAAATGTTGTATACCGCAGCATCGAGTATCTTCCTTTGGCATTGATCGGCATCGGATTACGTGACTTTTTTATCATTCATATTTTTACCCTGGCTGTGGGGCACTTCAATCATAGTAACATAAAGATCAATTTGGGGCCCTTGAAATATATATTTAACAATCCACAAATGCACATATGGCACCATGCCTATACTATTCCTGAAAACAAGAGATACGGCGTCAACTTCGGCATTACCCTCAGCCTTTGGGATTACCTGTTTAAAACTGACTACATTCCCTTCGAAGGCCGGGATATCAAACTAGGATTTCCCGGTGTAGGCCAATTCCCCAAAACATTCATCGCCCAAAACCTCCACGGCCTCAAACACAATAAAAACCCCTAACCCCCATTTTCATTCTCATTTTAATTTTTATTTTATGGAATAATACGAGGGGCATTCCACCGGTCTATGAATGCCTCTTAACCTGACCCGATAATTAAGCATAAACTCATGTGTTCCATTTGAAAATTGCCGCAGGTCAGATTGCGTCCAGTCATATCCGTAACCCAGATGAAGGTTATCCAGAATTTTCAAATTGATATAAGTAACGATCCCTTCGATATTACGATAACTGGAGCCAATGCTTATGACATCATACAAAATAAAATCAAGTGTAAAGTCGAAGTTCAGCGGTGCACCGTCCTGGGCCCTTATGAGGCCCGATGGTTTTAATTTAAGGCTTTCATCCCTGTTGAGATACAACATCACCCCTCCCCACAAATAATAATTCCGGTTTTCCGTAATTCGCATAATCTCGTTTTCACGGTCCTGCAGTATCCGGTTGGATAAAATAAACGGGACTGACAGCCCGACAAAAAAGTTCTTTTTATAGTAGTATAAACCCGTTCCGAAATTCGGATTCAGCTTGTTGACCCTGCCTGCAAACAAAGGATCATTAACGGCATTGAGGTTCAACAAGTTGAAGTTGGATGTCCGGTTACTAAAACCAGCCTGTAATCCCATTGAAAGAATGCCTCCGGTGGGAAATTTTATTTTGTACGCGTAACTTCCGTAAAAGCTGAATTCTTCATGTACGCCAATTTTATCGTTGGCAACTACCAAACCCAGTCCCATTTTATTGTCCAGCAACCCAACGTGCGTACTCAGCATCTGGGTTTTAGGAGCGCCTTCAAAATTGATCCATTGATCACGGTAGGTAAGTGTGGTGCTCAATTGTACGTGACTTCCGGCATATGCCGGATTTAATATCAGGCCGTCAAAAATATACTGCGACAACAGGGCCCTTTGCTGGGCCGAAACCCCGCTGCTGGTCGCTATAACAGCAACCGCTACGGAAATAAGATATCTGAAAAGCTTAATCATCTTCTAATAATCTGAATACTAATCATTTAATAATTCCAGATATCCTGAAACAGCTTCAGAATTATCCATCTTGTCAATGACATAAAAATAAGTGCCTGACGGTAATTTACTTCCCAATACACTGATACCTTTATTGGCCGTGCCATCAAAAATATTATCGAGGTTATTGTAACCGTCAGTTTCGAATACTAATGTTCCTGCCCTGTTGAAAATTTTTACCTTATTATTGGGATATAATTCCAGACACGAAACCACAAAGAAATCATTCTGGCCATCACCATTAAAGGAGATGCCATTATAGGGGGTAATATTGGGTAAAATGGCTACCGATTTTGTGGTAGTACATCCTAAATCCGTGGTAACGGTGACTTCATATTCACCAGCGGGATAACCAATCAGATTTGGTCCGAAAACTGCGCCGTTCGGTGTATTCCACTCAATACTTTGCAAAATAACCTGGCTGGTGAGGTCCAGTTTAATGGAACCGTTGTTTTCGCCACAATCAGCATTTTTAACCACAAAGTCGAATTCAGGATAGGTGAGCTCTTCCAGCAATTCAATCGTGACCCCTTCCGAAACACAACCTGAACCGATATCCGTGGCAGTAACCGTATAAAACCCCGGGTCAGGTCCGGTGAACAGATCGCCGGTGTAGACAGCAGGTCCTGAAGTATCCTGGCCACTGTACCAGGTAAATATGTAATCTACCGTGTTGCCAGCTACCGATACTGCCATTTCCCCATTACCAGTCGTACAACTCGTTTGATGAGAAATAACTTCCGGATCAGGCAAAGGCATCTCATCAAAGTTTTCGTCGATTGTAATTTGCTCGATGGTGGTACAACCAGTAGTTATGTCGGTAGCCAGTACCGTGTAAGTAATGGCACTGAGACCATTGGCCTGACTTCCGGTATAGAACGGCGAGCCACTGATACCCGTACCGACAAACCAGTCAAAGGTGAAGCCTATATCAGTACCATTGGCAGTAGCGATGGCGGCGCCGTTAGGTCTTGATGCATCACAATTCGTAACCGGATTAACCGGTACCAGCTCCAGTTCCGGATACATTCTGCCGTCACCAATGGTCAGGGTGATGGGCACCGAGGTACAACTTGGATCCGCCTGATCAACCGCTACCATGGTGTAATCACCCATATCGAGACCAGTAACGTTTTTTCCGGTATAATCCGGTGTAGAAGTGACACTGCTGCCTATGTACCAGAAGTAATCGTAATTATTACTGTTACCACTGGTTACGGTCGCAAACAACGTTCCGTCAGGATTGACACAGTTGGTTACATCAGTGGCGTTGGCACTTAAAAGAATGTCCTGGATCTCCGTCAGCAGGGTATACTGGGCACTTGACATACATCCGGTGGTGTTATTGGTAACTTCCAGATAATAATTACCTCCGGCAGTGATATTATTGATTACCGGATTGTTACCCGGGATGAGTGTACCGGAGGCATCTGTTCCCTCATACCAGGTAAAAGTGTAATCGGTTGTGTTGGTACTTCCGTCGGCGGTCACGGATAGCTCTCCTAGTACATTGGGCTGATCACATACGGTCGGGTTTGTGAATGAGACCAACGTAATCATGGGTAGCGCTGTTAAATCCATGATTTCGAATTGTACCAATGAAGTAGCACAGCCCGTACTGGTTGAAGTAGCTTGAACAAAATAGGTGCCGGCAGCGAGGGCCACGCCTACATTCGGGCCATTGCTAGCGCCGGATACAGCGGTAATTGCATCACTTTCATACCAGTCAAAGGAGAATCCACCGGGAACCTGACCTATACCATTAACCATGACCTGATTGACGGTAGCCGAACCATTGATCGGGGTACAGTTGCTTTGATCATTGAGGATCAGATCAGCCGTGGCTATGGTCACCATTTCCGGCATATCCGGTACTTCCATCGTAGCGATGGTCTGACATGAATTGTTAGGAGTCAAGTTGTCTGTAACTCTGACAGTATAGAATCCCGGGGCCAGGTTTTGTGCAATTTGGCCGTTAACGCCTGTGATGTTACCAGCAGGCAGCGCGTCGGTGGGATCGGTGTTGTTTTGTCCTGTAAACCAGTCGAAGGTATATCCGGCAGTCACTCCTGTGGTCATTCCTTCGGTTACCGAGGCGAAAAGCTGACCGTTGGGAGAGAAGTTTACCATATCACAAACGGTGTTGGGGGCACCCAATACCATGACCACATTGGGATCCACGGTATGATCCAGTATCTCGAATGGCACCAGTGAAGAAGCACAGCCCGTACTGGTTGAAGTAGCTTGAACAAAATAGGTGCCGGCGGTGAGGGCCACGCCTGCATTCGGGCCATTGCTAGCGCCGGATACGGCGGTACTTGCATCACTTTCATACCAGTTAAAGGAGAATCCACCGGGAACCTGACCTATACCATTAACCATGACCTGGGTAACGGTGGCCGAACCAGTGACCGGCGAGCAATCATCCTGATCGTTGATAGCAATATCAGCCGTCAGAATGTTGACAATATCCGGGGTATTGGGTACCTGCATCGTTGCCATGGTCTCACAGGTGTTATTAGGATCCGTGTTGTCTGTGACCCTGACAGTATAGAATCCCGGGGCCAGGTTTTGTGCAATTTGGCCGTTAACGCCTGTGATGTTACCAGCCGGCAGCGCGTCGGCGGGATCGGTGTTGTTTTGTCCTGTAAACCAGTCGAAGGTATATCCGGCAGTCACCCCTGTGGTCATTCCTTCGGTTACCGAGGCGAAAAGCTGACCGTTAGGGGAAAAGTTTACCATATCACAAATAGTGTTAGGAGCATTCAATACCATGACCACATTGGGATCCACGGTATGATCCAGTATCTCGAAAGCAACCAGGGATGACATACAGTTCGATGTGGTGTTAGTAGCTCTTACAAAGTAATCTCCTGCATTAACATTTACGGCAAGTGCATCTCCTGTTCCGGCTCCACTAACCGGGGTAATGCCATCGCTTTCAAACCACTCGAATGTAAATCCGGCCGTACCACCGTTCGCAACGCCGTCGATATAAATCTCGGTGACGATGGCATTCCCTAAAAATGGAGGAGCACAGTTGGTTTGATGGGTAAGATTGATATCGCCACTGTTTATGCCGATGATGTAAGGATCATTATTAATGAAAAATGTGGCCACGGAAGAACAGGTATTATTAGGGTCGGTATTATCGATGACTTCCACAGTATAATATCCTCCGGTTAAATTAATCACCGTGTGTCCCGGTGCAGTTATATTTCCTGCCGGAAGGGCGGGGTCGGAAGTAGTTTGCCCCTGATACCAGTTATAGTCATAACCAGAGGCTGGATTCGCCACTCCATCGATAGATAATGATATTAAGCCTGTTCCTGTCGCGCCACTACAGTTCCTGTTGTCTGAAATCGCGTTTGTTGTAATAGCGGGAGGGACAGAAGTACTGGCAATGGTCGCATTTTGTGTGGTTGTACATCCACTGAGTGAAGGATGTGCCTCAACTGCTATCACCGTATAATTACCCGGGTCCAAGCCTGCAAAAACATTATGCGGATTTGCTCCAACCTGCGATTGGTCCATGATTCCATCTTTCCAGATCTGCACTTCAAACCAGGATTCATCGGCCCCCAATGCCAATGCAGCGGCTGAGGGGTCGACGTCTACGGTAAATGAACCATTTCCAACTGTACAATTATTGTCATTCTGGATAGTGATACTTAATAACGTAGGCGCTCCGGCATAAGGAAGATCGATGGACAGGGTGTCCTCGCATCCGGTATCATTATCCAGGGCAATGACTGTATACCTTCCGCTTCCCAATGACCCTAAGCGGTTACTGTTTACCGGAAAATCCGTTCCGTTGCCAAGCAGGGTCATGTTCGTATTAGGATCACCTTCGTACCAGGTAAAAGTAAAACCACTTGTGTTGCCAGGAGCCGAGGCCTGTACGCCTAATTGACCACCAGCCATGTTACAGCTTGAAGGAATCGTCAATTCGGATGCCAATTCAGTAATTGTAATAATTGTGCCCGGATCCCGGTTGATGGTAATAGTCTGTGGCGTTTGTGCCAAACATCCTAAAACGTTATTGTAAGCGTTTACCGTATAGGTTCCTGCATCCAGTCCGGATAAGACGTTTCCTGTAGTTGAATAGTCCGTTGCGGCTTTCACTGCACCGCCGTCATACCACGAAAATGTATAATCCGCAACATTGCCTACGTTAACGCTTGCGGTAATAGAACCGTCAAACGGACTACAGCTCATGACATCTGTTCCTAATAGGGAGATAACGGGCTGAACGATATTGTTGTCGACTGTTACTTCAATAGTATTGGAACAGCCTGTGGCATTGTTTATCGCCTGAATGGTGTAGATCCCTGCCGTTAAACCACTGAGATGATCACTGGGCGACCCGGGAACCTCATTAGCAGGCACGGTTGTTTGGCCGCTGAATATATGAAATGTATGTCCCGCAACGGTTCCTACCGTACCGATACCCGCAGAAATTGTGCCATTGTACAAGGTCGGATCACAAGCGGTATTGTCGGTTTTGTTGGCCACCAGATTAGGTATTACCGTATTATCATTGACGGTAGCTACTACCGGGGTCGACGGGCATTGGGTGTTGTCGTTCACCGCTACCACAGTATAGTCACCCGCTGTAAGTCCCGCATAAGTGATGCCTGTAGCATCAGGGTTGCTAAGATCCGGTGTACCGACGTTGCCATCGTACCAAAGGAAAGTAAAACCGGTTGTGGTACCTGCTACACTAGCGCTTAGCTGTCCGTTAGACGGAATACAACGGTTTTGATGGGAATCTACTATCGGCGTGACCACAGGATAGGTGAGATTATTATTTAAAGTAGTTTGTGAAGTGTTTGAACAACCGGTAACATCATTGACTACATCCAGCGTATACACGCCCGCTGCCAGCCCTGAGGCTGTAGGGGTGTTGGCAACCACAGTACCGGCGGTACCTGCCCCCTGATACCATGTAAAGGTATAACCTATCGTGGTGCCGCCCACACTGGCTGCTAACTCACCATTGGGCGAGGCAGCGTCGCAACTGGTTTGATCTGTAACGTTTATAGCAATGGTTGGAAGGACCGTAATATCATTCACTGTGGCTACCACAGGGGCTGACGGGCATTGGGTGTTGTTGTTCACCGCTACCACAGTATAGTCACCCGCTGTAAGACCGGCATAAGTGATGCCTGTAGCATCGGGATTGCTAAGATCCGGTGTACCGATGTTGCCATCGTACCAAAGGAAAGTAAAACCGGTTGTGGTACCTGCTACACTAGCGCTTAGCTGTCCGTTAGACGGAATACAACGGTTTTGATGGGAATCTACTATCGGCGTGACCACAG
>JAKSDQ010000149.1 GCA_022360015.1 Cytophagales bacterium
GACCTACAAACCCGGTAGTGACACCGTACTCAACTTTTTCCTGCTCTGGCATATAAGTCCCGAATATTCTGTCAAAAAGTATAAGTGTACCTCCGTAATTCTTGTCGATGTATCGCTCATTAGAGGCGTGATGTACCCGGTGTGCCGATGGTGTATTAAAGAACCATCCCTCTAAAAAGGGCAGCTTTCCTACAATTTGGGTGTGGAGAAATATTTGGTAAAACAAGCTGAAAGCTAATGACCCAATCACCACTGTCGAGGGAAACCCAATGAACACCAGCGGAACATAGCATACAATACTGGTAAATTTTCCCAGCCAATGCAGTCTTCCGGCTGTCGATATATTCAGCCAGGGACTTGAATGGTGTGTGTGATGTAAGGCCCAGAGAAATGAAATCTCGTGGCTTAAACGATGATACCAATAGTAAACCAGTTCCGATAATAGAAAAGTCACGATTACCGTAAATACATTGATCGGTATTTCAAACAGCCTGATGGGCTCCACCAAACCAAAAAGCCAGGCTCCCCAAGCCAACGAGAGAGGTTTAATCAGTCTTCCTCCCAAAATGATAGTAAAATTGGACAGTGAGTCTTTCCAATTATAAATGTCCTTCTTTTTATATATTGACCATAGAATCTCGATGATCATGGCAGCAACATATATGCCTAAAAAAATTCCTAAAGTTTCCATTTTTTTCCTTTTGTTTTTTAATGTTCACCATCTATTGGCCGAAAAGCCATGTAATTATTCGGTGAGATCTTTTACCCGTTTCCATTTTTTCGCTTTGCCTTAAAATCTTCTTTCATCTCGGCCTGGAATTCCTTATAGGCCTCATATTGTTGATCGTTCAATACCGTTTTCATTTCCTTGTCCCTGGTTTTACTCAGCTTTTTCCATTCCCGGTACTTGACGAGACGGGTTTTATTTGACTTCCTTAATTCACTCAATCCCTCGAAATAAATCATGTTGATTTCCTCCACTTTTTCGGATTGCTTTTCGGTAAGGTTCAATCGCTCCTGATAAGTCTCATATCTCGCCCTGGCTTCGGCTTTCTCTTCTTCGGTCAATCTCGATCCCGTTTGTGCCTTGACGGTACTTGTCATTACTATTACTGCGAGTAGCAATAAAATCTTTAATGTATTTTTCATTTCTTTTCGATTTAAAGTGATTTTCTATGTTTTGTAAATTTAACGTTGCTTATTCCTGTTCTTCCCTGAAATCATGGTAAGGCTGAAACTTCGACCATTTATGCTGACATTTCAGGATGTGAATTTCTGAGCGTATTCGTTACCCGTCATCGGGAAACCGTAGGACAACCTCTGAGATCTTACCGGCCCTCAGAATTTTAAGATGGAAGACCTTCCTTTCATCATCCTTCATGAAGAAGATCGATCTGATCAGCTCGATGATGCTATCTTCCGAAATAATCGATATGTTGTTTACCTCCAAAATGATATCACCACCGATAGTTATGGTTTGCCCTTTAAGATTTAATGGCACATTCCCTCCTTTGAGATCCGCCATAAAAGCCGGAGATAATGCTACCACGCTTTGGATTAAAATACCACCAGGTTGAGGGACATTGAGTAATCGGGCCAGTTCTTCATCTACCAGAACACCATTAATACCGGTCCATCTGCGATCACTGTCTATCACCAGTTGACGGGTAATATTGCTGGTGGCGGCAAATCCGATTCCATCAAAACCACCTGACTCCGTCAAGATGTGACTCACCAAGCCAATGACTTCTCCGTCCATATTAAACATTGGACCGCCGGAGTTGCCCTGATTGATGGCAGCGTCGGTTTGGAAAAACTCGGCAAATGTAAACCCGGCCATCCGTGATTGTTCCAAACTGATCCCGCTGATGATCCCTTTGGAAAGAGAAAATTCCAGTCCATACGGCGCTCCTATCACAAAAATATCATGCCCTACATCAACCAAATCCGAATCTCCGAGTTTGGCCACCGGATAGGCCCCGCGGTAATAGACCAATTTAATAAGGGCCACATCAGCTACCGTGGCAAGACGTGAAATCTTGGCGGGAAACGTCTCACCATCATGAAATGTTACCCGGATATTTTCGGCGTTGGTTACCACATGAGCGGCGGTAAGGATATCTCCCTCCTCCGAAATTAGTACGCCGGATCCCTGGGATCCCAGGTAACTGACGTGACCGTCACTGTCTTCTACCTTTTCATCTGTTTCTATCACTACTACGCTGGGACTCACTTTTTGGTAGAGCTCGCTTAATGATTGACCGAATAGGAAACCTGGCGCTGATATGGCTACTATAATGATCAAATGCTTCATAGTGTCCGAATATTTTTTAAAATGAAAAGACCAGACGACCGGTAATGCCCCTGGTCTTCATGATGGCTGTTCTAAGAATCAAGATGTTTTGTTAATTTCTCCGGTTCTCATATTGAGCGTGTAAGTTCCCCCGTTGGTGAATGCTACCTCGGTGGCTTCCGGATCGCTGAAATTAATGGTGCCTTGAAACATCTGACCATCAGTATCTATCTGGCTTCCTGATAATTCAAATTGCGACGTGCCTCCCACCAAATCGCCGGATGATTTATCAACCTTCAGGTCGGTAAAGCTCAGGTCGACGGTAATGAATGCCGAAGGTAATTCGTCGGTCTTGGAATCCCAGTCGGAACTCCTCTCATACACGCCGCTTAGATTGTAAGAGGGCTCGGAATTATCAATATCTGTTACGGTCCAGATACCGGAAATGTCAGAATCGATATCAGACCGCAACGTGGTGAGTTGCTGTTCCGCTATGAATGAATAACTCACAGAACCACCTTCACTATCACAGATATAGGAGTACGTCTCAGTAAAATCGTAGCTATATGAAATAGTCCCATCAGAAGAAGTTTCATTGATGGTGCCCGAATCCTGGGTTTGACTCCCACACGACAAGTTATCTGCCACTTCTTCACTAAACCGGATTGCATTAGATGAAAATCCATAAGTGTTTACTGATAATACCACTGCGACAAATTCTGCAGCATCTTCCTCGTTGACGACAAATACTACCGGTTCGTCGTCATCATCGCTGCAGGAGGAGAACAGAACGGCACTCGAGGTTAGTGCCAAGAGCATTAGCTTAAATTTCAACTTCATGTTTGTTGTTATTTTTTTCATCTTTCAAAACTTTTATCCAAAATTACGTGGCGTTTAAGGCGACCTTTTTGAATAATCTTGTGAAGCTGAAAAATCGAAGGGTGAAGTTCCCATAGAAGGGGTTGAAATTAATTGTCAGAACCTTGAAATGGCAAAATCCGAAAATTTTGCTAGCTTGAAAATACCCAAACTTGGGTATTTCCGGATTGGTAACTACCTATCCCAAACAATCTACTTAATTGGAGCCCGGTTTGCTTAGTACGATACTGATTTCGTATCAACGGTCAGATATTAATCCGTTAACTATACCACTGCTATGGTTTATAAATGGGGTCGAACGCTAATTTATACTTACTAAAGGACGGCCTGGCTTTTAGTAATTCCAATTTATTCTTTTCACATATTTTAAGGATTACCTGTTCTTTTTCATCCTCAATGCTCGAACCTAAAAAAACCTTGCTTTGGCAATTCATCTCATAAATTTTGCACAATCAATCTATCAATTTCTCGTGGGCGACCCACGGCATTTTTGATTTTAAAATTTTGATAGATTTTGGTTTTGGGTGAATCTTTAAGAGTTTCCTGAATTAGTCTGATTGTTTTTTCGAAACTTTTACCTTTTTTCATGGGTGGTGTTGGCTAATTTCGTAATAATAGCGAATCGATCATTTTTTTCGACTTTTTCGTGCCTTTTTTGCTGTTCAAACTTTTTGGATCCGGTCAAATTCCCATTCGCTTTCGAATATTACTTCTATCGGAACGTAAACCTTGCCTCCAAGCCTTTGAAAATTAGGAAGTGTATCTTTTTCACAATGGATAACATAAAACATGGCGTTGCGGTAGGTATCAGTCTCAACTATGATACCTTCTACATAACGATCAGGGATATTCAGAAAATCGTATGCTCTCATTTTATGTGGCCCCTTAAATTGATCATCATATTTTAACTTTTGCATAACAGCAGTAGATCTTAATTAGTTAATAGCATGTTTCTCGCGATGAGCAACTATATGCCCATTTAAACCCTTCACTGAATCAAATCCTATTCCACATTCCTGGCACTTAAAGACCCGTTTTCCTGTTTACCGGGTCCGTTGATCGTAAACTGCTCAGTAAACAAGTAAATGGAGATTACCAGCATTTCAATAATGCCAGCAAATCCAAATCAATAACCTAAGGAGAGCAGAAAGTCAGTTGTATTCAACGACATCGAGTTGTAATTTTACAACCTACTAATTTGTAATCTTACAACCCCAAAAAGCACTTTGGAACAACCCTGGAAATTAATATATTTGGCTTATGGAACATAGAACCAAAACCCCATCGAAACACCTGGGAAGAAAGATTATGCAAATGCGTGAACTACTGGGTATCCGGCAGGAAGCAGTGGCCGAAAAGTTAGGTGTAAGCCAGCAGGCAGTGTCTAAAATCGAGCAGAACGAAAATGTGGACGATGCTATGCTGGAAAGGGTGGCTAAAGCAATGGGAGTTAGTGCTGAAGCGATTAAAGATTTAAATGAGAAAGCAACCGTTTATAATATTGTTCATAACAGTTCAATCAGTGGGTCTGTAAGTGGGCAGAACTATAACTGTAATTTTAATCCATTTGATAAGTGGGCGGAGGCCATAGAAGAAAACAAAAAATTGTATGAGGCACTCCTGGAAAGCGAGCGGAAGAGAATAGCTTTATTAGAAAAACTTTTGGAGGAGAGGAAGTAACTTTTAAACTTTAAAAGTGAGGCAAATTTAAATGTGAGACGGTGAAATTCCGCCAAGCAAATCATCCATTGATTGAATTCCAATGATTCTCCTTCACAGTTATGTCCAATTATTTTAGGAATAAAATTTGAACTCCCCAGCAAGGAGACGGCCCGAATTTCTCGTTTATTTCTTGCCAGACTATCGTTTGTCGGAAATACTTTATTTAAATACTACCTTACCATGCTGATCATGAATAGCAGTGTAGACCTCCTTCTGGCCACCTTTTTTAAGGAGATTAATGTTGGTGAGCTCATTTATCATCAATAACGATTGAGTTATGTAGCTGCTACATACCTCCTTCCAATGTATTCGTTCAATACCCAAGAAAAATATGAACCAGGCAGCTTAGATTTTTTGGCTTTTTTCTTGAGTTTTTGTGATTTAATATAAAACTGAATCATCCTGACCGACATTTTTATCCTCCTCTTCTCAAAATGGAAGCAAATACAACCAGGTGACCTTATGTAAAGATGGCAAAAAACTTGTTTATTTTCAGTATCCAAATTACAAAAAACAGGCCATAATTAGTTAAACATTTTGTGGTTTTCCCCACTATTTAACGATCTTAAAACGACCCTCCGAGTTTTAAAATCGCCTATTTTAGCTTGTTTATGCCGATTTGGGAATGATAGAGGCTGGTCTTTCTTTGGCTCATAAACGGAAAGTCGCAGGTTAAAGTCCTGCCCCGCTATTGCCTGCCATGCCAAACCGGGGTGGCAATTTGTCCCGAAAACCATAGGCCCATGATAATCACTGTGCTCGATAAAAAACATAATGTGCACGAACACAATTGTTAAAAATCACTAGGATTTGTAAAAAAAAAATGGTTTATTGCTTGCTAATATTAACCCCAATGGATGATGAAGATTAAATTTAGCCAGGATGCCTCTGCCACCATGCTTGAAAGGATGCCCGTAATCATAAAAGCCAGTGAGGAGGCCGCATGCCTTGACGTAGCCGACGCTATTGCCAGGTTGATCATTGACAAACAAAAGAACAATCAAACCGTGGTATTAGGCCTCGCCACGGGAGTCACGCCCATCAAAATTTATCAGGAACTGGTGAGAAAGCACCGGGAAGAAGGGCTGAGTTTCAGGAATGTAGTGACTTTTAACCTCGACGAGTATTATCCTCAGAGTAAAACTTCCAAGCTCAGTTATCATTATTTCATGCATTACCATCTTTTTGACCAGATTGATATTCCTGCTGAAAATATCAACATCCCGGATGGCGAGCTTGACAGCGATAAAATGGCAGACTATTGTAAGTTTTATGAGGAAAAAATCGATGCTTACGGTGGCATTGATATTCAAATCCTGGGTATTGGGCGAACCGGGCACATCGGATTTAACGAACCCGGATCAAGGGAGGAGTCACTAACCCGGCTGGTCAAGCTGCACCCCATCACAATCATGGATGCTACCAGGGAATTTATCCGGGAAGATCTGGTTCCCAGAAGAGCCATTACCATGGGCATTAAAACGATCAGTAAGGCCCGCAAGGTGTACTTACTGGCCTGGGGTGAAAAAAAGGCCCCCATCATCAAGCAAGCCATAGAAGGCCCCGTTTCTGAGGAAAACCCGGCCACATTCCTGCAGCTCCATCCAAATGTATCGGTTTTGATAGACCCCGATGCTGCGGTTGAGTTAACAAGAATCAAGACACCCTGGGTGGTTTCAGTAGTAGACTGGGACATCGATATAGCCAAAAGTGCTGTGATCTGGCTGGGGCAAAAATTAAAAAAGCCTATCCTGAAGCTGACTGAGGATGACTACCGCAAAAATGGCCTGGGTGACCTGCTGGGCTTTGCCGGGGATTCCCAGAAGCTGAATGTCAGGATTTTCAACAGCCTGCAGCATACTATTACAGGATGGCCGGGCGGAAAACCGAATTCCGACGACACACACCGGCCTGAAAGAGCCAATCCAGCCAGGAAAAGAGTGGTCATTTTTAGCCCACACCCCGACGATGATGTGATTTCTATGGGTGGCACTTTCAGAAAACTGGTAAAGCAGGGCCATGATGTGCATGTCGCGTACCAGGTTTCGGGAAATATCGCTGTGTTTGACGATGATGCCCGGAAATATGCAGAATTCATAAAGGATATTTCCGGCGCTCTGGACATCGCTGCGGGGGAATTTTCGAGGATTCATGATGAATTGGTGGAAGCCATCAATTCGAAAGGAGAGTCGTCGAAAGATACAAAACTGATGCGTTCCGTCAAGGGTTTTATCAGAAAAGGTGAAGCATCGGCCGGCGCCAGGTTTATTGGGTTGAAGGACGAAAATATTCACTTTTTAAATCTTCCTTTTTACGAAACAGGTGAAGCGAGAAAAAATGGTTTGGGACAGGAGGATATCGATATCATTAAAAAACTGTTGACCGCAGTTAAACCGCATCAGATTTTTGCCGCAGGAGATTTGCGGGATCCGCATGGTACACATAAAGTTTGCTTTGATGCTATCCTGATGGCCCTTGAAGAATTGAAGCAGGAGGCATGGATTAAAGACTGCTGGTTGTGGATGTACCGCGGGGCATGGCATGAGTGGGAAACCGACGAAATTGAAATGGCCATCCCTTTAAGCCCCGTAGATTTGATGTATAAGCGAAAAGCGATCTTCAAACACCAATCCCAAAAAGATACCCCTGTATTTCCCGGAAACGACCCAAGAGAATTCTGGCAAAGGGCTGAAGACAGAAACCGCCAGACCGCACAATATTTCGATCAGTTGGGTTTAACAGAGTATGAGGCTATCGAGGCTTTTGTAAGATATCATTATTAATCATTATTTTTGGGCTGAAATATTCTGAAATTCTATGGATGAAGTTGTAGTAGGAATAGATATCGGGGGTACTGTAACTAAATTCGGACTGGTAACGAAAACAGGAAAGGTGGTTTTACTGGATCGGATGCCCACCACCGGTTTTGATGGTTTTAATGACTACTTTAAGACACTGGTGCACAAAATAAGTGTAATGACCGGAAAGATGTCCGATCGTGTGACAGGGATTGGTATAGGTGCCCCGATGGGAAATTTTTTGGAGGGAAGTATCGATATGGCCACCAACCTGGGTTGGGGTAAAAAAATTATGGTGGCAAGAACGTTTTCCGAATTCTTTAATAAACCTGCCTTTTTGACCAACGATGCCACCGCTGCCGCCATCGGCGAGAAGACCGGCGGAGTGGCTAAAAACATGGATGATTTCCTGGTAATTACCCTTGGAACGGGCCTTGGCTGTGGTATCTATGTGAATGGCACGGTTTTGCATGGAAAACATGGTTACGCGGGAGAGCTGGGGCATGTTATTGTCGACCCAAAAGGAAGAAAGTGCAATTGTGGCAGGCGGGGATGTCTTGAAACTTATGTGTCAGCATCCGGGATTATGAAATCAGTCAGGGCGTTTAAAAACAAAAAGCTTTTTGAAGGCAGTGTTTTGCATGATCGGACTGCCTATCCGGACAGTAAAGCAGTGGCCCGGGCAGCGGCTGCAGGGGATCCTTTGGCAGAATATGTTTTTGAATTTACCGGGAAGGTATTGGCCGATGCATTAGCAAACATTATCGCGATGTTTAACCCGGAAGCTATTATTCTTTCAGGAGGCCTGGCCAATGCCGGTAACCTGCTTATCGACCCTTTGGAACAATTCCTCAATCAAAAAGTGTTGACCAACCTGTGTGGCAAAACTAAAATACATATATCAAAACTCGACAGTGAGAAAATAGCTGTACTGGGTGCTGCCTCTTATGCCTGGCAGATGATCAATGATCACAGCCATAGTAATTCCCTGATGGTGTGTTGACAGGAGACATTCCCGTGAATTGGAATGATCATCGGAAAATAATTATTCACCGATTTGGTGAAATATTGTTGTTATTCTGCAAAAAATAATCACATAGCTATTGTTTTTTTATAAAGGAGTGATAAGTTAGCCTTTTTAACTGTAAACGGATCATAGGACCATGCTGCAAAAGATACTTTTTGGCTGTTTATACCTGCTGACATTATTGATTTTCATCGGATGCAAGGGGCCTGAAAAAAAAACCGATACTCAGTCATCGCCGAATATCATCCTATTTTTGGTGGATGATATGGGCTGGCAGGATACTTCAGTCCCTTTTTGGTATAAAAAAACGGATTTCAACCATCGTTACCGGACTCCTAATATGGAAAGGCTGGCCAGTCAGGGAATGAAATTCACCCAGGCATATGCTACCCCGGTTTGTTCTCCTACACGGATCAGTCTTATGACCGGCATAAATGCTGCACGCCATCGCGTAACCAACTGGACACTGCACAAGGACAAATTGAAGCCGGCAGAAACCAGCCATGCCACGCTTGATTTTCCGCACTGGAATGTAAACGGCATGACACCGGATTCAACCATTGACCATGCTGTTTACGCTACTTCTTTTCCTGCTCTTTTACAACAGGCAGGCTATTACACGATCCATGTCGGTAAAGCCCACTTTGGCGCTATTGGCACCCCGGCAGAAAACCCTTTAAATATTGGTTTCCATATCAATATTGCCGGTCATGCAGCCGGCGCACCGAAGAGCTATCTGGGAAGCCAAAATTTTGGCAATACAGACGAATTTAAAACGAGTCCCTGGCCCGTACCGGGACTGGATAAATATCATGGCAAAGACATATTTCTGACAGAGGCCCTGACCCTGGAGGCGCTTCAGGCGCTGGAAATCCCCGTCAAGCAGAAACAGCCTTTTTTTCTTTATATGTCCTATTATGCGGTACATACCCCTATTATGGCCGATAAGCGTTTTTTGCAAACCTACCTTGAAATGGGACTGGACTCCGTTGAGGCCAGCTATGCTACCCTGGTAGCGTCGATGGATAAAAGTCTGGGTGACCTGATGGACTACCTGCAGGAAAAAAAAATCGAGGATAACACGATTATTCTTTTCATGTCTGACAACGGAGGGCTCAGCGCCGTAGCCAGGGGTGGGGAGCCTCATAGCCATAACCGGCCTCTTTCAAGCGGTAAAGGATCAATCCATGAAGGTGGTATAAGGGAGCCTATGCTGGTAAAATGGCCCGGAGTTGTCAAACCTGAAACAGTCAATGATAATTACCTGATTATTGAAGATTTTTATCCGACTATTTTAGAGATGGCTGGTATACAAAACTATCAGGCTGTGCAAAAAATTGATGGTCAGAGCTTCGTCCCTTTACTCAAGGATACCACACCCGGCCAAACAGACCACAGGCCTTTATTCTGGCACTATCCGAACGACTGGGGACCTACAGGGCCCGGCATAGGCGCATTCAGTGCGGTTAGGTTAGGAGATTGGAAATATATATATTATCATCTCGATCAACGTATTGAGCTTTTCAACCTGAAAGATGATATAGGGGAATCTGTTAACATGGCCGGGTCGGAACCGGAGAAGGTGGCTGAATTGGCTGCTTTGTTAACCTTACACTTAAAGCAAACGAAAGCACAGATGCCTTCATTCAAATCAACAGGTGCCCCGGTGCCTTATCCTGAACAAATTTTAAAATAACTACGCAAATAATGTATTATTTTCCCAGATTACTGCTTATTGTTATAACTACCACACTCCTGACGAATTGTTCAACCCGTCCGGCCTCCAATCCGGATGAAGAAGAATGGCTCCAATTATTCAACGGACAAAACCTTGATCACTGGTTCATAAAGATCAGGGGCCAGCAACTGGGGAAAAATTACAAAAATACCTTTCTTGTCGAAGATTCCCTGCTGAAAGTGCGCTACAATGAATACGATAGTTTTCAGAATGAATTCGGCCACTTGTTTCATGACCGGGAGTTTTCACACTATAGGCTGAGAGTGACTTACCGGTTTGTAGGCGATCAGGTGGCAGGTGGTCCCGGCTGGGCTTTTCGAAATAACGGTCTTATGTTGCATGCCCAATCGGCCGAAAGTATGGGACTGGATCAGGACTTTCCGCTATCACTGGAAATGCAACTGCTGGGTGGGAATGGAACGACACCACGTGCCACCGCCAATTTATGCACCCCCGGCACCCACGTGAACATGGCTGATACCTTGTTTACCCCCCACTGTATCAGTTCATCCTCCGAAACTTTCCATGGCGACCAATGGGTGGAAGTGGAAGCTTTGGTATTAGGCGATTCCATCCTGCAACATATCGTGGGAGGGCAGCCTGTTTTAACTTACACCCGGCCGGTAATCGGAGGGGGTAATGTCAGCGGTTTAACCCCTGAAAAAACCACCCTTAGCGGCCCGGTATCCAAAGGCCATATTGCCATTCAGGCCGAAAGCCATCCCACTGATTTCAAAAAAATTGAAGTGCTGAACCTTTGTGGCTGCATGGACAAAAAAGCCACCAATTACAAAAGCTACTATCTAAAAGCCGACAACGAACAATGCCGGTATGAATAAAATTGGCATGAAAATAAAAATGAAAATGAAAATGGGGGCGGGAATGTAATCCAAAACTTTTCATTTTCATTTTTAACTTTCCCTCCCCGTTCGTGAACATGGGTTTTGAATTGCCAAATAATTATCTTATATTCCTAAGATTTCACGCAATACTTTTCTGATCAGTTATACAAAGATGATAGGCATCAGTCAGGGAAAAAACCGTCTTATGGTGGCAGTTACCCTCCGGTTTATCGGGCTGGGATGGGGTGTTTTTATTTGGGGGTGTCAAAGTGAACCGGCAATGTATTCAACCGGTGGGCTTTTTATTCCGGATAATTTTGAAGCGGTAGTGGTAGTCGACAGTTTGCAGGGAAAAGCAAGGGAAATAGTGGTCAATGACAATGGTGATGTTTATGTTAAGTTACGGTATTCCTTTGAAGATGGGGGTATAGCTGCCTTGAGGGATACAGATGGGGATGGAAGGGCAGATATTATAAAGCGGTTTGGCGCTTATGAACATAAAGGTAACTGGGGTTTTCAAACGGCTGTAGAAATCTATAACGGCTATCTCTATTTCAGTACCGAACTGGCGGTTTACCGTTACCGTTTAACGCCTGGCCAACTGGTACCTGACAGCGAGTTAGAATTAATAGTTTTGGACGATCATGAGCATGGGGATCATGAACACAACGGAAAGCCCATAGCCTTTGATGACGAGGGTCACCTGTACGTACCTTTTGGTGCCCCCTCCAATGCCTGCCAGGAACCGAAAAGAACACCCGAACAGCCCGGTCTGGATCCCTGTCCGGAGCTTGAAGATCATGCGGGAATATGGCGTTTTGATGCCAACAAAACCGGCCAGACTCAAAAAGACGGCTACCATTTTTCGACTGGCATTAGAAGTGTAGTGGCTATGGATTGGAACAGCGAGGACAGAAACCTGTACCTGGTAATGCATGGCCGTGATGACCTGTTGCGCTTATTCCCAAAGCTGTACACGCCCTGGGAAAGTGCTATGCTGCCTTCCGAAGAGTTTTTGAGAGTGACGGAAGGTGCTGATTTTGGTTGGCCCTATTGCTATTATGACCAGTTGCAGGAGAAAAAGGTGCTTGCGCCGGAGTATGGTGGGGATGGTGACTCAATCGGGAGGTGCCGGGATTACGACCTTCCGGTCATGGGATTCCCCGGGCATTGGGCGCCTAACGGACTGTTGTTTTACACCGGGGATCAATTTCCTGAACGATACAAAAATGGGGCATTTGTGGCTTTTCACGGATCGACCATCAGGGCGCCATACCCGCAGGCTGGATACTTTGTGGCCTTTGTCCCCTCTCAAAACGGCTTGCCTTCGGGAGAGTGGGAGGTATTTGCTGACGGTTTTGCCGGGGTGGATACGATCGTAAATGTGAGTGATGCCGTATACCGGCCCATGGGACTGGCCATGGGGCCAGATGGCTCATTATATATAGGTGAAACAGAGAAAGGTAAAATATGGAAGATCACCTATCGGGGCAATAAAGATGATTTTGGGGAAAAACAACTCGCGGCTATGGAAAAGAGAAAACAAAGGCCCCACCTTAAAACCCCCCATGAACAGGAAGATAACCTGATGAAAATTCTGGCAAATGCCGGCGAAGGCTTGTACTTTCAATATTGTGGTATTTGTCATCAGCGGAATGGCAGAGGCGCCCCGGGCCGGTATCCGCCGCTGCGGGGTACGGATTGGGTTACTGGTAACAAGGAGCGATTAATCAGCTTGGTTTTAAATGGTTTGGAAGGTGGCATCGAGGTGAATGGGAAGCAATATAACAGTGTTATGCCTCAACACAGCTTTCTTCCTGATGATGAAATTGCAGATATTTTAACTTACATAAGACAAAATTTTGGGAATGAAGCCAGTGCGGTTTCAGAAAATGAGGTAAGACAGGTAAGGGCTTCTATGGAATAAAGCATAAAAATGATTATATTATTTTTTTAACTTAAATATTGCTGTTTTGAATAGTAGGATAGGTAAAAACTACTTCATTAAATGCCTGTTACCGGTATTGTGGTTGGGTTGTCAGGCTCCCCGGGGTGGCGAAGACAGTAGGGAAGCAAACCTGTACCGGAGCCAGGATTTTACCGCGCCAGGCGAGTTCACATCAGGTATTGAAGGGCCTGCAACAGATGGGGAAGGGAACATTTATGTGGTAAACTACGGCAGGGAAGGCACCATCGGGAAGGTAAACCGTGATGGAAAAAGCAGCCTTTTTATAAACCTGCCCGACAGGAGCACCGGCAATGGAATTCGCCTCGATAACCAGGGAAATATGTTTGTGGCTGACTACACCGGCCACAATGTGCTGAAAATAAATGTTTTTTTAAAGGAAATCGATGTGCACGTACACAGTGACGGAATGAACCAGCCTAACGATCTGGCTATTAGTAAAACCGGTATACTCTACGCCAGTGATCCGGATTGGCAGGCATCTACAGGTAACCTGTGGCGGATTGATACTGACGGGTCACTGACGCTTTTAGAGGATAATATGGGTACTACCAATGGCCTGGAACTGAGCCCTGATGAAAAAATCCTCTATGTCAATGAAAGCGTGCAGCTCAAGGTATGGGCATACGATTTGTCGCCGGCTGGCGAGCTATCGGGAAAGCGGCTATTCATCGACTTCCCGGATTTTGGGATGGACGGCATGCGTTGTGATGTGAAAGGAAATATTTACATTACACGCCATGGTAAAGGTACAGTGGCTATGGTTTCACCTGGGGGAAAATTATTGCGTGAAATTCGGTTGAAGGGCAAAAAACCTTCAAACATCACCTTTGGCGGTGAAGATGGTAAAACCGCTTATGTGACTTTGCAGGACCGGGGTAACCTCGAATCTTTCCGGGTTGAATACCCGGGAAGGGAATGGAAGTTGCGCCAAAAACAATGATTAAAAACCGACCTATAATACTTGCAAGACAGCTTCAAATCCTGGGTTCAGGTTGTGACCGGCGTCAAATCTCGTTCCGATACCAGCCTGGGTTCAGTCTCTGACTGAAGCTGGAAATGGATGAAGTTTTTAACTTCAGTGAGTCGGGTGTAGACTAAAAACCGGCTCGATTTTTACGCATAGATTAGTCATAGTAGTCATAGTATGGCTAAGAGCCATGCTATGACTGGTAAGGAATTAATTAAATTTAAAGGATGACAAAACTTACCCTCTTTTTTACGGTACTCAGCTTTCATTTTATGGGTACAAAATCGCAGCCGTTTGATATGCTTTTAAAAGGTGGCCATGTTATTGATCTCAAAAACAATATCGATGGCGTAATGGATGTGGCCATTTCGGGCGAAAATATAGTCAGGGTGGCCAGGGATATTCCTTCTGCTGATGCCGCCAGAACAGTGGATGTCCAAGGCTTGTTGGTGGTGCCCGGATTAATTGACATCCACGCTCACAACTTTTTCGGCACCGAAGAAGATGCGTACTTAAGCAACAGCTATACCGCCGTGCCACCCGATGGTTTTAGTTTCCGGTCCGGGGTAACTACCATTGTAGATGCCGGTGGAGCTGGTTGGCGCAATTTTAAAGTTTTTAAAAAACAGACCATTGACCACTCCAAAACCAGGGTTTTATGTTTTCTGAACATTGTCGGCGCAGGCATGAAGGGTGGGGCGGTGGAGCAAAACCTGGCAGACATGGACGCCAAGCTGACGGCTATAGAGGCCAGGAGGTACCCCCAGTATATCGTAGGGGTGAAAGTAGCGCATTACCAGGGGGAGGAGTGGGCGCCGGTTGAAAGAGCCGTGGAAGCCGGAAAACTGGCAGATATACCAGTGATGATTGATTTTGGAGGAAGCCAGCCTGCGTTGTCGCTGGAAACATTGTTGCTGGAAAAGCTCCGGCCCGGAGACATTTTCACCCACACTTACGCACATGTGAACGGCCGTATGCCAATCGTTGACCGAAAAGGTAAGCTATACCCCTTTGTGCCGGAAGCGCAAAAACAAGGAATCGTTTTCGATGTAGGACATGGTGGGGGAAGTTTTATATTTGAGCAGGCCATTCCTGCCATTGAACAGGGGCTGAAGCCCAACAGTATCAGCACGGATTTACATACAGGCAGCATGAACGGAGGCATGAAAGATATGACCAATGTGATGTCAAAATTTTTGAATATGGGATTAACAGTGCAGGAAGTGGTCGAGTGTGCTACCATCAATCCGGCCGGTATTTTAAAACGGCATGAACTGGGACATTTAACCCCGGGTGCTGTTGCTGATGTGGCCGTGTTAAAGATAGAAAACGGAAAATTTGGTTTTGTGGACACGAAAGGATTTCGAATGGATGGGAACAAAAAACTGGTTTGTGAACTGACCATCCGGGAAGGAGTGGTCGTCTGGGATTTAAATGGCATTTCAAGGCCTCACTGGGAATAAGATCATACTTTGCAGAATATTTACCAAAAAATGTTGAATATGGAAAAATCAAACAACAGAAGATCGGTTTTTAAAAAAATAGGGGCTACATTACTCGCCGGGTTCGGCATAGGTGCAGCCGGGGCGGCGGATCGGTCCCAACCCCAAAAACCTGAAAAAAAGGTAGTAGGGGATATCGTCACCGATGAGCAGAATATACCTTTGTTTTCCGGGGCCGTAGCCCATGGCAATACCTTGTATATCGCAGGAAAGGGGGCTCATTTTGAGGGAGACATCAAAGCCCATACGGATCATGTACTGAAAGCGCTGGAAAAAGAGCTGGTAAAACACGGATCATCGATGGAAAAAGTGCTCAAAGTCAATGTCTATCTCCACGACCTGGCTGACTATCACAAAATGAACGAGGTTTTCAGAGGTCGTTTTGGCGCAAATCCACCGGTTCGTACCACGGTGGCTACCTATGGTGGTGTACCCGGTGATTCATTGGTGGAAATGGATTGCATTGCCGCTTTATAAAAACTTTAAAATAGCTAAAACCATGAAAAGAAGGCAACTTATTAAACAACTTTCTGCCTTGCCACTAATAGGTGGGTTATTTACGCCTGGTAAGGTGGCTTCCGCTGTTCTTCCCGACACCGTCGAAAGGAGGGATTATTACAAGGAACTAGGTTTGCGTACCTTCATTAATGCCGCCGGCACCTACACCGCATTAACCGGCAGCTTGATGAAAGAAGCCGTGCTCGATGCCTACCATTATGCATCGAAACAGTATGTTGCCCTGGATGAGTTGCAGGACAAAGTAGGTGAACGCCTGGCGCAACTTATTGGTTGTGAGGCGGCAACAGTAACCGCCGGTGCCGCATCGGCTATCACGCTCGGTACCGCCGGGGTATTGACAGGTCTTGATCAGGAAAAAGCATCCCGCATCCCTACGGACCTGTCAGGTATGAAAACAGAGGTGATTATGCAAAAATCCCATGTAATAGGTTATGCGCATGCGCTCAAAAACTGCGGCGTGAAAATCGTCGAAGTGGAAACCCGGAAAGAACTGGAAAATGCTATCAATGAACAGACGGCCATGCTTTGGTTTCTCAACGCCAATAACTTTAAGGGAAAAATTCAATACCAGGAATTTATCGAGGTAGGTAAAAAATATAACCTACCCATAATGAATGATGCCGCAGCAGATGTGCCACCTGTTGAAAACCTCTGGAAATATACTGATATGGGGTTTGATCTTGTTTGCTTTTCCGGTGGTAAGGGGCTAAGGGGACCGCAGAGCTGTGGTTTGTTACTGGGCAGGAAAGACCTGATTGCAGCCGCCAGACTCAGTGCTCCGCCCCGTGGTGATAGAGTGGGTAGGGGCATGAAAGTCAATAAGGAAGAAATTCTTGCCATGTTGGTGGCCGTGGAAGACTATCTGAAAAGGGACCATGACGCCGACTGGAAATTGTGGGAAGGGCAGATTAGGCACATTCGCGAAAAGGTATCGACAGCTCCTGGGGTTGAGGCGAAAACCCATGTTCCTGATATTGCCAATCACGTACCTTCGCTGAAAATCAGGTGGGATCAAAACAAGATAAAAATGACCCCCGATGAAGTGAGACAGGCCCTGAGGGATGGCCACCCCTCTATAGAAACAGTAGGGGGCGACGAATCGGTTGACATCACCACCTGGATGATGAATCCCGGCGAAGAAAGAATAGTTGCCAGCACCATTTATAAAATATTAAGTAAAAAATCCTGACATCCTTATTAATGATCTGACTATGATAAAAAAAACTATTTTGGGAATAATCCTTTTGACGGGTTATGCCTGCGCACAACAAACCAATGAAAATAAAGATAACAAAGTTATAAAAGCCCGGGTGACCGATTATGATCCCGAAGCCCGGATCAAAGCCCTGGGCATTGAACTGAGAACACCATCCGCCCCGGTCGCCAACTATGTAAATGCCGTTAGCACCGGTAACCTGGTTTTCTTGTCCGGCAAGGGACCTTTGCAAGCCAATGGAGCGTATATCACAGGAAAGGTCGGAGCGGACTTGACAATTGAGCAAGGCTATGAAGCGGCCAGGGTCACCGCAATCAATCAACTGTCTGTGTTAAAGGCCGAATTGGGCGATCTGGGCAAAGTGAAACGTGTGGTGAAAGTGTTGGGCATGGTGAACTGTCCGCCTGACTTCAATGATCAGCCCAAGGTGATCAACGGCTTTTCTGATTTAATGGTGGAAGTTTTTGGCGATCGTGGAAAACATGCCCGCGCTGCAGTCGGCATGGCTGCTTTGCCCGGCAATATTGCCGTGGAAATTGAGATGATTGTGGAAATTGAAAACTGATGTCCACAGTTCGTCGCGTTTTTAACAGCCTGTTTACAAAGGGTTAACCATGTTGCTGCTGAAAACAGAAGTAGCCGGTCTTGACTATGCACCGGATGGCCTTGTAACACAGCCGGGTAGACGTGGGCACCGGATAGTAAGATTTTTATCGAGATGTTAAAACGATGGCTCGACTTATTTTTGCTTTCATCATTGTAATAAACGCCTGTAATTTGAAAAAGGAAAAAACCTATATTGCCAACAAACAACCCACCGATGTGGTAGGTCCGGATTGGACCAAGGCCAACAAACTTTATGACTTTATTTATCCTTGGCGGGATGACGTGCCTTCCCGCACAAATTTTCAGGCAGTGCATGATGGTCACAAATTCTATTTCAGGTTTGAGGTTGAAGACAATAATATTTTGACTTACCGCGATACAGATCACAAAGAAGAGGTAGTACATTCCGACAGGGTAGAAATTTTCTTCAAAAAAGATGATCGAATGTCTCCTTATTTTTGCCTGGAAATGGATGCTGCAGGCAGGGTACTGGATTATGAGGCCCATTATTACCGTAAGATGAATTTCAACTGGCAATGGCCTGAAAACGGACTATCAGTGGCTTCAATCCAATCCGCCAACGGCTACACGGTGGAAGGTAGTATCAGCCTGGCCTCCTTAAAAGCATTGGGAATTTTGGATAAAGGCCGTATGCTGACCGGTTTGTTTCGCGGTGAATGTGTCGGACTTAACGGTAAAAATGCCGATTTAAAATGGATAAGCTGGATAAATCCCGGAACACCAAAGCCGGACTTTCACGTTCCCTCGGCTTTTGGCGTAATTGAATTAACCGAATAAAATCTATGGAATTCTTGGTGAAATAAATAAAAAAACAGTAATGTGTTCGTGCACAATAAAATAAAATTTTATATTGTCTCTGATTTTATTAATATCTTTTGCCGGCTGTATGCTTGGTACCTGTGCCCGGGCCGCAGATGATATGGAGGTATTAAAGTATTTTTACAGACAAACCAGGCCTTGGGGCTTCTGGAAGCCTGTAATTGAAAAAATACAAGAGGAGGATCGGGATTTTATGCCAAACCGGGATTTCACCGGTGATTTGATCAACGTAGTCGTTGGCATCGCCTGGCAAATGGCGCTTGTGGTGATGCCAATATATCTTTTGATAAGGGCAATGGATGATTTGGCAGTAAGTGTGGTGGTCTTTGTGATTACAAGCTGGTTATTGAAAAAATATTGGTATGATAAGCTGGATAATGATAAGACAACTGTAAAAACAACTTAATAATTATGATACGAAAACAGATTTTATGGCTATCGTTTATTTTGGTATTGATGGCGGGATGTTCCCGTAATGACACAAATACTGAAAAAAAACCAAACTTTATCTACATTTTGGCCGATGACCTTGGCTATGGTGAATTAGGTGTTTATGGTCAGAAGATCATTGAAACACCCCATATTGACGCACTGGCCGCCGAAGGCATGAGATTTACACAACACTACTCCGGTGCCCCCGTATGCGCACCCGCCCGGTGTGTATTGCTTACCGGGCAACATACAGGTCATGCCCACATCAGGGGTAATGATGAGTGGTCATCCAGGGGGGATGTCTGGAATTACCAGGCCATGTTTGACAATCCTTTGCTGGAAGGCCAGCGACCACTTCCCGACAGCATCGTTACCCTGGCAGAAATTTTACAATCAGCAGGCTATCGAACCGGTGCAGTCGGTAAATGGGGCCTGGGGGCGCCATCCACAGAAGGTGTTCCCAATAAACAAGGGTTTGATTTTTTTTACGGTTACAATTGTCAAAGACAAGCGCATACTTACTATCCCCTGCATCTGTGGAAAAATGAAGAGCGGGTATTATTAAACAATAAATCTGTTGCTCCTCATAACGCATTGGCTGAGGGAGCTAGCCCCGATGACCCGGAAAGCTACGCGGATTTTGCACTCACCGATTATGCGCCGGCCCTCATGCATAATGAGGCATTAAAATTTATAGCCCAAAATAAAGACCGGCCATTTTTCCTGTATTATGCCTCACCTATTCCCCATGTACCATTACAGGCACCGAAGTACTGGGTGGATCATTACAAAAAGAAATTCGGAGAGGAAAAGCCGTACACAGGTGAATCCGGGTATTTTCCAAATCAAACCCCTAGGGCTACCTATGCAGCCATGATCAGCTACCTGGATGAGCAAGTGGGTGACCTGGTAAAAAAATTAAAGGAAACAGGTGTTTATGAAAACACCCTGATCATTTTCTCAAGTGACAACGGCCCCACGCATACCGGTGGCGCAGACACACCTTTTTTTCAAAGTGCCAAACCTTTTAAAACACAGTTTGGATGGGGAAAAGGTTTTACTCACGAAGGAGGAATAAGAGTACCTATGATAGCCACCTGGAAACACAAGATCGAACCTGGCAGCCAGAGTGATCACATATCGGCCTTTTACGATGTGTTACCAACTTTTTGCGAAATTCTCAACCTGCCCCCACCTGAAAATACCGATGGAATCAGCTTTTTACCTACCTTACTGGGAAAACCTCAGACTGCCCATGACTATTTGTATTGGGAGTTTTCCGCCCATGGTGGCCAACAAGCGGTAAGAATGGGAAAATGGAAGGCGATCCGTAAAAGTATACGGAAAGGAAACACGGACATTGCATTGTATGATTTGGAAGCAGATGAACAGGAACAAAACAATGTGGCACCCGGCCACCCTGAAGTGATTTCGAAAATGGAGGTGATTATGAAAGAAGCACGCACTACTCCACCTATTAAAAGGTTCAAAATGGCGCCTCTGGGCGATGAAAAAGACTAATTGGAAAAAAGGTGCAAAAGGCTGTTAGCCGGGATATAAGAGGCAATGAGGCTTTTAACGAATTTAAAGCGTAAAGTTAAAAAAATGAATCTGAAAGATTTACGTGTGTTAGTTACAGGAGGCGGAGGTACCGGCATCGGAGGAGGCGTTTGTGAGGCCCTCGCTAGTTTCGGCGCTACCCTGATTATCAATGACCTGGACCCCGAAAAAGCAAAATCAGCGGCTGAAAAGTATCCAGGAGCCATATCTGTTGGTGCCGATATCAGCAAAAGGGGAGAGGTAGCTGCCATGTTTGAGGAAATAAAAGAAAAAACGGGTGTAATTAATGGACTCGTCAACAATGCCGGGGTAGGATTGAGCCGTCTTTCCTATGAGGTCAGTGACGAGGAATTTGACAAGCTGTATAACATCGATATACGGGCAGTTTGGCAGGTTTCTAAATTTTTTGTCAGACAATTGATTGACAATCGATCTACAGGCAACATTGTGAACATTTCATCTGTCCATGCCTTTGCCACCCATGCCAGATATGCATTGTATTGCAGTGTGAAATCAGCAGTGGAGGGACTAACCAAAGGAATGGCCTGCGAACTAGGCCAGTACAATATCAGGTGCAATGCCATTGGACCGGGATTAGTGAAGGCCGAACAGAATTATGACCTGATAAAAACCTGGGCAGATGATCCGGTACAATGGGAAATTGATTATGTAAATTACCAGCAGGTCATTCCAAAAAACATCTACCCGGTTGATTGTGGGAATACAGTGGCTTTTTTACTGTCAGACTATAGCGCTGCCATCACCGGCCAAACAATCTATGTTGACGCCGGTACGACTGTCATGCTATTTAACAGTGATTTTATTGAAAGAAGCTCATCATAAACTATAAATCTTTTTTAAATGCAAATCAAACATTTTACATGTTACGAGGTCATCGTCCCCACACATACCGGGGTCATTGAAAGCGAAGGCATCCATAAGCCGCTGCATAAATTGCCTGTGGGGATCAAGTCAGGCTGGTCTATGCAGTTTGACGAGCTGCCGAAGCTTTTGATCAAGATGGAGCTGGATAACGGAATTATTGGGTGGGGGGAGTTGTACAGGGACCATAATTGGCCGGTAGTAGAAGGACTTATTGACAGTTTACTGGGAAAAGATATTCGGGACATTTGCCTGCAAAAGCTCCCTTTTAATTTTTGCCGGGAATATGATGGCTTTGAATGTGCCATTTGGGATGCCTATGCCAAAGCGCACCAGGTGCGCGTGGTGGATTTGCTGGGAGGTGCTGTCAGGGAAAAAGTCAAAGTCGGCGCCTGGTCCAGCCACCGGAAGGTGGAAGACATTGGTGAACTGGTGCAGGGGTTTGCCCGCCAGGGGTATGACTGTGTAAAATTTAAAACAGATTTGGAAGATGATGTGGCGGGCTGGTGTGAGGAGATTAAAAAAGCCGCGCCACATATGCAGGTAATTCTGGATCCCAACGAAAGATGGTTGTATCCTGGTGAAGTGCGAAAACGGGCAGATTCTCTTGCTGCGACAGGCAATGTGCTTTGTCTTGAAGACCCGCTTCCCCGGTGGATGCTTCCCGAGTATGCTTTACTCAGGCAGTATAGTTCCGTACCCATCGTTTTGCACGTTTCCCTGCCTTATATTTTGCACGGACAACGCATAAAAGATGCCATTCAGGCCTTGAATGCCGGGGCTGTGGATGGGTTTAATTTTAATGGCGGACTGGCGAACTTTCAGCGGCTGGACCATATCGCTTTTGCCGCAGGACTTCCATGCTGGCATGGTTCGGAAGTTGATCTGGGCATTTTAGAAGCCATGTATGTACATTCAGCCGCGGCGGCGGAGTCCTGTATCTGGCCCAGCGATATATTCGGAAGGCTGATACGCACTCATGATCTTTTGGAAGAACCCCTGAAAATGGAACCGCCCTTTGTCCATCTCCCGGAAGGGCCAGGTTTGGGTGTGTCGCCAGATGAGGAGGCAATTAATCATTTTTTAAAACAGAAAAAAGCATTCAGTCTATGAGTTTTTACAAAAATCCCTTTCCCGTTACAGACGCCGACCGTCATGAAATATGGCAAATGCTGGTAGAACGGGACATTAGCGCCTTTTGCCGGGAAAACTGGGAAATGGTTGCCGACGATTTTATCGGGGAAAACTTTATGGGAATAGACGCCGCCAAACGCCACAATCCGGATTCTTGGCGGCTGGCCTTTCCGGACCTGCAGGCATATAAAACAGCATGGCTAAAGCAAGCCCACGATTTTGCCCAAACCCAGTGGGCCGAAGACCCTGAGAAGGCCATTTATCGTGCCACTTCTTTGAGAGATATCGATATCCGGGGAGACAGTGCCCTGGTGCATAAAAAATTTGATGGTGAAATCTTAAAACAGCAGGGAGAAAAAACAGTATTGAACTGGCAGACACTTTACCGTTGTCGCAAAGTAGCAGAGCAATGGAAAATTGCCGGTTTTACCGGTTACCTGCCCCATCCTATGGGCTTTAGCGGGAACCTGAAAACCCCCGGTAAACAAATTCCTTCCGGCGCAGCACAGCATGATACCGCAGGACCTTACTCTCCGGTATTGCAGGTAACGCCTGGTCAGTTGGTCGTGATATCCGGACAGGCCGCCATTGACAAAAAAGGCCAGGTAGTCGGTGATACCATTGAAGAACAAGCCCATTACACCCTGAAAAATTGCCGCCAGCAATTACTCACTGCCGGATGTGACTTCAACGATGTATTCAAAGTCAATGTTTATTTAACCGATCTGGCTAACTGGCCCCGTTTTAATGAGGTTTACCAAACCTACTTCAATGAGCCCCGTCCGGTGCGAACCGCAGTGCAAACGCCTCTTTTGTTCACTTTTTTAGTGGAAATTGAAATGTGGGCGGTTAAAAAGTAACGCCTAATTCAGGTAGTAAAAAAGTAACCCTCCGGTTATGACAGTTAGTATAAAAAGATTTTTAAACCACTTATAATTATGTATTGGGAACAACTTACCTCACCTCAGGTGAAAACAATGGATAAGAACCTGCCTGTAATTTTGCCGGTAGCCGCTGTAGAACAACACGGGCCCCATCTGCCCCTGGCCACTGACAAAATGATTGGGGAACATTTTTGCAAGGTGCTCAATGAAGAGATCCCGGATGATGTGGTCATCCTTCCTACCATTAGTGTGGGCTGCTCCGAGCATCATATGGACTTTGAGGGCTCCCTGAGTGTGCGGCATGAGACTTTATTGCGTCAATTACAAGACATCTCCGGCTGCGTGGTAAAGTATGGTTTTAAAAACCTGCTGATCTTAAACAGCCATGGAGGAAATCAGGCAATTGGACAAACTTTTGTCGAAACATTCGGTTTCAGAAATCCGCAATGCCGGATAGCCTTGGCTACGTGGTGGCGCATATCTTTGGAAGCGTTAAACCAAATTACCCAAACCCCACCGGGGGGCACCGGCCATGCCGGGGAATTTGAAACCTCATTGATGCTGCATATCGCCCCTGATCTGGTCCAACTTGATAAAATAGCGGTAAAATCAAACATCCCCACCTTTCGCTGGGCAGAAGGGGATTTGTTGAGAGCAGGCAACGTGAGCCTTTACCGCACAATGAAAGCCATGACACCCAATGGGGTCTTTGGAGACCCTTCAGCCGGTACCATGGAAAAGGGAGTTGCCATTACAAGGGTTGTTGTCAAGGCTTTGAGGGAGATAATCATGGATTTAAAAGAAAGCGTATTGAATTGACAATTTACAACAACCCCCTGGGCAGGTGAAAACACCCCTTCCATTTGCCACCTTTCAGCGGGAGGAGAATTTCACCTTGGCGGTTAAGGTAGCCGAACCATTCCAGTCCGCTGAGGGAGTCGGGGAAGTGTTGCCAGGTGTACCCACCATAGCTTTTGGTCCCATTCCAGTTGCTGGGGTGGATAGCCTTTTTCATCAAGAAAATAAAAAATGCCACCCTACTTTCTTAATTTGCCCGAGGATTTTATCCCACTCCGCCTCGTGTTGTTCCGGCGAGAGGTGATCGTTTTTGGTGAGTTCAGAGGTATGCGCCATCAACGCTTTTTTCCCATCGATGTAAGGGTAGGTGATCCATTTTTTATAGCCACATCGTACCAGGATCACTGTGTCTATCCCAATTGATTTCATGGCTTGAAAATCCTTTTTCCATTCCGCTTCTCCCCAGTTTTGGTGGTTGATGTCATGGCTGATTTCATCCGGAAATGTACCTGTAATATGCAATTTTTTTTCTTCCATATGTGTTTTAACCATTCAGATAATTCATTTTTCGCTCATTTTATACTACCTTTAGTTGCACGAAAGTTACTTAACCGGCAATATTAAAGAAATATTGCTTCCTTTCACACTTGGAATTGCCCCGCGAATAGGAATCATTTTCAAACGGAGGTTTAAAAATAAGCAACAAATATATATTTTCTAGACATTTTCATACACAAGCATTGACTGGTTTGAAGAACCGGTTTTATAGTCAGACCGGTTCCTTCATCAAAAAAACACCTAAGCCAGGGTTTTTGTAAGCTCCGGCTAACAAGCTGTGATGCCTTAGGCTAACCGTGAAAAGCAGGCCGCTGCCCGCTTTGAAAAATAAAGGTACGAAAAAACAATTTGTTCGAACACAAAATAATTTTTGCTCGTGCACAGAAAAATTAAAAATAATTATTAAATTGTCAATAAGTTACCGAAACCTTAAGCCATTTAAGAGATCTAACAAAAGAAAAAAAGCGATTTGATATCGAAAATCCGGTTGTGATACACCGGTGATTCATGTTTTGTTCATGTTGAAGTTAATTTTTTTCACATAATCTAAATTTTAAATATGAAAAAAAACTTACAGACGACAGACCTAACCGGTCGGCGCCCGTTATTGGTGCTTACATTAGGTATACTGCTGTTAACCAGTTTGACTTCGTACGCGCAGCAACGGGTTACGGGAGTAGTAAAAGATGAAACAGGATTAGGATTGCCAGGTGCGACAGTCCTGATAAAAGGAACCACTAACGGTACCGTTACTGATGCTGAAGGAAAATATAGCCTGACCGCTAGTGGCGATGCTACGCTGGTTGTTAGCTACACAGGCTATCTGGCCCAGGAAATACCGGTTAACAACAGATCGGTGATCGATGTGAATTTAGCGGCAGATCTCACCACACTTTCTGAAGTGGTGGTGACCGCTTTTGGACTTGAGAAGGAAAAAAAGGAATTGACTTATTCTACACAAAATGTCAAATTGGAGGGGCTGGCAGAAGCGCGTCCTAACCAGAACCTGGTGAATGGTTTGCAGGGAAAAGTGGCAGGGCTATCCATTCAAACATCAGGTAACGGTGTAAGTGGAGGTTCTAAAGTTGTTTTAAGGGGCAACAGGTCTATCAATGGTAACAGTCAGGCGCTGTATGTGGTCGATGGAGTTCCGCTGGGAGGAGATATCAGTAATATCAGTCCTGATGATGTTGAGTCTATTTCGGTCTTAAAAGGGGCCAATGCCGCTGCACTTTATGGGAGCCGGGCCAATAATGGGGCTATCATTGTTACCACAAAAAAAGGAAGAAGCGGATTCAATGTAGACCTCAACTCTACTTTTACCGTGGACAGGGCCTTGCTTTTATGGGACTATCAAAATGAGTTCGGCCAGGGCAGTGAAGGTACCTATCTACCTAATTCGACCTTTAGCTGGGGACCGCGCCTGGATGGCAGGCAGGTGGCTCATTGGTCACCTTCTCCGGAACTGGCCGGAACTACTTATCCCTTCGACGCACATCCTGACAATGTAAAGGATTTCTACGATACCGGCACAAGCCTGGCCACTAACCTGGCCATCTCTGCGGGCAATGAAAAGAACAGCACCTACTTTTCCTACACCTATGAAGACAGGGCAGGCATTGTACCCAATAATGAACTGGAGCGTCACAATCTCAATTTAAGGCTTCAAAATAAAATTTCCGATAGGTTAACCCTTAACGCAAAAGCCAATTTTGTGCGTACGCTGATAGATAATGAGTTGGTTACCGGTGAAGCCTTTGACAATCCAAATCGTCATGCTTACAGGTTGCCCCGGAATATTAGTACCGCCCAGGCAAGCAATTTTGAATATATTGATGAATTGGGTCGACTAAGGCAAAACTTTTGGGTACCCGGAGACAATGGTGGTGCCAACCCTTACTGGACTGTCAACAGAAACATCAACGAGGTCGAAGATGACAGAATTATCGCTTTTGCCTCATTGAGCTACGAATTACTGGATGGTTTAACCGTGCTGGTGCGCAGTGGCCTTGACAGAACCAACAGGTTTAAGCAGGAAAGCTGGTATAACGATACCTACGTCATAGCCCAGAATGGTAATTACAGATCCACTTCATCGGTAACTTCTGATTGGAACACCGACGCGCTGATAACTTACAATAAAAGCTTTGGTGATTTCTCTGTTAATCTGAATGCCGGGGCCAATGCAAGGCAGCAGAGGTTCAAAGATGTAGAAACTGAGAATCAGGCGCTTAATGTACCCAACTTATTTACGATCGGTAATGCACAGAATCTTAGAGGCAGGGAAGAACTTACCAGGTCAAATATCAATTCCTGGTATACTTTTGGGAATTTTGGTTGGAAAGAGGCGATTTTTCTCGATCTGACCTTCAGAGCTGATTACAGTTCGACCTTACCGAGCCCCTATCGGTTTACCTATCCTTCGGTAGGGCTTTCAGTGGTAGCCAATGAGTTGTTACAGCTTCCCTCAGCTATCTCTTTCCTTAAACTGAGAGGATCTTATGCAGAAGTGGGTAACGATACGGACCCTTTCTTGTTGAACAGGGAGGCAGTAACCGAGAATGGCCGCATATTCCTGTCGCCCACTAATCCTGTGGAAAATTTGCTTCCCGAGCGGACCAGGTCAGTTGAAGTGGGCTTTGATGCCAGATTCTTAAATGATCGTTTAGGGATTGATTTTACCTATTATCAAACAAATTCCGAGGATCAGTTATTCCGTCAGGACGTAACTTCTGCCGGAGGACAAAGCAGGAACTTTATCAATGGAGGAGACATTCAAAACAAAGGTGTGGAGGTAATTCTTACAGCGACCCCTATTCAGGGCAGTGAATTCACCTGGGATCTGACTTTCAATTTTGCCAGAAATATCAGTGAAGTAGCCAGGTTAGCGGAGGGTATTCCGGAAATCAATTATGGTGCGAATTTCATGAGATCTTTCAGACTAATTGAAGGTGAAGAGTGGGGAGATATTTATTCGAGAGGTTTCCAAAGAGATGATCAGGGCCGTGTATTGGTAGATGCCGATGGCTTACCCCTTATCACTTCCGGACTGGATGTGGTGATTGGAAACTTTAACCCCGATTGGCTTGGCGGTATTGTCAGCGCCTTTACTTATAAAAATTTCAATGCCAACTTTGTAGTAGATATCAGACAGGGTGGCGATGTGGTTTCTTTTACCGAGGCGATATTGGCCGCTGACGGATTATTGGATTATACATTAACGGGCCGTGACGGTACGCTGGTTTTCGGTCAAAATGTTTTTGGCGGTGAAACGGCCGTACAAGAAAACGGCATACCTAATAACGTTGGGATAGATGCAGAGACCTTTTGGACAAATCTCGGTGGGAGAAATGCACCGATCGGAGAGGCTTTTGTGAGGGATGCTTCAAACGTCAGAATGAGGGAGATAAGCCTTGGCTATCAACTACCTGAATCTATCCTGGCCAATTTACCTTTCAAACGTGCGAAAATTTCCTTGGTGGGCCGGAATCTGTTCTTCTTCAGCAACCAGGCAGAGGTACTGGATCCGGAGGTAGTAACGAATGCAACCACAGCCACTGCTTCCAGGGACAGGAACGGTAACCGGGACGCCATTGCCGGTATCACTTCAGATGGGTTTGAGTCATTTGCACCACCGACCACAAGAAGTTTTGGTGTGAACATTCAACTTGGTTTTTAATTATATGAAGATGTTAAAAGTAAAATCAATGAACATGTTTAAAATATATATGATCAAAGTATTGGCGGTCGTGATGGTAATTACCATGTTTAATGGCTGTACAGGAGACTTTGACGAAATAAACACGGACCCACAAAGCTTGACCCGGCCATTTCTCGAGGAAAATCCGAGTGCGTTGGGACAGGTTTTTACACATGCCCAATATTTTTCCGTCAACGGATTAAATTGGAGATTCCAGATTTCTCAAAACTTGTTTTCTGACCTTTGGTGCCAATACTATGCCACCACTGCGGTAAACTTTGATTCCGACCGGCTCACGCAGGTAGGGCGCTGGGCTGAATTGGCGTGGGAGTCTTTCTATGAACAAACCGCTCCCCAGGTCAAGTTGGTAGAAGATTTGTCGGAGGAATTCGGACTGGTTGGACTGAATGCCGTAGCCAAAATCTGGCGGGTACATGCCTACCATCGTATTACCGATTATTGGGGCCCTGTTCCTTACAGCCAATTTGGCAATAACGAACTCGAGGTTCCTTATGATAATCAGGAAGATATGTATGCTGATTTTTTTACCACACTTGATGAGGCGGTAGCAGTGTTAAGTGCCAATCCTGATTTGGAGATACTTCCCGTTCCCGGTGAAGATCGCATTTATGGAGCCGATGGCGCCAAATGGATCAAGTTTGCCAATAGTTTAAGGTTGCGGTTGGCCATGCGGGTCAGGTTTGCCAATTCTTCACTGGCACAGGATGAAGCAGAGAAGGCCATTGCCGCTGGTGTGATTGAAGATAACGCTGATAATGCTTTTGTAGAAACCTCCTTGCAAGACATGAACCCCCTGAATACGATTACCAACTGGGGAGAATTCAGAATGAGTGCGGCCATGGAAAGTGTGCTGAAGGGTTATGAAGATCCTCGCATCGGGATTTACTTCAGCCCTGCGGCAGAAGGTGATTCGGACAATGACGGTGATCCCTATGAAGGTTTATTGAACGGTCAAACCAGGGTAGGTCTCGGTACCGGCCAAAACGACATTAACTCGGATGTCGGACAGCAGTTTTTACCCCTGCCTACCGGTTCAAACCCTCCAATCGTGGTTTTAAGGGCTTCTGAAGTATATCTTTTGAGGGCTGAAGGTGCTTTATTGGGATGGAATATGGGGGGTAATGAACAGGATCTGTACGAAGAAGGTATCCGGCAATCTATGCTGGAGTATGGTATCACCGATGAAGGTGCCATTGCGGCTTATGTAGCAAGTGCGGCAACACCTGTTCCTTATGCTCCGGGTACCCAGCCTTTGACGGACATCCCTGTGGCCTATGAGTCCGGTGGATCAATTGAGAGAAGGTTAGAGCAGATTATTACCCAAAAATGGCTGGCCCTTTATCCTAACGGATGGGAAGCCTGGGCAGAATTGAGAAGAACAGGTTACCCCAGGCAATATACCAGGGTCGCTTCCGATAATCCCGATGTAGGACCGGATGAGGTGCCCAGTAGAATGGTTTACGTTGCCAGGGAATTTACCACCAATGAAGGCGCTGTAAATGATGCCATCGGCAGGATTACCGGAGGAGACAGGAATAACTCCAAAGTGTGGTGGGATCAGCGGTAGCATGGCTTCGGTTTTTATGAAATAACTGCGAACCATATTGTGACATTCACAACCGGGAGCATGCCGGTAATGCTCCTGGTTTGGTTTCAAACCGGCAATTTGTCACGGTCTACCAGCAAAATTTTTTGTTTATAGATAATTTTCTTTCACTTATGAGGCATCCCGGATTCTATGTGATATGTTTTTTCGCTTTCCTTTTTTCCTGTGGTGAAAACAACAACCAAACCCTGTTTAAGCGAAAGCCCAAAATTGCGACAGGCATAAAATTCAGAAATACACTTAAGGAAACAGAGACGCTCAACGTGCTCAACTATGGCTATTTCTACAATGGGGGAGGGGTAGCTATCGGTGATATCAATAATGACGGGCTTCCGGATATTTATTTTACCGGTAATATGGTTAACAGCCATCTTTACCTCAATAAAGGTCACCTGAAATTTCAGGAAATCGCCGGGCCTGCCAACGTCCGGGCCGGAGGACTGTGGAATACCGGCGTAACCATGGCAGACGTGAACGGTGATGGCTGGCTGGACATATATGTCTGCAGGTCAGCCGCAACGGCCGAAGTCAACCGGCAAAACCAGCTATTTATTAATAATGGTGATTTGACTTTCACTGAAAAAGGGGAAAAATATGGACTTAATGATACAGGTTACTCCACGCAAGCCGCGTTTTTCGACTATGACGGCGACGGTGATTTGGACATGTTTTTGATCAATCATTCTATTCAGAAGTACGCCGGACTCAACCGCTTTACCGCAGGATACAAACAAAGATCAGATCCCAACTATGGTGACAAACTCTACCGCAACGATGGAGACCGCTTTGTCGATGTCAGCCTTAAGGCAGGTATCAAGCAAACGCTGCTGGGCTTTGGCCTGGGACTTGCTGTGGGTGATATCAACGATGACGGCTGGCTCGACGTTTATGTGGGCAATGATTACAACGAAGAAGACTATTTATACATCAACAAGGGTGATGGCACCTTTTCGGAGTCTCTCAGAGATTATGCCGCCCAGGTCTCCATGTTTTCGATGGGTTGTGATGTAGCAGATATCAATAACGATGGCAACCACGACATATTTACACTGGATATGCTTCCGGAGAGCAATGAAAGACTGAAAATGTCGCTGGGCCCGGAAAACTACGACAAGTACAACCTGCTGATCGATGGTGGGTTCTTCCCGCAGGTGGGCAGAAATATGTTACACCTCAATAATGGCCAAAACAAATTTAACGAAATCGGCCAGCTCAGTGGGGTGTCGAATACCGATTGGAGCTGGGCGGTCTTGCTGGCTGACTACGATGGCGACGGTTGGAAGGACATGCTGGTGACCAATGGTTATGCGAGGAATTACCTTGACCTGGATTTCCTCAACTATATGGTCGCTGAAAAGGTCAAAGCCAGTGACGGGCAGACCGGGTTGGATGTTTTCAACATGATTTCCCGGATTCCTCCCATCGAAGTTCCGAATTATATTTTCAGGAATAATGGGCATCTGGGATTTGATGATGTAAGTGCGGCCTGGGGCCTGGACGAAAAACTGTATTTGACCAATGGTGCCGCTTACGGTGACCTGGATAATGACGGGGATCTGGATTTGGTGTTGAACAATGTCAATGACTTTGCGGCTGTCTATGAGAATACCAGCCTCGAAAAACAAGGAAGTAATTTTGTGAAAGTCAGGTTTTCAATGAAACATAAAAATACTTTTGGTATCGGCACCAAAGCAGAGTTGTTTAGCGGAGGATATCGTTATATGCAGGAGTTGATGCCCACCAGGGGATTTCAATCGTCCGTAAATCCGGAACTCGTTTTTGGCATCGGGAATAACCCTGTGGTTGACTCGCTGGTGATACGCTGGCCGGATCGAACAGTAGACGTGATCAGGGATATTAAGATCAATAATACGCTGGTGATTGAAAAGTCCGACTCAGCCGCTCCATGGCTACCTGCTCAGGACACTGCCGCGATGCTTTTTTCCGATGTTACCGGTAAGCTCGGATTTGATACCGTCAACCAACACCGGTCTTTTACATATACCGACTTCAAGCACAAGCGATTACTCCCTACAGGAGTACTCAATAACGGGCCAGCGATGGCAAAAGGCGACGTTAACGGTGATGGATTGGAAGATATCTATACAGGCGCGACCCCAGGGATACCGGGGAGGCTATATGTTCAAACCAGAGCAGGAAGATTTGCCATCGCCCAGCAATTTGAAACAAGCCCGCTGACCGCCGATGTCGATGCTTTGATATTTGATGCGAATAACGATGGGTTCAACGATTTGTACCTTGTGAAAGGGGCCGCCGCCTTTACTGCAGCACCTGAACACTTGCAGGACAGACTTTATCTCAACAACGGAAAAGGCCAAATGAAGTATCGGACGGAGCTATTGCCTGAGATGTTTATCAGCGGCTCCGTTGTTACTTCGGCCGATTGGGATGATGACGGAGATGCCGACCTGTTTGTAGCAGGACAGATCAATTTGGAGCAATATCCCCATGCTCCGCAAAGTTTTCTGCTGGAAAATAATAATGGCTCGTTTAAAATTGTCACCGCACAAATGGCCGGGGGACTTGAGCAGGCCGGTATGATCAATGCCGCTGAATTCAGCGATTTTAACAACGACGCCAGACCCGACCTGATCGTAGCTGGTGAGTGGATGAAGCCCATGCTTTGGCTCAATCAGGAAGACACATTTGTTTTACATGAGCAGGAATCACTGGAGCAGCATTATGGCTGGTGGAAGTCACTGCATGTCAATGACCTGGATGGTGATGGCGACCTGGATGTGGTGATGGGGAATTTTGGGATAAACAACTATTTTCAGGTGGATCAAGACTACCCGGGCATGATGATATACAAAGATTTTGACGGAAATGGGGCGATCGATCCCTTGTTTTTCCACTATATTTCAGGAGAGTTATCCTTTGCATTCAGCCGTGATGAGTTGATTAATCAAATAGCCGGTTTCAAGAAAAAATCACCTGACTATAAATCATTTTCACAATTGAAACCGGGCGATTTTTTCACCCCTGCTCAATTGTCCAATGCCGACACCCTGATTGTCAATAATCATACATCGGTTGTCTTGCGTAATAATGGCGACGGGAGCTTTCAAGTTTCGCCACTACCTTTGCGTTCCCAGTTTTCACCCATATATGCGATCAAATCAACGGATTTTAATGGGGATGGTATCCCCGACCTGGTTTTAGGCGGAAACCAATCATTATCGAGGGTAAGTACCGGGAAGTTTTCTGCTAACTACGGCATCATACTTCTGGGTCTGGGAAACGGTCGATTTGAATACCATGCCGAAATGAATGTCGATGGGGATATAAGGGATATAGCTATGGTCCGGACCGGTGACGGGCACTTGTATTGTCTTATGAGCCGGAACGATGCCCGTTTAGCAGTATACAAGCTTTTAATACCATACAATACCCCGGGTTAATTTTTATCCTTTCAACTGTCATCTGCAAAACTTCAAACCCGGCACCTGCAACCCCGAAACCCGGCCACCTCGCAACCCACCTACAAATAAAACGCCAGATTCTCTACCGTAATAATATCCAGCGGGAGCAAATTCGTTCGGTCGATTTTTTTGCCGAAAACAAGAAAATCCGACAGGTAGGAAATGCCCAGATAAGTCTGGCGTTTCGGGTTTTGATTGATCAAAAAATTAATTTCTCCTGATTTGAGAAAACGGATGTTTTGATCGATCAAATCATAGCCAATCAGTGGAATGTGGTGCAGTGAGTTCCTTTTCAGGTAGTCAGCAATCACGTGGGCCTTTGACGTGCTTACATAAATTCCGCCCAGGTCATCATGGGCAAAGATTTCTGCTATCTTTTCCTCCACATGATTACCCTGCTTTGAGGAAAGCCGCATAGTCTGTAATTCTGCCTTTTCACCCTTTTCTTTAAAGTATTGCCGGAAACCTATTTCCTTCTCTTTCAGGTGATTGGCAATAGCAGGATCTTCATCAAAATGAATGATCAGCATCTTTTTCCCAGGAATTTTAATGCGATTTAACAGGTCGGCAGATACCCTGCCGCTGGCAAACAAATCCTGGCCAATGAAACACAGCGACTGTGAATCTTCAATATGGGTGTTGAATAAAACGTAGGGAATTTTAGCGGCGATGCACTTGGCCAGGAAATCCAATGATTCGTGATAGAACAAAGGTGCCAGCAAAATACCGTTTGGTGGATTTTCAAGTAACTTATCGATGAGGTGGCTAAAAAGATCGACATTGGCAATGTCGTACTTTTTTATTTCAATGGTAACGTTGAACTCATTGGCTTTTTTAGCGGCCTCGAGTATGCCGTTAATCGATTGATTCCAGTAATTATCCTTTTCGTTGGAGGGTAGGATAGCGACAATTCTGCTTCTTTTGTTGGCTTTGAGCGATCGTGCGATGATATTGGGACTGTAGTCGATTCTTTTTAAAATGCCTTCTACTTTTTGCCTGGCTTTCTCAGAAACATTGCCACGCTGGTGCAGGATTCGATCCACAGTCCCCCTGGAAACCTCGGCAAGCTTGGCAATTTCCTTGATGGTGTAATTCTTCTTTTCCAAATATCTTTTGCTTAAATAAAAATGACACAATAATATAAAAAAAATATACCATTTAAAGTCTAACAATGCAAACTTTATTGGCATTATGTTGTGCACGAGCACATTATTGTGTATCTTACCAAAAAATACTGCCGGCCACAATTTGGTGATCATGTGTTATTTTTTACATTTATTTTGATGGGGAGGGGTGAGGTTTGCTGAGAATACACTAATATCAGATTTTTTAACTGAAAAAGAACAGGATGGATTGGCTGATGATTTTTGTTTTGAATGATCGGGTTGGTTCACTGTTGAGAGAAACTATTGCCAGGGAATGAAACAACTGTTATTGACCAAAGCTTTTGCCATTGACGGTATCATTAAGGAAATAGTGCCTTTTGGAAACGGGCATATCAATGATACCTATCGATTGGTTAACGAAAATGCCGGTAAGCCGGATTATTTGCTGCAAAGGATTAATCATCATGTATTCAGGAACATTCCTGCTATGATGGGCAATATTCAACTGGTTACTTCCCATATCAGAAGAAAGCTACTTTTTGCCGGCGAAGATGTCTGCACTAAAGTTTCCACCCTGATCCACACACACGACGGATCACATTTTTTAAAGGAGGAAGGGGAGTATTGGCGGGTTTTTAAGTTCATGAAGGATCTCCGGTCTTATGATAAGCCGTATAACCCGGAGCAAATGTATGAAGGGGCCAGGGCATTTGGCGAATTCCTGAATTATTTGTCCGATTTTCCAATACAGGAGTTACATTACACATTGCCTGATTTTCATAATATGAAATTCAGATTAAAGCAGTTCATGGCCGCCAGGGACGAGGCCGGAGAACACCAGCGAAATCAGGCCCGCGATGAAATCAGGTATGTACTGGAAACAGCGGATTATGTTACTGCTATTCAGGATATACCGGTCAGACACTATATGCCGCTCAGGGTAACACACAATGACACCAAGTTTAACAATGTACTTCTGGATGCCCATGACAAAGGGCAATGTGTCATCGATCTGGATACAGTGATGCCGGGTTATGTGTACTTTGACGTTGGGGATGGCATACGTACAGGGGCATCGACGGCCGACGAGCATGAGCTGGATTTACAAAAGGTAGATGTCGATTTGGCTATGATCGATGCTTTTGCAGAGGGTTATCTGAATTCAACCGGAAATTTGCTTGGTGAAGCAGAGATGTCTATCTTGCCAAAATCAGGAATTTACATGAGTTTTATTATGGGGCTTAGGTTTTTAACCGATTATTTACAAGGGAATAAGTACTACAAAACCGATTTTCCCGACCATAACCTGCACCGCGCAAGGTGTCAGCTTCATTTAAGTAAACTGATGAGAAAAAGACTTCCTGAAATCACAAAGGCTTTTGGAAAAACGACATTAATTTAGCTTTAACCTGTAAAACATGAAACAACTCATCCTGCTATCTTTTTTTGTGATTTTATTTTCCTGTAAAACGAGTAAAAAAGAACAACCTGCTCCGGAAACCAACAGATGGTCCGAAGAAAAAGCATGGGCCTGGTATGAAAAGTATGAATGGCTTGCCGGGGCGAATTTTAACCCCAGCACATCGATTAACCAATTGGAATTCTGGCAGCCAGATACTTTTGACCCGGAAACCATCGACCGGGAATTAGGCTGGTCGGCTGAACTGGGATTTAATTTACACCGGGTTTATCTGCACAATTTGCTTTGGGACCAGGATTCCACAGGATTTCTTGAAAGATTGGATAGTTATCTGGACATGGCTGACAAACACGGTATAAAAACCATGTTTGTTTTACTGGATGATGTGTGGCACCCGGTGCCCAAACTCGGCATACAGCCTGAGCCGATACCCCACGTACACAATTCGGGCTGGGTGCAGGCACCCGGCGCGGCTATACTGGGAGATAGTACCCGGCACGACGAACTGGAGGCATATATTAAAGGAGTAGTGGGTAAATTTGCCAATGATGACCGGGTGATTTGCTGGGATGTTTACAACGAACCCGACAACGTAGCAAAAAGACCGGGCCGCGAGTCATTCGAGGTAAAAAACAAGCACATCTTCTCCCTTGCATTACTGAAAAAAGTATTTGCCTGGGCCAGGGAAGCCAACCCCTCACAACCCCTGACATGTGGTATGTGGAAAGAAAAAGTTGAAAACTGGGGAAATCCCGAAAAATTGCCACCCCTGGAGAGATACATGCTGGAGCAATCGGATGTTATCAGCTTTCATGCCTACGACAATTCGACCGAGGCCGTACAACAGAAAATCGATCAACTTAAAAAGTATAGCCGTCCCTTGTTATGTACCGAATACATGGCGCGTACCCGCAACAATACTTTTGAAAATATGATGCCACTATTGAAGGAAAACAATGTAGCGGCGATTAATTGGGGTTTTGTGTCCGGAAAAACCCAGACTATTTATCCCTGGAAAAGCTGGGATTCTACATTTACTGCCGAGCCTGAAGTGTGGTTTCATGATGTTTTGAGGGCTGATGGTACTCCTTTTTCCGAAGATGAGGTGACACTGATAAAGGAACTGACCAATCGTTAGATCAGCCCGGTTTGCTGGTGCTGGTCTTATGCAATGGGCCTGCAGGAACAATTCAAGCGTATCGACAAACATTTACACTATGAAAGGAGCAAAACGCTATCTGATTTTAATTGTCATATTGCCGATGTTGATTTCCTGTGAGAAAAAGGACAAAACCGGCGCTTTGCTGGCAGACAAAAAGGTTTTGTTTCTTGGCAATAGCATTACCCGGAACGGTGCTTATGTCAGTTACATCGAATACTACCTGCGCAAAAAGTACCCCAAAAACAACATCGACATCATCAGTATTGGCCTTAGCAGCGAAACAGTGTCCTGCCTGAGTGAAAAGGACCACCCTTTTCCACGTCCTTGTCTTAAAGAACGGCTTACAAGAGCTTTGGAGAAAGTCCGGCCTGAGGTCGTTGTTGCCTGCTACGGTATGAATGACGGCATTTATCATCCGCAATCGCCCGCACGTATGCAAAAATTCCAGGAAGGTATTCAAAATCTGTTGCAGCAGGTCGATCAGATCAATGCAGCCGCTGTGCTGGTGACCCCGCCTGTTTTTGACGCGTTGCCAATTGCTGACAAAGTAGTAGACGCCACAGCAGAAGAATTTGGTTATGCCCACCCTTACAAAGGTTATGATACCGTCCTGGAAGACTACTGCCACTGGTTAAGCGCCCTGAAGATGCCTGACGTGCAAATTATTGACATTCATGGCCCTATGAGAGACTGGATCGAAGCAATGAGAGTGCAGAATCCGTCATTCACCTTTGCCGAAGATGGCATTCACCCGTCACCTTCAGGACACCTTTTTATGGCACGGACGTTTTTGAAGCACTTTGATTTTTCATTTACCGGTGACCTTCGATCCGAAAGTAACAAAATGCAATCGGACAGCTTGTTTCAACTGGTAAACAAAAGAAGAAAATTACGCTCCGACGGATGGTTAAAGTATGTTGGATATATCCGTGGCGATACTGTAAGCCACACCTCCATTGAAGCAACAGAACTGCAGGCCACCCAGTTGAATCAACAAATCATGGCTTTCAATGACTAACCCGTCTAAACCTGTTTTTGATTGCTTCAATGCTATCGCATACAAACCGGCCACCTTGTTTCATTTATTTTGTTTGCGCTTTGATGATTCTCGGAAGGAGTGACTAACATTTAAATTTTCTTTCCTATATAAAACACATAGCCATAAAATGCTTTGTATTGATCATACAATTGCATTTCATACTGTTGATTTGCAATGAAGTCTTCGGCAACTTTATTACCGACATGTTTTTTTAAAAAGGCCTCCTGTACTGGGACTTGTGGTGCATAGAAATGCTCTATCCAGCAGTTCTCAGGCAGAATAAATGTAGCTACAGGAATGTATCCGGCTTTTTGCATTTGTTCGACTTTATTGGGGATAGTGTCGATTTCAGGATAAGCATCCATCCAGAATTCATCTATCTCGTTCGGTCGTTCATCTGTAAACCACGACACTTCCGAAACAGCAATATAGCCACCGGTTTTCAGGAATTTTCGCCATTCGTTAAGTCCGCGTTCAAAACCGATATTATAAATAGCACCTTCCGACCAGATGAGGTCTAATTCTTCATGCTGAAAAGGGAGATTATGCATCGAACCGACAATGCCTTTTACCCGCTCCTTAAGATTGAGTTTATCGGCATTTGAATTGAACAGATTTATAAAATCAGGAAACAGGTCGACTCCTGTAATTTTTCCCGGTGTATGTTGTGCGATTACCATTGTTTGACTGCCTGTTCCACAACCTATGTCAGCGATGTAAGATGCCGTAGAAAGATTTTCGATAAAGCTTAATGCTTTAATCGTTACCTCGGTGCTACCGGGACCCTGCCGTTCTACATTCGAATAATATTCGCAGATTAAATTGAAGTCGAATTGGTGAATTGATTTATTTTCGTCACTCATGATGTTTAAATTTAAAATGTTGGCGAATAGCCTATGGATACGCATTATCCGTTGGCAAGCCTCAAAACTATAGTATATAGATAAGAAAATAACTCAGACAGGAATATGACTGAGTTTTATAAAAGGGCAACCTTGGGCAGCATACCAAAGGTTATTTATTTTACCGAATCCATTTTAAATCTAAACATCCAAAATTTTTATTTTGCTAAAGATAGCAATTTTTTTGGTAACGGCTATGTGGCAGTAAAAAACTTATTTTTCAAAACTATGGATGATTACAAAACACCCGGCAGTGCTACCTGATTATGCTGTTCCTGTTGAGGTCATGGATACATCTTACTCATAAATCCTGGAAAACCGTTATCCTTAGTAGTCATAGCATGGCTCTAAGCCATACTATGACTTTCCCACCATTGCTAAGCCTAAAACCTGTTCTTACTTCATCAGAAATTGCACTCCCCATACCATACCGTCTAAAATTCTAAGAGGATACCCTTGTTATTACGGAACTACCTTTCGAAGATGCGGGTTTTCGGCTTATCCCCAATTCTATTGCAAGTTCCAATCCTTATATATCGCAGAACTACATCTCGAAGTACCGCTTTCCAAGGTTTTGACTTCGGGGTCTTTTCCGTTTCAATCCTTATTATCACGGAACTACATCTCGAAGATTGGCAAGCATTAAAACACCATGCTCCGTAAATACAGTCGGGAGAACTCTGCTTTTGGGCGAAATATTTGCGGTCACAAATTGTGATCGCAAATCATCAGTTTCTTTTTGAGTAAGCTTAAACATGAAATCGCTTGGAAATTTATCGCTATTTCTTTTCACTTGTTGGCCTAAGACCCTGTTGTCTACTCCATAAAGTTCTGCCAAATCTCTGTCCAACATTACTTTTTTTTCTCTGACAAGATATATTTTTTTTGTTATGGTAGCTTCTGATAGGTTTGTTAAGTTCGTCATTCTTTATTTTAGTGTCCGGTTTGATTTGGCCCATAACGTTTCGTACTGTACCTTCAATGGAGACGGTAAATTTTCATTTTCTTACCCCAAGGGACCAAAATTTGCCCAAATATAGTGATGAGAATGAATTATGCGGGACTATGGCCGGGGAAACTTCCTATATGAGAAGCTCCGGGCCTTCCGGAGAATTTATTTCAGATATCCATTGAAACACAATTTCTTTTGAGTCCTTCCGGACCTCCTTGATCAATCCTTCATCGATCATTTGCCTCAATACCTTCTCATCTTGTTTAAATCCAGATGATGGGCTTCTATAACGATAAGACAAAAGGTAAGGTTTGTTAATTAGAAACATTTGTTTCAATTTCTCCTTGGTCCGGCCCTGGGTTGTCATTAGGGTATCAACCTCTAAATACTTTATCTTCCAACCTGGCTACCCTGTCCTCAATCTTATCTTGCCGCGTCAACAAGTGATCGTTCATCTTATGAAATTGATCGACAAGCGTTTCAAGTAATTTGGTTTGCTTATTCAAAATTTCTTCTTGCCGATCTTGTCTCATCAGGCTTTCAGATAAGAGTTCCACTATTTTTTCTTCGTTTTTCATATTCTTATTTTAAAAGTTGACTTAATTATGGTTTGGTCAAATCCCATTCAAGCATCAGGGCAAATGCTATTTCTTCAAGGAATTTCCTGCCGGGTTCTCTACGCCGATTCAAAATTTCGGAAAGATCCTTTCGTCTGGTTTCATTGTCTCCGGGTAGCATCCGGCCTAGTTCGGATATACTTATCCTCCTTTGTGACATTACCGTTTTAATCTTGTCGATCATATCTGTTTCACCCATAAAGACAAATATACTAAATTTAGTACAGTGTACCAAATTTAGTACGGGTTCTTAATAAGAGGCTTTGCCGTCGGGGATTGGCTGGCTCTTGGGCGGTGCAATAATTAAAGCCTGTCCTTAAGAATATTCAGAATTCTCCCCTTCGGAGGAATATTCATTTAAATTTATTTATTGCCTTAACAGTACCTACTACTATTAATATTAATCCCATCGTCCAAATCGAAAATGCTAGTCTATGATATATTCCGGGATAACTGAATATTGCATACAATAATGCTGCTGCACAAATAGCGATTATTTCCAACACATTGAATTTTATATTTTTCACCCACGCATATATGTACAGTCCAAGGATAATTGGAATAGGCAGCAAGTAAATAATTGAGGCGTTCATTTTCAATTTTATGAATCCCCCCGATAACATACCTTATGGGAGGTGAAGTGTTTAATCCTCCGGGTCTGTCAGGATAAGAGGCTCATTATTATCTATTTTTACAATCGCATCAAAATTTTCCGCCAAGAAAATCATAAGTTCGGGCATGGTATAATCTGAATTAGCCAATACGACTGCCTTATCGTTTATCTTGACAATAAACCCACCGTCCCTAAATACATTAATGATCAATTTATCAATTTTTATAATCCATCTAAAAATAGTGATAAGTTAACTTAATTCAAACCTTTCTGGCCTGGGGTGCTTTTCGGTGATTTATACTCTTTTGTCACACTATTTTACCACCTGACTAAGGTGGTTTGGCGGTGGATGTTGAAGTAAAAAAAGAAGCCTTTGAGAAAGGCTTCTTTTATAACAAATAAATTTCACTGACTTTATTGAGCCATTCTTTCCAGATCACTTACACCTAGTTCATTTAGTTGCTCAAAAAAATCAGATTGCGATGTGCCAGTTACCCTGCCACTCTCTGGAAGATTACCTTCCTCTTTAGCTTTTAATCGAGCTTGGGCAATCATATCATTGAAAACTTTATTTTCCCTTAATGTGATCTTGGCCGCCTCACTAATTTGATTTTTATCCCAATAACCTTCTAGTTTTTTTAAACTTTCAGCTATAGGATAGACCCGATTGTATTGATAATCCAGCAACGTTTGAGTATACTCAGACAAGCTTTTCAATGCTTCATCGCTCAAGGATTCCTCCTGTGTAAGCAAATCTATCATGGCCAAAGCTTCAACCTGCTTGTAATAAAACTCATGTTCTGTCCCATCAAATTGTTTAATATAGGGAGTAACAATCTCTTGTACGGATTTCCAGCCTTTACTTTTACTTCTTTGAAAAAGCTTCATGAATTCAAAACCCTTAACATGTAGATCGCTCTCTTGCATATACTCTCTCGGATTGATCATATCAGGAAATCTAGGAGGGAAAGCACTTATTTGAACATTTAATTGAGATAACATTTCAGCCGTTTGCTCTGGTGTTTTTTCTACTTTCTCCAGAACAGGGGGTGTTGGCTCTAATTCAACCCCTTTCTTTTCATCACTATTACAAGCGTATAGAAACAGTGTGATTATGATACAAGATATTAGATTTCTATAATACATAATTCTATTGGTCTAAGTAGTTAGAGATAAAATCAATCAAAAACAAAATATATCATCTACTGTACCCCCATAACTTCCACAACAACAAGATGGTGCTAAGCTGATAGAACAAATAAATGCAGGAAAGGGACTTCGGTAAAGCGGATAGGCTTGATAAAGTGGAAACCCAGTGAAGATATCATATGCCCAAAACAGACAAACATCAGTATAATCACAACAAAATCCTGAAGAAGCGCCATTAATGGTTAACGAATTCCATACCCAAGTAAAGTCATATGCAGTTGAACCCTGTGGCACACCATACTCATAGCATTGAAATATAGCAGCCTTAACGGACCCAAAAGCCGCTAGCAGGCTAAACAAAATACACAAAGAAATTAATTTTCTTTTCATAATTGAAATCATTTGAATGAATTAAACATAGTACTGCATGAAATATCAACCTACTAAGCTGATTGAAAGCCTTGAAAATGCTTCCTCTCAGGAGACATTTTCAAATTTATAAAACCCAGGCTTTTGACATTAAACCTCCTTTCGTTTTTGCTGGTTTCAATCCTTATTATCACGGAACTACATCTCGAAGATCGGAATTGTAGTCAAGTACCGGGAGACCCTGAAGGTCTAGTCCTAAATTTTGTCTACAGTTTTTCTCTTAATCCTAGTATTGGTCAACATTGCTTGACCTTAGTCCTAATAGTTGTGTACAAGTATATGTTTTATTTTACGTTTTTTATAGTTCTTCCATAAAGGTTTTAAAGCATTTGTTGTGTAGTCATGAGCTTGATTAGGTGTTAACATATTGCAACTTAGATGCGGCCTTTTCCCATTGTAAATGGTAATGGCCTTGTGGATGGCTTTCTTAGCATTTGTTATTCCCTTTAGCTCTACAGTGTTCAATAGTTCGTGTTTTAATATTCCGTTGATACGCTCTGCAACGGCATTTTCATGCGGACTACCTCCCTTTGTCATACTTATTCCGATACCGTTTTTCTGTAGCAAATTCACGTATTCCTTGCTACAGTATTGTATTCCTCTATCCGAATGGTGTATCAGTTCATTGGATATTTGTGCTTTTTCCAATGCCTTTTCTAGTGCCTTCTTGGCATTGATAGCCTGTAGATTATCCGAAAGGCAATACCCTACCACTTTCTTTGAGTACGCATCAGTAATCAGAAAAAGATATATGAAACCACTCTCAATTTTTAAATACGTGATATCACTTACCCATACCATATTAGGGGCATCTATTACAAGGTCCTTGATTAGGTTAGGATACACTTTCAATGAATGCATCGAGTTTGTTGTGAAGACCCTTCTTTTCCTTCTCCTTACCAGCATATTGAATTCGGCCAATAAGTCGAACAGGGCGTCCCTTCCAAGCTTGATCTGATGCTCGCTCAGTTTGGGTAGCAGTAAATGGTACAGCTTACGTGTGCCGATCCTGGGCTGCTCCTGGCGTATGCCTTTGACCAGGTTCAGTACCACCTGGCTTTGATAACTTTTCAACTTAAACCGCTTTTCATGTTTGTAATAGGCATGTCTTGTTATACCAAACAATCTGCATATCCGGTCAAGACAGATGCCCGGATAGCAGTCCTTTATTTCTTTGATTGTTTGGTATTGAACTTTTTTCTGATATTAATTTCCAGTTCCTTGGAAGCCAGCTCAATGATCTTGGAATTTACTTCAGACTCTAAGAGTGCCTGTTCCAAGGCTTCCTCCAGTTTATGTATCTTTTCCTCTAAGGCTTTACTTTCTTGCTTTTTTGACTTCATGTAATCGCTTATCAAGCCAAATGTAGGGACTTTCTTCTGGCGGTCTTTGTTGATCTCAAAATCATACTTTTTCATCCAGCCAGCGATACCACTTTGGGAAGGGATCCCAAAATACCGGCTTGCTTCAGCTACACTCATTTGCCCGGAGGATATTTGAAGGCAAACCTTTATCTTAAATGATTCCGAATACTTTGTGATCTTGCCCCTGGGACGCTCTTTGTGATCTCCTTTTAACCCTAATTGAAAAACCCACCTGGAAATAGCACTAGATGACCTGATATCGTATTTTTTATTGGCTTCAGTTACCGTTAGCTTTCCGGATAAAACATCCTTACATGCCCTTAACTTTAATTCTCTAGCATAATGTTGTGGTCTTTTCCTTTTTAATCGTTTCTTGGTCATAAATCTACAGGTTTTGTGTAGACTCATTTCAGGACGAGACCGAAGTTTCAATCCTTATTATCACGGAACTACATCTCGAAGGGCCGTGGCGTCAGGTTCATGAACATTACAAGTATGTTTCAATCCTTATTATCACGGAACTACATCTCGAAGTAGGAAAAAAATCAAAGCCACTGTAGCGACCAGGCCGTTTCAATCCTTATTATCACGGAACTACATCTCGAAGGAATTTTGAGGTGGCTTTTTTCACCTACCTCGCAATGTTTCAATCCTTATTATCACGGAACTACATCTCGAAGAGCCTAATGTTTTTCATAGTCTACGATCAAA
>JAKSDQ010000055.1 GCA_022360015.1 Cytophagales bacterium
GCCAGCGTCTCTCTTCAAGGCGGCTCACCGACTGCAGGTGTAAGCTACGCTTGGAATGGTCCCGAAGGTTTTTCTTCAATAGCTCAAAATCCTTCTGTGTCTGTGTCTGGTACATACACTTTAACAGTGACCGATCCTGTTAATGGCTGTACCTCTACTGCTCAAGTTCTGGTAGAGGAAAATACTACTGCGCCAGGCGCGACTGCCGTTGTTAGCGGTTTACTTACCTGTACAGTTACCAGTGTATCGCTGCAAGGTAGTTCACCGACTGCAGGTGTAAGCTACGCTTGGAATGGCCCCGAAGGCTTTTCTTCAATAGCTCAGAATCCTTCTGTGTCTTTATCTGGTACATACACTTTAACGGTGACAGATCCAGTCAATGGTTGTACCTCTACTGCTCAAGTTCTGGTAGAGGAGAATACCACTGCTCCAGGCGCTACTGCTAGTGTTAGCGGTTTACTTACCTGTACAGTAGCCAGTGTCTCTCTTCAAGGTGGTTCACCGACAGTCGGTGTAAGCTATGCCTGGATTGGTCCCGAAGGTTTTACTTCTATAGCTCAAAACCCTTCCGTATCTGTGGCTGGTTTATACACTTTAGCAGTGACGAACCCTCAAAACGGTTGCATAAGCGAGGCTTCCGTAGAAGTGGTGAAAAATGTCGTGGTACCTGATCTGACGGCTGCGGATGGACAGCATACCTGTACTAATATCGCAGAAGGTGGATTAGTACTTGAGGCAAATTCCACCATTGCCAGTGCGCAATATTCTTGGACAGTACCCCCGGGAACAGAAATCTTTTTTCCTGATACGAACGTTCGTAATCTTACCGTTCCATTTAGCTTCATTATTGGGGAATTTACAGTCACTTTGACCGATCCGGCTACCGGTTGCACCAATTCAAAGACCGTTAACGTCACAGATAATACGGCATTGCCTGAGTGTAATATTGTACTTGAGACAGACAACACGCTTAGGGTAGGAACTATAGAAAATGGCATCTATGAATGGGTGTTGGGTAATCCTGATTGGCAAATAACCGGAGGTCAGGGAACGTCTGTTATAACATTTTCACCGGGCCCTGTTGGATCCATTGCGTTGTTCTCTATTAGTATAACCAACTCCGCAAACGGTTGTACGGAAAGTTGTAGTATAGAGCTTGAAAATACCGGCAGCGGAGTAGTAACCACTGCCGGAGCAGCTCCATTGAGCAGGAGTACCTCCCAGCCTTCATCGCTGGAAGCGACATGGGATGAAAGCAGCATATTTGATACGCCAATAAGCGCTAGCTTGGGGGTTTATCCTAACCCGTTTCAAAAAGCTGCAAAATTATTTTTTTCTGTCCCTGAAGCCACAGAGGTAAGCGTTGAGTTATATTCGACATATGGCATGATGGTACAGCCATTGTTTGCAGGAAAAGTGGAAGCAAACAGGAACTATGAACTTGATTTGTATTCGGCCAACCTGACAACAGGCCTGTATCTGTGCAGACTTATTTATGGGAAAAATATCATCGAAGAAAAAGTAATGATACGATAATCCATTTTAATATGAAACTTACTGTCAAGTCAAATAAGGAAATAACAGGAGTCCCGCTCAGGCGGGCGCTCCTGCTTGTGCTAGGTTGGTGGGTATTCAGCGCGGCAGAAGCCCAGGTTCCTACGGCTCCTGACAATTTTTATATTGTAAGACATGATCGTCAAAATGAACTGAATTGGTCGGCCAATCCCGGAGCAGAGAATGTTTCCAACTATACGGTGTATCGTTCGCTGGATAAGGTAAACTTTGTTAACCTGACAACCGTTACAGCAACCCCGGCGCCACAATATATAGACAATAATGTAAAAAACGGGGTAACTTATTTTTACCATATCACAGCCACCAATGCGTCAGGGGAGAGTGGCCCGTCATTGGTGGATGCAAGTGTGCCGGGAAGTGATTTTGGTAAGTTCATTGAGTTCAACGGCCTTGCCCTGAAAGATTCATTGACGATCCTCAATAGTGATGAGTTGCAACTTTTTAATCAATCCTTTACCATCGAACTTTGGCTCAGGATTAAAAAGCTCCCACTGTCAGCTAATGAAGCCCATTTGGTAAGCCGGTACAGAACGAACGGTTCACCTCAGTTTGAAGCTTTTTGCCTGCGGCTTTTGAACTCAGGACAACTGGAGTTCAGAACATTTGGCGGGCAGCCTTCATCTACCAAAAGAACCACAGAAGTGCTCCGGGAAAACGAATGGTATCACGTTGCGGTATCTTATGAAAATGTTGCCGGTCCGGTAGTAAGCACCAATGACGTTGCGATTTATATTAACGGCGCACTTACCACCAATGCCGTTGGCACCTCCGCACAATTGATCGACCCTCCGGAAAGTGCGGGAGGTAAGCTGGTGATAGGAGGAGATGCTGTTCCAAGCCCGAATTTTTTCGAAGGATATATGAGCGAACTTCGTATTTGGAGCGTAGCGCGAACAGCCGCTGAAATCACCAATAACAGATGTACCATGTTCAGGGGTGATGAAGCCGGTATAATTGGGTTATGGCATTTTGATGAAGAAGGTTCTTCTACGCCGGTAGTTTACGATTACAGCCCAAATGGCAATAACGGTGGGGAGAATGCCAGGATTACAGATTTTAAGCCGGAAGCAGTGGACGACCTGGGAAGTACTATCGAAAACAGCTCCCGGGATATTAACATTCGCGACAACGATGCGAGCTTTAGTACAAAACCAGTCATAGTCAATTTATTGCCAGGTTATCCTTTGTCGGGAAGTGCCACATTGATTAATAATGATAGCACCGTCAGTTACGCTCCCGACCCTGGCTTCATTGGTATTGATACGGTGAAATATGTTTTATCTGATACAGCGGTTTTTTGTAATTCACTTCCTAAAACAGATACGGCCACTGTGCTCGTTCGTGTGGCGTGCAGCAGCAAAGATACAATTGACTGGAACGACCGGCAGGCAGCGCAGCATATTGATAAGCTGAGACTTATTAAAAAGGGATTACTTATTAACTTTCGAACCGATGATCCTGATAATATTCAAACCGGTTTTATGAATGAAGATGTTTTCCAGGGCATTAATTCAGCAGTTTGGAAACAGGATGCAACTGCAAACACGCAAGCTGCCAGCACCTGGATATCATTTAACCGGCCGGTAGATCAGTTCTGCCTCGATCTGCTGGATATTGATTCCAACCCCGGGGGCTTTACAGACTCGGTCATTGTCAATGCTTATCGGGGTGGAAATAGGGTTGATTTAATGCCTGTTAACTTTACAGCAGGAACAGCCGTAGATTTTAATAGTCATAATAGCTTTACCGGGAATGCACCTGTGGACGATGCGGTAGGTACCGATGGTAATGTCTCTATATGCTACTTCGTTCCGGTTGATTCGGTGCAGGTCATTTTCACCAATGCGCAGAACGCCCCTGCCAACCCCGCAGAACAGCGTTTGGGAATAGGCAATTTTACCTGGTGTGCATTTCCTAATAACCATCCGTCGATTACAGATGAGGCAGGAATGGAAGTAGATTCACTTTATTTTACGATTGCCCCGGATTCTCTCTTAAATGTTTGCCTGAATGCTAGAGACGTCGATTTGGACAGCCTGTTTATTTCTTCCCTGGGACCATTGTCAGAAGGGGGGACTGCTGATCTTGTGAATCCTTCCGAGACCTGTATTGCCTATAACGCAGCGGCTGGTTTTACCGGAGTAGAGACGTTCAGGGTTATGGTCTGCGATAACCGTCCTAATCAGCTATGTGATGAAGTAGTGATCGTTATTAATACTCAGGCCACACCATCACTACCTCCTCCGACACCGCCGCCGGTAGACCCACCCGGAGAGCAAGCAATTTTTGTGTCTGAGGCATTGTCGCCGAATGGGGACAGAATCCTGGATCATTGGGAAATTACCGGGATAGAGGCATATCCAAACAGTGTAGTCAAGGTATTTAACATTTGGGGAGATCTGATTTTTCAGCAGACCGGATACAATAATCATAGCAAAGCCTGGCTGGGCCAGACCACCGGGGGGAATAGAATCGGTGGTAGCCTGGCACCTGATGGCACCTATTTTTATGTCATTGACCTGGGGAAAAGGCAACCGGCACTGAAAGGTTACGTGGTGCTTAAAAGATAAATTTTAACGGGTATGAAAAGTAGATTTTTGTGGAATTTTTTATTGAGCCTTGCCCTTTGTTGTGTAGGTCATATTTGCCGGGGCCAGCAGCAGATTATGTTCACTCAATACATGTTTAATGGTCTGGCACTGAATCCTGCGTACGCGGGAAGTGACGAAACACTGAATCTGACAGTTCTGGCGCGGGAGCAGTGGTTGGGATTTGACGGAGGACCTTCCAATCAAATGTTTTCAGGGCATATGCCGGTAGGGCCGCAAAAAAAAGTGGGTATAGGTTTATTGGCGGAAAGGGAAAAGATAGCAGTAACCGAAGTATTGAACTTTTACGCCTCTTACGCTTACAAAATACCTGTCAGGAATGGCAACTTAGCCCTGGGACTTCAGGCAGGCCTCACAAGCCAAACGCAGGAATTAACCAGCCTGGCATTGCCTCCGGGTATAACCGATCCGAGTTTTGATCAAAATGTATCTACTTTGCTCCCCAATTTCGGTACCGGTATCTATTATAGCACATCCAGGTTTTATGCCGGTTTTTCCGTACCACTTTTGCTGCAAAATTCATTTGACAAAAGTGATATCGTGCTACAGGCAAGGCAACTGCGCCATTATTTTATAACCACTGGGTATTTATTTGACCTGAACCCTTTTCTGAAACTCAAGCCCCATGTGCTGGTCAAGTCAGTCCCGGGGGCTCCGGTTAACATCGACCTGAATGCCAATTTGTTGATCAGGGAATCATTGTGGTTGGGATTATCATTCAGAAATCTCAACTCATTGAATGCGCTTTTGGAAATTCAGTTCAACAACAAGCTGAGACTTGGATTTGCCTATGACTTTATTAACTCTGAGTTAGGCAATGTCAGTTCAGGGTCAGGAGAGATCATGTTGAATTACCGGGTTGCTAAAAAAGTGCCCGAAAGGATCCTTTCGCCCCGTTATTTTTAAAACTTTTTGGTGTAGCTATGAAAGCAATAAATAGAACATTAGCAGCTTACCAGCCTATGCGTTTATGGCGCGAGCGTTTCGCTCGTACCTTTAAGACGCAGAGAGGTACAAACTTCACATGGCACACTAATGGCGTAAGCGTTCCGTGGCTGTTGCACAACGTTTTCGGTAAAGTTTTTTGTGCCTTTGTGTCTTTGTGGTTAACCATTTTTTACCACGAAGGCACAAAGGCACGAAGAGACACAGAGGTTTTCGCCGATAAACAAAAATACAGGCACGTGTTTGAGTTGTGCAACACCCACGTTCCGCTTGTGTCTACCACAACGTTAAGAGTCGCAAGCGCGGGCATTTCCTTGAAATTTCTGATAGCGAGCGTGTCTCGTTTGTGTTTTCCCGGCGTTGAAAGGCACGAGCGGGACGCTTGCGCCAGGTTTCGGTTTATAAATCAGATATTATCAACCTTCTAAACAAAGTGGTATGAAAGCATTCGATATACTCTTTATCGCTTTCCTTTTTTTGCTGCCACCGGTCATTAAAGCACAGCAAAATGATCAGGGCAGGGCAGGTGGAAAGCTTCAACGGGCAGAGGCACTCTACATCAAGATGGACTTCATTAATGCAATTAATTTGTATGAGAAAATTGCTCAGGAGAGGGATGATCAGTTCATACAATTAAGGATTGCTTCATCCTATAAAAATATTGGGGATTTGCCATCGGCCGAAGAATGGTACCGGAAAGCATCGGCAAAAGAACTGCCCGTACAAAACCAGTTTGAATATGCTGAAATACTCATGAGTAACGGAAAATACGAAGAAGCCCTTGAATGGTACAAGCTTCATGCTCAGAATGCCCCTGATGACAGCCGTTCCGTGAAAAAACTTGCCGCTCTGGCCAACTTATCCGACTACTATAAACATGAAGATATTTACACGATTACACCCTTGAATATTAACTCGCCTTATTCTGACTTTGGTGCGGGATTTATGGAAAATGGGATCATTTTTGCTTCGGCCAGGGAAGAAGTAGCCCCCGGAAAGCGCTATAAGCGGACCAACAGTGCCTACCTCGACCTGTATCAGAGCATATATGATGAGGAAGGAAACCCCGGTCAGGTGACCAAACTTCCAAAAAGTATAAATACCAGATACCATGAAGGGCCGGCCGTCATTTATGACAATGGTGAAAAAATGATTTTTACACGTAACAGCATCGAGGCAAAAAGTGATAAAGAAGAAGACTTTCAAACGATCCGTTTCCAGCTTTTTCAAACACATAAAGCCGAAAATGGATCCTGGAATGAACCGGCCCCGATATCTTTTGGAGATGGTGACTATTCCGTTGGCCATGCAGCAGCAAGCCAGGACGGAAAGCTGCTTTATTTTTCATCTAATATGCCCGGTGGGGAAGGGGGAACCGACCTTTATGTCAGCCAGTATGCAGACGGAGTTTGGGGGGCACCGAAAAACCTGGGGGATAAAATCAATACAGAGGGCAATGAAATGTTTCCATTCGTCACCCAGGATAGCATCCTGTATTTTTCTTCCGATGGTAAAGGAGGACTGGGTGGGTTAGATATTTACCGTGCCTACCTTTATTCAGAGCGGACCATTGAAAATCTCGGATCGCCGATAAATTCCGGAAAAGATGATTTTGCTTTTGTTTTGCACGAGGAAGGAAACTGGGGCTATTTCTCATCAAACCGCCCCGGAGGCATGGGCGATGACGATCTGTACCACTTCTCGGTCAAACCATCGGAACCTGAGCCTGAAGTAATCGCTGAAGATACCGTCATTGTCGAAGAAAAGGAGCCGGAGAAAGTTTATACAATCCAGATACTGGCCCTGTTAAATCCCATCACTGTCCATAAAAGCTTTCTTCAGGACCTCCGGGATGTACTCAAACATGATGGCAAGGATGGCCTCCACCGGTACACCTATGGGGAGTACACCGGATTACAGGATGCTTTAGAAAAACTCGAAGAAATTAGAAGTAAAGGTTATGGTGATGCATTCCTGAGACTTGTGGAGCGATACAGCGAGCTCTCCGAAGGACCGGGCAGAGATGTGGATGAACTTTACATCACAGAAAAACGGGACAATCATGTATTCTGATACAGCGATTTTCACCGAAAGATACGGGCATTTTCTTAAGTTGTGCAACACACCCAGGTACTCACGCTATAGGGTGTGAGGTGATCTGAATTTGAGGTTCGATCCCACCAATCGCAGGCACTTAGTGAAAAAAAATCGATTAAAGCCTTCTCAATGCCTACCAGTATATAAAATGATCCTTTCACCGGATCAAGTTCATTTTGAACCGGCAAATTTGCCCCTTAAACATTTTTGAAAGGTTTTGAATTAATTATGTATTCATTTGCGAAAGAAATAATTGTTAATTATATTCGTATATGAATACAAAATACGTATTATGAAAGGATCATATTTGGGGGAATTTCAGGAGATTGTCTTATTAGCCATCGTGGTATTGGATAACAAAGCCTATGGAGTCTCCATTCAGGAGGAAATTGCCAATCGTATTGGCAGAAGTATCAGTAGAGGTGCGTTACATAGTGCTTTATCACGACTCGAGAAAAAAGGGTTTTTAAAATCCGGCATGGGCGGAGCTACTGCAGAAAGGGGAGGGCGTCAAAAAAGATTTTATGAATTAACCAAGGCAGGAAGGGAAGCCCTACACAATGCAGAACAGTTGCGCATACAATTTTATAAGGCCATCCCAGGACGGTTGCCAAACATTTCCAATGCATGAAAACTCAGGACAAAATTCCGGCCTTTTATGCCAGACTCTTCAAATGGTGCTGCAAGGAGCACCTTTATGAAGAATTGCAGGGTGATCTGGAAGAAACTTTTCATAAAAATTTTAGAACACATGGACTGAAGTATGCCCGTAAGAAATACAGGTACGAGATTTTAAAATTGCTGAGACCTTCTGTCATCAAAAATTTCAGTGGAATTAATAAAACAAATCATATTACTATGATCAAGAGTAATTTTCAAACCGGATGGAGGCATTTGGTAAAAAATAAGGTTTACTCCTTTCTTAATATTGGTGGACTTGGGGTAGGCATGGCCGTTACTATTTTAATCGGTTTATGGGTGTATGATGAATTGTCCTGGGACAAATTTCACAGCAACATCGACAGATTGTACCGGGTCTATATTAACCGTGCCGGTGACAACGGTATCTTTACTCAAAATGTTGTTCCCCTGGCTCTCTGGGAGGAACTAAAAACGACACCGGGCATCAGGTATGTGAGCCCAACCGACGATATTCAAGGCAGTGCTGTACTTTCATACGAAGATGTAAGACTGGAAAGGTCGTTTCATTACGCAAGTGAAGATTTCCTGCGAATGTTTGATTTCACGTTGGTGAAGGGGGCGTTCGATGAGCAATTTAATAATCCATCCGGTATTGTATTGACTGAGTCGACGGCTGCTGCTTTGTTCGGTAAGGAAGATCCGTTAGGCAAAGTACTTCGTATGGATAACCGTGCCGATCTTATTGTTTCAGGCGTGGTAAAAGATCCACCCGACAATTCAACGTTGCAGTTTGAGTGCCTGATACCATTTCAGTTGATGATGAGGCTTTATCCGGAGATGCAGGAAGCGCTTACAAAATGGAATAACAGCTCATGGCTTATGTACATTCAGTTAGAAAAAGAAGTAGATGCCTTGGCGCTCGAAAACCGGATCCGGGATATCATCAAAAGGCATCTTACCGATTCTGATAATGAGTTGCTGTTGTTTCCGTTAAAAGATTCCCATTTACATTCAGAATTTCGTGACGGCAAAAGTGTGGGGGGAGCCATTGTGTATGTTAGGATTTTTTCGATCATCGCGCTGCTGATTCTCGGGTTGGCATGTATTAATTTTATTAATCTATCTACCGCAAGGCTTGAGAAACGGGCAAAAGAAGTAGGTATCCGCAAAGTAGTCGGGTCGAGCAGAAGGCAACTTGTTTTCCAGTTTCTCAGTGAAACGGTGTTAATGACCGTCCTTTCGCTGGGGCTGGCTTTTGGAATGGTTCAGGCGTCACTGCCCTTTTACAATTCGCTGGTGGGTAGGGAGTTATCTATCGATTATGCAGATCCTTTCTTGTGGTTCATGGCCCTGGCATTCATTGTAGTGACAGGGCTTATATCCGGAAGTTATCCGGCGCTTTTTCTTTCCTCACTCAAACCAATCGGTGTTTTAAAAGGACGGGTTGGCCGCCAAAAGCAGGGCAACCTTCCCCGTAAAGTTTTGGTAACGACCCAATTCTTTTTCTCCATCGGACTTATCATCGGCACTATAGTGATTTACAATCAGATCCATCATATCAAGGATCGCGATTTTGGATACAATATGAATAATCTCCTCATGGTGCCGGTTACAGGTGATATTCAAAAAAACTATGAACCTATCAAAAGGGAACTGATTGATCAGTCACTTGCAACCGCTGTCAGTAAATCTTCAAGCCCGTTAACCCGGATTAGCGCATGGAGCAAACCTGAATGGGCGGGACAAACCGAGGAACAACAAGTTTTTTTTGGGATCATTAGCATTAACCATGATTATATAACCACTTTGGGCGCCAATATGATTCAGGGAAGGGATTTTAATACAGCTTTTAATGATAGCGCTTCGGTTATTTTAAACAGGTCGGCTTTAGATTTTATGGGATTGGAAGATCCCCTAGGCAGCCAGATAAAATTAGGGGGTATAGATTACACCGTTATAGGTGTCATTGATGATGTTATTATGGGTTTACCTTACCAACCGGCAGCCCGGACACTTTTCTTATTTGTTGCGGATTGGATGAATTTTATGCTGATCCGGATTCCGGACAATACAGGCGTCAGGCCCGTCATGGAAGGTATCGAGGATGTTTTTGAAAAGTATAACCCTGAATTTCCATTTTCATATTCATTTGTTGACCAGGATTTTAACAGAAAATACGCAACCGTTGAGCTCATAGGAAAGCTTGCCAATCTTTTTGCTATACTAGCCATAGCCATTTCATGCCTGGGGCTCTTCGGTCTGACCGCATTTACCGCTGAGAGACGCACCAGGGAAGTAAGTATCCGCAGGGTATTCGGAGCTTCCGAAATGAGTATTCTTTCCCTCTTTTCCAGTGACTTTATCAGGCTGATATTCATCGCTTTTTTCCTTTCCGCACCTGTTACCTGGTGGCTTTTGTACCAGTGGTTGCAGGATTATTCCTACCGTGTGACCATAGAAATATGGATGATCCTCAGTGGAGGAATTTTGGCGCTTTTGCTCACCTGTATAATCGTGAGTATTCAGGTATTCAGGGCTGCCGCCACAAATCCCTCGCAAAGCTTAAGAAGTGAGTAGGGGTGGTGAATAAAAAAAACATTTCGTACATTGTAGTCTTAGCTGAAAAAACAAAAGATTACAAAAACATGAAGAAACGAAAAACAGGGCGATCAACCACATCCCGCAGATCTTTCATTAAAAACGGAGCTATTGCCTCCTCCTTTTTTATTGTACCCAGACATGTGCTGGGAGGCGGAGGGTTTCTGGCACCAAGTGATCAGTTAAACCTGGCGGCCATTGGGGCAGGAGGAAAAGGAACCAGCGATATTCTGAATGCATCTGTCGACAAACGTGAAAGAGTAGTGGCACTATGCGATGTAGATTTCTCTGGTTCTGCTACACGGTCTGTCAAGAACTTCCCCAAGGCCAAACAGTATCCTGATTACAGGGTGATGCTGGACAAAGAGAAGGACATTGACGCTGTTACAATTTCTACACCTGATCATGTTCATGGGCCCGCCGCTGCTTTTGCTATGGAAAGGGGAAAACATGTGTATGTCCAAAAGCCATTGACCCACAACATCAGGGAGGCCAGAATGCTTACCGAAATGGCAAGAAAAAACAAAATTGTCAGCCAGATGGGCAACCAGGGAGCTTCCAATCCGCTTCTGAATAAGGTCCGGAAATGGGTGGATTCGGGTGTGCTGGGAAAAATATCGAAAGTCCAGGTTTGGACCAACCGCCCGGTCTGGCCACAAGGTTTTGCCATGCCCAAGCCGGATGAGCGCCTGAAACCCAAAGATTTGCACTGGGATTTATGGCTGGGGCCTGCCGAAAAAAGACCCTTTACACCTAACTTACACCCGTTTAACTGGAGAGGATGGTGGGACTTCGGAACAGGCGCGCTCGGCGACGTGGGTTGCCATCTGATCGATATCCCTTTCAGGACTTTGGGGTTGAAATACCCTACTGATGCCGAGTGCAGTGTGGCTTCTGTTTATTCCCGGATGTGGACACCCGATTATCATCCGGAAGGATGCCCACCGGCTTCCTTTATCACCCTGCACTTTGCCGCTACGGATAAAAGCAAATCCCCCATTGAGATGACCTGGAGCGATGGAGGTATCAGGCCATCACATCCTGAAATCATCCCCGCCAACAGTGATATAGGTGGAAGTGGCAGTAACAATGGCGTGTTAATCATGGGCGATAAGGGGCTCATTTCTACAAACATCAATGATAGTTCACCCCTGATGCCAAAACTTTACCTTAACGACGGAACCACCGAATTTGGCCCTGAGGCAGAGCCCCAAGATGAGCCCGAATATGGTCACCACCGCAAATGGGTGGATGCTTGCAAAGCTGGCTTTGACAGTAAAGAACACCGTGCGTTAACTTCATCTTTCGATTACGCCGGCCCCATGACCGAAACTGTTTTAATGGGAAATCTGGCCATCCGCAGCTACATGTTGAGACGGGAAAACAGCCAGGGAAAAATGGAGTTTTATGCCCGGAAAAAGCTGTTATGGGATGGAGAAAACATGAAAATCACCAACCTGGAAGCCGCGAATCAATTCGTAGGAAGGGCCTACAGAAAAGGCTGGGAAGTGTGAGTTTGGGTTTGGGTATGGGTGTGAGGGAGCTTATTGGTTTGGAGGAATGAGATGGGTGGAAGGGGTAAAGGAAGTTACTCATTTACATATAAAAGAAGATATTGTCTTATAAGTGTTGTCGTAGAACTTTTAGCCAAATTTTGTTTGGATTAACATTGGTTGGCTTTCTTCTTGAGGGTAGTAGGGAGAATTTTTGGTTGTTGATCCGGATAAAATTTGGCTAAAAGTCGAAATATGACATTTATTGAACAGCTTTGTGTTAACAAACGCCGGGTCAGAGGAAATGTGGTTTAAGCGGCATAGATTGCGCTTATGAGACAGCCTCGACATAAATTGTGTGAATTGTTATCGACTATTTAAAAAGTTTCCTTTCAGCGCCTCCGGGCGCAGTGAAGTTTTCATAATATCTGCCTTTGACTAAAAATACAATTCAGAAAGTATGTGTTCAGGAGCCTGTATCCGATTTTTAGTTTTTTATATAACCTCCATACTATGGATTGGAGGATGTTCGGATGTCAACAAAAATTTTGTAAAACCCGGTATCATTTCAAAAAAGAAATTGAATCGAACCTACAATAGGGAAGTAGTATTAAAAGATTCGATATTGTTTTACTTCGATGATGCAAAAAGGGAGCTGGCTGCCATTCACATCAGAGATACGGATTCTGTATTATGGACAAAGAAGATCGGCTATAGTAATAGCATTTTAGGTAACGCGAATAATTTGTTTGTTTTTGAATTCGATACTGTGGCAAGTCTGCGAGATGATACATTAAGAACCAGGTTTTTCATGCTAGATCATGAAAATGGCGCGGAGTTATTCGAACGAGACTTTACAAGTTTGAGAAAAAAAGCCGTCGATGGTTTTAGTAGTGGCAAAGGATTATTTAGAATCTTATGGCATGACTCATGTTTGTATTTTTCCACGTCAGATGGTTTTATTAAATCTTTTGACTATCAAAAAAACAAAATTAACTGGGAGGTTAAAATTGATTCTTACTTATCCAGCGATATAAAGGTGAATAATAACAACTTATTTGCGCTTACCAATAATTGTAACCTTTATTCCATTCATATTCATCATGGTGTGCTTAACTGGATGAAGGATATTGATCATTTGTCTGTGGCAAATTCCCTGATAGTAGACAAAGATTTTATATATTTTAGTAATCAAAAAGGAACTGTTTATTGCTTAGACGCTTTTACTGCCCACACTGTATGGAAAAAGAATTATGATATAAAAACGCTTTTAACTTTCGATGATAAGTTAATAGCAGGATCGGGTGAAACCTTTAATTTAATAAACAAATCAAATGGTGATATATTGGAGGGCGCAGGTCTTATGCCAGGTTTTTTACAATACTGGGAATTAAACGGGTGGTTTATTACAAGGGATAGACATAGTCTTAATTTTTATGAAAAACCTCATTTGAATTATAAATATTCGATAAAATGCAGTGCCTACGGAGGGGTTATTATAAAAGACGATCTATTGGTTTATCCATATGACTATTCGGTGATTATCGCACAATTATAGAATGATCTTAGTTTGTCAGCGTCCACAGTTCCGGGAATATAAAACCAGTGCCTTTTTAAGCCTTTCCTTTCTATAGCTACATTTCTTTCACTAAATCTTTTTCCTGCCAACGTATTTCTTTTTGTTGCAGTAGACATGTTCTATTCCCATCTTTTCTATTTAATCGAATGTCGAGATTACTTCAGAATACCCTGATTTTTGAAACATGTATAGTAGAAGCTGACAAAATATTTTTCATCTTTTTAATGGTGCACATCATCGAATGTCCATTCGATCAATTGGTAAGTAAGAGCAGTGTATCGAATGACATAATATGTCACCGAACAGCATTTCTTATAAAGCCCATGAGGCTTCCGGAGAGTACGGTAGGTAACAGTCCCCTTTCGGTAGACCGGGAACAGCGGGTTTCCGGAGAAAGCTACACTTGAGCTTCAATAAAACTTCTCAAAATACTCCGAAGGCAGTTTCCCAAACCTTTTCTTAAATGCTTGTGTAAAGTGCGATAAGTTGCTCATGCCCAGTTCATGAGCAATCTCACTAATGCTGGACCGTTCGTTGTATTCAATCTTACGTTTTGCTAGTTGCAGGCGAATTTCCCTGATGTAAGCAGCCGGGGTTTGTCCGGTTACCGTTTTTATTTTACGCCTTACGCTGGTTTCACTTATAGCAAAATGATAAGCCAAATCCAGAACACTCAGCTTTTGGTTTTGAATATTTTGAATAATATAAGTATCCAGATTTTTTTTAAACTGTGCCATTTCGGAAAGAGGAAACTCGTCGACAGAGATGGATGTACTTTTATTTTTGCTCCGCGAATTTTTTAATGAAATATTGATTCTCAACTTAAGCTCTTGCATATCAAATGGCTTAATGATGTAATCGTCTACACCAAGGTTCAATATATCTACCTTGTCACGCTGAAGCGTGCGGGCTGAAAGGAAAATCACTGGAATCATAGAGAAGACTTCATCTTGCTTCAGTTTTTGTATAAATACCGCACCATCCATCACAGGCATCATGTAGTCAGTAAGAATGAGATCCGGCCGGGGAATAGACTTTAGCAGGTCCAAAGCTTCCAGACCATTGGCCGCTTCAAATATATTGTACTCCGTCATCTGATGGTCCAGGTACTGTCTCATATCATGGTTATCTTCTACGAGCAATAACGTTGATTTGGAGGGATCTATCGACTTGAGTGAATTGATGGCCTGTGATGTGGCATCTTTTTCCAGTGCTCCGTTCTCGTAAATCACCTTAAAAAAAGTTAGCTCAAACACCGATCCTTTTCCAATTTCGCTTTTTACCTGTACCTGGCCTCCATGCATTTCCATGAATTCTTTTACAATAGACAAACCAAGTCCGGTTCCGCCGGCAGAACTATCAGGATCTACCTGGTAGTAGCGGTCAAA
>JAKSDQ010000213.1 GCA_022360015.1 Cytophagales bacterium
GTTGCGGGGGAGTGTTAGAGGCCATGGGCTGGACCGAACATCTAATTTTCAATATCGGTTTTGTGCTATTAGGTTTTACAGGGATTGTGTTGCACTCTCCGGAAGGTAGGAGTAATAAAACTCCAGCTATGGCCTGATAAAGCCATATTCATCTCGTGATAAGATCGGCTACGATGAGCCCAGGTTTCAAAATAACAATAGTTAAATAAACGGTGCGAAAGGATCCTATGATTGAAAATTTACAAAGACAAGGTGGCTGTATGAAATATTCACGGAAAACCTATTGGTTATTTTTCGGAATAGATTCTCGGCCATACCCAAGACATTCAAATTTTGGCCAATGATTGAATTCAGGGATAAGCCGAAAACCTGGAATAGAGTAGGCACAACTAATCAATTCTTAAAACTATATAATTATGAAAAATTTAAAAAGTGTTCTGGCCGCTTTGGCATTTGTATTTGCTTTTGGAGCGGCGTTTGCTATTCAGCCTAATACTGCTAATGACGTTTTCGCTAGAAAAACTTCCGGTGGAATATGTGAAAATATCACAGAGTGCAGTACGATAGAAAATCTTGCTTGTGACGTATCTGTCTTTGATGGCTTTTATCCTACTCAAGGTTGCTCCGGCAGTAAAGTGACTGCTTATTTAAGACCTTAATTGAAGGTCAGGTAGGGGATAGTGATTTTAATCCCCTATCTACTCTTTAATTTTAAAACCCGAAGTCCCCTGCAACCCAAAATCGGGGTTAAGCCAGAAACCTGAAATAGAGTAGGTAGAATTATTTTAACATCAAAATATACAAAAATTATGAACGCATTGAAAAATTTCTTAGGAGCCCTGGCATTTGTTTTTGCCATTGGAACAGCTTTTGCAACAAGTGCAAACACAAGCGCATATACTAACCCAACAAAATATTTGGGCTAAAAAAACTTCCGGTGGGATGTGTGAGAATATCACACAATGTACTCAAACTAACACTGGTGTTGGTTGTGATGTTACTATTGTTGGATCGTTTTATGGGCTTTCATCATGTAGTGCCCCACAAGTAACTGCCTATCTAATACCGTAAGAAAATTCACAATTGCTCAAATCTTTTTTATTGCTTATGAAGACTCTACTGTATATATCAAGCTGTCTGTTAGGAAGTATAATAATTATCATTGGATTATACTTATCAGAACAAATAGATAATAAACGCAATAAAAATAACTTTCAAAGAATATTCCTTTCGACTAATCCATTGGATAGTATTCATGTGTTGGATCTTAAATACAATTCCTATTATATAGCAGGCCTTACCAAAAAGAAAATTTACTTAGCCAATGCAACAAAATCAGACTTTTTAATTTTAACAGATTACGACCTAACGGATACGCTGTCAATGGATTTAAATATTCCAGAATATGAAAATGTGGCATGGGGGGCAATAAAAACGCAAGTTGATTCTCCTTATGTCTACATAGCTGAAGGAATAGTACCTACTGTAATTCAAGGTACCTTTCCCGATTTTCAATATATGAAAACTAACCTAAAAAATTTAGATTTTAACAAGTCTGTTGCAATCAAACCATCTAATATTGTAATCCGAAGGCATGATTCAGAGCTTCAACAAACTGTATTAGTTAAAGCGCCAATGAATCCCTCGTCTTTAAGGTTAGACACATTATCATATGCTTTAGAAAAGCAATTGGATGGTTTTTTTTGTTCTGATGGGGTAATACTTTACAATCATCACTTGGCTCAGATAATCTACGTTTATGCTTATCGAAATCAGTTTATTGGTCTTGATGCAAATCTTAATGTTCTTTATAAGGGTAATACAATTGATACAATTAGTCGAGCTAAAATCAAGGTGGATACATTAGTATATGAGAATAAAACACAGGTAAAGTCCTCGAACGCAAAAATCGTAAATAAAAGAGCCGCAGTGCATAAAGACTGGCTGTATGTACATTCGGGTCTAATGGCCGATAACGAACTAAAGGAACATTTTGATGAAAATTCAGTTATCGACGTTTACTCTTTGAGGGATCAGAAGTACAAATTCAGTTTTTATTTGCCAGTTTATAAGGATAAAAAGGTACATGATTTTAAAGTCGATGATAACAAGATAGTCGCGATGCACGATCGTTTCCTTATAACATATCGTTTTAATCCATTGGTGCCATTGAATTAGGTGTCGGGTAGTATTACAGCCGAGATATATCCATGGGTAAACTAATTTAATTCGAATCCACTCATGAAACCCATAAAAAACTCCCTATCAATCCTAGCTTTTATTTTCGCTTTTGGAACTGCTTTTACTACAAGTGCAAATGTTTCTAATCCTTCAACTATCATATGGGCGAAGCTATCAGCAATTGGGCCCTGTACTAAAATCCAAGAATGTTCTCAAGTTGTGGCACCTCTTTTGTGTGGGGTTCAGGTCTACAATGATGGCTTTTTTAGCAATTCAAATTGCGTTGGGCTAACAGTGGTTGCATATGTAAGGGCATAAGAAAAGCTCTCGCAGACCGACAGAGTGCAGGAGATTTAATCAATATGCCTTATTCAATATTATTTGTGCTAAACCATACATTCACCAATATTTACTAATTCAATTTAAATAGTTATGAAAATAATAAAAAATACTATATCAGATCTGGCTTTCATTATTGCTTTTGGAGTGGCTTTTGCCACCTCCAATGACCACAGTTCCATGACGGGACTTCCAGTTTATGCAAAGGCTTCCGAATGGCAGCTTTGTGAACATATTACAGAATGTACCACTGAAGACACAGGGATTATGTGTCAAGTTTCGGTTTATAAAAATCAGTTTTTTGATCACCCTTTTTGTAATGGTGGTCTTGTAACTGCGTATCAAATTTATTAATATTGGTTCTTGGCCGGTATAATTCAATATTTGAAATTAATTAAATAGGCCATCCCGGAAAATTTGTAAGTTTCTGTTTTTCAAAGGCTTAACTCGTTGCTAACAAAAGAAAAAACCCCGAAATAGGCTGAAATAAGCTTTTTTCGGGGTTTTTATCTTGTTATATTGTAGTGTCTAAGCACAAATAACACTGTAATTTATGACACAGCCATCGCTTTTCCA
>JAKSDQ010000054.1 GCA_022360015.1 Cytophagales bacterium
GAAAATATTGAAAAAGCGGCGGGCAATGCCGGCGAACGGCTGGTTTTCGATGGCGTTGACGGCACCCTGCTGCACACCCTGGCGCCGGCCACCTCCGCCGCACAGGGGTTCCGGGGCCTGCTTATCGGACTCCACGAAGGGCTGTTTGCGCCGCCGCTGCTGCGCTGGCTTTACTTCTGCTCGGGGCTGCTGGGCACCGGCATGATCGCCACCGGTCTGGTATTGTGGACGGCCAAACGCCGGCGCCAGGCAGTGCGCGCCGCCGCTGCCACGCCGGCCGGCCTGCTGCTGGTGGAGAAGCTCAATGTGGGTACGGTGGTGGGGCTGCCGCTGGGGATTGCCGCCTACTTTTGGGCCAACCGTTTGCTGGCCGTGGATATCGCCGGCCGCGCCGACTGGGAGATCCACATCATGTTTCTCACCTGGCTGGCCATGCTGATCCACGCTGCTGTGCGGCCCGCGCGGCGCGCCTGGGGGGAACAACTGCTGCTGGCCGCGTTCGCTTTCGGCGCGCTGCCCCTGCTCAACGCCATCACCACCGAGCGCCACTTGGGCCACAGCCTGGCTGCCGGCGACTGGGTGTTTGCGGGCTTTGACCTGAGCGTCCTGGCCATTGGCCTGGTATCGGGCTGGGCCGCCCGGCGGCTCTGGAAGCGGCCGCGCCAGGCGGCTTATCTGCCGGTGGCGCCGGCAGCACTGGACGGCACCGGTTCGTGAAAGATAATCTCGCGCACCGGCCGCAGCTCGCCACCACCGGCAACAAGGGGCAAACGCCTTGCGGCCCGGCGTTGATCCTGCCCGGGGGGCGGGAAACACCGCCGGTGGACAGGTCAGCGCGCTTGCCTGCCGGCAAAACCACATCCCGCTGGCTGTCAGCTCTGCTGATCGCCGTACTGGTCCACAGCGCGCCGCTGGTCTGGTGGCTGCTGCCCGACAATGAGCCCGCCGCAGCCGGCACATTGCCCCCGGCCGCGATGGTGATCGAGCTGGCACCTGCAGCAGTGGCGCCGGCATCCCGGGCCGATAGGCCACCCGGCCCCGAGCGGGCCGCAGCCAGCGCCCGCCCCGAAGTACAGCGCGTTGCCGCGCCGCAGGCGGATATGCCACCGGCTCCACCCGCCAGCAAACCCGAGGTGGCCGTCAATACGGAACCCAAAGCGGAACCCGAGCAACAACCGCGGCCGCTGCCGCCGCCCCTGTTGGAGCAAGCGCAAGACATACCACCGCGGCAACAGCCGCCCGGCCCCGCCAGCGCAGCAGCGGATGCGCCTCGGCGAGACGAACAGGCGGCGGCCCCCAAGCGGGGGGCAGCAGTACCCGCCGTTGACGCCAGCGTACTGCCCGACTGGCAAAGTGCGCTGATGTTCAAACTCAATGAGGCCAAGCGCTACCCGTCCCGCGCCCGCCGCTACCGCCAGCAAGGTGTCGCCTATCTGCGCTTTACCATGGATCGGCAGGGCAA
>JAKSDQ010000053.1 GCA_022360015.1 Cytophagales bacterium
CATTGAGATGGCGGATAATTTCATTTAGCAGGTCACAAATCAATCAATTATTAATTCATCAATTACCAATTCAGAATCTCCTTGCTTGCCATACTTGTATAAAAAAATAGCATAATCTTGTTTATCAGCCGTAGTAAAAGAACGTTTAAAATTTCCTGATTTATTTAAAAATTCATCAATAACCCCGGGCTCATTCCCTCCTTTAATACTTTTAATCACTATGCGGTATTTTTCAGGCTGATCCACCTGATATTTAAAGCTAATGGTATACTTTTTATTTGATTGGAACCTTAAATTACAGGGCAAAGTATGTACCATCAACCCATTGGGATTGCTCGATGAGATTTTTAATGAAAAATTACCTGACAACACATCGGTGGTATACCCTTCATTTTTTTCGGAAAGATGGGCCCTTATCGATGGGTTACCTTGAATGAACGGATAAATGCCTTCATCAATATTTTCAAAATTTTCATAAAAGTGGTGTTCGGTAGTTGTAATACCGGAAAAAGGGATTACCCTTACATCATCAAAATGGACGAAACTCTTTTCACTTCCGGAAGATGCTTTTAGGTACAATGTGGCCTCTGTCTTATCTTTTGGCATGGTAAAAAGCACTCGCATCCGCTGATAATTTCCATTTTTCTGAGATGAGATGGTGTTCTTGATGCCTTCTATTTGTAGATAATTGCTGACTTCCGGGCCTCCGTAACCTGCTACACCAATAATCGCTTTTCTACCGGCTGCCACTTCTGCCCAAACGGAAGCGGCATAGGTTTTTCCTCCCTCCAGCCCAGTGATTTTTTGGGTTACGTAAGCTTCATTGCCGCTTTTTCCTTCTACGTTCAAATAGGCATTCCCGCTGCCCGATGTTTTAATGGTAATGGCATTGCGCTTTTTGGATTTTTTGTCTTTTTCCCAATGGGCAAACCCTTTACTGTCAAAGCCCATGTCCTTTACCAGGCTTCCTTCTCCCCATTCTACTTTGTATACAGGCGCTGATCTCTGTTTGTATAAAACATAGGGGGTCTTGTTTTTCAGATCGAGCGTAACTTTTCCGGTATTTACTTCGACCATTTTCACAAATTTTCTCCCCAGGTCGGTCAGCTCATAAACTGCAACGCTGGTTTGGGCATCCCAACTTCCGGGGAGCTCCCAGGTGTTGTTGCTGCCACTGGTATTGTAGTAATATATCTTGGTTTCCTCTGCCGGATTCCAGGGGATAAAAATGTCCCTGTCGCGTAGAATTACCTTATTGTCTTTTGTAACGACGGTTTTGCCATCGACTACCATCGACTTGACATTGTCGGTAAAGAGTGCTTCCTTTTCCGTCCATTGCATTACCGGAAAATGCATCAAATACCTGTATGGCAATTGATGGGTCATAAAACTGTACATCAGTTTTGTGATATCGGATACCCTGTAATTTCTGCTTTCATAGCCACCGAGTAACAAGGGGTCTGTTTTGTAGCCATCTTTATGCTGATGATGTACAAAACGGGAAATTTTGCTTTCCCCTCCGGGGGCGTAATGGACCCAACTGGCAAAACGATCCCAGGTATCACTATCTTCAGTATAAATGGCCCAGCCCATCTCATGAAGCAATTTCGCGGTATAATCGGCAATCCATCGTTCCTCACGGTAGGTATCCATATAGACAATATTCAGTTCCGGAAGGGTATCGCGCAGTTGCCGGAGCCGTTTTTTAAAAGTGCCATTCAGGATATCCGGCTCGCGTTTGATGAAGTAGGATTGGTCCCACCATTCCCATGCCGGGATATCGGAAACAATTTCCGGGTCAAAGCTTTTGGCTTCAGGGTATGATTCCGAATGGTTGATATGCAGGCAAATATCTGCATTGTAGCGTTGCGCTCCCCGGAACAGGGTCCTTAAATCATCAAGCCCCCCGGCACGTCGGTTAAAATTATTGCCGTAATCAGGGTGTGCACTGTCATGTCCCTCGGACTGGTATCCCTTGATCTGAAATATCTGCCCGAAACCATCGGTATAGAGATGGACCTTTTTAAGGAGGTCCAGCCATCGTAGAAAGGTATAGTTGGTCCTGCTCCCTGAGGTCATATCCAGGTGAAAAAAGCTGTTACGCAGTTTTTCGGCTCCGTCCAATTCGGAAATGTTCTCCCGCAAAGCAATGGCGCCATCCTGCCAGTTCACCCGGTTATCGGCATTCATATCCGGGGTAATCCAAATTTTTGCCCATGGAAGTTCCGTTATTTTGTTGTCCAATCCTCTGTAAATCCAGTCGCTATTCCATATACCGGTGATAATTTCTTCACCCAACTTCCGGCTCTGGTATCGAAACTGTTGCAGGTTCTGTGTTACGTTGTTGTCGATGGTAACGGCCAATTCGTCAGTATTCAAAATTACGATACCCCCGGTATGATATGATTGGTCTATGCCTTTATCCTTAAGTTCATAAAAAAAGTCTTTGTAGTGATTGTTAACCCTGAATATATCTTTGACCGTAAGGTCAAGAACAAGCTTTGACACACTTAGGCTACTGCCTGATTGGGAATGTTTCACGGAAGCCATGTTGTTAGCGGGAAAGCCTATGGTTTTTACCTTTGTATCACCTTTTTCCTCTATTTGGGTCATTTGCATGGCCAATGAGTTGCCTTGTACAGTAAATTTCAGGTATATGGTTACCTCCAGTGCGGGAATTTTTAATTGGTAATTAATCGTGTTGTCCGAAGTTCCAACGACTTCTAACTCAGGTCGATAGTCATACCCATTGATCGTGATATAATTACAGGCTTCACGTTGCCCGTATAGTTTCGCGGTATTTTTACGCCATGTATATTCAAGAATCCTGGGGAATGAACTATCTAAAATTACATCCATCTCCCGGGATGCTATTTTGATATTTTCAATGGGAAGTTTAGTGACTTCCAGGGGGTAGCAAGGAGTATAATGTATATTTTCAATCTTCATCGCACCTCCGTTCCAAGCTCTGAACCCTACTTTTCCGGGATTGTCATAAGCCGCCGATTTTGGTAAGGCTTTGCAGACAACTTCTTCTCCTTCTACCCAAAGGGTAATAATACCTTTTAAATATTTTATTTTGATCCGGCGTGTTAAGTTCGCAAAGGGCTTGTTGATATCTTTTGCAAAAGCTGTTGTTCCTTTGGGAGTGGTGATATACCATACGGCTCTGCCAAACAGATCCGCGCTGATGTCACATCCCAAATAGATCCATGATTCAGGAGACTGGTAACGAATCAGCGCCCCTATATGACCTTGAGCGTTAAGCGGCGTCATATCAAACTCAAAGATGCCATCTGCCAATAATGGCACCTCCTTTAATACATGCATTATTTCTGTTGAATCGGATCTAATGGTAAGTGCTTCGCTTTGCCGGGCCAAATTCCTGTGTTGACTATTCGTATGAGGGCTCCAAAACAGGCCAAATCCCAGTAAAATGATTATTAATCGTTTCATATACTTAAAAGCTTTATATCTTTATTATTCTACATTGGTTTTTAAAGCTGTACTCCTTAGAGGTTGTATAAGATCCGGGAATATTTTCTTATTTAGATTTTAATATTCACTTAATGTGATATGGCCTTATGTTTCATTGCTTGTCCCAATTGTAGGATTAGTATTCGGACAAAATTATTTAAGCCATTAAGTTCAAACAATGGAATAATTATTTTGTATCTGGATTATTCTCTTATTTTTATCATACAAGCTGTTGGCCAACTTTATTTCTTCCATTTTTCTTACTTCCCCTCTGATGATCAAACCACTTTCTTAAGGCATTTGGGCTTTAAATGCTCCTTTGCCGTTACCGGTCAGGTAAATATCCTGAAGCCCATCATTATTAACATCTAACATCTCCGATGGCGACACCTCCGCCCATATAAAAGCCTTGATATAAAAAGTAGTTCGCCAAGTCAGTTTCTGTGAGGTCATGAGAAAATTTCACGCCGCTTTGAGAAGGAGTAAGCAGGGTAAATAGTTTTTTACCCTTATCTAACTCACAACTTGTTATTAAAAGCTGAAAAAATACAAGTATTATTATGTTTTCTTTAATTAATCTCATCTCGTATCATTTTTGCAGGGTGCACAAAAATAGGCTTTCCATTGTTTACAGCTATTATTACCAGGGTTCTCCCATCCGCAAGTTCGAGTTTCGCCATATGTCTGGCTTCTCCTTCAATGTGTAAACCTGTTTCATACATTGGCTTTGGATGAAAGTTTCCATGCCCGTCGCCTTGTAGAAACAGGCCTATCCCGGCGTCATTTCTGGGTGTTTCTACCTCGGCGCCATAAAGATTACCTGCCAATACCAGATCTAAATTACCATCCTGATCAAAGTCGTCTACAACCATATCATTGACTGAGGTGATCTGAGCCAGGTTTGGTAATATGCGAGATTGAAAAGAGCCATTACCTTGGTTCTCAAAATAAGTGGAAGCGAAGGTATGAGCGCTGTATTGTATCGCATTGCCGAGTTGCTCCTCCCCATACACATCTTCGAGGGTAGCTTTAGCAAATGCATCGTAGGTGGGAAACTTCTTTTTGATAAAAGGCATCTGCTCCGATGAACATTGCCGGCCTCTCAATGGATAAAGATCACTCCCTTCATAATATCCGAGAACAATATCAAATGTTCCGGTTTGATCGAAATCTGTTCCGTAAACCTTAAATGGTTTTTCATAGGATGCTTTGTATTTATAATTTAAGCCCAGATTGCCTGCTACTAAATCCAGGTCCCCATCGGAATCGAAATCTGCGACGGCTATGACATTCCACCATCCTGAAGCGTTTTCAAATCCGGCTTCCATCGTCATTTCCCGGAAACCTCCATCAGTATTATAAAAAATACGAGGCTGCATCCATTCCCCTACCAGTACCAAATCCTGTTTATTGTCCTGATTGAGATCCACACAAATGGCATCTGTCACCATGCCCATTTCATGGAGTTGTGGCAGGGCTTGGGCCGTAATATCTGTAAACCGGATTTTATCCTTCTCACTGTCATTCCGCAGGAGATAGCTACTGACTGGTGTAGGGTACCTTCCCGGGTACTGTCTTCCTCCAACGAACAGGTCAAGGTCACCATCCCCATCAAAATCAAAAGTGCGAACACAAGAACCACTTACTTTGAAAGATGGTAAGAAGTCCGGGTGGTATATGAATTTGCCATTAATATTTTCATAAATCCTATCCTGATAATGGGGAGAACCATGAATTTCTTCGTTTCCGCCACTAACTACGTACAGATCGAGATCACCATCTGCATCCGCATCAAAAAACACAGCATCGACATCTTCATATTTTTTACTATCTTCGAAACCTTCCTGAACCGCAATCTCAAAAGAACTATTGGCTTTTTGTTTGTACAAAACAGGTTTTTGATTTTTTGCACCACCCAAAAAGAAGTCCTCCAATCCATCACCATCAAAATCGCCTATAGCCAATGCCGGACCAAAAGCAGACATCTTATGAGGCAAAAGACTTTCTCTTTCGAAATCATTAAAAAAGTTTTCTTCGTGA
>JAKSDQ010000052.1 GCA_022360015.1 Cytophagales bacterium
ACCAACTCCCGTCTTTGAGCAGGCCTTAAAGCTTTTTTTCAATCACATCCTTGAGCATCTCCTTGTCCAAAGAAAGGTCGGCCACTAAACGTTTCAGACGGGCATTCTCCTCTTTTAGCTGACGCAATTCTCGCAACTCACTTACACCCAACCCACCGTACTTTTTCTTCCAGTTGTAAAAAGTGGCCTCGGCTATCCCCAGCTTGCGACAAACCTCAACCACACGAACCCCAGACTCAGCTTGCTTCAATGCAAAAGCTATCTGGGCCTCTGTGAATTTTGACTTTTTCATGGCAAAAAATTTAATAGTTAAGTTAACAGTTTTTTGCCGCTTTCTCTACTTTAAACCTGTACAGTTTCTTGGGAAGAGGTCAATGATTATTTGAGTCATAATTTTCCTTATATTTTAGTAACCGGTTATTTAAATAGGCTGGAAGCATTTAGGTTTTTAGCTGGACTATATAGATGATATTGGGCGTAGGTCCAGCAAGACTACCGAGATCTACACCAGCGTGGCCAACACATCTTTGAATTCAATTAGAAATCCTTTAGATTAAGTAGTTATAATTTAAAAATATAAAGAACAGATTCCGTATAGCTATACATCGTGCCTCATTGTAGAAAGCCGACAACACATTCAAGCACATTTGGTTTTTGCCGACACACAAGGCTAAAAACTAAAAGAGCTTGAATCACCTGTCACAAAAAAGGAATAAAAAAATTTGATGATTAGAAAATTATTCTTATACTTGTCAATAATTGACAAGTCTATAAATACAAGTCATTATGAACACGAGTTTTGGAGAATTTATCAGGCACTTAAGAAAGGAAAATGGTTTAACGCTTACCAAGCTTGCCGCTAAACTTGAACTGGACTCTGCTAATTTGAGCAAAATTGAAAATGGCAAAAGAGAGTTCGATGAAAAGAGACTCGAAAAATTAGCTAAGGTATTCCAATTGGACTTGAACACAGTTAAGACTGAGTTTTTTAGCGACCTCTTTGCCAAGAAAATTTATGAAAACAACTGTTCACCTGAAATCTTGACTGTCGCAGAAGAAAAAGTGAAATACTTGAAACAAAAGAATTTGAAACAAACCGAATTAAAATTGTCATAAATATGAAGTCCTTGAAGAAGAAAGAATTTTACAGCACTAATTTGGGAACTGCATATTTAGGGGATAGCCTTGAGCTGATGCGGGAAATACCTGACTCGTCAATCGATTTGATATTGACGTCTCCACCATTTGCGTTAACGCGACAAAAAGAATATGGTAATAAGCAAGAACAAGAATACGTGGAATGGTTTTTACAATTCTCAAAAGAGTTTTATCGGATTCTTTCAGTGAATGGTTCTCTTGTAATTGATTTAGGTGGAGCTTATATACCAGGCTACCCGGTTAGAAGTATTTATCAATTCGAGTTATTGGTTAAACTCTGTCGTGAACAATATTTCTTCCTCGCTCAAGAATTTTATCATTATAACCCATCAAGGCTTCCAACACCAGCAGAGTGGGTAACAGTTAGAAGAATAAGAGTAAAAGACTCGGTTAATGTAGTTTGGTGGCTTTCAAAGTCTGAATTTCCAAAAGCGATGAATAGGAATGTTTTGAAGCCATACAGCGACAGCATGAAATCATTGATTAAAAATGGATACAAAGCTAAACTAAGACCAAGTGGCCATGATATTTCAGACAAATTTAGGACTGACAATGGGGGTGCAATCCCGCCAAATTTATTAGAATTGGCAAACACCAATTCAAATGGACATTATCAAACTAAGTGCAGAGAGCATGGAATAAAGCCCCATCCAGCCAGGTTTCCAGTAGGATTTTCTGATTTCTTTATCAAGTTCTTGACGGACGAAAATGATATTGTCCTTGATCCTTTTGCAGGCTCAAATACAACGGGATATTCAGCGGAGAATTTAAATAGACGTTGGATTTCAATTGAACTAAATGAAGATTATTTAAAGGGTAGTATTTATCGTTTTGATTCTAAAACACCACTTTTTCCGAACAATTTTAAATTAAATGGCAGCAAGACATCGAAAGTATGATCTTCTCGATATTATTATTCAAGGATTCAGAGATGATGGTTGGAACATCCTATATATAGAAGACCCAAATAATCATCCATTTAGGTTAAAAATTTATCGCGGAGAGGAGTCTTACGATTTAAGGATATATGTTTGGAATTTAACTCATGGTGGGGGTGCTATGCGACCTGCTGATGAATATCGAATTCAAATTACAGGGGTCAATCAATTTGAACCTGAACTAAACGGTAAAACCTTAATCCTCGGTTGGTGGAGGGAAGGAGAAGTTTTTGCAAGTTTTGACTATAACAAACATGTTGGAGCATTAGGTTTTTCTCCATCTATTCAAATAAGAGAGCAAGCCTTAAGAAAAGCTTATCTTAAAGGCGTTGCTCCTTGGGAAAAAGACAATCAAGAAATTGCAATTGCGTTCCGACCAGACTTTATTGGAGAGAACGTGAGAAATTTAGAATCTCTGCACTCATTTGGTGAATCTGAGCAAGATTTTGATGTGTTGAAAGAAGTTACAGAAAATCCCGATGAAGTAAACGACACTGAAATAGCTGCGGTTGCAGTTGAGCGACAAATTGCAGTTGTAAGCTTCAAAAAGAAGATTCGTGATAACAGTTTCAAATCTCGTGTACTAACATCCTACACAAATAGATGTGCTTTTTGTGGTGTTCAATTGAAGCTTATTGACGCTGCACATATCGTTCCCGTTCAACATGGCGGCACTGATGAAACATCAAATGGAATAGCATTATGTGCACTTCATCATAGAGCTTTTGATAGAAACCTTGTCACTTTCAATGCTGATTATCAAATTCTAACTAATGAAAGTCAATTTCACAAATTGGCCGAAATAGGACTTGATGGTGGAGCGGAAAAATTCAACAATGATTTAAGAGCCGTTATACATCTTCCGCCAACGATAACAGATAGACCACATGTTGATTATATAAACGTTGCAAATGATATCCGGGGATGGAGATAACCCACAGCCACACACATTGCTAAGTCGCAACAGCCGACACGCATGCCAAAACTTGGCGAAGAGTATGTTTACCCTACCGCACGGACGGAAAAAGAAACAATAAAGGCACAATATAGTGTAAAAAAAGTGGGAGGACAGGGATTCAGAGAGTTTGGTGTTTTAAAGTAGCATGGTACTCTCCAGCTGACAGCAAAGTGTTTTGCAGAGAAGTGTAAACTGAGCTCTGTCTACTTCCACAGCCCTTCTTCAGGGGCAACTGGTACCCGATTTTATGGCCAACTGCTCCACGGTCAAACTCCAATTTTGCAACGGCGACGTCCTTTTTTTTCAATATTTTTGGTGGCCAGATAGACCAGTTTCAACAAGGTCATGTCCGAGGTGAAGGCGCTCTTGGTCTTGATCACTTTCCTGATCTGACGATGATAACCTTCTACCACATTAGTGGCGTAAATCAATTTGCGGATTGGGGCGGTGTACTGAAAACATGTGGGTATGCAACTCGTCCAAAAAATCAGACTACTTAAAAACAGAAAATAGTTATTGAGGATGAATTGAACTAGTCTATATTCATATAAATTATGAATTTTAAGCAGCTTTCAAATACTTTGCCAGTTTGGATATTTTCTCCAAGTCCTCATCAAAAGGGTTCGACATTTGTCCTGCCAGGTCTACCAGAGAGGACAAAGTCAAATAATTGAGATTTTGTCTTCTTTTTATTTTAATTCAGCCCACTGATTACCAGCACTTTTCTCCTGAAGAGAGCCTCTACTACTAAAAGTTCGACACCTCTTTAATTTTCTGGAATTTTAATCAGTTTTGATGCTCATTCTGGTATAACTATTTATTATTCAGTTTTTTGCATGGGTTCGATTCCTTTTTGAGTGGTTATTTGAGACATAATTTTGCTTATATTTAGTAGCCAGTTACTTAGATAGATTGGCAGCATTCAGATTTTTTATTTTAATCAAACTTATAATATCATGTTAAGTATCGAAACAGCATAAAAAAATTAGAAAACCTCTTTGATGCCATTTCGGGGGATAAATTTGAAAATCCTAATGAAGTACTGAAAGAGGAAAATGTTGACCCTCAATTATTGGTTAAAAAAGGGCTTAAAAAAATTGAATCCTTTAAAAAGAAAGCGAAAGAATCTTTTGAAACGGATCGTAAAAGTTTGCTCAACACGGCAATCTTCTTTTTTTAAACAACTGATAAAAACTGCCGAAGCGGTTATTACAAAAATCCGGTTTATGTGTTTCATATTCATTTTTTGATGAGCCAAACATCCGAAACTCTCGAATAATCCCTCCAATTCAAATGAGATTCTTCGGGCCTGTCAAAGGACACAGTGATTTTACTGTCTCCTACAAGCCTTTTTGGAACGACAAACTCTTTAAACCCTTCCAGTTGCTTATCATATTTCACCGGTTCCAATCTATCTCCGTCAATTCTCAGCAGCGCATCTCCGGATCCGGTAATCCGAATAATATATCTGCCATTGGGATCGAGGTTTTCATATTTCAGAATAGGGTCATTTTGATATACCAAAGAAGAAAGGCGCCAACGGCTCTTACCTGAGTCCCACCAACCAAAATCAACAGCATCATACACCGTGGTGGTGACATGGGGGCTGTTTGAAATATTGGAAACATCATCGTAATAATGCTCTTTACCTGGGTCTTCCCAAGTACGGATTACTTCCAATCGCTCTTTTTTCTCTTTGTCTGTAGCCATTTGGCTAATTTTCTTAAATTCATCCTCATACCACCATCTGTTATTCAATGGATGATTCACGAAATCTAATATACAGCCTCTCTGCGGACTGCTAGCCTTGTACAATTCAACACTTGTTTGGAGGCCTGTTAAGTTGAACAGGGCTTCCGCATATTTGGTAATTTTATAATAAATATCCTGATCAATGGGTTTTGAAACTGCTTCACTGATCTTATCCAGGGCTTTTTTCATGGCTACTTCAATACCAAGTTCATCGACTTGCCCCAGAATTTTATTCGCCTTTTTTTCAAGGTCTTTTTCATGAATAAGTCTCCTGCGAATATAGGTATCATAGTTGGCTCTCATGGTTAGTAAAAGCCACCTCCAGTTGTCAGAAAGTTCCGCGTGATTTTTTTCCAGATTATTCCAAAAAGCAAAGGTGGTTTCTACACTTCCATTGGCTATTAATGGCCCAAACCAGTTTTTTTCCAAAGCCAAAATACCATCAGCCACGGCTTGATCATCCTGGGAATTGAAGAAAAAACGGCCGTATTCAGTCAATATATCCCTGACGTTTTTTTCAGGGTTCCAACCACGCTGACTCCATATGACTTTGTTGACATCGTCATGGCAGCCATCGGAATAACTCACAAACCCATCGGTAAACCGGGCATAATTGCGATGTATCTTCGCATAGTATTCCGGTTGAGGGTTGATCCCTTCCCGCCCGATGGTGAGTGCAAAAGCCTGATCGAAATTGGGGGCAGGGTAATCACATCTTACATTATGTGTTATATCGGGGTAATGCCGGTGTTTGTATTGTTTGGGTAAGCGAAAGTGCGTCTCGGAAAGTGGAGGACTGCTGGGGCCTGAAACCACTCCTCTCAGCCATCCGGGTTTTTTATCTTCAAGGTATTTATAGAAATAATCGATTTGTTCTTCGCTGAATCCCTGCAGTGAAAGCCATATGCCTGCTTTGGGATGGTACTTTGTCAATTGTGTATGTAATTCTTTGAGAAAAGGCATCACCTCTCTCGGGTGATTGTGCCCCGGGTCACCTCCCGGGATGAAAACATTATTTAATCTGGGCGTATCCCTGTAGAATTTGTGGTGTTTTTGAAGCTCCTTTTCCCGGAGTTTTTTATCAGTGAGGTCAATGGTTGCAGGAATCCAAACCCAGTAGTCTATATCATAAGCCTCGCATATTTTACTGATTTCAAAATTCATCTCCTTACGGGAAATACCCATATGCACACTTTCATCCCCTTTACCACCAAGTGGAATGTTTTCAATGGCATTGGTACCGAAAATCACCAATTCCCTGATATACTGTTCATATTGCGCCACACTCCAGGCATCATAAGAATTCGCGAGATTCCTGTAACCTATCTGATGACCGCGAATGGGGTAGGCCGGAGCTGAAGAAAAATCAAGCGGTAGATCGAGAGAAATCCGGTTTTTACGCATCCTGGCTTTTCGAAGCAACTCGCCAATACCAAACAAAACCCCCCGGTGGTCAGCGCCAATTATCCAGATTATCTTTTCATTTGCCTGGTTTTGGTACAAAAGACGGAACCCTTCAGGGCTCATCCCGGTTGAAAAACCATTTTCGCTTTGAGGAATGTCTTTACCCGACAGTTCCTTTGAGCTTTCAAGGCATAGCGCCATGACGGCTTTGTCTGATACCCAATTGTTTATTGGTTCGATTTTGATAGAAGTCCTTTTTTGAATTTCTTCCTGTAAAACTTTCAGACAAGTCTTGCTTATGGTGGACGAAATGTCTTGTGAAATAAGAACCGTGGCTTCGGAGAAACTAATGTCTTGAGCCTGAACACGCTCATCAAACATGAGAATAATTAATAGTACCATCCATTGGAATCCAGTAAAGCTTTTAGAAATCATATTATTATCTACAGTGTTAAAACTATTTTACCGAAGAGCAAGATCAATTAACAGCGATGCCTTTTTATAAATTCTTGCAAACAGCTATAGCGGACACTTTTAGTTTTAGTATCTAGAGTGCTTTGCTACTATATATTAGGCCAAAAAGTGAAAATAGTACTAATGGGGGCTCCAAAATTTTTGTAAAAAATAATGTCTTATATCTAAAACATGCTTTCCCCTATAAAATCCGGTGCTATCTCGGTTAAATAGAATAATATTTTATAACTTAGAAGAGTGAAGAATGAAATATTTTTTTGAGATGTCTGAGTTAGACACTCATTTTGGCCGAAAATGCCGCCTTGTTGTCAATAATATTACATTTTTTTGAGTCGGTAACATCCCCCTGCCATAGAGCGATATGCAAATACGACGTATAAGCGTAAGTAAATGAAATCCTTGAGATATTATTGCTAGCACTTTTGATATGCCAATTTGGAATATCAAAACAATGAAAGATTTTTAAATGTCAAATAAAATGGGAGAAGAAATTATATTACCGGAAGAAGCAGTAATCAATAAAATTTATGTAATCAGGGGACTGAAAGTTATGTTAGATAAGGATTTGGCAGGGCTTTACGGAGTAACAACAGGGAATTTAAACAAAGCGGTAAGAAGAAATATCAAACGGTTTCCTGTAGATTTTATGTTTCAGTTAACTCATGAAGAGTTCGCAGACCTGAAATTACAAATGGAAACATCTGGCAGGGGAGGTACCCGTAAGATGCCAAAAGCATTTACTGAACAGGGAGTTGCGATGTTGTCAGGTATGGACGCTGCAAAATGGTTTAGCCACAAAGGGCCAGGATCAATGGTCTGGTCAATTCAACATTGTCTTTTAAGAGGAACGCATATATCTTATTAGCAAACAGCGCAATTAGTGATAATTTGGTACTAAAGTATGAGGTAGTTAGCCATAATTTTTTGCATGTTTGTGAAGTGAAGGAAAAAAACTTGGCTGACTCAAATTGTTAAATATATTACCATTAAAAATGCCAGTTAATGGTGACGAGGTAAAAGATATCGACATGATTTAAATCTATACTTGTGAACAAAAATCAATTATTATGAGTGAAAAAACACCAAAAGTCACGGGAATAGGCGGAATTTTCTTCCGTTCCGGAAATCCCGCAGAAACCAGGGCATGGTATGGCAAAAACCTGGGACTGGCCATAGATGATTACGGTTCTGCCTTTGAGTTTAGAAATGCCAACAGGCCTGATGAGATCAACTATCTCAGGTGGAGTCCGTTTGATGAAGGAACTGATTATTTCAAGCCCTCTGAAAAGGAGTTTATGATAAACTACAGGGTACAGCATATCGAAGGTTTAGTAAAGAAGCTCAGGGAAAATGGTGTGACCATCGTGGATGAAATCGAGGAATATGAATATGGTAAATTCGTGCATATTATGGATCCGGAGGGAAATAAAATTGAACTGTGGGAACCTGTTGACAGCTTTTTTACGCAAATGGGTGGTATAACAACCAAATAATGTGATTTGATCACCCCTTGCCAGGAAAACCCCACCGCCAAAAGAATGAATTTTGGTAAAAATTAATAACCACCTTCAGGCCATATGATTAAGTTTAAGATATCTTTGTATAGTATTACCGTATAACTAAAAAATGGCTAAGATGGAAAATGAAATTAAACTCGATCCGATAGGGGAAGTTCACGCTGAAAATGGGGTTTTCTCTATTCAGGTAAAAGAAAAATACAGAGACGGGCTAACCAATATCCACGGTTTTTCCCATTTGCAAATAGTATGGTGGGGGCATTTGGGTGATAAGCCGGAATACCGTAACCATTTGATCAATGAGAAGCCTTACAAGGCAGGCCCTGAAAAAGTAGGCGTATTTGCCACACGTTCTGAGTTCAGGCCAAATCCTGTGTTGATTACAACAATTTTTGTTGATGAAATTGACATGGATAATGGTATCATAAAAACGCCCTACATCGATGCTGAGCATGGAACGCCTGTCCTGGACATTAAGCCCTATCACCGGATTGAAAGGGTTGAAGATTGTCGTGTCCCCCAATGGTGTGAGCACTGGCCCTCGTCTTACGAAAAAGCAGCAGCATTTGATTGGGAAAATGAGTTTAATTTTTGATGGGCAATACCTTTTGAGCTAGAAAGAAACTCACAGTGGGATTTGGTCATAGGTCTCCTTCCCACATGGAGGGAGCCATGGAACCAAAAGCAAAATCTGACTGAAAAAAATGCTTTTACATACGGTAACTTTATCGGAAAACGCTACCGGCACCTCGACAAATCAATCATATGGGTGATGGGCGGTGATGCCGCGCCTGACACCAAAACCAAAGTCAATATGCACCGGAAATTAGCTAGAGGAATTTCATTTGGGATCAATGAAAGGGAAAGGTATGACAACCTTATGATGACCTATCATACCCACGGCCCTACCATTACCAATACTTTCAGACAAGTGATAACTGTCTGGTAGTTTCTACAAAATCAGGAATTTTAGGGAGAAAAAAGAAAACCGACTCTAAGTCTTCGTATCCTTCTTTCAGTTCACCCATTGAATCCTTAAAATTTTTTATTTCGTCTTTGGCTATACCTTTTTTCCTGATATAGCTCATAGAGGTATATTGCCGGATGAGCGATGAATGTAAATCTTTAGCGGCTGAAATCAAATCATTAGTCAACATCAGGCATTCCTCATCCAAATCGTTGAGCCATGTTAATTTTTCAATACACTCATTTATATGATGAATTCTTTCAGTTTTTTTTATTAATGAGTCCTTGAAATCAAGGATTGTATCCAAAAGAGCATTGATCTTTTCTTCATCAAGCATTGAACTCTTTTTCTCAAGAAAAGAGAACATCCTTATATCAGAGAATGTGTTTTCTATTTCGGATTTGTGAGATAGACATGCCATAATCTTTATTTTAACACATAGTAAATATAATAAACAGCCGTAAAATTAAATAACTTTAATCAGCGATAGTGTGCTAAAAACATTTAAATCTGAATTGAGACATATTGAATATAAAGTTAAAAAAAATTGAAACAGGTGAGAAATATGCCATTTTAACACATCATGCCATTCATTTTTAAATTTTAAAACTGTTGGAATCTATTACCATTCCTTATCATTTTCATAATATGAAAGCGCTAAATCAAGAATGGTCGAAGGATGAACTTTGAACGCTCTCGCTATTCTGATAAGCATAGGAATTTTATGAATCCTTTTTCCCGCATCGTATCTCTGATAGGTGATTGTAGTAAAATCATGGTTACTGGCAATGACAACTTTTGCCTGTGATAAATTCTTTTTTTCTCTCAATTCACGTAAGGCTTTTCCAAAGGCTCGAGCCAATCTTTCATTATCGTCCATGCCCTAAAATAATTATGGCCGAACATTTATCCTATTCACAATATGAAAGTTATCCAAAAATTCATTGACATTTTTGATATTTATTATTTAATTAATATCAATATTATAGTTATTCTTTTGGATAATTAAAACAATACATGATTTGATATAGCATCAGACTATTATCCGCTCATTATAAATGTATCGATGAAAATCCTGAAACTATGAAAACAAAAATCTTTGAAAACCCTCCTGTTTTGCCTCTTCCACCAAACATTGAGTTTCCCGTTTCCCTGATTAAAGAAGAATTTAAAATTCATAAGTGATTGAAATAAAGCAGAGGTCGATGCCAGTGCTGGTTTATTGGACTTTAGTGAATTGATTTTGAAGGTTATTGGCTTCGATAATAATCTTCCTGATAAGTTTTATGAATGGTATTTCAGACGTCAAAACAGACTGATTGAAAACATTGACAAAGCTAATGCTCAGGAGTTTCACTGTCGGGCTTTAATTTTTTACGTTGATCTAATAGACAAGAAACGTGAATGTCAGTGACATGGAAACCGGATTCAACATACGCAGACACCGCAAAGTAGCAATGGTAACAGAAACAGTATTTCAGGTTGTTGTCTTGCTCTGATGTTAGAAGAATTTTTTAGTTTTAATAACCAAAGACTTCCTTATCTTTATTTTTTAAAATTTTTTAAAAAGACTATTTAAAATGAAAAGAAGAAATTTCCTGGCCGGATTGGGGCCTTTAGCGGCAGCACCGGTCGCTTCCTTTACGAACATTCATACAACCGCAGAGCATGAAGGACAATACCTGGAATGGATCAAATATGCCTTGCCGCCCGGTACCAACAAAAAGCGAACTGAAAACTACTATCAGGAAGCGGCCATTCCAGCTCTGAACAAATTAGGAATTAAAAATATCGGTGTTTTTAATGTGATGCACGGACCTAACGAGCCCTCCTTGTACGTGCTGATCCCTCACGATAATCTCGATTCCTTAATGACCTATCAGCAAAAACTGTTGGATGACAAAACCTACGGAAAGGCGGCTAAAGATTTTTTGGAATCATCCATTTCCAATCCTGCTTATACGCGTTTGGAAAAAGGATTGATGAAGGCATTTAAAGGTATGCCCAGGGTAGAGCCGGCCATTAATACGATAGGGGAGCAGCGGATTTTTGAATGGCGTATTTACGAAAGCCACAACTACATGAAAGCTCAGAAAAAGATCGATATGTTTAATGAGGCCGGAGAAATACAGATTTTCAGAGACACCGGCCTGACCCCGGTTTTCTTCGGGGAAACATTGTTTGGTGACCTCATGCCCAATCTGCAGTATCTGCTGGTATTTAAGGATATGAATGAGCGGAATAAAAGCTGGGAGACCTTTATCAAAAGTCCGCAGTGGGCCGCTATCAAAGATCTGGAAGCTTATAAAGATACCGTTTCCAATATCTCTGATATCATTTTGAGACCGGCAAAATGTTCCCAGGTATAGCAGTATCGATTGCTTAAAACCCAAGGGTAAATGTCCTGCTTCGGGATGAGGTGAATAACGGTTATTTTTATAACCGTTATTTCTACGTTTAATTTTTTTCTTTTAAATTGCAAAAGAGAGCCCTGCGCTTTCCATAGCTAACTATTTACCTTTCGAAACCCTGATACGCACTATGAGAACCCTATTGACCTGCCTGTGTTTGCTGACTGTAACCATAGGTACCCGGGCCCAGGAACGGCTTGATTGGGAAAACCCTGAAGTCTTTCAAATCAACCGTGAAAAGGCACATGCCTCTTTTTACCGTTTTACAGACCGGCAAACAGCCATTGAAAATGACTACACTGCTTCGCCATTTTATCAGTCCCTGAATGGCCAATGGAAGTTTAACTGGGTGAAAAGACCTTCCGACCGCCCTGTCTTTTTCTACAAAGAAAGCTTTGATGTTTCGGAATGGACAGATATCACCGTACCATCCAATTGGGAGTTGCAGGGGTTTGGTGTCCCTATCTACACCAACATTATTTATCCTTTTCCCAAGAATCCGCCTTTTATACCTCATGACTATAACCCGGTCGGTAGTTACAGGAAAAACTTTCAGCTTCCCGAAGATTGGCAGGGAACGGATATTTTCATCCATTTCGGGGCGGTAAGGAGTGCTATGTATATTTGGGTGAATGGTCATAAGGTCGGTTACAATGAAGGTAGCAAAACACCTGCGGAGTTTAACATTACCCCTTATCTCAAGGCAGGTGAAAACAGGGTCGCTGTGGAAGTGTACCGGTGGTCAGATGCAAGTTATATGGAAGATCAGGATTTCTGGCGGCTTAGTGGCATGGACAGGGATGTATACCTGTATGCAACTCCTAAAACCACTTTACAAGACTTCAGGGTGATCGCAGATCTGGATGGAAACTATCGAAACGGGCTGTTTGACCTTGAGCTTACCTACAGGAATTCTTCCGGGGAAAATGTATCGGATTATGCGGTGCAGGTGGATTTGGCTGATGGCGGAACGAACCTGTTTTCTGTTACAGAGACTGTTGATATCGAAGCTGGGGCTGAAAAAAACATTTCCATTAATCAAACGGTTAGCAATGTCAAAAAGTGGACTGCTGAGACCCCTGATTTATATACCCTCATTATACATCTGAAAGACCCGCAGGGGGCTACTGTGGAGGTGACCAGTCATAAGATTGGTTTCAGAAAAATAGAAATAAAAAATAATCAGTTTATGGTGAATGGTGTAGCCGTCTGCTTAAAAGGGGTGAACCTGCATGATCATGATGAAAAAACAGGTCATGTGGTCAGCGAGGAACTGACATTGAAAGATCTCAGGATTATGAAAGAAAATAATATCAATGCCGTCAGGTGCAGCCACTACCCGAAAGACGCCAGCTTTTACCGGTTGTGTGACCAATATGGCTTTTATGTGATCGACGAAGCGAACATCGAAACCCATGGTATGGGCGCCACCAATCAGGGGTCATTTGATGAGTCAAAACATCCGGCCTACCTGCCCGAATGGAAAGCCATGCACCTGGATCGCACTGAAAGAATGTATGAGCGGGACAAGAATTTCACCAGCATTGTAACGTGGTCGTTGGGAAATGAAGCCGGCAACGGGGAGAATTTTTTTGTTACTTATCGATGGTTGAAGGATCGCGATAAAACAAGGCCCGTCCAATATGAAGGGGCAACCCAATTTGAAAATACCGACATTCAGGCACCTATGTACCCATTGATTCCGCAACTCGTCAGGTATGCCGAAAACAACCCTGAAAGACCTTTAATTATGTGCGAGTATGCCCACGCCATGGGCAATAGTGTTGGAAACTTACAGGAATATTGGGATGTGATTGAGAAATATGATGTATTGCAGGGGGGATTTATCTGGGATTGGGTGGACCAGGGGTTGCTGGCAAAAACTCCGGAAGGCGAGTCGTACTGGGCTTATGGAGGTGATCTTGGGGGGCAGGCTTATCATAATGACGCTAACTTCTGCCTCAATGGCCTGGTGAACCCTGACCGCACCCCTCATCCGTCTTTGTTTGAGGTCAAAAAGGTTTATCAATACATTAAATTCCGCGAATTTAATGCTACTGACGGGACGTTTACTGTTTACAACGGCTACGATTTCACCAATCTTGACAATTTCAATTTTCAGTGGGAGTTGCTGGAAGATGGGGTGGTGGTTAAAAAACAGCCACTGCCAGGAGTCACGCTGGGGCCCCGGGAACAGACCACCTTATCCATAACACTTCCATCCATGCGGCCAGGAAAGGAATACTTGTTAAACGTCACTGCGTCATTAAAAACTGATGGAGATTTATTAAAAGCCGGTCATATTTTGGCCAGGGAGCAATTTAAACTGAGCGATGCCGGAACGGCTGATTTTGATAAAAATGCGCCGGGCCATCTCTCTTTGTCATCTGACGATGATGATTATCTGATCAGTGGCCAGGGTTTTGATATTCGTTTTGACCGTAAGACAGGAAAACTGTATTCCCTGCGTTATGAAGGCAAAGAAATTATCAATTCAGCCATTGCCCCCAACTTTTGGAGGGCCCCCATTGACAACGATTATGGTTTTAACATGCCTAAGCGACTGGGGGTATGGAAAACCGCAAGCCTGAATCAGCCTTTAAAAGAGATGTATATTACCAATCCTGCCAAGGGTAAAAGAAAGATCGCCAAAGGGAATGTTAAAAATGGCACCTTTTCAGTGGTGACAGCTTATAAGTTGCCTGCTGTACAGGGAGCAGTATCTGTCACATATGATATCAATGCAAGAGGAGAAATTTTAGTCATCACCAAGGTGTCTGATCTGGCTGATAATTTACCTGTTTTACCAAGGGTAGGCCATGTTTTTGCCATTGGAAAACAGTTTGAAAATGTGTCATGGTATGGACGTGGACCCCATGAAAACTATGAGGACCGGAATACGGCGGCATTTGTAGGTACCTATCGGGCGAAGGTTAAAGATCTTTATTACCCTTACAGCAGACCACAGGAAAACGGGTATAAAACCGATATCCGGTGGGTAAGCTTTCAAAATGGTGATGGCTTTGGCATAAAAATCTCCTCAACCGGTGATTTGATCAATTTTAGTGCCCATCATCAGTTGAATGACGATTTTGACGGAGGATCCAAGAAAACCCAAAAACACACTTTCGATGTCCCCGTCAGGCCGTTGGTTAACATCAATATTGACCACCGTCAAATGGGAGTAGGAGGGGACAACAGTTGGGGGGCCATGCCATTGGAGAAATACAGGGTGAAGCCTGGAGATTTTGTTTATGGCTATTTGATCCAGCCTGCGGATTTGGAAAGGTAGTAATTAGCTATGACACCCGCTCGATGATGGTAGCATATCCTTGACCGACCCCCACACACATGGTAACCAAAGCGTAGCGCTTGTTTTGCCGATGCAATTCCAGGGCGGCTGTGAGCAGGATTCGTGTACCGGATGCACCCAGGGGGTGGCCTATGGCGATAGCACCGCCATTGGGATTGATCCTGGGATCGTCATCAGCCAGTCCCCATGTCCGGATGCAGGCCAGGCACTGGGCTGCAAAGGCTTCATTCAGTTCGATGATATCCATCATTTCCATACTTAAACCGGCCTTTTTAAGTGCCTTATTTGAAGCCTCTACCGGGCCAATACCCATAATTTTTGGCTCAACACCTACTACGGCCGAACTGACAATTCTGGCGAGAGGCTTCAGTGAATGTGCTTTGACAGCTTCATCGGAGGCTACCAGGATGGCGGCGGCGCCATCGTTTAATCCGGAGGCATTGCCGGCCGTAACTGTGCCACCTTCCGATAGTTTTTTAAATGCCGGCTTTAATTGGGCCAGCCCTTCCATAGTGGTGTTGGGTTTGATAAACTCATCCTTGTCAAAAATGAGTGGATCGGCCTTACGTTGTGGAATTTCCACTGCCACAATTTCTTCAGACAGCCTGCCCGAATCCTGTGCGGCGGATGCCTTCATCTGTGACCAAAAAGCAAACCGGTCCTGGTCTTCACGGCTGATTTTATGGATTTCAACAAGATTTTCTGCAGTCTGCCCCATACTGTCCACACCATAAAGTGCTTTCATTCCGGGATTTATAAAACGCCAGCCAAAACTACTGTCATACATTTCCGAATCCCGCCCAAACGGCTTTGAGGCTTTGGAAATTACCAGCGGCCCCCTGGTCATATGTTCCACACCGCCGCTGATGAAAAGATCCCCATCCCCGGATTTGATAGCGCGGTTCGCATGCACCACTGCTGACATGCCTGAGGAACACAATCGATTGACCGTCTCGCCAGGAACCGACCACGGCAGGCCCGCCAGCAACAGGCACATTCTGGCAACATTTCGGTTGTCTTCCCCGGCCTGGTTGGCGCAGCCCATGACCACCTCGTCATAGGCTTCCAGGGGAATGCCGCTTTGGTTTTCTACTAACTTTTTGATAACCAGGGCTCCAAGATCATCAGCCCTGACAGGTGACAGGCTACCACCAAACCGCCCAACCGGGGTTCTGACACCCTCCACAATGTATGCTTCTTCAGTCATTTAATTTTCAGGTTATGTTTTGAATGGCCAAAAATAAGCGATTTGCAGAAATTTCAAGAATTTTGATGATCATCCGGACAAAATTGCGTTAAATGGTAGTGTAAATGACATTTTGTCTAAATTCTGAATTCTTTTATTGTGAATTTACGTTAAATTATAAAGCGGTACATTATTTGTAACCATGTTGTAAAAACAAGGAGGATAACATGAGATTTGAACGAGATGGAATAGACCAGATAATGTTGAACATTGATGTAAATAATACCATCAATGGAGGAATGATTCAAACGAAAGTAGACATTGAAGAATATAAAAACGAGACTATTATCACTATAAAGGTTCCCAGCATATCGCCAGACCGGCTAAAACTGAGAGTATTCAATAATCTGTTGCTATTGATGCACCGGATGAACTATGAGGTATCCCTGGGCGGTCAGGTAATACCTTTGACGCAGATTTTAAGAAAAATCCCTGTTCCTAATAAGGCGATCGTTGCTGATATCGATGCGGTTCACAGGGATAATGAGTTGATCATTTTTGTTCCTACGGGAAATGAGCGTCAAAAATTGAATCAAAGCAGGGATATTCAGATTAAATAGTGGTTGATTTAATTTTTGAAATAATCAGTCATTAAGTCCGAAAGCAGGCGGAATTGCCATGTACTTCAACCGATGTTTTTTTTCACCAAAAGAAAAAAGCTGCAAAACATAGTCTTTAAAAACTATATTGTTGCAGCTTTAACCGGTTTTAGGTTTATAGTTTTATTCCGCAATCAGGCAATGCTTCTACTTTATTGTAGGCAAGTGTACTTTTCAATAAATGCTGGTTATCGTATACATCATAAGAATGCTGAGCAATAAGTGACCCCTGAAGTTCGACATTGGCCCACTGCCAGGCTTTTTCGAATCTGTTTTCGCGTTTTCGGCCTCCTCTTTTTTATTTTGTTTTTCAAGACTGACCATCAATCCGCTTAATGCCCATCCATTTTCGGGATATTTGACCAAATCTTCTTTTAAAACCTTTTCTGCTTCTTCATACCTGCCCATTTCCAAAAACAAAGCACCCAGATGATGTCTTACCGAAAAGAACCAGCCCGGCGGTTCATTATAGATGAGGTGATCTTCCGTGTGGATAGCAGCTTTCAGATTTTCTACAGCCAATTCATAATTTCCCTTTTGGGCTTCTATTTCCCCAATCAGCACATTATTGGCAATTTTTAATACGTCGGTGATCAAGTTCAACCCGAATATGGTCAGGTTTTGGAGGGATTCTTCCGTCATAATCTCCTGGATTTTGACCAGATTTTCCTCCGCTTCTGCCAAAATTCATGCTTACTGCAATGTTACGACAATCATTTCTTTAGGATGATTTTGGGGGGTATACAATTGGTGAACAAGTTGAAAAGTTCTGGTTTTCAGATATCCGTATGTCAAAGTCAACCATTTATTGAAGTTGGTTCTTCAGCGAAATGGTTATTTCTCATAGTCATAGCCCCATAACTATAACCCAACCAGTTGCTTGTCTGTCAGTTTATCTCAGGCGTATTTAGCTCGGCCAGCGAGGCGTTGATGTCATCCGTGGTAATTTCATGTTTGACCAGATTGCCCTGGAAATAGGCATCATAAGCTGCCATATCGAAATTTCCATGACCACAAAGGTTAAACAGGATGGTTTTGGAGATGCCTTCTTCCTTACACTTCATAGCTTCCTTGACCACGGTGGCAATACCATGATTAGCCTCGGGTGCAGGAATGATGCCTTCGGCCCTGGCAAATTTAACGCCGACCTCGAAGCATGCCAGTTGATCATGGGATTCGGCTTCAATAAGATGATCTTTCAATAATTGACTTACCACCACACCGGCGCCGTGATAGCGTAATCCGCCGGCGTGGATAGGGGCGGGCACGAAATTATGACCCAGCGTATACATAGGCAACAGGGGCGTCATGCCTACGGTGTCCCCGAAATCATATCTGAACACTCCTCTTGTCAGTTTTGGACAGGAGGCAGGTTCACTGGCTATGCAGCGGATATTTTTCCCTTCATCGAAGTTGAGCCGTAAAAACGGAAAAGTTAATCCCGCAAAATTGGAGCCACCACCGAAAGGAGCAATGACTATGTCAGGTAAATACCCGGCCTTTTCCATTTGTAACAATGCCTCTTGCCCAACTATGGTCTGGTGCATCAGTACATGGTTCAACACACTTCCCAGGGAATACTTTGTACTGTCATCCATGGCTGCCCTTTCGACAGCTTCAGAAATAGCAATGCCAAGACTTCCCGGAGAGCCGGGATCCTGCGCCAGTATTTTTCTGCCGGCTTCGGTTTTATCGGTAGGTGAGGCAAATACCTCTGCCCCCCAGGTGTTAATCATTATTTTTCGATAAGGTTTTTGCTCATAGCTGATTTTTACCATATAAACCTCACAGCCAATGTTAAATAGATGGCAGGCAAAGCTCAATGCACTACCCCACTGACCGGCCCCGGTTTCGGTGGTGATACGTTTTACTCCCTCCTGCCTGTTATAATAGGCCTGTGCTACGGCAGTGTTGGGCTTATGCGATCCGGAGGGGCTTACCCCCTCATATTTGTAATAAATCCTGGCGGGGGTATCCAGCATTTTTTCGAAGTTGTAAGCTCTGTAAAGCGGAGTAGGGCGCCATAGTGAGTAGACATTGCGGACTTCATCGGGTATGTCGATCCATTTTTCAGCACTGACTTCCTGTTTAATCAATTCCATGGGAAAAAGTGGTGCCAACGCCTCGGGACCAATGGGTTCTTTAGTGCCAGGATGTAATGGGGGCAACGGTTTATTGGGCATATCAGCCACAATATTGTACCATTTGTCGGGAATCTCGTTTTCGGAAAGTAAGATTTTTCGCGCCTTCATGTTTACAGATGTTAATTAGTGTTTTATGATGAACAAAATTCTAAGAATTTAAAAAATTTTTATGAAAAAAATTCCCTGTTATCGATCTTATTTGTTCTGACCGGTCATTCATCAGGATTGTTACGGTATAGTTTTTTGCCGGTTTTCCATAGATCGATACTCTTGTGGGCTATCGAGGTGTTTTTAAAAAGTGTGTGTTAAAAAATCAATGGATTAAAGGGTAAATGTAGATTTTTTTGATTAACTAGTAGTAATGGAAGAATATTGGGATATAAAAAGCAGTTTGTATGAACAGTGCCGGGCAACTGTTGAAGCCAGGATTACTTCCACCGGGAACGCTATGGACACAGCCCGTCAGGCCGCTAACCTGGAGGCTAAGAGTAGTGTGGGGGATAAATATGAAACAGACCGGGCTATGATGCAATTGGAAATGGAAAAACTGACTTTTCAAATGGAGGAGGCTTTAAAGCTTAGAAAGGTCCTGCATCAGATAAGTATAGAAGAAACAAGCCGGAAGGTTGATTTGGGCAGTGTGGTTAAAACTTCCATGGGAAATTTTTTTGTTGCGGTGCCTGCCGGTAAGATGGATGTTAATGATACCGTTTACTTTACAATTTCTTTGGCCTCACCCATAGGTCAGGCCTTGTATGGGCACAAAGAAAACGAGAAAATTGTTTTCAATGGTAAAGAGGTTACCATCCATCAAATATTCTAATGGCAGGATAAGATTTTGTCGCTTTCCGGTTTTTTGGCTTCCTGGTCAACTGGCCTCACTATCTTGTTGCTGATCCATACAGTAGCCCTGAAATCTGTTGTGAGAAGATTTCGGATGGCTATTAGTGGAATTTGTAACTCACAATTTCTTTGGGATTTTGCCGGTAATAAATGGCGTTTAAAATATCATCTACCTGGTAGCTAGGCTCTTTTTCACACCTCATCCTGATGGTTTCAAAAATTTCTCCGGTGTCTTTGCTGACCCTTACCAGTCCGTAATTAAGGCCTCCCTGAGATCCGGGAGCACTGGTGTTTTGCTTCTCCAGGCTGACTAGCATAAAAATGAAGTCCGATGAACGTGTGCTTGCTTTGAACCTCCGCTGTGCGGCTATCATGGCCGCAGGTGAATAAGCACGGGCCTTTTGTCTCTGGCTGTCATAAGTATTGTTAATTAATGCCTGATTTCCCTTTTCCAGGTTGTTTTCAGACTGTGCTATAGGCTGACCAGGGACTGCTCCTGCCATTTGTGCTGGTGGGCGACATAGCGCGTCTAAAACAGCATTCATATTATGGAAGGCTCTTAAAGTACCCGGCTGATCAGGGGGCGGATAATACTTCTGAAATCTCATCTGTCCGTCAAAACCAATCAATGCTATGTTTTGCGCCGAATTTAAAAGTAAACCATCATTCCTTACCTCCACATGGGTAGGTGTTTCCTCTCCTTCAAAGGTGATCTTCTCTCTGAGGATACGCAACTGAGCGTTATCCAGATTAACTTCATAAAGGGTTCGTTCCTCACTGGAGAAAACGTAAAGAAAATTTTTCTTAAAAACCCTTAGCAATCTGAACCGGTCAGCTTTATATTTAGTTTTGCCTGCCATTATTCCGGACTTAATGGATTTTGCCAGTTTAGGCTGACCGGTTTTTAAATCGAAAATGTTAATTTCGCCACTGTTTTCGGGGCCAGGTCTTGTGATGTATAGCAAACCGCTGTTGGTCATTTCGGTATACTCTAACCTCCCATTGATTGGCAGGGAATGCTCAAACTTCAACTTTCCATGGTCAGTATCCAGGATGTTTAAGTATGAAACATCACCCTTGGTCATGGTCAATAAGAAGTCATTATCAATGCGACCGATGTTCACCACTGCCCCTGGTACATCAATACCCCCAGCCTTTTTGTTCCATAGATTCCTTTTGCCCCATAAGGTTTGCCCGGTCTGATAATCTACTAAATGAATATTGGTCTTTGACATAGTATTGAGCGTATCGATTCCAGGCAAAATGATTAATCCTTTTTGATGGCTGATAATTTCATTGTCCGGTCCGTTAATGTTTACAACCTCAGGCCATAGTTGCCGGCCATCAATTACATCATAACCCATGAGGTATCCTGATTTAAGGTAATAAAAATAAGCGCCGGACGCGGATCTGATGAGCCGGGATTTACTGGAATCCGAAACCACCCCCTCCGGTTCAGGTAGCTCTGCTTTCCAGATTAACTGACCGGTTTGTGTGTTGATATTAAAAATACCCTGGCTGTTAACCATAATAAATCCTTGTCCGCCGGCTTCTATCAGGTTAAAGGCCGCGACTTCATGATTTTCCGGTGAAGCCTGCGTAACTTTTAAACTGTTCATGACTTCTCCTAACCCACCGGAGCCGGTAAAAAATTCGCCGTTATTCCATAATTCTTTACCTGTCGCGATATCGAAAAGGCTAAACGATGTCTTCAGTTTTTCTTTGTAGCCGCAGATGAGAATGGTTCTGGATTCAAACAATACATTTTTGGCTATTACCGATGTAAATCCTGCTTTTTTGGTATCCGAAAGTATTTTACCCTCATAGGGGTCCAATATGATTACCTGGTTTGCCAGTGATATTTGTGCGTAAAAGGTATTTGGCAAGACCTGGTAACTATCAGCAGGGATATTTCCCAACCTTTTAATCTGCCAGGTAATCCGGCCTTTCTCAGGGTCGATGCCATATAAGCCGTCATTGGTACTTACAACGAGGTTACCAAAGGGTGTAATCTGTTGCCAGTTGATGGAGCTCGCGAATTTTAACTTCCAAGCTTCTGAAGGATTCGGATCAAGCCTTTTACCCACTACATTATTAAGCAATAAGCATAACACCACGCCAACTGCACCGAGCCTGAACACATGTAAAAGTCTCATACATTTATTTTTGCGATAATTTCACATGATTAGGGGAAAATCCCTAATCTTTCTTCCGCTAAACAGTACCAGGTAAGAAAGTTGGCAATATTAATTCCTGCGCAGTGGTCGAGGGGGGTATCACTGTACGCCGGCCTTTTTAACTTCTACCCATTTTCCTGGCTTTCTGGCATTGATAGTGTTGTCATACATTGCCTCACAATAGATAGCAGGGAGATAAAACCGGCCTGCATAACTGGCGTTGAGCATAATACGGAATGTTTTTCTTTTGTTAGCCTGTAAGTCGAAATAAGTGTAGACCCTGTCGTCCCTGATGTCCTGATACTGTGGCTGATCATTTTCCCCGGGGTAGTCGGTGTTATCCATACGGTTATTGATGATTTCCCACCCTGATGGAAAGATTTGTGTAAGGGCCAGCTCATGATAATGTCCTCTCAGGCCGGGGTTACTCAAAGTAACTTCTGCAGTGAAGTCGGTACCTTGTTCCAAGACAAACGGATCGATGATGTTACCATCCATGTCTTTGTAGATTACCGATATGCTGAGGTTATTCGAGGCCTGGGTATTATCGCCTGTTTCAGGTGTACCTTCCAGCACAAGTCTGGCATACATTTGCTGCTTGCCGGTATTGGTCACACTCATTTTGCCCATGGGCCTGGCATCGACTTCCAGGGTCTTTTGGGCCATAGACAAGGCGGTTGTCGCCGATGTTTCCTGTTGGTCATTCAGTTTGAATTTGAATGCAATTCCCCCTTCCGGTTTTTCCAATTGCATAAATTCGGTAGCCGCAACAAGGCAGAAGGCAGTGGTTTGTGTGCTCATCCAGTAATTGTTGTTACTAAGGTGTTCAGATAGCATTTTCATCAGGGCAAAACCTTTTTCTTTTTCCCCCATTAAACTCAAAGTTTGCAAGATTATCGCCTGATCTCTGATATTGGAACCGTATGTGTAGGTTTGTTCCTGGTAAGGTTGTACGGTGGTAACAGCGTTGTTAATAAGGCTTTTGGCTGCGCCGGATTGCCCGGCCAACTGATAAGCTGCCGCTAGCTGCCATTTAGCCACATTGGAAAGGTCTTTACTTTCCCTAAGCCGGTTCATCGCGCCTTTTTCAGGGGAATTATCCAGTGCCAGCGTATACAAACGGTAAGCCTGGATGAGGTCACTTCTGCGATAGTTGGGGTTTTTACGCCATTTTCTGGCAGCTTTTCTTTGGAATTGTTTCCACTTTCTTAATAATTCGGCAGGAATCAAATAACCCTTGCTTTGGGCTTCTATGAGAAAATGACCGACATAGCTGGTCGACCAGTCATCATAGTGTGACTGACCAGGCCAATAACTAAAGCCGCCATCACTGTTTTGAAAGGATTGCAACCTCGCTATGGCCGCGTTTACATTTCGCTGAATTTTTTGTATACCGGTTTCATGCATTTCCATTACGTCAGTAAGATACAATTGTGGAAAGGCAGAAGAAACGGTTTGCTCAATGCAGCCATGAGGATAACTAAGTAAATACCGTAATCTTTTTTCCAGGTTGATAGGAGGGATGCTGTATACTTCCAGCATGCCTGAATTAGTCCCTGCCATCCCCACATTTTCAAAATCAGTTTCCCAGGTTTGTCCGGCAGGGATGAGCTGGTCTATCACTTCAACCACCGGAGGGTTTGGATTCCTTACCTCGATTTCTATGTCATACCGGGCTTTTTCATTGCCGGATTGGGCATTGATCGTAACTTTTCCTACACCCAGGTGTGGTTTGACCTGCAAGGCGAAGTCCACCAACTGATCGGAAGGGCCGTTGAAACGTAGTTTTTTGGTTTGTGGCCCTTCCAGTATAAACCGGTCATTGGTGCTGACATCGACATTGACATTTTTGATCGATGCATCGGACACAAAGATGTTAGCGGGCAAGAAGACGTTTTCGCCAGGTCCAAGTACCCTGGGTAATGTGCCCAATACCATCAATGACTGCCTCACCGGGGTTACTGCTTCTGCTTTGCCATAAGCCCCGTTATGGGCGGCGACTACCATAGTTTTTACCGAACCAATGTATTGAGGCATCATAAATGTGTGGGTAGCTTTTTTGTTGGCTTCCAGGTAAAAGGGGCCAAGATATCTTACTACCGGTTTAAAGCGGTTTACTTTGGTACTTGCTTCCTCGCCTCCGCTTTCGTCACCACCAATCGCCAAAATACGTTCCAGATTTCCTCCGTAAGCACCGATTACATCTTCAAAAATATCCCAGGTCTTTACACCCAATGCTTCGCGGGCGTAAAAGGATTGCCAGGCGTCGGGTGTTTTAAACCTGGTAAGATCCAGCAAACCTTCATCAACTACTGCCACGGTGTAGGCCATCGGCTTGCCGTCAGCTTCGGAGATTTTAATCGTTACTTCTTTTTCAGGCTCCAGTTCAGCGGCCATATCTATGACCGGATCGAGGTGTGTGTCGGAATTGTCAATACGGATGGGTAGAATGCCATAAAGCCTGACCGGCAGGTCGTTAGCAGTCTGGGCATGTGGTTGTATGAGACTAACGTTCACATAAATATTGGGGGCCATAGCTTCGGTAACGGTGAATATAAAAGATGTTTCTCCTTTTTGCGTTTCCAGCCAATATTGGTCAATGATCCCTGTACCATTTTCTATGCTGATCAAAGCCCTGCCGTTGTCACTTGCGGGGATGCTGATTTTCACATCTTCACCCACCTTGTACTTTTCTTTATCAGCCGAAAATGAGAGCATCGATGCCGCCCCGGGAAATTCCCGCTGGCCACGTCCTGCCCAGCCGGGCCAGTCCATATAGATTACTTTTCCGGCACAATGTCCTGATATCGGATCACAAGCCCTTATGAAAAACCTTCCCCATTCCGGGTAATTCACCTTGAACCGCCAGCTACCCCGGCCGTTGGTAGTATTGATTTTGGCCTTTTCCAGTGGAAGGTTGTGTGACCGCCCGATGTAGTTGGAAATGTTCTGGCTCGATTGATCCCACCACCATCGCCACGCTAATTTATACAATTCCACCTCGACGCCGGTTCTTGAAACCGGCTTGCCGTTGGCATTGACCGTGACAATATCCACGCGATGGGTGGTATCGGTCAGCAACATACCCCTCGCCCGGTCTCCTTTAGGTGTTCTCAGTCCGGCAAATGAGGTATACGGGTAATAAGGAATGCTGAACCGGTCCACGCTGAATCCGCCGCCGCTTTCAAAAACTTTTCCTTTAAAATGTGCCATTAGCACACCTGGTGCTGCGTTTTCGGGACTCAGGGAGGCGTTAATGGTTGCATTGCCCCCGGCATCGAGGAAACCCTCGAAAATCTTCTGACTTTCACTGTAAAATTCCCTTGCCGGATCGTCGAAGGTATATTCGGCATATTTAGGAAACGTGGTGGTACCCTGGTTAAGAACTACTTCGAATTCAGCCTTTAAATTTCTGGCCGGGGCGCCATGGAGCCAGTTGACCTTGAGCTGACCGGCCAGGTTTTGCTGGCTGGCTGTGATTTTGTCCGTGCCAAAATCCAGATTAATTTTTAACCGGTTGGGTTTGATGGTTTCAATTTTTAATGTCTTTGTAAACGTGGCTCCGCCTACCTGTACCGTGGCAAGCCAGTTACCGGTGAGGTCGCTATCTTCTGTGCGGGTAGCAAAATGATACATGCCACCTACCGATGAAGTCCTGACCTGCCTTTGTTTGATCTGACCTTTGGGATTTTTCAGTTCAAAAGTAACCGGATGCTTATCGGGAATCCGATCATTTTTATCTTCCAGAATAAAGGTAAGAAAAATGTCGTCACCCGGCCTCCAGACACCTCTTTCCCCATACAGAAATCCTTTTATGCCTTTTCGGATCACCTGTCCCGAAACATCAAAATTGCTCAATGACAGTGCATTGCCATCATCTACTTTGAGGTAACCTCTTTCTTCCTTATTTTTGGCGATGATCAGGTAAGGCTTCTTGGCAAGGTCAACTTTCACAAAACCCTCTGTGTCTGTGAAGGTGCTTTCAATCAATTGTTGCTGGAAATCATACACTTCAATCGTTACTCCCGATAGTGGTGTGGTGGTTTGAATATCAGTAACTGCGACCATCAATTGCCGGTCATTGCCCATCTTGGCAATCAACCCCAGGTCAGAGGCCAGCAAATTCCTGGTTACGCTCCTGCGCCCGTAAGCGTAATAGGAGGAATGGCAGGGGTTGTCCCGTTCCTCCCAACGATAATCGGGATCATAGGAATAGTTTTCATAGGAGTCCCAGTAACTAAATTCATCTTCTTCGTAATCATCCCGGTTTTCTTCGCCCACACTTGTCATTCCTTCCTCGGTGATTTCCTGGCCCGGACAATTGTAAGCTGCGTGCTTTTGACCAAACCCCAGTTGTACCTGATAAATAGCCCCTGGTTCGGCCGCAATCAACTGACTAAGGTCCAGGGTGAATCTGTTCCATTTACCTAAATCTGTGACACCCTGATTACTTAAAGGAATAGTTTTCTTCAAAAGAGGTCTGCCCACCCGGTGGATTTCCCGGTTGCCTTCCAGGTTGTTGACCTGTAAAAACTGGGGTACGTTGCTTTCGTAAATCTTGGTTACCTGCACCTGTATTGCTTTCAGGCTCACTGCTTCAAAGGGCAATACCAACCCGTCAGTGCTGGGCAAAACAACACCTTTTCCCACCAACCTTACGGCCGGTTTTATTTGTTCAAAAGCTACCGCTATTCTTTTGGCCTCCTTCATTTTGTAGTTTTGAATGTTTTTTATACCTGGGAAGAGGTTGACAGTCATTTGGCCTGTCTGTCTTACCGGGGGATAAACCCTGATTTCATTGTCATCGATGACAAAACGAAAATCACTTAAATTACTTATCGTTATTAACCCATTTAAATCTTGTTTTTCCAGCAGGGGATCTGAAAATTGCAGGCTGACATATTGTTCCGGATTATGAATTACCCTGGCATTTAACAATTTAAAATCTCCTATAGCCGGAACCTGAATGATTTGTTCGCCACGCTTTTTGATAGCAAGCGGGGAACCGTCCCATTTGACCTCTACCCGGCCGGCAGCGTCGCCTCTTATGATGTCTTCTATAATGAAGGAATGATTTTTCTTATCGGGGTCATGCTCCCAGGTGATGGAGAGATTTTTATTGTCTTGGCTGCCCGACAGTATTTTCTCTACCTTTTGGGCATCAGCGATGTCGGCCGTAACAAGGTTGCCAACCAGTTTTTGTCTTTGCAGGTTGGTTTTGTCATAAACAGTAAGCCCCTCAAACGTTACCTCAAAATTTTGTGCCAATGTTTGAAAACCGAATTCAAATACTGACAGTTCATCAGGCACCTCCATCATATCACTCAGTTTAAAAGCCACCTTGTATTCTTTCCCTGAGTCCAGCCACCCGGCAGGTTTAAATTCAATGGTTTTGCTGTCCGTCCAATAGGCTTTCCCTTCAACAGCAGGCTTTATTTTGAAGAGGGCCCTATCAGCCTCTTTTCCAACAAGTGTTGGGTCTTGAAACGCTTCGGCAAACCGTACTCTGATGGACGATTCCCGGGATATTACGCCGGCCGTATAAGCTGCCACATAGGCGCCGAATGCCGGGTCCACCGAATCCCGGGGGCTCTTGGCAGCCTCTGTGCTACCGGAAAAATAAAAGATTCCTGTAACAGTTGCCGTTAATACCAGGAAAAATAAGATCAGGTGACGGATGCCGTATTTGCGAGCGCCTGGCGTTTGGGTATGACTGGTCATGGTGTAAATAATTTAAAAAATCTACTAATCAATAAATTTCGCAAATAATTATCAATAAAAAAGGGACATGTAATATTGTCTGATGATTTGAGATCAGGTATTCTGAAATGAAAAGGCCCGGGGCCAAATAAAAGAGGCCCCGGGCCCTTTGCCCGCCAGGTAGTTAAAAGCAGAAAACTGCCGTTATGCTTATTTGGAAGGCATTTTAACTGGCATTTTCTCTTTTAGGTGGCGGTCGAGATACGCCATATATTGGCTGTATAACAAAATGTAACTTTTGCCGCTATATGCCACACCATGGGCTCCCGGGGGATAAATCCTTAAGTCCGCGTCTTTCCCGTTATCGATAAGTGCCTTAACCAATTGCATTGTATTTTGCATATGCACGTTTTCATCCATACCGGAATGTGCAATAAACATGTTGTCTTCCAGCTTACCTGCGTGTGTGGAAGATGAACTTTGCATGTACCCCTCTTCATTTTCACTCAACAGTCCCATATACCTTTCGGTGTAAATACTGTCATACAGGCGCCAATCAGTGACAGGGGCCCCGACCAATGATACTTTAAAGACACCGGGATGATTAAGCACTGTAAAACTGGCCATGTATCCGCCATAACTATGCCCTCTTATGGCCATATTGTCTTCATCGACCCAGGGTTTACCACCCAGAAATTTTGCCGTTTCCACAAAATCATGGCTTTCCCATTTGCCCAGGTTTTCGTAAACTATCTTTTCGAATTTACTGCCATAACCACCACTACCCCGGTTATTGACATTGGCCACCACGTAACCACTTTGTGCCAGATATTGCTCCCAGCTATTGGTGCCAAACTCGTTGTAGACAGATTGTGCCCCGGGACCACCGTAAATGTTCAGTACCAGGGGATAAGGGGTGTTCGGATCGAAATCGATGGGTTTGACTACATAAATATCTAGGGTTTGCCCGTCGGTTGTAGTGAATTGCATCAATTCCCTGGGGGCGTAAACATGGCCATTAATGAATTCTGAAACCTCATTGTTATCCTCAAACCGGTGTAACATTTTGCCCCTCGTAGACCATAAAGCCACCTGTGTAGGAGTGTTTACATTGGAAAAGCGATCTATCAAGTACTTGCCATTGGGTGAGAGATCGACATGGTGTCTGCCGTCGCCCTCAGTTAGCCGTTTTTTGCCATTTCCATCGAAGTTAATGGTGTAAAGATGCCTTTCAAGGGGTGATTTTTCTGTGGAGGTATAGTAAATTGTGTTTTTCCTGGTATCTACAGCCTCGACAGTTACTACCTCCCATTCTCCCCGGGTAACTTGGTTTAGCAATTTACCATCATAGTTGTACCTGTAAATATGGCTCCAGCCGTTTCTGTCTGAAATCCACAAAAATGATTCCGTATCTTCAGGAAAGAAAAACAGGTGATTGACACCGGCAAAGAAATCAAAAATGTCAATCCATTGTTCGGATGTCTCCTGCATAATGGTCTTTCCTTTACCGGTTTTTACATCATGAAAACTGAGTGTAAGTCTGTTTTGTTTCCTGTTGAGGTGTGTAATCGCCAACTCCCCGGCCCTGGCAGTCCAATAAATCCTGGGAATATACCCGTCATTCAGGGCTACATCCATCCACTGATTGGATCGTGAGGCGATATCGATGACACCAATTTTCACTACAGGATTTACATCTCCTACTTTTGGATAGCGGACGTTGACATATTCGGCGTGTTTACCGCTGTAATCTGTCATTTGAAATACCGGAACTTCCCGCTCATCAGACTGCCAAAAGGCAATAAACTTGCTGTCAGGAGACCAGACCCATGCCTGGGCCAATCCAAATTCTTCTTCATAGGCCCAGCCAAACCTTCCGTTATAAAAATGCTCGGCGGCATCATGGGTCAGTTGGGTCTCTTTGCCTGATGTGAAATCGAAAACAAATAAATTCCCTTTCCTTTCATAACCTATTTTTTGGCCGTCGGGTGATAGTTCTGCCGTCTGGGCATCCCTGGCTACCAGCCGTAAAGACTTGTCTTTCAGTGAATAAAAATAATAATCGGAGATACCGGAACGCCTCCAGATCTTTCGAAAGTTGCTTTGAAAAAGTATATGTTTCGAATCCTGCGACCAATGAAAGGAAACATACTGAAAAGGTTCATCGGTACCGGGAAAAGTTAATCCCTTTCCATCGAATACCAGCGCATCCTGCCCGTTTTTGGGGACAAAAGATCTGATTTCGCGGGAACCGTCATCCCTATTTCTCTTCACATATGAAAATTTATCCCCTCCGTCGATCCAATTGATGTTTTCAGGGCCACTTGCCCCTCTTAATTTCGCCCCTGAGTACAGAGCGTCCTGCAGGTTTTCATAGGATTTTTTTTGGGCCGGTAAAAGCAGGGAAGTCATCGCCAGTACGATGCCTGAGATTACCACGGGCCAGTTTAACGGTTGCTTCAGTTGTTTATGCATTGTCATTGATTTGTATAGTTAATAAAGTCTGAATTTAATGAATGCTGTACAAATAATGGAACTTCCACCAATATTTTACTGTACTAAGTAAAGTCGAAAAGACGTTCTAAAATCGGAATTTAAATTAAAAATTAACCTTTTGCGGATTTGTTTATTTGTACGGCAAATACTTTATTTAGAAGTAGATATTTTACCGATTTGTGGATATAAAAAAGTGTAAGTGGATGAGAAAGGGTCTTGCAGCAATTTTTTATTTTTTATTTTGCGCCGTTTTAGCCGCTAATGGTCAGGCTGGACTTTTGGAGAATAATCCCACTTCTTTAAAGTGGCATCAGATCAACACCCCCAATTTCAAAATTTTGTTTCCCCATGGCTATGAAAAAAATGCACAACGTGTGGCCAACCTGATGGAAACAATTTATGAGCCTGTATCCAGGACCCTGGAATCACGTCCGCGGAAGTTGTCATTAATCCTGCAAAATCAAAATTCAATACCCAATGGCTTTGTAGCTCTGGGGCCCCGCAGGTCAGAATTTTTTACTACCCCGCCACAGGATTACAATTTTCTGGGCACCAATGATTGGTTTGACCTGCTGGCGGTACATGAATTCCGCCATGTGGTCCAGTTCGATAAGAGCCTGACCGGGTTTAACAAGTTTTTTTACCTGCTTTTTGGTCAGGCGGCGCAGAGCCTGTGGGCAGACCTCTCGGTGCCTGATTGGTTTTGGGAAGGTGATGCGATAGGCATAGAAACTGCGTTAACGCCCAGTGGAAGGGGCCGGATACCACGCTTCGACCTGGTTTTCAGGACAAATTTACTGGAACGAGGTGCCTTTAATTATAATAAGCAGCATCTGCGGTCTTTCAAACATTTTGTGCCGGACCATTATCGTCTGGGATATTTCCTGACCACCCATGTCAGAAATGAACACGGGGCCGAAAGCTGGTCCGGAGTCACCCAAAAAGCCTTTGGCTGGCCTTTTATTCCTTTTACGTTTTCTAATTCATTAAAAAAAGTGACTGGGAAGAACCTGCTGGAAACCTACGATAATATGATGACGGAGATGGAGGGGCTGTGGACGTGGCAGCTTGACGGTTTATCGGAAACACCAGTGACTGTAATTAATCAACGGAAAAGTAAGGCTTACACCAGCTATCACAACCCACTTGTACTGGATTCCGGCCATGTGCTGGCCCTGAAATCCGGGATCGGAGATATTGACCAACTGGTTAAACTGGATGATATGGGAAATGAACGAGTAGTTTTCATCCCCGGAATTGTCAATAACACAGGTATGCTGTCTTTACAAAACGGTATCGTGGCATGGAATGAATTTGAGTTCGATCCAAGGTGGGGCGCCAAAAACTTTTCTGTGATCAAACTTTATGATTTGAAAAATAAAAAGCTACGCACGCTGGGAAGAAAAAATCGATATGCATCAGCCGCCTTGTCTCCGGATGCTACCCGGGTAGCCACGGTTTTAACCACTGATGAAAACCAATACCATCTGGTAATCCTGGATACGAGCTCCGGAAAAGAGATAAAACGTTTTCCCAATCCGGAAAACCGCTTCTTGAGCATGCCAAGATGGACGGACGATGGAGAGGCAATTGTCGTGCTTAAATCCGGCCAGGCAGGCAAATCCATGATTTCAATGGATGTGGTCAGTGGAAAGGAAAGTATGATCATTCCTGAGTCGAATGAAAATATCGGACATCCGATGCCTTATAAGCATTTTATATTTTACAATTCCCCTTACAACGGCATTGATAATATCTACGCGATAAATCTGCGTGATAAACGGCGCTATCAGGTGACTTCCAGAAAATATGGTGCCTACAACCCCGCGGTCGCAGAAGACGGGCAATCCATCTGTTTCAGCGATTTTCAAAAAGATGGTTTTAATGTGGTAAAAATGCCTTTGGACACCATGCTTTGGAAACCCATTGAAAACATAGAAGACCGGAATGTGCGGTATTATGAGCAAATTGTGGAGCAGGAACAAAATGAGCACATCCTGGAGGATGTTCCTAATAAAAGCTATCCTGTTACCAATTATGCGAAAGCCACCGGATTCATCAATCCCCATAGCTGGGGGCCTGAAATCAATACGACTAACAGTTCGTTGTTTGTGGGGTTGGAAATGCGTGATGTGTTAAGCACCATTTCCACATCGTTGGGATATGGCTATGATGTGAATGAAGATGCAGGCTCCGGCATTGTCAACATCAGTTATCAGGGGTTGTATCCGATTCTTGATTTTGAGTACCGGTTTAGTAATCGTTCTACCTTTGAAAATGTACCCAATGAACAAACGAACCGCATTGACCGGGTTAATTTCAGGTGGAAGGAACAAGGTTTTAGTTTTGGCTACCGTTTGCCGTTCACTTTGACCCGCTCCAAATATTTGACGGGGCTTTCATTCGGAAGCAATGCGAGTCTCACACAGGTGGAGGACTTTAACCAGAGCTTCCGCATTATCGATCAGCTTTCTGACGGAAATTTAAAGGCATTGGAACATACGATAACCTTTAACAGGCTGCTAAAAAGGGCCAGACGCGATATTTTCAGTAAATGGGGGCAAACATTTTTTCTTAATTATCAGCATACGCCCATCGAAGGTGATTTTGAAGGTAAATACCTGGCTACTGAGGTGCAGCTCTTTTTGCCCGGCCTGGTTAAACATCATTCTTTGCGGCTAAGAGGAGGGTATCAGTACCAGGAAATTATATTTCAGGGCCCGGAACCAAGGGAAAATACGTATTTGTTTCCCAGTTACTTCTTTTTTCCCCGGGGTTATAGTGCTACCAATTTTCAGGACCTATACCATCTTAAAGCGGATTATATGCTCCCTTTGATTTATCCCGATCTGGCGCTGGGGCCTGTTCTGAATTTTCAGCGTATTAAAGCCAATTTGTTTTACGATTATGCCTATGGAGAGATTCAAAGATTCAACGACACGTTTAACTCCTACGGTATAGAGTTGAGTTCAGATTTAAACATTTTGCGATATAACCGGTTATTTGATTTGGGCGTTAGGGTAAGTGTGGTTCCGGAATTGAATGACGTTAAAGTTGAATTTACCATAGCCAATATTGGGTTTTAGAAAAAGCACTTATTTGGAGTAACAGGAAACAGACAAAAAATCCTTGATTGAATTAAATAAAAGTAAATTTTATTTTTATAAGTTATTACTTCATCTTTATTTTGAGAAAATTATTATTTACTGGCACATACTTTATATAGAATAAAAAATGGCAGAAGTTATTAAAATGCCCAAAATGAGCGACACCATGGAAGAGGGCGTGATCGCGAGTTGGTTGGTAAAAGAAGGAGACACGGTCAAATCAGGTGATGTTTTGGCGGAAGTTGAAACCGACAAGGCGACCATGGATCTGGAATCTTATGAAGACGGCGTGTTGTTATACATCGGTGCAAAAGAGAAAGAGGCGGTTCCTGTAGATGGTGTAATTGCTATTATAGGTCAAAAAGGGGAGAATATAGACGATATTTTAAAAGATATTGAGCAGGGCGGCTCTGGTAGTCAGGCTGCAGCAGCGCCACAATCGCAGGCATCTGAACCCGCTCCGGCAGCCACAGAAGATGTTGACACTTCCGGTATCAATGCCAGTGTTATCACCATGCCTAAAATGAGCGATACCATGGAAGAGGGTACCATAGCGGTATGGCATAAAAAAGTGGGCGATACGGTCCAGTCCGGCGATATATTAGCGGAAGTTGAAACCGACAAAGCCACGATGGACCTTGAGTCATACGAAGACGGTACTTTGCTTTATGTTGGGGTCGAGGATGGTGAAGCCATAGCAGTTGATGGTGTCATCGCCATCATTGGAGAAAAAGGCGCAGATTATGAAACTTTACTTAAAGCTCATAGTGCTCCTACCCAACCATCGGCGTCACCGACGACCTCATCACCGGCACCATCAGCACCGGCTGTAGCCACCACCGCCAGTGCAACTGTGACAGCACCGGTTGTAGCCGAAACAAAGGTCGAAGCGCCGGCCGGCACTTCGTCGAATGGCCGTATCAAAGCGTCTCCGTTGGCGAAAAAACTGGCCAAAGAAAAAGGTTATGATCTGTCGCAGATACCGGGGACAGGTGATTATGGCAGAATTATTAAAAGGGACGTCGAGGCCTTTGTGCCCGCTAAAGCGCCCTCTGTCAGCACGGCGGCCCCTGAGGGTGCTCCTGTTGTTAGTCTTCCGCAGGTAGTCGGTGAAGAAAGCTTTGAAGAGGTAGCGGTGTCTCAGATGAGGAAAACCATCGCTAAACGATTGGCTGAAAGTAAATTCACCTCGCCCCATTTTTACCTTACCATGGAGATAAACATGGATAAGGCTGTTGAGGCCAGAAAAAGCCTTAATGAGGTTTCTCCGGTAAAAATCTCATTCAACGACCTCGTTATTAAAGCCGCAGCCGCAGCATTGAGACAACATCCTGATGTTAATGCCGCCTGGTTAGGTGATAAAATTAGAAAAAACCATCACATTCATATCGGAGTGGCAGTTGCCGTGGAAGACGGCCTGCTGGTACCTGTTGTCAGGTTTGCGGACAATAAACCACTTTCGCATATTGCCGCCGAAGTCAAGGATTTGGCTCAAAAAGCCCATAACAAAAAGCTGCAACCAGCAGACTGGGAGGGCAATACCTTCACCATTTCTAATCTGGGAATGTTTGGTATAGAAGAATTCACGGCCATTATTAATCCTCCTGACGCTTGTATTATGGCCGTCGGCGCTATCAAGGAGACTGCCATAGTGAAAGACGGTCAGTTGGTTCCCGGGAATGTTATGAAGGTCACCCTGTCCTGTGATCACAGGGTAGTTGACGGAGCGGTGGGCTCGGCCTTTCTTAAAACTTTTAAAAGCATTCTTGAAGATCCCATCAGGATCCTCGTATAAATTTCTTTATAGTCATAGTATGGCTGGAGCCATGCTATGACTGACCAGACCATCGGTATCCCCTGCTGACAACCTTTAGCAACAAAATTGTTGCGTGGGTTGCTATCGGGCTGCTGTTGCCTGCACTGCGGCTGAATTCACTGATAATTTGTCATGAATTTTAACTTCTGCATCATTATTGTGTAATATTGGAAGGCCGATGAAAATTCATGGGCCAATAATTTCTAAAAAAAGAATTTGTAATGACAAAAATAAAATCAACTACCGTAGTCGCTATCAAACATAATGGCGAGGTGGCTATTGGTGCTGACGGACAGGCTACTATGGGTAATACCGTTGCCAAAAGCAATGTGAAGAAGATCAGAAAATTGCAGGAAGGTAAAATTGTCACCGGTTTTGCCGGCTCTACTGCTGATGCATTTACTTTGTTGGAAAGGTTTGATGAAAAGTTGAGTGCTTATGGGGGAAACATGAAGCGGGCGGCGATTGAATTAGCCAAAGACTGGCGAATGGACCGTTATTTAAGAAGGCTGGAAGCTATGTTGATTTTGGCCAATAAAGAAGAAATCCTTATACTTTCCGGTACAGGTGATGTCTTAGAGCCGGATGATGAAATAGCAGCTATCGGTTCCGGCAGCATGTTTGCCAAGGCTGCTGCGGTCGCTTTGAAAAAACATAGCACCTCGCTAAGTGCTGAAGAAATGGTAAAGGAAAGCCTCGGGATTGCCGCTGATATCTGTATCTATACCAACCATAATGTGGTGGTGGAGACTGTCCGTAAAACCAGCGAATAATTCAAGGAAGTGAGGAGGTTTGTTCGTAAATTCGTTGCCTCCTTTATTCACTGCGCAACGAATTCACAGGATTTGCCGTGGCAGCTTTAAATGATTGATAGCTGACCGTTAGCCAGGCGATTAACAAAGAAATAAATCCACCGGCCAGAAAGCTGACAATGCCAATATCTACCTTATAAGCAAATCCTTGCAGCCATTTTGACAGAAACAAATAGGCCAGCGGAATGGCGAGCATAAACGAAATCAACACCAATTTTGTAAATTCCCCGGACATCAGGATCACTACATGACTTGCGGTTGCACCTAATACCTTGCGGATCCCTATTTCCTTAGATCGCTGCTCGGCGGTGAAAGTCGCCAGTCCCAGCAGACCCAGGCAGGCGATCACGATGGCTAAAGTGGTAAACAACACAAAGATTTTAGACAGGCGCTGCTCTGCCCGGTACAGGCTCTCCAGGTTTTCATCCAGAAAATAATAGTCGAAAGGTGCACCGGGTACATATTGCTTCCATTTGGTTTTAATCAGATCGATTTTTTCCTGAAGGTCACCGGGCGCAAGCCTTACTGAAAGCAGATTGCCACCACCCGGAACAATCGCCATTGGCCTGATTCTGCTTTTCAGACTTTCAAAGTTAAAATCTTTTACCACCCCTATTAAATTCAATACTTCACCTTCCGGGCTTTTTCTAAACGTAATAAGCTTTTGGTTTTCATAATTGTCCCAGCCAATGGCCTTCATGGCTGTTTCATTCAGGATAATAGCGGATGAATCGGAAGGGAAGTCTACTGAAAAAAACCTGCCATCCTTTAACTCAATATCCATGGCAGCCAAATGATCCTGATCCGCATAGTACCACTGCAATAGCCGGTCTTTCTGATTTTTTCCCATTGCCCTGAAAATGGTGTTGTTATCCAGGCCGGGTGGTAGTGAACTACTACTACTTACATGGGTAATTCCGTGATAGTTTTTTAAATCGTTTTTAAAAACTTCCCGGTTTTCACGCAACTGGGAAGCATTATCAATGACAAGCACATTTTCCTGATTAAATCCCAGATTCCTGGTTTGCATCATATTCAGTTGCTTATAAACTATCAGTGTGCTGATAATCAGGCCGATGGAGATGGTAAATTGAAAAACTACCAGGACACTTCTGATACCCTTGCTTTTAAAGCCAGCCCGTATTTTACCTTTCAATACTTCAGCAGGTTTAAAAGATGTCAAATACAAAGACGGATAACTTCCTGCAAGCATTCCAATGATGATAATGATACCTGCTATTCCTCCCAGGACGGTACCGTCCAATAACATCAGAAAAGATATTTCTTTACCGGCAAGGTTATTAAAAAGTGGCAACAAAAGTAAGATTAATCCCATGGCCAGTAGGTTGGAAACAACGCTGAAAAGCATTGATTCCGTTAAAAACTGATTGATCAGGCCTCTTCTCTCTGCACCTGAAGCCTTCCTGATTCCTACTTCCTTGGCGCGGTTTGCCGATCTCGCAGTAGAGAGATTCATAAAATTGATGCAGGCAATAGTGACGATGAAAATGGCAATCACCCCGAAGATATACAGGTAGTCGATATCTCCATTGGGGCCCATCTCATTATCGAGATTAGATTTTAAATGAATATCGGTCATCGGCTGCAAGGCATACCCATAGTCACCACCTTGCTCTCTGAACTTTTGCAGGGAAGCTCCCAGGTACTGTTCAATTTCCGGCCCGACGTATTTTTCCACCAGTGTGTTAAACTTGCGTGCTAAATCCTGCTGGTTGGATTCGGGATTCAGTACCAGATAAGTGTACAAATTATTGCTGGTCCATTCCCGTTTGCTGACATCACCCAAAGTACTTATGGACACGACCATGTCAAAGTCCAAATGAGAGTTACCCGGAGGGTCAGTGGCAATACCACTCACCTTACAGGGACTGTCGCCGATTTGCAACGACTTGCCTATTGGCGACGAATCACCCCTTCCTGTATAGGCAAAATACTTTGTGGCCATTGATTCGGTTAAAACAACTTTATCAGGGGCATTTAACACTGTTTCCGGATCTCCCTGTAATAGTTCGAAAGAAAATACCTTAAAGAAATTGGAATCGGCTAGCAACAGGTTTTTTTCCGTAAAGGATTTTTCTCCCAAAGAGACCACAACATTGGATTGTGGGGTTAATCTTACGGCTTCATTTACTTCCGGAAATTCCTCGAGCGCCGTGGGGGCCAATGGGCCACAACTGGTGGCTATTTCTGAGGCTTGTCCTGCAATCACGGCTTTTACAGTAACCCGGTAAATATGGTCAGCTTTTTTATGGAAACGGTCAAAACTCAATTCATCTGCGATATAGACAACGATTAACAGCGTTGATGCTATGCCAATGGTTAAACCCAGTATGTTGATAAAAGCATAGAATTTTTGCTTTTGAAGATTCCTGAAAGCGATCTTAAGGTAGTTTTTGAACATGGTTTTAATTTTAGTTCTCCGGTTCGCCTATAAAGATGTGCTATCAGGGCCAAAGGTTGCAGTAAACCAAACTTTTATTTGATGTCGTGGGAACTAGTTAACAACCATGATATGGCGCAAGCGTCCTGTGGCTGTTGCACAACGTTTACACCAAAATTCTTTGTGCCTCTTTGTGTCTTGGTGCCTTTGTGGTTCACCATTTTTTACCACGGAGACACCAAGACACAAAGAGGTTTTCGCTTATAAAATAAAAATACAGGCACAAAAAATCATTACCTAAACATCCTTCCTGCTTCATGAAAGGGGATTCTGGAAAGCATCAGGAGCAAAGCAATCAAATAAAATACCGTAACGGTTTTAAACTTCTTTTTGCTGGAACTCACCTTTTTAGACCTGGAGCGGCCTATTTGTGCTACTATCACAGCCAAAATCATCACAAAAATATGCTCTACGGCCCAATATCTGATGCTGGCGGCTTTCATGGCCCCTCCAAAATCCTGGAAGGCATTGGTGGTTATCGGACTCAAAAAGAAATAAAGTACCAAACCGATTAATAATTGTAAATGCAATGATCCTACAAATGAAGCTGACAGGGCATTGTCACTCCTGCCATATTTTTGCTTTAATTGCCAGCCTAAAAAGGATTTAATAATGACCAGCACGGCCAAGACAAGGACAATCCACCTTAGCCAGGAATGAATAAACAAAAAAGTTTCGTACATGGTAGTAGTTTTAGTTAGGTTTTGAATTTGCCTCTAATTTATAGTAATCCATTCAGATTATCGATTTTTTAGGTATTATTCATCGACAATGTGCTTATTCATACAACCAGCAAAGAATTATCTGCTTCAACCTGTTTCCGGGTTTCATTGGGAATAGCCCGTTCGCAGGGATTGTTGTCATAAATATGAAGGGCTACTACAGGCGTGGCGAGTCATACCATTTGGCCTATCGACAGGAGGAGTAATCATGATGACTTCCGGCCTGGATTTTTTGCCATAAAAAAGAACGGTTTGTAAAATAAACCGTCCTTCAAAAGATTTGATCTATGAATAAAATCACAAATGTGATTGAAAAATCTAACCAGGCAATAGATCTATGCCGGATTTGAGAAAGTAGATTCGCCCTGATTTTCTTCCACAGCCTGCGTGGCCGGGGGAATTGTCAGGTTTCCTGTTTTTGTATCCTCTTTTTCTTCGATCGATTCAATTTTTTGAGAAATCAAAAGATTGTACTTTTCGATACGACCGGGAATCATAAAGGCCTCTACAACCCACCATATTCCAAGTCCGCCAAGTGTTAACCAAAAAAGTATTTGGAGTCCCCATTTACCTAAATAGGCAAAATGAGCCATTAAAAAGAACCATAATGCGTAAGCAACGCCTGGTGATTTCATTTTTGATTGATAAGCATGTTCGTTCATAACCATATTGTTTTAAGTACATGGGCTAGCTGAATTGGCGAAATATAGACTACTCATGATCAATAATAACTTGATTTTTCAATACAATCTTTCATATGTAACCTTATCGTACTTATATTTTTATGTGATCAGTATAGTAATTGTTGCTTAATTTTTAAGGATGGTTTTTACAAATATTTTCTAAAGCTGGTATGTCACATCGCTATAAGGGTGGTCTTGATAGGTGATAATTTATTCCCGGGCTTTAAAACAGGCGTATTTGTAACCGGGTGATTAGAGAACTATGGTAGAACTGAGAAAAGATTCGCTGGCTTGAATTATTAACCTATAATGGTGATTAAAGAACTATGGTAGAACTGAGAATAACAGACGGCGGTAGATCTGAAAATAATTTTGATTATGTAATTTTGTCCTGATTCACAAACAGTTGATAATATGTTAAAAATTTATCATAACCCCAGGTGTCGAAAGAGCCGGGAGACCTTGCAACTAATCAAAGATCAGGGAGAAGCGGTGGAGGTGGTTGAGTACTTAAATGAAGTTCCTTCGGTTGAAACACTTAGAACTGTTTTGGAAAAGCTTGGATTAAAACCCCTGGATATTGTGAGAAAAGGAGAAGCGATATTTAAGGATCACTTTAAAGGGAAAAACTTTGATGATGAGGGGTGGTTGAAAATTTTGTATGAAAATCCGAAATTGATCGAACGGCCGATTGTTGTAAAGGGGAATAAGGCAATTATCGGGCGGCCTCCGGATCATGTAAAACAGCTCTTTTAACAACAATCTGTAATGGCCTGATTGATGATCTGGCAGGCTTGATGAATTTCATCGGTGGAGATTATAAGGGGAGGGGCAATGCGCATGGCCTTGTCACAATGCAAAAACCAATCAGTGATCACGCCCAGATCGATAGCCCTGTCGATAATGGGTTTCAATATTTCAAAGGATTCAAACCCAACCGCCATCATTAATCCTTTATTACGAATGGATTTGATGGCAGGGTGTATGAGTTGCTCTTTAAACAAATTCGCCTTTTCTTCTACGTCTGAAAGCAGGTCTTGATCAATGATAACATTCAGGGCAGCCAGCGAGGCTGCTGCGGAGACAGGATGGCCACCAAAAGTGGTAATGTGACCCAAAACAGGATTGTTCTTTAACACCGACATGATTTCCTCCGAGGCGATAAAAGCGCCAATGGGCATGCCACCACCCATGGCTTTGGCGGAGACCATCATATCCGGAATTATTTCATAATGTTCGAAAGCCCAGAATTTTCCGGTTCGGCCAAAACCACATTGGATTTCATCCAATATCAACAAAGTGCCGGACTGATGGCATTTTTGTCTCAATTCCTTAAAATAGGCCGAATCGGCTACCCTGACCCCGGCCTCACCCTGCACAGTTTCAACTAAAACTGCCGCAATATCTTCGTTAATTGCCTGTAGTTCCTCGATATTTCCGAATTCAATTTGTCTGATTCCAGGCAAAAGAGGGCGAAATGCCCGTTTGAAAACCTCACTGCCTCCCACCGAAAGCGCTCCATGAGAAGAGCCGTGATAGGCGTTTTTGAAAGATATTATTTCCCTTCTTCCGGTATATCTTTTGGCTAATTTCAATGCACCTTCTATGGCCTCGGAGCCTGAATTGACCAAATAAACATTGTTTAATGTATCGGGTAACGTATCTGTCAGTGCCTTGGCCAGTTGGGTCTGCGGTGTTTGTACAAACTCACCATAAACCATCAGATGCATATAAGTCGATGCCTGTTTGACCACCGCTTCTACCACCCTGGGGTGGCAATGGCCCACATTGCTGACACCAATGCCGGAAATGAGGTCAATATATGCTTTGCCCTGCTTATCATAAAGTGTAATTCCTTCTGCCCTTTCAATTTCAAGCATCAGGGGAAAATCAGAAGTCTGTGCTACATGATTAAGGAAAAGTTGCCGTTGTGATATCATGCTTAAATCTAACTATAATTTAGATCATATAGCAGGCTTTGTAAGATAGTCTGGTGCTGTATCGGTTGTTATGGCAAATATCTAAAAAAACAGATACTTTGAAAGTAGTCCTGAAAAAAATGTAACCCGCTGTTATTTCCTTCCAATGACTTTTTCCGCAGCGCTTACGATGCTTTCAGTGCTTAGGCCATATTTGTCGAGTAGCTCCAAAGGTTTGCCACTTTCTCCAAAAGAATTATTTACGCCTATGAATTCAACCGGGGCCGGATGGTTTCTGCATAAAGTCTGTGCCACACTATCGCCGAGGCCACCGTTAATCTGATGTTCCTCAGCAGTAACCGCACAACCGGTTTTTGCTACCGAATGGAGTATGGCTTCCTGATCCAACGGTTTTATAGTATGAATATTAATGACTTCTGCGCTGATTCCCTGCTCACTTAAAATAGCTTCTGCTTCTATCGCATACCACAACATATGGCCGGTAGCAAAGATGCTTACATCGTTACCCGCTATAAAGTTTATAGCTTTGCCGATCCGGAACGTTTGATCCTCAGGGGTAAATACAGGCATTTTGGGGCGTCCGAATCTAAGATAAACCGGGCCATGGTGATCTGCAATAGCAATGGTGGCTGCCTTGGTTTGATGATAGTCACAGGGATTGATCACTACCATATTGGGCATCATTTTCATCATGCCCAGGTCCTCGAGTATCTGATGTGTGGCACCATCCTCGCCCAGGGTCAACCCTGCGTGAGAGGCACAAATTTTAACATTTTTCTCCGAGTAGGCAATGGATTGCCTGATCTGATCATAGACACGGCCGGTTGAGAAATTGGCAAAAGTACCGGTATAGGGTATTTTACCTCCAATAGTCATACCCGCTGCCAGCCCCATCATATTGGCTTCGGCGATGCCGGTTTGAAAAAAACGGTCCGGAAACTCTTTCTGGAAGGCAGTCATTTTTAGTGATCCGGTCAGATCCGCACACAGGGCGACTACGTTTTCATTGCTCCTGCCGACTTCCAGCAAACCTGCTCCAAACCCTGACCGGGTATCCTGTTTTTCAGTAAAAGTGTATTTTGTCATCCGCCGATTAATTTAATGTTAGTTGTTGTACCTGATTTTATTGTAAATTTTTTAATTGTTGTATACTTACTTCCAAAGGCATTTTCTGCCCGAAATACCAGCTTATAGTTTCCTGGTTGTATGGCCATAGTAAACCTGGTTTTATTCCTGTCCAGGTTTTTAACCCACGATTGTATGCCATTTTCATCTATGGCATACAAACTTCCAAAACCTTTAACGTTAGCGTACAGATTCATCACGCCGGGATCGGGAATCTTTATCTCTTTTAATTTTCCCTCCTCGATTTCCACGCCCCTTAAAAGAATTTTAGGCAAAGTAAGGATTTCCAGGTCGTATTTCCCAATTAAAAAGTTTTCTTTTGTCTGAATGTCCGCCACGTGCAGAACTTTACCCTGCTTATGTCTCCGGATGATGAGCTTTACACCCTTACGGTACTCTGTATGTCCTGGTTGAAGTACGGTCATCTGTCCCTGTGGGGCATTAACTTTCAAAACATTGTGCCTTCCCGGTACGATCCGGATATTTTTCTTTAAAATACCCGGAATGGTATTGATCATCAGATCATACCCCTGTACGGCGTCAATTTCAACCGAGTCAGGCCGGCCTTGCCTGTCACGGTAATGCACAAAATCATAAGCAGGTTCCCGGGTTACATTGTTTATGAAGGTGACATTGACATTGGTAACAGTAGGTTTGTCCTGCTGGTCCAGCAATTCCACGCTTACAGTGGTTTTATCCAGGGTTTGCTGAATGGCGGTATTTAAGACTTTCCGAAATGTTCTGATATTTGCGGCGTCAAAAAACTGCCCGAGGCAGTCGAACTCGCCCTCAAAGCTTTTATTCATACCCAATCCTATGATAAACGGTTTAAGAAATATTCGCTTTTTTTGTAGGACCAGTGAAACGGCACAGGGGTCGCCGTCACAAGACTCCAGTCCATCGGTAATGATAATAACAATGTTTCTTACGTCTTTCTGATCAGGAAAATCACCGGCGGCCTGTTCCAGGGAGTAGGCCAGGGGTGTGGTACCTTTGGGAATTATTGCTGCCAGTCTGTTTTTTATTAAATCGTGATTGGCTGTCTTAAAACCCACTTCAAGCTTGGTATCCTGGCAATTTTGTAGCCGCTTGTTAAACTGATGCCCATAAACCCTCAGACCAAGCTCCAGGTTTTGATTGACTTTTAAGGAGTCTGCAAGGTCTGAAAGTAGTTTTTTTGCTGCGGTGATTCTGTTGGTTCTTTCCCACCCTCCAAGCATACTTCCTGAAGCATCCAATAAGAATAAGATCCTGGTTTTGTCCGGTAGTTTTTGTTGGTTAATCTGGCTTAAGGCAATATCTTGTAGCCATATCAGTATTAAAGACAGGAAAATCAGCCGGAATGACATGAGTTATTTAGTAATCTCCCAATGTCTCTTCCAGTTGGTTCAATGCTGATTGCAACTGCTCATCATTGGGCGCTACGCCATGCCATTTATGACTGCCTGTCATAAAATCCACACCGTTGCCCATTTGAGTCCGCATGAGGTTAACTACAGGCTTTCCTTTACCAGTCAAAGTTTTGGCATGGGTCAAAGTATTTATCACCTCTTCCATATCGTTACCCTTGGATTCGATTACCTGCCATCCAAAGGCCTGCCATTTCTCCTTTAAATTTGCTAAAGACAGGATTTGATCCACAGGGCCGTCGATTTGTTGTCCGTTGTGATCTACCGTGACAATTATATTATCTACCTGGTTATGGGCCGCATACATGATAGCTTCCCATACCTGCCCTTCCTGCAGTTCGCCGTCACCTGTTAAGGTATAAACCAAATGGTCGTCTTTGTTGAGCTTTTTGGTTTGCGCCGCGCCGATAGATACTGACAAACCCTGGCCTAACGAGCCTGAAGCCACCCTGATTCCGGGCAAACCTTCCTCTGTGGCGGGGTGGCCCTGCAATCTTGAGTTGATTTTTCTGAAAGTCGCCAGCTCTGACAGCTCAAAATAACCTTTTCTAGCCAATACACTATACCAGACTGGTGAAATATGGCCGTTGGACAGGAAGAACAAATCCTCATTAATACCATCCGCATTGAAGGCCGGATCGGCGCTGAGTATTTTAAAATATAAAGCTACGAAGAACTCCGTACACCCCAGTGAACCCCCAGGGTGCCCTGACTGAACGGCGTGAACCATCCGTACGATGTCTCTTCTGACCTGTGAGGCTACCTTTTTTAACTCTGCTATCTCTGTTTGGTCAATTGTTGCGTTTGTTTGGTCAATCATTGTTTAAGCAAAATGGATCGAAAAAAAGTTACTCCAATTATGATTGGCCAAATTTAGTATTTTCTTTCCTATAACTCAGAATTTTTGGCGCTTAAATGGCATAGAAAACCAATAAACTTCGTGCCCCTTTGTGTCTTTGCGTCTGCGCGGTTCAATTTTTTTTACCACAAAGGCGCGAAGACACAAAGGGTTTATGAGCTTGTTTAGGATAAAATTTGGTTGGTATGTTCCTTGGCTTTGACCTTTTCCACGATGTTTTCGATCTTTCCATCCTCGTTAATAACAAAAGTGTTTCTGGCAGTGCCCATGTATTTTTTACCATACATCTGTTTTTCCACCCATGTGCCAAACAATTCATGGATTTTTTTATCGGGATCGGAGATGAGGTTGTAGGGCAAATCAAATTTATCAATGAACTTTTGATGTGATTTGGTGGTGTCTGTACTTACACCTAAAACTTCATATCCCAGCTTCTGAAACTCTTCGTAGTTATCCCTGAGGTTGCAAGCTTCCATGGTACAGGTTGGGGTATTGTCTTTCGGATAGAAAAATAAGACCAGTTTCTTTCCTTTGTAGTCTGAAAGTTTAATATTGGATCCGTCTTGAATTTCCGCTTCAAAATCCGGAACCTGATCGCCAATGTTTAAATTCATAATTTTAAAAATTAGTTTTAATGCCTAAGCCAAAGCCAAGGCTGATAGTTTAATTTTTATGATTAAACCAAATTTTCACTGTTCTGTTTGATAGGGGCAAAAATAATTATTTAATTGTTTTGGTGTATACATTTTCATTACCGGAATTGTCCACTACCCGTAACACCATCTCACCTTTGAAGGGTATTGCCGGGTCCAGTTTTTCCGACCATAGTAACTGGCGTTTGTAATCATAGTTCATAAGTACCCAGTTGCCATCTACCGTAAGCCTGAAATTTTTTATGCCGGAAAGATCATCATCTATTTTCATCCTGATCTGACCGGTACTGATACGAAGCGGATTAATCGTGGGGGGGATGGAGTCTTTTAAAAGTGTGTAAACGCCAAAGTCTCTGGTTTTGATCGCAAATTCATTTCTGTTCCAATTTCCTCCCTGATAGCTGTAGTTGTTTTTTCCTGTAACCAAATAAGCTTTGTACCGGGTTTTATCCTGATATTCCAATTTTGGTTTGAAAGTAAAACCAGCAAATTTTCTCATTGGGGTATTGACAGGCCCTACTTCAAAATATTCCATGGTGGAGTCACTGTTCAATCTGTAGTCAGTGGTGAGGAATAGCGTATCGAAAAGTGCTTTTTGGGGAAAGCTTATTTTCAGACTTTTATCATAAAAATTAAAGGCACTGTTGGAAGGAACCATTGCTTTGAAATTAAAGTAAAGGCTGTCTCCACAAATATCGGCAGAGTCGGGCAGGGCATATTTTAAATTCCAGAGGTACACGGCCTGATTATTATGATAATAAGAAGGGGTTAATCGATGTTTCATCCGGTTGGCATAAACATTGGCAAAAGGGGCCTGGTCTTCTTTGATTTTTGCTGATAAAATAAGGGTATTATTTAAAATCTCAAACGTTCTTTTTTTAAGGGGAAGTTTGGTAAAAACCTGGTTACCTGAGGGCAATGCTTCTCCGGTCACTGTGAAACTAAGTTCACTTTTATTGCCGTAAGTGTCTGTCAGGTGAACGCTTATCTTGTGATCTTGGCCATTCAGCATATTAATTATTCCCTTGTTTACGGCATTTTTGTAGAAACCTAATCCGTTGCCGTCGTCGATATAAAGTTTATTGAACCTTGTACGCCGCGTTTTCATCACTCCATAATTGGTCAGGGCCAAAATGTCACGTGTATTGGCGAAGGAGAACCGGTTGATCTCTTGTTTTAAAACCAGTCTGTCGTCTACATACAAGGCGATTACCTGAACACCATTTTTGTTGGGGCTTCCATCCTGGCGATCATAGGTTAAAAGTTCTATGCCGAGTTGTCCTGAGGCACTTATCTTCCTGTTGATAGTGTATTTGCTACCGTTCCTGACCGGGGTCAACTCTATCCTTTTAAATGCCTTGTTGACCCTGGAGTTGATATCCATGGGCACCAGGGCAACTTTTCTAACGGAAGGGGGGGTATTGTCTATGATTTCGGAAAATCCATAATTCAGGGGATTCATCACATGCTGGCGCTGGTCCCTGATCTCAAAATGCAAATGCGGACCACTCGATGAACCACTATTGCCGGAGTAGGCGATCACATTACCCCTTTTAAATTTAAATTGTCCCGGTGCTGGAAACAACTCAATACTGAAGCTTTCCTTTTTATATTGTTCCTTTCTGATATAATCCCCGATTTCTTCCTCAAACTTGCTCAAATGAGCATAGACTGAGGTGGTGCCGTTGGGATGAAGCATGTAAAGGGCATTGCCATAACCACCGGTCGATATCTTGATTCTGGATACATATCCGTCGGCGGTTGCGTAGATAGGCAGGCCTTCCACGCCGTCGGTTTTGATATCCAGTCCAGCGTGAAAATGGGTGGCTCTCAATTCTCCCATAGTTCCTGCGAGATAGTTTCTGTTACCTGGCTTAATAGGAAAAAGATAATAATTACTGCCACCATTCTGGCCCGCCGCCGGATTCATCAGCCCTGCCAGCAATAACATAGAAGATATGTATTTACTTAACTTCAACGTTCAACAATTCTTTATCCTCGATAAATGCTTCAAGCCTGTCACCTATTTCCACAGGTCCCACACCCTTAGGTGTGCCGGTAAAAATGATGTCTCCTTTTTTTAACAAAAAGAATTTTGATAAGTAGGCGATGATATAATCAATGGAAAACAGCATAAGTTCGGTGTTACCCTGCTGCCTTGTTTCCCCATTGACTTTTAAACTGAAATTCAGATCCCCGATATCGCCAAAATCTCCGACAGGAAAGAATGAAGAAATCGGTGCAGAACCATTAAACCCTTTGGCAATGGCCCATGGCCAGCCTTTTTCCTTGGCTTTTTGCTGCCAGTCCCTTGCGGTAAAATCGATGCCTATGCCGATTTGACTGTAATATTTGTGAGCAAATTTTTCATCGATATTTTTCCCAGGCTTGTCAATTTGCACCAGGATTTCCACTTCGTGATGGATATTGGTGCTGAAGTCCGGATAAAAGAAAGGGTCATTATTTTTTATAACGGATGTTTCGGGTTTTAGAAAAATTAGTGGTTCATCCGGCCTTTCGTTCTGTAACTCTTCAATGTGCTCGGCATAATTCCTGCCTATAGCGAGAATTTTCATCGATTATAATCGTTTATTTAGTTGTTAAATGGTCCGTGCGGTATACTTTTGCAACCGGATTCGGTATATTTGAATCCCTGAATTGCAATATTACCTGCCAGGTACAAAACTAAATTTTATTTGCGAGAATAAAACTTTGGTTTATAGAATTTTATAGAAAGTATCGGCCTTGTAGTAAATGACTTTATATTTGTCCTCAATTATAATAATTTTTGTCTTAGATTTTCTGGTTATTAAGGAGTGATAAGGTACATATATGATCTATTTTGTCGATTTATGGTTATATTAATGTATAAAACTGAGAGGGTATGGTGATTGATTACAAAATGTTGTTGGTTGGGTGTTTATGCTGGTTTCGGCCGATGGATTCAGTGGCCGCGCTGATGGCAGATTTGAAAACGGCCGGGGCTGATTATGAGGCGACATCGGCAGAATTCTTGCCTGGAAAGCGCTTGTTATCGGATGAAAGAAGGCCACGGCATTATGTAATCATCGGTGCTTTCAGGGAACTTAAAAATGCCGATAAACTGATTAGAAGGGTAACCTCCGTAGGGTTTGAACCCAAGTATTTCCTCAACAAGGAAAAAAGGCTTTATTATGTATATATCGTGATTTATGACGATATAAAATCGGCGCACAGGGTGAGTGCCAAGCTCAGGGATATAAACTTCATTAAGGATGCCTGGGTGTTTTCAACAGAAACCGGTGAACCGTTATCAGAGCGGCTGATCGCCAGTGCAGAGGTCAAAAGCAGTATATTGTTAAGTGACGCAGGTACCAGTCAGGCTGCACAACGTACAAGTTCCGCTTCTGAATCTTCCAATAAAATAAAAAAGGAAAACAGGGGCACAACACCCTCTGAAACAACCGGTAGTCCGGCACCGGAAGCAAAGAAGGCGAAACCAAAAGAGGAAGCAACGCCGACCACCTTTAAGTCAACGTCTTCGGCGGCCATCAACCAGTTGGTCAGGGCAGACAAAGGGGACATTGTGGTTTTTAATAATTTACTCTTCCATAAGAATTCATCCGTGCTGAGAAAGGTTTCAAAAGATGAAATGGAACGCCTGAATGACGTATTGCAGACCAAGTCGAACCTCCGTATTAAAATTCACGGACATACCAACGGGGATTTTAAGGGGGAAGTTTATTTGCTTGCCGAAAATGATGACAGGTTTTTTAAACTCAGCGGAAGGAACAAAGTGGTCAGGGGTGATGACAAATTACTGTCGGCCGAAAGGGCCAAGGTTATTAAACGTTACCTTGGCGCCCGCGGAATCAGCGGGGAAAGGATTGAAATCCAGGGCTGGGGAGACCGCAGGATGTTATATCCCAAAGGCCATTTGAAAGCTCCGCTCAATAGGCGGGTGGAGATTGAAATACTTGATAATTAAAATCAGAATGAAAATTAAAATGAAAATGGGGGTGTTGATGGGCTACGTAGTTGTGGGTTTCGATTGCTGCAGGATGCCGCTTTTACAGGTTATTTAGCAACCGGTAACCCTTCCTCTCACCTGCCCCCTGCCTCCTGACCCCTCTCACCTAACTCCGGCTCCCGCTCACTGACCCATTCAATTGTACTCACAGATCTCTATCTGCTGTTAATTCGAAAAAAAACCTTTAAACCTCAACTCTTTTTATGAATTACCGTATATTTGTTTGAATATTGACCAACCGGTCAGTCATTAAATAATATGAGTCCAAGATCCAAAGAACAAATAGCGAAGATCCGTGCACAAAGCGAGAACAAGATTCTCATGGCGGCTTTGGATCTTTTTGCCAAAAGAGGTTATCATAACACCTCCGTGAGTGCTATTGCCAGGCATGCAGGCGTTTCCAAAGGACTTATTTACAATTATTATAACAGCAAAGAGGATCTTCTGAAAGGGGTAGTGGTCATGTTAATGGAGGAAGGGGGCGAATTTTTGGAGGCTATGCACAGGGAGGATCCTAATGAAGCATTGAAGGAGATGTTCATCTTGTCGAAGGAACATCTCATTAAAAAAAAGGAATTCTACCGGTTGGCTATATCACTGTCAGTGCAGCAGGAATTAGGAAAGTTTGAATTCCTGAAGCATATCATCGAGGAAGAGGTCAAGGTGTATTTTACCACATTTCAAAACATGCTTAAAAATAAGGGAATTGAAAACCCCAGAGGTGAGGCATTACTTTTGGCAGCTTTGTTTGACGGCATTAGCGTGCAATACATCACCTCCGGAAACAAGGAGCAATTAGAAGAAATTATTGATTTTTTAATAGAAAAATACTGTAATTAGTCATGAAGATATTTACAAATGTCTTATTCATCTTATTATCTCTCGGAGTCTGTGGGCAGGATGCTACCGAAATCATCAGAAAAGCCGATGAAAAAATGCAGGGGAAATCCAATCGTGCCGAAATGACCATGACCATACAACGCCCTGATTGGCAGCGGGAGATAAAAATCAAAAGCTGGGCCAAAGGTCAGGAATTAAGTCTCATTTTAATCACCGCACCAGCTCGTGACAAAGGGGCTGCGTTTTTAAAAAGGGACAAAGAGCTATGGAACTGGCAGCCGCGTATTGACCGGGTAATCAAGTTGCCCCCCTCGATGATGATGCAATCCTGGATGGGGTCAGATTTTACCAATGATGATTTGGTCAAGCAGTCGTCGATTGTTACTGATTATCACCATCAGCTATTAGGCGATACACTTATCGATCATTACGACTGTTATAAAATTGTTTTGATTCCCAAAGATGATGCACCTGTGGTTTGGGGAAAAATCGATGCCTATATCACCAAGGAGGATTTGCTTCAAAAGCTGATCAAATACTATGATGAGGATGGCTATTTGATCAATACCATGATTTTGAAAGACATCAGAGATATCGGTGGGCGGGTGATTCCTACGCGGCTGGAGATGATACCTGCTGATGAGGAAGAACAAAAAACAGTAATCCAATATGTGAATATAGCTTTTGATGTTGATATTCCGGATCAGTTCTTTTCCCTGCAAAATATGAAAAAGGTGCGTTAAACCTAAAACACTGTAGCCATGTATTTAAAATTAGCCTGGCGAAACATCTGGCGGAATAAAAGAAGAACCATCATCACCCTGATGTCTATTGCGTTTGCCGTGTTTTTTGCCTCTTTGATGCAATCTATGCAATTGGGCACCTATGCCAATATGATCAGCAACTCAGTCAGATTTTATACAGGTTATGCGCAAATCCATAAAACCGGCTATTGGGAGGAGCGAAGCCTGGATAACAGTTTTTCCCTTCCTGAAAATGTTGAAAAGGCCCTGATGGCCAGCGAATCGATTGTCACCATAGTGCCCAGGATAGAATCTTTTTCCCTGGTATCTTTTGGTGAAAAAGCCAAGGGAGCCATGTTGATCGGTATTGACCCTTTTAAAGAAAATGAATTAACTTCTTTAAAAGAAAAACTTGTTCAGGGTCAATATTTAACGGAAAACGGGAATTCTCTGATCATAGGAAAGGGTTTAGCCGAGTACTTAAATGTTCAGGTGGGAGATACGCTGGCACTGATCGGACAGGGGTATCGTGGCATGAACGCGGTGGGCAAGTACGGTGTCGGGGGTATCATCGAAACTCCCATTGCTGCATTTAATGATCAGGCCGTTTATTTACCACTGGCTGAAGCACAATACTATTTTGGTATGGAAAATCAGATTACCAATCTGGCCTTAAACGTGAATGACTTTACCAAACTGGACAAACTTAAAAATGAGGTTGGCAGTCAAATCAGCCACAATGACTATGAGGTAATGACATGGCGCGAAATGATGCCGGAACTGGTTCAGCAAATCGAACTGGATGATGCCAGTGGCAAGATTATTCTTTATGTTTTATACGTCATTATCGGTTTTGGCATGTTTGGCACCATTTTAATGATGGCCCGGGAGAGGACCTATGAATTCGGCATATTAGTGGCAATTGGCATGCGGCGGCGCAGGTTAAAGCTTTTATCAATGGCAGAAATGATCATACTGAGCTTTGGTGGTGTGGCATTGGGTATGAGCTTCAGTTTTCCAATCATGACCGTGCTGCATTATAATCCAATATACTTAACTGGTGAATTTGCTGAGGTGTATAAAAAATTTGGTATAGAGCCGGTGCTTAACTTTTCCATATCACCGGTGATTTTTTTCGATCAGGCCGTGATTATTTTGGTGATATCCCTGTTGCTGGGGATTTATCCTGTTTTGCATATTGGTCGCCTGAACACCGTGGAAGCCATCAGAAGTTAGGTTTTAAATTAATGTAAAATGATATTTATAATTGCCTGGAGAAACGTTTGGAGACAAAAAATAAGAAGTCTGGTAATCATATCTGCCATGGTGATAGGATTATGGGGTTTGATATTTGCCATTGGATTTATGAATGGCTTCATGGACAGCTATTTAAGTAATGCGCTGAAACATGAATATTCACATATTCAAATCCATCATCCAAATTTCAAGCGGGATCAGGAAATAAAATACAGCATCCGGCAAGGTATCGGGAAGGTAAAGGAGATTGGTGCTATTGATAATGTCAAAGCGGTTACGCACCGTACCGTTATCAATGCCATGATAGGTTCTGCAAAAGCTTCGGCAGGGGTAAAGGTACTGGGCGTTGATACCTTGCTTGAAAAGAAAGTTACTGCATTTGATCAGCTAATTGCAGATGGTACGTATTTTAAATCTGTAAAACGGAACCCGCTGATAATCGGTGAGAAGCTGGCAGATAAGCTCAAGGTAAAACTAAAGTCCAAGCTGGTTTTAACTTTTCAAAACCATGAAGGGGACATAGTGTCCCAGGCCTTCAGGGTGGCAGGTATATTCAACGCCAAATCCCCTGTTCTCAATGAGTCGGTGGTCATGGTAAATTACAAAGACCTTAATAAAAGCCTTGGTGACGGGGCGCTTGTGAGTGAGATCGCCATTTACTTGAATGATCCGGATAAAATACAGGAAAACTATGAGATGATTACTGCCATATTACCTGAATACCAGGTGGAAAGATGGAATGAACTGGCACCTGAATTATCGTTAATTGTCGAGCAATCCGGCACAAATATCTATATTTTGGTGATCATTTTTATGACAGCACTAATTTTTGGTATTATCAATACCATGCTTATGGCCGTGTTGGAAAGAATAAAGGAATTGGGAATGCTCATGGCCATTGGCATGAATAAGCTGAGGTTGTTTTTCATGATTACCATCGAAACGGTTTATTTAGGCCTGGTAGCCTGTCCTGCCGGACTATTCCTGGGCTACCTGACCATTAATTATTTCCATCGATTCGGACTGGACCTGTCAGCCTATGCCGAGGGTTTGCAGAAGGTTGGTTACGAGGCTGTAATTTATCCCATAATTTCAGGAAATCATTATTTTATTCTTTCGCTGGGAATTTTTATTACCACGATTATTGCATCCATTTACCCTTCGTTGAAGGCTATAAAATTAAAGCCGGCCGAAGCGCTGAGAAAAATCTAAAATCAACATGATGAAAGTAATTGAGGCCCATAAAATCACCAAAGTCTATAACGCTGACAAAGTACCGGTTAACGCACTAAGAGGTATCAGTTTTTCTGTGGACCGGGGAGAATTTACGGCGATTGTCGGTCCTTCCGGATGTGGCAAATCGACCTTGCTAAATATAGTTGGGGGATTAGATAACCCTACAAAAGGCAAAATCACGATTGAGGGAAATGATCTTTCCAATTTAAAGGAAAACAAATTGATTGATTTTCGCCTGGATAAGATTGGCTTTGTTTTTCAATCCTACAACCTGATTCCGGTATTAACAGCCAGGGAAAATATTGCCCTGATTATGGAATTGCAGGGAGTCGGCAAACGTGCAAGGAATGATCGGGCTATGTATTTATTAAGGGCGGTTGGCCTGGAAGGAAAAGAGGATAAAAGACCCACGGAGCTTTCAGGAGGGCAGCAGCAAAGAGTGGCGGTAGCCAGGGCACTGGCATCTGAGCCAGCGTTTATTCTGGCCGATGAACCTACCGCCAACCTGGATTCAGTAGCTACCGACAACCTCCTGGATATTATGGCAGGGATCAATAAAGAGAAAGGTACCACTTTTATTTTCTCCACACATGATCAGCGTGTTATTGACAAAGCGCGAAGGGTGATCCGCCTGGAAGACGGTCTGATTGTATCCGATAATAATCTTGTAACCAATAAAGCGCATGAAGACCGGCCTTAAATGTTTGTTGTTGACGATTTTAATAGGGTATAGTCGAACACAGGCACAGGAAAAGGAGATAAAATGGGAGTTAAGTGGCTATGTCAAAGATCTGCGCACCCTTTTTTTCGTAGATGGTATGGACTCGGTAGTTACGGATAACCTGTTACATAACCGCCTGAATTTTCAATGGTATGCCCATGAAAACCTCACCGCCAGGATAGAGCTGAGAAACCGTATATTTTATGGCGAATTGGTGCGGCAGATTCCCAGGTTTGGCCGGTTGCCTGATATAAATAATGATTTTTTTGACCTTAGTTTTAACCTGATTGATGACAGGTCACTGGTTTTTAATACCACTATTGATCGTATATACCTGGAATACAATAAAAACAACTGGGAAGTAAGAGTTGGCCGCCAGCGGATCAACTGGGGGATTAACCTTGCCTGGAATCCCAATGATGTTTTTAATGCCTATTCCTTTTTCGACTTTGATTATGAAGAGCGTCCGGGTTCTGATGCCATTCGCATCAAGAAGTATACAGGGATTGCCTCAAGTATGGAGTTAGCGGCTAATATTACCGATGATATGGATGAATGGGTGGTGGCAGGGTTATGGAAAATGAATAAATGGAACTACGATTTTCAGTTTTTAGCAGGGGTGGCCAGGCAGGATATTGTATTGGGCTCCGGGTGGGCCGGCAGTATCAAGGATGCAGGTTTTAAAGGAGAGTTTACCTGGTTTAAGCCTTTGAACGATCATGAAGAAGGCGCTTTTGAAACTTTTTTGGTATCGCTTTCAGCCGATTACTCATTTGTTAACGGGTTGTATTTAAATGGCTCTTTTTTAATTAATACCGGATTGGAGTCTGCGGCGGGGCTGGAGGGGTTCAATACCCTGAATTTTGATCGCCTTGACACCAAAAGAGTACTGCCTTTTCCTTATGCCACTTTTTTACAAACCAGTTATCCCGTCAACCCACTTTTAACTGCTGCATTCTCATGGATGACGTTTCCCGGAGAGGCGTCATTCTTTGTCAACCCTACACTGACGGCTTCGGTATTCAGTAACTTTGACCTGGATCTGATCGGCCAGATTTTTTATGAGAAAAAAGAAAAGGGCTATGAGGCCAATTCCCCGGCATTTTTCATCAGGATTAAATGGAGTTTTTGACAGCGAAAATTGTGCTTATTTTGAGTTAAACCCGCGCAATTTGATTTCTGTAAGCCTTCGTTTTGTTTCCAGTGGAAAGTCACCCTTCATCATCCAGTCATAATAGCTGGGTTCATTTCGGAATACTTCGATAACCTTTTTGTTGCGATGTTTACCAAAGTTGAATATTTCATCTCCGTTATTGTCATAAACCATCCTGCCGGCCAGATCCACCATATTTTTATTAGTCAGTTGGTGCAATGTGTCAATGTTGTTTTCAATAATTCCCACCTTGTTGCCTTTCATATCAGTGACATCCATACCGTCGTATTTTTGCACCTGGGCTTCCAGTATCTCCATGGTGGCGATAGTATCTGCCTCGGCACTATGGGCATTTTCAAGGGTTTTCCGGCAATAAAACTTATATGCTGAACTTAGATTCCTTTTTTCCATCATATGGAAAATCTTTTGAACATCCACGATCTTCCGTTTGCCGGTATCGAAATCCACATCAGCCCTCAAAAATTCCTCAACCAATACAGGAATATCAAACTTGAGTACGTTGAATCCTGCGAGGTCACTGCCTTCCAGAAATTTGGCAAATTCTTTCGCCATACTCTTGAAGGTAGGTGCGTCCTTGATATCCTCGTCATAAATGCCATGAATCATACTTGACTCTGCCGGAATAGGAATGGTCGGATTAATCCGTTGGGTTTTTTTTATGATCTCCCCATTCACCATCATTTTCACAATAGAAATCTCCACTATCCTGTCAGTAACAATGTTTATGCCGGTTGTTTCAAGATCAAAAAATGAAAGCGGGTTTTTAAGTTTTAATATCATTGAGTTTGTCAATTAATTATTTCTTTGCCAAGTTCCTGCAGGTTGATCCCCCCAAAGTTACCCGAACTCATCATTACCAGGTTTTTATTCTGCCAGTCGATGTTCTTCAGGTAAGAAACAAGTTTGTCCTTGTCGGTAAATACTTCCAGTGATCGATGGTTAAAAGCCTCTTTTATGTTGTCCTCATTCAATTCGGGCAACTTTTTACTGGCCAGGGTGTCGGGATTAAAATATACAATCGGATAGTCCGCATCATTTAACTTGCCACTGTACTGTGGCAGAAAGTCTTTGTTCAGGCTACTGTAAGTGTGCAATTCCAGACATGCTACCAATTCCCTTTGAGATTGCTCTTTCAGGGCTTTAATTGTAGCTTTTGCCTTGGAAGGTGCATGGGCAAAATCTTTATAAAACGCGGTAGCGTGATTTTCATTGACCATTTCCAGCCTTTTAGCAGCACCTTTGAACGAACTAATAGCTTTGTAGAACTGCTCTTCGGTCACACTTAATCGAATTAGAACTTCTTTGGCAGCGGCAATGTTTTGCATATTGTGTGAACCGAAAATTTCCAGTGGCACATCTCCTTGGGCCGTGGTTAGATAGGTTTTTCCCTCCTTAACATAATGGGGATGGGTTTTGTATTCAAATCTATTGACGTCCGCTCTTTCCTTGTTACCGATGACCGAAGCCATAGCGTCTTCTTCGCAAAATATGATGGAGCCGGCCTTCGGGATCGAGTCGGCAAATCTGTCAAATTGTCTCACATAATTTTCCTCTGTCGGAAAAACATTCATATGGTCCCAAGCGATGCCACTGATCAGGCCAATATGATGCTGATATTGTAAAAATTTGGGAGTCGGGTCTAGGGTCGATGACAAGTACTCATCCCCCTCTATAATGATCACCGGCGCTTCGCTCAAACGGATCAGGTTGTTAAATCCTTTTACTTTTGAGCCTATTAAATAATCAAAATCTTTATTTAAATGTTGAAGTACATGAATAATAATGGCGGTTATTGAAGTTTTCCCATGGCTGCCGGCAATGACTATTCGTTGTTTGTCCCTGCAATGTTCCATGATGTAGGTGGGATAGGAGTAAATACTTAATCCTAATTCACGGGCCTTAAGTAGCTCCGGATTATCACTTCGGGCATGCATACCCAAAATGACCGCATCCAATTCGCTGGTAATCCTGCTTTCATCCCATCCCGGTTCTGGCAACAGTCCATATGCTTCAAGATTCATTTTGGATAACCCAAAAATCTGATCGTCCGATCCGGTTATTTCATAGCCTTTTTGGTGCAATGCAATCGCCAAACCGTGCATGACACTTCCCCCTATGGCAATAAAATGTACTTTCTTACTTTTCTTCTGCATCAACCTTGTATTAAGCTCTCAAAATTAAGATAAAATAGAGGAGTGACAAATTTAATCGTTTTTTAAATGTCGATAAAATGTGGATATTTAGAAAAATTTTGTGTATAAATACCAGGAAAAGTATTTCATATGTGGAAAAATCCGCTTATTTTCTGTGGATAAGTTTTTGATAATAAATAGCAGGGGTTAAACAGGATTTTGAAAATGATTTAATAGGTTTGTTTCGGGATTTGACATTACACCTATACAAACATTCAATACATTTAATACTTACCGGATCACATGGAAAAGGACAAGTCCGCTGCTTCAAGACTACCGTTGAAAACCCGTAGTTTTTTATCTGCTGACCTAAGCAGTCAATTGGGAAAACTGCCCCCCCAGGCCACTGAAATAGAGGAAGCCATTTTAGGTGCTTTGATGCTGGAAAAAGATGCGCTTACCACTGTTATCGATATTCTTAAGCCTGATAACTTTTATAAGGATGCCAATAAAGAAATATACCAGGCCATTGTTACCCTTTTTAATAATTCTGAGCCCATTGATTTGTTGACTGTTGCCAATCAACTTAAAAAAGAAGGGAAACTCGAACTGGTAGGGGGCGCCTATTATATTACCCAGCTAACCGCCAGGGTCAACTCCGCCGCCAACATTGAGTTTCATGCCCGCATTGTGACAGAACGATCCATTAAGCGGGACTTAATCCGGATTGCTTCGGAAATACAAAAAGATGCTTACGAGGACACCACCGATGCCTTTCATCTGCTGGATCACACAGCGCAGGAGATTTTTGAGGTGACCGAGTCTAATATCAGGAAGAATTATGCCGACATGAAATCACTCATGTATCAGGCCATGAAGGAGCTAGAGGCCAGAAAAGATCACAAAGACGGATTAACCGGCGTGCCCAGTGGTTTCACTGCGCTGGATCGCCTTACTTCAGGGTGGCAAAACTCCGACCTGGTGATTATTGCTGCCCGTCCGGGTATGGGTAAAACGGCTTTTGTCGTTTCCGCTATGAGAAATGCTGCGGTGGATTTTGACCATGCTGTCGCCATTTTTTCTCTGGAAATGTCATCGATCCAATTGGTTAACCGGTTGATTTCCGCTGAAGCTGAGCTGGAAAGTGAAAAGATAAAAAAAGGAAATCTGGCTGATTATGAATGGAAACAATTGGTACACAAAACCGATAGGCTCAGCAAAGCCAAAATTTTTATCGATGATACCCCAGCGCTCAGCATTCTGGAACTTCGTGCCAAATGCAGGCGGCTTAAAGCCCAGCATGATGTCAGGCTGATTATTATCGACTACCTGCAACTGATGTCCGGCGAAAGTTCCAAAAGCAGTGGCGGTGGCAACAGGGAACAGGAAATTGCTTCTATATCCAGGGCATTAAAGGGAATTGCCAAAGAGTTAAACGTTCCGGTAATTGCCCTTTCACAATTGAGCAGGGCCGTGGAAACCCGCGGGGGCGACAAAAGGCCCCAGTTATCTGACCTCAGGGAATCGGGTTCTATTGAACAGGATGCCGATATGGTGATGTTTTTGTACAGACCGGAATATTATGGAATAACGCAGGACGAAAGTGGTATGCCTACTCAGGGGGTAGGGGAGGTGATCATAGCAAAACACAGAAATGGCTCCCTCGATACGATCCAACTGAAATTTATCGGAAAATTCACCAAATTTATGGACCTGGATATGGGCGTTTATGGGGATCAGTATGGCACTTCCCTGCCAGGTGCAGGAGGAGCGTCTTCTTTTGAATCCAGTGCTAAAACAGTGACTTATGGCAGTAAAATTAATGACCCTGAGAGTGGCACTCCCAATCAGGAAAGTGAAGGCTCCAAAGATAGTGAAGAAGCCCCTTTCTAACTTAATCATTTTAAAGACCTTTGTGTCTTTGTGCCTTCGTGGTAAAAAAGGGTTAACCACGAAGGCACAAAGACACAAAGAGGCACAAAGGGAGGGAATGGGGTGGCTTTTAGGGCATGAAAGCAAATGGAACAGGAAAAATATTCTTTCCGTTGATCCAATGTTTGTTTTTTGAAAGTTATATTTGGGTTTTCGATGATATAAACCCCAAACGATGAAAGCATTACTTCTCGTAGATCATGCTGACGAAAAGCTGCAGTTAACCGAAGTTGATCGACCGGAACCAAAACCGGGACAAGCCTTAATAAAGATTAAAGCCGCCGCCCTTAACCGACGGGATCAATGGTGCCGGGAAGGAAAATATCCGAACCTTGTATACAACTGTATCATGGGTTCGGATGGCAGTGGCGTAGTAGAAAGTGTCGGGCATGCTGAAGACACCTCGTGGGTCGGAAAGGAAGTGATTATCAACCCGAACATCAACTGGGGCTATAATTCGGCAGCCCAGTCTCCGGATTACCGGTTATTAGGGATGCCCGATAACGGCACCTTTGCTGAGTACATTGTAGTGAATGTGGATCGTTTACATTCAAAACCCGCCAACCTTGACATGGAAGCGGCGGCGGCTTTGCCGCTTGCAGGCGTAACCGCCTACAGGGCCGTGTTTACCCAGGGGCATGTGAAATCAGGAGATAACGTCTTAATATCCGGCGTAGGAGGGGGGGTAGCGCAATTTGCTTTCCTCTTTTCTGTGGCCGCCGGTGCTAATACCTATATCACTTCAAGCAACAACCAAAAACTGGAAAAAGCTATCGAACTGGGGGCCAAGGGAGGTTTTAATTATAAAACAGTTGATTGGCCTAAAACAGCCCTGAAGCAAACCGGAGGGTTTGACGTTGTGATTGATAGCGCCGGAGGTGATCAGATTAACGACTTCATCCGTATGATCAATCCGGCCGGGTCCATTGTATTTTACGGTGCCACCAATGGCCTGCCAAAATCACTCGACCTGTATCGTCTGTTTTGGAGCCAGGGTAGGTTACAAGGGTCTACAATGGGCAGCGACGAAGAGTTTGAGGCCATGATTGCCTTTATCGAAAAACACAAAATTAAACCGGTTATTGACTCGATAAGGCCTTTTGATGATATTATTTCAGGATTTAACGATCTGAAGGACGGTAAACAATTCGGCAAGATTATCATTAAAATCAGTTAGTACCACGAATATTTATCAGTCATAACAAGACTTAAATTTCTCAGTCATAGCATGACTCAAAGTCATACTATGACTACTGCAACTCCTGCTCTGTAAACCCCTTACCGCCAGCATATCGATGAAGTCTAAAAATTTTTTTTGCAAAAAATCGCTCCAAACAAAGATTTCATCTCTGTTCTTAAATCCTTTCCATTTGAAAATTGTATTTTATAATTAAAATTTATAATTTTAAAAATCTAAGGTGAATTTATACCATCACTTTGACCTGAAATCGTGCGCAGGGGTCTATAAAAATCAACGGAATTTTTTGAGGAAATGGATACGGTGGTATTTCTCCATTAAAATAAAAATTGTATTATTTTGAGGAAAATATACATTAATCTAAGCAAATCTATTAAATGGAGATTTCCGGTTTATTCGGAATTACGATACCCGGTTCGCTTATCCAAGAAAATGAATTTGCCCCTGCATAAGACTTTGCTTTTCCTGCATGATATTATCGTTGTCTTATTTGCGGAGGTGGCATCATTGGCGATCTATTATTTTTATTACGATGATCTTAAGTCCGATTATGAGCTTATAGTCGGCGCAGGCATCATTTTGTTATCTTTATTGTGGTTTATCGCAGAAAATAATCTGTATAAATATCAGGTAGTCTTAAACAGGGCCGCTCATGTTACAAGTCTCCTCAAAGCGTTGTTCTTTAGTTTGCTTTGTGTAATTTTCCTGTCTTTTATTTTCAAAATAGCAGAGATCACCGCTAGCAGGGTATTGATAGGGCTTGTATATACATCGATTTTTGGTATATTTCTAATAACCAGGGTAACTTTGGCTCCGGCCATATACTTTTGGATGGTAAATACCAAAAGAATTAACCGGAATATGCTTATCGTCGGGATTGGCAAGGAGAGTATGCAGCGGGCTCAGTACCTTTCTTCTATCAAAAACAGCAACTTTAATCTGGTGGGATTTGTGGATGACGGCGAAGACGAACTCTACGAAGACGATAATAACATGGTTGGAAAAATTCCTGTTTTGGGTACCCTCGATGATTTGAAACACATTGTATCGAGGTTCAGAATATGCGATATACTGGTAACCGCCAACTATCAAAGTGTAGAACGACTGCATGATATCATTAACCATTGCAAAACTACCAACCGTACCATACACATTGCATCGGATTTCTACAGCATCGTTAATGAAAAAATAGAGATCGAACAGATCGGGATGGTTTCTTCATTCCGTTTCCACCCTCCCAGAAAGCTGTATTTTTATCATGTTTTCAAGAGGGTTTTTGATGTGGTGGCGGCCAGTATGATTATCGTGGCCTTGATCCCGTTGTGGATTTTTATAGCGGTCTTAATTAAACTTTCTTCTCCCGGACCTGTATTTTACAAAGCCAGATCTATAGGGCTCAACGGAGAAGAGTTCATGATGTTTAAATTCCGGTCTATGAGAGCAGCCGCAAGCAATCGGATTCATCAGGACAAGGTGATTAAAATGATCCTTAAAAATGAGCCCACCACAAAAATCAAAAATGATCCCCGGATAACCACGATCGGTAAGGTACTGAGAAAACTGTCTTTCGATGAATTTCCCCAACTCATCAATGTATTGAGGGGTGAAATGAGTCTCGTGGGACCCAGACCTAACCTGCCCTACGAATATAAGCATATGGCGGACTGGCAGAAAAAGCGATTTAGCGTATTGCCGGGGATGACAGGTTTGTGGCAGATTAAGGGACGGGATGAGGTACTCTTCAATGATCAAATTGTTTTGGATTTATATTATATAGAACATAGATCGATCAAGCTTGACTTTGAAATACTATTAAATACCATACCTGTTGTGATTTTTGGCAAAGGAGGTGGTTGATATCTTTCTGCTGATCTAATTTAATTATTATTTTTTTGCTTAAACCAAATATTTTAAATGATAAATACCGGTGTAATTGGCTACGGTTACTGGGGGCCAAATATTGTCAGAAATTTTGTTGCAAATCCTGATCTGAGGGTTGTCAAGGTGTCAGACATGGCCCCTGATCGACTTAAGCTGTTAAAGGCCAATCATCCTGACATTAAAGCAGAAGCTGAAGTTGAAAGTATTTTAAATGACCCGGATATTGAGTTGGTGGCGATTATTACGTCGACTTCAACCCATTATAAGCTTGCTAAACAGGCCCTGCTCAATGGAAAACACGTTTTTGTGGAAAAACCATTCACAGCCAAAGTGTCAGAAGCAGAAGAACTGATAGAGCTGGCGGAAAAGAGGGGTCTGCTGATCATGGTTGATCATACTTTTTTGTTTACGGGTGCTGTGAGAAAAATGAAGGAACTGGTGGAAAGTGGCGCGCTGGGTAATCTTTACTATTATGACTCAGTCAGGGTAAACCTCGGGTTATTTCAATATGATGCCAATGTAATATGGGATCTGGCACCGCACGACCTGTCGATTATGAACTATCTCAACAAAGACATAAGGCCCATTTCTGTTAATGCAGTAGGATCAGATCATATTGGTAAAGGTTTTGAAGACGTTGCGTATCTTACTGTGAAATGCGAAAACAACTTTATCGGCCATTTCCATGCCAACTGGCTTTCTCCGGTAAAAGTAAGAAAGACCCTGGTGGCAGGAGATAAAAAGATGTTGGTGTGGGATGATCTCGAGGCGGATGAAAAAATTAAAATTTACAATAAACGTGTGGAGGAGGTGAAGGAAAAAAGTGAGTTTTACAAGTTACAGGTAAAATATCATTCGGGAGATATACTGGTTCCGGTAGTTGAAATGACCGAAGCCCTTAAACTGGAAACGGCGCATTTGGTAGATTGTCTTACCAATAATGCTACACCGATTAATGGAGGTCCGGAAGGCCTGGAGGTGGTGAAAATATTGGAGGCTTCAGACATTTCCCTCAGAAATGGTGGAAAAGAAGTAAAACTTTAAATTCCGGGAACATGCAGTATTGTTTGATGGCCGATGACGTTAAGCTTGGGGAAGATGTCAGGATTTATGCTTTTGTCAATTTGTACGGCTGCGAAATAGGTGACCGTACCAAAGTGGGCACTTTTGTGGAAGTCCAGAAAGGGGCCAGGATCGGTAAAGATTGCAAAATATCTTCTCATACTTTTATTTGCGAAGGTGTTACCATTGAAGACCGGGTTTTTGTAGGACATAATGTTACCTTTACCAACGATAAATATCCCCGATCTACCAATCCTGACGGTAGTATGCAGACTGAAGCAGATTGGGTTTGTGAGCCAACTCTTGTAAAAGAAGGGTGCTCTATTGGTTCCGGTGTTACCATACTTTGTGGGGTAACTATCGGAAAAAATGCCATAATAGGTTGTGGGGCGGTAGTGACTAAGGATGTCCCTGATAACGCTGTGGTTGCCGGTGTGCCCGCCAGATTTATGAGGTCGGTTTGATCTTAACCGGTTGATAGCAAAAAAAACCATTCCGGACGGAATGGCTTAACTTGGCTTAATTGGTTCAATCTTGTTATTGCGCAGCCAGCACCGTTCTGAAAGGAACAATATCGATCTTCGGGACGTTGGCACCGAATGACGCGTTGATAACCGCGATAATTTCATTGGCAATAATGGCATGCCCTTTGGGATTAGGATGTACTGCATCGGTTGAAAACACGCCATTAGGAGTAAAATCGGGTTGGTAGTTGAAACCATCTATTTCCGCACCGATAATACCATCACTTGCCCCGAAAATATCGAGAAACAAACCATCGGGCGTATTGGTATTGTAAAGTGCCACACGGTCACTATTGGCAATTGCCGCATTAGCAATGGTAGTATTGAAGCTTAGGAATCTATCATTTATGGCGCTTTGCTCTTCTAATGTTAATATATACTCGTCACCAAATGGTACGCTGATGCCATTCAGGAAGGTATCAGGCATGGATGGATTCAAATCTCTTCCGATTTCGGTTGAAGCTGTTAAAATCACCAAATCATCAGAGGTGGCTGGTCTGGCCTGAACAAATGGCTGCAGGGCTGCCCGCTCACCGGCGTTAATGGCCCCTGCCATTAACAGCATATCGAATTTGTCTCCCAAATCTTCCAGATCCTCATCAAATATCAAAAGCGGATTATTGCCGGCAGCATAAGTAACCCTTCTTCTGTTTGCTTCATTGGCAGTTATTTGGGAAATGCTGACTAATCCGTTCAAAGCATCGTTAAAGCCGGTGAAGGCTGCATTTAAGGTGGCAGCAGTAGTTTCATCCAGTGGTACCGGGTTATAGGGTACTGCCCTGAAAACCGGTAAAGCGAGAATAGGAGGGATGTTCACAATCACTCCTTTGGCCTCAGTGTTGGTTAACAACAAATCCATGGCGGTATTATACTGAAGATCAAAATTGGCCGCTGAGGTAAAAATGGTCTCATTTGTTGCACCTGATAGCGCATACCCTAATAAATCGTTATTGCCTATCCACAAGGTGAAAAATGTGGGTTGAGCGGCAATGGCGTCAGCGATGATCGTTGATCCATTCATCCCATCGGTGCTTGGCTCGGAGGCAAAACGAAAGTAATAGGGGTTGTAAGCAGGGTTTGCATCTGAATCAGGCCCTCCTGTGGCAGGTGTCAGTAATTGGCCTAACTGTATCCCCGGGGCACCGAAGTTATTGACAGGTGGGCCTGAATAAGGCGTAAAAAGCGCATTGGCATCTGCAACGGAAGCGATGGCAGGCACAGGGCCGGGAATGCTTAAATCAAGCTCAAACCTGCCCAGTATAGCCCCCGTTTCCGGATCGGGATTTGTGAGTATGGTATTAAATCCTAACACGGAATTAATATCCGGTTGATTGAATTCACCCCCATCTAAGCCGGTAATCCGGAATTGAGTGGCCAGGAGGTTGGGAAAGGCATGCGCCTGACCATCGTTATACAGGGCACCGTCCATATAACCGGCGGTAATCGAGTTGCCGATAGCGATATATTTACTAAAATCTGCGTTACCCGGGGTTCCGCTCAGGGGCGGCTCGGGAATAATGGGGTTGTCATCGTTCCTTTGTTGTACCAGGTCATCTTCGGTATCACAGGCAACAAAAGCAAACGCCACAACCAAAACCATTAGCAATGAATGATATATATTTTTCATTTTAATTCAGCTATGTTATTAGTTGAAAAATTCGTCGAAAGTAAGCGAGACGTAGTATAAGCCACCTATTCTTGGATTACCAAAAGAGGTGACATACCTTTCGTTGAAGATGTTCGATCCCCCTACTTTGAGTACTGATTTAATGCTGGGTAACCGGTAACTTACCTGCGCATCCACGGTACTAAACGCCGGAACGACGCCCTCTCCGAACGATGACTCCCAGAGGAAAGCATCCTGCCATCTGAATACTACATTGAATCCAATGTTATCGGTTACCTTTCTATTGGCAAACTTGATATTGTATCGGTATTCAGGGGTACTGAAAAAGGTATTCAATCCCTGCGCGATTAGCTCTTCCTGGTCAATCAGTTCGTTAAAGGCCACGTTTCCTCCCAATACATACCCTTTTGGTAAGGAATACTCCGCGCCAATGGCCCAGCCCTGGGATTGAACGTCATCATCGAAGTTTACGTCGAATCCGTATCTCTGTAAAGCTACTGTACTATTCACTATATCTTCTTGAGTAGACCCTCCTGGCGCTTGTGTAAAGTCGATTTCCGTAATAAAATCCTTGTACGTACTGTAATAATAATAAGCGTCAATCAGCAATTTATTTTGGATCAACCCCTTGTAACCGACTTCAAAAGTATTCACCTTTTCGGTTTCAAAATCGTCGAAAACCACCAGCTCCAGGTCATTGACATCACCGGTTTGCTGCGCTCTGGCCACGCTGGAGGTAAGGTAAACGGGGTTGGTTTCAAACTCAAACCTATCTACAAGGGCTCTGTTGCTGCCAACCAACCTTCTGGTTACCACATCCAGATCTATAAACTGGTCCTGGGTAGTCGGTATCCGGAAGCCCCGCTGGAATGAACCCCTTATGTTGTGATTGCGGTTTTCACCGGCACTGTATACACCCGAAATCCTTGGGGAAAACTGTCCGTCAAAGTATTCATTTTTATCATACCGCATAGAAGCTGTTAAGTCCAGCCGTTCATCCAGTAACCTTTTGGTGATTTGCGCATAAGCCCCCCATTCGTCAATATCGAACTCTTCACCATTATCCTGTAAGGCAAATAAAGTACCCTCTGACTCGAGGGCGTATCTCCGGTAGTTCGCGCCAACGATGATTTCGGCAAAATCGATTTCTTTAGAAAAATTATACATGCCTTCATAGTGGAATAAATCGGTTCGATCCAGAAATCTGGCGCCACCCTCTGAAATCGGGACTACCCTCAGTGAATCATAGAGGCGCTGAAAGGTTCCATTAGCCAGATTATCGGCTCTTAGGGCATCACTTGCATTTCTGGCGGCAACGTGGGCGGCATCGACACTTGCCCCTGCCAGCCTTGCATTGGCAAAGGCGCCGACATATTGTGGAATGGTTGTCTGGGAGTTGATCAATGATGCCAGTGTGTTGGCAGCAAAGGTATCTCCTGAGTTTTCCTGGGTTGTGTAACCTCTCAGGAAAAAGTTACTTCCCCTTAACTCGAGCTTCGCTGTCCAGATAACAAAGTCATCCAGAACAAACCGGTCATTGGCCGTGTAAACTGTGCTGCCTCTTCCGTAATTAAATTGCCCTAAAGCTTCTATTTTATCATTGATGCGATAATGGAGAGCTGCCCCCGCTTTGATACTTTCCGTAGTATTATCGACAAATTCGGATTCGGTATAACCTGTGGGCGTAAAGTTTCCTGTAGCATTGGTAGGCAACAACGCTGCAGCCGGAGAGCCCTGTCCGAGTATTCCGACATTCAGCAAGGGATCACCATACACATTAACACCGTCATAGGTTCGTGAAGGACGGTTATCCGGATCAATATTTTCCTCGCTTCTTTCTACGATATCAGACTGGTCCCTGTAGTCGACACCCCTCCAATCACTGGCCCGCAGGTAGCTACCGGTGACTTTGAAGGCAAATTTGTTGTTAAAGGCTTTGGCATACCGGAAGGAATAATCCTGATAGAGCGACAGGTCGTCATCTTCTTCATCTACATGATTGATACCTGTTTTTATACTGGCACTCAGTCCCTGGTAATCAAACGGGCTTTTACTATTCATCAAGATGATACCTTGTATAGCATTGGGCCCGTACAAAGCTGAGGCAGCACCTGGCAGGATTTCGACACTCTCCAAATCCAGGTCGCTAATACCCACAATGTTACCAACGGGAAAATTCAACCCAGGTGCCTGATTGTCAATACCATCTATCAATTGAACCGTACGGGTATTTCCATTGGCACCAAAGCCACGGGGATTGATAGAAGTAAACGTCATACTCTGTGTACTTACGTCAATTCCTTTCAAGCTTTTGATCTGATCATAGAAACTGGGCGAAGCAGACTCCCGTATCGCCCTGATATCCATTCGTTCAACTGACACAGGGGACTCTAATATGCTCTCTTCCACACGTGAGGCCGAAACGACAATTTCCTGGCCCAGAATCAATTGTTCTTCCATGGTGATTTCCAACCCTTCCACGTTATTGTCCGTGATCTCTATCTCCTGCAAAACATAGCCGACAATGGATACCTGCAGGGTTATTGGCGGTGACTGATTTACATTGAGACTAAAACTACCATCTGAGGCTGAGATGGTTCCTAAAACTGTTCCTTTTACTAGCACATTGACACCTACCAGCGGGTCATTACTTTGGGAGTCATAGATTTTTCCTGAAATGCTGGTCGTCTGTGCTAAGCTTTGAATACTAAAAATAAATACCAGGCCTGTAAAGTATAGGGCCGGCAGAGTAAAAGTTTTCTTCATCTTTCTGCACGTTTAATGTTTTGGTAAATAGCGACATCATCACTATAGACAAGGCTAAACATACGAATATTAATTTAAAAATAGTAGGCATGCATACAACATTTTGAGTCAATCAAAGTGATGATCCCTGGTTGATTTTTTTTAGATTTGTAAAAAATTCTCTTTTTTTTTGAAAAAAATATTATTATACTCCCCTCATAAGTTAAATAATTGTAAAAAAACTAATCTGATTTTCGCAAGTAAACAAAGAAGAAATTAAGGTGTATTGACTGTTAGTCCGGGTTTCTTTCGAGGTATTCTACCAGTTTTTCGCATAGGTTATTCATTTCCGTAGCCATAAATTCATCTCCGGTAGCCTGCAAAATGTTTTGAGCCAACCCACCCAAAGAATCAATGTAAAACCTTTTCATTTCAAAAACCGGCATTTCCTTTGTCCACAGGTCGATTCTTAAAGTATTTTTGTTTCTATGATCCCAGAGGGAAATATTGATTGCTTTGGTTTCTGAAAGTTCATTGCTGCTTTTTTCTGTGGCATCCCAGGTTATTTTTTCAGGTACCCTCTCATCGTCTAGCTGAATTGTAAATTTTATTTCTGAATTTTTCATGGTACGAAATTATAAATAACTAGACAAAAGAAAGAAAAATTGTCGTTTGAAAAAAAGAAGTAACTACGGAATTCAGGCATTCAGGATTTGAAGGGCCTTTTTTTTGTCGTCGGTCAGTTGTTTTTTGAGCTCGTTTAAATCGTCGAATTTCCTTTCCCTTCGAATTTGATCGATGAGCTGAATTTTCAGGGTGTGGCTGTATATCTCCTGGTCGAAGTCAAAAATATTGATTTCAATGGTTCGTTCTCTTCCATTCACCGTAGGACGATAGCCGATGTTCATCATTCCCTGGCTTTGCTTACCCTGGTAATTAGCATACACGGCATAGGCCCCATCGGCCGGTATAAGTTTGGCACTTTCATAAACCTGCAGATTGGCGGTTGGGAAGCCGATTTTTCGGCCTAGTTGATTGCCTTTAACCACCATTCCTTCGAGGTCATAGGGTCTGCCTAAATATAAATTGGCATGGCTAATATCACCTTCTGCCAGTGCTTTTCTGATAATGGTGGAACTTATTGCCACATCGTCCAGATCCTGCTTAGGGATTTCTTCCACCTCAAAACCGTAATGTTTGGCATTCCTGGCCAGATAATCGAAGCTTCCTTCCCGGTTGCGACCGAATCTGTGGTTATACCCGATTACCAGCTTTTTTGTTTTTATCCTGTCAACCAGGTATTTCTCTACAAATTCAGCAGATGACAATTTCGAGAATTCGGGTGTAAAAGGTATTTTGACAAGGTGATCGACACCAAACCTTTCCAGCAGCTCAGCTTTTTCCTCAAAGGAAGATAACAACTTCAGTTGATCGTTTTGCGGAGATAAAACCATTCTCGGATGGGGCCAGAAGGTAATCAGAACTGTTTCCCCGTTCGAATGCTCGGCAATTTCTTTAATCCGGGAAAGGATTTTTTGATGCCCGATGTGTACGCCATCGAAGGTGCCACTGGTGACTACCGGATACTTTAACTCCGGAAAATCATCAACTCCACTATAGATATTCATCAAAATGACATGTTTTTAGGCTGATGAAACAACTTCCGCAATGATAAAAATTTTTTTTGATCTTTGACTCAATACATTTATTAACTTTTGGCATACAGGGTTTATCTATTTCGGGAACACATTATTTATGTTTTAATCTGCCAATGAGATCGGTCAGTTGAAATGCCTGATTTAAGCTAAAATCACCGATTCTTGTTCTGGTTAGCGCTTTCAGGTAAGCCCCGGTCTTTAGGGTTGCACCAAAATCCCGCACCAGACTTCGGATATAGGTGCCTTTGGAACAAACGATTTTAAAGTGCACTTCGGGCAGTTCAATTTTGGTGATAACAAATGCTTTTATGAACACATCCCTTGGTTTTATCGGCACCTGAATACCTTTTCTGGCCTTTTTATAAACCCTTTCCCCTGCAACCTTGACAGCAGAATACTGAGGAGGAATCTGGCTGATGCTCCCTTTGAACTTTTCGGCAGTATCGACCACTTCCTGGCTGGTTATGTGGGAAATATCTGTTTCACTGTTAAAAGATGTTTCAAGATCTATCGAAGGCGTGGTTTTACCCAGCACAAGTATGCCTTCATACTCTTTTTCCTGTTGCTGATAACTATCGATTTTCTTGGTGAGTTTTCCGGTGCAAAGGATTAACAACCCGGTAGCCAGTGGGTCTAAAGTGCCTGCATGACCAATTTTTTGTATTTTGAGGGCATACTTCAGCTTTTTTACCACATCAAAGGAAGTCCATTCATAAGGTTTGTTTATCAATAATACTTCCCCCTCGTTAAAATCAAAACTTGTTTTGATCATTGCAAACTTACGTAGATGGCCGTCATACCGATTATAAAACAATAAATGGCAAAGTAAATCAATTTACCCTTTTTTACAATATTGACCATCCAACTGCAAGCCAGCAAACCGGCGATAAAAGCAGCCAGAAAGCCGGCGGTCAAAGGCCAAAAACCTATTTTTTCATTGCCAAAATCACCAAATATCAGATCCTTTAAATTTGCGGCAATAATGGGAATCAATACCATTAAGAATGAAAACTTGGTGGCAACCTCTTTTTTTACCCTTAGTAACAGGGCGGTGGCAATGGTCGAACCCGAGCGTGATATCCCTGGCAGTAAGGCAAAGGCCTGTGCCAATCCAACGATGAATGCGTTTTTGAAGGTAATATCCCTGGTGTGATCCCTCGAAAAATACGTGAAGACCAACATCCCTCCGGTGACCAGCAACATGTTTCCTACCAGGAATATATTTCCAAAAAAGAAAGCTTCAATTTCCTGCTGGAACAGAAGCCCTACGATAACGACCGGTATCATTGAAATAAAGATTTTTGCTAAGTATTGCGTTGATTCGTTCCACGCTCCCTCCCTTAGATCCTGGTAAATCTCGGCAATATCCTTACGGAAAACTACAATTGTACTTAGCACTGTTCCCCCATGGACCACCACTGTAAAGGTTAGATCTTTTCTGGCTTCAATTCCTAAAAGAGCTTTTCCTAACTCGATATGACCACTACTACTGATAGGCAAAAATTCTGTTAACCCCTGGACTATACCAAGAATGATCGCCTGAATTATATTCATTTATTTTGTTTTGATTTTGCGAAAATGGCAAAAAATTGGATGATAAATCCAGCCATGACCACGATCGGACCAATCGTCAGCCCCACCACACCAAATCCATATTGCTCTTTATCCATGGTCATTAAAGTAAAGCCGGCGATTAGCACTGCTATACCCACCAGCATCAATGTGTAATTCTTTTTATCGAAAGCCAATTTATTTTTATTATCCATTTCAATATAGTTCGTCTAGAGATAGTTTTAAATATTTATTGATAGCCAGAAGCGTACTGAAATAACCCACCACTGCCCCGAATAGGATTAAAATAGCATACAATATAACAATTCTTTCTTGAATTTGTAATATTTTTAACGCTTCAACCTTGTTATTCGCATAATTAATAAACAAAAACAATAGTAAGCTTGCTAAAATGCCTGAAAGCATACCATGTAATATTGCCCTCAAAAGAAATGGTTTTCTTATAAAGCGGCTCTTCGCCCCGACCAACTGCATACTTCTTATGAGAAACCTTTGGGAAAAAAGTGCCAGTTTAATGGTATTGTTAATGAGTATGGCTGAGATTATCAACAAAAGCGCCGCGAAGATAATCAGAAAAAAGCTGATTTTGACAACATTTTCGTTGACAGAATTAATAACGCTTTTTACATAGCTTACCTCGAAAACTCCCGGAATCGCCTCAATATCTTTCTTTAACGATACCATTTTTTCCTCTCCCTGAAATTCAGGTGAAACTTTCAAAACATAGGCATCTCTTAGGGGGTTATCATCCAGAATCGCGAGAAAGTCTTCCCCGGTTTCACCGATCAGTTTTTTTGCCGCCTCATCTTTGGTAATAAAACTTATTTGTGGCGATTGACCGGATTTTAATACGTACTCTTTGGAGGACAATGTTTTATTGATGATAATTCTCTCGTTTTCAGTAATATGCCTGTCCAGATACACCTGCACCTCAATATTTTCTTTGAAGTATTCGGTTAATTTATTGGTGTGAATTAAAAGCCAACCGAATAGGCCGATTACAAATAATGTAAGCGAAATACTGAATATGACACTCACAAAAGGGTAGCTACCCAGTCTTTTTTTTCTTCGAGGTTTTACTGATTTGGACATGTTAAAAGTAATTCTTCAAATTTAACAATAAATTTAAAACCTGGATATGCTGGTATACCTAAAGTTCAATAAAATCGAAAACAGCGGCTGTTCGATCCCAATAAAAAAGGCCATCTAACAGATGGCCCTGGGTAGAATATATTGTGAATGTTTAATTCTCACGGATCGTTTTTAAATCCCTCATTAGTGCGCTATCCCGAATAGCCTTAAGAGGGGTGATTTTTTCCTGATTTTGCTGTAGTTCATAGAAGTTATCTCCGTAGAACATATAGATAGAGATACCTGCTGGCGTGTTCAGCTCCAAAATTTCGTATTTGTTATTAAACTCACCATATAGATACAACTTGTTATTGTAAAACTGGTAATGGAAAGCATATTTGCGGTGACTCATTTCCACAACCTCTGTTTTGGGCAGATAAGTTTCAGTAACTTTATTCAGCTTATTTTCAGGAACTTTTATGTTCTCGGAAATTTGTCCCTCGCCTTTATCAAAATCTTCTACTACTTCCGGCAATTTGATTTCCGGTTGCCGGGGTTTTTTTATCCCCGGTGATATAACCTCGTGAACTGCACGGTCGGTGATCTTAACATCTTTTTCGGTCTGCTGCTCTGTTGATGAAGCAGATTTTTCCTCATCTGTCACTTTGGCAATTGGCTCGTTGACCTTTTCAATCAGCACATCAGCTTCCGTTTCTGGAATGACCTCATCTGTTTTTTCATTTTCAACCACTACTGCGTTTTGATGGACGGCACTGGCTCCTTGATCACCATCGATACCTGAAAAATAGTAAACACCAAATCCCAGTAAAGCCATGACCCCGATTCCAGCAGCGATCTTTAAAGCCGTAAAAGTTCCCCCAACCCCAACATCAACCGCATTTAGCGTAGCCTTCAACTCCGCTTGCCTGAAATCCCTTATTGAATTTACTATGTCGTGCTGCCACTGAAATTCATTTTCCAGGAGAGGGTCCTTCTGTAGTTGATTTTCAAATTCAATGGCTTCCTGATCGGTCATTTCACCATTTAAATAAGCGTCAATTAAGTCGAAATAGTTTTTATTCGTATTCATGCTAATCTAAAAAATCACTTGCTGAATATTTTTGCTTCACTAATTGGTCTAATCGTTTTTTGCATTTATATTTTTTTGTTTTAGCAGTGTCGGTGTTGGCAAAGTCAAGCTTTTCGGCTATGTCCTGCATCGACATCTTCTCAAAATAATAATATGTCAAAATCTTTTTGCAGGTATCTCCCAATTCATTGATGCATTCATGAATAATTTTTTCGCGTTCCTCCTTGTCGTTATCCATGTACTGCGCCTCATCTTTCTCTTCGTGAGATAACCTGTTTTTTCTATCCAATTCCTTTCTCCAAAGATTCAAACAAACACTGTATAAATAGGTACTGATCCGGGAGGTAAGTATTAGTTGTCCCCCAATTACTTTTTGCCAGAAAACAATCAGGGCATCCTGATATATATCCTTGGCTTCTTCTTCCGAACCATTATTCGAGATGACAAGTTTTGTCATCATGCGATAATACTTTTTATAAAGATATTTCAAGGCACTTTCATCTCCCTTGGCGATCTTATCAAGAATCTCCCTGTCCTTCATAAAAAAGCAACGCTTTAAACTTTAATACTATTTAAACTTGAAAAGTAACCGGTGGAATCACAGTATTTGGTTTTAAAATAATATGATTCGTCTTTTTTAGATTTGTCCCAGCAACAATCTAATACTCATTCAATCAGCAAATTACTTAATTTGTCTTATATAAGTAAAACATCGCTTGTTTTTTTTGATTGCCCGGGAATCCGTTAATGTCATGTATCAGGGATAAAGTTAAGAAATTGAAGCCAAATTCTGAAAAAAGTTGATTTTATCACTTTTTCTTAGCTGGGTTCTCCACTAAAATTTTTGGGCTCAACCAATATTACTTTCTCTTTTTCCACTTTAACCTGACCCGGAGAAAGCGACTTAGGCTTTCTGACATACTTTTTTAATGTATAAATTACAGGGCATAAACTATCATTTTTTCTCTTGGAATAAAAGGCGGCCAATTCTGCGGCTTTCTCAATCAGCTCCTTTGGGAATTCTTTTCCGGGCCGATTTTTCACGACCACATGCGATCCGCTTACATCCTTTGCATGAAGCCATAAATCTTCTTTTTTGGCTACTTTTTGTGTAAGTATGTCATTGCTTCCGGCACTTTTCCCAACCAGTATTTCATAATTCATGAAGTCGAATTTTTTATATGGGAGGGATTTTTGCTGTCCCGGCCCTGCTGTGGCGGTACTGCCTTTACCGGCTATTTTCCTCAGTGTTTTAATATCTCCGGCATTTTCGATAGCGGCAATCTGGTTTTCCAGTTGGTGTAAGTCTTGCTTTCTTGTCTTCAGATTGGTATTGAGCGCGTCAATTTCAAGCTTCCGGTTTTTTGCTTTACGGTAATAGTTTTCGGCATTTTTTTGGGGTGAAAGTCCCTTTTTTAACTTTATGTCAACTTCTTTGTCATGATAAAAATCATACAAAGTTACCTGAGAGGTGTTGGGAGAAATCTGGTGCAGGTTGGCCATAATGATGTTGGCTATTTCTTCATTTTTTCTTCCTGCCCTGATACTGTCGAGTTTCGATTGCGTTTTTTGAATATAATTTTCGGTCTTACGCTTTGCACTTTGTAGTGTTTTAAGAACGCCGGATTTTTCCTTATTGAACTGGTTTTCTTTTATGTAGGTGTAATAAAACTGCGTAACGGCCTCCACCGGATCATGATAACTTTGCAAAACCCGACCGATTTTTACCAGGGAGAAGACTATTTTTCCCTGGTAATTTATCATATAGTAATTGGGGGAATTGAGCTGTTCGAGCAATGACCGGATCATTTGCCATTGCTCTTTTAAGCTTTTTTGTGCATAATTCTGCTGATCCAGATAGGTTTTTACCACCTTGCCAAAGGTGGGGAATAAGCGGGAAAAATTTCCGCCGGTCTCTTCAAAATGTTGCCATTCCTGATTCAGCTCACGGTCCAGATGTCTCAGATCTATTTCTTTATCTTTTATCAGATTATTTTTAAACAGCGATATCAGTTTGTCACCGTGAAATAACAAAATGTTGGACCTGTTACCATGCATCTTGAAAAGCAGGCTTACTTCATCTTCCAGGTGTATGATGAAAGACCGTTCGTTTAAAGACTGGTCGATGCTTCTGAATCCTTTATTGAGAGCCGAAGGGAATATGTTAATACTGTTTCTTTTGGTACGATGGAATTGATCATGAAAAGACAGGCAACAAAAATCGGCACTTAGTGTAGCTTTCAGGTATATACCGAATTCCGGTTTGCTGAAACCCATGATGAGCTCGTCTTTTTGCTGGCTAAAGCATACGGTCAATTGGGTGCCTTGCAATAATTGCCCTAATTTGCCGGTCAATTGCCTTAGAAAGTAATAATTGTTTTGCATGTTTAAATGCTGATCTTCATGCCATCCCAGGCTAATTGAACACGTTCGGGCAATTTCGTGGAAACCTTTTGGTGGCGTCCCAACTTATGGCTGATATGTGTGAAATACGCCAATTCCGGATCGATTTTTTCTACCATATATAAAGCTTCCTCCAGGTTAAAATGGGATATATGCGGATCAATTTGTAATGCATTCAGAACCAAAACCTTGCTTCCCCTGACTTTTTCTATTTGCTCCTCGCTGATGTAATTAGCGTCGGTGATGTACGTAAAATCATTTATACGGAAGCCTAACACCGGAAGTTTGTAATGCATGACTTCTATTGGCCGGATCTCGATGTCACCAATCTTAAAAGGGTGGTGGTCTATTTCGTTTACCTGTACCCTTGGAACCCCCGGGTACTTCACCGGCTCAAAGACATAGGAAAACTCCTGTTTTAACTGTTTTATGACGCTTTGTGTACCATAAATAGGCATGTCCATCTTTTGTTTAAAATTAAAAGACCTTACATCATCCATACCTGCGGTATGATCTTTATGCTGATGCGTGAAAAGTAATGCGTCCAACCTTTCGATCCTTTCCCTGAGCACTTGTTGCCTGAAGTCGGGACCACTGTCAACAATGATGCTTTTACCCTGAATCTGGATATGAATGGAAGTCCGAAGTCTTTTATCCCGGTAATCAAGTGAACTGCAGACTTCACAATGACAGCCAATGACCGGAATCCCCTGAGAAGTACCGGTGCCTAAAAAAGTTACAGTCAAATTTCAAGTTCGGTTTGTGAAAGTTCAAGAAAAAGCTTTTTGTTTTTGTCACTGAGGCCCGCAGCATCGATCTCTATGGATTTTAGAATTTCGAGCAGGCAGTTGATTTTACCTTCGGTGGTAAAATACTTGTTTACCACTGCTAGCTTCTGGTGGTTTAAAACACAATAACCGGCCTTAAAATTTCCCTTTTCATACCTCAGCACATAGTCGGATTCTGCAAAAATATCTTCCAGTTTATGCAAAAAATGATTAGTGAATTTAATGTTCATTGCTCAGAATATCTTTTTACTGTTTCTACCAATTTATCAAAATTCAGGGGTTTGGGTAGATAGTCATTGAAACCTGCGCCTTTAAAGTCTTCCATGGTGTAATTTTTTGCATTTCCCGATATGGCAATAATCGGTATCCGGGATTTGTCCGGGTTAGAGAGGTTTCTGATTTCCCGGGCACACTCCATACCATCCATCACCGGCATATTTATATCCATCAAAATAACATCAAAGTCTTCACTTTGAATTTTGTCCAAAACTTGTTTTCCATTTTTCACAGCAGATATTTCAAAACTTTGAAACTGTAATATTTTTTTTGTAAGGTTTTGAATGACTGAGCTATCTTCTGCTACTAGTACTTTCCTTGTTTCTGACATGGTTAATATTATTTAGTATATTCTTGTAGTTTAACCTGTAAGTTGCAAACTGCTCCATCAACACGGCGATTTGCTCCTTCGCATTTACATATTGTTGTGTTTTAAAATTACTCTCAATTTTGGAGGCTGATTCATGCATTTTGGCGATTCCAAGGGTGCCTGCATTTCCTTTAATGGTATGCAATATACTTAAAATCTCTGTATAGTTTTTGTTTTTCAAAGCTTTCGTCAGATCCTCGAACTGCTGTGAGGCCTCTTTTTCGAAATCCTCATAGACTTTGTCAAGTGTTTCTTTACCTCCATATTTTATCAATTGAGACATTACTTCTTCATCGATAATGGTATTTTCATTAACTTTCAGGCTGGTTGTTTCTTCACATTCTTTTTCTGAAGACACCCTGCTTTTTTTAAAGCCATCCTTTAACACCATTTCTTTTACTTTGTCAATCAGATTATGTGCTTTCAGGGGTTTAGGAATGTAGTCATCCAGCCCTTCCTTTAAAAACCGTTCCCTGTCTTCTTTCATGGAATAGGCCGTCATGGCAACAATAGGAGGGTGATCTTTCATAGCCAGCTTTTTTATTTCCCTGGTAGCGGAAATTCCATCCATTTCCGGCATTTGGATGTCCATAAAAACTACCTCGTACGATTTTCTTTTAATCAGATCGATAGCATCCGGCCCGCTGTTGGCCGTATCTACCTTACAACCTGCTTTTCGCAGAATCTGGCTGGCCACCTGGCGATTGATCTGGTTGTCATCGACGACTAGTATCCTGGGGGTCACTTTTTCAAACTCCCTGTTCAGAACCGGATCGACTTTCTTTTTGCTATCCTGTTGAAAGGCCGTTTTGGTACTTTTTTCTGCCCGGAAGGTGAACCAAAAGGTACTGCCAAACCCAGGGGTGCTATAGACGCCTATTTCACCCCCCATCAATTGGGTCAATTCTTTGGAAATGGCCAAACCAAGCCCGGTGCCTCCATATGACTTTGTTGACGAGTTGTCCAACTGACTGAAATTGTTGAATAATTTGTCGATATTTTCTTTTGAAATGCCAATTCCGGAGTCCCTGATTTCGGCTTTGATCAAGACGGATTTTTTTTCATTGGCTGACAACTTTAAATCGATATTGATAGCCCCACCACCTTTGGTAAACTTGATGGCGTTGGAGATCAGGTTGGAAAATACCTGCAACAATCTGATCTCATCCACTTTTAAATAGGTTGGTATTCTCTCGTCGATGTGATAAAACAAATTGATATTTTTTGCCAGTGCCTGCTGGGAAAACAGTGCGTATAATTTTTCAAGGGTATCGATTAAAAAAATGGTGCTGATTTTCAACTTCATCTTGCCGGCTTCAATCTTAGAAAGATCCAGAATGCTGTTCAGAATGCTTAAAAGGGTTTCTGACGATTTTTTAATGATTTGAACATATTCTTTTTGCTCGTTGGCCAATTCGGTACTGGCCAGGAGGTCGATCATGCCTATAATCCCGTTCATGGGAGTTCTGATTTCATGGCTCATATTGGCCAGAAACGTTTCTTTCACTTTTAAAGACCTTTCGGCAATTTCTTTGGCATGTAACAGATCGAGGTTGGCTTTCTTGAGTTTTGTAATGTCCCTCGCCACCCCTTCGATTTCGACAGGTTGGTTTTGTTCATTATATACCAGCCTAACGTTACAAATACATTGCAGTATATTTCCTTTTTTGGTAATTACCGAAGCTTCGAAGTTACGCACGCTTTTTCGTTTCACCAACTGCCTGACAAGATCCTTGGTTTTTGTGTTGTACAGATAATAATCTGTTATGTTCATACCCAGCACCTCTTCTTCGGAATACCCCACTAACTCATTGATGGAGGGGCTGACGATGGTGATTTCGCCATTGACTTTACACCGGAAATAGATGTCCTGGAAAGATTCAAATATATGCCTGAATTTTTTTTCGCTTCTTAATAAGGCGAGCTCGGCCTGTTTCCTGTCAATGGCAATGGCGACCTGTCCCGAAATAAAGTCCAGCAGATCCAGGTCCTTGAAATCATATTTTACGCGTTCGTCATAAGACTGAATAGCAATTAAACCGATACTTTTATTCTCCAGCCTTAAAGGCACCCCCAGCCAAATATTGGGTATTTTACCTTCATGGGTAATGACCTTCTCACGGATCAGTGCCCTGATATCGGTTTTATGTAGAAACAAAGGCCTGTTGTATTTAATGGCGTATTCGGTGATACGCTTACCTACCGGCCGCCTGATAGAGCCAGGGTCACCCGGGTAATATTCGTCAACGAAATAGGGAAAATTGACTTTTGCATCACCGGATTGATAAAGGGAAATATAAAAATTATTTGCCGGTATTACTTTGGCCAGCTCGCCATGAATATTTTTGAAGAGTTCGTTTAGATCCTGGCTTTGCGAGGTGAGGTTAGCGATACTGTAATAAAGATTCTGTGCTTTTTCGGCCCTTACCCGTTCGGTAATGTCATGAAATATTCCCCTGTATTCTATTTCTTCTTCCCCGATAATACTGCAATTGACACTTCCCGAAAGAAAGATGCTGCGTCTGTCTTTCGATAGAAAAACCGTTTCAATTTTTTCTATATCTTCACCTGTAGCTATGAGCCGTAAATTTTCAAGCGTAGCCGATTTGTAGATAGGATGAATGACATCCATGAATTTTATTTGCCGGATTTCCTCATCCGAGTAGCCCAGCTTTTCTTTCCAGGCAAGGTTTACAAGCAGAAAATCGCCGGCGTGGTTAAAAACCTGGATCAGGTCGTTGGAGTTATCAAACAGTTCTTTTAGCTGGGCGTTGGTTTTATCCAGGGCCTTTTTGACTTTGACTTTCTCTGAAATGTCCTCGCCGATAATTGTCATTCCGGAAATCTGACCTTTTTCATTGTTCAGGATCATGGAGTTGAACCGCACTTCCACCAATTCACCGGAGGCGGTTTTTACAAAGGTCTCCAGGTTATTGGAAAACCCGCCACTTTCAATGAAGTTGCCGAAATCAGGTTTTTCTCCCTGGCTCTTTTCTGCCGGTACAACGACCATGTCAAACAGGTTTTTGTTGACTATTTTGGATTTTGAAATGCCGATTAACTTATTTAAGGCTTCATTGCAAAAAGTTATATCTCCTTTATTGTCAACAGTAACAGCCAGAATGTTAGCCTTTTTGAGGGAAGAGTGCAGCCTTTTTTCTGATTCTGCCAGGGCCAGTTTACGGCTTTCTGCCTCCTCGAGCCTTTTTCTGTCCGATATGTCGACCGTTGCGGAAATGTAGCCGGCAAATTTGCCATCTTCATCAAAATGCGGAATGCCGGTATCCTGTACCCACCGGTAAGCCCCATCAAACCTTTTAAGCCGGTAAATAACCTGATATTTTTGTCTTCTTTTGAAAGCCAGATCAATTTGAGAAAGAATTGTGTCGACCTCTTTGCTGTAAATACCTTCAATCCATCCATTATTTTGCTGTTCCTTTTCGGTTTTACCTGTAAAGTCGAGCCATTGCTTGCTGAAATAGTAAAAATAATTGTTAGGGGTGGTCATCCGTAGCAGCACAGGGGCATTATCTGCCAGTGTTTTAAACTTTGATTCTCCCTCTTTCAAGGTTTTTAAGGCCACTTTTTTGCGGCTAAGATCCTTTATTTTTGCTATCAGAAAGATTTTCCCGCCAATTGTCATCTCATCGAGCACAGTGCGTGCATAAAAAACATCACTTTCGGATCTTACAAATTGCCAGTCGAATATCTGCCGCTCACCCCTCAGGGCAGACTCCATGAATATTTGGCTCTTCTGCACGGATTCAACCCCATCAGGTTGCACTTTGGGTGAAAAATCAAATATATTCCGGTTGATCAGTTCAGCTTTGGTTCTTTTAAAAATACGCGTACTTTTTTTGTTGCAGTCCACAATGCCCATACCCTCGAGAATCAATACGGCATCATTCGCTGACTGAAATACCTTCTCGAATTTTTTCTCTGCCCGCTCTACTTCTTTTTTAAGCCGCTGAATTTCTTGTATTAATTCATCTGTAGTTTTTGACTGATTATTCATGGCAGATCTGATGGTTGCCTTTTAAATTTATGCAAAAATAGCCTATTTATACTGTTTTGTTAAACTTCCTGCGCCTGTATCTCATGTTAAATGTACAAATCCTTCTCAATTTTGTCCATATTAAAAATTTGTTTATCTCTGGCAATGATTAATTTTGACGATACTATGTCCGCTAAAAAGACTTTATTGGTGATTACCGGCCCCACAGCCGCGGGCAAAACAGCGCTAAGTATTTCACTGGCCAAAAGGTTTGAAACCGAGGTGATTTCTGCTGATTCCAGGCAGTTTTTCAGGGAAATGAACATAGGCACTGCCAAACCCACTATCAACGAACTAAAGCAGGTAAAGCACCATTTTATTAATCACCTGTCGATTCATGATGCGTACAATATCGCTGTTTACGAAAAGGAAGCATTAGCGTTGATCGATGCCCTTTTTTTAAAGAAAAGTCTTCTTATTTTAACAGGAGGGTCAGGTTTATATATCAAGGCGGTTTGCGAAGGCATTGACGATATTCCCCCGGTTGACCTGCGGGTAAGGCAGGACCTGAACAAACTGTTAAAGGAAAAAGGAATTGGTCATCTTTCTGCAAACCTGAAAAAATATGACCCCGATTATTATCGCAAAGTGGATTTGAACAATCCTCAAAGGGTAATACGAGCATTGGAAGTATGTTTGGCAACGGGTGAAGCTTATTCCACTTTTTTGCAAGGGAAGAGGCAGAAAAGACCCTTTGAAATCATAAAAATCGGACTGAACTTGAACAGGGAGTTGCTCTATGAGAGAATCAATTTAAGAATGGATCAGATGCTATCAGCCGGTTTATTCGATGAAGCCAGGGAATTATATCCTTTCAGAGCATTGAATGCCCTCCAAACGGTTGGTTATAAGGAAATTTTTGATTACCTGGATGGCCTGTACGATAGGGAGGAGGCCATTCGCCTGCTCAAGAGAAACTCACGGAGGTATGCAAAAAGGCAATTGACATGGTTTAACCGCGATCCTTCCATCACCTGGTTTTCACCTTTCGAGGAGGATAAAATTTTGGCATATGTTGAAAAAATTGTTGAGTCCGGGCCTGTGACCGGTGGTTAGCGGGTAAAAGACCATCAGCTCACCATGTGAGTAGAACCGCTAAATGTGGTTATGAGCTAAGATTTAAAACCGAACAACCTCGCTATAAACCGCGATGGAGGCTTATCGGTCATTTCATGATAATTGTGGTAAAGATCTGTGATTCCGGGGTGAATTTCATTTAACTCATTGGTAAGTCGGATAAGGGAGTCTACTAATTCCTGAGGATGCCGGTTGGTTTTGCTAAGCTGCAATAAGGCATTTAACTCAGTAATAAGCTGGGTGCGACTGACTTCATTGCGTAGTGTCTGGCCAATGTTTTTCTTGTCAATCGATGGAATTTCTGCAATTTTCATGATGATGGCAAGATTATCCTTATCGGCTTCATCGATGCTTGTTCCGGACAAAAGCCTGGTGCACAGATCTTTTCTTTTCAGGGAGATAGTGATGATCCGCTCCTGTAGCTGAGTGATTTCATTCCTGGTTTTACGCAGACTATTGTAATTCACTATTCCCCAGAGAAAAATAAACGCTAGTGTGAACAATATGATAGGTATAAAACCCATTGATTGTGATTATTTTTTATACCGGTTATTGAAAATGTCTACCATCCTCAATAAGTCACGGCTTAATGATTTTTTGATTGTAATAGCATGTTCGATGGGTGTAAACACCAATTCATCTTTCATAACACCTGCCATAACATTTTTGCGGCCATTTAGCAAGCCTTCTATAGCACTAAGTCCCATCCTGCTGGCTAAAATTCTATCTTTGGCCGACGGGGCTCCCCCTCTTTGCACATGCCCAAGGGTGGTTACCCTGATGTCGGCTTCTTTCAGTTTTGTTTTGACCTTAGCGGCCACTTCCACAGCGCTTCCGGCTTCACCCCCTTCGGCCACAATGATGATCGAAGAAGTTTTGGATCTTCTCTTTTCCCTTTTCAGGGCGTCGATCACGTCTTCGACAGAGGTCGACATCTCCGGAACCATTACCAATTCCGCGCCGCCACAAATGCCTGACCTGATGGCGATGTAACCGGAGTCGCGACCCATAACTTCTACAAAAAAAATGCGGTCGTGAGAATCGGCTGTATCCCTGATTTTATCGATGGCTTCAATGGCTGTATTTACTGCAGTATCGAATCCTATGGTGAAGTCAGTGCCATAAATATCGTTATCAATGGTTCCGGGCGCACCGACTATAGGCATGCTGTGTTCTTCATAAAAAACTTTGGCACCTCTGAACGAACCATCACCACCAATGCACACCAGCCCTTCGATACCGTAAGCCTGTAACTGGTCAAAAGCCTTTTTTCTGCCCTCACTCGTCATAAATTCAGTGCTTCGGGCAGATTTCAAAATGGTACCTCCCTTTTGAATGATATTACTGACCGAATGGGAATTCATTTCAACTATATCCCCCTTAATCATGCCGTTGTAACCATACCTAATTCCATAAACCTCGGCACCATGATAAATCGCTCCCCTAACCACAGCACGAATACATGCGTTCATACCCGGGGCATCCCCTCCTGATGTAAATACTCCTACTCTTTTCATTCTAAATTAACCTTTTAAGTGTTTAAGTGGAATTTACGATGTTTATTTGGTCTTTTTAACGTTTTAGCCCCAAAATCAAAGCCTCGGCAATTAATCATACCGGCTTTGAATTTTGACCGCCCAATAATAAATAAAATTTACTTATCATAAAATTTTTTAGGTAGATTGCATCGCTATAATTTGTAATTATTAGCGCAAGAAATGAATAAAGTACTGGTTATAACCTATTACTGGCCACCGCATGCCGGGGTAGGGGTCCAAAGATGGTTGAAGTTCTCAAAGTACTTGCCCCTTTACAATTGGGAACCGGTGATTTTTACCCCGGAAAATGCCGCTTTCGACATGAAGGATCAAAGCCTGGGAGGAGAAGTCCCCGAAACGATAGAAGTGATCAGGTTTCCGATTTGGGAGCCATTTTCAATATTTAATAAAATCACACGTGGCAAAGACAAAAAAAACCTGCAACAAGGATTGGTATTGGAAAAAAAGAAACCTTCTTGGAAAGACCAGTTGTTCATCTGGCTCAGAGGAAATCTTTTTATTCCTGATCCCAGGGTGTTTTGGGTAAAACCTTCGGTGAAGTTTCTCGAAGACATTGTCAAAAAACAAGGTTATCAAAACATCATTACGACCGGCCCCCCTCACAGCATGCATTTGATAGGCCTGGGACTGAAAAAGAAATGCAATGTGCAATGGATAGCGGATTTCAGGGATCCATGGTCCCATTGGGATTTACTCGGTAAACTGAAAGTCAGTAAATTTTCCAGGTTTTTGCACCGGAGGCTTGAAAAGAAAGTGCTTGGCCGGGCAGATGTGGTGGTCACAGTCAGTAATAAGCTGGCAGCGGACCTGATATCCCTGGGGGCAGAAAGGGTAGAGGTGGTAACCAATGGGGTAGATGTGGATCAGATTAACCTGGATTTTTCGAAAACCGGTATGGTCGACAAATTCCGGATCAGTTACCTGGGACTATTGAATGAATTGAGAGATCCGGGGTTTTTGTGGGAAGCATTGACAGAGTTAGTCGCTGAAAACGAAGCATTAGCTGATGAAATTGAATTTAATCTCGCGGGTATTGTGAGCGAAAATATTCTGGTAAAACTGAATAATAATCCCACACTAAAAAAGATAGTAAACTTTAAATCTTATATTCCTCACCATCAGGTTTTTGATGAAATTCAAAGATCGGCGGTGCTGCTGGTTATTTTGAACAAGTCGGACAACGCTAAATGGATAGTGCCGGGAAAGTTGTACGAATATCTTGTGGCCCGTAGAAAAATATTGCTTATTGGCCCGGAAAATGGGGATGCCGGTAGGATCTTGGCCCAAACAGAAACCGGTGAAACCGTGGAATTCGACGATAAAGCGAAATTGAAAAAGGTGCTGTCGGACTGTTTTGAAAATTACAAATCGGGCCAGGTAGTACTCAAAAATGCTGACATAGAGAAATATTCAAGAAGAAAGCTTGCCGGTAAGGTAGCGGAAATTTTAAAAGGTGATGAATAATTTGCTTCATAGATTGGTAAAGTCAGATTAAAAATATTTACTTTTGTTTAAAAGTATGATTATTGCTTTAAAAAATATAATTATTTCTATTAAAACTGGTGAAAGGTCAAAAAAACATTAAAAAATCACATCCGGATAAAATCCTGGAGGCAGGTATCCGGGAGGTGGCATTTGGAATGGGTGTGACGGTGGTACAGCCTGTGAATATGTATGGGTGTCAGATCGATGATCAGGCCTTCATCGGCCCTTTTGTGGAAATTCAAAAAAATGTAAGGATAGGTAAAAGGACCCGGGTGCAATCTCACGCTTTTATTTGTGAGTTGGTAACTATTGGGGATGACTGCTTTGTGGGGCATGGGGTGATGTTTATAAACGATACTTTTTCAGGGGGCGGCCCTGCTGGTGGGGATTCGTCTCTTTGGAAGAAAACCGATATTGGAAACAACGTATCCATTGGATCGAATGCCACTATTCTGCCAGTTACCATTGCCGATAATGTAGTGATAGGTGCCGGTGCGGTAGTGACCAAAAACATAGAAGAAGCAGGCGTATATGCTGGTAATCCGGCTCAAAAAATAAAAGACATATGAAGATACCCTTTGTAGATTTGAAATCACAGTACCTGTCCATCAAAAACGAAATGGACAGCGCCATTCAGGAAGTAATCAGCCATACCGCATTTGTCGGTGGCCAAACAGTAAAAAGCTTTGAAGATGCCTTTGCCGGATACAGCGGAGCTGCCTATGCTGTTGGCTGTGCCAATGGAACGGATGCTATTGAAATAGCCTTGAAAGCCATGGGGATCAAGCCTGGTGATGAGGTCATAGTACCTGCCTGCACCTGGATTTCCACAGCAGAGTCTGTCAGTGCTATCGGGGCCATACCGGTCTTTGCCGATGTGCTACCGGGGTTATACACCATCGACCCTGAAGATATCGGCAGAAAAGTAACCTCTGAGACCAGGGCCATTATTCCGGTACATTTATATGGCCTGCCTGCGGAAATGGATGAGATCATGGATGTGGCCGATAAACACGGTCTTATGGTTATGGAGGACTGCGCACAGGCACACGGTGCCACCTACAAAGGGAAAAAAGTAGGTACTTTCGGAAAAGCCGCTTCATTCAGCTTTTATCCGGGTAAAAACCTGGGAGCTTATGGGGATGGTGGGGCTATGATCACAGATGATGAACGGATAGCAGAAACCATGAGCATGATTTGTGACCATGGGCAAAAAGGAAAACATAACCACCTCATAGAGGGAAGAAACAGCAGATTGGACGGAATTCAGGCTGCGGTTTTGAAAGTCAAACTCAATCACATTGAAAAATGGACCGACGCCAGAAATGGTAATGCAAGATACTACAATGAAAAGTTGGCAGACACCGGGCTGTTAATACCCGTCATTCCGGATTATTCCCGTCATGTATTTCATCTATACGTTGTCCAGGTAGAAAACCGGGAGCAAATCATGAAGCTTCTGGGTGAAAAGGGGATTGCCACTGGTATCCATTACCCAACGCCACTTCCTTATCTGAAAGCCTATGAAAAACTGGGGCACCAACCCGGAGACTTCCCTGTTTCTTACAGGCAAAAAGACAAAATTCTGTCCTTGCCCATGTTTCCTGAATTGACCAGGGAACAAATAGATTATGTTTGTGAATCTTTAATGGGGGTGGCGGTTTCTTAGTTTTTAGTGATCCCAACCAGGTCTTAATTCCTGATTTTAACCCTGACCAGAATTTGATCATAAAGTCTGTTGACTTCTTCAGAGATTTTCAGCCTGATGACTGCCAGGCTGTAGATCAAGGTGATTACTGAAGATCTGACAAGAATGTCTACAATCGGGTTGGCGTTTCTGGGAATGGCATAAACCACCAAAAAAACGACTGCCCCTAAAAAAAACACTTTCAAAGTATTGATTGAAAACGGCTGCATATCAAATTTAACTTTGATGAAGATCAATTTGCTAAGGTTGAAGATGAAAACGGACAGAAGGGAAGCCATAGCCGCCCCAGCCAATCCATAAGCAGGTATCAGATAATAGTTACCGGTGATAATAAAAACGGCTAACAAAGAAATGGCCAGTATATTAAATTTATAATATTTTGACATGACAATAATTTCACTATTGATGCCAGTAACCATATCGATTATTTTAGCTGCTCCTATCAGGATTACCACTACCTTGCCCGGCGCAAATTCCTGCCATTTGGGGATCAGGAAGTAAAGACTGTCCAGGTTTGAGACAATTCCCAGGAACAATAAAACCCCGATAATCAGCAAATTGATAGAAGATTTTCGGTACAGGCTTTTAACTTCGGGATTTTTACCTTGCTTGAAATTGGAAGAAACCAGCGGGGACATAATCTGGCTTATGGAGCGTCTGGGCATTTCAATGACTGTGGCTATATAAAAAGCCGTCGTATAAATAGCATTTTCGTTGAGCCCCAGCATGGCTGCTACCATAATGCTGTCGATCTTCATTACAATAAGCCCACTACCGCTGCTGAGGATTGCAAATAAAGAGAATTGCAAAATACTTTTGACCAAGGCTTTGTCAAAAATGCTGAAGTCGAGCTTTAATGACAACTGTCTTAAATATCCCAGATAAACAATCAGGATCACCATAGCTGTAGCATACACCAGTACAAGGCTGACCAATAATTCGTGCAGATCCAGGATTTTCAGAAAGTACAAGCTAACAATAACCCCTGACAACACCCGGATCAGGACCTCCTTAATAAAATTGGGGACGATAATTTTTAGCAGTGAACGGGAATACGCTTCAAGTATTCCGGTGATTACCAAAATAAAGATCAGGGCTAATACTATCCTCAAATACGGGACCACTTCAGGAGAATTATGACCGATATACTCTTGAAAGGGTTTTTCAAACCAATGAAAAATCACATAAAAAAGCAGGAAGCTTACCACACCACAAATCAGGAAAGTATTTAAAAGCACTTTGGTGTGCTCAGGTTTGTTTTTGAAATAGGGAAAAAATCTGACCAGTGTGGTGGACAAACCCATTTGTGCAAAAGGCACCAATAAGATGGCAGTATCGGTGATGACCCTGAAAAGGCCAATTTCGTCAAGCCCACCAAAGAATTTGGGATATAGCCAAAGAACATTAAAAAAACCCACCACAGCACCAACATAGGTAAGGGCTGAGGAGATAAAGCTTTGTCTGATTACTACTCCCATTAAGATTCTATTGTTCCATCCGGTTCGGAAAAATGAAGACAGAAAATTTCATTTTGGCCAATCAAATATAGCTGATTAATATCAAATTCTTAGAGGCAACAACCTGATTTCGGGCCTTGACCAACTTTTATCCCGGACAGGATTGAATATCATGATAAAGTGCCTGCAATTTTTTGGCAGTGTTTTCCCAGTGGCAGGAACCTTTCAAGGTGGCCTGCAGACCATTGGATCCGAGTTGTCCGGAAAGTTGCTGATTGGTGTACAGCATGGTGACTTTACTCGCGAAGTCCCGGGCATTTCCGGCCTCAAAAACAAGCCCTGAACCGGTTGCCTCAACTATCCGTTTCAGGCTGCGGCTCGAACTTACTAACAGCGGTTTTCCGGTCATCATAGCCTGAAACAATTTGTGTGGCACCGTATTGTCGGTGTGGTCATTGCTGTGATGAGGTATCGTATTGACGTTTGCCATTTTCATGAAAGAAAAAAATCTGGAGAAAGGTTGATACCCCATCATTTTCACCTGATCACTGACGGCATTTTCTTTAATTAAAGTATGTAGCTTTTCCATCACACTTTTACTGCCGCTACCTACTATGTACAGTTTGATTTCCGGTTTGTCTTTAAGATAAGTCATGGCCTTTATGGCCGTATCTATGCCCCGGTGAGGTCCAATGTTGCCTGTGTAGGTAATAATGTATTCATCCTTAAGACCATAGATATTCGTATCTATCGGGCTGTTGGCAAATGATTTTTCCTCTGTATTGGTCACCACAAAAATTTTTGTCTCATCGCATATATTCTGGTCTACGATCCTGTTTTTCATTTCTTCAACCACTGCGATCAGGTAATCCGCTTTTTTAATAGCAAAAGTCTCATAAGACTTCCATCGGTTGTAACTAAAAAACAGGCTGTTTTTCAATCGTAATAGCTTATTTTTTTTCCAGGTAAACCAGACCTTCAGCGCCTCCGGGTAGTTTTCATGAAAATCGGCCACCAACTTAAGGTTATATTTGTGCTTCATTTCAAAGCCGGTCTTAAAAAGAGGCAAATCATGAATATGCAAAACATTGATTTCATTGGAGGTAATAAAATCTGGCAGGGCCTTGCGGAAAAATGGGTTGACAAAATTTATGGCAGTAATAACATCCACTATTCCTTTGGCCATGTTTGATTTTCCGGCATTTATCCGGTGTACTTTGAGCCTGTCCACCTCCTCATAGGTTTGTTCACCTTTCCTCCTTTTACACAAAAGGTGGACCTCATAACCTGCCTGAATCAACGCTGTTGCCTCTTTATATACCCTGATATCGGTGGGATAAAACGCATCCAACAACATGCCTATTTTTAATTCCATGTACCTGTTTAATTGTCTTTTGTAGCATAAATAGCGTAATAGCGAGGCGTAAAAAGCCTCAAAATTGGCCTGAAACCGATTTTTTTTACCAGGGCAGTCCATTTTTCGGTTTTCCGTATTTTCCACCCCGATTTTTCCAATAACCAGTCAAATTGCCAGTCTTCAAATTCATGAAAGTGCCGGTCCCATGGGTCGTTTTTGTTACGATAGGCCCTGGCAAACCAAAGACTCGAAGGAACGGTGATCACCAGTTGTTTGGCACGGATTTCCCTCAACACATTAGAAGGTGATACCAGGTGTTCCAATATTTCAAACCCTGTAATTACATCATAGGCTTCCGAGGCCACTGCTTCCGGCTGGATGTCGAGGTCTTCCCCTTTGGTGTTATCCACTTTGTATCCCTGGTTTTTCATGATTTCGGAAAGCGGGTTTTCTACGTCCAGATCGAGAATATACGCAGGGGGGCTGACTACTGATTTTAAAAATTTAATGGTTTGGTTGTATCTCTTTTGAAGAAAATTGTGCTCGTACATGGTGAAAAATTGCTATTATTGATCAAAAAAGTCCGGTATCCGGAATTATTTGAAACCGCTAAATTAATAATTATGAGTTGGATAGCCAGGGCTAAATATGAGATTATCCAAATCTTGAGGTGGGGCTGTCAATTTTCATCATGGCATTTAATCATCTCTTCATAAACGGTATTATAGACCCCCATTTCAATCAATAATTTTTCAACAAACTCCCTGAACACACCCTCTCCGCCTTTTTTTGTTAAAACCCAATCAGCCTCCTGTTGAATAATCTGGCTGGCGTCAGCGGGTGTGGCGCTACATCCCGCTTTTCTGAGTAAAGGTACATCATTAAAATCATCACCGATATAGGCAATTTCTTCAAAAGACAGATTCAACATTTTTACAAGCGCTGAAATGGCCCTGATTTTATCCTCGACACCTTGATAAAGGTAATCGACCCGCAATTCCTTCGCCCGTTTTTCTACCATGGGAGAGTTTTTAGCGGTGATCACACAAACAGGAATTCCCGCTGTTTTCAGTAGTTTTACCCCTGCCCCGTCTTTTACATTAAATTTTTTTAGTTCATTGCCATCTTTATCATAATACAATCCACCATCGGTCCATACGCCGTCAACATCCGTTGCTACTAATTTAATTTGCATAGTGTCTGGTAATTAGTCGGCTGCTACTTCCTTTGCGGCAGGCTGCCTCATTTGCTTCAGGGACAAAACCAAGCCAGTTCCCAGCGATAAAAGGAGAATAATGCTAAAGATCAGGCTAATTGTATTTCCCAGGTAGTAGGATTTAGGCTCGAATGTGAATTGGACGGTGTGCTCACCCTGTGGTACTTCCAGCGCTCTCAATACGTAGTTTACCCTCAGAATTTTCGCTTCCTCTCCATCGATAGCAGCCTTCCAGCCTTTTGGATAATAAATTTCCGAAAACACCACAAGACTACTTCCTCCCAGGCTGGCTTCATAGGTAAGTGCGTTGGGTTGATAGTCAGTCAGTGTGACTGTTCCCTGATCATTAAAACTTTCTGATGCTACTGGAAATTTACTGGCATCGATTACGGCCTCATTTTTGGTATCCAGCGACCGTAGCTTTTCAATTTCCTCATCGGGGCTGTTCACCTTTATCACTTTTGATACCAGCCACGCGTTGCCATTGTGGTCGGGATTTGGAACCACCGCATTCTCTGCAGGACCAACCATGATATACTTTGTATTAAGCATATTTAAAACACCGTATTTATCCATATCCGTGCCCCCGCTTTTCTGCAGGTCACCGATCCATGCGTTGATCTCCGGGCCGATCCCCTTTTCAATCAGGTCTTGGTATCGCCTCATTTTTGCACCGTGATAACCACCCAGTGATTGGTGAAAATAGGAGGTACGGGCATTGCTGAAGGGATCACCTCCCAACTCAAATACCCGGAAATTTTGAGCGTCATCATTTTTTATCAGCTTATCAGCAGGAGTTTCCTGAAAAAATGACCTTTCCGGACTTTTTTTAAACTTATCTGCGTTCAAAAAGCGACTGCTGACCAACCCTGAATCCAGTACTGTCAGCAGCATAAACAGGGTGGCAAAATATATTTTCGATAGCTTGTTTTTAAAATAGAAATAGATCAGGGAAGTGCTTCCCACAATAAAAAAGAGTGACCGCAGGGCATCGGTTCTTAATAAAGCGGCCCTGTCCTTTCTCAATGCATCTATAAACCATAACGGAGCACCCAGTTGTTCATCCACAGCCCCTCTGAAACTACCGATCCATGAGTAAAATACCATCGACAAGGTTATCCCACCGGTGATAGCTACCCCAAGCAGCAAATATTTTTGCGTTTTTTTGTTCAACCCGGCTTGAAGCAGTTTTTCCAGTCCTAAAAAGCCCAATAGAATGATGCTGAAGATGGATAGTATGATGGTAAAAGTCACAGATCTGAATTTGTTGTAGCCAGGTAAATAGTCAAAAATCAAATAGTTTAACGCTGCAAAATTATCACCCCAACTGAGAATAATTCCGAGTACACAGCAGGTAACTAACCAGATTTTCAGTGGTCTATCCACCAGAAAGAGGCCTAAAATAAACAAAAAGACCGCAATGGCTCCTACATAATAGGGCGCTGTGTTAGGTTGTTTTCCCCAATAGGTAGGAATCGATTTTAACTGTTGCGACACCTGGGCCGGTGCGGCACCATTGGCTTTCAGGGCCCTGCCCAGGTTGGAATCTTTTTCCAAAGCCTGCTGGCTTGATCCGCCCATAAAATTGGGCACAAACAATACCAAGGGTTCCATGATGCTATTGCTATATTGAAAAGCATAATCTTTTTCCAGTCCACCCTGGTTTTGTTCCGGGTTTTCTTTTTGTATCAGCTCGCTTTTTCCCCGCGTTGAATACCCGCTGTACTCTGTGATAGTCCACATTCTTCCAAAATTACAGCCCACGGCTATCAGGGCCGCTACCGAAAGCAGCCCCACTTTTTTGGCGAAAACGTTTACCTCTTTTTCTTTGATGGCAAAAATCAATCGGATCAGACCGTAGATGACAACGATGAGCAATAAATAGTAGGTGATCTGGTAATGATTGACCCGCAGGTGAAAACCCAGGCCCAGGGCAGTCAGGCTAAACCCCCACAAATATCTGTTTTGAAATGCGAGGTGCACCCCGGCCACCACCAATGGCATGTAGGCCACAGCCGCTATCCTCGCGTTATGACCGGCATAAAATCCAATGGTATTATAGGACGAAAGACCATATATTAATGCTCCTGCCATAGCGAGGTAAGGCCTGACTCCAAAAGCCAGCAACAAGATGTAACATGATAGCAACGATGCGAACATTATCCTGGTCGGATGAGGTAAAAAAACTGTAAACAGCTTTTCAATGTGTATGAGCAAATTTCCACTAAAGGTTGTGTTGACCAGATAGCCCGGCATGCCTCCAAACATGGAATTGGTCCAGAGTCCCTCTTCACCGGTTTTTTTCCGGTAGTCGAGCAACTCTTTTGCTCCTCCTTCCCATTGCAAAATATCATGCTGCGAAAGGGTTTTACCTTCAAAAAAAACAGGACGGAAAAATATCAAGGTAATTACTAAAAACAGAATAACTGCGATTAAATGCGGCAGCACATCGGCTTTAAAGTCTACATTTATTTTTTTCATAAAAATTTCATTAGCCAAAGTAAACTTAAAAATTTATGGGAAATTTGCAGCCGCTACCCTTAGTTATTTTCAGAAGCCATACCGGTGGCCGTAGATTCCTGCCCATGCTTGTTGATATTCCCCATCCATTCAAACCCGGATTTAAAATGCAGGTCTCTTTGAGGGAAGGGGATTTCGATTTTATTGTCCCGGAATTTTTTGAAAATGGCATAATACAATTGACTTTTTAAAATTCTGGGCCTTTCGGTGTATGTGTTGGTCCAAACTACCAGGTAAAATGATAAAGCGCTGTCATCAAAAGCATCGAACAACACATCAGGCGGAGGTTTACTTAATACACCATGATTTTCCGCAGCTACTTCAAGCAACAATCTTCTTATAAACCTGGGATCTTCTTTGTAGGAAACCCCTACGGGAAATGTAAACCGGACCTTCCTGTCATTATGACTCCAGTTGATAACCTGACTATCGATAAAATCCGAGTTAGGAACAATCACCGAAATATTATCGTTGGTTAAAATTGTTGTCGCCCTGGCAGCGATGTTGACAACATCGCCATCCAGATCACCAACCTGGATACGGTCACCGACCTTAATAGGTCTTTCGAAAAGGATAATCAATCCCGAAATGAAATTGTTAGTGATATTTTGCAAGCCAAATCCGATACCTACACCCAATGCACCAAAGGCAAGCCCCAAAGCGCTCAGGTCAATACCAACAGTTTGCACAATGACCAAAAAGCCTATCACAAGTATGATGTACTTGGTCATCGTGCCAATGGTCTGGGCCAGACCGGCATCGATTTTTTTTGACCTGGTGAGAATGCGGTTGACTAAAAAATTTCTAAACCGGTTGGCAAAAAAGATCACCCCGATGATCGAAAAGATCAGGATGATTATTGAAATAAAATTGATTGGCGTTTCCCCTATTTTAAAAAGGGTTTTGGTGAAAACATCCTTAACAGGACTTAGAATTTCGCTAAGGAGTTCGAGAAATTCGTAGATTTTTTTCATAATCCAAATCGGAACGCATGTAAATATAATTATTTTCCGGTTTTTTTACCCGGGAAGTAATAATGAGCTGTCGCCGTAGCTTAAAAACCTGTAATCATTTTCCAATGCTTCTTTATAGACTTTGCGCCAGTCTTCTCCGATAAACGCCGCCACCAGCAGCATCAGTGTCGATCCCGGCATGTGATAGTTGGTAATCAGTCCCTCGCAGACCCTGAATCGATAGCCTGGAAATATCATCATTTCCGTTTCCCCGTAAATGGTTTCTGCCTGGATGTCTTGCATATGTTTGACAACAGCTTTTATCGCCTCATTTTTATCCGGTAGCGATTTTTGATCCATTTCGTAGGCCATAAGCTTGCTGATTTGAAATTTTCCCCCCATGCCTTTTAATAGTTTCACACCCAACCAATAAATGCTTTCCAAAGTACGCATGCTGGTGGTGCCTACGGCAATGACCGGCGCTTTATGGTTACACAGATTTTTGAGATTTTGCAGAGAAACGCAAAGTTGTTCGCAGTGCATCGGATGATCCACCATGTTTTTTTCTTTAACGGGTTGAAAAGTTCCGGCCCCAATGTGCAAGGTGAGGTAGTCCAATACGTGCCCGTTTTTTTCCAGTTGTCTCATGAGATGCTCATTGAAGTGTAAACCCGCTGTAGGAGCGGCTACAGCACCGTCATGGTGTGAATAAACGGTTTGGTACCTGGGCGCGTCGTCCTCCTCGGCGTCCCTGTCGATGTAGGGAGGGAGCGGCACTTTTCCAAAAGCCTCTATTAAATCCACAAAGCATATCCCGGTATTATCCCATTGGAAAGCAATAATTTTGTTTTCCCTGTTTTCAACCTTAGCCCTCAACCGCACAGGCGTTTTTCCACAATCTACCACTTGTTCCAACGTTTGACCATCCTTCCATTTTTTCAAGTTGCCCACCATACATTGCCAGGAACATGCTGATTTTACCTGCATCGCCTGATTGATATCTTTGACCGGTGCCTCAGGCTGAAGTAAAAGCACCTCTATAAGGGCCCCGGTTTCCTTTTGAAAAAAAAGCCTGGCCGGAATGACCCTTGTATCATTAAAAAAAAGAAGGCTTTTGGGCGGTAAATATTGCCCTATATCTTTAAAAATACCATGTTGGATGGCCCCCTGATGGTAGACCAGTAATTTAGACTCTTCCCTTTTTTCCAGAGGATATTGAGCAATTTTTTCTTCCGGCAAGGTATATGAAAACTTCTCTAAGTCTAATTTGGGCAAGTTAACCATGACATTTATTTAACCGGATACCTTAGGCTTTGTTATCGATGTATCGCTGTCGGGCACTTTTGATCACCGCAATGGCTTTCTCCTTTTGCTCCCAGCCCTCGATACCGACTTTTTTGTTTTCCAAATCCTTGTAAACCTGGAAAAAATGCTCGATTTCATTGATCAAATGGGGATTTACCTCATGTAGCGTTGTGATTTTATTCCATTGTGGATCATGTACCGGAACACATAAAATTTTGGCATCCGGCCCTTTCTCATCGGCCATCCGGAACAACCCGATAGGACTTACTTCAATGAGACATCCCGGGAAAGTAGGCTCGGTTACCAGCACCAAGGCATCCAGGGCATCACCATCCATCGCCAATGTTTCCGGGAAAAAACCGTAATCACTTGGATAGTGCATGGAGGAAAATATCATTCTATCATACCGGATCATTTTTTTTTCATAATCATATTCATACTTGTTCCGGCTTCCCTTGGGAATTTCAACCACTACATCCAATGTAAAATTTGAGTTATCTGACATGTTTATTCGGTTAAGATCAAAATGTTTAGGCGAAAGTAATCATATTGCCTTGTTGCTTCAAAAGATTAAGTAAAAAGAATTCGTAAAATAAATTCTAAAATTTCGATGTATTGATTTCGAATGATAACTTAGATGCATGGCTTTGCATTTTCACCATAAAAAACACACACTTCATTTTAAGTTTGAAGCAGGTACTTCACGGGGTAGCCTCACATCGAGGGATAGTTATTTTATATTTTTAACAGACAGGCAAAATGATATTCAAGGAATTGGGGAAGCAAGTCCGTTAAAAATGCTTAGTGTCGACGACAGGGATGATCTGGAGGAGCTTATTACTGAATTTGGTCCCCTTTTCAGCGAAATTCCGGATGGGACCCGACCAGAAGACATATACAAACTGGTGGCGGATATTATTCCGGCGGATTTGCCTTCCCTTCGATTCGCGTTTGAAACAGCTTTGCTGGATTTGATTCATGGTGGCAAAAGGATCATTTTTAAAAATGATTTCAGTATTTCAGGAGCATCTATACCCATTAACGGGCTCATATGGATGGGTAGTGAACCCTTTATGCATGACCAGGTAACTGAAAAACTAGCGACCGGATATGATTGCATTAAAATGAAAATCGGCGCAATTGATTTTGATAAAGAGTTAGCCATCCTGTCTGCGATAAGATCATCTTATTCCAGTGGGCAGGTTACCTTGCGGGTTGATGCCAATGGTGCTTTTAAGGCCGTTGAAGCAAGAAAAAAATTAGCAGAACTGGCAGCCCTGCAAATTCATTCTATTGAGCAACCCCTGGCTGCCGGACAATGGGAGGCGATGGCAGAACTGTGTGCACTTAAAATCCTGCCTGTCGCACTGGATGAGGAGCTGATAGGTGTAAATGGCTGCCAGGACAAGTTGAAGCTCCTGAAAGCCATAAGGCCACAGTATATTATACTAAAACCGACATTGCTGGGTGGATTTCACAGCACAAAAGAGTGGATCGAAGTGGCCGAGTCGTTGAAAATAGGATGGTGGATTACTTCCGCACTCGAGTCGAACATCGGTTTAAATGCTATAAGCCAGTTTACCGGGCAATTTAAGGTAAGTTTGGCACAAGGCCTGGGAACCGGCCAGTTGTACCATAACAATGTGGCATCGCCCTTGGTGGTTAAACAAGGTAAAATTTTTTACAGCCCGGAGAAAAACTGGGACTTGTCTTTGATTCGATAAACTTAAAAAACTATGAATGAAATTGATTTGCACGCCACAGGCAAAATTCCGTTTTTTCGATCGGAGTACATCGGGGAGTTTGTTTATGGTGGAATTGATGGTGCTATCACCACATTTGCCGTAGTGGCAGGCGCTGCCGGAGCGGGTGCTGATATTTCCTGGGTCTTGATCTTTGGTTTTGCCAACCTGCTGGCCGACGGCTTCTCCATGTCCGTTGGTAATTATTTTTCAAGCAAGGCCGAGCACGATAACTTTGAAAAGCACAAAGCTATAGAATACTGGGAGATAGAACATAAAAGGGAATCTGAAATTCAAGAAATTGAAGATATCTTTAAAGCCAAAGGATTCAAGGGTGAATTACTCGACCGGGTCGTGGAGGTGATCACCTCAAACAACAAAATCTGGGTAGATACCATGATGAAAGAAGAGCTGGAAATGATTAAAGATCACAGAAAACCGGTGAACACTGCCCTGGCTACTTTTATCGCCTTTGTGGTGGTGGGATTGATCCCCTTGAGTTCCTACCTGCTTGCCATCTGGGTAGAAATGGAACGTAGTTTGCTCTTCCCCATTTCATGCCTTGCCACCGGATTTGCCATGATGGTGATCGGATATCTCAAGGGCAAGGTCACACATGCCAATGCTTTTAAATCTATTACGGAAACTGTATTGCTAGGTGGCTTGGCGGCCTTTCTGGCTTATTTTGTGGGTGAAATTCTGGGGTCCTATCTCAACTGACATTTTTACGGGTCCGTTTGACTTTTAGAGGTCGGGCCATTTTCCCCCCGTACCGGCCAACCGGTTACAAATATCACCTGTCTGGTATTAATTACAAGAAGTAAGAGGCAAATCATTGCCATTTTTTAATTGTAAAATCCGGCCAGCTAAATTACCCCTTCACCATTTTTTGGTGTAAAGTCGCTGGTTCACAAGAAATTAATAAAATACAAACTACAAACTTTATGAAGAAAATTTTGACTGCTTTGTTGATGTTACCAACACTGGTTGCATTAGCCGGCGATCCCGAACCCAAACAAGAGGCCAATGCAGAGGACGCATCTGCCATATCAGATTACCTGGATTTTTTATTGGAAGCCGATTCACTCAACAACCTGTTAAAATATCAAAAAGGTGAGATTGGCATTGGTGATGACCTTGCGGTATTGCAGATACCTGAAAATTTTAAGTACCTGAATCCGGGAGAGACCGACAAAATCCTTGTGGATGCCTGGGGGAACCCGCCCAGGGAAACCCTTGGCATGATTTTACCTGATTCTGTAAACCCCTATGGCTATGATGGCTGGGGTGTTGTTATTACTTATCGGGAAGAAGGATATGTAGATGATAAAGATGCCCGGAAAATCGACTATGATGAATTGCTGACAGACATGCAAAAAGACATCGAAGAGGCCAATAAGCAAAGAATTAGTCAGGGTTATGGTTCCTATGAACTTCTGGGCTGGGCAGAACCTCCTCATTATGACAGTGAGCAACACAAATTATACTGGGCCCTCGACCTGAAATTTGATGAGGATGTTGATCAAAATACCCTTAATTATAATGTCCGCATCCTTGGAAGAAGAGGTATTTTAGTACTGAATGCCGTTGCAACCATGGATCAACTGGATCATGTCCGGGAAGGCATGGGTGATGTCATGGCCCTCGTGGATTTTAGGGAAGGAAACCGTTATGCTGATTTTAACCCCGGTGTTGACAAGGTAGCTGCTTATGGTATCGGAGCCCTGATTGCCGGTAAAGCTGCGGCCAAGGCCGGCTTTTTCAAGGTCATCGGTATGTTCCTGTTAAAAGGTTGGAAACTTATTGCCCTTGCCCTGATAGGTATCGGTGCCTTTCTGAAAAAAGTCTTTTTCGGAGACAAAAAGGAGCAAAGAGATATCGCAACATAACTTAAGATTTGTAATCACACTAAAAGAAGGCCTGTTATCGTTAGTAGGCCTTTTCTTATTCCAATACCCTTCCTCCGATATTCCACCCTGACCCTCTTAAAAAAACTATGCCAACCACTTCATTGCCCAAGACCTCATCCTTCCATCCTTCTAAATCCGGTCATTACAATTTTCATTCATCAGGGATTTTTCTTTCCTCCTTACTTTGATTTTTAGAAATCTAAAATTTGCTTATATTTAAGGGAATCTAAAACATAAAGCTTAAAAATAGTATTATTATAATTTTTTTATTGATTATTCCTTGTATTTCAGGGAAATAGATTTTAATGTAGTCGTTAACAATTGTATTTTTTCTTAATTCTGCTACAATTCCGGTTAATTTATTACAACTGAGGGAGATAGTAATATTTTAATTTTTTAGCTTCATTGTTTATCACAAAATTTGGTTAGCCGTGAACCAAATCAGGGTTTTTGCTGTTAACCTACTAAAAGGTATAATACTATGATGCTGTTCTTAGTTTTTGTTGGCTCTCTGTTTTTACTGATTAATTTAATCCTCATTATGCGTATTGTGTTTGCCTACCTGGAACAGAGTTATGAAGATCAAAGGGAGGAAGAAGGCAAAAAGATCGATCTCACCATATTTAACAAGACCACCTAGCCATTCCGTTTACACCCTTCACAGGACCCGGTCTATATCCTTTATAGCCAATCACTTAAGTTTATCATTTTCTTTACCATCCTCAAAATTGTAATTTTTGAAGTAAATTTTTAATTAATTTAATTAGCTTTATTAATAATTTTTTATTTATTTGTATTATTAAAAGATTGTAGGGACGTGGCAGGAATTCAAATTATAACTTCCATAGGGCAGGTTTTTTAAGATCGTGACAAAAATCACCGATTATTATCAAAAAAATGGGTTACGTTGAAGTTTGATTTGCCTTATTTTTATATTCATTGATAAGATTCCAATAAAAGTTCCAAGAAATGATAGATATAAGTATTGCTGAACCCACCGTTGAAGAAAAAGAAGAAATCGTCGAAAAATGCCGCCAGCTAAAAGAAGTATTTGCCAAAAGGGCTCCAAAATATGATCAGGAAGGAAGCTTCCCCGTCGAAAACTTTGAAGATCTGAAAGCCTCTGGTTTGCTCGGTATCATGATACCGAAAGAATTCGGTGGTTTTGGAGCAGATTTTGTTACTTATACAAAGGCCTTGGAGCAACTTGCCATGGGTTGTTCATCAACGGCCCTGACCTTCAATATGCATAACATTGCCGTAGGTAGTATTGCAGAACTTAATCTCGAAGGAATCGGAGGAAGCAGGGGAAGGATCATGAAGGAATTCAGGGATTGGGTGTACCATCAATCAATCAATGAAAAAAAGGTATTTGCCTCTGCCTCTTCAGAACCTGGCATAGGGGCCCATTTCAGTAAATTGAAAACGACCTACCGGCGGGTAGATGATGGGTTTGTCATTAATGGTATTAAATCATTTGTATCGATGGCCGGTTATGCTGATTATTATGTGGTGGCTGCAAAATCTGCCGACAGCACCAGTGAAATCCCGGCCATATCTTACCTGGTGGTGGAAAAAGAAAATCCAGGCACCCGTATCGAGGAGGTTTGGGATGTTCTTGGTATGAGGGGTACAGCTACCAATCCGGTATATTTTGAAAACTGTTCGGTACCTAAAGAAGCACTTTTTTTAGGTAGTGAGGGAATGGCACTATATAAAATTGCCAGGGAACCTCATTGGCTGGTAGGGGGTTATGTTGGGGTTTATTTAGGTATCAGTACAGCCACTTTTCAGTTTTTGATTGCATATTTAAAGAAGAAAAAGAAACCTGGCACCGACACGCCACTGAGCGAGGATCCAACCATTCAATATAGAGTCGGAGCGCTGTTTTCCGCCTTGGAATCTGCCCGTGGCATTACCTACAATGCCGCAAGATTGGTCAAAGAAAAATTAGGCTCACAGGAAGCCAATAACGCCATTCATCATGCAAAATATTTGGTGAGTGAACTGGGGCCGTGGCTTACTTCACAGGCGATCAGGATGTGTGGGGCCAGCAGTCTTGCCAAGAGACTTCCCCTCGAGCGGTACTACCGGGACGCTCGCTGTGGTGGCTTAATGCCTGCTACCAGCGATGAATGTCTGTCTTATTTAGGGAAGGCAGCATTTGGTACCGATCTCAGTAAACCTTCCGAAACCTACTGGTAATATAAATTAGTCATATGCAACCTTGGGAAAATCCCGAAATTGATGCGATGAAGGGAAAATACCATCAGCTTGCGCTTGATTATTTTTCAGGCGATTTCACTGAAAGAGACAAAACCGGGGATTTTTCCCTGCAGCGCTGGAAAAAGGCGGCAGAAATAGGCTTACTGAGCATGATGATGCCCGCTTCACTGGGAGGTATGGAAGTCCCTGTCACCCATGTAGTAGCCGCTTTTGAAGGATTTGGAGAAGGTTGCCGGGACGGTGGTTTTGTGTATGCTTTGGGTAATCAGCTTTGCGGAATTCAATTGACGATTAAGCAGTTTGCCGATGAAGCCCTGAAAGAAAAATATTTACCTGAATTGATGAATGGAAACCGGTTGGCTGCTTATGGATTCACAGAAGAAACTTCCGGAAGTGATGCTTATTCTATGCAAACCACTGCCACAGAAGAAGGAGATAATTACCGGATCAATGGCCGAAAATGCTATATCACCAATGCCCCTTACGCAGATTCAGCCATTGTTTTTGCCAAAACTTCGGCAGCCAGGAGCCCTTTTAGCCTGACGGCATTTCTGGTGGACATGAATAATGAGGGCGCATCGCATGGCCGGGAATTCGAAAAAATCGGGCTGCGGACTGTTAGGATGGGAGAACTTGTTTTTGATAATGTTCTGGTGCCCAAATCAAACATCCTGGGTGGAAAAGGTGGCGGTTTGAGAGTTTTGGCTGAATCTACCGGCTGGGAAAGGGCAGTCCTCATCTCAAGTGCCCTCGGGCCGATGAACAGGGGGCTCAAAGCATGTATTGAGCGGGCTAAAACAAGGAATCAGTTTGACAAGCCTATTGGGGCCTATCAGCAAATTTCTTCCAAAATTGCCGATATGGTGATGAGGCAAAGGTTAAGCAGGCAGGTAATTTATGATCTGGCCTCCAAACTGTCAAGTGGTAAATCCATGCACACCTGTGCACAGGACGCGGCCATCGCCAAACTTTTTGTTAGCGATAACTTTATCCGGTTTGAAATGGATGCCATGCAGATATTTGGTGTCAGGGGGTATTTACTGGAGTCATTTATCAACCGGGATTTAAGGGATAGTCTTTCTTTTAACATCTGGTCAGGTACTTCAGAAACACTCAGGAATACCATCGCCAAGCTTGAAGGTCTTCCGGTTTAATATTCTTAAGGCATTTTGTTTAAATAAGTTTGAAATATTGAATAATAAAATTAATTTGCCAAAAAGTTAGATTATTTCAATAAGTAATTTAACTTTTGATGGAAATCATTAAATAATTTATAGCATAATATTTTAGTAGGAGCACATGGAGATTAAAGAGTCAATCAGGAATTACATCAAATCGGAGCTTGTTAACAACAAAGATCATCGTGAGTTATCCGATAGTGATCAATTAATTGAGTCAGGGGTGATCGATTCATTGGGCATGATGAAACTTATTGGTTTTCTGGAGGACAATCATTCCGTGCAAATAGATGACATGGAGTTAGTACCGGAAAACTTCTCCTCCATTGATGCCATCGCATCCCTGGTTGAAAAGAAAATGGCTTAGTTACTCAGGGTTTTAATAAAAGGGGAATCTGATCTGTCGGGCAGTATGGTAATCGTATGCGTATAGTTAAAGTAGTCGACCCCAGGGTTATCAAGGGGTGGAATGAACAGATGCTGAGGTTGAAAGGACATTCTATCTTCCACTCTTCAAATTGGGCTGAGGTATTAAGTGGCGTATATGGTTACAAGCCCGTTTATTTCACCTTGTATGAAGCCGGTGAAATTAAAGGTGTGATCCCAATGCTTGAGGTGGACAGTTTCATTACCGGAAAAAGAGGTGTGTCATTGCCTTTTTCAGATACTTGCGAACCGTTGGTACAGGATGGAAGTGCATTTCAATCCTTGCTGGAAGCCGTGAGGAATTATGCCAAAAGCAATGATTGGAAATACTATGAAGTGAGAGGAGGAAGCCAATTTTTTGACACCGCTATAAAGCCTTCTTCGGTTTTTTATGAGCATAAGCTACCATTGGTAACCAACCTGGAAGAATCGTTTAAGGCATTGCGTAGTAATACCAAAAGAGGAGTCAAAAAATCGGTGAAAGAGCAAATTAAAAATGAAGTATCGAAGCGTAAAGAGGCAGTTGAAGCTTTTTACAGACTAAACTGTCTTACCAGGAGGCGTCATGGTTTACCTCCCCAACCTGTAGCGTTTTTTAAAAAGCTGCATGAGGTGATTATCCAAAAAGATCTTGGATTTATTGTAAACACCAGTTTTGAAGGCCGGGCGGTAGCCAGCGGTGTGTTCCTGCACTTTGGAGATGAGATAATTTATAAATACGGCGCTTCTGATTTTAGCTATCAATTAAAAAGACCCAGTTATGCCATGCTTTGGCAGGGCATCTCAAAGGCTCATGAACTTGGATTTAAAGCATTGAATCTGGGTCGAACGGATATCGATAATCAGGGATTACGCAACTTTAAGCTCGGCTGGCGTCCACAAGAGCATGAAGTCAACTACTATAAATATAGTATGAAAGCAGGTAGATATGTGAAAGACAGTGCAAAGGTAGGAAGTTTTTACAATACCATTTTTCGACATATGCCGGATTTGTTATTAAGGCTGACCGGTAAGCTGGCTTACAGGCATATCGCTTAGCAGGTGCCTTCGACAGGTTAAAAACTTATCAGATAAATTGTTTGATATTTAATTAAATTTTAAGTTTTGCCATGAGTTATGTACTGCAACAATTACTGATAACCAGTGCGGAAAAGTATCCGGAAAAAGATGCTGTCATTTTTGGTGATGATAAGATTACCTATGCTGAACTGCACGACAAGACCAACAGATTGGCAAGTTTTATGACCCAAAATGGCGTCGACCGGGGCGACCGTGTCGGCATTTTTCTCAACAAATCCGTTGAGTCCATTATTTGCATATTTTCCATTTTAAAGGCCAATGCAGTATACGTGCCCCTCGACCCTGTTGCACCGGCTGCCAGAATCTCTTACATCATCGATAACTGCCAGATAAAATGTTTACTCACCTCCTCGGCAAAATCAAAGACACTCCCTGATATCCTTTCAAAAACAGCAGTAGAGACAATCATAGTTACAGACAACAGGCATGAGGTTGCAGAAGGTATTGATAAAAAGCCAATATTGTGGGAGGAGGTGCTGGCGGCCCGCTATGCAGGTGTACCTGAAATCAGAAATATTTCATCTGACCTTGCTTACATTCTTTACACTTCCGGTTCTACAGGTACCCCAAAGGGAGTAATGATTTCGCATTTGAACGCATTTACCTTTGTCAACTGGGTTGTAGACTACCTGAAGGTGGATGAAAATGACATTTTTTCCAACCACGCCCCCCTGCATTTCGACCTTTCCATATTGGACATTTTTTGTTGTATGAAAGTGGGAGGTACATTATGTCCTGTGCCGGAAACTTTGTCCATGTTTCCAATAAGGTTGTCAACATGGATACAGGATAACCGCATATCTGTCTGGTACTCTGTGCCTTCTATCTTATCAATGATGGTATTGCACGGACAACCGGATCAAAAAGATTTTTCAAGTTTACGCATGATCATCTTTGCCGGTGAAGTATTTCCCGTTAAATATCTCCGTCAATTGATGACCCTAATACCGGGCAAACAATACATCAACCTGTATGGCCCTACTGAGACCAATGTAATCACCTATTACCGTGTTCCCCCGATTCCGCCCGATCAAACCAAACCAATTCCTATCGGAAAATGCTGTGAAAATATGGAGGTATTTGCCGTGACAAAAGAGGGAAAAATTGTCACGGAAGCAGGTGAAGAAGGGGAATTACTGGCCAGGGGCACCTGTGTGGCCCGGGGTTATTGGGGTGCTGAGGACCGGACCGGCAAAGTGTTTGTTCCCAATACCTTTCAGAAAAATTTTGATGAGAAAATATACAAAACCGGAGACCTTGTCGCACTGAATGAAGATGGGGATTATGTTTACATTGGCCGTGTGGATCATATGATCAAAAGCCGCGGCTACAGGATAGAAATCGGGGAGATCGAAGCAGCACTTTACACGCATCCCTCGGTGAGTGAAGTTGCGGTAATCGCCATACCCGACGATTTGATCACCAACCGGATAAAGGCCGTGATTACCTTAAAAGCAGGTCATTTCCTGGAAGCAACTGATGTGCGCATGTATTGCTCCGAGAAAATTCCAAAGTATATGGTGCCGGAAATCGTGGAGTTCCGGCAGAGCTTACCTAAAACCTCGACCGGCAAAGTTGATAAGCCGGCACTGATGAGGGATTCGGTGACATGATGCTATTGCATATATGATTTTTTCTATGGCAAAAAAAACAAAAAAAATCTGGATAGACCTCGATAACTCTCCTCATATCCCGTTTTTTAATCCGATTATTCAGGAACTTCAAAAAAAGAATTATGAAGTGTTAATTACCGTGAGGGACTACGCCCAGGCTATTGGCTTAGCGGATTATTTCCAGTTTGACTACCAGCCATTAGGCAAGCATTTTGGGAAAAATAAGCTTTTGAAAACTTTAGGTGTACTTTTCAGGGCAATGCAAATGTTACCGGTTTTTATCAGAGAAAGACCGGACCTGGCGTTGTCACACGGCTCGAGGTCCCAGTTTTTATTCGCAAGTTTGGCAGGAATGAAATGTGTGGTAGCGACCGATTACGAGCATTCCGCCGAATTCCCATTGTTAGTACCTACACTGGGTATTGTACCGGAGGTGATGCCTGAATCCTTCACTAAAAAATATTTTAAAAAAGTAGCAAGGTTCCCTGGAATCAAGGAGGATGTTTACAAACAAAACCTGCAACCCGACCCTTCGATACTATCTTATCTGAATATCCATGAAAACCATATCGTAGTTTCTGTAAGGCCCCCGGCTACCGCCGCCCACTACCATACCGAATTGAGCGACCGGCTATTTCAAATGACTATGGAGCATGTTTTGGCCAATGAGCACACCAAACTGATCATTTTACCAAGAACGACAGAACAGCAGGCTGATATTGAAAAAAAGTACAGGAAATATCTTGGAAGTGGAAAAATCATTATTCCCGACAAAGTATTAGATGGCTTGAACCTCGTTTGGCACTCCGATTTGGTGATCAGCGGAGGTGGTACTATGATCAGGGAATCTGCGGCCCTTGGTGTACCTGCCTATAGTATTTTTGGTGGAAAAATTGGCGCTGTGGACCATTATCTTGAAACTTCCGGCCGCCTCTTTTTAATCAGGTCAGAAGAAGATATACAGCATAAGGTGATGTTGAAAAAAAGCGAAAAAAAAGCTGATACCCTAAAAGGCCAAAGCCCGGCTTTGCAAAAGATTGTCGAGGAAGTGATAAACCTGGTTGAAGCATAAAAGCGAATATTAATTTTAAGCACATGTTTGGAGTTCTGTTTACTTTAGATTACGAAATACACGGCAATGGTGAAGGCGCACCCGGGCAACTGATGGTGTCACCTACCGACCGGATGCTGGAACAATTTGACAATTATGGCGCCAAACTGACAATTATGGCCGATGTAGCTGAAATACTTAAATTCAAGGAACATTTTGAAACCACAGGAAAAGACACTTTTGATTATCTTAAAATCGAAGAGCAACTGAAACGGGCAGTTGCTACAGGTCATGATGTGCAACTGCATATCCATTCATCTTATTTTAAATCCAGGCTGGTAAACGGCGCATGGCAACAACATTGGGACGAATATAGCCTGGCCGATTTGCCTTATTCCCGTGTTTTGGAAATGATCGGGACCTGCAAGGCTTATCTGGAGTCCTTGCTGACCCGTGTAGATCCCAATTACCGGTGTCATGCCTTCAGAGCGGCCAACTGGTCGATGAGCCCCTCTGAAAACATCGTCAGGGCTTTGATAGAACAGCATATTAAAATTGACACCTCGGTATTTAAATACGGAAAGCGAAATGACCGGGTGAAATTTGATTACACCGATTCTTACAGTGATCTCGTGCCCTGGCCTGTTGATATGGAGGATGTATGCAAAAGAGACCCTGATGGGGCTTTGGTCGAAATACCAATTTATTCGGAACTGAAAAATGTATGGGCATTTTTAACGCCCAACCGGGTTTTTCGTGTGTTTCAGGCGAGTCGACACAAACATGCAAAACACCGGGATCTGGAAGATGCCCCCCGCATGAGTGGCCAAAAAGTATCTAAACTTGCCGGATTAGTCTCCTTTTTTAAGGATAAACACGCCCGGAAGCTTGATTTTAACCAATGTACCGGTACCCAGTTAATAAAAGGATTAAAGCGAATAAACAGGGAGTATGGCCATCTCGGAAAAAAACTGCCGGTGGTATCGATAGGGCATTCCAAACTTTACACAAAAATCAATGAAAAAAGCCTTGAGTCATTTCTTGATTTTATAGCCGCTGGTGGAGACAAATATAGTTTTGCTAAATTTGAAGATTTCGACCTGAAATCGTTAAAACAGGAAACAATCCAATGAGATGAAAGCGAAGTTTTATTACCTGCTAAGAAATGTATTTGACCAAAAAACCCGCAACAAACTAAAAATGGTCAAGTATGACCTGGAAAAAAAATTACGCCCTTTGAAGGAAAAGCGCTATGGTAATTTTTCATCACAGGATTTAAAACGAGCATTGGAAAAAAAATTGCCTGCTGAATTCGACATTTTGATGGTGCATAGCTCTTATAACACGATGCTGCCCATGTACAAAGGCAGTCCCAGGGAGTTGCTTGAGTTGTTGTTGTCAATTTGCGGGCCTGAAAAAACTTTGGTTATGCCGGCTTTCTTTTTTGGAGGAAGGGCTTACAATTACAATATCAGGCAATACTTTACCGATAAACCTACTTTTTACGTGGACAAAATGCCTTCTCAAATGGGGGTACTTACTGAAATCTTCCGGAATTATCCCGGTGTTAAGGTGAGCCGGCATCCTACGCACCGAATTACTGCCTATGGTCCAAAAGCCGATTACCTGACTGCTGATCATGAATTGTGCCTCACTGGCTGTGGAAAGGGGAGCCCTTTTGATAAAATGTCACATGGTAATACCTTAATCCTGGGTGTGGGGGTGAGATATTTTCATTGCATGACGCAAACCCACTCAGCAGAAGACGTCTTAATTGAAGAAGACAGGTATCCAACAAAATTTGATTCTATCCAAATTCCTGTTACCCTGCAATGTGGTGGGGACGAAAGCTTCTCCTATTCCTTGCTTCACCCGGATAAATCAGCCTATCAACGAAAATTGCATCCCATGGTAAGGAAGATTTTGGATAAGGAGGATTTGTTTGAATGGCGTTATTCAGGGGTAGATCTATTTTACGCCAGGGCCCGATCCGTTCAGGAAAAGCTCATTGCAGCCGCCATCAATGGTCATTCTGCCTATCATAAGTAGTTTTTAGAAAAATCATTTTCCAATGGCACATAATTTACATTTAATGGGCAAATCCAAATTTATCAATGTTGTTTTTTACACCTTGAAACCCCTGATTCCAAGAGGAGTACAACTCTGGTTAAGAAGGAAGTTGATTTACCGTAAACTGTCAAAATATGCAGATGTCTGGCCGATTTTGGAAAAGGCCGGTGCCCGGCCCGAAGGTTTTTCCGGGTGGCCGGATGGCAAAAAATTCGCAGTGGTACTGACCCACGATGTTGAATTACAAAGAGGGCATGACCGCTGTAAATCCCTGATGGCTTTGGAACAAAAACACGGTTTTGTTTCTTCCTTCAACTTCGTTCCTGAAAGGTATAAAGTGTCACCGGCTTTGAGAAATCACCTGCAAGCCAATGGATTTGAGGTTGGGGTGCATGGATTAAATCACGACGGTAAACTTTTTCAATCCAGGAAGACTTTTCTGGAAAGGGCCAAAAAAATCAATGCTTATATCAAGGAATGGCAGGTTGTTGGCTTCAGGGCGCCTGCGATGCACCATAACCTGGATTGGATACATGACCTGGATATTGCGTATGACCTTTCCACCTTTGATACCGACCCTTTTGAACCACAATCTGATGGCGTAGCAACAATTTATCCTTTTTGGGTGGCAAAAAACGGCAGTGGCTATGTTGAATTGCCTTATACGATTGCCCAGGATTTTACGCCCTATGTTTTGATGAGGGAGAAAACCATTGACATCTGGAAGAAAAAAGTCGACTGGATTGTGTCCAAAGGTGGTATGGTTTTGGTCAATGTTCATCCTGATTATATGGCTTTCGATGATAAGAAACCAGGCCTTGAAGAATTCCCTTCTGCTATGTATGAGGAATTGTTGATGTATCTTAACAGCCGTTATTCCGGGCAGTTTTGGAATGCCTTGCCTAAAACCCTTTCAAGGTTTTGGAAAGAGCAGGTTTTGTCAGTTTAAAGTAAAATTTTTATATTTTTTTGTACTATTTTTAGGTTAATTTTGAAATTTTTAATACCTTGTCTGACATACTATTGACTTAGTTACCTTGAACTATGATATGAAGCCGGAATCCGTGTTAAAATTTGGATCATTGCTATGACCTGATTGTTCTGAAACAGGATTTTATTTTCATTTGAAAAAATTATAAAAGAAACATGGATTGGCGGAAAGAATGCTCCTGTTTTTAAGATGCCGGATGTGCTAATAATGATTTTATCGATGATGAAATTAACTAACCTTAAATCAAATTTTATTTTACTCTCGATATCAACGGTTTTTGCCCTGTTCCTGGGAGAAGTTATGGTTAGGCTTTTTGTGGTACAGGAAACCAAAAGACTGGCTACCTATGACCACGAGCTAGGCTGGAGAGGTAAACCCTTTGGAGAAGGAGTCTACATCCGGACCAAGGATACCATAGCGTCGTCTTACCGGTATAATAATCTGGGATTCAGGGATGATGATGTTGAAGCGTCGAATGCCGGGGGCTTAAGAATCGCCCTACTCGGGGACTCATTTCTGGAAAGCCTGGAAATGGATTACAATCGGATCTTTCATGAGCAATTTGAAAAAGCCTTGCAGCAAAAGGACGATCCTGACGCCAGGGTTATTGCCCTCGGTTCACAGGGGTATTCTACCGCTCAGGAGTTGCTGGCATTCAGAAAGTACAAAGATTTGGTAGACCCCCAATTTGTTTGGCTACTATTTTATACAGGCAATGATTATACCGATAACCTGAGAAAATCCTTTGCCTACCTGGATAAGGAGGGTGAACTTGTATTTCCTGAGAATAATACGGGTTGGATGAAAGTGCAATATCTGACTTTTAAAAGATGGTTATATGAACACTCTCATGCGGTTTTCTTTCTCAAAAACCTGGTAGAGTCAAAAATGAATGTTAAAATCACTACCTCTGACAAAGCTGAGTCCGGCGGTTCGTCTGATTACAAATATGATATTACCCGCAAGCTCATACTTCAGTTAAATGAAGAAGTCGCCACGAGCGGTGCGCAATTCGGGGTAGTCGTTATCCCTTTTAGGGAGGATTTACTCAAAAAGGATGGAAAAAATGTGGATTTCATTATGAATATCTGTGAACGGGAAACAATTGCCTGCCTGGATTTAAGCCAAAGTTTACAAGCCAGCGATTATTTCAAGCACGACGTTCATTTTGTGGAAAGGGGGCATGATATTGTTGCCGAAAAATTATATGAATTTTATAGTACTATGAAATAAGTACCTCACCTGTAAGTATTAAATTTCAGATTAAACCATGAACCATGAAGTAAAGATTTTGCACCCTGCAAAAACTGAAAACTGGGATAACATCATTCATGAATTGGGAGGCAGTATATTTCACACGGCGAATTGGTGTGAAGTATTATCCCAATCCTACAACTACAAGGCAAGATATTTTGGAATTTTTGATCATGATCAAATTGTGGGGGTTGTTCCGGTTATGGAAATAGACAGTTTTATTACCGGGAAACGGGGGGTTTCCTTACCATTCTCGGATTATTGCTTCGCCTTGTTTCCGGACAGAGTCGATGTACAGGCCGTATTATCGGATATCGCTGATTTTGGAAAAAAAAGCGGATGGAAATCTATTGAATTCAGGGGACTGAACTATCCCGGTGGAAATGAGTTTGTATCGGATTCTTATTATGTTCACCAGATCGACCTGAAAAAGCCTTTTGAGGAAGTAGTGAAAACATTTCGACGTCAAAATCGCATGAATATTAAAAAGGCTGTTAAAAATAATATTCGGATTAAGATAGAAAATACAAGGGAAGCGATCACAAAGTTTTATCAGCTAAACTGCAAAAACAAAAAGAAAAATGGGGTTCCTCCGGCACCGTTGCATTTTTATCAGAAGATTTATGAGTATGTAATATCCGAGGGGTTAGGAAATATCTTTGTGGCCAAGCTTGCCGATAAAACAATATCCATGGGAATGGCATTTCAATTCGGAGATCAGGTATTATTGAAATATATGGCGCAGGATTATCAATATCACCAATACCGCCCTAATAACCTGCTAATACATGACGCCATTAAACATTACGCCGGTTCGACCTGGAAAACGTTTTGTTTCGGTCGTACCGGAATGGATAACGAAGGCTTGTGCCAGTTTAAAAAAGGTTGGGGTACAAATGTCGATGTAATTAATTATTATAACATTAGTCTCGAAAAAAAAACTAAAACGGGTTATATGGGAATTTACAAAAACAACAAGAAGTATTTTAGCAAGATGCCGCTATGGATGCTAAAAATGGTTGGCAATATAATGTACAAGCATATCGGATAGGGTTGACCTCAACAGGCTTTATGGGATTATTTCTTGAAATAATTCCAAATTATATTAAAATAATTTATTCTTTTACAGGTTAATTTAATATTTTAGAGCATGAAAAGAGGGTGTACTGGGTATTCCTGGCTAACTGGTATCCATCTCTCAGCGGGTGAATCATTATTTTTAAGCAAACAAAATCTAAAATATCATTAAACACTTCTTATCAGCAATTTTTAAACAAATTGAAAGCAAGAGATTACAACAATAATCCTACTGTTCAGGAAGATAACCTGGAAAAACATCTGGATTTTAAGAAGGTATTTCTGAAAATTATCAGGCATTGGCCCTGGCTGATAGCCTCGTTGATAGCGGGTATTGCTATAGCGGCCAGTTTAAACCGTTACACGACCCCGGTCTATATTGTTGAATCTTCTCTTTTAATTAAAGCTCCCAAAGAGGTGACCAACTCGGTTTCGGATTTACTTTACGGGGAGGAATTTTTTGGCAGAAACGTTACTAACCTGGAGAATGAATCGATATTATTCCGGTCATACAACCTGATAGAAAAAACCTTGAGGGATTTGGAACTGAACATTTCATATTTCGAGGAAGGAGATATTCATAACATTGAATTATATAAGAAAAGCCCTGTCAGGGTTGAAATCGATACTTCATCGGTTAAAAACTTATGGGGACTTCATTTGAGAATAAACCGGAATTCTGATTCCATTTTTACCGTGGAGGCAGCCGAAAAAAAAACCTCTCTTTTTCAGAAAGACGAAAAAGTGGAAAGAATAAATGCCCTGGTACAAAACAAGCAGTTCAGGACCGGGGAATTAGTAGATATTCAGGGCTTCAGGTTTAGGGTATTTTTTACATCAGGCAAGGGAAAGAAGAAGATTGATAACGTTTTGTTTACTGTTCAGCCCTACGAGCGGCTGAAAAAGATTTATAGAAGGGCCTTACGAATCGGACCGGTCGGTGAAAATTCCTCCATATTGTCTATATCTATCGAAGGCCCTACACCTGCCAAGTTGATTGACTTTCTGAACCGGTTAATTCTGAATTATATTGAAAATGAACTTTCTCAGAAAAACGAAAGGGCCAGCAAAACCATTCAGTTCATTGACAACCAGATTCTTTATATGAGTGATTCGCTCAATGTAGTAGAAGAACGACTGGAAACTTTCAAAAAAAGCAACAGGTCTACAGATATCAATACTGATGGAAGTGCGTTGTACAACGATATTCGCGACCTGGAAAAAGAGAAGTCTTTAGTGGAGCTTGAAATGACTTACCTGAACGATTTGGAAGAGTCTGTTTCGTTAAACACCACCGATCAGTTGGTCAACCCTTCTTCCCTGGGTATCGAAGACCCCACCCTCAATGAGGCCACCAAAGAGTATTCCGATATCATCCTTAATCTGAATGTCATTGATCCGAACAAAAAGCTGAACAATCCTTTAATCCGTCAAAACCAGGAAAGACTCAGGGCCCTGAAAGCTACCATTTTAGAAAGCATAAGAGGATTAAAGCAGAAGAATGAACTCAAAGTAAACTCTATAAACACTTCAATAGGCGGATTAAAATATTATGTAAGAAACCTTCCTACTGCTGAAAGAGAGCTTATTAATATTCAAAGAAATTATGATTTAAGTGAAGACCTCTATTTGTTTTTAATGCAAAAAAGGACAGAAGCAGGGATCGCCAAGGCTTCTAATAGCAAAGACTATATCATTGTAGACAGCCCGATTATCAAAGGAACTTTACCCGTCAAACCCAGCCCAGTACTGAATTACACGATGGGAATCGTGTGTGGGCTGACCATCCCTGCTGTTATCATCCTGTTGATACAAGTCTTTAACAATAAGATTAGTTCAAAAGAAGAACTGCTTAAACTTGCCGGCTTACCATTGTCTGGTTTGGTGGTAAAAAACAAAAAGAACGATTCGTTCATCGCCAATGTAGATTCAAAAGCGCCGTTGATGGAGTCATTCAGGACTATCAGGTCCAATCTCAGGTACCTTATTGAGAACGATGACCAACATGGAAAAATTCTTTTGGTTACTTCATCCATGTCCGGGGAAGGAAAAACATTCTGCTCAAACAACCTTTCTTACATCTTCTCTAACTATGGTAAGAAAGTACTGCTCATTAACTGTGACATGAGAAAATACAATGACCACACCATCTTTGGTGTGGAAGAAGGGAGTGGTTTGAGCGATTATCTGGCCGGTATTGCCAGTAAAGAGAAAGTAATACAACCCACTTTCTACCCGAATTTAGACGTTATTGTTCCCGGTGGAATTCCACCGAATCCTACGGAACTGATATTAAGTGAGCGGATGGGAAGAATGCTGGATGAACTCAAGTATGAATACGAATACATCATCTTAGACACACCACCCATAGGAGTCATTTCAGATGGACTCGAGTTGATGGATAAGAGTGATATTATCATCTACGTTGTAAGAGAAAATTACACACTTAAAAAACAAATACAGGAGGCCAATCAACTTTATCAGAACAGGAAAATTAAACACCTGACAATGATTTTGAATGATGTTAAACTCAGGGAAATAAACTACGGTTATGGTTACCTGTCAACCGACAAACCCAAAAGAAAGTCAAACAGGCGAACTGGCAAGTCCTATTCAATCCCGGTAAGCAGACCCCATCAAGCCGAAAGTCAGGTAGGTAAAAAGAGTGAAGATTCCATAGTGACTTAAGCCTTGATTGTTGCACTTCAGTGATTGAATAATCAATAGTAATATTTGCGAACTGCTATTTGGTGCCAATGAACACTATTACATTTTTAACAAAAAAAATATCTTCATTTTTTACCACTGGCCATAAACGCAGTCAAAAGGCAAAACTAAATATTGTAGCATCACTGGGGATCAGGGGGGTGAACATTCTCATTGGTTTGTACCTCGTACCGCTGACCCTTAATTATCTCAATGAAACCAAATATGGTATCTGGCTTACACTAAGCTCAGTCATAGGGTGGTTTACGTTTTTCGACATTGGTTTGGGCAATGGCCTGAGAAACAAGTTTGCAGTATCTATGGCGAGGGACCAGGATCATTTGGCAAAAACCTATGTAAGCACCACTTATGCTTTGATATTGGTCATTATGGTGGGCTTGTTTCTTCTATTCAATGCCATTCATCCCTTTCTGAACTGGGCCGCAATACTCAATGCCGATCCGGCGTTGGAGAATGAACTTAACAGCCTGGCCTATTATGTGTTTGCTTTTTTTTGTTTGCGATTTGTTTTGAAACTGATCGGTAGCATCCTTTTGGCGGATCAGTTGCCTGCCGCCAATAACCTGATGAACTTTGCCAGCCAGCTTATCTCGCTTATTGTAGTCATAATTCTGATCAATACCACCGAAGGATCTTTGTTGCTTTTAGGCGTAACCATCTCTGCGGCACCGGTATTGGTGTTTCTGTTGGCAAGTGTCATTTTGTTTCGAACAAAGTATAAGGCTTACGTTCCGGATTTTAAATCTGTTGATTTTAAAGAAGCCAAAACCCTGATGAACTTTGGCCTGCAATTTTTCATTATTCAGATTGCCGCGGTTGTACTGTTTGCTACCGATAATATGATCATAACCCAGATCCTCGGCCCTGCATCTGTGACGCCCTACAGCATTGCTTACAAATGCTTTGGGATGTTTGTAATGGTTTTTACCATTGTCATGAGTCCTTTTTGGTCTTCTTTTACCGAAGCCTATGAAAAAAAGGAGTACCAATGGATAAAAAACGTCATCAACAAGCTGTTGAGGTTTTGGTTTCTTTTTACAATACCGGTTTTGGTAATGCTATTACTGGCAGATACTTTTTATGAGTTTTGGGTGGGAGAGGAGATTATCGTACCTTTTTCCCTGTCTTTATCGATGGCACTGTTTGCCATTATACAGTCATTTAACCTCATATTTGTAAATTTTATCAATGGTGTTGGCAAATTAAGACTGCAATTAATGACCGGCGTTTTTTCCATTGTGGTCAATGTACCCTTGTCTATCCTGTTTGCCAAAGAATTCGGGTTAGGGTCCACAGGCGTCATTCTGGCTACTATAACTTCCATATTAATCAGCATTGTTTTAAGGGTGATCCAGTATCGCAAAATAATTGAAAACAGGGCGGTGGGCCTATGGAATAAATAAACATTATCGAAATGAGTAATAAACCAAATTTTTTTATTGTGGGTGCGGCAAAGTCCGGCACGTCATCTCTTTGGCAATATCTCAGAGAACACCCTGAGATTTATATGCCAGAGGATGAATTGTTTAAAGAGCCGAGATACTTTAGCAACCCTGAAAGGTTTATCGATGAAGAAGCCTATTTTAAAGTATTTGAAAGGGCAAAAAGTGAACATAAAAGAATCGGTGAGGCTTCCACGGCTTATTTGACCTGTCCCGATTGTCCGGAAAAAATCCACAGATATATGACCGGTCATAACCTCAATGTGAAGATCATCATTTTGTTAAGAAATCCTGTGAATCGAGCCTATTCGATGTATAACTGGATGGTTCAGGATGGGTATGAATATTCTGCTTCATTCGGCAAAGCATTGAAAAGGGAAAAGAAGCGTATTCACAAAATGTCCGGGTTCTGGGAGCCTAATTATTATTATAACTATCTATACCTTAACTCAGGGATGTATCTGGACCAGGTGAACCGTTATTTAAAAACTTTTGGCAAAGAGCATGTCTATGTGGGATTATTTGAGGAGTTCACCCGTGACACACCAAAAATACTGAAAGAAATTCTTGATTTTTTAGGCGTAAACCCGGCGTATTTGCCGGATATCTCAAAAGTTTATAACAGGTCTTACAAGGTTATTCATCCCAGCCTTCAGTTTTTTCTCAGAAAATCTACCAAAATATTATGTAGATTGAGAATCATTAAATTCGAGAGTAAAGAAGAAAGGGACAGACTACTTAAATTAGGTTTGACCAGGCAAAAAATTCCTCCCCTGAACGAACGGTTGAAAAGTGAGCTTGCCGACACCTATGAATCGAATATCAGGAAACTCTCGGGTTTAATTAATAAAGATCTGTCAATTTGGTTAAAGAACCACTAATTCGAAAAGAGCGATATGAGTAGCAGCGCCGGTTATTCGCGCAAAACATAGTCAGGTAATGAGCGCGTTGATGCGGGTTTCAAAAAGCTAAAAACGAAATTTGAATCTATGAAAGTTATGCTTGTCAATACGGTTGATGCCGGTTCCGGCGCTGCAAGGGCATCTTACAGGCTACATACAGGTTTGCTGTCAATTGGTGTGGATTCCAGGTTTTTGGCAAAGACAAAATTTTCTAATGATGATGCCGTAATCCATTATGGTTTGCCTTATGGTAAAATCATCGATAAAATATTTAATCGTTATGCCAGGTTCAAAAAAAGAAATTATCACATCAAAAATGATGTGAGTTATACAATGGCCATTCATCCGGACCGTTTTTCATCTTTTGTCAGCCGGTATAATCCTGATGTCATACATTTACACTGGTTTAGCAAAGGATTTATAAAACTGGAGTCCTTGCTAAAAGTCAGCCAACCCATTGTTTGGACCTTGCATGATATGTGGGCCTTTACGGGGGGGTGTCACTACACACAGGGATGCGATAAGTACTTAAACCGGTGTGGAGCCTGCCCTGTATTAAATTCTCATGAGCCCGGGGATCTTAGCGCCGAAATCTTCCAGCGCAAGGAAAAGGTCTATCGGAAAATTTCCAAACTGCATGTTGTTACCCCCAGTCATTGGCTGGGACAGTGTGCTAAGGAAAGCTCATTACTGAAAAATATTCCTGTCCATGTCATACCCAATGGCATTGATACTGATTTGTTCAGGCCTTTATCGAGGGAAGAAGTGAGGCAAAAATGGCATATTCCCAAGGACAAGCGCTTAATTCTGTTTGGGGCTTTGAAACCAACCGGTGACCCCAGAAAAGGGTTTGCACAACTGCGTGAGGCATTGCATATCCTTTCCAATAAAGATGGCATTGATCGTAGTGCTATCGAACTAATGGTATTCGGAGCGGCTGAGTCGAAAGAATTACCTGAGTTTGGGCTAAAAATAAACTTTATAGGCAGGGTAAATGACGATCGATCCCTGGCAGAGCTTTACAGTGCTGCTGATGTGATGATAGTACCATCTCTACAGGAAAATTTAAGTAATACCATCATGGAATCTTTGTCTTGTGGGTTACCGGTCGTAGCTTTTGACATAGGAGGAAACAGTGATATGATTGAGCATCAAAAATGTGGCTATCTTGCCCGTGCCTCTGATCACCATGATCTGGCCCATGGTATTGAATGGGTGCTGCAGGAAGCCGGAAAAAACCGGAATTTGTCAAAAAATGCCAGAGAAAAAGCTGTAAGGGCGTATGCCCGGACCTCCGTTGCACAAAAGCATGTGGATTTGTATCAGGAAATAATGTGATCCTAGTTTATTATGAATCTCGCCAGAAAATACGCATTGATTTTCTTTTTGTCGGTACCTTTTGCAGGTGGCCTGATTCCTGAATTCCAGTTTGGACCCATTCTTATGGAGGGAGAAAGGCTCTTTTTACTTTTAATGGCTTTATTTGTACCCTATCTTTTCGTGATTAATAATTTTGTATTAAAGGTTTCCTCTCTGACAGTATGGCTTTTCATCTACTACGCGTATCTCTTTATAAACCGGCTGATACAGGATACACTGGTGATGCCTGAAGTCATCAATTTTTCATTGCCGATTTTTTTGATGTTGTATTTTGATAACATTGATTTTAAACCGGAGGATTATAAAAAGTTTACGATTGTTTTGGCTATTGTAGGGGTGGGGTCTTTTTTAGCGAGCTTTATACAACTGACGATTGACCCTTTTTTCTATAGTGGGGGTACGCAAGAGGCCATTGACCATATCACACATTACGAAGTAATGCCCGGAGTTTACAGGAACAATTCACTTTACCGTGGACTAGGCGCCAATGAGGGAGCGATCGCCCTGGGCTGTTTGTCAACCTATTTTCTGTTTCAAAATTTTTACCGGTATCAGACCAAATACCTGATATTGACGGGCATGCTGGCTTTTGGTGTGTTTGTGATATTCGCCAAGTATTGCTGGCTGATGTTTCTGATAGCAGGTATGTTTTTTCTCTATCACCGGTATCCGAAAAGTCGCACGAGCCTCATGATTATCGGAGGCATTGTGCTGTTTTTTATTTATTTCTTTCTGTTTGAGCAAATCGAGCAATCGGCGATTTACAAAAACAGGATTTCAGCAGAAACCTATACCGGAAGAACCGAGTCATCCAGAATATTTTTTGAAACCTTCTTTGCCCGTAAACCGATATTTGGTTTTGGGGTAAGTAGCTGGGATTTTCCTGAGTACCTTAGCATGTTTTACATAGGTATTCATGTTGGCTTCTTCGATATTCTTTTCAGGGGCGGCATCATTGCCATTATCTTACTCATCATCTTTTGGATACAGGTTTGGAGGAAAAGTTATAGGGTCTATGAAAAAACCGGAAACCCGATGTTTTTCGCTTTTATAATGAATTATTTTCTGATTAACAGCACGGCAGTATTTATTTCTATATCTTTCTATGGTTACTATATGATGTTATTCGCCCTGGCTATGTATTATAAATTATTTGTGATTCAAGGATATGCTTTTCCTGCCAGTATCGACCAGATTAAGACAAAATGATTATCGACAAACCGGACAGATAGCCCCGTTAACCTTGCAGAAATATTTTTACGAAACAAGAAATGTTAAAAAGCGGTTTTGAAATGAATAAAAACATCGAACACATTGTTTATTTGGGTGGATTTGGATTTCCTGTAGGGCTGGCAGAAATACAAAAGATTAAGCTGGTAAGCAAAAGTTTAATTGCCGCGGGCGCCCGGGTTTTGGTCATCTGCAGATATGGTGTGCATAAAAGAAAAAAAGGCATTGATATTCAAAAATCAGGGAGTTACGGGCAGATCAGGTATGTACATACAAGTGGTACTCCCTTTCGGCCGGAAAGCTTCCTGAAAAGAAATTTTTTAAAGATGTATGGAGTCATTGGGGAAATTGCACTTCTGATGAAATTATCATTTAAAAAACAACTGGATGTTGCCATCATATCTTCCAAGCGATTTGATTCGATTTTGTTATATTTTTTACTGTCGAAACTGTTAGGTTTCAAAACTGTGCTCAATTTTGCTGAGTTTAATTCGGCATTGTCCAGGGAAAAGGTAAGAAGACAGGTTTTAATGATTACTTGTTCGAGCGGTATGCGTTTGGTTTGGTAGATGGGGTAATCCCGATCAGTGAGTTTTTGGAAAATATGGTTAAAGAAAAAAGCCCTCGAAAGCCGTGTATAAAGATTCCTGCCCTCTGTGATTTTTCAAAATTTAACCCTGATCAAAAAAAACCGGTTAAACCCTATTTTTTGTTTTGCGGTCTTTTAAACAGGGAGCTTATTGAATTTATTCTCGAGGCATTTGACAGGATCGATGAAGACACTCCGTATTATCTTTATTTGGTAGTAAACGGGTCAAAAGAGGGATTGGCACTATTGCAACAAGAAATTGCACATCGCAAAAAGGCGGATTTGATTAAAACTTTTAAAGAATTGCCATACCGGGAACTGGTGGACTTATACCTCAATGCCAAGGGATTGTTGATCCCATTGCGGCCGGTACCCCGGGATATCGCCCGTTTTCCGCATAAAATTGGTGAATATAGTGCTTCATCTAACCCCATTATTACCACTAATGTCGGAGAAATTGTTCATTTTTTTGAAGACGACAAAAATGCCTATGTAGCGGCCAGCTACGATGTCAAAGCGTATTCGAAAAAAATGGAGATGGTTGTTAAAGACCCCGAAAAGGCGAAGTTAATTGGCCAAAACGGGTGGAAATTAGGCAATGAACATTTCAATTATCTGCGCTATGGCGATAAACTGATAGATTTTTTTAAAAAACTATGACCCGTAGCCTACTTAGAAGTACTTTCTATCGCCCCTAAATCGGGATAACCCAGAATCGGATTTTCCAGGAAGTCCTGTTTTACATCGTGCCTGATCCCCTGATCAATCGCAGGTGAATTGGCTAAAAGACTGAAATCCTGACCTTCCGGGTCTTTGAGCCTTGGGTTGAGGATGCTATTATTTTCATGAAGTTTAGAAAAATCTTTAAACGTAAACCCTCCCTGGGCAGGGGTATTAAAAAAGTCAATGAAGGAGTCCTGAACCACCCGGACCAATAATAAACGCTGATCATCACCACCATAGATAATATTCCTTTGAATTTTAAAATTGGTGGTATCATTCCAGATTGTATTGGGTTTGCCGCGTTTATTACCCGGGAATCTGATGACTGTCTGTTTTGGGTTGTGTGTGTTACCAAAAAATATGTTGTTGGTGATTTCATTGCCTGCAATCCAATCTGAGGGATTGTACATGTTGTCATTGGCGGTGCCTAAAAGCAGAACGACCTTACTGTCCGGATGATTTTGATAAACCGTATTATTGTAAACCTTAATATTTCTGGCATCCTGGATTTGAATTCCATGCTGAATACAATCATAAATAATATTATACCTGATGGTTACATTTTCAGTATCATGAATTTTATTCCCGGTTTGTACATGGGTTTTTATCCCTCCGGAGTCGATATATCCGTTTCCATCGATCTTGTTGTATTCTACCAGGTGGTTTTTACCGGCCCCAATATCGATGGCCTCAGAAACATTATTGAAAAACGCGTTATGATGGATATGGGCATTTGATTGAATATTTGGGGCATTGATGCCGTCAGATACGTCATTGAGCCCCTGCCCGGCGTTTTCAATGTAGCAGTAGGCAATTTCAATGTCCCTGCAACCATAATATTCCGGGCCTTTGGGATTGGTGTGAAACCTGATAGCATTTTTTCCTTTTGTACCATTGACATGACACCTGAGAATTTTTATGCCGACGCAAAAGGTGTCCTTGGGATTGATCATAAATTGGTGAGACGTACTGCCCTGGATTTTTAAATCCTGAATGGTCCAGTAGCTCATGTTGGTGATGTACAGTGCCTTGTTTTCGGCACCTTTGGAGTCCAGCACGGGTTTTGGAAGATCAGGATTACCGTATACGCCCAAAATGATAGGCTTCTCTGCGGTTCCATTACCGTTTTCCTTGAGAAAAACAGGATCAAACCGATCCCCTCTTTTGAAGCGTATTTTGTCACCGGGCCTAAAAATGTGCTTCTCTAATTTTTTGAATGATTTAAGGGGTGTTGCTTCTGACAAACCATTAAAACTGTCATTGCCATCTGAGGATGACAGGTAATAAGTTTTTCCGGGATTTTCTTTCGGCTGACAACCTATCAAAAAGATGGGAAATAGTGTAAAGAACAGTAACTGCAATAAACTTAAGCATTGAAGTGTTTTTACACCTTTACTTACTTTAAAAGGCTTTGACAAATGTTTTTTCATGGTAATTCTATTCAGAATGCACCGGATTCCCTTTCTCCAAAATTAATTAAAATCTTAAAAATAAGCTAAAATTCAAAGACCCCCAAATCGGGCTTATCTTTGAATATCTTATTATTTGAAATCAGAAACGAGCCCCACATCTGGCCCCTTGTTTATAGCGGATGCGTTGCTTTTCATACTGAAATCGCTATTATCCGGATCATTAAGTAAAGGGTCCGTATTGTAATCGTCAGGTTCATTCATCGTCAGACTCCATGGCTTTAATCACCTTCACTAGGTTTTCACCGAGAATTTTGTGCCCTTTCTTTCCCCAAATATGCCCTTCCGGGGATCCATAATCGTGCATACTTGCAAACCATGGGTTTACATTAACATATTTGAAATGTTTGGTTCGGTTTAAATGGTTCACCACTGATTTCAGGTAATCGGATTTTTCAAGGTCGCCGTTGACCGAAATCATAATAACGCTTATTCCCTGACTTCCAAGTTCTTCGGCAAACAAGGTTAGTAAATCTGCGTAAAATATCTCCGCTTTCGGGGCGTTGTTATTTTCAGCCTTGCGCAGATTTAACTGGGCATCTACTTCCTTATCTTCATAGAGTTTATAAATATTATTCCTGAAAAGATTATAAATCTGGCTCTTTTGGATAAACGATTTGGACATGTATTTTTTTACCCAGTTAACCGATAATTCACTATTTACGAATTTAAATTCATCGTTTTTAATCACGGTTACTCTGTTAGAGAAATTATCCCTGAGGTCATTTTTACAATATTGTAGTATGACAATTTTGGGTTGGTAAAGTTTCCCAAATTCATAAAATCTGCGAATGTGTTGCGTTAATCCCCATCCTCCTACACTCAGGTTGATGACCTCATGGTTTTCTTTTAATTCACTACCCAAAATGGCAGCAAATTCTTCGCCGTCATTTACGCCTGTGCCAAACCCATAGGAATCTCCCAAAACCACAATATTGTTTTTACGGTAAACCTTTGCAATTGGAACAGGTTTTCCCCGGTACCGTAAGCTGTTGATTTGGTATTTGAACTTCCAAATACCTGGCCTTTTGTTGACCATAGTAACATTTGGATACAAAATGGCCCCATAGCTGCTCGAATACTGCCACCGGGGGTACAAATACGGTTGAGGATTTACAATTCTGATCAAAATTTCGCCAAACGCAATGATGACCATAAAACCCAGTAACAGGGAGATTATAGTAAACTGGATTTTTCTTTTTACAGTTAATACCCGCTTGGTTTTTTCTTGATTCATGTTTTTTCACTTTCCAGCATTACTGGGAAAGTGGAAATAAATATTTAGAAAATACTAAAAGTACAAAAAAATCTTGAAAAGATAAAAGCTTTGCTTTTTCTTAACGCAAAATTAACGTAGGGAGGAATAATCTGTATTGTAAGATGAATGCAAATGAGTAAGTACAATTTTTTTGGAAATTGACAATGGACAATTGACAGTTGACAATTATTTTAAGGTATACACCTTTGGGGCTGTGATTATGAAATCATCGCATCCTCTTATTATTAAGGCTATCGGAGAGGGCAAGGGGCGCGGTGGTGCTCTTTCGGTGTGGAGGCATTAAGACACAAAGAATTTTGCGAAAACGTTGTGCAACATCCATGGCTCGCTTGTGCCATTCTTTTAAGCCTGGAAACTGAACAACCTGTGGGGGTGAATAACCTGGCGGGCTTAATAAAAATTAGCTTAAAACGCATGAAGCATTTTAAGCTAATTTTGAGATGTCAGGCAAACAGAAAATTTTAACTGTCTACATTGACAAAAACTCACTATGGTTTAACAATATTTCATAGGATATCTTAAAAGGACCGCTTTACTAAGATCGAAGTTGCTTTTGCACCATCGTACCTGACTTTCAGGTAATAGGTACCACTTTCGAGCGAAGATAAATCCATTTTCAGTGACGATCTGTTGGACCGGTTTTTGCTAATACAGGCCTTTTTTCTTATCCTGCCTCTCAGGTCATACACCATTACATCGACACGCCTTTTTACTTCTCTTGTATCGACTTTGATGTAGTTGCTAAAAGGGTTCGGATAAATTTTCAACTTTGACCGTAACCATCCGGGCATGCTGCTTATGGCTGAGATTTCAAGGTTAAAAGATTCTTTGGTTACCGCTGATTCATCCGCAACTTCGATGGTGATTTTGCAGGAACCGAAGGCCCTCTGCCTTGGGCAGATCGTAATTGACCTGCTTTCTCCCGATCCTTTGACAAAAATTCTGTTGTTGGGTACAAGCCTTTGATTACTTGATTTCACACGGACCACAAGGTCTTTGGCTGGAGTCTCCTCATCTCCGATTTTAAAGCACAACGGACCCAACTTTTTATTCATGGATACTACCTGATTTTTGATCTCACTTATTGTGGGAGGGGTGTTTAATATAGTATTTACAGTTACCGTGAAGGCCTCAGAAGTATGCATTTCACCATCAGATACCTGAACAACAATGGTAGTGATACCGGTTTGATCCTTTTGTGGAGAAATCCTGATGTTCCGCTCAGCTCCTGATCCGCCCAGTTCGATATCACTGTGCTTAACCAGAAACTGGTTACTTGAAGTGGCGGTTACCATCAGATCACCAGGACCGGTTTCTGCATCTCCCACCGTAAAAGACAGCTTTTTGGTGCAAGAATTTTCCCCAATAGACAGATCTTCAATGTCACTGATGGTAGGAACTGTGTTGCTGGTAATAACTTTTTTTACCGTTACAGTAAAAGCTTTGGATGTCTTTTTGTCCCCATCAGACACAGTAATAGTAATTTGAGCGGATCCGGTTTTGTTATCTTTGGGAGAAACCTCGATGGTCCTGTCTTTGCCTGAGCCACCTAGCGTGATGCCGTTGTTGCCGACCAGGGACTGGTTACCCGAAGAAGCCGTTACCGTCAGTTTATCTGCATCCGATTCATCATCTCCAATGGTGAAGTTTAAGGCATCTGTGCTTGTATTGGCATCAATGGATTGATCATCAATATCCGTGATGGTAGGGGGAGTATTGACCTTGACCACTTCATTAACAGTAAGTGCGAATGAGGTCGATGCATTTTTATCGCCGTCAGATACAGTAACAGTGATATTAGCAGTACCGGTTTTGTTGTTTTCGGGAGAAACTTTGATGTTTCTGTCTTTACCTGAGCCGCCTAGTGTGATGCCATTGTTACTGACCAGGGCCTGGTTATCCGAAGAAGCGGTGACTGTCAGTTCACCTGCGTCGGATTCCTCATCATCAATAGTGAAATTTATAACACTGGTACTGGTATTTTCATCAATTGACTGGCCATCTATACCAGTGATGGTAGGGGGTGTATTGACAATCTCATCATTTACCGTTACGCTAAATGACGTTGATGTTTCTTTATCCCCGTCAGATACTTTCAAAGTGATTTCGGTTGTGCCGGTCTCGTCTGATTTTGGGGTTAATGTAATAGTTCTTTGCGTGCCATTTCCACCCAAAACAATATCCTCATTGGCAAGCAGCGACTGATTGCCTGAGGTAGCTGTTACCGTAAGCGCATTAGCATCGGTCTCAGAATCCCCAACTGTAAAATTCAAGGGCCCCAGTGTAGTATTTTCATCTATTTCCTGATCGCCCATGCTGCTGATAGCAGGTGCAGTGTTGACAGGCGCTGAGCTTTCGCAATCACCCGGAATAACACAATTAAGAAACTCTTCCAGGTTAGTATATCCGTCTCCGTTGCGGTCGCCATTTCTATCATCCGCCTTATTTGGATCCAACCCAACCGCCTTTTCCCAGTTATCATCCATTCCATCTTTATCCTGGTCCGGGTAAGCGCTTCCCATGGCAATACTTGGCCAACCGCCCACCGAAGCCGGTGAAGCTATATCATTTTGTCCGGTCCCACTCTTTACCTGATTGACAATTCTCTTATCGACTGCATCACGGAATATTGAAGCACCTCCGTCTTCCAGCACTTTATCATAGGCATCAAAAGCACTCAATACCTTAATACCCTCATTATAGTTATGCGGAGAACTCTTTCGATGCTTTGCTTCACTGTTATCAGGATCGAAAACCGACCATTCATTGTTATCATTTGGATTGGTTCTTCTCTGGGAATGATAATTCCCTTTGACATAGAGCTGATTATCGGAGGGGGTACCTCCTTGTCCACCTATCACCATATAACCTTGCTCAACTTTTTTAACGGTGGGCCCTACTTTTGCGTAATTGCCAATGATATTTAGTTTGGCAGTGTTGTCCACTGTGAGCCCGCGTCCGGCCCAATTATATACAATATTATTGGTGACACTGCCGGTGGCTCCATTTATGTTAGGATTTCTTTGGGTATTATTAGCAAACAGATTTTTGATTACGGAAATTTTGGTAGCCTGATACTTTACAAATCCACCAAAAGCATGGCCCTTCAGACCTTCGGTGACAAAACTCCATTGCAGTGTAACATTGGTGACGCCATAATAAGGAGGATCGTTGGCATCGTAGGGAGTACCTACCACAGAAAAGCATTCGTCCCTGGCCCAACTGATAGAGCAGTGGTCAACCATAACGCCTGATACATTATGGCTTATGCCGCGTATACTGAGGGCGTCGTAGCCACTCTTGCCGGCTTCACCTCCCAACCTGAACCGCAAATAGCGAATAATTACATTATCCGCCGAGATATAAACCGGGTGCCGGCGAATGGTAATTCCGTTGGGAGAAGTTTGTCCGGCAATGGTTAGATCACCATTTTTCACCGAAATGGGCGAATTAAGTGTGAGGGTACCGGACACATTGAAAACTACAGTTCTTGGTCCTGAGGCGGTTAATGCAGCCCGAAAACTTCCTGCACCGCTATCATTCAGGTTGGTCACATAAATCACCTTACCACCTCTACCACCGCTTACAAAGCGTCCATATCCTTCCGCAGTGGGAAAAGCCAATTGTTGGGCTTCTATGGTTGGGCTGGTTAGCAGTGATATCAGGAGTAAAAATAAAAAGTAGTTCAGTGATTTTAATTTAGACGACGACTTGTCTAGTTTGATTGGTAATTGTCTCATTATAAGCATTAAAGGAAAAGTGGAAAAAAACTGTTGGCAAGGAATGCTGGGATAGTTAAGCAGGGAATAGGTTGTTCATGTCCAATGATCAGTGTATCACAAAATATCAACCAACCATTGACAGGTCAAGGTTTTAGTGGTAGTAGTAGTGGTCAAATTGTTTCTAAACACTCATTGCCGATCGAACATCGCAATGGTAAATTTCATGCCAAAATTCCACTGAAAATGTAAGATTTTGATTTATAGGTAGTTACATTTCCAATGGGCACAAAATGACAACCCCGATACGTGGACTGAATATCCAAAATGATGAAAAACTCCACAGATTGTTTATCCGGTTATTTTTTTCTTCTTCATTACTGCATCGATGATGGTCAATCCATCCGATTTATTGAAGGTATGCAGGCCGCTTATCCCTTTCAGATCCTTGGGTGTGTAGGAAATGCTTTCAATTTCTTTGTATGACGATGGGGTCAGATCAGTAATCTCCTGAATAGACAACCCATAACCATACCGATAAGAACAGTTTTGAGCAGGCCTGAATATTTTGTTGTTTTGTGTGAATATTTTTCCTGCAGGCCGCGCTTTGGTCACATCCGAAACAATTGGATTGTCAGGGTGGGGGGTCCAATCGGATGATATTGGGTCATCAGTATAAAACAGGAATAGTTCATCCCAAAGTGATGCCTGTTTGTGTTCCTTCATATTGGTAAATATCCACCATGTACTGTTGTGAAAAAACAAAGTGGTGTCAACCGCTGAAATATGCTCTTTCAGGTTTTTGACGAACTCCCAATGGTATGGAAATTCTTTACATTGATATAGCTCGATAGTATAATTTTGATTTGTTTCGGGAATCATGTAATGCTTCCCCAGATGTTGAAAGACAAAAGGGTAAGACATATGATATGACCGTTCAATTACTTTCCGGGGTTGGGACATCACCCCTTTGGAATTAATTTCTGATACTGAGATGAATCCCTTCTTTTTTTTCCCTGTATAGGATTCTTCCAAAAAAATATAATATCGTTCATTGTTTTTGTACACAAAGGGGTCAGCCCAGAATTTGTTTTTTGGAGGTAGCAAAGGTTTCATGGCATTTAACACAGAAGTTTCCTGCGAATTAAATTGAAACTGCAAACCCCATTTTTGTGAATAAAACCTGTTGATAAACTTTTCCTTCAGGTACCTTTTCATAAAAACCAGGTTTACACGCATCAAATCAGTGAGATCTGGTATTTTATGGTTATTTCCCTGCATTTCGGATTCCGGATGACGGATTGGACTTAATGTTTGCTTTCGATAGAGCTCATTTAATTTTCTATGGATAAATCCGGCACTTTTCCAAAAGCAAGATTCGCCGGTAGCGTTGATGGAAAACCTGTTTACGGGGCCTTTGCTTTCGTAAAGGATTTGCTCCTGAAACGGATGAGTTTGAAAAGCCCTCAAACCGGAAAAAATGAAAGGCGATCCTTTAAGAAACTCCCATAGGCCCACCAATGACTCTCCTTTGCAACCGGCCATCCCAAAATGATTATACCAGACACCAAACCGGCTTGGATTGGCCGATTCAAATCTTAAAGGAATATAATCTAAAAGATAGATAACATCTAAACGGGCATTTACTAACCTGGATAAACCATCTTCCTTCAACTGGTAACAGCCCTCTGTTTTTTCCAGATCAAATTTTACCGTATCCTGTTTTTCCGTAAATAAATCTTTGATATTTTTAAGTACCGAAGCCTTCGCAGAACCTTTCCATTTTAATTTTTCTAATCGTAAATAGGATCGATACAAAAAGGCGTTGTCCCATTTTTTATCGACCTCTGAGGATTGAAGTCGAAACTTCGCTGTGAATGCGATTTCGGCTATTCCGGATTTAATAATTTCTTCTACTGCGTAATACTTCCATGAGGAAACTTTAAAGGATCGTGTCAGAATGGCAACCCTTAACTTTTTTTTCTCCATTGAATAGGGTTTTTCAACCGCCAAATTTATAACAATTTCACCTGCTTCCAAATGAAGAATAGACATGCTGTGCCCAATTGGCGTAGCTATATGATGATTAGGAATTGTAGTTTTTAATCAACACTTTTGTGATAATTCAATATTAAGTTTGATTTAAACAATAAGGATGAAGATAACCATTGTTGCCGGAGCCAGGCCGAACTTCATGAAAATTGCTCCGCTGATTCACGCCATAAACAGGGCTAAAGATAGAGGATCGCCAATCTCTTATCGTTTGGTGCATACCGGGCAACACTATGACAAAAACCTCAGTGAAACATTTTTCAAAGATTTAAATATTCCCAGTCCTGATCTTAATCTGGGTGTTGGTTCCGGCTCGCAGGCAGTGCAAACCGCCAATATCATGATTAAATTTGAAGAGGAACTACTGAGCCACCCTTGCGATTATGTGCTGGTTGTAGGTGATGTTAACTCCACCCTGGCTTGTACCATTGTAGCTAAAAAGCTATGTACCAAGGTCATCCACGTAGAAGCCGGGCTTCGATCCTATGATTTGGCCATGCCGGAAGAAATTAACAGAATGGTAACCGATGCCCTGGCAGATATTTATTTTACCACAACGCCAGAAGCCGGTTACAACCTAATTAACAGTGGGGTTAATAGTAAACAGATTTTTTTTGTGGGGAATACCATGATTGATTCCCTCATAGCCAATCAATCGAAATTTACCAGACCGGCGGTTGCAGATCAATTCAACCTGTCGTCAAAAGGCTTTCTGGTCATGACCTTACATCGTCCCTCTAATGTGGATGAGATGGATAAACTGGCCCGGATCATCGATCTGATTGATCGTAAATTCGGTGATAAAAAAATAATCTTTCCAGTCCATCCCCGAACCAGACAGGTACTTGAAAAATTAAAACCCGAAACCTACAATATCCACCTGACAGAACCACTCCGTTATCCTGAGTTTATGTACCTGGTTAAGGAAAGTTTTGCGGTCATCACAGATTCGGGTGGCATACAGGAGGAAACTACTTTTCTGGGCATTCCTTGTCTGACACTCAGGGGCAATACGGAAAGGCCGGAAACTGTTGACATTGGAACAAACATTTTGCTTTCGTTTGACGAAAAACTAATATCGGAGGCCATAGATCAATTGTTGGCCGGTGATTGGAAAAGTGGTAAAGTTCCTTTGTTTTGGGATGGTAAGGCTTCGGAAAGAATTGTAGAGGTGTTGGAGCGTATCGATTTAACACTGCAGGGAGCTGGTCGCCCTCTGTTGCAAAAATCTGACAGTTGATGGGGTATGTTCACTCATTTGGGCGTAGCGTTCATCCAATTACCTTCGCCTGATTACGGTTTGAAGGTTAAACCAATAGTATGGTATAAAGATAAGCCAGAAATTCTGTCAGCACTTCTTTAAAACCGTGACTACTTTTCCACCATCGATCGCCGTCATAGGCAATATTGTCAATGGATATTATGCCCACATTATACTGGTCTCCAAGATATTTGCTGAACAAATAATGGCTTCGTCTGGCATGAACACCGATGGAAATCACATTGATGGAACAGAAACCCGAGGGATGACCACCCAGCCATTCATTGGTGGCGATTGAAGAGGCCTCGGTACGATTCTTTTTATCCGGCTTTACTTTGATGATCCGGATCTTTGTGCTATCGACCCCTCTTTCCATGAGTTTAGCGGCCAGTAATTCAGCAGTCGATTCATATTTAGTCGCATTCCAGCCAAACAATTCCTGCCCTCCGGTAATAATCAGTTTTTGATAGTTTTGTTTATTAAACTCTTTCAGTGCTTCATTGAGGGCATAATCAGGAAGCCAATCGTCGACAAGCAATGCTTCGGCATCGAGAACCGGACTGTTTGGGGATAAAAAGGAATTAATATTTATGACAAACAAGAAAAACATGGACAAGACGAGCAATACACCTGCCAGCCAACCTTTCCAGGTAGGTACCCAAACTTCTCTTTTTTTGAAAAAACCCGGATTAGCCATTTAAAGATATTTTAAATTCCCCGGCTCAACTTTCTTGTCCGTTTCAACTTCTTCGCCAGCCCCGATGATAGGCCATCAAACGGCCTTTGGCCTCAGAGGAAGTTATTAATTTCTTTATAAAATTAAATAAAAAATAAAAATAATTTAATTTTAGTCGTATTTAAATTTATTCTTTCTTTATATTTAACGTTTCAAAACGGGTGAAAGAAGTTGCTGCCATCGCAACCGTCAGGTGAAGGGCTATGTGTCAAATGCCACCATAAATTTTTTTTAATTTGGTACCTATAAAAGTATTAATGCTGATAGACAAGCTGGCCGACGGTGGTAAAGAGAGGAGGTTGATTGAGTTGTTAAAGGGATTGTCCGATGCAAAGGCGATAGTCTACGAGGTAGTTGTTTTGTCAGATTTGGTTACCTATGAGGAGGCTTATCAATTAAAAGGTGAAATCCACTGTATCAGGAGAAAGTCAAAAAAGGACTTGACTGTTTTTAAGCAATTGTACGATATCTGTAAGTCATTCGGACCGGATATTATTCAGGCCTGGGAGTCCATGGCGTCTATTTATGGTATTGTTACCGCCCAGCGGATTAAAAGCAAATTTATCAATGCTTCTATTACCAACGCGCCGGAGAAAATCAAGGCTTTTAGTAAGTTATGGTTGAGATCCCGGTTGACTTTTCCATTTTCAGATGCCATTATTGGCAACTCAGAGGCGGGATTAGATAGTTATCAGCCTCCGAAGGCCAAAAGTTATTGTATCCGTAATGGATTTGATTTTAAACGGATAGAAGGGTTGACCCCGGAAAATAACGTAAAAGAGCGTTTAAAAATAGGGAATGAGAGGGTTATTGGAATGGTTGCGGCTTTTAACCCGAAAAAAGATTATAAAAGTTTTGTTCTTGCCTCAACCTATCTACTGGAAGAAAAAAACAATGTAATTTTTATTTGTGTAGGTGAAGGCCATCAAAAAGAGGATATAAAGAAATTGGTTCCTTCAAAGTATGTGTCCCGGTTCAGGTTTTTAGATTGGCAAAAAAAAGTAGAGTCAGTTATTAATATTTTTGACATCGGCGTTTTGTCATCTTATTCAGAAGGAATTTCCAATGCGATTATGGAATATATGGTGCTTGGATTGCCGGTGGTGGCTACCAGGGCAGGAGGAACTAAAGAACTGGTGGTTGATGGGGAAACTGGTTTTTTGGTGGAAAAGAATAGCCCGGATAAACTTGCCGGGAAATTAAAAATTTTGTTAGATGACCCTCAGAGGGCTGAGTTAATGGGCCGAAAGGGCAAAGAAAGGATATATAATCAATTTTCACTGGACAAAATGGTAACTGACTATATCCGGTTGTACAAGCATTTAATCTATGGCAATTCAAAGTAATGAAAATACTTTTTATTAGCAGAAAACGGCCAAGTTTTGATATCATGCCTTTCATCAGAAGCCAGGCAAATTCTTTGATTGAAAATGGTATTGATGTGCGGCATTTTATGATATCTTCAGGAGGCATGAAAGGATATACCGGGGCATTGCGTGAGCTGAAACAATATTTAAAAAACAACGATGTGGATATTATCCATGGGCATTATTCCTATTCCGCGTGGTTGGCATTGTTAACATTTTCAGGCAAACCAGTGGTGGTATCTTTTATGGGGGCAGATGTGTATGGTTCAAAGGGTGTAAATGGTCAAAGACTTGCCGGTAAATTATTTGATGTTTATTCATCGAAATTGCTTCAGTTTTTTGTGACAAAAATAATTGTGAAGTCTAAAAACCTTCACGATAGCATATTTTTAAAAAAGAAGGCTTACATTATTCCCAACGGCGTCGACTTTGCGCACTTCAAACCCGGAAACAGGCAAGCAGCCAGGGAAAAGTTTGAACTGCCATGCGATAAAAAGCTCATTTTGTTTTTAGGCCATCCGACTTATCCAAGAAAAAATTTTGCACTGCTGCAGGCAGCCATGGAAATAATCGATGACGAAGGAATAGCGGTGGTTAATCCTTATCCCACATCACCTGAAAATATTCCTTTTTACTTGAATGCCGCCGATTTACTGGTATTGAACTCTACCTCTGAGGGATCACCGAACGTGATTAAAGAAGCTATGGCCAGTAATCTCCCGATCGTATCGACCGACGTGGGCGATGTGGCAGAGGTAATTGAAGATACCCAAGGGTGTTATCTTACAAGTTTTGAGGCAAAGGATGTTGCCGATAAGATTTTATTGGCTTTGAAACACGGCAATACCACCCATGGTCGCGAAAATATTAAACACTTGGAAATTAATGTTATAGCCAATAAATTGATCGATATCTATAGCAACACCTTGAAAAAATAGTACTATCATGATAGGAAGGAGGTAGTATGCAATCTATGAAAATAATATAGAATATTTAAGACCGACGAATCATATGAAAACATATACATGCTTATTAGTTTTGATTGTTGCTGCCAGCGCCTGTGTTCCCGTAAAAAGACAAATAATGTTGCAAAGTACCGAGGATGTTAACAAGCTTGCAGAGGGTAGTGGTTTGATGCGGATGATTGAGGAAAATAACATCGAATACCGGCTCCAGGCGGGAGATGTTATTCAAATTAGAATATCGAGCCTTACGCCGACACAATTTGATGTTTTTTCCAGTATGGATGACCAGCAGAATGACCGGCTGGATCCTGTTTTAACCGGTTTTTTGATAGACAAAAAAGGATACATCACCATGCCGCATTTAGGTAAAATCAGTGTGGTGGCGCTTACCATAAGCGAAGTAGCGGATAAAATTGAGTCCCTTGTCAATGAAATTGTGGATACACCCACCGTGTATGTCCGGTTAGTCACTTTTAGTGTTTCTGTGCTAGGCGAGGTAGAACAGCAAGGGCGATACTCAATTTTTGAAAACAGGTTGAATGTTTTGGAAGCTATCGGAATGGCAGGAGGGTTGACAGAATTTGCGGATGGCAGCAAAATCAAGATCGTACGTTCAGAAGCGGGGGTATCGGGTTTGACTGAGTTGAATGTTTTGGAAGAGTCTATTATTTCTTCCAACTTTTATTATTTACAGCCCAATGACATCATTATTGTCCCCCCACTCAGGACCAAAAACTTCAGGCAAAATCAGGCTAATAATATTGGGTTGATTTTGTCAGGTATTGCTACGGTCGCCTCTATTATATTGGTATTTGAACGTGTGGAGAATTAGTACGGCAACAGAAGCCTTGAAAAGGCCTCGAAAATTATTTTTTCAAATATTCTCTCGTGTGTGCAAATTGGTTAAAATACTCATTAAAATGTTTTTTTCCGTATCGGCACCATAATCCTTTAAAGCGTCGTCCAGGGACTCTTTTTTTTCCTTGTTGTCCATATCGGCCGTGATTATTTTTTTAATTTCCCTGTACTGCGAAACCGTCAATTCTTCTTCCAGGGCGTTGATGATTATGTTAAAAGAGTCCTGCTCTTTCAAAACACTTTGGGGTAAACCGAAATTCTCCAGCTCGCTGATACACATTTCCAGAATTTCTTTCCCTCTTTTTTTACATGAGTCCAATTGTGACATCGAGCCGCTGGCATCTCTCAATGACCAGGAGCTATAATCATACTTGATAGCTTCAATATGTTTGACACGCTGATTGTTTTCGCCGAATATCCTTTCCAAAAGCACAATGGTTGAACTTTTCCATGCTTCCAGATCCATATCTTTGGCTTCGAGCTTTTGAATTTGCTTTTGCAAAAGGTCAATTTGTTTATCAATCATATGATCAAATATTACGGAGCTTGCATTATTCAGCCATGCTTCACCGCCTACTAATATACAGAATTAATTACAACTTATGTATTTTTGAGATTTGTTGAAAAAATGCCTTTATAAATTGCTTTTTGGGAGACAAATTCATGATTTTGATTTCCTCAAAAAGGTTGGTTTCTTCATCCAGAAACCTGAAAACCCTGACCGACCCGTTTTTTTTAAATAATTCCGTAAAAATGTCTTTTGCCGGATAGGTTTCATTGGCCAAAATATTGAGCAGAATACTGTCATACAACCGGAATCTTTTGGAAATCAAGGAAGATGACCGCAAAGGAAATTTGCCATCTGCGAGGTTTTGGACTATTTTCCTGGCCGCTTTTTGTATCCTTAGAAAAGTGAATCCGGTCGATGCTTTGGTATGCCCACCCATCGTGCCGATGTTGATAACATTTTTCCCTTTTTTCCTTGGAAAAGGAAAGTCACTCATAGGAATAATACCGGATTCTTCTTCGAGGATTCTGTAATCCTGAATATGGAGGTGATCCTGTATATAACGCTCCAGGGCCCGGTCATACTCACTGTTTTCCAATACCTGATCGGTAAACAGGGTATACTCGACCAGGGCTTCCTTTTCGGAAAATGGCAGTACGTAACAAAATCTGGTTTCCCGGCCATTTGCTACCCTGAAATCCATGTAAGTCATTTTGTCCGGGTCAAAGGTCGAGGTTCCGGTTTTGATAATCCAACCTTTAAAATGCTGGAGCAGGGTGTAATAATCTTCTGATATATGCAGTTGATCTGCTGAATGATAGCTGTTAAATACATATTCCGATTGATAGGTTCCCCGGTTGGTGATAACTTCACCCTCATCTGTTATTTGCTCGATACGGGCTTGTAAAAATTCAAAATTCGGGTAGCTATCCAGTTCGTTGTAAACATGGGAATAAAAGTCGATACCTCTGATCATTTTATACCTGTAAGGTGAAAGATTCATTTCCTGCTTAAAACCATGGCCGTAAAAGTTGGCTGTGTCCCATGACTTGAACACCAATTTTTCAAGGTGATTATCACCGGTTTCCCAAAAACACCAGGTGCGGTCATTGGTAGTTTTTTTTTCTTTATCAATGATAAGTATTGATTTATCCTTTAAAGGACTGTTTATTAACTCCAGGGCCAGCATGAGTCCTGAACAACCACCCCCTGCTATAATATAATCATACCGCTTCATTATATGCTTTGAATAAAGAACTTATTTTGTTGCTGGAAACTGATTTTCATAATGATAACCTATACAGCTTATTTTTTTCAAAGATAGCAAAATTGTTGAACAGCTTCTTATCAAACGAAAAAGGTCAACCACTTTTGGTTGACCTTTTTAAACAATAGTGTGTGTGTTTTACTTCTTATATAATCTGATCGTCTTATTTTGACTTCCTGATTGCAATTTGATAAGGTAAATACCTGTGGGATAATTTGCTACATTGATATTTAGTTGCCCGTTGTTTTCCCTGCTTAGTTGCCCTTCATAATATATTTTACCTTCGGTATGATAGATGACCACATTGGTGGTATTTGAAAACTGATTTTGTAATGGATTGATGGTCAATCTATCAATAGCAGGATTTGGATAAGCGTTTACCTCAAATGCCTGGGAAGCAGCACTTTCGCTGTCAACTGCATCGGAGGGTGGCAATAATACCTTGTCAATGACATGGATAACACCATTGCTTGCGGCAACATTAGCCCCGATAACTTCTGATTCATTGATAAAAATTTTACCATCATCATCAATACTGACTAACACATCGCCGGTCTGTAATGTGGGTGCTGTTGCTCCATCATCCAGGTCGGTTGACAACAGACCCTCACCAACCACATGATACAACAATATGGGTGTAAGCTGTTCTGCGGTGAGATCTTCTACACCATCAGCGCCCAGGTCATGGAATAAGTCTCTGAAAGCTTTGTTTGTAGGGGCAAATACCGTTAATGGTCCGGTGCCGGATAAAGCTTCCACCAAATCTGCTTTTACCACAGCTTCTACCAGTATGCTGAAATCAGGGTTACCCTGGGCTACCTGAACGATGTTGTTGGGCACAAGGACCTGATCGATGATATGCACCACACCGTTAGTAGCAACAAGGTCCGGGTTAACAACATGGCTGCCGTTAACAGTAACACCGGTTTCATCTTTTAAAACCACAGCGCTACCCCCATTAAGTGTTGGGACTATTTGTCCCGCATCCAAATCGGTGGATAAAAATTGACCGCTTAAAACATGATAAAGCAGTATGGGAGTTAATTCTTCTTTGCTTAAATCTTCTATTCCTTTAATGCCAAGTGCCTCGAATAAATGATGAAATGCAGCGTTATCGGGGGCAAATACGGTCAGCAGTCCATCTGCCGAAAGTGCGTCGACCAACTCTGCTTTGACTACGGCGTCCACCAAAATGCTTAAATCTGGAGTTTGCTGAGCCAATTGAACAATGTTAGCGTTATTCACAACGGTAAATGAAAGGGAATCGGCAGGTCCTTCGACACCCATTGCCTTGGCTTGGCTGAAAGGAGTAGCGGTTAAAGTATAGTCAATTAATTCAGGCTCCCATACGATATAATCACCATTTGAGTCACTGAAGGCGGCATAAGGGAACACGTTTTCAGTTCTCAATTCTTCCCCGTTTAAAGTAAACCTGACGCTTCCTGTAGTTTCAGGATTAATGTTTGCCCTGATATTTAATTGGTTGGTACCAATCATGGCGATATCCAGGGTATCGCCGTCGTTGATTTCCATGATATCTTCATCGGTTTCGGCATTGACCAGCGTGAAGCTGAGAACGTTGCCGGCGGGTATCAAAACCTGGTTGATCACATGAACCGTTCCGTTGGTGGCTATCACATCGGGTTGAATGACC
>JAKSDQ010000328.1 GCA_022360015.1 Cytophagales bacterium
CCCAATTCTTTACCCAACTTACGATGGTCTCGCTTTTCGGCTTCTGCCAACATGTTCAGATGGGTGCGCAAATCTTTTTTATTTGCCCATGCTGTTCCATAAATACGTTGCAGCTGTTCGTTTTTGGAATCGCCACGCCAGTAGGCACCGGAGATTTTGGTAAGCTTTACATGCTCCAAAAAGCGTGTGTTGGGTACGTGAGGACCGCGACACATATCGATATATTCTTCGTGATAGTACAGGCCCATAGTTTTTTCATCAGGCATATCTTCAACAAGCTGTAGCTTGTAGCTTTCACTTCGAGACTTGAATACTTCGATAACTTCCTCGCGAGGAGTCACTTTTTTAATTACATCATATTTTGTCGCTATCAACGCTTTCATTCGCTCCTCGATAGCAACGAGATCCTCAGCAGTAAATGGGCGATCATAGGCTATATCGTAGTAAAAGCCATTTTCGATGACTGGCCCTATCACCATCTTTGCAGTTGGGTACAATTGCTTCACCGCGTGACCAACAAGATGGGCGCAGGAGTGACGAATAATTTCTAGTCCTTCAGTATCGCGTGAAGTAATAATGCGGATATTTGCACTCTCTAGTACGGGATCACAAGCATCGACGAGTTTACCATTGACCTCACCGGCTATCGTACTTTTTGCCAGCCCTGGACCAATACTCAGGGCAATGTCCATCACTGAAATGCCCGCCGGGAATTCTTTTTTTGAACCATCGGGTAACGTGATATTTATCTTTTGTTTATCTTGGCGCATATATTCCAAATTTTCTCAAGTTTGTTTGGAGCCGTTGACACTCATTAAATCAATTGGCCTGCGGCACCTGCCTCCCAGTGAAGACACCGCCAGGCCGGGCACCGAAGCATCTAGGTTCATTGTCGAACGATGCGATCACAGATGTAAATTGGGGGTAGCCCCGCGAACGAGTAGCACTGACAAATCGGCAGGCCAGCGTTTCACGCGGTCCCCTTTGCGACGGGCCGCAGCACTGGACCTGCAGGGGTATCCTCAATCCCGAAACCGGCTTCCTCCAGCTCCTTGCGCAGTGCATCCGCTTTGGAGAACTTCCGTTCCCGCCGCGCCTGCTCACGTTCGGCCAGCAGAGTCTCGACCCGCATGTCGGCGGACGACGGCACAACTGATGCCGGTGCCGACCGCAGTACCGCCAGGGCCTCTTGCGGTGACCTTTGCAACAGCCCCATCACCCCAGCGGATGCCAGCAGAACGGATTTGGCATGCGCCCGCCGGGCATCCGTGTCCGTATTGTTCAGTTGAGTCAGTAGCACATGCAGCCGCGCCAATGCGCCTGGGACATTAAGATCATTCCGCAGCGCCTCCATCACCTC
>JAKSDQ010000050.1 GCA_022360015.1 Cytophagales bacterium
AAAGGCGGCGGAAAAGGTGTTTTCCGAACTGGGTAGGTTGCGTAAGCAAAAGGAGTCGCGCCGCGACAAGGGCGCCGACACCATCATCGCCGTCGCAGGCTGCGTCGCCCAGGCCGAAGGTGAAGAAATCATGCGCCGCGCCCCTTACGTGGATCTGGTGTTCGGGCCGCAGACCTATCACCGCCTGCCGGAGCTGGTGGCCCGCGCCCTGGGCGGCGAGCGCGGCCTGGTCGAGGTCGACTTCCCGGCCGACTCCAAGTTCGATAGCCTGCCGCAAGAGGGGCTGGAGCGCGGACCGGCGGCCTTCCTGAGCGTCCAGGAGGGTTGCGACAAGTTCTGCACCTTCTGCGTCGTGCCCTACACCCGCGGCGCCGAGTTCTCCCGGCCGGCAGTTGAGATCGAGCGCGAGGCGCGCCAGCTCGTCGCTGCCGGGGCGGTCGAGCTGACCCTCTTGGGACAGAACGTCAACGCCTATCACGGCGCCGGCCCCGACGGCCGCGACTGGGGCCTTGGCCGGCTGCTGCGGGCCCTCGCCGAGATCGAGGGGCTGGAGCGCCTGCGGTACACCACCTCTCACCCCATCGACGTGGACGAGGAGCTGATCGCCGCGCACCGCGATCTGCCGCAGCTGATGCCCTTCCTGCACCTGCCGGTGCAATCGGGCTCCGACCGGATCCTCTCGGCCATGAACCGGAAGCACGACGCCGATCTGTACTACAGGGTCGTCGAGCGCCTGCGCAGCGCGCGGCCCGACCTGGCCCTGTCCTCGGATTTCATCGTCGGCTTCCCGGGCGAGAGCGATGCGGACTTCGCGGCCACCCTGCGCCTGGTCACCGACATCGGCTTCGTCCAAGCCTACTCCTCCAAATACTCCCCGCGCCCCGGCACGCCCGCGGCCGGCGAAGCGCAGCTGCCCGAAGCGGTCAAGACGGAGCGCCTGGCCATGCTGCAGGAGCTGCTAAACGCCCAACAGCTCGCTTTCAACCAGGCAAGCGTCGGCAGCCGGCAAGCGGTGCTGTTCGAGAAGCAGGGCAAGTTCCCAGGTCAGCTTGTCGGCCGCAGCCCCTATATGCAGGCGGTTGCCGTCGAGGCGCCGGAGCGGCTGATCGGCCACATCCTGCCGGTCCGGGTGACGGCGGCGCAGCCGAACTCCCTGCGCGGCGACATCGTTACTGGCGCGAGCGAGCTGATGGCGCCGGTGCCGGTGCCAGAGCCGGTACAGGGACAGACCGCGTGACGAGCCCCATGGAGACGAGCCCCAGGGAGACGACAAACCCCGTGGAAGCGCCGCTGATACTCCGATTTGAAGACAACCGACTGGTCGCCGCCCTCTACGGCGAGCACGACCAGAACCTGCTGAGGCTGGAGCAGCACCTGGGGGTCACGCTCAGCTCCCGCGGCAACCAGATCGCCATTGCCGGACCGCCGGACCGGACGCAGATGGCGGAGCGGGTGCTGCAGGCGCTCTATCGCTGCCTCGAGC
>JAKSDQ010000049.1 GCA_022360015.1 Cytophagales bacterium
CTGCCTTATAGTTCCCTTTTAACACCGCCTGTCTGCCACCCAGTTCATAAAATTCCCAATAAAGGTATTTATGCTTTCCTTGCTTGTCTGATTTGCCGGTAAGTACAGGCAACATAGAAATACCATCCGTATTATCAGGGGGCGCTACACCCACAATCTCACAAATTGTCGGCATGAAATCCCAAAAAGCAGAAATATGGTCGGAAGTTGTCCCGGGTATAATATGGCCGGGCCATTTGGCTATAAATGGTGTTTTAATCCCTCCGTCATAAAAATCACGTTTCATTCCCCTTAACTCCCGATTGCTATTAAAGAACTCCATTCGGTGAAATCCTTCCTGATGAGGACCGTTATCGCTGGAGAAAATCAATAATGTATGCTTATCCAGGTTCATGCTTTTCAATTTGCCGTTCAATTTCCCTACTGTTTCATCGATCATTTTAATCATGGATGCAAACCCTTTTTCCGCATCCGGCCAATCCCTGTCCTTAAATTCCCCCCAATCAGGTACTTCCATGCCATTTTCCGGGTGTTCATTATTAGCGTGGGGCATATTTAAGGCAAGCAACAGAAAAAACGGTGCATCTTTATGATTGTCAATAAAATTAAGGGCATCGGTTTCGAAAAGTTCATGGGTATGTTGCGCTTTTATTTCGGCTACGCCCGTCCCTTCCGGGGCTTCAGCCGCCCACATTCTCTTCCCATTTTCATCACGCTTCAATTTGTTACCTTCAATTATTTCTTTTTTCCCATTCCGGTATAAAAACTCGGGGTAGAAATTGTGTGCATGCCACATATTGATATAGCCATACGAATAATCAAATCCATTTCTTTGAGGATCATTTGGCGGCGGTGGATGGCCAATACCCCATTTTCCGATAATGCCGGTGTAGTAGCCTGCTTCTTTTAACTTTTCGGCTACAGTGATATCCTCATCCCTTAGCAGTTGATCCGGCTGATTTCCACGAACCGAAACATGACCGGTGTGGAACCCAGTCAATAAAGTGGCCCTTGAGGGTGCGCACACCGTTGAACCGGTGTAGTGATTTGTCAATTTTATTCCCTCCGAGGCCAGTTGATCAATATTTGGTGTAGATAGCGTTTGCTGACCATAAGAGCTTAAATCCCCATAACCCATATCATCTACCAAAACATAAATAATATTGGGTAATTGCTTCCCGGCAGTGGCGTCATTCGCTGAATCAGCAGTTGGTTTTTGGCTGCAGTTTGTCACTGACAGTAACCCGAACATCAACATAGCAACCCATATTAATTTATCTTTTTGCATCATTATCATTTAACAGTTAGCCAAATCAGCGACCAGCAATAGTCTACTACTACATATTCCCAACCTCAGGCTTTCATATATTTAGCCATATGGTCTGCCTTTACCTTAGCCTCCCTTACTGCGGCGCCATATGAGTTGTAACTATTCCAACCCATTGGAGGAGTCTTAGCAACTTTTCCTTTGTTGGATTCGGGATTGTTGTTGCTTAGTTTCTCATTTTGAGCTGAGCGGCTATTTTGGGCCGTATTATAAAAGCTAAATAACAGAAAAACCCATAATACAGGCATAAGGGAAACATGCGCCAATTTTGACATATTTTTATTCAAGTTTAACAAGGATAAATATATGAGATAGCAAGGGAAGTACTTTTGCTCAATCTGCCACAAGATTTGCTAATACGTCCAATATCTATATTGGATTATTATTCCTTATGTCCACCTTTTAAAACGCGCTTTTTGCCTCTATTGATTGCAATTTTATCGCTATCTGGTAATAAAAAAATTAGGCTGGTTCGATAGCCTAATGCTCCGGCCTCTTTCAAAAGCTGTAGATTGTATTATTTTAATACCCCAACCTAAAAGGTGTTTTGGCGCCATCATTTGTTAATTTTCTTAGTGACAAAATGATTTTCCCCAGGGGTTTTTCCTACACTTCATCAATCAATATTTTCCAATGCCCGCCCCTATCACCACCTGTTCGCTCTATTACCCCTTTTTCTTTCAATTTCTCTATATGCTTTTGTATTGCCGATTCATTAATTTCCAGGCTATCTGCCATTTCCTTCCGGGTTATATCAGGTTTGTCCTGAATAAGATGTAACACTTCAGCCTGCCTGGTAGTTAAGGACACTTTCTGACCACCTTTCTGACCACCTTTCTGACCACCTTTCTGACCACCTTTCTCCACAGTTTTAACCGCGGTTCTCTTGGTATAAAAAGTAATCTTATAAAAATCCAATCCACCCTCAACTTCAGGTGTATTCTTGTAATAACCTTGCCATCCCGAAAACATTTTCTCAAAACCCGATCCGGCGCTCTCTGCCAATTTCAATACCCTGAATGCCCTGGCAATAATTGGATTTCTAGGCTGGGTAAAGTCCTCTTTCATGATAGACGCTAAATCCTTTGGCAATCTCCCTGGATTCATAAATTCAATTCTATCGGTGAAAACCCGAATCCTAGGTTTCATGGAACTGAAATAGTCGGAGTGCATTAACAAATTAACCAATGCCTCCCTGATAGCTACCAGTTGCGGCTGGTTATCTGTCGCTAGTCCACTGCTAGTCATGGTAAAGGGCAACTCGATCTTTTTAGAAAGCCTGTCCATAATACTGAAAAAATACTGGTACAGGTTTTCTTCTTCACTAATACGGTAAGTGAATCGAACCTCTGCATCAGAATAGGAGGTTCCGGGTATTTCGAAGTAATCTACCCGGAAGTCTATGAGCAGATCCTCAATATTGTCATATTTACCAAAAACCAGCAAACCGCCAATAGTTACCTTTCCACCTTTAATGACTTGCAATTTTTCCAGTAATTCAACATCGCCCAACTTATTGTATCTATGTCCCGGATTGGTGATCCTCAGAAAGGACTTGTAGCTTTCAATGGTGGATTTATGTAAGTCATCAAAGCTATATTTAGTCAGTTCCTTATCCTTTGTGCCGAATGCCTGATCCCGGTACATTGAATCTATTTCCGGCTTAGTAGCTCGCTGGTCGCCACTGGCCGTGCGAATGAATGTATTGGCAAGCGCATTGAAATAAACCGGCTTTTTATCAGAAATGGGGATATAAAAAGCGAGTATTGTCCCTTCCGGAAAATCGTATTTCCGGCAATCAGGGGTAATCTTTATGTTGAATTTATCGCTGCGTAGGGTGTTCGTGAAATCTTGTTCAATTTTTTCGGGATTTTTAACACCGTTTACGATAAATCCTTTCCCCTTTTTACTCACACCAAAGACCAGCCAGCCACCGGCAGTATTGGAAAAAGCACTTACCGTCTCCCAAATGCTTTTAGGAACTTCAGAACGAGCCTCTTTTACTTCGAAGTCTTCCCACTCTATATCATTTAACTTCGCTATGAGTTCTTCTTTTGTCATATTTCCCACTTGGGACCGCAGTTAAAAACTCTCAATCAGTTCTTTTCAGAGATTGATTTCAATAAATCATTTAAACAAGCTTCCAATATTCCAACTGCCTTGCAAAGCACATCTTTAAGAAGGTGTACAATGAAAAAGAGTTTTGTAAAAATATCTTATTTTTTGGGATGGACATAATTAATCTCATTCCAAAATAGCTATATTAAGAATCATCAATTATGCCTTATGTGATGGTAAAATGTTCAGAATTTTAATTCGAAAGGTATTTGCAGGATATGGACAAAATCAGGGTACTACCGGACATTCACATTGATTTATTCCAGTCTGTTTTCAAAGGCAGAGAAGATGTTTTTGCCATACATTGGGAAAAGGGTAATAAAAGTGGATACATGCCTGCCTATCAATATGACCCGCATATGTATCGTCTTCATAAAATGAAAGGTGGTACCCTTAGAAACTATAAAGACAAGACTTACCTGACACTAACCGATGAGCAGGTCACCCAACATCTGAATGGTGAACAACTGATTGGTATTTAACTTTTGCGTTGTTTCGCCTTACCTAGTCCTATCTTAAAATCATCCATGTTGCCGTGTATCTTCAGGTTTAGGTAGCGCACCTTCTTATTTGGGTCGAGTTCTATAATCTCATCATCTCGCGTTTGGCCATCCGCGTTTTTTTTATCGCCAAACAGTTTGTAGCGAGCCGCTTGTTTGATAGTCTTCCAGGGGATTCTCAGGAAGTACTCAATATTGTGATCGCTATCCTGGGTGCCTGATAATTCCATGTGACCCAGCGTTGACTCAATGGTCATATTCGGTATTGTTATCTGTCCATTAGTGATGTCCAGGTGATTCTTGAGCGTATCAAACCGGATGTTTTTAAGATCCTTATCACCCATATAATCAGATAGCATTAACATAAGCTCGTAATCCTCTAATCTGCCATCCAGCACTTCTACATCCATGTGGACTTCCGACTGATCCAGATCC
>JAKSDQ010000047.1 GCA_022360015.1 Cytophagales bacterium
AACTCGGGCGAACAAGATCTGGCAACTTCGACCGACAAGGGCCAGAGTCGGTTAATTCTGCACAAATGGAGGGATGCCTGAAGAGAGGCCAACCAAGAAAAGTGTGGAACTGCGAAGCCCCCCAAGACACCTTTTAAGCTTCGCTGGCAGTTCGCTTACAGACCAATATTGCACGAGCTTCCAACTATTGAAGAACGGCTGACTCTTTTATGACGCGCAAGGCAAAAAGCACACAGGCATCCGAGACGTCGTTCGAATTCCCAACAGGGTTCGTCTGTCCTTAGCTGGCAGAAACAACAGCAAAGTGGCATAAGACGATCTAGCCACGAATCGCGTCCATTCTGGACACAGCACTGCTTAGCGCGTAGTTCGTGGCCAGATACCACCGATAGAACGAACCAGTAGACACGATATTAACCTTGCAGTGCCAACAACAGACTGCTCCTAAACGATTTGACGCTAAACGAGAAATCATAGCTCAAGCAAAGAGGGAGCGCGCTCCTCAAAGACATTTCAGAGAGCTGTGTGACACCACCCATGTGGAGTGAATACTTCAGAATCCAGATAGTTTTTCTCGAGGATAGCTTCCCACGGGTGGACCGGAGAATCCGACACCCTATGCAAGAAAGATCTTTTATGCTTGATACTCTGCTACAAACCTGAAAACTGGTGCTTCAGGCATCGGTAGTCTACTGCAAGCTTAAAAGGAGTTTAGGCAACTCGTGACAAGACCGCTTCTCTTCTAAGAAAAAACCAGCAGTACACTTAAGCATTTACATGTTGCATATCACGACCTAACTGCGCGACCCTCGGCAGAGATAGAGCTCGTGACAGTTCGCCACAGCTTTATTTCCCAATACACCGCCCAGGAGGGCACAGCACAAAAGGGGCTCATCCAGCATCCGGCACATCACAGTTAAAAACAGCAATTGTGAACCTACTTCTTTCGTATCAGCACAGTGCTTGTGATATGGCCTGGTGTCGCTTCTTTGCGGCGAGCAGGGAACCTGGGAGCCG
>JAKSDQ010000046.1 GCA_022360015.1 Cytophagales bacterium
AATCACCGTCAAACTATACAGATTGGTTGTCCTGGTTGGAGGGCAGGAAGATGTATGGTGATGGTTTTACCCAAGATAAGATCGATAATTATGAATATTTCACCACCTCGGTATCCGGTTATCTTAAAGATTGGCTGGTACACCCCGATGAGCCCGGGAACGGATTTTCAGAATTTGACAGGACAAAGGGTATCTGGACACTCTCCATTATGCAGTTTGCAGAGAATTATTCGGCTTTCCTGGGTTTTCTCAATGTATTGCGAAGTGTGGACCGGCTCACTAAAAAAGAGGAACATAGTTTTATTTTGATCCACAATTTTTTGTTTGCAGGTAATGAAAGTGATACTGTTGTAGAAATCACTGATCAGAAAAGTAAGATATTACCGTCTATACCTGGGCAATATCTGCAGGAAGCCATAACACATTTACAGCATAGAATCGACTATGAGGAGGGTTACGAAGACTGGTAAAACTTCTTCAACTCATCTTTTAGGAACGGGAAAAGACCAAAGAAAATGAGTACCGGGCTTTAAAGCCCTGAAAACTTAGCAAAATTGCTTATTTAGGTATTTGTGTTACCACCCAGCGCGCTTATTTTAACGATGTGTTATCAATTATGGGCACGTTTCACAAAAGCGCATTAGTCCTACTTTTTCAGGTTTAAAATTTTAATAATCAATAAGTTAAGTAAGTCATGCTATGACTCGCAGTCATGGCATGACTATTTTCACGTTTTGGGTCGGTATGTTGATGATCTTTATCGCCAAATCCGGCTATCCGGACCCCGGGATGACACATTTTGGAATGCATGCATTGGCGGATCAGGTGAAGATACCATTCCCGGTTGTGAAAATACCGATTGCTCATACGCTTTGCACCATCCTTTTAGATGTATATAAAAAAACAGGCTCCACTCGGCCGAGTGGAGCGTTTTATCCTCCATCGTCCTTTAGTTTTGAGATTTGTAAACTACAAAACAAAATTTATCATGTCAGCATATGGCCCGGCCTTATTTATTTGGCGAAAAGATGGTGAGCATCTTACCGAAGCAGAAAAAACAACATTGGGAACCCTGGTGATCCGGCACACCCAAAAATTAAAACTGGAGAATGATGAAGGCAAACCCTGCAATCCTGAGGTATATGGTTATGACGACTATGAACCCAAAGCCCTGGGGATGGTGTTATATGGTTCCTATATCTGGATCGAAATGCCTAAGGAACTTCAAATAGATACCGAAAAAGACAATGAGAGAATGGCTTTAAAGATCGGTAAGGCTATTGAAAAAGAGCTTCCCGGGTTGTATGATTTTAAATCCTATTATGTGGAAGTATAACCCTTCCAGGTATAGCGCACAATAGATATAATGCAAGAAAAACATTAAAATTAATATTCTTTTATCTCCGACTCCCTACTGCCCCAGGATTTTCCCGGACGCCACTAATAAATTTTGACAAAAATGAATTTCAAATCCAGTAAAGAAGAAAAAGCCAGCAAAGAAGAGAAAGCGTTTATCAAGGCTTGTAAAGCAGGAAACCTGGAAGCTGTAAAAAAGTATATCGATGACGGTATAAATATAAATGTAAGGGTGCAACAGCATAAAGACGATGACTTTAAGGAATGTGCCTTAATTGCCGCCATGCATCACAATCATATGCCTGTGATCAGCCTGTTATTAGGGCAGCCGGGTATAAATGTGAATGTACACGGATTTATGAACGATTCACCCTTGATAAGGGCGTGTAGGTTAAGGGAGCACACTTTAGAAACCATAAAAACACTTATAGATAAAGGCGCCGATCTCAACTATGTTTCAGAATATGAGGGCGAAAAAAGTACTTTTCTTCCTAACTTGATCACTTTTTTGTCAAAGCAACATCTTGGTTACGTACTCAAAATGATCAATGAACACGAATGGTCTGAGATTTCCGGGCGTCATGGGATAAGATCAGCCATCCATAGGTACGATAGTGAAGCGGCCCAACTCATTCCGGCTATGGTAGAGAAGGGCTTTCCTTTGGACATAGTTGATGAGAAAGGTTGGACGTTATTACACGAAGCAGCTAGTAAGGGCAGAACCCTGGTAGCCTCCTTATTATTGGAAAAAGGACTTGATATCGAAGCACAGGATCACCAGGGTAACACACCTTTATCTGTAGCAACAGAAACACATTACGAAGACGAACAAGGGTGGTATGATCATACTGCAGCGATCGGGTTATTGTTAGACAAAGGCGCTGTTGTAAATTGTGTCAATAAAGATGGAAGGACACTACTAATGCATGTAGTAGGTCGCGGCCCGAAGGTACTCAAATTATTAATAGATCATGGAGCAGATCTCGAGGTGATAGATCCAAAGGATCAAAGCACCGCTTTTTTACAAACAGCTATCCATTATGATATACAAAGTGCAAAACTACTGGCAGATGCCGGCGCCAATATCCAGGCAAAAGACAGGTTTGGAAACAATGTAGCGGATAAGATATTAGATCTGGTAGAAGTTATTATATAAAAAAGATGTCAAAAAGGCCAAAGCCTATTTAGCCTTTGTTCGGGATGAATTGGGGGTACAGCCTGTTGGATAATTAATAGGTTATTATATTAGTAACTATTATCAAAAACTAAGAATAATGAAAGGTCAATCATAAAAGTGAGAATGGGGTGTACGACAAATTTCCCTTTTGTCACAGTTTTCAATGGTTTCAAGAAATTTTATGATGTAGATCTCTATCTTCATGGGAATGATATGCTATATGATGTAGATTCCAGTCTTCACGGGAATGATTTGCGTGAGGGATAGCAGCGGCATCCTTTTTGTCCTGCCGAAAAGCTGAACTGAGGAACGTAGGAAACGCCATATTATAGACAAAAAGATATAGCGGATAGCCTCCCAGCGCGTAAAATTAAAAAGAAAATTTGTCGTACACTCGTGAGAATGTTTACACGGCATGGATTTTATAGAGCTGGCAATCCGTTTAGCATCTTGTGTTCCATATACCAGTGGATATGCAGCATGATATCGAACCCGGAAATTAACCACACAAAGAGAACACGTATAGACTGCTGGCTAAATTCAATTTTGAAAAACAATGAATAGTGCGAGAGACTTATATCATAAAATCTACCAGTACAATGGGGACAATCTATTGGAAGAAATATTGCTCCGTTGGGTGGAAGAAAACAACTACCGAGACTTCCTGCTTGCTGCCAGGTCTCAATTGGTCAATGAAGAAGTATTTACCCGGGAAGTTTCATGGGAACTGTATGCCCTGTCCAGGGTCCTGGATGTTTTAACGTTAAGATTTCAACCTGATAATCACAAAGATGGTTCAAGCTGGTTAGGGCCTCGACTGGGTATCCATGAATATGGTGCGTTTGTTGAAAAGATCGGCGGTACCGTTATGAACCCCAGGCCTTATCATCCTTTTTATCATGAAATAACCGAGGCTACGGAAAATAAAGATAATTTTCATATCATCACGGTCACATCTCCAACCATTCTGTTAGAAAATATGATCCTAAAAAAAGGAGGGGTAATTGTGGGGTTAAATCCGGGTAATTATGATATACCATTCGTGAATAACGCTACGCTTTATTGGGCTTACAGAAGAAAAAACAGGGACTACAGGGATCTCTCCGACGGTTGGGGGTACAATTCTCAATGGCGAACGGCTTTTCGATGTGACCTGGAAACGGAAGATGCTTTTATCTACAATTTTAGCGGAAAATACCCGCTTCATTTACCCGATGAAGGCCTGGAAGAGGAGCTTAAAGCACAGGGTTTAAAACTTGAAGAGGCCATAGAGTTGACCAAATACAGGCATTTTATTAGCGCAGGAAAGGATGACAAGGACCTGTTTCCCTATGATTTCAGGTATGAGGAAAAGAAAAGCCTGGCAAAAAGCTGAATGCCATCGATGTTTTAGGGCTCACAGCTCACCGTTCCGGAATCATGTTCCATTCCATCGAGTGGAACGCCCCGTATTGGATAACATCTTATATTTATACATTTGTTGTAGCTTACGGATACACCATCAAACATATGGCAAAGATGACCCGGAAAAGGATGATAACAAGATTTCGGCATTCTTATGACAGTCTTCACTGGTAAAGGAAATAAATGCTATGTTTTGTCCTTATCAGGTCAAGGCAAAGAGGATTGGTTTGGAAAAAGCTTATTTTACACCTAAAGAAGCACTTGACTTTTCCGTATGGGAGCAAGACACTGCAGTTAAAATTCCGGGTAGGATTTTAGATGCTGCTATTTGGGTTCATTTGCGAAAGAATAAAGAATAAATGAAACAGTGGTATACTTATCTTCTCGCAGTTCATACTCCACCTGGTAAAAAAGGAGACGGGTTTTCAGCCTTTGCACAATCAAAACATTTACTGTATTGTCGTTTTGATCCGGATGGGTTTATCTACCTCCACACTTCAAAGGATCATGCCATGGGGCAGTATCGTTTTGTATCCTGCCGGGAGGTAGAAGAAGCATTTCCTGAAGCGCTTTGGCAGACTAAAAATCCGTACCCTTATATAGAACATGTTCAGGGATATGTCAATTGGGAGTTTTGGGAACAATATCCATCCATCAACGACAGGGTAGATATTGTAAGCAATTGGTTATATATCTCAAAGGGAAGGTTAATCCGTCTGCCTGCCGGGCAGTACCTCGACGCCGTGATACAACAAACTTTTCCATTAGAGGATTGCTGGTCAAAATGGGGATTTTATGATGGTGATTTTTTCCTGGATAATGATGCTATTTACGATGTATATGTATGGGATATCATTAAAGCAGCGTTGTACCAACTAGGCCTCACCCCGGTTATCAAACCTTTTGGCACCAGC
>JAKSDQ010000045.1 GCA_022360015.1 Cytophagales bacterium
TTTTAAAAGTGTTGAAAAAAAGACAAAATGGACGAGTAGTGAAGTGGATGGCACAAAAAAGAACCCAAATGTGGTACTTATTGTGGTAGATGATATGAATGGGTATGGAAGTCTTGACCAATACCCGATAAAAATGTCATATATGGAAGCATTGAAAAAACAAGCTACCAATTTTGTAAATGCTTATTGTAATAGCCCTGTTTGTAATCCGTCAAGAGCCTCCTTTTTTAGCGGCCTGTATCCGCATAACACAGGCGCCTATCTCAATGGAAGCGATGCCTGGAACAAAACAAAGCAATTTAAAGAACTTGAAGCATTGCCAGAGCTATTCAAAAGAAACGGTTACACTACCTGGGGCCGGGGCAAGATCTTTCATTCTCCGATGGATTCGGTTCGCGAGCACAATATGTGGGATAACCGGCCGGTTTACAAAGGTGGTTTTGGGCCCTTTCCGGAAAAGGAATATTGGTTTGGTGGCAATCGTTTTTCTTCTGTCAAGGCGTGGGAGGGTGCGGATGATGATTTTCCGGATGTTAAAAATGCAAATGCCGCCATTGCATTTTTACAACAGCACCATGAAAAACCTTTCTTTTTGTATTATGGTTTGTGGCGACCCCACAGTCCATACACAGCTCCCAAACGATTTTTTGATATGTATCAAGAAGAAGAAACTCAAATACCCCCGGGTTATAGAAATGACGATCTAAAAGATGTACCTTTTCAAGGCAGGCAACTGGTCGACTCTCTCAAGAGGTACTACAAAAAAGGGAAAAAAAGTGAGACGTTATGGAAAAAATTTCTTTGGGCTTATAAAGCCAATACTACTTTTGCCGATTGGAATTACGGCCGTGTTATCGAAGCATTGGATAACTCCCGGTATGCTGATAATACCATTGTGATACTGTTTTCTGACAACGGTTTTAATTGTGGAGAAAAAGAACGCTGGGGCAAAGGGACACTTTGGGAACAATCCGATTATGTCCCTTTACTCATTCGAACGCCGTCAAAGCAGCAAGCTACCTGCCAACGTACAGTGAGTTTATTGGATATATACCCGACATTAATCGAGTACTGTCAACTCGAAAAACCCAGACAAAAACTCGATGGCCAAAGCCTGGTGCCACTATTAAAAGATCCTGATGCGCCATGGGATAGACCGGCATTTACTTCATATGGCATAGCATACGCTTCGGTTCGTGATGAACGCTATCGTTATATTCGTTACCCCGATGGCTCCGAGGAATTATATGACCATAAAAGCGACCCTTATGAATTGAACAATATAGCTGCCAATAACAGTCTGAAAGGTATTAAAGAAAAATTGCGGGTCCATATACCCCAAACCTGGGCTCCCAACGTAAGAGGCAGATTAGAAGTGAAAAGGTAAGCTAAATTTTATTGATTCAACCGTTGATTTTGAGACCTTTAAAAAATATCAGGTCTACAAAATGTACATTAAGACAATGATTTGGGATATTAGAGGCAGGCCCTGTTCGGCTAAGTCCCTATTTTAGTCAGTGCCAATACCAATTAAAAGTGATGGTTGTGAAGTACTACCGGCCTGCGTAATAAAATGTTTTCCATGAAAAGGTTATTCTACATTTTCCTCATCCCTTCAGCGGCATTATTTAATGGCAACACCAAGCCCAATGAAAACCCCTCTACCGACTATAAACCCAATATTCTGATGATCATCTGTGATGATTTAAACCATTGGGTGGGGCATTTCGGAAGAAATAACCAAATAAAGACACCCCACATCAATGCTTTAGCCGGGCAGGGAATTTCATTTACCAATGCTTACTGTGCCTCCCCCCAATGCAACCCCAGCAGGGCATCTTTCTTTTCCGGCAAAAGACCTTTCAGCAGTGGCGTATACGCCAATGGCACGTTGTGGCAACGTGGGATTTCTCCTTCCGATCTGCTAACTTCTCATTTTGACAATAATAGCTATTATGTTGCCGGCGCAGGAAAAATACACGGTAGTGTTGTGAAAGCGTTACAAAAGAAAGGCCGGTATGCCAGGCGAGGCCCGTTGAGTAAAGCCCGGTTAATCGACCAGGGTAAAACAGCCGCTCAGACCTGGGGTATTTTGGATGGTGATGATGATAGTGCGGAAGATGAAAAAACGGTAAGGTGGATAACCGAACAGTTAAAAGCCGAATATGATCAACCTTTTTTCCTCATGGCAGGTCTGTATAAACCCCACTTGAAATGGAATATCCCTAAAAAATATTATGACATGTATCCCCTTGAGGACATTCAATTACCACCTGTTCAAAAGGGTGATTTGGACGACGTAGATATGAGCGCTGTTTTTAAAATCGCGGGCGGGCCTAAGGTTTCTACTAAAAATGAGTCGGACGAGGACCTGAAAAAGATGGTTCGGGCCTATATGGCAGCGGTTTCCTACTGCGATGCCCAGGTGGGGAGGATACTAAAAGCGTTGAACGAAAGTAAGTATAAGCATAATACCATTATCATGTTATGGGGCGACCATGGTTATCATCTTGGAGAAAAATTCATGGCTGCCAAAAGATTGTTATGGGAAGAGGCCACAAGAGCGCCTTATATCTGGGTAGTGCCCGGCATGACAGAAAAAGGCGTTGTTACCGACCACGTTGTTGACTTTATGACAGCCTATCCCACACTTTGCGATTTGGCAGGTCTGCCCATTCCCGGACATGTATCGGGAAAAAGTATAGCCCACCTTTTAGCTGACCCTGGTTCAGATTGGCACGATATAGCGCTTTCCACTTATTGGCCTGGAAATCACACAGTGAGAACCAAGCAGTGGCGATACATAAGATACGATAACGGTTCGGAGGAATTATACGACAAGAAAAAAGATGAGTTTGAGTGGAAAAATCTTATTGATGATCCCCAATATAAAAATGTAATACAAAA
>JAKSDQ010000168.1 GCA_022360015.1 Cytophagales bacterium
CTCACCGTGGCCGACGTCGATGCGCTCTTCGCCGGCGCCATCGCGGCCGGTGCCGAAGGTCTGGAGCCGCCGGCCGATGCCGCCGACGGCGACCGCCGTGGCACGCTCCGCGACCCGTTCGGACATCGCTGGATGGTCGCCCAGCGGATCGAAGAGGTCGATGGCGACGAGCTGTCGCGTCGCTTCGACGAGCAGGGCTTCACGGTCACCACCACCGAGCATGAGGCGATCTCCGGCGGCGGGATCTGGGCGGCGGTCAACAGCGACGACGCCCCCGCGATGATCCGCTTCGCCGTCGACGTGCTCGGTTTCGAGGAGCAGATCGTCGTGCCCGGCGACGATCCGAACGTCATCGTGCACAGTCAGTTGCGTTGGCCGGAGGGCGGCGTCGTTCAGATCGGATCGGCGAACCGACCCGACAGCCCGTACTCCCAACGCGGCGTCGGGCAGCAGAGCCTGTACGTGATCACCGCCGACCCGATGGCCGTCCACGAGCGCTGCGTCGCCGCCGGGGTCGAGGTCGTGACGGAGCCGGTGACACCCGAGTACGACCCGGGCGGGATCACCTTCGGAATCCGCGATCGCGAAGGGAATCTCTGGAGCTTCGGCACGTACGCCGGCGGGGGCTGACCGCCCCTACAACCCCTTGGAGTCGGCCGGGGCGCCGTTGGCGACCCAGAACTCGTTGATCGCCCGCTGGATCCGGACGTACCAGATGATGTTGCCGATGAACGGCAGCAGGAACCACAGGCCCCACAGCGTCGTGATCCGCGGCTCGCGACCTTGATCGCGATAGCGCTGCTCGACCTCGTTGGCCAAGAGGAACATCGTGACCGGCGAGATCAGCAACGTGATGAACAGGTAGGCGACACCGCCCAGGCCCTGTCCGGAGAAGCGCTTGTACTCCTCACCGTTCTGGTACGACCACACGATCGTCCAGATACCGAGCGTCACGATCGACAAGAGGATCACCAACCCGATCGAGCGCGGCTTGCCGATCCCTCCGCCGGGTGCCGGCGCTGCTGGTGGGGGCGCCGGCGGTGGTGTCGGGGCGGCTGCCGGCGGCGTCGGCGTGGCCGACGGGGGCGGCGATTCCGAGGGCGGCGGCGGTGGTGGGGTCGTGGCCATCACA
>JAKSDQ010000184.1 GCA_022360015.1 Cytophagales bacterium
GCATGTTAATAATGTAGTTATGAGAAGAGATATATTTAATGCAATCGCTGATGTTACAAGGAGAGATATTCTATTGTCTCTTATTGATCAAAAACAGAATGTTAGCGCTTTAGCTAAAAAGTTTGATATTACAAGACAAGCAGTTTCTCTCCATGTAAAATATTTACACGAATGCGGGGTAATTACAATTCAACAAGAAGGTCGCGAACGGATTTGCAATTTAGAAGCTAACAAATTGACCGAAATAGCCGATTGGCTCAAACCATTTAGGCAACTCTGGGAAAACCGCTTCTCTCAACTTGATCATGCATTAGAAAATATAAAGACAAACCAAAAAAAATGAAAAGAAATGAAAAATGAACTTTCCTTTGATTTCCAAGTCGATGAAAACACAAATACAATTAAAGTAGTAAGGACTTTTAATGCAACACTTCCTTTAGTTTGGAAAGCTTGGACAACAGCAGAAATATTAGACCAATGGTGGGCACCTGAGGGTTATAAATCTTTTACTAAAACAATGGAGTTTAGGGAAGGTGGAATGCGACACTACAGAATACAAGGACCTGAAAATTTTGAAATGTGGGGAATCACATCTTATTCGAAAATACAACTACATTCGAAATTTTCAGGGAAAGAATATTCGGCAGATGAGGAAGCAGAAATTACTCAAGTACTCCCACCCTCAGATTATCATGTCTCATTTTTGGGTAATGGAGAGAAATGTACGATAGAACACAATACAACTTACGATAATGCCGAACACATGAAACAAAGTTTAGAGTATGGTTTCAAAGAAGGTATGTTAGGAGCATTTGAAAGGTTGGATACCTATTTGGGGAAGAAAACAAACGAGGAAATTCAAAGAGAGGTATAAAAAACAATGCTTAAATAAAATGAAAAAACTATTATTCTCCACCTTAATTAGTGGATTCATATTAGTAGGTTGTAAATCGTCTGAAGACAATGAAACAACACAAAATGGGAAGGTAACACTTACACTTCGAGATTCAAATTAAAGCAGCACCAGAAGTAGTTTACAGATCAATAATCGACAGTAACTATTTTCAACAATGGACTTCTGTATTTAGCTCCACCTCTCACTATAAAGGAACGTGGGAAAAAGGTTCTAAAATACAATTTCTTTCTATAGATGAAAACGGCAACACGACTGGCTTAGCAAGTAAAATAAGGGAAAATATAGCTAACAAACACATTAGTATTGAACATTATGGATTTATCAAAAACGGAGAAGAAATAACTGAAAGTGAAGAAGTCCAGATATTACAAGGCTCATTTGAAAACTATGCCCTTATTCAAAAAGGAGACATTACAGAATTACACGTTGATTCCGATACTTTTTTAGAAAATAGAGAATTCTTTCACGAAACATGGCCCAAAGCATTGGAAATGCTCAAAAATATCTGTGAACATCAAGATAGTAATTAAATCAATAAACCCTTTAAACTCACTCTGCTCCCATTTATCTACCTTTTCATACTCAAAATTTAAATTTCTAATTAAGACATAGATTATTCCAATCATCCCAATCGCAGAGAGCATATAACCTGCCCCTAAATTACTAGTATCTATTCCATTATTGAATATGCTAAAATTGATCCCAATTAATACTACAGTCAGGATAATAGCTACAACCCGGTCCACCCTATCGATGTTGATAAAGGTATTCACAATTAACAAAATGGCACCAACCGGCACAATATGAATTAATGAATACCAGATTGAATCTGTTATACCATCTTGATTGCCAAAACTTTCATTTAAATCACTTGCATTGGATATGATGGTAGGCAGTTCATAGCCGGTAAATTTTAAATTGACTAGTCAATCCTAACCGCAGGTCATGAAGTTTTAGCAACCGTTACGCGCAGATTTAATTTAACTTGAAGGTAACTGGTAAAATGAATCTTGAACTTACAGGTCGACCTTCAAGTTCAGCTGGCTTCCATGGATTAAGTTTTGCCAGCTTCTTTATTGTTTTTGAATGAAACCTTGATGGTGTTTCTGTCATTGCCTCAAAGTCCTTCAGAGTTCCAGTCTTGTCAACTGTAAATTGGATATAAATCCTTTCTTCCTGTCCAGCTAATTGTTTTAAAACAGGGTATTTAACTGTTTTTATAATTTTGGAGTAGAACTTTTGGTATCCTCCATAAGGCATAGCAAACTTGTCTACTTTTGAATATAAAGTGTCTTGTTGAGATGGAACTAAGATAAAACTCTCGTGGACTTTGTAATCTTTGAAAACCCGATGGAAGTATTCGTTTCGATTAGAAATTTTATAGTTATAATCTCCATTTCCATCAGTTAGATAATTTTTCCCATCTGCGTCGGTTATTTGGAGATACTTATATTCGTTATTCTTGAATTCAGTTTGATATACTGTTTTGTTTTTGGTATCAGTTAATGAGAATTCACCAGTTACATATTTAAAATATTCCTCGAAATTCATTTTGTTTTGCCCATTTCTTATAAACCAAATAAACTTATTAAGAGAGTCTACATCGGTTAGCCCATTAATTCTTGCTTCTAGTTCTATAATGTTCTCAGAATAGTCTTTAATAGAAGCCCCTGATTTATTGATGTCGTATAAACGGTAATAACTTGTTGGCTTATTTTCAACGATTTGAAAACTTTCTTCAAAATATACTTTTACGGGGTCTTGCCCATAGACATTATAATGACACATTAAAAGTGATTAAAATTAATATCAATTTATTCATAGATTCAATTATTTGCGCATAATGACCTGTGTATGGCTCGTAGTTGTGATAAAAGTACAAAACTTTAGGTTTATCACAGAGCCAAATCTGTGATTCTGCATTTTCCGGAAGATCAGATAAAAAGTATTGTTCTGTGAAAGGTAAATCTGCCCATTAATATGAAAAACACCAAAAAAGTGAAGCAGTAACCTGTCCCAAAAATCGGATTGTCAGGAAATCAAATAAATATAAGCGTGCCATACAATCGGTATTAAAAAAACTGCGAGAACGAAGTCCCAAAAAGGGGCTCGATGCTTATAAATATTGTGGCACTGTAAAATTCAAAGAGGATGGCTTAATCGTACAAAAACGTTGGAGGGATGAGTGGGAATAAGTTATTTCGCACACTTATTTTAAATCTTCCGGCTCAATTTCCCGTATCACACCATTTTCACTTACCACTACTTTCTGTCCCAACAGTTTTTTACGGGCTATCAGTTTTTGTGAAGAAATTTTCATTCCTTCAATAATTTTTTCTCTTAATGCAGAAGCTCTCTTATTTTTCATCACAAAAAGGCTTTAATTGCTTTTAACTTGATTAAATCATGAATTGTTTCATCACCATTCAATTCATTTTCCATTATTAGCACTGGAGAAGTTAATGAATTATCATATAGCAAAGTATAATCACAAATAGGCAAATACAAATTAAACAGGTTTTTTATTCCGGCAAAATACCTTCGTTCTATTACATCTGCTGGTATATTGTGTCCGCCTTCTTTCACCCTCAGTTTTACTCTTCGTTTTGCCAATTCAGGTGAATCCAGCCAATAAAATACTAAAGTGATATAGTAACCCTTTTTCCTGGCTTCAATTACCCTGTTTTGATGACTTTTTGTCGCCAAAGTTGTTTCAAATGCAAAATCCTCCCCTATCTCCATCAATTCATTGATTCTGTTTAACATTAATCTACCTGCTTCTAAAGCGACCTTTTCCGGATTAAAGGGTGAAATACCTCTTGCAATCTCGTCGGCATTAACGAATTCCTGGCAGGATAAGATGTCTGGTAATATGTTAAATGAAGCAGTGGTTTTGCCTGCGCCATTGCATCCAGCTATGATATACAGGTTCTTTTTACCCATAGCCAAAGATATATAAATTTCTGTATTCTGGCGGTTTACAGTATTTAGTATGGAAAGCTCATCAAGAATAAGTAGTTTGCTCCCGGATTAATTGCATTAAGTAATATTGATAAATGCAAATATACTTTTGTACCCCATTTGTACCCTTTCCCTCATAACTTACTGATAGTCAACATATAGAATTTTCTGTATTGGGAAGTAGACAGCTAGTACTGGCATACGTTTTGATACAATTGATTTATACAAAATTATAGTCGTGAAACACCTCATTATCTTACTTTCGTCCCTTTTGGTTCTTATCCATTTTAATGTCTCAGGTCAAATTGGAATTGACACCGTTCATTATCAATGGTCAGGTCAGGTAAAATCTGTTGGTGGGGTTTATTATGAGACTTATATCTATTCATTTTATCCAAACGGCACTTTTTCGTATTTATCTTTAAATCCAAAACATAATAATGATTCCGGTAATTTATAACTAATCGATAAACAATCATATGAAAGTAATGTACGGTGATTTTCATGCAAAAATTTTTATTATTTATAATCTATACAATATATAATGAGAGAAAGTCCTTCATATTAAAGTCATTTGGATGGAATTCGAAGTGAATTGATTCAGTGCTATCGCAACAGTATTCTTAATAATTATAATAGAATAAGGTGGTTTTTAAACGACCTTTAAGTCTATGTCAATTCCTATTATATAGATTAACAATTTGTACTTGCATTGAAGCAAGCCGTATAATATTGCCCATAACAGGAAACATTACCTTCGATACATAATGTATTTCAGTTCATAGAATTAGGTAGCTGCTACATGGCCTTCTCCAAACTGTAAAAGAAATATAACTTCATTGTGCCTGGTTTGTATAAGCCGGGTATTGGTGTGCTGCAATTGATTTTGACTTATTAAGGAGGCAAAAAACTACAAATTCCAGATGAAACTTAATAATAGCAGGAAAAACAACTAAAGAATGAATTATTAAAAAAAATTTAATGATAAAATGTTGTAATTTTTAACA
>JAKSDQ010000044.1 GCA_022360015.1 Cytophagales bacterium
GATCACATGAAGGGCCTCAGTATGTTCAATGATCAAATATCCACCTCCCGGGATACTCACCGATTGGCCGAACAGGGTTTTCAATTGCTTTTCAATGCCAAAGCTTTCAAATATTTTGGCTTTGCCATTGTACTTCTTGACAATTTTTTCCTTTTCAGGCGCAATAGTCTTTATATACGACTTCACTTCATCGTATATCGATTTATCATCCGCTACTATACTGTCGAAAGACTCATTTAATACGTCGCGCAGTATAGAGGATGCTTTACTCATCTCTCCAATTATTTTTTCCCTGGGTTTGGCATGTTTCAACATTTTAATGCCATCTTCCCATTTTTGCACAAGATTCTTCAGGTCTCTGTCGAGCTCCGCTACATCTTTTTTCTGTGCTACGGTTCTGATGATAATACCGAAATTATCGGGTTTAATGGACGAGATCAGTCGCAATAATCTTTTTCTCTCCTCTCCGTCAGTTACCTTTTTAGAAATGTTAACCGAATTGGAAAAGGGTACCAATACCATATACCTTCCGGCAATGGACAACTCACAAGATAATCGTGGCCCTTTTGTGGAAATGGGTTCCTTAACTACCTGAACAAGAATTTGCTGATTTTTAGTAAGAACCTGATTGATTTTACCGAATTTATCGATATCTGGTTCATTCCTAAAATTAGAAATCTTTTTTTTTTTTTTTTTCCTGTTGGCTGCTTGCTTGGAGAACTTATTCAGTGATCTCACCTGAGGGCCAAGATCAAGGTAATGCAAAAAAGCATCTTTTTCATAGCCAACGTCGATAAATGCGGCATTCAATCCCTGAACAACCTTCTTAACTACTCCCAGGTAGATATCTCCAACCGCAAACCTTGTTCCATTCTCATCGTAGTGGAACTCAACTAAACTCTTGTCTTTTAATAGGGCTATACGACATCCTTCTTGAGTTGAATTGATTAGTAATTCATTACTCAAACCTTATTATATTTTATTTCTGCTTTTCAGAATAATAATTTAATGATGTGTATAATGGTAAAAAAGTAAGTTTCTACCTACTTCTTTTTGTGACGATTCTTTCTAAGACGCTTTTTTCTTTTGTGCGTCGCGATCTTATGTCTTTTTCTCTTTTTACCGCAAGGCATAATTTTAATTCTTTTTCTTCGCTCTTTTTAGCGATACGTTTAACAATTCTTTTATTCTATTTCTTTCAGATAACCATCTACCGTAGATAATACGGCAGGATCATCTTCTATTTCTTTTACTGCCAGGAAGTGTTCTTTGGCTTTGGCTATATCGCCCAAGTTAAAGTAACTGATCCCTAAATAAAAAAGCGCCTGCGAGTTTTTAGGATCAATCTCCACCAATCTCTTAAATCTGCCCACAGCCTTATCATATTGGCCCGATTGCATGGATAAGGTCCCTAAATTGAAAATTGCTATTTCATTTTCCGGATCTTTTTCCAACACAGCTCTTAACCTCATCACAGCTTCCATGGGCGCCGAGGTGCTGACCAGGGTCATGGCTATCTTAGCCTCAAGGTCAAGCCTTTCAGGTTTCAGTTTTAACACTTTTTCAAAGAATTCTTTGGCCTTTTCTCCCAGAAACTTCTGTTTATCTCGGTTTACTGCGAAGGAATAGGCTTTATAATAACTCTCTCCAGCCTTTTCCCAGGTTTCAAGATTTGGCAAATTCGAAGCTGCAAGCTCCGAATATCTCGCCGCACTATCTAATCTTTGATACCGATCAAAAAGCTCAGCCAAAGAGTCTGCAAAGATAGCACTTTTTTTGTTATCAACACTATTTTTTAAGGATTCTCTTAGATTAACTATTTGATCAAGAACCTCTGTTGGGATTGTGGAAGTGTGTGAATTGGCATCAGATTCATTGCCTTCACCCGCTGTCTCCTCGGCGTTTTGCCCTGTGGCAATGTCGCTCTGATCGTTTTCTACAACGATCTTTGGCAAATTAAATAGGGTTATAACTAAGATTACTGCCGACGCTGCGAATAATATTTTTGTTCTAAGCATAAATTCAAAGCCTTAAAAGCTTTATTCTTCAAGGCTCCAAATTTAATACATAATTAGCTATTAGATGCTAATACTTTTTGACTTTTCTTGATCTTTTCTACGAAAACTTTGGAGGGCTTAAAGCTTGGTATGAAATGCTCATCAATTACAATAGCTGTGTTTTTTGAAATATTTCTTGCAATCTTCTTCGCTCTTTTCTTATTAATGAAACTACCAAACCCTCTAACGTAGATATTCTCACCCTCCGCCATAGAACTCTTTATCACACTAAAGAACGCCTCCACCGTTAACTGAACATCATCTTTCGGAATACCGGTCTTCTCAGAAATCTGAGTAATTACATCTGCTTTAGTCACCTTGTTTAAATTTAAATTATAAAAATTCCCTAAAAAAAATAAGATCAAATCTTTTTGAGTTTACAAATTTATATCTTCGCTGAGTAATTTAAAAATGAAGTAATTAAAATATCACTTTTAAATCACCTTATTTATTACATATTAAAGTAACTAATTGAACCCCAATAAGTTTTTTAGAAAAAGGCTAATTTCATGGTATTTGCAAAACAAAAGAGATTTACCATGGAGAAATACTACTGATCCTTACATGATTTGGTTATCCGAAATCATTTTGCAACAAACGAGGGTTGTACAGGGTTTGCCCTATTTTCTGAAATTTACCGAAGCGTTCCCCACTGTCTTTGACCTGGCAAATGCCAGTGAAACCAAAGTTCTGAGGCTTTGGCAAGGCCTGGGATATTATTCGAGGGCAAGAAATCTCCACGCCTGTGCCAAAACTATCGTAGAAAAATACGATGGGAAATTTCCTGACAATTACCAGGAGTTGTTAAAACTAAAAGGTATTGGAAAATATACAGCCGCTGCGATTGCTTCATTTGCTTTTCAGGAAGCAGTTCCTGTGATAGATGGCAACGTTTACAGGGTGCTTTCCAGGGTGTTCGGCATAGCTGAAGACATTGGTAGCAGCCGCGGACAAAAAGTATTTGCCCAATTAGCCGGGGAACTCATGGATCGGGACCATCCTCACGATTACAATCAGGCAATTATGGAGTTTGGGGCTACCTATTGCACTCCTTCAGGCCCGGATTGCCACAACTGCATTTTCACCAATGAATGTCACGCCAATAAACATGGGCTTCAACGGGATTTGCCGGTTAAAATGAAAAAAGTCAAGGTGAAAACCAGGTTTTTTCACTACCTGGTAATCCAGCATCAAGGAAAAATCTTACTGAGACAGCGGCGCCAAAATGACATCTGGCAGGGATTGTACGACTTTTATCTGATTGAAGATGTAAAGCCGCTGGATATGAACCAGATTGTACACGCCAAAAAACCGGGATGGGCAACTTATCAAAATCTGAATTTGCAACACCTTTCGAATGAGTACAAGCACATATTGACACATCAGCGCATATTCGCGCGCTTTTTTCATGTTTTACCTGTTAATGGATTTTCATTGGATCTTTTGGAAGAACCCGATAATTTCGGATTTTACAGTATCGATGAAATTAACGATTTGCCAAAGCCTATTTTGATCGACAACTATTTGAATGAACATATTTTTTAGCTAACTTTAGAATAACAACTCAATTAATACAACGAAGAATGGCAGGAGTAAATAAAGTAATACTGATTGGAAGGTTAGGTAAAGACCCTGAGGTAAGGCATCTGGAAAGCGGCACGGCAGTTGCCAATTTTACGATGGCCACAACAGAATCATATCGTGATAAAAACACGGGGGAACGAAAAGAAATAACTGATTGGCATAACATTGTTTTATGGAGAGGATTAGCTGAAGTGGCTGAGAAATACCTCAAGAAAGGCAATCTTATCTATATAGAAGGCAAATTAAAAACCAGATCATGGGAGGATAAAGAGGGGAATACCCGTTACACTACCGAGGTAGTAGCAGATAACATGACTATGCTGGGCGGTAAGCCAAGCGAAACGGCAGGTGACGGAAATTTCAGACAGGAAACCAAAATGCCCGTTACTGAAGCTGCCAGCCCTGACCTAAACACAGCTAACGACGATACTGATGACTTACCGTTTTAGTAACTAACTTTTGTTGTTTTGGGAGATTCAATTGATGACCCCTGGCCGGGGGTTTTACTCTTCTTTGATTTTATTTCCAATTCTTTGGCTTTTACAGCACTTGGAGGAGGATTCATACTGTTACTTTTACTGTTGTTATCCGCAACAATTTCCGGCTCAGAAATAGCCTTTTTTTCATTGTCTACAAAGGATTTAAACCGGTGCAGGGCCAGCAAAAACCCTCAGGAAAAAAACCTTGTGAAACTTTTGGACCGCCCCAAAAAGCTATTGGCTACGATATTGATTCTCAACAACCTGGTCAATATCGCCTTTATAATCATATCTACATTCGTGGCATGGAGAATATTTGGGCATCAGAAAGATGAGAACCTGCTGGTTTTAGGCCTTACCGCCTTTAACACTTTTGCTATTGTGTTGTTTGGCGAAATCATTCCAAAAGTGTATGCCAACCAAAACAACCTTCCTTTCGCCAAAAGAACCGCCGGTTTTCTGAAGGCAGCCAATTATTTCTTCCACCCCATATCCTGGTTTTTACAAACTATGACCTCGATCATAGAGAAGCGCATTGAAAAAAGAGGGTATAACCTGTCCATGGACGAACTGGAACATGCCTTGGAAATAGCCACCGACGAGCACACCTCTGAAGAGGAGAAGGAGATATTGAAAGGCATTGTTAACTTCGGGTCGCTCAGCGTGAAACAGGTCATGCGTTCACGTATGGACATTTCTGCCTTTGACATTGAAACGGATTATATCACCCTGATCCGTGAAATTGACAATTTAAGTTTTTCACGTATCCCTGTTTACCGCGAAACCATTGATAAAATTGAAGGCATATTATATGTGAAAGACTTATTGCCACATCTCGATAAAGGGAATAACTACAAATGGCAAAATTTACTCAGGTCCGGGTTTTTCGTTCCGGAGAGCAAGAAAATCGATGCACTTTTAAGAGATTTTCAGGAAAAAAGGGTGCATATGGCCATCGTAGTAGATGAATATGGGGGTACATCGGGCTTAATCACCCTGGAGGATATTATTGAAGAAATTGTCGGGGAAATCAACGATGAATTTGACGACGACGACGTCGCTTACAATAAACTCGATGACCATACGTATATTTTTGAAGGGAAAACTTCCCTGAACGATTTTTGTAAAATTATAAGCGAGGAGCCGGTCTTGTTTGAGGAAGTAAAGGGGGAAAGTGAATCGCTGGGAGGTTTATTGCTCGAGTTGCATTCAAAACTTCCCAGAGTGGGAGATAAAATCAATTATGACAAATTTGTTTTTACCATTGTATCGGTTGACTCCAAAAGAATAAAACGGGTGAGAGTTTATATCAATATTCCCACCTGAACCAGGTACCAAAAAGATGATCGGAATTAATTTTCAGTTACACAGTTTTTGTTATCTCATTTTAACACTTGCCCTAACAGGCTGTGGCGGAAACTATGTCCCTAAGCCCAAGGGATATAACCGTATAGAATTGCCTGATCCTACCTACCAGTCACTACCAGACACTTTTCCATACACCTTCCGGTTCTCGAAATATGCAAGGCTGCTGGATGACACTTCCAGATTAGCTGAAAGATATTGGATCCACATTTATTATCCTGAAATGGATGCCAATATTCAACTGACCTACAAGCCCATTGAAAACAAGAAGGAGCGATTGGAGGATTTTCTGGGCGATGCCTACAAACTGACCGCCAAACATCAGATCAAAGCGTATTCCATTGAAGAAAATGTGGTAAAAACCCAAGGTGGACACACAGCCGTGGTTCAGGAGCTAAGCGGTGAAGTCCCCAGTCAATTTCAATTCTTTTTAACCGACTCAACACAGAACTTTTTAAGGGGTGCTCTGTATTTCACAACCGCTACTAAAAACGACTCCCTTGCCCCGGTCATTGAATATGTCAAATCAGACATCATGCATATGATCAGCACGTTTAACTGGCGGCATTTGAACCAGACGAACTACAGGAACCAACTCGACAAGTATCGCTCGGGCCAAAAATAGGCTATGATTGGTTTTTTTGATACAAAAATCGAATTTTTAAAAGGAGTCGGGCCTCAGCGTGGCGCCCTGTTGGGCAGTGAACTGGGCATTTTTACCTATGGGCACCTGATTCAATATTACCCTTTTCGCTACGAGGACCGTACCAGGTTTTATAAGATTGCGGAGATAAATGACCAAATGAATTTCATTCAAGTGACGGGCCGGATCAGGTATCTTGAAACAGTGGGCCCACCCAGAAGACAACGGTTGGTAGCCTATTTTGGTGATGGAACAGGGGAAATTCAATTGGTTTGGTTCAAAGGATTGCAATGGATCATAAAAAAATTAAGGACTAACATTGATTACGTAGTATTTGGTAAGCCAGGCCGAATTGGCAAATACATCAACATTGCCCACCCCGAAATGGAACCGCTAACCACAAAAAATGAACAAGGCGGCTATCTTCAGCCTGTTTATTCAACCACTGAAAAGCTGAAAGCACGCTATCTCGACAGTAAAACCATCGCCAAATTTCAACGTACACTAACTGGGTTGGCTTTCAGGCAAATCCATGAGACCCTGCCCCCCGATCTTGTACAGCAATACCGGCTCCTGCCAAAAAACCAGGCCATCAGCAACATTCATTATCCGGAAAACCAACAACTGCTTGCGCAGGCCCGGTACAGGTTGAAATTTGAGGAACTGTTTTTCATTCAGCTCCGATTGCTAAAGCTAAAATTAACCCGCCGGGAAAGGTTTAAAGGAATAATTTTCAATAATGCCGACTTACTCACCGATTTTTATCATCACCATCTCCCTTTTGAACTGACCAATGCCCAAAAGAAAGTCATTAAGGAAATTTACAGGGATATGCGTTCCGGCAGCCAAATGAACCGGTTGTTGCAGGGAGATGTAGGCTCGGGCAAAACCATTGTTGCCTTTATCTGCATGTTGATTGCCATCGGAAATGGTGCACAGGCAGCTATGATGGCCCCTACCGAAATACTGGCCAATCAACATTACGATGGTTTAAAAGGTTACGCAGAAAAAATGGGGCTCAATATTGCTTTGCTTACCGGATCTTCCAAAACTGCCGAGAGAAGGGATATTCATGAACGACTGCTGGAAGGATCATTACACATTCTGGTAGGCACTCATGCGTTGCTTGAAGATGTGGTACAGTTTCAAAATTTAGGCTTGGCGGTAATTGACGAGCAACACCGGTTTGGGGTAGCCCAGAGGGCGAAACTATGGCGAAAAAATGAGCATACCTACCCGCATGTGTTGGTTATGACAGCAACACCCATTCCACGCACATTGGCGATGACCTTGTACGGGGATTTGGATGTATCAGTCATCGATGAACTTCCTGCCGGAAGAAAGCCTATTAAAACCATACACCATTATGATGCCAACCGGTTAAAAGTATTTGGCTTTTTAAAACAGCAAATCGAACTGGGCAGACAGGTGTATGTGGTCTACCCTTTGATAGAAGAGTCAGCGAAGATTGACCTGAAACATCTGGAAGATGGATATGAAAGCATCAGCAGGGCATTTCCGGACTATGCCATCAGCATCGTACACGGTAAAATGAAAGCGGATGCCAAAGAATATGAGATGAACCGTTTTGTGAAAGGGGAGACCAAAATCATGGTAGCCACTACTGTCATAGAGGTAGGCGTCAATGTGCCCAATGCTACCGTAATGGTGATAGAAAATGCGGAACGCTTTGGCCTGGCCCAGCTTCACCAGCTAAGGGGCCGGGTGGGGAGGGGCGGCGATCAATCGTACTGCATCCTGATGAGTGACTACAAACTTAGCAAAGAGGCTAAAACCAGAATTAAAACCATGGTAACCACCACCGATGGATTTGTAATAGCAGATACTGACTTAAAGCTCAGGGGGCCGGGTGATATCTCCGGAACCCAGCAAAGTGGCCTCACGGATCTGACAATCGCTGATTTGAGCCAGGACAGCGAAATATTGCAACAGGCGCGAAAGGCCGCACAAAGAATTCTCGATGACGATCCCGAACTCAAAACAGCAAAAAATGCCAATATATTGTTGCAGATAAACAGACAGAAAAAAAACGAATTAAATTGGAGCCGGATAAGTTAGGTTAAAAAAAATCCCATGCAACCATGGCACGGGACGCTTACATAAACCCTAAATAAAATATGTAATCGCTAAAATTAGCCTTTCTTTTTCAAAGTGATCTCGTAATTCTCCCCATCTTCATTATCGGTTATAACCAATTGATCATTTACCAGTTCTATCCCTACCTTAAATATATCGGTATAAGTCTGCCCGTCAAAATCATCCACATATTCAGTGACTACTGTCAGGGTTTTGCTCGCATTGTCATAGGTCCAAACACCGGTTTCTTCATATAGCTCTGTCTCCTCAGTATATTCCAGGTCATCACAAGTCGAATTTTTCCAATCGAATTCTCTCGCATATTCTTCTGCTTCAACCTTGTAAGCACCATCATTCGAAAAAGTCAGATAAAAATAATTAGTCCGGTATGTTTCCATCACTGTTACCGTTTTGAAAATGTTATCCTCGCATTGTACACTGGTTTCATAGCTTTTAGTATAATCTTCTCCCGGCACTTCTATTTCAACCACATCCCCTTCGGAGTCTTTGGTAGATACCATCTCCCAGGTTTGCCCTGCAAAGAATTCACTGCCCCCGCCACCAAATTCAATGATCTCAATACAAATTTCCACAGCGTTACTAATCCTGCCTTCTTCATCATAGACACAATAAACCGCGCAAAACACCCCAGGCTCCAGGTTATCCGGTATTTCGATCTCAATTACATCGCTTTCAGCCGTTCTGGCGTTTTTGAATAGCCTGGATTTAGGTTTACGCGACCCAAACCGTCCCCCGGAACTACCGGTAGCGGTAGTCAAGGGAATATCGTAATATTCACCAGAGCCTTTTACCTGAAAGTAAACACCAGCCGGCTGCCCTTGATTCACATTCAGGTCCAAATAAAACGACTTTCCTGAAACCGCACCAAAATCCTCATTAGAATAATCGTTAAGGGATGGTGCATCCGGATCGGTGGAAGGAGCAGGAGGGGTGCCCTCCATCTTCACAGCATTTTCAATTGTAAGGGAATTGGAAACCAAATCCGCATCATCAATATCAATTTTTTCTTTCAACGCAGGGCCATCATCATCGCTACAAGCCATCATCACACACGCAGCCAACAATACCATTAAATAACTACTTCTCATGATTTTTGTTTTTTTCATCTTCACAAAGTTTTGGATTTAGTTAAATTTCGTTATTCAATCCAAAACTAAACAGCGTATTTTGGCGGGTTTAAGTCTTATGTAAGAAATGACTGATGATTTGTTAAATGCCTGATTACCAAATTTTACTTCATTCCGTTAAACCAATCCTTGAAGGTATTCCCCTGCTCCCTGCTCACAATTATCTCTTTGGGGAATACGGGGTCAACAGAGATTTTTAAACGGCTGTTGGAGTAAACCAACACATCTCTGATGGCGCTGATTTTAACGATAAAACTACGGTTAACCCTAAAAAACAGGTTGGGGTCCAGTATTTCTTCAAGGCTCTCCAGTTTGTAGTCGATGATAAATTTTCTTTCATGTTTGGTTACCAGGTAAGCCGTACGGCCTTCAGCAAAAAAAGGTATGATGTCATCAACAGTAATCGATTTGATGTGTTCCCCTATTCTCACCATGAACCTGTTTTTGTAAGTCCGGTCTTTTAATCTTGAAAGGATTTTTCCCGGATCCTACAAAGGTGCATGGCCTTGCCGGACAAGGTTTAGCTTAAGTTTCTCGATTTTATTAATGCTTTCCGTCAGTTTTTCATCTTCAATAATTACTATATTCATACTACGCGGTTGCTAATTCTTCTTGGTAGTCTGATCAATGGTATCTTCTGAAAACAATCCCCATATGCTTTTACTTCCATGATAGGAAGGAAAGAGAAAGCCAGTCATACCGTATTGCCAGCTACTCTCTTACCTTATTTAATTATTGAAACCGGGACATTCAAAAAGGAATGCATATAATGGTTTCAATTCACAATTTATTTCCAAATCTATGCCCTGCTTTACAGTGCTGTTTTAGTGCCATCAAACCGATCGAGATTCATCACTTTAGTCCAAGCGGCTACAAAATCGTTTACCAACTTCTCTTTAGCATCATCACTTGCGTATACCTCTGCCAATGCCCTCAACTCGGAGTTTGAACCAAAAATCAAATCAGCGCGTGTAGCAGTCCAGACTTTTTCAGTAGTACCTCTTTTAAATCCATTGAAAACGTATTTTTTATCATCTTCAGCCTTCCACTCAAAATCCATACTAAGTAGATTCCTGAAATACGTGTTATTCAATGTTCCGGGAGTATCTGTTAAAACTCCAAGATCTGATCCATCATAGGTAGCGCCCAGTGCTCTCATTCCACCCACCAGTACAGTCATCTCAGGGGCTGAAAGCTTAAGTAGCTGTGCTTTATCAATCAATAATTGCTCAGAAGTAAGTGTATACTCTGTTGTTTGGTAATTTCTAAAACCGTCAGCCATTGGCTCTAACAATTCCATACTCTTAAGGCTGGTTTTTTCTTGAGAAGCATCCATTCTACCAGGAATAAATGGCACAGTAACATCGAACCCCGCTTTTTTAGCTGCTTCTTCAATGGCCACATTTCCGCCAAGAACAATTAGGTCTGCAATAGAAATTTTTTTGCTGTCTGTGTCAAAATCCGCTTTTACCTTTTCGTAGAATGCAAGTACTTTCTTTAGTTGCTTAGGATTATTCGATTCCCAGCTTACCTGGGGCTCAAGTCTGATCCTGGCACCATTTGCACCTCCTTTTCTGTCAGAATCCCTGTAAGTAGAAGCTGCACCCCAAGCAGTAGTTACCAGCTCATGAGTGGTTAACCCTGAATTTTGGATCTTAACTTTTAAAGAGGCAATATTCTTAGCATCCACTAATTCATGATCAACTGCGGGTATTGGATCTTGCCATATAAATTCTTCCTTTGGAATTTCTGGTCCCAGGTAAGTAGATTTTGGTCCCATATCACGGTGAGTTAGCTTAAACCAAGCCCTTGCAAATGCCTTATCAAACTCCTCCGGATTTTCATAGAACCTCCTCGAGATTTTTTCATAAGCCGGATCTTTAATTAATGAAAGGTCTGTTACCAACATTGTTGGCTTATGTTTTTTATTTGGATCGAATGCGTCCGGATATAGTTTTTTTGGATTTACTGCTTCAAATTGCCACGCGCCACCCGGGCTTTTGACTAATTTCCATTCGTTCTCAAATAGTCCTTCGAAGAAACCGTGGCTCCATTGCGCAGGAGTCTCTGTCCAAATCACCTCTAAACCAGAAGTAATCGCATCCGGACCTTTGCCTGATTTAAAATTGCTTGACCAGCCCAGACCCATAGACTCAATGTTTGCACCTTCAGGCGCTGCTCCCAAATGCTCTTCTCCACTCGCTTGCCCATGTGTTTTGCCCAACGTATGACCGCCTGCTATAAGAGCAACAGTTTCTTCATCATTCATCCCCATTCTGCCAAATGTCTTCCGGATATCATGAGCAGCAGCTACAGGGTCAGGATTCCCGTTAGGACCTTCAGGATTCACATAGATCAATCCCATTTGAGCAGCAGCCAATGGTTTTTCAAGCTCCCTGTTTTCATCAAATCGCTCGTCACCCAGCCATTCTTTTTCGGATCCCCAATATACATTCGTCTGTGGCTCCCAGGTATCTAAACGTCCACCGGCAAAACCAAGTGTTTCAAAACCCATACTCTCTAATGCTACGTTTCCTGTGAGGATAAACAAGTCAGCCCAGGAAATTTTCTGGCCATACTTTTGCTTTATTGGCCAAAGTAATCTCCTGGCTTTATCAAGGTTTGCATTATCAGGCCAGCTATTTTGAGGGGCAAATCTTTGTTTACCTTCTCTGGTTCCGCCTCTACCATCACCCGTACGATACGTACCTGCACTATGCCATGCCATTCTTATAAATAAGCCACCATAGTGACCAAAGTCTGCTGGCCACCAATCTTGAGAATCTGTCATCAAGTCTTCCAAGTCTTTCTTCAAAGCGTAGTAATCAAGACTTTCAAATTCTTTTTGATAATTGAAATTTTCATCTAATGGATTAGATAATGTAGCATTTTTACGCAATACCGTCAAATCAAGCTGATTTGGCCACCAATCACGGACAGTATTTCCGTCACCTTTAATTACTTCACCAGTGGACTTACCTAATTTATCAAATCCAAAAGGGCAGCTTCCGCCGGACTCTTTTTCCCCGCTATTTTCCTTGGATTTAAAAGCAGATAGAACCATAAATACCGCCGCGGTAGTTATGGTTAGGATAATTGATATACTTAATACTTTTCTTTTCATAAGATTTATTTTTTTGCTGTGGTAAATATTTCCATTTGGCGTTCATTAATCAAATTGATATTATGTATCGCATTATTGGTTTTATAAATATTACTATCCGGCAATTACAGCAAATGGGGGCTTAAAGCACTTGTAATCAATTTATTAAAGCGATAGAGAGTTGCTTTGTAATTCATACCTACGTTCAACAATTCAACTCAAAGGGTTCCTCGTTCCTTCCTACATAATAGGTTCGCACCAGTCGATTATCGCCCTTGTTTTCAATTTTGACCATCCTTCTGGTACCGAAGGTGGTCTTACTGACTTTAAAATAGCCCCCGGAGAAATACTTTTTATGTCTTTTTCATCATCCGTTAACGCGATTTTTCCACGATAGTCAAGAGAAAATGAGTTAAAGGTGGACCCCGACTTGTAAGAATATTTATGTCGGCCCCTCTCATGGGAAATGATAGGTTCGGTTTTATTTTTCTTTTCCTGAGCCTTAGCGGGCGATAAAGCGCCGGTCGAAAGCACAGAAATCACAAAAAAGAGGATAATTACTCAAAAAACTTTTTATGATGTGTATTCATCATAGTATTATTTGGAGTTTTTGAATAGTACAAAAATGACAGACAGAGATCACATCCCAAACGCAAATGTCATGAACTGTCAATTGTATGTATTAAATTGTCGGAGGAAGGTAGCCAGCGTTTCAATAATAATTGTAAATTGCCGGAAGAAAACAGTTATTACCCATGAAAACATTCAACCCGAACATTTCAATTAGTTGCCTTACACTTCTTGTTACTTTAACTTTAGGCTGTAAGGAAAAGCCTGCCACTAGTGACAGGGTTACGGAAGCACAATCTGAAGTTACCGGGGCAAACCCCGCCATGGAAGGCTTTAACAAAGTGGATTCAGATGAAAAGGCCATCGGCATCGCAGACGAGGTAATGAAAGCCATGGGTGGCAGAAAGGCCTGGGACGAGGCCCGTTATCTGGCATGGGATTTTTTTGGTGCCAGAAGGCTTTACTGGGATAAATGGACCGGGGATGTGAGGATTGAATATCTGAAAGAAGATACCAAAATGGTGCTGAATGTTCACGACCTGAAAGGCAAAGTTTATAAAGACGGTGAGGAGGTTACCCAGCCGGATTCCCTTGCCACCTACCTGAAACGGGGTAAAAGCATCTGGATCAACGACTCCTACTGGCTGGTGATGCCATTTAAGCTGAAAGATTCAGGAGTCACCCTGACCTACAGCCGCAAAGACACACTGGCCGACGGTCAGGCAGCCGATGTGCTTACTCTTACCTTCGAAGGAGTCGGTGATACACCTCAAAACAAGTATGAGGTTTTTGTTGACCAAGCAGACAACCTCATCAAGCAATGGGCTTTCTTCAGGGATGCGGGTCAGGACTCGGCCAATTTTATCCGGCCATGGGACAACTATCGATCCTTTGGAAAACTATTGCTTTCGGGAAACAGGTCAGACAATGGTGGCCCAACTAACGTTCAATTGCTTGATTCTTTACCGCCTGCTGTATTTACTTCTTTAGAGTCTGTCGAATTGCCTGCTGTAAATTAGTCCTCCTAACAGAGCATACCCTTTTAGGATATATTATAGCATAAGCAAGGCCCTGAAGGTGTAAGCAGCATAGGGTGATGACACAACGTAAGAATGTGCCCGTATTTTTATTTTGCATTCGAAAGATTTGGGGTCACAGGAGGGTTAGAAAGGTATAGATACCAAGGCCTATAAAGATCAATCCGGTGACTTTGTTCACTATAAAGCTGTCAAGGCTAATCTTAAATTTTGAAACGATCAATACCAGGGTCGACAATAACAAAAACGTGCCGGTAGAAATGCCAAGAATATAGACCCAGAAAGTCTGGCCATTGATATCGACCCATGACTGACTTTCCAGATATGCCGTTACAGCAATCCAAAAAGGTATCGCCAAGGGGTTAAAAATACTTATAACAACCCCCTTTTTAAAGCCAGTCATTGGTATTTTCGATCTTTGTTCTCCCGGTTTTTTCTTTTTCCCAAAGAAGTTTACCAGGCCGAGGACAATCATAGCCGAGGCCGCAACTACTTTGAAATGCAGCGTAAAGTCAAGTTTACTAACAAAAAAAAACTGAATACCTACTGCAAATATGGCATAAAAAAACTCTACCAATGCAGCGGCCAATGCAAAGTAAATGGCCTGTTTGATTCTTCCGCTTAAAGTTAATTGTATGACACTTATATTGATAGTACCCGGTGGTATGGAGCCGATATAGCTGAAGAAAAAGGCTACAAGAAAAGTTTGAACAACTACCATATTAAGTTTTCTTCCGGTCAGGCATTTTTCAACCGGTTGTAGGCTCTTAACTTTTTGATCTCCCTGATTCCCGTTGCAAGGGTCATATAAGGCACTCCCAAACGGTGGTTTTCCTTGCTAATTTTTAATAAGACCTCAAGATGGTGAAAAATGTCCCGGTAAGCAATCCAGATAGAGGTACCGGGATGATAGATATGCCCGGGTTCAGACCCTGCCCCGTTAAGTTCCATAATTTTAATCCCGGTGCCCCGATAAAGATCCTCAAGACTGCTGCAACGTAAATCATACCTGCCGAAATAAAACCCTTCGATACTTTTGCTGATTTTATCAAACACCTCATTGAGCTGATCATTTATTAAGTAATTGCCATTAAGAAAGGCCGTGCCCCGGCAATGATTTCCTATTGACTCCAGCTCCCTTTCTTCCCCATTCGCCAGCACCTCATCCAAATCACTTCCCAGACTTTTTTCCAACGCAGCCAATTGGAGTTTTGCCCTGGGATTCATCAAAATCAATTCCCTGATGGTTTTCTTTCCATCGCCTGTGACGTTTAACATTTGTTTGAGGACGATTGAGCTTACCTTTCCTTTTGGGTTGGAGGGGTACCGGTAATAAAATACACCCATTTCGATGGGAAAGTCAATATACTCTTGCGCCAAAAAAGGGATTTTAATTTGTTTCAGATAGCGATCCAGGTCATCTTCATTTTTTATTTTTTCAACAAATGACCCTCTTTCCCCAATATCAGGTTTCAGAATGAAGGGAAAATCAACGCCGTTTTTTTTTAAAACGGCAAGAAGCTGGAACTTGGAAGTACCGGGCTGAAAATACATGGTTTCGGGTATCAATTCAGGGGCAATAGTGTTGAGAATTTTAATTTTAGATTCTCCGAGCATACCACCATTTTCAATGGTCGGGTTGGCGGCAGAAAAGAAGAAAGCCGACCTCGCCCTTAGTACCAATCCTACCCAGTAGATGAAAACGGGCAGGTATAACAGGTAAAATGGCCAGTATTCCCAATGTGTCAGCCTTATCCAGAAGTTACTGTTGAAAATTCTCTTTCCTAATCCTGCTGACTCTTGATCTTTCCGGTAGTCTGTGCCAGATCCGGTGTCGGTGGTATCAATGAAGTTTGGCGTGAATGCCATAAGGCTACAACCTTACGCCGACTGGCTCTTGTTATATTTGACAGTGGAATTTGCCACACCAAAGTTGGCAGGCATATCCACATGGGGACAAATGGCCTGAATGCCTATCTTTATCAACGCCATGTGATGAATAGCGTGTTCGATATTGTAAGCCAATTCCCTGTTAAAGTTTGTTTCTATTGAGCTGGTCAGTTCCATGTCGATACCATAGTCTGCCTCGAGCTTAAAATAATGATTTTCATCAACCTTTTCTATAAAAGATGTAATACCGCTTAAAGTAGTCAGTGCCTGAGATTTGTCCGTTTCAATACCTTTATCGTGATTTCTTTTATCATAGTTTACAACGCCATTGATGTAGCCATCGAGTAAACAGGTAAAAAATTCCAGGGTATGGCGTATATGCTGTCCTACGGTTGCATTGTTGAGTGTATCTATGGGCTTCTTAAAATCCTTCTCACTGATCTGACTCATAACTGCAGCCAACTGATCCAATACGTTTTTCACAGCATTTTTCAATTCAATATTAACCATTTAACAAATATTAATATTCAAATAATTCGCAAATATATATAAAGATAGATCACAATCAGTCGCTCAGCCCTTTATATTTTAATATATCCCGTAAGCTTTCAAGGATTAATTATACAAAAATTATTCATTAAAAGTTCAATTAATTTCTTCGAATCATAACATTGACGGCTACATCTTAGCCTTTAAAATTTCCCAAACCAACTCGGGTTCATAACCTTTATTTATCAGATAATCCGCTACTTTCCTGTTCAATCTGTAAAGGTTTTCACCCTTCCCCTCCTCCAGCTTTTTCTCTATCAAACGCTTCAAAGTTTCAGCATATTCCCTTTCGCCGATTTCTTCCAATCCCTTTTTAACACAATATTCAGACAATTTCAACCTTTCCAGAAAAAATTCGATCTTTAGCTTGCCCCATTTTTTTAGCCTGAACCTGCCAGAAGCGAAAACCCTGGCAAATCGTTCCTCATTGATAAAATTATCAATGATTAATGATGTCAGGATTTCTTCCACATCATCGGAACGAAGTCCCATAGCATACAACTTATCCCTTACCTGTTGCCGGGTTCTTTCCTGGTAGGCGCAATAATTGGCTGCTTTTACTTTAGCCGCTTCAAGCACTTTTTCATAGTTTTTTGTTTCCATAAGCTCAAGTTACTAATTCGATACGGCTTTTACTCACTGGGTAATATTAGCCTGAAAGAGGAGCCGGCATCGATTTCACTTTCAAAAGTTATTTCCCCTCCCAGCTTTTCGGCAGCCTTTTTGGCAATATACAAGCCTAATCCATTACCCTGAGACCGCTCAGAGGCCCTGAAAAACATACCAAATATACGCTGATAAAAATTACTGGCAATGCCAATGCCATTGTCCCGGAATTCAAAAACCACCCGGCTGCCGCTGCCTGTAATCAGCAATTTCAAATACGGCCTTTCATTCAACCTGTTACACCTGAAGTCAATGGCATTTTCGATCAACCTTTCACAAATGATCAATAACATGTTGGCATCAGATACCAGTTTCAGCCCCTCCTTAACCTCCACACAAAAGTCAATGTCAAGTTCCTTCAATCTTTTATCAAAAATGCGGTGCAGGTTTTTTACAATAGCGTCAAAATCTATATCCAGATGCTCGGCAGCCTGGTTTACAATATTGACCAAAAGCAGTTTTGATAAAACCTCATTGGCGTTATCGGCAGTTTTTTCCAGCATTTCCAGGTAACTCATCTGGGCTTGTTTTTGCTCTTCTATTTTTGCGATTTTGGTAAGGCCTAATATACTCGCAATCGGCCCACGCAAATCATGGGAGGCCCGGTAAATAAATAAATCGAGTTCCTGGTTTGCCTGTATCAGGTTTTCATTAGTGCGGCGGAGCCTGGCAGTTCTTTCACTGACCATCTCTTCCAGACTTGAATTACTGGCTTTTAACTCCTCATTGGTTTCGGCAATTTTTCGTTGTGCATCTGCCAATAGCTGGTTTTTTTCAAGAATCGCCTTATTGCTTTCTTCGATCTGTTCTTTTTGTTTTTCGATTTCCAGGGCCCTTTCCCTGGTTAAAAGTTCAATAGACTGTAATTCCTCGTAAGCTTCTTCGAGTTCGGCCTTACTTTCAACCAGGTTGTTATTGGTTTCTTTAAGCTCCCGGAGCAGGTCGGAGATTTTTTCATTGCTTTTCTCCAGTTTTTTGTTTGCTGCCTGCAAATCTGTATTTGTGGTCTTTTCCTTTTCTAAAAGCCTCGATATTCTTCTTTCAAATCTTTGGTTTACTCTTCTGAAAAAAAGAAAGCCGCTCGTGAGAAAAACAAAAGCCGATACGGATGCGAATTTAATCAGTAACAGGCGGCGGTTTCTATATTCTCCGTAATCAGTGATTTCAAAAAACAGGCCCTGTATCTCCTCGAGAAACAACAAACAGACCAGGATTATTCCCAAACCAGCAGCCATCTTGAACTTATTCTGGTAATCCAACAACGTCGCCGGTAACACTAACATGGCAAGTATGGTAAATCTCGGCACTGTAAAATAGGCGATGTCTCTAAGCTCAGGGTTTGTCAGTTGATCATATGGAACAATAAAAATCAGCGACACGGGCATTATGGTACATAATGACCTTCTGACCAGTGAATTAAAGCCCGCCTTATTAAGCCATGGGATACTGGCAAGATACAGAATTAATATCGATATGGTAACAGTTATATATTGCCTGTGGAGGTATATTGTCTGGATAATGTTAAACAGTAAAAATATTATGGCAAGAGTAATACTAGCCAGATTGCTGAGAATGATCCTCTTTTTCAAACTGTCCGGCATTTCCCACTGTACACCAAAATAAACGATATCAACCCATATTTGATATATTTTTTTGTACATCTAATCCTTGAATTCGATGAAAAGTATCAATTCACATCAAAAACCTCTACCATTAAATCTTGTCAAGTTATGAATTTTAACTATACTTTCCAGAGTATTAAAAATATTTATTTGTACCCGCCAATACAATCCAGGTGGTGTAAAGCCTAAATATCAATTCTCTAAATTTTGATTTAGGGGTAGTATTTGGAACACTTTAAGTTAAGAATTACCACAAGACGGTAAACAATTGATAAACAGGACTGTGTGATTGTTATTTACATCAAATTTATTAATAAAAAATTATTGTCCAACCAAAAATACAGCATTACCGAACAATAGTTTCCCGTTTTGCCAAAAGGCCCTGAACAAGGGGTTGTCAGTCATATAAATAATATTTCCCTGACCAATATCTTCTACACCGAATACCAATGACTTTTCAACCCGGCTCAAAGCGTTTGCCCCTGAAAAGCCACTTACCAATTTATTTTTGTCTTCAATGACCGACACATTCCAGCCATTGTGCAGATAAGCAAATCGCCTCCCGCTCCGCTTTAAGGTAAAATAATGGTCAGGGTATCCGAAAGCCAGGGGATGACTGTTGTCGAGACGTGTTTTGAAAATACTTCCAAAGATGGCATCTTTTATGGCCTCCCTTTCCCGGTCTTTGAACTTATAAAGCCTGCCGGGCCTGTCATCGCCAGGTGCAGACGACTCCAGTTTTTCTTTTTCCTTGTTACTGGCATATTTTTTCAAGGCAAATGATTTTTTATCTGTAAAATAAGTCATAGCATTTTCCATTAAAATGAGCCTGCCACCGAGCTTTACCCAATTCCTGAAGGCTACTCTCTGTGCATCATCAATCAGGTCATTATACCTTCCATCGGGAATGATAAGTACATCATAACCGGCTAAATCCACCGTCTTAAAATAGTCAGTATCCAAAATGGTAACAGGGAAGTCGATTTGCTGTTCGAAAAAATGCCAAATTTCACCGAATGCCAGGGTGGACACCCCTTTTCCTGACAAAACCGCCACTTTGGGTTGCTCGATGTAGGCCACAGAATTGGAACCAAAATCTTTCCCCTTGCTGACAAAACCTGTTTTCACAGCATACACTTTTCTGTTGCAGGTCGATGCCGTTTCCAGTACCAGGTCTTCAAATTGTTTACCCAGTTTTTCATTACCCCGTTTTGTGATTATCAGGCTACCAGGCCGGAAGTTTTCGCCCGCTATAGTGAAAGCCTCGGTGGCAAAGCGCACCTTAATATCTTGCTGTAGCAGCTTGCTTAACCATTTTAGATCCTCAAGGCTGGTCCACCGGGCCACATAGGCATAAGCCTTACCTCCTTTCTCCGGTGCGGGATGGTCGACCTCGACAGGATCATCTGCAGCAGTGGGTACAATTTTATCTGTTAAGGCGTAGGCATTCAAGCCAAAACTGTATGGCAATGCCCATGCGGTAATGTCATAGGTAACAGAGTCACTTAGCCTGGGCTCCGGCTCAAACAGGGACTTTACAAGCCTGGACTTAGGCTGGTAAGCACTGATAATCAGGTCATTTTTGTCTATGCTGAAAGCTTCCGTCGCATTGGTGATGTAACTAAAACCCCTGAAGGATCCGGTGGTCGTTGTATAGCCATACCTGATCCCATGACTATCCAGAAATTGCCTTAGTGTGGTCAATTTGTCCTCTTCACCGGCCCCTTTGATAACATAGGTCTTATAAGTCGATGATGGGTTATTTACAGCCTGGTCAAAGTACTGTGCAAACTCATCGACCACCTGGCCGGCGTTTAACGAGGTGATCTCTATGGTAGACAGACCTGTGGTAAAATGGTGGGCAATTCTGTCATTTAAAGTTAATGTGTCCCCTTCATGCGTGATAACACCTAAACCTGCCCTTCCGCTTCCTCCTTGTTCGTAGGTCATACCGATGGCGCCATTATAAGTAGGGTATGTGTCGCCATAACTGGGATAAAGCAGATCAAATACTTCTTTTGTAAAATAAAGCCATCCCTGTTCGTCAAAATATTTTGCATGGTTTTTCCCAATGGTGACCTGAAATTCCCTTTGCCAATTTGTGATTACTTCATGATAAGGTTCGGCGGCAGGCGCAAAATAGTAGGGGGAATTTACCCCCTGTTCATGAAAATCGACATGCACATGGGGCATCCACCGGTTATATACTTTAACCCGGTACTGTGACTCTTGCTGGCTTAACCATGCCCAATCCCTGTTCAGGTCAAACAAGTAATGGTTGGGCCTGCCACTTACCCACGGCTCGTGGTGTTCTTTTGAATTAGGATCGGGGTTATACCTTCGATTGCCAAATTGATGGTACCAGTTAACATAGCGATCCCTGCCGTCAGGGTTAATGCACGGATCAAGTATAACTACGGTATTTTCAAGCCATTTTTGTGTTTCACGGTTAGCATCATCGGCCAGGGCGTACAGCGTACTCATGGCGGCCTCGGTGCTAACCGACTCATTACCATGCACGTTATAGCTCAGCCAAACAATAGCAATTTTATCGTTGGAGACACTTTCATCACTTAAGCGGGCCAGGCTAAGATTGTTTTTTCTGATATTCTCCAGGTTATCTATATTTTTTTTTGACGAAATAAACGCCAGTATCAAAGGTCTTTTTTCATAGGTTTCCCCATAGGGTTTAACAAGAATGTTTGATTTTTCACCAGCTACATAGTTAAAGTAGTCAACTACTTTATGATGCCTGGTAAAAGAGGTTCCCAACTCATACCCCAGGTATTGATCCGGCGTTTTCAATTGACCATGGGCATTGAAGTGGTCCAGGTTTAGCACAAAAAATAAAAAGAGGGTTGAAAAACTGGTTTTGATCATGTTTTTTTTACAAAAGATTTAAGATTTTTGACAGTTTAGTTTTGTATCCGGCATAAATGACCCGATATGGTTTTCAGGTAGAAAAATATGACGTATATTTAGATTAAACAAATTTACATTATTTTAGAGAATATGAGTGTGGCTGCAACATACCTTCTTCAGGATTTTAACCTGAGAAACACAAACCAGAGAGAGGAGATACTAAAAATATTTTTGGAACACAAGCACGCTTTGTCGCATGCCGATATAGAAAAAAAAGTAGGGGAGTCGATCGACAGGGTAACTGTATACCGTACGCTTAAAACCTTTTTAAGCAAAGGAGTGGTTCACAAAGTACTCGATGACAGCGGCGTAGTGAAATATGCCTTGTGCAAAAACACCTGTACCACAAAAGAGCATAGCCATGATCACGTACACTTTAAGTGCGTAGAATGTGGTGTCACCAATTGCCTGGAAAATGTGGTAGTACCTGAAATCCCTATGCCTGCCGGTTACGAAAAACTTGAGTCTAATTTTCTTATGGTAGGGATTTGTGACCAGTGTAGTAATACTATCTAAGCCGGCATCTCTTCATTTTCCTCTCTGTCAATTTTTTTTCGGGGGCCATCCCCTCCTGGTAAGGAGATTCCCGGCGGCAAATCAAGTTTGGGTGGGGTAAAAATTTCAATACCACCGTCATCATTATTGTCATTTCCGGAATTAAATCTCCTTTTACGTAAAAGCGTAAATATGAAATATACCAAAATGACGTAGGTAAAGCCAAAAAGGATCAAATGGAATACGTTGGTGGACATTGTGAATGCGTTTAGTATATCTTAATTAGAAATTTAGCGAATTATTTGATCTTTATCAAATACATACGTCAATATAAAGTTGCTTGTTTTAATTAAAACTTACACTGGAGATTTTGATCATATTTACGTAGCTGTAATTTGTGAGATATTGTTCTAACTTCAAAGTTAAATAATTAATTCAGAATTAGTTAGGTTATGACATTTATCGCCTTTGCAATCGGTATAACCTGAAAGGAGGTATGAGGTTTTCAGGGTTTTTTATTTGATAAATGAGGGATGGATGAACGGAGTAAAACATAGGTTTAAAGCAAAAAAATGTACAAGCGTCTTCATATATATTTAAGGTGGGCAAAAACATACATTTTGACAACCATTTAACACCTGCAGATGTACTACTCTTTTTTTTTATTAAATGGAAAATGATATTTTTACCGCACTTCGTAAATAATTGAAGCTGAAGTTTATGCATTTGGGTTTTATATCGAATAGTAATGAGCCAACACTGTTTATCCTTTTCGGGATAATCATTGTAACGTTTCTGATCATAGACCTGGGCGTATTAAACAAGTCAGCCAAAAAAATATCCACCAAATCGGCACTGTACCAGACTATTTTCTGGATTGCCATTTCAGTGGCCTTCGGATTTATCATCTATAAATATGATGGCGGATCCGAACCAATGCTGGAATACTTTTCAGCCTACGTCACGGAAAAGGCCCTATCGGTTGACAACATATTTGTAATTATCCTGATACTGAAATATTTCAGAATTGATGAAGCATATTACCACAAAATCCTGTTCTGGGGCATCATTGGGGCGGTGATTTTCCGTGGAATCTTCATTTTCGCAGGAGTATTTCTGGTTAGCAAGTTGCATTGGATACTTTATATATTCGGTGCGTTTTTGGTGTATTCAGGCATTAAACTGTTTTTTGAAAACGAAGAAGAGGAATTTAACCCGGAAGATAGTTTCGTAGTCAAATTTATCAGAAAGCGGTTTAAAATGACCAAGGAAAACTACGCCGGGAAGTTTTTTGTCAAAACCGAAAATGGCACTTTGTTTACCCCCTTGTTTTTGGTCCTGATTTTGATAGAAACAACCGACCTTATTTTTGCTGTCGACTCCATACCGGCAGCCTTTGCCATTACCAATAGCGAGTTTATTCTTTACACGTCCAACATCTTTGCGGTACTTGGCCTTCGCGCTATGTTTTTCCTGTTGGCAGGTGTACTTGACAAATTCCACCTACTCCAAAAGGGGCTATCGTTTATTTTGATTTTTATCGGTGGCAAAATGCTACTTGAGATATTCAGCATCAAAGTTCCAACCAGCCTCTCCTTTACCATCATTATTGCCACTATTACCCTTTCTATCGTCATATCAATTCTAAAACCCCAAACCCAAAAAGAAAAGGCGGCCTAGATTCCACTATTCCATCAACGAATACTTCGATCTTCTGTTTTCGCCGATTCTTTCATCCCTTTTAAAGCTCCTTGATTTGTATCATACGTCTTTGAGTGTGACCGACCACAAACCCAAATGCATCTGCCAGGTTAAATCTTATGAACCCGGCAATGCCTGATTTTATCCTGCTCTTTTCGACAAACGTTTTTATATTTATCATACATCAGGTGCAAACCCTCCCTGGAAATGGCATAAAGCTGAGCGTCTGTCAAAGCCGACAGTGTCAAATAGTTTCTTTGGCAGCCTTTGCATGAAATCAGTCATTTTGAATTTTAGATAAGAACAATTAAAACTACCTTTAACGTGCTAAAAAAATCATTATGAATAAAACTATAAAACTGGCCGTGATTCAACACAGTCCCGTGTACCTGAATCTGCAAAAAAGCCTTGAAAAATCCATAGATCTGATTGGGCAGGCTGCCGGTAAAGGTGCCGGGATTATTGTATTCGGTGAAACCTGGCTAAGTGGTTATCCGGCCTGGTTGGATTATTGCCATGATGTTGCTTTATGGGATTATGAGCCAGCCAAAGAGGTTTTCAGCCGGTTGTATCATAACAGCCTTCAAATTCCCGGCACCGAGACTAACAGACTCTGCCAGGCGGCCAAGGATCATGGGGTGGTAATTTGTATGGGGGTTAATGAGGTAATTAAGGACGGAAAGGCAAGTGGAACCATTTTTAATACCTTCCTGATTATCGATGAAAAGGGAGAAATCGTCAATCATCACCGCAAACTCATGCCCACTTATACAGAAAAGTTAATCTATGGATTGGGTGATGGTTCAGGGCTTAAAACTGTCGAGACCGCTTATGGAAGAATCAACGGATTAATCTGCTGGGAACACTGGATGCCATTGGCAAGGCAGGCTATGCATGATAGTGGTGAACAAATCCATATAGCGGTCTGGCCAGCGGTACACGAAATGCACCAAATTGCCAGCAGGCACTATGCTTTTGAGGGCAGGTGTTATGTAGTAGCAGCAGGCCAGATCATGAAGGTGAGCGATATTCCTCCTGAGTTAAAACTGCCGCCTGCTTTCAAAGCAACGCCCGACCAAATGATCCTGAACGGGGGTAGCTGTATTATCGGCCCCGATGGCCAATATATCATCGATCCTGTATTAGACCGGGAGGCCATTATTTTACAGGAAATTGATCTTAACGAGATTTATAAGGAAAAAATGACTTTAGATGTAAGTGGTCATTATCAACGACCTGATATTTTTTCACTAGCGGTGACGAAGAATCGAACACACTGAAAACACATAGTAAAGACTGGAATACGCTTGTTGTTTCAACTGATTAAAAGGGAAAAGTTTCCTATTACCTTAACAACAGATTAAGGCATCTTCACTGAGGTTATGAAAAACTAAGCCAGTTGCAGCTTAAATTTTTCTTCCGATTTACCCTCATTCAAGGCCTCTCTTATTTGCTTCATAGCATGCTGCTTGAATTGCAAATAATCAGGGTTTTCGATCGAACTGTTCTGCAAAACCCGGATGTAGCGCATTACCTGATCCACCTGGTCCAGGCTTAACGTTCCAAGGGCCTCGCATATCGACGCTTTGAAACTTTTGATTTCCATAATTTCATTAGTTTGGCGTTTCAGTTTCAATTTACGCAAAAAATAATCCGTATGTTGTCATTTTTCTTAATCATAACAATATCGTAATGTTATCATAACACTTTTTGACCTCTTATAAAAGCCCGGTAAACCAGTTAAAATGATGTAACTGTTTACCTACCGAAGGGTCTTTTAATTCTCTAATATTACACTCATATCTTTTAATACAAATTTTTTAAAAAACCACGTTTGGAAACTAAAATTGGCCGGATATGATTACAACAAAAGAGTAGATCATGGCAGAACTAAAAAAATCATTGAACAATGGTGACAGATTAGAACCTGTTATTACATCCCTGCCATACTTCTTGCTGCGGCGCAATTTGTATTACACACCCCTGAATATATAAATTAGAAGGATGAAGTGTGATTTACCAGGTGTTTGGGCATCCACTTTGATTGTTTTGTTTAATATGAGTATCCTATTTTTTTGTAAGGAGGAATGCCACCTTTATGATCGAGGAGCTGTCTGATTAGCTAACATCTTGAATAGCCACTCCTTACCGGGAAATGAGGGAAATGACAACTTTTCAAATAATTATTTAATCCGTAACTACTATGGAAAAACATGACGGGATAAACTTCTTTTTTCAAGAAATTTTTAGAAGGTCCAACAAAATTACAGAAGCATTATTAATTTTTTATTTCTTCCTGGGGATTCTTCTGGCCATTATTTATGACACCTGGTGGGTAGGCATCGGCGTTGGTGCATTAAGTATGGCACCCTATTATATTGGAAAATTTGCTTTTCCCAAAACGAAGCTGAGTCAATATCTGGCCGGTGTTTCAATGGCAATTTTTATGGCCCAGTTAATCTACCAGATGCATGGGTTGCCCGAAATGCACTTTACGGTGTTTATTGGCATTGTTGTATTAATCGGTTATCAAAACTGGCGGGTGTTTATTCCATTGGCCCTGATTGTGATGACTCACAACACCAGCTTTGCCTACATTCAGTATTTAGGTGTTGTCAATGATTATGAAGCCTTCCGGAATATATTCTTTACCCAATCGGAATACATGGATTTGCGAACCTTTCTGATTCATACCGGTCTATTTGCCATTGCTGTAGGTATAGCAGGTTATTACGCCTACCACCTGGAAAAAAGTACCAGGAAAAACGCCCTGAACTTTTTTTCATTGCAAACATCCGAGGAAAGGATTAGGTCGAACATTGAATTTGCCAACCATATTGCCAACGCTGATTTTGATGTCGAGTATAAAGTTAAGGAGGACGATGAAATGGGCAATGCGCTTATGAACATGAGAAAGAACCTAATGGAAGGTGCTGAAAGGGAAAGAAATGAAAAATTTATGAATGTGGGTATTGCTGAAATCAGTAATATAATCAGGGACAACAAAACCGGATTGGCTGATTTATCTTATGAAGTTATCAGCTATCTTGTTAAATACCTTGGGGCCAATCAGGGTGGCATGTTTGTCATTAAGGAGGAAGAAAATGAAAAATATCTTGAGTTATTGGGTTGTTATGCTTTTGAAAGAAAAAAATTCCTTACCAAAAGGGTAGGTATAGGCCAGGGATTGATAGGCCAGTGCGTTTTGGAGAAAGAAACCATCTATATGACCGAGATTCCGGCACATTATATTAATATAACTTCCGGACTGGGAACAGCCATACCAAGAAACCTGGTCATTGTACCCCTCAAAAACGATCAGGTGATAGAAGGGGTTATTGAAATCGCTTCTTTCAAAAAAATTGAACCACATCAGATTGAATTCCTGGAAAAGTTAGGGGAAACCATAGCTGCTTCCATTACCAACACCCGCATCAATGAACGCACCCAAAGCCTGTATCAAAATTCCCAGGAGCAGGCCGAACAACTGCGTTCGCAGGAAGAAGAAATGCGCCAGAATATGGAAGAGTTAACCGCGACACAGGAGGAAATGAGGAGAAGTACTTTCAGCCTGGAAAGGAGAATGGAAGCCATATACAAAAATGGAACTGCCTTTGTTGAATTCGATATCCATGGGAATATCCTCGATGCTGACGATTCTTTCTGCCAAATGGTAAAATACACCCCGCAGGAATTAAAGGGTAAAAACAACAAATTGTTGGTGGATCCTGCTTTTGCCGGCAGCGATGAGTACAGGCAAATTTGGGAGGGGATCAAAAAGGGCCATGCATATACCGGAGAATATGTATTGATAGCCAAAGACGGAACGGAAGTATTTGTTACAGGCAGTTATTCTGTAGTCCTTGATAATAACAATAAACCCAGCAAAGTGTTAAATTTCGCTTTCGATATCAGCCATGTGAAAAGAGAATATGAAAAGGGTGTGGGTCAGGAACAGAAAGCGGTAAAAACCCCATCAAAATCATTGGAGTCTGTCAATGAAAACAAGGAATAGTGTTAAAAAAACCAATTAAGCGATCGGTATAAAACATGGTGACCATCTGGGTAGCATGCGGGCTGATCCGTACTAACCAAAAATTCTTACTTGAGCCTAAATTAGAGTAGGTTTTTAACCTGAATCCGATCATTTGTTAAATGATATGGGTTAATTCAAGGCCTTAACCAGGCCTGTCTTATTTTCAGTTGCTGTTCTGTAGCATTTTCATTTATGGACATCACATGATATTCCTTTCGCGCGGTTTTGAAAATTTCACTGCTCAATATCATTTCCTCCTTTTCACCCGACTCACCGGCCCTCAATACTGTGACCGAAAAGGTATCTCCCTCCTGCATACTTGCTTTGATAGCATCGATGAATTGTTCCAATCCCTGCAATGGTATGTCACGCTCATTTATTTTCAGCAATAAATCCCCTGTCTTATAGCCCATCTTTTTACCGAATTCATTCATATTATCTGTTCCTGAAACAATCAATTTCCGGGCTTCCGGATCAAATCCTAAATTGATATTCCCGAAACTGTAATCATTTATCGATTTTTCAAAATCATAATCGATACCAACGAGGCGCAAGACTTCCTGATAAGGAAGCACATGGCCATTGACCAGGTATTTGTCAAAAAATTCCTCTATTTGGGGATAGGTAAGTTCGACAATTTCATTAAAAAGATTTTCATCCTTAAAAGGCTTATCCTTTCCATATTTTTTGGAAAGATCTCTCATCAGGTTTTGGATGCCGTATTCGCCGTCTGAAAGATTAAGCAACTGTATGTCCAACAACATGCCGATCAGTGCCCCTTTCTCATAAACATTGCCATACTGATCAGGGTATTTGTCTAAAGTATATTTACTCAGATCGGTGAATGATAACGTATCATTAAAGCCAAAACTGGCTGTTTGCATTTTTTGCTGTATTTTCGCCAGGAATTGCTCATCACTGATAAGCGCATATTTTACCTGTACATGATGGGCAGAATATTCGGTAACCCCCTCATACATCCAAAGATGCTTGGACATCTGAGGATTATTGAAATCAAAATACTGAATTTCTTCAGAGTGAATGTTCAGGGGAGTAACGATGTGAAAAAACTCATGGGCAGCTACATCTTTTACGGCCTGGCGAAGGTTTTCCTGGGGCACTTCGGGGAAATAATAAAAAGAAGAATAAGAATGTTCCAAAGCACCCTGTACAGGTGCCAGCCGGGAAGGATCCTCACAATAAAATAGGAAAGCATATTTATCGACAGGCAAAGTACCTCCCAGATATTTTCTTTGCGCGTTTAATATGTCATCTATATTTTCTGCAATAAATTTTGAAGTTACCAGCCCGTTCGGCGAATAGACCGATACCAGCACCTCTGTTCCCCCTACATCGATCAGGGTGGTGTCGGGTTTGTTATACATGATGGGTGAATCGATCAAAAGGTTGTAATCTGAGGTGACAAACCGGTCTACCAGCTTACTTTCATCGTCTGCATCGATATTTTCCTTTTTCAGATTGTATTCATATTCAATGCCTGTAGCTTCCGGTATAAGGCCGGTGGAACCGTAAAATTCACTGGGGCGGATGAAATTCAATTCAAATTCATTGTCTTTCATGCCTTCAAAATACCCAAAGAATCCACTGGTGTTCAACACGAAGTTTTTCTTGTCTTCAATATTGGTTCCGGCCATGGGGTAAACCTGATTGGCGCCCATGTCCGCATCATAAGTATCATTCACTTCATAGATTATTTTCCGGAGCTTTTTGGCTTTACTGATTTTCCATGTGTTATCATCCTGCCTTACTACTTCCAGGGCCCTGCCTTTCTTGTCAAAAGCCTGAAAATTAGTAACAAACCGGCCGTAGTCGGCTTCCTTGTAGGTTCCCGGAATGATTTTCGGCAGATAAAAGTTTATTTCACTGGCACTCATTGAAGGCACTGACAGTTCCACCTGAACCTTGTCATTCTCCACCCTGGTAAGATCGATCGTGTAAATGTATTTATCCGCCGCATCCCGGTCAGGCAGGGCCAGGGCATGAAGGTTGATAAGACTTATCCAAAGGACTACCAAAAATCTATATTTCATTTTATCATTGGTTTAGGTTGTAATTTCTGATTGTTTAACCATTAATTACTTTCAAAAGTAATGGGAACCTCAAGGAAAGCAAAGAAATTTTATATGAGTGGCAGACTCCTTTGGATGGCCAGTTGTCAGGAGGCAATACCTTAATGTTATCGGATAAATAGAATTAACAGGAAATTACCCCAATGACAACTGGTCTGTACCCCGACTTAAAATCCGTTGGTAGAAAACGTTTTTTCCACCATACAATCCGCTCCCGGATTGCGGTTGTCGCGGATAAAGATTTTAAGATTCTGGTTGCCCGGAACAGAAATGGGGCTGGTGTAAGTGATATAATAGATACTTTTGGATTGTGTCAGTATTTTGTCCTGGATATCGAGAAACACATTGGCCAGTCCGGAAACATCACTGGCAAAAAGATACCTGCTTTCATCGCCAGCGATTTCTACCAATGTGGCCTCATCGAGGTTTGGGCCATCCAGGGCCGCTATAAAAACTGATTTTTCCCCGATAGCATTGATTGCATCGCCAACCTGCAATCCGGGATCGGCGTTATGCTTTCCATCGGTAAATATAATCATACTACCTTCTTCGATCTGTTCAATGCTTATATTGTCCTGCCATGTCTGACTGGCCTCCATAATAGCCCTGTAAAGATTGGTAGATGCATCCAGTCCGGTTTCTTCCAAAGCATTCACTGCACTCAGGAGTTCGGAGGTGTTCGTTGTAAAATCCCGGATCAACTCCACCTGGCTATCAAATGTATAAATGGCAAATTCCTGTTCCGGTACCTTTGCCTGTATCAATTCTTTCACTGCGGTTTTGATTTCTCCGATTTTCCCTTCAACACTACGACTCATATCCAGTAACAATACCGTCTTAATGGTAAACGGAATACTATCCGGATCGATTTTGGTGTTGGCCTCGACATCATTTACCTTATCAATGTTATTTTCCAGTACCTCAAAATCAGTTTTTTCCAGGTTGGTAATGCCAAAACCGACACTATCGGTAACCCTGACCAATACCCTCACCTGTCGGTTTTGAGGGATTACGTCTACCTCTCCAAAATCTTTTAACCGGAAAAATTCCCCCGTGCCGGGTTCCTTAAAAAATGGCGGGCTTACCGGATCGTCATCAGAACAAGCCTGAAGCATCAAAAGCGCAACAATGGCAGTAAGAAAATTAGCATGCGCTGGTTTTTGGGTTAAATTTTTGATTAGTTTCATGACCTTTTATTTACATACACACATTTTTTGCATTTTATACTCCAACGCAAAGCCTCCCGATCTTATTACCGGCGGGGATGGAAAATCCATTTGTGAGGTGGCTCAAAAACCAATGAAATCCAGGGAAATAAACAGGTTTCCGGAACAAATTTCCTCCATAAAACCCCGGAATTTACGGCCCATCGGGCTGTCTAATGGTTTATCTGTAAGATTTTATTTTTCTTTTTGATTATATAATTAACATAAAAAAGAGTAATTTCTCACCATAATTGAATGTGCGGATTTACATAATTTGAAATATAACTATCAATACTATGAGGCTAACGACCCGAATCCAGCTATCGACGATGATGTTTCTTCAGTTTTTTATTTGGGGAACCTGGTATGTTACCATGGGCACTTATCTATTCAATATTGGTTTCAATGGTCTTGACGTTGGACAAGCCTACAGTGCTATTCCTATTGGCGCAATTATTTCCCCTTTTTTCATAGGGATGATTGCAGACAAATACTTTCCTGCCGAAAAGGTGCTGGGGGCTATGCATCTGATCGGTGGTGCGGTTATATATTGGGTCTCTACCATTGTGTCTTCCGAATATTTCTTTTGGGTATTATTGTTATATTCACTCTGCTACATGCCTACCCTGGCCCTGGTCAATGCCATTTGTTTTAACCAAATGAAAGACCCGGGTATTGAATTTCCAAATGTAAGGGTGCTTGGAACCATTGGCTGGATAGCCGCTGGTTTAATGGTAGGATTTTTAAAAGTGGAAGAAACCAACTTACCGTTAAGAATCGCATCGCTGATATCTGTGTTGATGGGATTATATGCGTTTACGCTCCCCAAAACCCCTCCAAAATCCAGGGATGAAAAAGTTACCGTGTCTGATATCCTGGGACTGGAAGCATTGAAATTAATGAAGGAGAAATCATTTGCGATTTTTATTATCAGCTCACTGCTCATTTCTATTCCTCTCGCATTTTATTACGCCTTTGCCAATCCCTTTTTGAATGAAGCCGGCATGGAAAATGCCGCGGGGAAGATGACACTCGGTCAGTGGTCGGAAATTGGATTTATGGTGTTGATGCCCTTCTTTTTTGCCCGGCTTGGGGTAAAAAGAATGTTATTGATCGGTATGCTGTCCTGGGCATTACGTTATGTGCTGTTCGCTATGGGCAATAATGAAAGCCTGGTTTTCATGTTTTACATCGGGATCCTGTTACATGGGATTTGTTACGATTTCTTTTTTGTTACCGGTCAGATCTATGTGGACAAAAAAGCCCCAAAAGCCATTCAGGCGGCTGCTCAGGGTTTTATCACCTTAATCACTTACGGCATTGGCATGTTGATAGGATCATGGGTTTCGGGGTTTGTCGTGGATTACTATACGATCGATGAGATTCGTCAATGGGGACCTATATGGTATTTTCCGGCCATCATGGCAGTAGTAGTCTCCTTGTTGTTCTGGTTGTTGTTCAATGAAAAAGAGGAAAAGGTAGCAGTAAGTCAGCATACACAGCTATCTGAGGCAGGATAGGCTTTTTCAGGGAAGCTCAATCCGGATCCTCACAGGGCTTTATGTGGCATACTGCTTCTTAAACATATCAATGTTTTCCTGGGCTCCCAGTATAATCAGGACATCACCATCGTTGATCACTGTTCGGGGGTGAGGGTTAAAAAGAAATCCCTTGTCTTTTTCTTTTAATCCAATCACTGTCACGCCGGTATTTTTACGGATATCCAAATCAGATAACGATTTTTGATGGTAACTGGCTTTTAGTTCCTCAAATGAAAATTCATCCAAAACCACTTGCTCCCCGCCCACCCCGTTCAGCAATTCCAGGAACTCAATGACATAGGGTTTGGCAATCAACTGTGCCATGTGTAACCCTCCCAGTGTATCTGGCATTACTACATGCGTAGCCCCTGCTCTGGTCAGCTTTTTCTCGGAACTCTGATCAGAGGCTCTGGCAATAATCTTGATACTTGGGTTGAGCTCCCTGGCGGTGAGTGTGATAAAAACATTATCGGCATCACTCGGTAAAGTGGTGATGATCGCCGAGGCCCTTTCGATCCCCGCTTCCTTTAATACCTCGTCGGTAGTGGCATCGCCAATAAGGCTTTGAAAGTTGCCGTTATTCTTGAAATGCTGCAAGAGCTCTTCGTTGCTTTCAATCAACACAAATTCGCGTTTTTCTTTCATCAATTCCTCACAGGCCTTTGATCCGTTACGACCGTAACCGCAGACGATCGTATGGTTTCTTAATTGTTTCACTTCTCGTCCCTGAATAAAGTTTCGTAAAATAATCTTCAACTCCCCTTCTACCAAATAAGTAGTAAATATAGAAACAACATAGGCAAAAATGCTCAGGTTTACAATGATATAGACAGATGTAAATAGCTTACCTTCTTCTGACAAAGGATCAACCGCCCCGTAACCTACTGTTGAAATGGTAATCACCGACATGTAAACCGCATCTACAAATGAATACCTTTCAAGCGCCATATAACCAAATACGCCAATAGACAAACTCAAGACCAACATTAAAAGCGCTCTAAATAACTTTATTAAATTTTTGTTCATTGGATTTGACGCACCTATGAAAACAGTTCAATATGAAAAATTATTTAATATCAAAGAAAACAATTTTCAAATTTAATCAGTAAAACCCAACATCTATCAGAATTTCCGGAAATGGGTTAAAGATTAAAGTTCGGTGTTTTATTACCTGCCATACCGAGATAAATCGCAGCGTGTTTTCAACCCGTTTTTGGCTGTTAAACGATAATCACAAAGTCCTGTCATTCAGCAAGCCGGTCATTTAGGTCAATTATCTTACTTCCGGGGGCTAAATCTTCCGGGATTTTAGCATAAAAAGTTTTAAATCAATAACTTCGCAGTCTTGAAATTTTGTATATAATTGTGAATTAATTGTCTTATACCTAAAAATAGTTTTGATATTTTATGGCAAATGTAACGATTTTCGGAGCTGGCTACGTAGGCGTGCCGACAGGTGCTCATTTTGCAAGGACTCACCAGGTTACCATTTATGACCCTGATACGAATAAAGTTGAAAACATCAACAAAGTAATCGATAATAACGCTGACTCATTACATATACATGAAAAGGGGTTGATTGAGCTATTGCAGGAAAACCACGAAAACATAACAGCAACAACGGACATTAAGCAGGCCCTTGAAAACCCGGAGATAATTTTTATCGCTGTAGGAACACCTCCCAATGAAAAAGGAAGGGCCAACCTCAAGTATGTTTGCTCAGCGGCCGAGCAAATCGCAAAAAACATTAAAAATGACTGTGTCGTCTTAAATAAAAGTACTGTTCCTCCGGGGACAGCCTACCTCGTGCAGGAGATCATTAACAATAACCTGAAAAGTGACGTCAAAATTGCGGTAGGTTCATGCCCTGAATTTCTGGCAGAAGGTACGGCTGTAGAAGATTTAAGAACCCCGGATAGAATTGTGTACGGATGTGACGATAAGGATGCAATAGAGCAGATTACCGAGTTTTTTCTTTTCCTCCATGGCCGATCCACTTTGGCTCCTATGACTACCCTTAGCGCTGAGGTAACCAAGTATGCGGCCAATGCCTTACTCGCAACCAAAATTTCATTCATGAATTCGCTCGCTATTCTTTGTGATGCTGTCGGAGCCAACATCAGGGAGGTTCAGGAGGGTGTAGGCAAAGATACCAGGGTAGGCAGAAAATTTTTGAATGCCAGCATGGGATACGGCGGAAGTTGTTTTCCTAAAGACACCAGCGCCATTGCAGAGTACGGGCAACTCTTTAACAGTCCCCTGGAAATTATCGAATCTACTATCTTGGTCAACAATAAAACCACTGACTATTTCAGCAAAAAGATCAGTGAAGCATTTGGCGGTGACCTGGTGGGAAAAAACTTTATTATCTGGGGCATAGGCTTCAAAGCCCGCACCGATGATTTAAGGGAATCAAAACCCGTACAGGTAGCCAGGGAATTAATGGACCAGGGCGCCTATGTGCATATTTATGATACTGTAAGAGGTGCCTTGGAAAACTTTGAAAATGAAAACCCATCCTATAAAGGCAAGTATAGCATCTATCATGAGCAATATGAGATGGTCAATGGAAACATCGATGGCCTGATCATCGGTAATGAACATGAGAAATTCAGAAATCCGGATGTGAACAAATTAGATAGCATGCGGGGTAAGCACATTTTTGACGGAAAGAATATTTTGAACAACTATCTGATCAAAAGCCTGAAAAGCAAAGGCTTCAACTACAAAAGTGTTGGTAAAGATACAGTCGCTAACCCGGTGAATAAAACCAGATTAATTGACTTTCTCAAACACGAATACATGGATTAAAGTCCCGGTTTAACCTTCAAAAAAAACAGAACCCCTCTAAAAAAGGAAAACCGCTCGGATTAGGGGGACTAATCTCGAACGGTCTCTTTCAACCAGCTATGGAAAGAAATTTATACAAATATAAATTAATCAGCTTAATGTTACAACGATTTAAAGTAAATAATTGTAAATAATTTTGTAATAATGGACATAATTCACTTAAGTCATTGAAAATGAGAAGCATTAATTAATCCTGGATTTGATTAGATTTTTGATTCCATACGTTTCAGACAGGTATGCTTTAACCGACCCGACCAGTATTTTTGCCTCTATTAATACCGGGATCCTGTTTTGATCATCTGTCACCCATACAGTCATATTTTCCCCGGCCAAAAACAAGGAGCCCTCTACCAGTAAAGGTTTAAATTTAAAGCATTTGTAGGTTTCCTTTTCCCTCGTTTTCAGGGTTTCTTTACCCAGGTATCTGATGTAAAGGTTATATACTTTCCCATCGATAATCAATGAGATCGGAATTTTGTCGTTTTCACGGTATTGACTGTAATCGATATTTCTCGCCTCATAGATCATAGACAACACATCAAAGGTACAAGGTGGCAGTTGTATCGTATCCCTCGAAAAAGGCTTATGAGAGTTTTCAGTGGCAGTATATATTTTACCCTGCTCATAATCAAACTCGTAGGCATTATTTACGCTGTACTTCCCTTCCAGTGTATTTCGCCTGAACCTTAATGGTCTGAGGGCATCGATATCAATGAATGACTCATAGGTGTCCCTTACCCTGTAAATCCAATCCCATTTTTTCAAAGACGTGCCATAGGCAAAGAAGTGAAAAGCATTTTTCCCATCCACTTTCTTGCTTCTCACTTTAAAAACCACCTGACCGGCATTCACCCATATAAAACCCCAGTTGTAAGCTACTTTGTAGCCAATGGTTTCTCCAACCTGGTAGGCACGATTTTCATGGCTGCATTGGCCTTGCACCAGCCGGGAACTGATAAGGATGAAAAAGAACAATAATACCCTGCTATGGTTTAAAATACCTATATCTATATGCACATGATTGACTTTCACAACTAAAATTCGGCGTTGAACATCAATTAAAATCTTAATTTGTCAAATCAAAAATTAATTTTCACTTAATCTTCGGAATCAACATAGGCACATTTTTTCTATATTCGATGTATTCATCCCCAAATTCCCTGATCAGTCTTTTTTCCTCCAGCATGATACCTATGTACAGGTAAATAAATATGCAAAAAACTGAAATCAAATGCGTCAGACTTGGCCTGAAAACCCAAAAACCTGCCACAATCAATATAGTGCCGGCATAGATAGGATGGCGTATATGAGCACGTATGCCTGAAGTGATTAATTTGGAAATGCCGGCATGCTGATCTTCGGTAGTAAATTTGGTGCCCAGGAATTGTTTTAAATCATAAGTCTTAAAAGCCACCTTTATGACCAGAAAACCCCAGGTAGCCAGGATCAAACCGGTAACACTGGTAAACTGATTTACTTTCAGCAGAAAGGGAGAGGAAATAGCCCCGTTCAAAACCAGGATGAAAAAGAGCCCCCCCGAGGCCAGCAGGTTGTAGAGCAGCCGGTAGTATTTATAACCTGATTTAAATTGCTGCCGGAAATAGTTTTTTGCCGTTTCGCCAGCAAGATAGCTGTGAAAAAAGAAGTAAATGGCCCAGGCCAGTATAAGTATGATATGGTATTTATTCATGATGTCTGTCTACCGAAAAGAGGTTTAATCGCATCACAAATTTATACCAATGTCATCAATTAGACGAAGGGATTCAGCAATGTTTTACCAATGGGAGATACTGTTGCTTCAAAGGGGCACAAAGGTTTTGAGGGATTTAGGGAAAATGTATCAACGCACCTTGTACACCTCGACTTTGCCGCCGATGCCTTTTAACTCGTGACTGCCGACAGCCATAATGCTGGTATCATCGCCGTTAAGATTGGTCAGTACCTCTTTGGAGATCACGAATTGGGAGGCCAGCTTTTTGTTAAGTTGTTCAAGGCGGGCGGCGATGATCACTGCGGAGCCGCTGATAGAGAATTGCTTTCGTTCGTTATTACCAATGTTACCGGTAACCACCTGCCCCGTATGTATACCGATACCAACTCTGGTAAATGGGATATTTCTTTGCATTGACAGTGATTCTACCTTGTTTAATATTCTCAATCCACACTGAAAGGCCTTTCTGGCATGATCCTGTCTTTCAATTGGCGTACCAAAAGAGGCCATTATTCCATCACCGAGAATTTGATTGACAATCCCCTCATGTTCATTGATAATGTCAATAATGGGTTCAAAAACCTTGTTTTGATACTCGATGATCTCCTGAGGAGTTTTCGATTCCACCATGGAAGTAAAATCCCTGATATCCAGAAACATGATCGATGCCTCTACTTTTTTTGATTTTTCAGGTTGATTAATCAATGCATTCACCACCTCTTTGGATACCTGCTGACCAAATAACTTCTCAATCCGGTTTTTCGCCATGAGGTGATCAAAAGCATGGCGAATGCGTATATTGATTTCTTCTGCCACATAACCCGCACAGCACCCTGCAATGATGAATAACAGGCCTTTGATATAATAAACATTCAGGGGTAACCGGATACCGGCCCGGATATCATATTCGATGTAATAGTAGGTGTAGTGTGCAATCAAAACATATTCCACGGCTGCCACTACACCCATTAATACGCTTAGCCGGAAATCCAGGTGAAGGGCTGACAGAATCAGAAAAACAAAATACATGACATAAATAGGCGATTCCAGAAAGGCTTCTTGCCTGGTATAATAAATCAATATAAACAGCAAGGCACTCAGAAAGGAGATTTCATCCATCACATTGATGACCTTAAAAATCCTGGGAACAGGCTCGTTATGCCTCAGATATTTTTTTATCCTGGCAAGAACGGCCAGCTCGTATACCATAAAGACAACGATCCAAATAATAGTGACCAGGTATACATTGATTGTACCGAAGAATTGTCTCTCCTGATTTCCAAAAAAAATATAATTCAGGACAGCCAGGATAAGGCTTATCAATATCACTCCTATAGACAGGTAGGTTCTTCGATATTCGCTCTGCGCTATTTCCTTATGCAGATCCTGTTCAAATGCTTCTTTCGAGGTACCCACGATTCAATAAATTTTCGATACAAATATTTAGGCTGTAAACAACGTTACATGCCGGAGTCTTTTTTCTCAATTTTGTCCATGCCGGGTTGGACAATTTTAAAATTTGTTCTTTCTTTTTCAGCCAGTACCATTTCTTTAACATCCCGGAGCAATTGCTTTGCGTTATAAATGATGCCATCTTTCACTGTATATTTTACACCACCTACTCTTACTACTTCATTGTCTTCGGTTAGTTTGATGGCACCCGTACCATACAATACTTTTAGGTTTTCTAAAGGGTTTTCCTCAATAATTACCAGGTCGGCCATTTTTCCTACTTCAATCGATCCGATTTTATCGCTTTGTCCCAGTGCCTCGGCACCCTTTAGTGTGGCCGCACGGATTACTTCCAGGGGGTGAAACCCGGCTTCCCTCAACAGCTCCAGTTCACGAATATAGGCAAAACCGTAAAGTTGATAAATAAACCCGGAATCTGATCCTGCTGTTACCCTTCCTCCCCGGTTTTTATATTCATTTACAAACGTCATCCAGCGTCTATAGTTTTCCTTCCAGGCCACTTCCTGCTCAGTACCCCAGTAATGCCAATACGATCCATGTGAAATTTTGCTTGGCATGTAGAATTTCCAGAGTCCTGGAAGCGTGTAGTCCTCATGCCATTCGGCCCTCCTGGCCCTGTGCAGATCCCTGCTGGCTTCGTAAATGTTGAAGGTCGGATCTATGGTAAAATCCAGTGACAGAAGCTCATCCATCACCTTGTTCCAGTGATCCGAATAAGGGGCAGCAGCCTGCTTCCATAGCTTACCAGCTTCTTCAAACCGGTTTTGTTCGTTTTGATAGTTGTAATTTAGCGCATAATCCTGCACTGTACGGTCTGTAAACAAAGCTTCGGGCAAACCATACCAGTGTTCCATGGTAGTGAGCCCTGCCCTGGCCGAATGCAGGACATTCCACCAGGCTACATTCATTTGTGCATGGTGACATGCCGAACGCAGGCCTAGTTTTTTATTCTCATCCAGTGCAGCACGCATAATATCCGGGCTGGCACCGAAAAACTTGATACCATCCGCCCCTTTACCGGCATTATCCCTCACCCACTGCCTGGCCTGTTCAGGTGAACTTATACCACCACTGCCCTGACCAAAAGCAGTATAAGCAAAAATCCTGGGTGCTGTTATTTCATTCTTCCGACTCTTCATTTTATGTTCCAGTACCCAATCCAACCCATTTCCACACGAGGGGTCACGAATGGTGGTTATACCGTGGGCCATCCATCGTTTAAATACATACTCGGCAGATTGATCGGCGCTGGTGCCCCCGATATGGCCATGCATATCTATAAAACCCGGCAATACGTACATACCCTCGGCCATGATCTCTTTTCCTCCCGGCTTTAGTTTGGGCCTCCTTTCAGGATCGATGGCGACACCCGGATAGCCTACATTTTTTATAGACTTAATGATGTTATTTTCAATGACTATATCTACAGGCCCGATTGGGGGCGCCCCATTGCCATTGATTAAGACAGGCCCCCGGATAATCAATTGAGGCCAGGGGCCTTCGCCCTCGGTCCGTGCCGGAGATTTTAAAATCTGGGCAGCAGCCTCATTCATCAGGAAAACCAGAGATATCAAAAAAAATAAAACGTGTTTTGTAGCGTCAGTCATGGCAAGGTTGAGTTTTTTGGAGCAATATACTAACCACAGGGGAAATAAAAAATCCCGGGTCAAACCCTGGCAATTAAAATGGCCGTGATTATATAGAACTGCATTTTTATTTGAGACAGTAAATAAATAAAATATTTTCACTCCCCCTGTAACCATTTGAGTAAATTGAGGTAACCTATCTAAATTTTACTGAAACCAACTTTATGGTTGATCTTTATTCGGACGAAGAAATAATGATTAGGGTTAAAAACAATCAACTGGCATTGATGAAGCCTTTATTTGATCGCTATCATGTAAAACTCTATAATTTCTTTCTTCGCCTGACTTATAATGAGGATGTTAGTAAAGACCTGGTACAAAATGTTTTTTACAGAATTATTAAATACAGGAAAACATACAATCCGGAATACAAATTTAAAAGCTGGATCTACCAATTGGCCAGAAATAATTTTGCTGATTATGTGAAAAAAAACAAGGTATTGTTTTCTGATTTTCAGGATGTGGCTTCTATGCATGTCGAAACCAATACGGCCCTGGAGTCTTTGGAACAGAAAGAAAAAAAACAGGCGCTCTATGAAGCTATGGCCCAGTTGCCCGAAGATAAAAGGGAAATTTTGGTGATGAGCCGTTTTGAAGGGTTCAAGTATGAAGAAATCGGTCACATACTGAATTGCTCGGTTGGCGCGGTGAAGGTAAAAGTTCACAGAGCTATTAACCAATTAAAAGAGGTTTATTTTAAAAATAATTAGTCATGGATACATCAGATTTAAATACAAAACTGATCGACTACATCGATGGGAAACTGGATGAGGCGGAAAAGGCTGTATGGGAACAGAAAATTAAAGATAACCCGGAAGTGGCCAGGGAATATCATCAACTCCGGGAATTGATGGGGCTTATGGAAAGAAGGATCGTCCAGCCACCCGATAAGCGTCTGGAAACCGGATTTTTGAGCATGCTGGAGGATGAAATTATTGAGATGGAAAATACGTTGGAGGATATGGAAAAAAATATCCGGAAAGAAAAAGTAAAAGTTTATGGTTTAAAACTCTCGGGGCCGCTGGGCATAGCAGCATCGGTAGTGCTGGTACTAATAGGTACCCTTATCGGCATGTTTGTTATTAAGTCAGGCCAGGATGGGCAGATTTCATCGCTGAAAAAAGAGCTGGATGCTACCAAGGCAATGGTCATAAACTCCCTGGAAGGCCAATCTTCTCCTTCGCAAAGAATTGCCGGTGTCAATGCCAGTTTTAAACTTAAAGAAGCTGATGATGAAATTATCACAGTGCTGATCAATACCATGAAAAACGATAATAACATCAATGTGCGACTAGCTGCCATTGAAGCACTTTATCAGTTTTCTTCGGAAGAAAGGGTAAAAGATGCTTTTGTGCATGCCCTGGCCCGGCAAAAAGAACCGGTAATTCAACTAACCCTTATTAACATCCTTGTTAACCTGAAAGAAAACAGGGCCATAGATCATATGCAAAAGATCATTGAGGATAAACAAACGATTAAATCGGTCAAAGATGAGGCCCAATTGGGGGTATATAAATTATCATAACAGAAAACAAAAAATTACAGGTCAAAAACTCAAAATAATAGGATCAAAATTAAAAGTTAAAACAATGAAAAAGTCTGGTACATTAGCCATCATAATATTACTCTTCCTGATATATACCGGCGCGGCATTGGGTCAGGAATACAAAGTCGATCTGGGTTCGGGCAAGGTTAAAATCCACGAGGTCAATGAGGTAAACATCGAAGGTCATGATGAAAACTTTGTGCTGATCTCGAGAAGAGAGCGGAGAAGTGGTGAATCCGAGAGAGCCAAAGGCCTGAAAATTATCAACAGCCTGGGCTTGGAGGACAATACTGGTATCGGCCTGTCGGCTGTGAAAAGCGGCGATGAGGTAGAACTCCGGCCCATATCCAGGCATTCGGATACCCGTTACACCATTTTTATACCTAAAAGTGTGTCCGTATTTTATGAACACTCCTCTCATCACGGTGATGATCTGAAGATCAAAAATGTACAAAGTGAATTGGATATTACCGTGAAATTCAATTCAATTTATCTGGAAGACGTTTCAGGGCCTATGACTATTAACACCGTCCATGGTGATGTGGATGGTGTATTTTCGCAGGTTAGTCAGGAAAGTGCTATTTCCATCGTATCAGCCCACGGCCATATCGATCTCGCCTTGCCTTCCGACACCAAAGCAAAATTAAGATTGAGAACTAACCACGGGGAAATATACACAGATATGAACATTGATTACGATACAACTTCCAATTTAAGCAGGATCAGTTCCAGTGAGGTAAATGGCAGCCTCAATGGAGGGGGCGTAGACATTAACCTTTCTTCAGATCACAATAATATTTATTTAAGAAGCAAAAAATAGATCAGGATTCAGCGGGTAATATAGATTTTACAGAACAGCCTTTAGTTTAAGACTTTATTCAGCAATTTTTTGCTTTGCCTCACCTGAATATTAAAATTAGCCACGGCGATGGAATAATTAACGACCCCAAAACCGAAGCATACAGTCGCATAAAGATAATTGTTATAACCGATCACAAATAAAAGGGTCATCAAAAACGTCACCACCGACCAGAAGCCCAAAAACAGGTTGGTGCTGAAAAACATGCGGTATTTCAGGAACAGGATGCAGCCAACGGAAGTAGCCTCTATTTTGCCCGTAATCAAGGGGAGAAAGTTTTCGGGCTGTTTGATAATTCTTGAAATGGTAAATTCATCATTTTCAAATACCCCGTTGAACAGGTGATCTGAGGAATCGACATCTTCCCCGGTTTTTTGCTGGTATTTATTCCTTACCGGTCTGATTACTTTTGTCAGCCTTGCCTGTAATTCAGAGGCATCATAGGGCAGTACCAAAGTCTCAGACCGGAAAGGTAAATATTCCATATCAAAATTCGGCAATGCATGATATCTCTACATTGACGTCTTTCGGCAACCTGCTTACCTCAACCGTTTCACGGGCTGGCGGATTTTCCTGGAAGTATTTACCATAAACATGGTTAACATCTGCAAAGTCATTCATGTCCTTGACAAATATGGTGCACTTCACTACATCATTCAAACTTAACTCGGCAGCATACAATATGGCTGAAATATTTTTCATTACCTGCCTGGTCTGGTCTTTGATGTTGCCTTTTATCAGTTCACCCACCGCAGGGTCAATAGGAATTTGTCCCGAAACATAAAGACTTCTTTTTGTTTTTATTGCCTGGCTGTAAGGTCCTATGGGTTCAGGTGCATTTTTGGTATAAACTACAGATTTAGCCATTTTCGAAAAGTTAAGCTACATGATTCAATTTTCGGCCAAATTAAAAAATTATGTCAAAACGACGCGAATAAACCGGCAAAAATAAACGCCGGAATTTCCAGGGCCTTGTCAACTTATGGGATTTTACTCCACTGTTACCGACTTCGCCAGATTTCTTGGCTGGTCCACATTGCACCCTCTCATGACGGCAATGTGATAAGACAACAACTGAAGCGGTACCACGGCAACCATGGGCATCAAGGCTTCATGGGTAGCGGGCACTTCAATCACAAACTCCGCCATTTTTGGAATAAGGGCATCACCTTCGGTAACAATCGCTACTACCCTTCCTTTTCTGGCCTTCACCTCCTGAATGTTGGAAACAATCTTGTCGTAGGAGCTGTCCCTGGTGGCGATGAAAACCACAGGCATTTCTTCGTCGATAAGCGCAATCGGGCCGTGCTTCATTTCGGCCGCCGGATAGCCTTCGGCATGGATGTAGGAGATCTCCTTGAGTTTTAATGCCCCTTCCAAAGCAACCGGGAAATTATACCCACGACCCAGGTAGAGAAAATTCCTGGCGTCTTTGAAGATTTCCGAAATCCTGATTATTTCCTCATGCAGCTTCAGGCTTTCTTCCACTTTTGCAGGAATCTGCTCCAGCTCAACCAGTAATTCATGGTATTTTCTTTCGGTGATGCTTCCCCTTCTATGGGCTACGCGCAGGGCAATCATGGTAAGAACGGTCAACTGTGCCGTAAATGCCTTGGTACTAGCCACACCGATCTCCGGTCCGGCATGAGTGTAGGCACCTTCGTGTGAAACCCTGGCAATCGAGGACCCTACCACATTACAAACCCCAAAGATGATGGCCCCTTTGGATTTTGCCAGTTCCATGGCAGCAAGGGTATCGGCTGTTTCACCGGATTGGGATATAGCCACCACCACATCCCCCTCATTAATGATGGGGTTCCTGTACCTGAATTCAGAGGCATATTCAACTTCCACCGGAATTCTGCACAATTCTTCAAAAATATATTCAGCCACTAATGCTGCATGCCAGGAAGTGCCGCAGGCTACCATAATAATCCTTTCCGCACCTTCCAGTTTGTTGGCATACTCCCTGATACCTCCCAGTACAAGGTGTCCGGTAGAAGACTTAAGCCTGCCACGCATACAATCGGCAATGGATTTGGGCTGCTCAAATATTTCTTTGAGCATAAAATGTTCATACCCCCCCTTTTCAATGGCCTCCAGTTCTATATCCAGGGTCTGGATATAGGGAGTGGTAGGAACATCCTGCGTGTTTTTGATCTTTAAGTTGTTGTTCTTGATAATGGCAATTTCATAATCATTGACATAAACTACCTCATTGGTATATTCGACAATGGGGGTAGCATCTGAGGCCAGAAAAAACTCATCTTTCCCAAGTCCAATGACAAGAGGGCTGCCTTTTCTGGCTGCTATCAGCATATCCGGTTCATCTTTAGACATGATAACAATAGCGTAAGCACCAACCACTTTGGTCAATGCCAGCCTCACCGCCGCCTCCAGTGAACAGTTGTTGTTTTCCCTGATATCCTCAATGAAATGAATAAGCACCTCAGAGTCTGTTTCGCTATCAAACCGGTGCCCCTTATTTTCAAGCTCCTTTTTCAGCGAACTATAGTTTTCTATAATGCCATTGTGAATGATTGCCAAACTTCTCGACCCACTAAAGTGGGGGTGGGCATTTTGATCATTTGGTTCTCCATGGGTTGCCCACCGGGTATGGCCGATGCCAATGGTGCTCGTAAGGTCAAATTCCTCGATGTGAGCCTCGAGGTCAGAAACTTTTCCTTTTTTCTTGTACACTTGCAGGTCACCATTTAAAAGCGCTAAGCCGGCACTGTCATAGCCCCGGTATTCCAGTCTTTTCAGACCTTTTATAATGATCGGATGTGCCTGTTTTTTACCTACGTAAGCAACAATTCCACACATAAAAATTATTTTTTTGTATAAAAACCAGAATTAATTGATAAATATAATGATAAAAGGGTTAGTTACTATTCAAATGTGCTATAAAATAATCGCAATTTGATGTTTGAGGTATCAAAAGAAAAACGGTTGAGGGTTGATGAAAACCGGAAGGGGACGAGCAAAATATCTTCGGGATCCTGGAGAACTCCTTCTACCACTGCTAGTTGAATGTATACCGACACGTTTCCTTCAAACGGTCTTTCCGCATCATCGTCAAAAGGCACCACCAATTCCTGGCCAACACCAAACGGAAGTCTTGCGGACTCTACCTGAACCGCACGCAGGCCAACAGTGTTGCCACTCCTGACGGTAATAAAATTATTGGTTTCATTGGTGATAAAAAAGAACAGCGATTCAGGCGGTTCAAACCCTTCGTCAAAAGCTTCAATATCTTCGATCACAATATCGGCACGGTTGACTTTGAAATTATTACCCTCTACAAATTCTCTGAAGGCATCGAGCTTTATTTTTGGATATAAGGCATTACCGGCCTGTGAAAAAACCTTGTTGTCGACAGGATCAAACTCTTTAAATCTTTCTGTTATAGTAGCTACCGGTGTACCGGATACATCTGTGGTAATATTTGAAAAATAGGAGGTACCATTAAAAGCACCTGAACTAAACGCATTAAAAAAGAAGTTAATTCCGCTTACAAGGGTATCATCCGGGGCAGAAAAGTACATCGTCATTAAAGTCCCTTCATCTTCCACACTTGCGGCAAAAGCCATCGAATTTCCGGGATCAGGGACAAAAGCAAGGCCTTTAAAGTAATCATCGAAATTAGAGGAATTCCGGAAAGCGATCGAATCATTAACTGCCGCATCGAACAAAGCAGCTCCAAAGTCATCCTTCATGCGGGCTGTTATTTTAAGCGTATCGGGCCTGTCCCCGGTGATGGTATATTCCAGTTCTCCGATGCTTTCACTGTTAAAAGCCCTTGTATCAAAGGAGTAATATCTGATGGTGTCTACAATCCCCTCAGACAATTGGTGAATGGCTATTTTTTGCGTTTGTCCCTGACCATCACCATACAGGTAAGTTCCGGAAAGCCGTATCACCAGAGAATCAAATTCGGCTCCCTCGGGAATTCTGGGGCTAAAAGCACTTGGCCTGGCCTGTGTGTAAGCGGTAGCAGTACTTATGCCAAAGGTAGCATCATTGACTCTCCCCATCAATAACCTTCCCGTAACCGTTGTATTTATGGAATCCAATTGAACGTTGCTGGCATCCAATGGGATTTCGGTGAAAAAAACATTCACATTTTGTAAATCAGGATTAAGATTTAATCCTATCTCATTCGGGTCCTCACAAGATAATAAAAAGGCCAGCAAACACACCGGCCCCAATCTTTTAACCAACAAGCTCATTATATAGATTGAAGTAGGAATCCAGGAAATCTTCGTTCTTTTCTATGGTATCAATCTTTTTATTACTCTGAAACTCAGCAAACAACTGGTCCAACGTCTCGTTATGCTCCTCATCCGATTTAATCACTGCATCGGCATATTCCGCACCTATCTTGATGAATCCGGCGTAATCGGCAGACTTCAGGTTAGAAAGCATGCTGTCTTCTATATCAATCATTTTAACCTTTTCAATGATGTTACCCTCAAATTTGTGTTTGAAAGCATTATTGTAAACCGTAAACACCGTTTTGGCATCTTTAAAAACAGGATCATTCTTAAAGGTGGTTTTCAGATACATGGGAATCAGACTCGTCATCCAGTCGTTACAATGCACGATATCCGGAGCCCAACCTAGCTTTTTAACTGTTTCCAATACCCCTTTACAGAAGAAAATCGCCCTTTCGTCATTGTCAGGATGGAAATTATCCTCTTTGTCAAAGAAGACAGATTTGCGGTGAAAGTAGTCTTCATTGTCAATAAAATACACTTGCAACTTAGCATTGGGGATAGAAGCCACTTTAATCACCAATGGTTTCTCTTCCTCGCCGACTGCTATATTGATACCTGAAAGTCTTACTACCTCATGCAACCTGTTTTTTCGCTCATTGATTAAACCGAATCGTGGTACTAAAATTCTGATTTCCATACCTCTTTCCTGCATAGCCTGAGGAAGCTTTCTAACGAAATCTGCCACTTCTGAAGTCTGTAAAAATGGGTTGATTTCGCTAGCGACATATAGGATTCTCAATTTTGACATACTTTATATTGGATTTGATTTCACAAACAAAAATGGGTGCACAAAATTACAAAAATTATTGCAGTTTTCAAGATATATTACTCCTAAAAACGTAAATTAGCGTGCTTTTTTAACCACATGTCTTGTAATTATGAAGGTTTTTCACAAGATTAACCCTCTTAAAGATGTATTAAATCACCACCGTAGCAACTCCCTGAAAATTGGTTTGGTTCCGACAATGGGAGCACTTCATAAAGGCCATGCAAGCCTGATCAACCGGTCCATGAATGAGACAGATGTCACTGTTTGCAGCCTGTTTGTCAACCCAATTCAGTTCAATAATACCCGTGATCTGGATACCTATCCAAGGACTCTTGAAAAGGACATTCATTTTCTGGAAAAGCTTGGATGTCATATCTTGTTTAATCCTTCGGTACAAGAGATGTATCCTTATCCACCGGTTGTAGAATTTGGGTTCGGGGAAATGGAAAAATCAATGGAAGGGGCTTTCAGGGAAGGACATTTCAGTGGGGTGGCCCTGGTAGTAGCCAAACTGTTCAATCTTGTGAAACCTCACAAAGCCTATTTTGGGCAGAAAGATCTGCAGCAATTTGTGATCGTGGAAAAGATGGTCAAGGATATGAACATTGACCTGGAACTGGTCTGTGCGCCCATCATCAGGGAGGAAAGTGGCCTGGCTGTTTCCTCAAGAAATCAACGGCTCAGTGAAGCACAAAAGGCTTTGGCGGCTAACCTTTACAAAGCTCTGCAACTGGGACAGCAGTTGCTGGCAGAAAATCATGACATTTCGTCCGTCAAACGCGAAGTTTCTAATTTTCTTTCGCAATGGCAGGATATTTGTCCTGAATATTTCGAAATTGTGAACACGTGCACCCTGAAAACAGTAGATTATATGGAAGATGGCAAAGAGGTTGCTTTATGTATTGCTGCCTATATAGGTTCGGTTAGGTTAATAGATAACATAATATTCAAGAAATAAAGTTACCTTTGTGGGAGTTATGACCGGGAGCAAGCCAAAGGAGGGAATAATGCAAATAGAAATATTTAAATCAAAAATTCACCGGGTAAAGATCACGCAGGCTGAACTGCACTATGTAGGGAGCATCACCATTGACGAAGATTTAATGGAGGCCGCCAACATTATTGAAGGGGAGAAGGTACAAATCGTTAATATCAACAATGGTGAAAGGTTGGAGACCTATGTGATCAAAGGTGAACGTGGCAGTGGCATGATTTGTCTAAACGGTCCTGCCGCGAGAAAAGCCCAGGTTGGAGATGTTGTCATTATTATATCTTACGCGATCATGGACTTTGAGGAGGCAAAAAGCTTTAAGCCAACGGTGATTTTTCCTGATCAAAATAATCGTCTCAATTAATGCCAAAACTCTTATAAACAGCCGTTGGTTAAATATATAAAATACCTCATATCTCTGATCGTAGCAGGGTCTCTATTATGGTATCTCTTTAAAGATGAAGATCTTCCCGCCCTTTTGGAACAAGCCAAAACCGCCAATTATTCGTGGATCTTTCTTTCCATCTTCCTGGCCATGGTGAGCCATTTTATCAGGGCCTACAGATGGAAATTATTTGTAAAACCCATGGGCTTTGAAATAGCTGCCTTCCGTTCATTTCTGGCTGTGATGATTGGCTACGTCTCGAACCTTGTATTGCCGAGAATGGGCGAGGTAATCAAATGCGGGGCATTAAAAAAAATGGAAGGTGTGCCCGTATCGAAATCTCTTGGAACCATCATCACCGAAAGGGTCATCGATTTACTTTTCCTGATGCTGTTGCTCGGTATTACCTTTCTGGTGGAATACGGACGGCTTAAGGACTATCTGTACAATCTTTTTGGCGACAAATACCAGTCTGTTTCAGGTAATTTTTCTATCAGCTACTGGTTTTTGATTTTTGGCATTTTGCTGTTCGGAGGTCTTTTTTTTCTATATAAAAAAAGGGGAATTTTCAGAGACAATCACCTCTATATAAAGGCCTTGAGCTTTACCAAAAATGTGATAGAAGGGCTGACAAGCATCAGGAAAATCGAAAACCAATGGGGCTTCTGGATTTCTTCCCTGGCGATATGGGTGCTGTATTACATCATGAGTTACGTCGTAGTGTTTTCCATACCGGAAACCAGTGGCCTGTCACCCGTTGCCGGGTTGACCATATTGGCGATGGGCAGTATCGGCATGACCGCGCCGGTGCAGGGTGGCATAGGTACTTATCACTTTATGGTAAGCAGTGTTTTGGTACTATACGGCGTCGATCAGTCAGACGGAAAATTGCTGGCCACACTTTTGCATACCTCTCAATCGTTGGGTGTAATAGTGGTAGGCGTGGTGAGTTTATTCATTTCAACAACATTGCAAAAGAAAGAAGAGCCCAGTGTGGCAACCAATTTAAATTAGGTAGTATTGTCATGGCTATGACCAGTTTGAAGTTCAGGAAAGCTCTTTTTCTGCCGATTTGACAGAAAAAATCATTGGATTAAATTTTGCTGCATTAAATGCATTGAGATTAATGAAATTTTGAATAAATTTTAACCGTGGTTAAGATTTAAATTAATTTAACTAAAAAATTAAAAAATGGCAGGAATTTGGATAATTGCTATAGGTTTTATGCTTATCAGTATGTTGGTAAGCGGCAGGTTGAAAAGTAAATTTAAGAAGTATTCCCAGATGCATTTGCAGTCCGGATTGAGCGGAAAGGAAGTAGCTGAGCTGATGCTTGCAGACCATGATATACACGACGTAAAAGTTATATCCACTCCCGGGCAACTTACCGATCATTATAACCCACTTACAAAAACCGTCAATTTAAGCGAGCCGGTTTACCATGAAAGGAATGCCGCCGCTGCTGCAGTCGCTGCTCATGAATGTGGTCATGCCGTACAGCATGCCACGGCCTACAGTTGGTTGACGATGCGTTCGAAACTGGTGCCGGTAGTTAGCTTCAGTTCAAGGTATATGCAATGGGTGCTGCTGGCTGGAATTTTGTTGGTACAGACAAACCCAAACATATTGCTGATCGGCATCATCATGTTTGCCCTGACGACCTTTTTCAGCTTTATTACGTTGCCGGTAGAATATGATGCCAGTAACAGGGCTCTGGCCTGGATTGACAGGAGAAACATTGTCACCACCCAGGAGCACAGGGCGGCAAAAGATGCCTTGAAGTGGGCCGCAAGGACTTACGTAGTGGCGGCAATAGGTTCACTGGCGACCCTTTTATACTACATCATGATTTTTATGGGAAGACGGGATTAATCCCGCCGGTTTTTTAGCCCGTGTATAAAATCAAAATTCATATATTTGCGGAAATTTAGATTAAACAGCATAAATATATGAATTTTGATTTGACAGAAGAACAGGTTGCCGTGCGTGACGCCGCACGTGACTTTGCCAACTCGGAGCTGCTTCCGGGTGTAATTGAGCGGGATGAAAAGCAGCAGTTTCCTACTGAACAAATAAAAAAAATGGGGGAACTCGGGTTCATGGGAATGATGGTGGACCCAAAATACAACGGAGGGGGCATGGACACGGTTTCCTATGTATTGGCTATGGAGGAAATATCGAAAATCGATTCCTCAGCTTCGGTATGCATGTCAGTCAACAATTCATTGGTATGCTGGGGGCTGGAAAAATACGGAACCGAAGAGCAAAAACAAAAGTATTTAACAAAACTGGCCACCGGGGAAAAAATAGGGGCTTTTTGCCTTTCGGAGCCGGAGGCAGGTTCTGATGCCACTTCCCAAAAAACCACTGCTGAGGATAAAGGCGACCATTACCTGTTGAATGGCACTAAAAACTGGATCACCAATGGTAATTCAGCGTCTGTTTACCTAGTTATTGCGCAAACCGATCCCGAAAAGGGCTACAAAGGTATCAATGCCTTGATTATAGAAAAGGGAATGGAAGGCTTTGTAGTAGGCAAGAAAGAGGACAAGCTTGGAATCAGGGGATCAGATACTCATTCGCTGATGTTTACTGACATAAAAGTGCCCAAGGAAAACAGGATTGGTGAAGATGGCTTTGGTTTTAAATTTGCCATGTCGACCCTCAACGGCGGACGGATAGGCATCGCAGCACAGGCGTTGGGTATCGCATCCGGAGCTTATGAGCTGGCCTTAAAATATTCAAAAGAAAGAAAAGCATTTGGGGTGGAAATCTCAAAACACCAGGCCATACAATTTAAACTGGCGGATATGGCTACAAAAATTGAAGCTTCGCGTTTGTTATGTTTGCAGTCAGCCTTGCTCAAAGATCAGAAGAAAGAATTTGGCAAACACAGTGCTATGGCCAAGTTATATGCTTCACAAACCGCTATGGAAGTGACTGTCGAGGCAGTACAGGTACACGGAGGTTACGGGTACGTAAAAGAGTATCATGTGGAGAGACTGATGAGGGATGCAAAAATCACACAGATTTACGAAGGCACCTCCGAAATCCAAAAAATCGTCATTTCCAGGGAACTCTTGAAATAATATAATTTGTGAAAAAAAAATAATCTTTCATTTTATTTTTTACACAATTTTTATAATTAGTGTGATTATTTGATTATTTGTAAAAAAGCATTAGATTTGTACAAATATTTTTGTATATAGTTATATTTTTACTAATAATTACTCATATAAAGATCGATGGAAGATTATAACAAAATCATTGAATCATTGGGTGTTCGCTTTATAAAAGCTAAAAATATTAAAATTTTACACCCCTTGACTATCGAAAACTTTTATGACGTTGAGAACACGCTCATCCTTCCCAAAAAAGGTGAAATAAAATTTGGTAAGGACAAGGAAGTGGTAAAAGAAGGTGAACTTTTATTTATTCCGGGCGGTAAGATGGTTTCCATCACTTATGGTAGCGGGGAGCCGATGAGGCTTTCCAACGACGATTTTATAAGTAACCGCGAACGGTATTTTCAACCTTTAGCCCTACATGATGATGGCACGGCTGAAAATTTTAGCTACATTACCTTCGAAGCCAAGGTGTTTGACTCTGTCAACTTTTTTGCCTCATTGGACATCCCCCCCTTTATCATCAGAGATGAGAAGATTACAACCCTGCTAAAAAGTGTTATCGAGGAAGACCTTTCGGAAAATGCCGGCAAGGGCCGTGTGGTCAAGATATGCACTGATTATCTGGTGGTTGAAATTGTGAGGTATATTTTGAAAAACAGGTTATTTGTAGAACAACTGGCCACGAATAGTACCTATTTTAAAGACCCCAGGCTGATCGATATCTTTGCTTTTATAAAGGAGCAGATCGGTGGGGACCTGTCCAACAAGGTACTGGCCAACGTTGCCAACGTTTCAGAAGACTATGTGGGGCAGTATTTCAAAATGCTGACAGGTATTAATCCCCAGGATTATATTGAATACCAACGGATGGAAAAGGCCGTAACCTTGTTAAGAACCACCAAAAAGAGCATTCGCCAGATTGGTAAAGAGGTAGGGTACAAAGACACCGCTTACTTTTGCAGGAGGTTTAAAATGATGTTTGGTATCCCAGCGGGTAAAATGAGAAGAAGGGAATCACTTATGAACGTTTAAGGATTCATTGATTTCATTGATCCTGTCGGATACTTCAATGAGCAGTTCCGGTTTTTCTTCAATGCCATTGCCGATAACAATCATATCGGCACCGGCTGAGAGGATATTTTCTGCTTTTTCCCCGGAATTGATTCCTCCACCCACAATCAGCGGCACGCTGACCGACTTCCTGACCATGCTAATCATTTTATTAGAAACCGGCATCTTTGCCCCGCTCCCCGCGTCCAAATAAATCAGGCGGAGACCCAGCATTTCCCCCGCCATAGCGGTACAAGCCGCTACTGAAGGTTTTTCATAGGGAATCGGCTGGGTATTGCTCATGTATGATACGGTAGTTTGATTCCCTGCATTTACCAGAATATACCCCGTAGATAAAATTTCCATCGTAAGCTTCTTGAGTATAGGTGCCGCCACAACATGCTGTCCGATCAGAAGCTCGGCATTACGCCCGGAAATCAGCGACAGAAACAAAATAGCATCCGCCTCGCTGACAATCTGCATATTACTGCCAGGGAAAAGCACCACAGGTATATTGGAATTATCTTTTATGACAGACAGGATTTGACTTATGTTGTTAGTGGTGATTAAACTGCCACCAAGAAAAAAGTAATCCACTTTATTTTCCTGGCTCATATTAAGTACCTTAACCAGTGAGCGGCTATCTGCTACTTTATCGGGATCGATTAAAACCGAAAAAGATTTGCGCCCCTCCCTTTGTCTACTGCTGAGCTGACGGAGTATCTCCATTTTCATATTCACTTTCTAAATTTTGTAAGAATTCCTGTATCTTCTGTTTGGCAATTCCTATCAAAAACAAAGCAATCGACTCTCTTATCATGCGCACAATGGAAGACTCGCTTTTGTTATGAACAGGCGTCAGTGTTGCCTCATTTTCCTGCATGGGTATATCTTCTTTCTCATCTTTTTCCATAAACAGTTTGTAAAAACTGTAACCCACAAATATTATCCCACCGATGATAGCCGCCCCTTTCAGCCAGCTTTCGGCTTCCTGCTTCAACGCTGTTAGCTGATCTTCCAGGGCCTCCTGATAGTCGGCGTTGGTCTGCATTAATCCACGACGATCCGGGACAAGGTGACCCGATCCGTTGCTAATACGGATCTCATTGCCTTCATGTGTCTCCTTTTTCATTCCAAATGTTTTTTAATTTGATCGCTTACAAATTTTTTCAGCATTTTATTGTTCCTCAACAAATATATCAACCCGATCAAAAGCAGGTAAAAAACAGCTATGATACCATAGCCTATAAAGGTACTGGAAAACAATTGATTTAAATAATTGGCCAGGGTAATGCTTGCAAACATAATCGTTGAAAATAATAAAAACATAACGACTATAAAAACAACCATTTTGGTTAAAACCTCCGTAAACTCGTCCCTGATGTCCAATTTGATCAACTCAATCTTGGTTTCAAGAAATCCAATCAGGTTTTTGACTAATTTTTGTGGCTTTGAAAGTTCTGTCAAAATTTTCACGTTAGGATGATAAAACTTTTAATAAATCTATGAAATTATTATAATAATCAAGTCAATTCCGGACAAACTTATCTGCCGGGCTTTGGTGCTTATTTCCCAACCGATCGATATTTAAGTACCATAAATGCCTGTTTAAAACTTAAAATATTTTATTTTGCCTTAAAATGTTATTGAGTGACCTGAAACATAGATGCAAGTAAAGGTACAAACAAGCCAAAATGTTTATATCCACTACGAATTAGCCAGTTTGGGGGCAAGAATTGGCGCCTATCTGATCGATGGTCTTATCATGGCTGCCTACATTATTGCGGCTCTGATCGGCTACTTTCAACTATTCGGTGATGCTGAATCGTGGATTTTACTGATTTTTTATATCCCGGTAATGCTCTATCACCTCGTCAGTGAATTGTCGATGGACGGACAAAGTATTGGCAAAAAACAACTTTCCATCAAGGTGATCAAATTGGATGGCACCCAACCCGGTCTGGGAAGTTATTTGTTGCGGTGGATACTCAGGCCAGTGGATTTTCTTTTTTATGGTGCCACAGCTATCTTGTGTATTGTCATCGGTGGCAAAGGACAAAGGTTAGGGGACCTGGCCGCCGGTACTACAGTGATCAATACCAAAAAGAAGCCGGTAATGCCCAACAAAAACGTGTTAAAAGAAGGTATTAAAGAGGACTATGAGCCTACTTTCAGACAGGTGACCAAGTTAAGCGAACAGGATGTACAGATCATCATGGAAGTATTGACAGCCTACCGGAAAACGGGTGATGTCAGAGCTGTGGAGACGCTTACAGAGAAGACCAGACAACTACTGGAAGTAAACACCGATTTGCCACCTGTAAAATTTTTACATACTGTGGTTAAGGACTACAGCCACATTACCGCCAATGCCTGACGAGTCACCGCCCAACCTTCGATCCTACACCCGCCACCAACTTGCCCTTCGTAACGGACAGGACAGACCGGAAATATGGGTCGCTTACAAAGGTTTGATCTACGATGTGTCCGATTCAAGACTATGGAAAAATGGCCGGCATTATGAACATTGGGCCGGTCAGGATCTTACAACGGAACTGGCCGACGCGCCACACACGGATAACGTTTTCGATAAATTTAAAGTAATAGGCCGGATTGTGCAAAACCGATATTAAAACTTAAAACGGATATGAAGCTTATAGCAGACAGTGGGTCTTCCAAAACAGATTGGCGTGCAATTCATGCTGACGGTACCATTCGGCAATTCAAATCAGGAGGCCTTAACCCTTTTTACCAGGACGAGGACGAAATCAGTGAAGAACTAGCCAAAAACTTCCGGCCCCAGATACAGGATCAGGTGAGTGAAATCTTTTTTTACGGGGCCGGATGTGTCAATGAGGAGAAACAGGATGTGTTGAAAAATGCTTTAACCAAAAATTTTCCCGGGACTATGGTCCAGGTAGAGAACGATATTCTGGGTGCCGCAAGGGCGTTGTGCCATCGTGAGCCGGGCATCGCCTGTATTCTGGGTACCGGGGCAAATTCCTGTTTGTATGATGGAGGGAAAATTGTAGAAAACATTCGCGGATACGGATTTCTGCTGGGTGATGAGGGAAGTGGCTCCTATCTTGGAAAACAACTGGTGATCCGTTATTTAAGAAAAGAGTTACCAACTGAATTACACAAAAGATTTAAAAAAAGATACCCCATGACAGACGATGAAATTCTGAATGAGGTACATACCCAACCTTATCCTAACCGCTACCTGGCATCATTTTCCAAATTTCTGTTTCATCATATCAGGGACCCGTATGTTTATCAACTGGTTTATGACGGGTTTGCACTTTTTATGGATAAAAATGTTCTTAAATACAAGAATGCTGACCAGTACAAAGTTCATTTTGTCGGATCAATTGCTTTTTATTACACCAATATCCTTCGACAAGTGGCGAATGACAAAGGGATCACTGTTAAAAACATCCTCGAATCCCCTATCGCAGGCTTAACCCTATACCATCAATCTGACCTCGACGGCTAATAAATTTCATAATAATTTAATATCTCTGTGACCTCAAGTGGAGGGAAATGTTTAATTTTAAATATTAATAGTGATATTTTGAATGCACGAGATAGAGCCTTTTTATAACTGGAAAAAGTACTACGTCCCGGAGGAGGACGTCAACTCCCCGTTTTATGGCAAGGAATACAACTATGAGCTGTATTCTGAGACCATTTACGGATATTACATCGATCCTTCCTGGGATTTTATGGGTTCTGAGACACTGTATATCAAAATCTTGTTTGCAGACTATCATAAAGGTTTTATCATCATCGAGTTTATAGGCGAGTGGAACGACGCGCTTAACAACGATATCATGCATCTCAAAAGAAATATTGTGGATCATTTTAATCCGATGGGCATTAAGAAATACATCCTGATCGGGGAAAATGTTTTAAATTTTCACGGTTCGGATGATTGCTATTATGAAGAATGGTTTGAGGATGTGGAAGATGACATAAATGGTGAAGTCCCCGGCTGGATTGCGGCAGTTAACTTCAGGGATTTTGTCCTGGAAGAATGGGGCAATTATAACATTGATACATATATTAATACCGGCGGCAGCTTGCAAATCAATAACTGGAGGACACTGCATCCTCAACAGTTTTTTGAATTAGTCAATGGGCTGATCACCAGGAGAATTTCACTTATCTAGCCATCTGATCTCCGCCATTTTGGGTACCAGGTATTTCTTCCCGTTTTTCAGATCCTTACATACTGCCCTGGTGCGATTATTTTTAAGTTTTTCAAACCCTCTGCCGTCAATTTCAAATCTGCCCCCTACAGGTACATCTAATAAAAACAGTACGGGTTGCTGCGTGGTATCATAATTGCGAAAAGCGCTGGTAAGCCGCAGGTCTGTATAGGTAGTAGCCCGGGGATTGGCCATGTGCTTTTGTAGCGGGATCAGGATATCCCGGGGAAAAACCGATTCATTCAAGACAGGATTCATCAGCTTTTGAAACGTCCTTTTCCATTGCACCCCATGAGGCTGCTCCCGCCCATCATATTGCAACCGAACCAACAGATGGGCTACTTCGTGCAGGTAGGTCACCAGAAAATGATAAATATTCAAATCACCGTTCACAGTGATTGTATGACTTTTGTGAAATTTATGGTATCTGTAATCACCAAGCTTTGTTTTTCTTTTTTTGGTAATTTTAAAATGAAAAGGGTGCCGATGCCACAGTTTTGCACAGTAATCAAGGCTTTTTGATGGTAAGTAGGGTTTTAGAAAACTTTTGATATCTTCTGTGGGCATAACTTACAATTAAAAATAAATCATTCTCAAAAAAAAAGGCTGCATTATAAACGCAGCCCGAATAGATCTCGTATTTCAATTATTCAGTTAGTTTTCTTTTGCAGCTTCTTTCGCTTTTTCAACTGCGTCTTCCGCTGCTTTTTCTGCTTCGTTCACGACAGAGTCTGCAGCTTTTTCTGTCTCCTTTACCAGAGAGTCTGCAGCTTGTTTCGCTTCTTGGGTAGCTTCCTCAACCGCCTCTTTAGCATCTTGAACTACTTCTTCTACTGCATTCTCTGCCTTTTGTTTGGCTGAGTCACAAGCAATAAATCCGAAAGTGACCCCGCTAATCAATAATAACGCAAATAGTTTTTTCATAATATTTATTGTTTTGGAATAAGCTGGCAAAGTTAGAAAATAATTAAGATTTGTAAAAATTTCTCACTTTCTTCTAAAGAACAATTTTAGGGGAATCCCGTCAAATGTAAAGTTTTTGCGGATTTTGTTCTCTAGAAACCGCTTATAGGGCGGTTTGATATATTGTGGCAGGTTGCAGAAAAACGCAAAAGCAGGAGTGTGGGTGGGCAATTGCGTCACGTATTTAATTTTGATGTATTTACCTTTGATAGCAGGGGGGGGGAAACGCTCGATTTCCTTTAACAATATATCATTCAAGGCCGAAGTAGGAACTTTCCTAATACGGTTTTGATAAATTTCAATGGCCAGTTCAATGGCCTTAAATATTCGTTGCTTGGTTAATACTGAGGCAAACACCACAGGAATGTAATGCATTTCACCCAGTTTTTGGCTTATTTCCTTTTTGTATTTGTTAACGGTCTGATTATCTTTTTTTATCAAATCCCATTTATTGATCATAATCATCACCCCTTTGCTGTATTTATGGGCGAGGCCGATGATGTTTAAATCTTGTGCCTCCAGTCCCCGGGTGGCATCCACCATCACCACACAAACATCTGCGTCTTGCAGGCTTTGAATCGCCCGCAACACCGAATAGAACTCCAGGTCCTCCTTCACCTTCGACTTCTTCCTGATCCCAGCCGTGTCAATCAGGATAAACTCCTTACCAAACTGGTTGTAACGTGAGTCGATCGCATCCCTGGTAGTACCGGCCACGTCTGTCACAATGCTTCGTTCCTTCCCCAGCAGGGTATTTAAAAAGGATGATTTTCCGGCATTTGGTCTACCCAGTATCGCTATTTTCGGGATACCTTCATCGGGATTCTCATCGTCATCACTGTCAAAATGGCTAACCACCTCATCCAGCAATTCACCGGTGCCTGAACCATTGGCCGAAGATATGGCAAATACCTCACCCAGGCCCAGGCCATAAAATTCACCGGTCATATAAGCCCTTGCCGTATTGTCCGCTTTATTGGCCACCACCAGCACCGGCTTTTTCATCCCCCTGACCACTTTGGCAAAGTCCTTGTCAAGTCCGGTTAACCCGTCAAAACAGTCTACCATGAACAATACTACCGACGCTTCTTCCAATGCCTCCCTCACCTGCTTTCGGATGGCCTCTTCAAACACATCGTCCGACCCCGTAACATAGCCGCCGGTATCGATCACTGTAAAATGCTTTCCGGTCCACTCACCATAGCCGTAATGCCGGTCCCTGGTAACGCCGCTTTCATTGTCCATGATTGCCTTTTTACGCTCTATCAGGCGGTTAAAAAGTGTGGATTTACCCACATTGGGCCTTCCTACAATTGCTACAATATTTGCCATTTTATTTATTGTTCGTATCCGAATCCCTTTAATTTAAGCGGTTTCTTCCGCCAGTCCTGCTCCACTTTCACAAAAGTCTCCAAAAACACTTTTTTTTGGAAAAACTTTTCCATGTCAATTCTTGCCGCCGTACCTATTTTTTTAAGTGCTGCTCCTGCTTTACCGATGATGATTCCCTTTTGACTCTTTCTCTCCACATATATTTCAGCCCGCATCCGGATAATTTTTTCCTCCTCATGAAATTCAGAGATCACCACCTGGGTACTGTAAGGCACCTCTTTTTTGTAATTCAGAAAAATCTTTTCCCGCACAATTTCCGCCGCAAAAAACCGCTCCGGCTTATCGGTGATTTCATCCTTGGGAAAAAAAGCAGGATGCTCCGGTAGCCTGAGCAGGATCTCCTGAAATACCTGGACAATATTCGTACCCTCCAAAGCTGAAATTAACATGTACTTATCTGCCTTGACCAACGCCTTCCAATAGGTCAGCTTATCCTCTGCCTGACTGCCTTTGGCCTGGTCGATCTTGTTCAGCAAAAAGATCACTGGCACCGGGCTTTTGTTAATCTTCGCGAAAACCGGATCGTTTTCATCCATTTTCTCGTATAGGTCGGTCACAAAAAGAATGATATCTGCATCTTCCAGCGAAGCATTCACAAAACGCATCATGGATTGCTGCAGTTCGTACTTTGGCAACAAGGTACCGGGTGTATCCGAATACACCACCTGAAAACCCTGACCACTGAGGATCCCCATGATCCGGTGGCGTGTGGTCTGGGCTTTGGAAGTAATAATAGAAAGCCTTTCCCCCACCATCGCATTCATGAGGGTTGATTTTCCCACGTTGGGCTTACCAATAATACTGACAAAACCAGCTTTATGTAGCTTTTTTGGCATATTTCAAAAAATTATTTCGCAAAGGTACTTGATATTTACAAATAAACATCTAGTTTTGTACCTCGTTTGAGAAAAGCAAGTGAAAAGACTTAAATTAACAAGTAATTTCATACAGCTATAAAAGACATATCGCGGGGTGGAGCAGTTGGTAGCTCGTCGGGCTCATAACCCGAAGGTCGTAGGTTCGAGTCCTACCCCCGCTACA
>JAKSDQ010000289.1 GCA_022360015.1 Cytophagales bacterium
ACCAGCGAAATTGTTTATGTGGAACTCATCAACCCGAAGGGCAGCGTAGAAAAAACGCTAAACCTCATTGCTAAAAATGGATCAACGCACGGTGACTTCAAGCTTGCTCCAAATGCTCCGGGGGGTATCTACAAGGTCAGAGCATACACCAATTGGATGAAGAATTTTTCCGAAGATCGGTTCTTCGAAAAAGAAATACAGGTACAGTCTGTCCTGTTACCTAAACTATTGATGAATCTGGATTTCGAACGAAAGGCTTATGGCCCGGGGGATGAGGTAATTGCTAAGCTCAAGCTTTCGACTATTGAAAACAAACCGCTTAAAAATTATAAATTCAACTACACAGCTCATATTGAAGGTAAAGAATACAAAGAAGACAAAAGCCGGACAGATGAAGAGGGATTGGCCTATATGATCTTTTCCCTCCCTAAAAGATTAAAGAGCAATGACGGTCTCTTAAATGTGATTATAGAATATGAAGGAGCTAAAGAGTCTATATCAAGATCTATCCCGATTGTGCTCAATAATATCTCATTACAATTCTTTCCGGAAGGGGGAGACTTAATCAGAAATGTCAAAAGTGAGGTGGCCTTTAAGGCGCTTAATGAATTTGGAAAACCAGCGGATATAGCTGGAGTGGTTGTGGATGACAAAGGGGCTATCATTACCGAATTTAAAAGCTATCATCAGGGTATGGGATCCTTTCATATGACTCCGGAAGATGACCGGCAATATTTCGCTCGGATCACTCAGCCCGTTGATCTCAAAAAGGAATTTCCCCTTCCCAAGTCCCTATCCAAAGGATATAGGATGGCTGTTAATACAGATGACCCTTTACATGTCCAATTAGACATTCATTCACCTATCCAAAATTTGGTCACCTTAGTAGGACAAACTCGTGGAAACATTTACTTTTCTAAGGAGACAAGATTAAAGGAAGGAAGTAATAAACTGGCAATTTCGACAGCAGATTTTCCAGTAGGAGTCGTTCAGCTTACCCTATTTGATCATAATAGGACTCCGAGATGTGAGCGTTTGTTCTTTGCTAATCAACACAAAGATATCAATATCAAAATATCAACTGATAAGGAAAAGTACCTGCCAAGAGAGCCCGTAGAAATGACTGTGCAAGTGAATGACGAGGATGGCTTGCCCGTCGCGGCTAACCTCTCACTTGCGGTAGTTGATGACAAATTAATCAGCTTCGCCGATGACAAGCAAGACAACATCATGTCTTATCTATTGTTGAGTTCTGATGTCAAAGGAAAAATTGAAGAGCCAGGTTTCTATTTCAAAAAAGACGAACCAAAAGCAAAAAAAGCTTTAGACTATCTACTCTTGACTCAAGGATGGAGAAGGTTTGAATGGGCTGAAATTCTTGAAACGTCAAGTGCTGAATGGAAAAGTCAAATTGGCTATAGTGCTGAAAAAGCGGTTGTCCAAGGCACTGTTGTAAGGTTTAAAAATGATGTGCCCATAGAAAATGCTAAAGTCACAGTGTTGGAAACAGAAGAGTTTATATACACAGATAAAGATGGAAAATTTGAATTTGAGAATCTGGATCTGTCGATACCACTTACCTTGCAGGCAACCACCGATGATGGTTTTAGTCGAATTCAACAGATCAATGATTATTCAATTGGCTATCAGATAGGGAAACAAGTAACAGGGCAGGTTATTGACTCGGATAATGGGGATCCACTTCCCGGAGTCAATGTAATAGTAAAAGGCACTACCGTTGGTACGGTTACGGATTTTGATGGTAATTTCACATTGGATGTTCCATCCGGCCGAAATTTACTTGTCTTTTCTTACATAGGCTATATCTCTCAAGAGGCCAATATCAATCAAAGAATGGATATTACCATGGCACCGGATATAATGGAATTACAAGAAAATGTAGTTATGGTTCGTGGAATGGCTAGAAGGGGTAGGAACAAAAGAGTAAGAAGGTTTGAGGCTGCCGAGGTTCAGGCAGCTCTTCCGGAGATAGTAGAGATTCCTGATGAAGAAGAAATCGGTGAAGAAATTGAAGTTGATATGGATGTTGAAATCATCGAAAGGGAAGTAATTGAAGACATCGTATTTGAAGCATTACCGGAAGAAGATGTGGCAGATGAAATTTTTAATATTGTAGAAGAAATGCCTGAACCTGACGGTGGCATAAAAAAATTCTATGAGTATGTTTCCAGGAATATTGACTATCCAAAAAAGGCAATGAGATTGGGAGTCGAAGGCAAGGTATTCATCCAATTTATAGTCGGGGAAGACGGAACGGTCACTGATGTTAGAGTACTCAAAGGAATAGGTGCAGGCTGTGATGAAGAGGCTGTTCGTGTTATTAAGGAATCATCTAAATGGAATCCTGGCCAGCAACGTGGAAGAGCCGTTAAAACCAGAATGGTCGTACCTATCACCTTTAGTATCAACAACTACATTGACTATGAAACCGGTTTGATGCTAAATGTTGCCAGGGAATCAGATTTCAGTATGAAGTCTCAGACGGCCAAATATTACCGGGCACGCCGGTTTTATGCGCCACAATATGAATCAACAGAACCGGTGGAAATACGGACGGATTTCCGTCAAACCATTTTCTGGAAGCCAAACTTAGTGGTTGATAAAACCGGAGAAGCTAAAATCACTTTTTATAATTCCGACGATGTGAGCACATTTAGAGCAACCGTAGAAGGTGTTGCAACAAATGGTGGGGTTGGTAGACAGGAATACACTTACTATACCCAGTTACCCTTCAATCTAAACACAAAGATACCCTCTGTCGTCTCTTTTGAAGATGAATTGAACATCCCAATTACTTTAAAAAACAACACCGATCAAACGATCAAAGGGATTTTGAAAATTGAAGCCCCTGAAAGTTTTAAATTATTGGAAAACAGCATTGAGCAAATCAGCGTCAACGCTGGCAGCACAAAAACGATAACCACCCCTTATAAGATACTTCCAAATGCCGGAATCAACTCAATAAACATTTCATTTGACAGCCAGGGATTGAGCGACTCATTCGAACAGGTAGTTGAAATAATGCCTAAAGGATTTCCTGCATCGCGATCCTTTTCCGGAAAGGAACTTAGCGCTTCGTATAACCTTAAAATCAATGCATTAATAAATAATTCTCTTCGTGGTCGATTAACCGTTTATCCCGATGTCCTCAGTGATTTAATGAGTGGCATCGAATCAATTCTTAGAGAGCCTTATGGATGTTTTGAACAAACTTCTTCCAGTACCTATCCAAATATTTTAGCACTGCAATACATGGAGGAAAGCGGTAGCATTGACGTAAAAATTAAGAAAAAAGCGCTGACGCTTATCGATCAAGGATACAATAAGCTGACCGCTTTTGAGACCAAAAATAAAGGATATGAGTGGTTTGGAAACACCCCTCCCCATGAAGGCTTAACCGCCTATGGTTTAATGGAGTTTAATGACATGAATCAAGTTTACGCCAGTGTTGATCCGAAAATGGTGGCCAGAACTTCAGATTGGCTATTGAACAGAAGAGATGGAAAGGGAGGCTTCCATCGAAGCGACCAGGCATTGGATCAATTTGGCAGGGCCTCCGCTGATGTTTCCAATGCCTATATCGTTTATGCATTATCCGAATGTGGGGTTACTGACATCGAGAATGAATTCAGCCAATCAATTGAGACTGCTTTAGGCAAAAATGATAGCTATGAGTTAGCACTAATCGCAAATGCAAGTTTCAACTTAAACAAGAAATCAAAAGGATCCAAAGCCATAGATCTGCTTATCAAACAAATTGATACCAAAGGATTTGGAGAATTAGAAGCAGATCATTCAATAACCAAATCTTACGGAAAATCCCTGCAGGTAGAAACTGCTTCATTGATTGTGTTGGCTATTCTTAAATCGGAAAGTCCGAGCATTCAACACCTCCAAAAAGGGGTAAACTACATAGTATCATCCAGAAGCAATTATGGTGGATTTGGATCTACGCAAGCTACGATTCTGGCCTTGAAAGCACTTACCGAATATGCCAAATTTGCAAAGAGAACCAATACCAGTGGTACAGTTGAAGTCTATGTAGACAAGAAGAAAGTTGCTTCTAAACACTATGCAAAAGGTGCAAAAGGTGAGATTTTAATTGATGGACTGGAGAAATTTCTTTCGGAAGGCAGCCAGGTGGTCACCATAAAGTTTGAGGGAACAAATGAACCATTGCCCTATTCTCTCGATGTCGAATGGTCTACTTATACACCAGATAGTCAAGCAGAATGCAAGGTTGAATTGCAAACAGCATTATCAAGTTCAGCCATTACTTTAGGTGAAACGGTCCGGCTTACATCAACTGTCAAAAACCTCAGCAAAGAAGGGTTGCCTATGACTGTTGCCTTAATAGGGATTCCTTCGGGGTTAAGTCCTCAACCGTGGCAGCTCAAAAAAATGCAGGAAACAAAAAAAGTCGACTATTACGAGATAAAGAAAAACTACGTCATTTTGTATTTCAGACAGATGACCCCGGAAGCTGTAAGAGAGGTTAACCTTGATCTGAAGTCTGAAATAACCGGTAGTTTCGAATCTCCGGCAAGCTCAGCCTACTTATACTATACCAATGAATTTAAAAGTTGGGATAGTGGGGAGAGGATATTAATTAAATAATTGGGCTAATGCCTTTTATATCATGTATATGCTGGTTTTTCTTTTTGAATAAAATCACTAATAGCGTCCCAAAGTGAAATTCTTTTCTGTAAAGATTGCTTTGCAACTGTTAAAGTTTCGCTCCATTTATCATCATCATTATCGCAAAGTTCAGAAACCATTTGAAGAGAAAGAGGACCGTGTTCGTCTCCGTCTAATTCTATATGACGGTCAAGGTAATATCGTAATTTCTTAAAAGATTTGTTTTCAGAATCCGCTGAATTCAAAATTTCGATGAACATATCCGGAATGACGTCTTCTCTCCCAAAAGTAAAGGCAGAGGCAACAAGGTGTGGCTTATTGGTTTCAATAATTGAAAATGAAAATTTCACAAACTCAGCTACTCGTTGGTCTACTTTAATTTCGTTCAGTGAATAATCAACCGTATATCCTGATTTTATATGTTCTATGAATTTATCGATCTCCTGGGTACTTGCTTTAATCTGTATCATTGCGTCCATATACATTTCAAAGTGACTTTTAGGTTCCCCCAATTCATTTATGTCACTTTCTTCCCCGTGGACGATCTCATTTATAAATCTTGATAGAGTAGGATTATTAGGAGGTGTCCAGGGAGTCTGAACGTTTGTCAGTGTTATTTGAAGACTCTTCAAAAGTGACATGAAATCCCAAACTGCAAACACATGATTTTCCATAAACACCTTAATGTCCTCTATTCCCTTAAGGTTATCGTATAGTCTATGAGTCTGCAAATGGCTTCTCAATTCAGAAATTTCATTCTCTATATGTTGTATTCTATTCATTTGTTTTCTCTTGTATATAACATGTTTATAAAAGTACTTTTCCATTAAGTACTTACAAATGCTTATAACCGTTTACAAGCAGGCATGAAAATTTCCTTAATAATAGTGAATTGACTAAAAAAATCGCAGATAATTTTGCGTGCAATGGTATGCTAAATTATTTTTTGGCAGTAGCACTTGCTATTTCTGTTTCACCATTTGCTTTGACTAACGCATCTTAGATACTGTTTATTTAATAGTAAACCGTTCTTTTAAAGCACTGCTAAGTATATTATAACCTTTTAACAGATCTTTCTTTTCCGCTCCAATACCAATCCTAAAATGGTTATCCATACCATATACATCGCCTGCAAGAATAAATACGCCTTTCTCCAAACGTAACCAGTCTGAAAGCTCGGTAGAATTAATCGGGAATTTGTATTTTAAGAATACCATTCCCCCTGCTTTTGGAAGAACAAATTCCATTAAATCGCCATATTGTTTTGCCCAATCTATGGTTAACTGCAAGTTCTCGTTCAACATTTTTATATTTCTGGATAATACTTTTTTTCGCGTTTCGGGTTGTAATACAATTTCACCTATTTTATGGCTTAATATTCCTGCAGTAATTGATGTATAATCATGATACGCCCACGTATTTGCAATTAACGCTTCCGGACCAACAAGCCAACCTAAACGTAAACCAGGAAGTGCGTAAGCTTTAGAAAGTCCACCGTTTACCATTACTTTATCGTACATACCGTAAAAACCAGGCTTTTCTATGCCATCCAAATCTGCGCCTTTGTACACTTCATCACAATAAATCCATGCGTCATATTTTTTAGCAATCTGCACAATGGCTTTCATTTCATCATTAGAAAGAACATATCCTGTAGGGTTATTGGGATTGCATAGGGCAATCATTTTAGTATTAGTGTTCATTTGAGATTCCAATTCTTCTAAATCCGGTTGCCAATTGTTTTCTTCTTTTAGATGAAATTTTTTAGGCTTACATCCCATTTCTTCCACAATGCCCCAAATTTGCATATAGTTGGGCACCATCATTATGATTTCGTCTCCGGGTTTTAACATGGTATGACAAGCAATAAAATTGGCTTCAGCAGAACCATTGGTTACTAAAATATTTTCTTCGTTACAGTTTGGGTATAATGTAGCAATGGTCCGTCTTAACGGAATGGAACCATTGGTTTGTCCGTACCCCAAAACAGTTGTGGTTAACATTTTTAGTTGTTCTTCCGTAAGTAATTCTTCTAAAGTGTAAGGATGAAATCCGCTTTCTGTAAGATTGATAGGGACTGTGTTTTCGTATAAAGATTGAATACGTTCTAAATCAAATATTCTAATGTTCATGTTATATGTTTTTTAAATTGTTGAGTATTGCTGTGGCAATCATAATATCTTGAACAGCAACTCCTGTTAAATCTGCTACGGTAATTTGTTGGTTGTTTTGTCTGCCCAAGGCTGGGTTTTTTATAAGGTTGCCCAATTCAATAAGTTTGTTTGGATTCAAACAATCATCTTGTCTGGCTCGATATATTTCTCCCCTGGACTTAGATTGTTCAATACTGTCTGAAACAACAATATCAGCTTTTTTTATAATGTTAGAATCGAGCTCTGTTTTTTCCGAAGTATCCGAACCAATAGCAGTTATATGCGTACCTTTTTTTATTTGCGATTCTTGTAAAAGTGGTTCTTTGGAAGGTGTTGTTGTAATGATAAGATTGCAAGTATTTGCCAATTCTTTTATGGATGAAGTTATTGAAATATTATAATCTGAATTTTTGAATGATGCTTTGTAGGCCTCTATTTTTTCAGCAGTTCTTCCCCAAACCATTATATTTTTACAAGGAGTAACTTCTTTAAGATATTTTAATTGAAGTTTGGCCTGGATTCCTGTACCCACAATACCGATGCTTTTAATGTTTTTTGGAGCTAAATATCTAAGGGTAATCATACTGGCAATGGCTGTACGAATGTCGGTAAGATATCCTTCGTCCAACAATACGGCTTTAAGTACACCTGTTTGTTGGCTAAAAGCTAACATTAATCCTTGGCTAGATTTCAACCCTAGTTTTGGGTTTTCATAAAACCCTGATGCAATTTTTACCACATAATACGGCTGATTGAGAATATAACCATATTTGATATGAGCTTCACCTCTTGGATTATCGAACAGTAATTCGCCTACAGGAGGAACAATGGCCTTGTTAGATGACAGGGCAAGAAAACCTTGCTCTATTAAAGGAATTAAATTTAAGGTCTCTAAAATGCCGGTTATTTGAGATAAGGGTAAAACTAAAGGTGCTTTTAAAGTCATTCCAATAAAATTTGAATTTTATTAGAGTAGCACAATAGCTGTACAAGAACGAAACTTACCTCCCAATCTCTTCTCTAATGTTAGAAATAAGCCCGACACAAATTAATGTGTCTGTGTTCCCCTGCTGCAAATTTAAAGATTTTTTTTAAAACAAAATTTAATCCGATTAATAAATATAAATCCTAATTTAATAGCTCAGTCGAATGTTGTCAATGCGTTCTGACGATGCTTGTTCAAAATAGAGTTATACTTATGAGATTTGTAATTTCTGTTGCTTACCGAAAGGGGGTAAAATAGGGAAGACAGAATTATTAGTTTGGTAATTGTATATTGGACTATAGTATAAGTGCCTTTAGCTTCAGTCATAAATAAGATTAAAAGTCCAGCCGAGACTGCAATCCCAGCTAAGATGCAGAATGTTATTTTCAACCAAAATTTGGCTTGTCTTTCATGTTCAACTTATTGTATGATCGTTATTTTTTCACCATTAATCCGTCAAGATCCTTTTTATCAACTCGGATTTCAAAAGTCTCAGTTTTTATTTTTTTCCCAAGTTTTTCTTTCTTAACCTCGAATGTTTCGATGACAACAGAGAATTTTAATTTATCCTTTTCAATCCCCTGAAGTACAGAGCTGTAAATTCGTACGGAAACATTAGGATCTTCAGATTCCAGTTCTAAATATTGGTCATTAAAAGAACCATGGTCAACATAAATCTTTCTTTTTTCAATAAGATTGACCTTGTTTCCATCAACAATGATTTGATTAGTGTCTTCAGGGATAACATATTTTCTGATCGATTTTGATCTTGGCTCACCTTGTTCAGCCCAAATATGTTTAAAATCTAACTTCACAGCCCTACCAACATCAGAAACCCGTATAGAGTCAACTTCTATGTATCCAATATCCCAACTTCCTTGTGCAAATGCTGTAAACTCGCCAAATGCCACTATTATAGTTAATAAAATATTTTTCATTTAGGTCTGATTAATAACTCACAACATAATTAAATATAACTCAATATTACTTTAGCCATTCTAAATCTTATAGGCATTGAATGGTATTCTCAGTGTCTTATGATACTTTTTGAACGGCCTCTATAATTTACAATAACTCATTAAATGGCTTGGGTACAGACTACCGGTCATTGCTGCTACTCGTTATTATCAGGCAGTGAAA
>JAKSDQ010000179.1 GCA_022360015.1 Cytophagales bacterium
GCAAGGTGAGAAGTCAGACAGTTGTGTAAGGCGTATTGATTATTTTTATTCACTCCAATTCAGGGAATGGGGCATAAGTGCTTTACACAAATCATGTTAGATGTAGCTGTCTGATTTAAATTACCGGTTAACCAATATCGCTATACCTGGCAAGGGAAATTGATGTTGCTTTAAAGAAGATTTGTAATTTATGCAGATCAGTTAATTTTTTAAACTTGCTATAAAATAAGATGAATGGATTATCCTTTCTGATTTAGCGTTTTCACTACCACCAAAAAAAATATTTCCGGCTGCATGCTGATTTTGGTTTGATTTACACTGGTGATATTTTGGTGTTTAGATTAAAATTTTATAAAATGGAAATCGAATTATGGCTGGCCTTAAAATTACATATAGAAAGGAAAATGGAAATAGCCCGGATCATGAAAGTGATTTGACGCTATGGAGCGAGTTCAAGCAAGGCGACAAGCAGGCATTTGCCATTATTTACCGCAGACATTTTTTTAAACTATATGATTACGGGGTTAAAATATCCGGTAACCCGGAATTAGTCAAAGACTGCATACAGGAACTCTTTATTGCGATATGGAAAAGTCGCAACAATTTAGCCTATACAGACTCCATTAAGAACTACCTCTTTACCTCGCTGCGCCGGAAACTTTTTGATCAGCTTAAAAAACACAAACTGCTCAGTGCAGAGAAAAAAGGGAACACATTTGCATTCTCTTTCCCCCGGGAACATGCCCTGATTATGGAAGAAATAAGTTTGGAGAAAAAAAGAAAGCTGCTCGATGGAATAAACCGCTTATCAAAAAGACAAAAAGAGGCTATTTTCCTTAGGTATTATGAAGGCTTTACCTGTGATGAAATTGCCCGGATTATGTCACTCAGCCCTGGCTCAACCTATGTGCTTCTTTCAAAAGCCATCAGTCAATTGAAGAAACAAATGGATAAAATCTTCTCCGTTGCAGTTTTACTGCGTTCCTTTATTTCCTGAAAGAGAAGATGTCTTCTTTCAAACCATCACCATAACAGGTTAGTCAAGCCACACTACATAGCAAAAGGCACCCCGGATTACCTGAACATTTCACCTTTCACAGTTAAGCCACTGGCATATTCAACTACCCATTCTGTGGCAAGGAAGTCTTTTAAACCGCAACCGGACAGCAGTTGCAGGGCTAACACAAACAACTAATGGCTTTACGAATTTCTCAACAAAGAACTCTCATTATGGCATACTCCTAAATTAAACACCTGATTTATTGCCGGTATTAAAATTTTTTCAAAAAAGTTGAAAATAATTGCTAAGGTTCCCCAAGCCGCGCCCTTTAACTAATAAAGCATGTGTTTGCGGTGCTGTGCTTTGGGCATTGGCTGTTTCAGACATATGTCAAACGTTTGATTTGTATACTAAAATGCCGCAATGCAGATAGCGTTGCCGGAAGTCGATAAATAAATGAAATATATCAATTACTCAGTGCAGGATTTTGTATTGGATGAGAAGTTTAAAGTTTGGGTATTGCAAACCGATACCCGATATGACTCATTTTGGGATTCCTGGTTGGCAGAAAATCCTGATAAGAAGCCCATCGTCGAGGAGGCGCGTCGGCTCATCCTTCTGATAAATTTCGAAAAGAACCATCCGGGCAATGAAGACTTCGACAAGGTTTGGCAGAACATCGAAACAGTCATGCGTGAGGGGGCTGAACATAAAATTGACAATACCCGGAACAAAGGTACAGTTATTTCTATGCACGGAGAGGATCAGATTACCCGTCTAAAGGCAAATCGCAAGAGGTTGTGGGTCAGGTTTGCTGCCGTTTTCATCGGGACCCTGGTTGTCAGCACCGTGGCCTACTTCGTTCTTGGCCCCGGATACACTTTCCAGGAATATGTTACTGCCTACGGCGAAACAATGACGATTAAATTGCCTGACAATTCAGTGGTTAGGCTAAATAGCAATTCAAGTTTGAAGTTTGCCAGGGACTGGGGTGAAAATGATCATCGTGAGGTATGGCTTGAGGGGGAGGCCTTTTTTAACGTAGTAAAGAAAGACCTCGCCGTCGGGGAAAAAGTCGGTAGATCGAAATTTACAGTACAAACACAAAATCTGAATGTAGAAGTACTCGGCACCCGGTTTAACGTCAAAGACCGTGATATAAACACACAGGTAGTGCTTAATTCGGGCAAAGTAAAGCTGGAAATTCCCAAAGAAAATGGCATGTTGAATGTACTCATGCAGCCAGGAGAATTGGTTGAAGTATCTACTGAGCATGAAGAAATTATCAAGAAGAAGGTGGAGCCGGAATTATATACATCCTGGCGCAATAATGTACTCATCTTTAAGGAAACTCCGCTTGGCGAAATCATAGATATTTTACAGCATAATTATGGTCTGAAAATATTTGTCCAAAACCCTTCACTGGCTGAAAGAAAATATACCGGGACCTTCAAGAATCCCGATAGTGAAATTATCCTGGAATCTATCTCTACTTTGTTTGATGTAGAGATCATTCGCAAGGAAGACCAGGTACTACTAATCAATAGAGAGTAACCCGTCCGGGCCCCTTATGGCAAGTTGGGGCGCCGGACAGATTGTAACTATGTAACATTTAAAGTTAATTTTTATGAAAAACATTTTACCAAAGGCATTGAAGTTTTTTTTACTGATGCTGCTTTTTGAAGCACACGCCGGTACGGTGGCCCAGGAAATAGCCTCTTTTGGGAAAATTCCAGGTAATCAGTCCGGTACTTACCACCAGGTCGGTGGTAAGGGAAAATCCCTCATAGCCCTGTTAAGTGAGTGGGAAAGCCGTTTTAATTTGCTGTTTCACTATGAAACAGCAGTTATTGAGGGCAAATATTTTCAGGGTGAAATAAACCTGGAGTCGGAAGATCAAATAGAATCCGCTTTAAAAAAGATCCTTGATCCTTATGACCTTAGGTTTAAAAGAAACGCTGAAAACTTTTTTCTCATTTATCAACGCAAGAACAAAGGAGCCCTAAAAAAACTTAAATCAAGAATTAAAACAGGGAATTTGGATAATGGTGGCGATAAAGATACGAAAACACCCCGGAACATATCCCTATTGAACAAATTATCAAATAGTAGGGACACCGTCCGCACAATAACCGGCAACGTGACTGATGAGAATAACCAACCGCTTCCCGGTGTCAGCATCCTCATACAGGGGACCACCAATGGTACGGTTACGGATGCCAATGGAAATTATTCCCTGGATGTGCCTGGCGACCGGAATGTACTGGTTTTCTCTTTTGTGGGCTATACTTCTGAACAAGTGGAAACAGGAACACAATCAGTGATCAATCTTTCCCTGTATCCTGATATTTCTACGCTTTCTGAAGTGGTGGTGGTAGGTTATGGCACTTCTGAAAAGAAAGATCTGACCGGTGCGGTGGCCAAAGTAAACATTGAGGATACGAGATTACAGCCCAACGCCAACGCCGCCCAGATTTTGCGGGGCACCACCGCCGGCGTCCAGGTAACCGATAATGGTAGGCCCGGATCGAACGGTACGATCACAATAAGAGGGATCAATTCCATTTCGGCCAGTAATGCACCATTGATCGTACTGGATGGGGTTATTTATGCGGGAGGCTCACTTTCCGACATCAACCCGGGAGATATCGAATCCATAGCTATTCTTAAGGATGCAAGTTCCACGGCCATTTACGGCTCTCTGGCAGCCAATGGGGTCATAGAAGTAACCACGAAAAAGGGCCAGCAGGGAAAACCGAAAATTACATTCAATACCTATATCGGGGTTTCAGACTTTGCCTTAATCCCGGACTACCTGAACGCCGAAGAATATCTGGCCAGAAGAGCTGATGCAGAGGCCGCCGAGGGCGGCCCCCTTCCTTTCTCGCCGACAGAACTGGAAAATATCGAAGCAGGCAGATCCATTGAACCTTTTGAGGAAATAAAGCAAGATGCCCCTATTTCGAACTACGAATTGAGTGTCTCAGGGAAGAACGAAGCGATAAGTTATTTCTTCTCCGGCTCCTACATCAATGTAAAATCACCGGTTAAGGGAGACAATTTCGAACGCTATTCGGGCCGGTTGAATTTAAGCACACAAATAACCGATTGGTTGAAAGCGGGCATAAATAGTGGATACTCGTCGAGGGACAACTCTGGTGTGCGTGCAAACCTGAGCCGGACGGCCTGGCTAAGCCCTTATGCCAGCCTGTATCTCGAGGATGGTGTCTCTCTTCGGCCGCTGCCCCAGGATGCTGGTTTGGTCAACAACCCTTTGCTTGGCCCGTTGTTGACCGATCGTCTCTTTGTAACCAACACTTTATTTACCAACGCTTTTGTGGATATTTATGTCTGGGATGGTCTGTCCTATAAATTAAATGCCGGCTACACCAAGACCGATGTGAAAGATTTTCTTTATGACCGCTCTTATGAACCAATTAACAGGCTGGGAGGCGGATATAAGGACGTGCAGGAACTTCAGAATGTTACCTTGGAGAACATCGTTAACTACAACAAGACATTTGCCGAGAAACATCAGGTCGATGTTACCTTATTGTACGGTATCTATGAATTTCAACAACAGGGTTCAAGGTTGTCAAGCGAGAATATCTTTAACGATGCGCTAGGCTACAATGCCCTGGAAATCGGTGAGAATTTCCAGGTAAATTCCAGCGC
>JAKSDQ010000204.1 GCA_022360015.1 Cytophagales bacterium
ATGCAGAGTGCTGTAAACGAATTTTTAACCCCGCGTCATATTGACGTAACCGAGATTGGCCCGGCCCATGCGAAGGTTGTGCTGGAGCCGCTGGAGCGAGGCTTCGGCCACACACTGGGCAATGCGCTGCGCCGCATCCTGCTTTCCTCAATGCCCGGTTGCGCGGTGGTGGAAGCGGAAATCGACGGCGTATTGCACGAGTACAGCGCCATCGAGGGTGTGCAGGAAGATGTCATCGAAATCCTGCTCAACCTCAAGGGCGTGGCCGTTGTCATGCACGGCAAGGACAGTGCGGTGCTCAACCTGAGCAAGCGCGGCCCGGGTGTGGTTACCGCCGGTGATATTCAGGTGGACCACGAGGTCGAAATCAAGAACCCCCAGCATGTCATTGCCAATATCACCGGCGATGTCGATCTGAATATGAAGCTTACCGTCGCCCGTGGCCGCGGCTACCAGCCCGCCGATGCGCGCCGCAACGACGAAGAGGAAACCCGGGCCATCGGCCGCCTGCAGCTGGACGCTTCGTTCAGCCCGGTCAAGCGCCTGGCCTACAATGTCGAGAGTGCCCGTGTCGAGCAGCGCACCGATCTGGATAAACTGGTGCTGGATCTGGAAACCAACGGCACCATCGACCCGGAGGAGGCAATTCGCCGCGCGGCGACAATTCTGCAGCAGCAGCTGGCGGTGTTTGTCGACCTCGAGGGCGAGAAGGAGTCCGAGCCGGAACAGAAGGAAGAGGAAATCGATCCGGTACTGTTGCGCCCGGTGGACGATCTGGAACTGACCGTGCGCTCGGCCAACTGCCTGAAGGCGGAAAACATTTACTACATCGGTGACCTGATTCAACGCACCGAGGTGGAATTGCTGAAAACGCCTAACCTGGGCAAGAAGTCGCTGACCGAAATCAAGGATATCCTCGCCTCGCGCGGGCTGTCGCTGGGGATGCGGCTGGAGAACTGGCCGCCGGCCAGTCTCAGGAACGACGACAAGGTTAGTGCTTGAAGAGTCATTAGTCGCTAGTCGCTAGAGACTAGGGCTTTAGTTAAAGGGTATAACGTTATGCGTCATCGTCACAGTGGGCGTCAACTGAATCGCAACAGCTCGCATCGCAAAGCCATGTTTCGCAATATGACTTCGTCGTTGGTGGAGCACGAGTTAATCAAGACAACACTGCCGAAAGCCAAAGAGTTGCGCCGTTACGCCGAGCCGCTGATTACACTGGCGAAGAATGACAGCGTCGCCAACCGCCGCCTGGCTTTTGCGCGGCTGCGCAGCAAAGAGGCGGTCGGCAAACTGTTCGGCGAACTGGGTCCGCGCTACGAAGGGCGCCCCGGCGGCTATCTGCGTATTTTGAAGTGCGGCCTCCGCGCCGGCGACAAAGCCCCCATGGCCTACGTAGAACTGGTAGATCGCCCCCGCGACGAAATCGAGGACGACGAAGCCGAGGTCGAGCCGGAGTCGCATATCGACCCGATATTACTACGCCCGGTCGACGATCTCGAACTGACGGTGCGCTCGGCCAACTGCCTGAAGGCGGAAAACATTTACTATATCGGCGATTTGATTCAGCGCACCGAAGTC
>JAKSDQ010000106.1 GCA_022360015.1 Cytophagales bacterium
CTTCCAGTCGCAGTAAGTCAGATGTTAAAGTAATATCCAGAGCCACGTCACCATTAAGATCTTCCTGCATCCAGCATCTATAATCATGTACCAATCCATTGAAATGAAAATCGGAATCATCGATAAAACCGGTAAAATCTACAATTTTTAAATCACGATCGTCAATTAGAAAGTCCACATGGAAATCATGCAACTCATGTGGGTAATGTTTAAGTTGAGCATGCAGACTATCAATAAAAAACTCTCCCTCGGGTAGATAACGCGATTCTGTAAAAGCTTTGGCGGAAGATTTAAAGGAAAACCCAACGCTTAAATCCTCAATCCGTTCATTTATGCCGGTACTGTCTTTCTCTGAATAGCCAGTTATTTCTGCGATATCGAATACATCCGATTCAATTTCCAGGTGTGCAACTACCGGTATATTTGTGTGATGCACAATGGCAGGAAGGTCGGATAAGTATCCGGTCATGGATAAATCGGATTTGCCCAGTAACATATCAAATTGATCGAGGGTAGCCTGTTTCCCATTCATAATAAGGTGCATATCAAGCTGTTTTAATGGTGTGGGAAGGTGTGCGGAAGACAGGCTTAGATTTGTCACCTTCAGCTCACTAAAATACGCCTGGTTAAGGTCATTGAGCGCAAGTTCCGGTCGATCCAGGTCAATAATGTCGTGAAACTTCATTTCCAGCGATACATTTCCCGAAGCATTTTCTATGTCGGTGAGATTTAAGAAACCTGCCAGAAATTCCAGGTTAAAATCTGCATTCAATTGCATATCCACCTCCGGTTCTTCAAAGTTGCTAACGACAACGGAACCCAAAAACTTTCCGGATTCCAGTTTGGCAGTCATGTCGGTCAGCGAGAATTCCATGGTGCGCATATTGCGTTCTTCACCATTGGTGAAGTACCCTTTAAAACCCATGTCATTAATGCGCTTCCCCTTATCGGTGTTTTCCAGGAAGGCCTCACTTGCTCCGAACTTCGCGTCAATAAGCGGCATTTGTCCGTGGAGTGTAGGGCCCTGAACCACGGCATTGAAGTAGATTTTTCCCGAGTTTTTGTAGCGTTCCAGAACTGGTATGAGGTCCTCCGGAGCAAAAGCAATGAACATATCGAAATTGGGCTTCGTACCCTTTACGGCAAGATCAACGTTCATGTCATTTTTGGTATCCAGCGATCCTTCCAACTCAAATTCACCATGTTCCATTATTATACCGGAAGGTTTAATTGTGAGCAGTCCGGTATTTTCATCAAGTGTAACATCTGTATGAAATTCAAAATGTTTGTGATGGATATAGGTGGTGTCGCCATTATCAATCACATTCAATTCAAATTCAGTATCAATATGGGCCGAAATCAAGCCATTGCCCGTGTTAAATCCACCTTTGGCCCAGTAGATGAAAGTCTCGACATCCGTACCGGTAGCTTCATTCAGCTTGTGAATATCCAGCTTACGTAGCGCAATATTCTTGAGATGAATGGCCACTGGTTCTTCCTCACCTGTCTCACCAGAAGCTTCAAGTGCATTTTGAAGATTGGTCGTTCCATGCTCATGCAGCACAATATTAAAGAATCCCTCTTCTATAAGAAGTGTCTGAATATCATAGTTTCCGCCCACAATATCCCATATATCGAAACCGACATAGATATCGGCAACATCGAGGATAACCGATGTATCATCCTCTTTGGTTTCGTACACTTGTACATCATCTACCTTTATAGAAATGTAGGGGAAGTTCTCAAAGGGTGATAAGTGGGAATTGCCTACCACGATAAGGCCTTTGTGCTGCTTGTTTAACGTAGTAATTTGATCTTGAAGGATATCGTCCTTCTTTACGTATATAAATAGCAACAGGATACCAAAAAACAGTACCGGCAGCAGGATTGTAATGGAAATAAACCACCACCGGAATTTTCGGCTTTTCAAGAATTTGAACTTCATGACCTTTCTTACGCTTAGTGTAGTTAACGTCCAGATATGGCATGTGCCCCTGGAATTTCCTAAATTTCTGCAACTTATCAGATTTGTACTGTAGTTTCAAATGACTATTAGAGTTTTGTACTACATCGTAAGTTAGCGATGAAAAATAAAGTAGTCGATCATGACCTCATACTGAAAAAACGGACTACAAAAAAAGTCGATATCTGATTTAAAAACTACTATTCTGATCGTCCCCGGAACCACTGACTATCAGCCTGGATACTTTCCACCTCTTGCTTAGAGACAGCATTGACGTAAAAAAATTCATATTGGCCAATCGTCTTGCAAACCAATACCCGCATCCATCTCATCAATTTCAAAATCAGTCAGAAGGCACTTGTTCAGGTCAGCAATAATCTTTTCCTTATTCATATCTTGTCCAATAAAGACCAATTCGTTCATTCTGTCACCCCATTTTTTATCCCATTTGGCTTGAATTTGGTCTTGACTTTCCATGTATGACTGACTCATTGCCCGTTGTTTAACGGGTACACTTGCCCACCACCGCCCATACACCTCTGCCTTCAAAGATCCGCCCGCCTGACTCCACAGGATAGCCTTATCAGGCCTTGAAGCAATCCAGAAGATGCCTTTGCTTCGGATGATGGTGGTTGGAAAATCCTGTCCCACATAATCCAGGAATCGTTGAGGGTGGAAGGGTCTGGAATTTTGATAAACAAACGAGCCGATACCGTATTCTTCTGTTTCCGGTCTATGTGAAATGCCCTTTTGTGCTAACTCCAGTTCTTTCTGCCATCCGGCAGACTGCTCTGCAATTTCGTAGTTGAACAAGCCTGTATTCAGAATTTCTTTGGGGTTCACTTTGCTGTGGGTGGTTCGAATGATTTTTGCCGTCGGGTTCAGTTTGTGAAGAGTCTCTTCCAACAAGCCTATTTGGTCTTCGGTTACCAAGTCTGACTTATTCAAGATGATCACGTTGGCAAACTCCACCTGATCAGTTAACAGATTAACAATAGAGCGATCGTCTTCCTGATCATCTGTCATTTTACGATCCAGTATAGTATCTGCGCTTCCAAAATCTTTGAAGAAGTTAAAGGCATCCACCACTGTGACCATCGTATCCAACCTGCTGATTTGAGTAAGATCATACAGTTCATCTCCGATAGCAAAAGAAAAGGTCTGTGCCACGGGAACAGGCTCAGAAATACCGGTACTTTCAATCAGCAAGTAATCGAACTTATTCATCTTAGCCAATTTTTCTACCGCTATCATGAGGTCTTCACGAAGTGTACAGCAGATACAGCCGTTACTCATTTCTACCAGCTTTTCATCTGTTCGAGAGAGTTGGGTTCCATTGGCAATTAGCTTTTCGTCAATATTCAATTCACTCATATCATTAACAATAACAGCTACTTTTAAACCTTGTCGGTTATTGAGCACATGATTGAGCAAAGTAGTTTTACCCGCTCCCAGGAAACCACTTAATACGGTTACAGGTAATTTTTTCTCTTTCAAGAAATTCATCTTAGTCATTTATAAGGTCCTCCTAATATTTTGTTCTACTCATTTTATGCTACTCCGGCACATAAATAATCTCACCATTTTCTAACTCATAGGCTATGCCTATTCGCTTGCCTTTATTGCCTTCTCTTTTAGTATTATTGCCGGATTTGTAGCGACTTATCTCGTCGCCTTTTTTGGTAATGATCTCCATGTTGTCTTTGCCTGGGTTTTTCACCATTGTAAAGTCTTCTTGTGTGAACATCTCAGTTATATTGAAGTGTGCTACCAATGCTACCATCAGTGCCACTGCAAACACCATGGCCACATCGAAGAGGTTGGCAACCGATGAAATGGGATCATCGTCTGGCTGAGGGTGTAAAAATTTATTTTTTCTCCTGCTCATTTTCTTCTGTAATTAAATCCGCGATGTAATTCAATTGGGAAAGGTCCTTGGCAAACCATCGTTGCTTTACCTCTGTCAAAAGATAGCCGATCGCCCCCACAATCAGTCCTACAACCGTAGTGGAGAAAGCTACTTGCATATTTTCAGCCATTGAGGCAATATTACCTGATGCCAAACCTACCAAGGCCGGCCCCATAGGTATTAAGGTTCCCATCAATCCTAAAACAGGCCCAAGCTTTGACATACTCTTGGTAGTGGCCAACTGACGAGACATCGCTATTTCAAAATCGGCCAGTGTCTTTTCTCTGTTAACGGGCGATCGAATTGCTTTGAGCAGGTGTCCCATATAGATCATTACATCGCCTTTACCTGTTGGGATTCCCTGATTACTCAACCCGCTCCTGGCAACGTTGCCTAGGTAAGCATCCAAAGTTTTGGAAGTTTTAAGCCGGGTTATATAGGCACCATAAAATGTACCCAAAGCCACAAGAGCCCGAAGAAACAATAAAATCAAAATCACCACTACCGGCAACATCAACCCGGTAGATATCCAATACAGTACTTTATTTAATATTTCCATTTAAATTTTATTCGATTCTTAAAAATTGACCAGCCCCAACCGGTCAAAAACATAAGGATAGCAAGGCCAAAAACTCCCATCAATGGATTGAATTCTATTTCAGTATCAGTTGGGCGATAAGGCAACACCTGACAAAAAACCGTGATAATCACAGCACCCAAAATCTGCCCGAAGCATAGAATATAGCGCAATTCCATTCTCAAATGGTTTTCCGGAATAATCCATTTTATTCCTAATGGAAAAAGGAATATGATTACACCAACTCCAACTGAGAAATATAGCCCGAGCGCATCAAATTCCATGTTTGTAAAGGAATAGAAGGTCATCATTTGTGCATAAAGCAACACCACAAACAACATAATACCCGGAAAAAAGCTTGCATACCTCTTGTACTTGCCGACCGGCTTTCCAAAATAGCCTTTCAACATAGCCAGGTCAATGCCGATGAAAATGATGGCCTCCACCACCTGGATGACTGCCAAATTTTGCATCATGACCACATCACCGAGCCATAGATCCAACTGATCCCTGCTTTGCTCAATCATCCAGGGATACAACAGGTATGAAATAAGGGACAGCACCAGTCCGGCTATTAATCCTGGCAATAGCCTCCAATGGCTCATTTGAAAAAATGAACTCAAGGATGCCAATACCAATAACAACTGGACCACCAATTCCATTTATTCCTGTCTTCTTCGCTTGATAATCAAAAACACAGACAACAGCATGATCAAACCAATGACCATGTAAACTATCATTGATTTGTTGTCACTCTCCAACTGGCTTTCTTCGCTCGCTGCCATGATGGTCTCTTTCTCAAGTATCATCCCTTCCTCAGAAGCCTCCGGCTCCTTCACCGTTTTTAATGCTGCTTCGTAGTTCACCAATAACTCTTCAGAAAGATTTTCTGAAATAAAATCCTTAAGCTTTGCATTGTCACACACAAAACCACTGCATCCGGCTTTATGCTCCTTTATTAATTCAGTGTGCAAAGCGGCGAGTTCTTTTATCTGCTTTTCGGAAGCTTTCCAATAACCTTTGCGAATGGTTTCCAACATGACAGCCGTCATCTCTTGTAAGGCATAAGGGTTTTCCCTTTCGAAGAAGTCATGAACATTCAAGCTCAGTTCATCTCTTACATAAACGTCATGCAGATTATTCCAGAGTGCGTCATCTATTTCTGCTGGTTTCATCACATTCCACCCGTATGTATTACGGAACGTTTCGGCAAAGGTCTCCGCAGAAGTAGCTCCACCCTTCATGTATTCTTTAATGTATTTCGGGTTAAGTAAGGTGGTTCTTGCCTCTATCCAAAGCGCTTCTTTCAGCCCTTGAACTTTAGCCTTGGAAGGATTTCTAAAATCGTTGAAATAAGCATCCGGATCATTGCCTGTCACCGATCTGACAGCCATACTCAAACCACCCATGAATTCATATACGTGATCCAGGCTTAAGCCGCCCCAAGTATTGCTTTCGCGAGGTTGGACCACTATTTCGGTATTCTGCAATGCTGCTTCAAATACACCTGCCTTAAATGCCCCCCAATTTTCTCCTTCATCATAGATAGCTCCCATGTTATTAATGTAGGTCTTAGCCACTTCCTCTTCATTTTCCCAACGATCTCCTTTTTCCACCATCTCCATGATCTTGGTTCCATAGTTACCATTCAATCCTCCAAAAACCCGCTGTGTGGACCATTCTCTGGCTTGTTTTGGCGATAGCCCTTTTTCTTTCATAAAGACCTCAGCAGCCAATACACCAGCCTTCACATAGTTATCTCCGGAATCATCAGCTTCAGCCGCCATTTTCACCGCTTTGTTAATCAGGAACATCCTGGATGCTGCCAAATCACGGAACTGACCTGCTGTTTGTAAGACCACATCGATTCTTGGTCTACCCAATGCTTCTATCGGAATGAGCTTAACATCTGTCACTCTGCTGAAAGGATCACGTACCGGCTCAACACCAAGTAAGTTGAAAATCTGGGCAATCATGGCCCCTTCTGTATCTATAAAATCACCAGGCCATAGTGTGAAACTCACTTTCTTAGGGTAAGCTCCATGTTTTTCGTAATGAGTTAACAGTAAAGTTTTAGCCAATGATTTCCCAACATTCCAAGCCTCAGGGGAAGGTGTCTTTTCAGCGTCAATGGAAAATAAATTGCGTCCGGTAGGGACAGTGGCTGGATTGGTTATTGGATCACCCCCTGAGGAAGGGGTAATATAGCCGCCATTTAATCCTGTAAGTACCGCTTGTAGTTCGGCCTGGGTGCTTGAGACGAGGTTTGTTCGATATTTACCGACTAACCGAACGGCCCGCTCAATACTCAGTACGGCCGTGGCAAATTCTTCTTCTTTCCTTTCCGCAGCTAATAGTGCCAATTCTACTTTATCCACTGTCCCTTTCATATCACCCTCAAAACTGTCTTCCGACCAATATGGAGATAGTGCATCCGGCCGTTGCTGATCAATCAGCTTCCATTGGCTTAGGTACATTTTCAATCGCGACAGGTGTGCCTCAAGCTGGGTACGGGAGGCAGTTTCAATTCTTTTCGAGTCAGTCACTAACTGTAATGAACTGATGTACCCGGGCGCAGTAAGCTGAGCGATGGTTTCTTTTTCCGCACGCGCTCTTTCCAATGCCACCTGCTCGGACAGGCTCTCATCCTCCAACAACTCAAAAGTCATTCGCCTCAGCGGCTCTTTTTGCATCATTTTGAGTAAGGCAAACACATCCGGTTGCTGGCCTATTTCCAAGGCTTTTGCCATAGCAGGGATGGCTTTAGCCACTTTTTTCGCTTTTTCCAGCGTTTGAGGGTCTAAAATTCCCGAACTCTGCTTAAATTGTTTGTCAGACTTCAGATCCTCGATGAAATCAACCCGTTCAGGAAAGGGCGAAATGGCGATGACCAAGCGTTTGAGTTCAGCGATTTCCTGATCTGTAGGTCCACCGGGCTTTTTCTTTCCATGCCCATGGGGGCGGCCTTTTTTGGCTTTTGCATCTCCCATACCAATGAATCCTCTCACAATATCGGCATCGGACATGCCTCTGGTACGCTTCCTCCAGGCCCTGGCAACATCCAGCTCGCTCGGGTCTACCAAACCCGCCAGGACATCTTCCGGAGCACTGCCTTTGACCGTCATTCTGGCTATGGCGGTTTTTGCCCGGTTACGGTAATGTTGGTCAAAGTAAACCTGGTTATCCAATTGCTTTTGTGAGACTTTCCCTTTGAGCTTGTCCAGGGAAGACAGGCTGTAGGCGATCGGATCGAGTGCCATTAGTGTGGCGGTATTGTCTTTCTGTTCATCCGGGTATGCCTCGCCAATGGTGTAAAGTCCCCCTGTCACCTTGCTATTCCTCACCTCTTCTACATGGTTGGAGAGATTGAAAATGGTCTCATCGTTATAATTGCCTGTATCGTCCAGTCGCAAGTCGGTATGTAAGTCAAGTTGCAAGACCAATTGGCCAATACTTTTTCGGTATTGCTCCCGCACGGCCCCTTTAGCCCCGACAAATGCGGTAAGCTTGTCGCTCAGTTTCTTTAAGTCCCCAGTAACTTCAGATTCCATAAATGGTGGTGTGAGGTAACTCAAAGTTGTCGCGTAGCTTCTTCGCTTGGCGATGATGCCTTCACCAACATTGCTGATTGTGTAGATGTAAAAATGAGGAATAATGCCGATGAGTGCATCCGACCAGTCATAACCGGATAAGGCTACCTGTTTGCCGGGGGTAAACTCTAAACTTCCGTGTGTTCCCCAGTGAATGACGGCATCCGCCTGAAATTTATTACGCATCCAGAGGTAGGAAGCTATGTAGGGATGAGGTGGCGCAGCTTTGGTACCATGAACAATTTGGAAGGTATTCTCACCCAACCCGGCCAGGGGCTGAGGCAGCAACACTACATTACCAAACTGCAACCGGGCCACTGCGATATAGTCTTTGCCGCCTTTGCTTGTGGAAAGATACTCCCCCGGTGCGTCCCCAAATTTGTCTTTTACCAGTTGATAACTTTCCTCTTTAAGATCTTTAGCCACCCATTGTTCATAAAGCGAGGTTTCCACCAAAGCAGGATTTCCGTTTTGCAGAAAGTCGTCAAAGGCGCCTTTGGCATAGGGACCCAATACCGAACCTTGTAATTTGATCATTTCCCATAGTTCATCGGCAGAAGCCGGAAGATTCTCCACGGTGTACCCTTCCTCTTTTAATTTAGTCAATGTGTTGTATATAGAGGGTACTACTTCCATGTTAGCCGCTACCATCGCATTGAGACCAGGGCCCTTGAAGTAGTAAATGGCCACTTTTTTATCCTTATTGGATTTGGCTTTTAGCATGAGCCATTTTTCGACCATATCACCAAATTTTTCGAGCCTGTCGGGCATGGTTTGGAAAGACATATAACCTTGGTCATCTTCGTATTGAGCGATGATAGCATATGGGTTGATCCCACCGTCTATTTCGGGCAGGACCACACTCATGGAGAGCAATGGGCCTGCAAATCCTTGTGGATCATCCACCCAATCATTAAATGGTTGAAATACGCTGAGAGGCGTGAGCAGTGGGATATTCTTTTCCTTGAGCCAGCCAATAGCTTCATTCTCCTGTCCAAGAGTAAGCCTGCCATGAGGCATTAGGATCACCAGGTCAGGGTTAACCTGCTTTAAAAACTCCAGTCGTTTGGTCGCTGCGCTGATCGTGTAGACATTGAATTGGCGGCTTTCCAGCATTCTGATTAAATCGTCAACATGGTCACGATTAGCATTAAACGGACCGGGGACACTGGTTAGTAAAGCTATTTTTGGTTGTCCTGACTTATGAATCCCTTCCACAGTCAAATAGCTATTGTACGCATCAAAGTCTTCAAAAATGGCGCTCTCTTCCAGGTGAATAAAAACATCTCTGGGTATGGATTTGGGTTCTTCGGGTGTATCGACAAACCAGGTTTTTCCATCCATTTCCTTACGGACATAGGTCAAAAGGTTAGTGTAATTAGCCGTACCTCCGTATCTGAAATAATCAGTCACATTATCTAAAGTCTCTCCTTTGAGATTGGTCACATCAACATTGGGGTTGGTGGCTGATTCCACGAAAAGGTTAACTCCCGCATAGCCGGCATGCTGGAGGGTTTGCATTTGCTCAGGTGACATTTGAAAGCCACGACCAAAGATGAAGACTGCAGAATAGTCACGTACTTTATTCAACTGATCCATTCCCAACGCATCAATCTGTATCCAACTGTTTTGGTTGGACTTGCTGATACGAGAGAGCTGAAATTCGCGGTAATTAATGAAGGCAATCTTAGTGGTGCTGACATGTTGACGGTAAAACCTGGACGATATAACCACCAGGATTATGAATATCAGCATAAATCCAATCCTCTTAAACAACATTTTCCTGGAACGCTTCATGGTCTCGATACAAATAGATGCACCTCACTACAACGGCAACAAGGTTTGTAAATGATCAATTTTTATTCAGTGATAAGTTCGTATTCAAAAGTAGGGTTACCGTTTTCTGCATTATCACCACCTTTATAGGCCAGAAAACGTACTTTGTAATAGTTTCCATCCTGGTCTTTTACTAAATAGGTGATGAAATCATAAACTTTGAATATTCCCGCACTGTGCGGTTGAAGGATTTGCAGCCAGGACCGGCCAATGGCATCACCTGCAGTTGAACCGCCAATTGTGCTGAAGTCTTGCAGTGCCAATTCCTCGAAGTTACCGTCTCCAATGGCCTTTTGATTTTTTTCAGCATTTGGATCATCATTTTGCTCCAAACTGTCAAATGGGTCGTCTTTTGCTACTTCCACACCACTGTAGTAATTAGTAATGGCAGAAGCTGTCAATCTGTATATATCACAGTTAATGCCAGGCAGAGCCCCGGCACCTAATGCTGCGCATGGAGCGCCAGTACGTACAGAAACACCCGTTAAGACAAAGTCCCAATTCAGAGGTTCCACCGTTACTGTTTGATCATCAATCAGTGAAAAGAAGGTAAAGTTGCCAGTGTTATGGCTGATGGTATTGGTTACAGCGTTGGTGCCATCCAGATTGGCATATTGAATAGTAACATCCGATGAGGTGCTCTCAGTGATCATGATTTTTTTCTTGCCGAGCGCATTGGCATTTTCATCCACACCCAGATCGACAATGTATGGAGTGTTGGTCTGCCAACCGGCCAAGGCGACAGCGTTCAGGTCGCCATCTTCGGAATCATAAGCATATACCAGCCCATCATCACCAGTTACATCATCAAAGTTGCTCTCAGTTGGCGTGGCTACGGCAACCCTTTTTGCGGTATTGGTTCGAATGGCATTGCCATTATTTTCAAATGCCAGTTCCCAGGTATTCACATCTACAGATGTCATGATGCTTTCACTTAGATTTACATACACCTGCCTGGATAGATCGGCACCCATTTCAGCCGTGAGGGTTGCACCTGGCTGCGTGCTATCGCCCGGAGCAGGATCGTCATCACTGCAGCCCATAAAAAACAAAGCAGCTAATAAGCTAAAATAGAATCGATTGCGTGTGTTCATATTTATTTGTTTATTGAATAGTTGACTTTTATAAAAAATGCTCGTCCCCAACTAATAGGGTAAAAAGCTTCTCGTCCAGTCTGAAGTACCAAACCTTTACTTCCTTCTCCTGTCAAGCTTATATCAGTAATATCAAAAATATTTTTTGCGCCTACTGTGGTAAATAATCGTCCCTTGAGCAGGGGTTTTGAAACGCTTACGTCAAGCGTTTGATAGTCTTCGAGTGTTAGCACGCCAATGCTTCCATCCTGATTTCTTGAAAACTCTGATATACGTCCATTGTATTTGTAGAATAAGTTAAACCGGGTATTCAGCTTTTTAAGAAAGTGGCTGGCATTCAGGTTGGCTTCATAGCTATTGTAAAAGCGGCCGTCAGCCTCACTTCCCGAGCGAGCCAACATACCAACCCCGGGACTTAGGCGTATTCCATTCGGCCAGGCGAATTCTGCCGTAAGGTTAAAGCCATAAGATTTGAAGTTAGGGATGTTTTCATAAATACGGGCTACAGGGACATTTTTAGGGACTTCATCGGGTAGGGTTTCTCTATCGATGATTTGCAAAAGGTCAATTTTATTATCTATCCTTGAAAAGAATAAAGAGGAGGTAAGTGCGGCAGCAGCCCTGCCAATGGCAGGCCTCCAGGTGGCGGAGGCATTGAGATTGTTTCCAACCTCAGGTTGCAATTCCCTGTTCCCTACAATGTAATGATTTGCATTAATAAATTCATAGAATAGCTCACGTACGGATGGGGTGCGATAACCTTTGCCATAAGAAAGGCGAAGATCAAATTTCCTGCTGCTGGCAAACATTATGTTCAGAGAAGGTAGCAGCGGTAAATCAGCATTCAAAAAATCAATGTCCTTCGTATCGTAGCTGTTGCTATACGTGTAACGCAACGCTGGTTGCACTTTGATTTTTGGGCCTATTGGTATTTCTATGGCAGTAAACAGGCCGTATTCATTTACATTCCCATCAGCATCAGCGGTAATCCTGCCTCCACTGGCAGAATTGAGTGATGCTTCATACCCGGCAGTCAAATAAATACCCTGATCTTTTCTGGTATCTCCATAGACATAAGTACCTCTGAACGTCCAGGTCTTGAAACTGGTAGTGTCATGATCTTCCGCATCCGAGCTTAGCCAACGAATGTCATCAATAACATCTTGTAAATATCTTCGGCTTCCTTGCTCAAACCTGGAAACCCCGTTTACCAGATTGAGATAATGCTTATCAGAAAACTTTCCATCCAATATTAAAGAGCCATTCAGTCTGTTGGTGTTTATATCACCGTCATTAGCAATTTCAGAGAGCTTGCCTGTCCTATTGTTAAAGGCGCTGGCGGCATTGCCATGACTGGTCGAATTTTGCCGCAGCATGTCAATGGAGCTGGTAATATTAAGTGCTTTGATCCTGGTTTTCACTTTGGCATTGGCCAGGTACTGAGTTCTTGGGATCCAGTTTTCCTTACGCTCTCCGGTTGAAGAAAAACCGTCAAACCGATTTCTGGCTCCACCTATACTTATTGACGTGTTTTCCCAGCCTTTCGCCAATGAAATATCCAGGTTGTACTGGCCGACCGACTCATAATAAGCGCCGGTATTAACCATAAACTCCTCGGCTCCATAGCTTTTGGTAATAATATTAATGGTACCCGCGAGTGCATTTGTTCCATATTGCACAGACAGCGGCCCTTCTACAATCTCTACACGCTCCACATTATTCATATTGATCTGGCTAAGATCAAACTCACCTCCCGATCCGTTGACCAGCGGAATTCCATCAACCAGCATTTTTACATTAGGCCCTGAAATTCCCTGCATCACCACGCGGGTTCCCAACACATCATCCTGAATAGTTTTCAAATTGAGCTGTGTTTGCAATACATCGGCCAAATTCACGGATCCCCGTGCTTCAATAAAGGAGACATCCAGCTTCTTTACTTTATAAAGCGATTGAGAACTTGTGGTCGGTACGAAAGATCCTGTTACAACCACTTCATCTAACCCCAAAACATCCTCTTTCAAGTGGATTTTAACAGCTTCTCCCGGTTTAATTAACTGTTCATCGGTCAAGAATCCAACACTTGCGATTTTTATTAAGGTAGGTACATCAATATTTAAATGCGCTTTGCCTTCAAGATCCGTAACCCAGCCGGCGCTACTTGTGCCGTTTCCAGTCGCTTGCAAGGTTGCTCCTATCAATGGGGAGCTGTCAGTTATTGAAAGAACCGTGACCGTAGTTCTTTCCTGACACAACAGTAAGTCTGTACAAAATAACATTAACACAAATAGC
>JAKSDQ010000270.1 GCA_022360015.1 Cytophagales bacterium
GTCAGGGGTGTCGTTGTACTTGGTGGATAAGGCTCCCATGGCGTCGAACAGACCGGTCAGGGTCCAATGTTCTTCTTCTCCGCCACCGGCGAACACAATGTCCTGCTTGCCGAGTTGAATCAGTTCCATGGCGTTGCCTATGCAGTGGGCGCTGGTGGCACATGCTGAGGAAATGGAATAGTTCACGCCTTTAATCTTGAAAGGTGTTGCAAGACAGGCAGATGTGGTGCTGCCCATGGTCTGGGTCACCCGATAGGGGCCCACCCTGCGGATACCGCGATCGCGCAGGATATCGGCCGCTTCAACCTGATTCTCGGAAGAGGCGCCGCCCGAGCCCATGATCAGCCCCGTGCGCTCATTGGAAACCTGCCCCTGCTCGAGGCCGGCATCGTCAATGGCCTGCTGCATGGAAACATAGGCATAGCCCGCCGCATCGCCCATAAACCGCAGGACCTTGCGGTCTATATAGTCGGTAAAGTCGATATCCACGCTGCCTGCCACCAGGCTGCGAAAGCCCATTTCGCGGTACTGTTCTTTATAGCGAATGCCAGAGCGGCCTTCGCGAAGGGTGTCTAAGACCGTGGCCACATCATTACCCAGACAGGAAACGATGCCCATACCGGTCACAACAACGCGTTTCATAGACTACCTCTTGAATACTCAGGGCGCCCTGCGCACCCGGCAGTTATCCTTTGAACCGTGGGGATTATGGCACAGGCTGTGGGTAGTCCCCAAATGGGAGGCACACGGCTTATACGGTGACCCGGCGGGTTAGAACGTATCTGAATTACTGAACAAGCCAACCCGCAGGCCCTTGGCAAAGAAGATTTCTCTGTCATCTACGGCAACGATGCCGTCGGCAATACCCATTGTCAGCTTGCGCTCGATGACCCGTCTCAGGTGCAGATGGTAAGTCACCAGTTTGGCACTGGGTAGTATCTGCCCGGTAAACTTTACCTCGCCGGAGCCCAGTGCCCGCCCGCGTCCTTCATTGCCCTTCCAGGCGAGAAAAAAGCCCACCAGCTGCCACATCGCATCCAGGCCCAGGCAACCGGGCATGACCGGGTCGCCGGGAAAGTGGCAGTCGAAAAACCACAGGTCGGGGCGGATATCCAGCGCGGCAATGATTTCACCCTTGCCGTACCTGCCGCCTTCGGCACTGATATGGGTGATGCGGTCGAACATCAGCATATTGGGAATCGGCAGTTGGGCGTTGCCCGGGCCAAATAGACGGCCGTGGCCGCACTCCAAGAGTGCATCGCGGTCGTAGGCGCTCTGTCTCTGTCCGGTATCTCTGCAATCCATGGTTTAACTCTGAGTTGACTCTGACGTCTGAGTATCTACCCCTGGCGATGCCCAGAGTAGCAAAGGGAGCCCATTCTACCGGCTGTTTGCGGCTTGTCTAGTATTTCGAGGGCCCCATGCGGGTATGTATTTTGGGCAACTATGGTATATTCGGCGCGGTATATCGCGCAGGCGGTGGCCGGCGGTGCTGTACTGCTACAACATAAAGAAGCAAGGTAACCTCCATGATAAGAAAATGTTTATTCCCCGTAGCTGGTTACGGCAC
>JAKSDQ010000167.1 GCA_022360015.1 Cytophagales bacterium
TTAGACATCCACAGTTCACAACAAATGTGACGAAACGAAACGTGGAAATGTGGCTTATTGCTACACAGCTGGCAAGGTGAAGCTATCCAGTTCTTTGCATCAAGTCATTCTTGCTACCAATGGCCTGTGCTCTCCATAGAAATTTGCATGGCTTGAACAGGCGTGAATCGCAATTTGTGCATCAACGCCGTCACAAAATGAGCGCTTATACGAAACTCAATACCCGGATGCGCAAAGATCATCCACCGCGGCCCAAATCAGAGCTAAAAAGCTCTATCAGGTGTTTGGTTGTACCCGTAGTCAGATCACTATATTATATGCGATCCTTTATGCATCGCCGAATTATGTTTGCCGTGGTCTTCACGCCAGCGTCACTGCCGCGTTGACATAATTCCACGTCATGGGATGGGGACTTTCTAATCGTCTGGTTTTGATGCATTAATGAGGAAATTGTCTAAACTGACTTGATTTCCTGGAACGGGATCTGGGACGCGTCTCCAAGAGGTTGGACTCTGGAACAGTTTATGGAGTCCCAGAGATGAGCACCGGTGATTCTATTGTAAATTTTTTTGTTCATTTGGTCGTTTGTTCGTTGCTATGTGTGGTGCACAAGCTGCTTTGTGCGTCTCTCCGCTCGTGACTGCCCGATCGCTCATTCTGGTATCTTCCAGTTCTTCCTCGAGCTGCAAAAAGCCGCGCTCAATGCACTCATCGCGCTTCACAGCTGTTACTAAAAATAACAGCAGGTACACCTGGGAAATTTTGCAAGATTGAGGAAGAGCGTTGGTTCTAAGAAAGAGATTGACAATAAACTTGCCAAGCAGCTGTGGGACTTGTGATTCCAGAGCTGTTGAACAGAAATTGCCGTGGAAATCACGTGTTAAGCCAGATCAGTTCTGAGGGAATGCGTTATTATCACATCCTGTGATTCATCTAATATTCACTACATTTCAAGATGAATTTCCTCGCAAAAAACGCCGATAATTCCACTGTGCAACTTCAGGGCTGTCGGTGATCATTACTATGATAGTGAAGAACTCAACGATAATTATCGATGTGGCGAACACAAAGTATTTCATCCTTTCTATCAGTAATTATATCAACGAAAACCAATACGGTTTGTGTGCTATGAAGATTAATTGGCGTAATGCACGTTGGAGGATTTTCATTGCTCCTATTTGATCAATTACCAAA
>JAKSDQ010000092.1 GCA_022360015.1 Cytophagales bacterium
ACCTCACAGGGCCACCGGCACAACCTGCCCGCAAGGTAAAGCGGTGTGGCTTCATTGCGGGCCTCCCGCTGCCAGCCGCGCTAGGCTTGCCCACCCGGCTCCAGGCCCTCCATTGCGCCACGCCCAGCTCCCCCTGCAGGTCAGCCGCTCAGGGCCCTTGCTTCACCTGCAGCCGCTGTGCCGTTGTTAGTCCGCACCTTGCCCCCTCAGTCAGCACTACGGCCCGCCGGCGCCCCGTTTTTACTCCGCGCAAGAAAAAAGCAAGTCCGTGGACGCTCTTTAGCTGACCCGCTGTCCGGCCCGCCGTAAACCGCGCCACTCCCTTGCTTTTTTGCCCGCCCTTCTGCCGGCTACTTACCGCCAGGCTTCCTTCGGGATGCGGTTACGGTGCGGAAGAAGCCGCTAATAAAGTCAGTGCTTCCTTACCGCGCAAAGCCAGCTGTTCAGCGTCGTTGACAGGTAAGGAAGCTTGCTTGGAGCATCCCGGCTCAGGGTAAAAATCGACGGCGATGAAGGTAAACCAAGGTGTTCACACAGATTTTTACCCTTCCCCTGGATGTAGACCTTTTTCTTTTTTCAAATGAAAGTTCCCCTGAAAAAGAAAAAACTGCTAACTTGTGGCAGCGCCCTGGATGGGTGTGAACGTTCTTTAGAAAGTTGCAAGGGAGTGGGAAAAGGGAGCTAAAAAGGTGGTGCAGGGTTATACCGCTATGGGTTCAAGGCAAAAGAAAAAGATCAACAAGGAGAGTTCGGCAATACCACCTACGATTACGGTTTCAGGATCTATAACCCGGCACTAGGGAAGTTCTTGTCTGTCGATCTGCTTACCAGGTCTTATCCCTGGTACACGTCGTATCAGTTTGCAGGGAACAAACCTATTTGGGTAGTTGATTTAGATGGGTTGGAAGATGCGATTTATACTATAGTTGAAGATTTGAATGGCAATAAGAAAGAGTCTCTGACTGAGCTTGAAAGAGCTGGAAAAGGGGGGGCTGGTACATTAACTCTCCATTATGGTTATCATGGTAATTTAGATGATCCTACAAGTTCTTTAGAAGAGACGCTTTATAAAATGGAATTGTTAAATTCTACGTTTATGCCTACTTTATTCATTAGAGGAAGTGAAACTGAATTTGATTCTTTTCTTGATCTTGACATTAGTGCAGAAGTTGGTCCCAATATGACGGCCAGAGGAAGGATTTTAGGTTCTGGTACTGAGATAGGCGTTACAAGTGAAGTTGCCAAATTCGGATTACAAGGAAGTGCACAGCTTGATAAAATAAGAATAAATCCAAATACTGGAATACAAGATCCGAACCTCAAATTTTCAATAGGTGGTGATGCTACTATTTTCTCAGGAACTGCCAGTACGATCTTTGGATCTGAAGATTTTGCTCCAGAAGTTAAGGATGTTGAATTTGAAGGAGGAGTATCAATTTTAAAAGTTAAGACTCAGGCCACTAATCATACTCCAATGGGTAAAATAGAATTAGCTTCTGGTGCAATTGGTTTAGGACTTCTTACGATCAAAGCCAGCTTGAGTACACCGTCTTTTGATATGACTAAAGGCGGAGCACCTAAAAAAGATTTTAATATGCAAGAATTATATCAAATTCCGGCAGATAATGTAAGGGTTGGGACAGGTAACTGATTTTAGGTATGATTTTATTTATTCAGATTTTATTGGTCACAACATCTTTTGCCGTGGAGGCTGACTTTGGGAGTGATTCAATAGAATATTTTGAAGGAAAAATAACTTATGATCATAGCTATGAACCTGATTCATTAGCTGGATATTTAGGATCTGAATCGATTTTCTATTATAAAGCAGGGAATTATAAGCAAGTTTTTAATGGAGAAAAAGTAAAGGAAAGCACTTATAATAGAAAAGACAATTCGATTTATTCATTTATAGGTGAAGATACAGTAATAACGAGTTGTGATCAGAAAAGTGAAATTATTAAAGACTATGATATATTTGAAGATGCGGCAGAGATTTTAGGAGAAAAATGTGATTTATTAGTCCTCCGTACAAACAGCAGGTTGGCTTATTATTACTTTAGTAATAAATATTCAATTAATCCGGCAGCCTTGGAAAATCATAAATATTCAAGTTTGTCTTTTGTATATTCGAAAACGAAATCATTGCCACTAAAGATTATAAATCAATATTCCAACTTTAAAGTGACAATGACAGCAGTTAAAATTGAAAAGAAACAGATAAGCGAAGACTTTTTTAATTTTAATGGGAAATCGCATAAATCAGAATTGATACTAAAAAACAAATAAAGGCCCAACCCATAATTCGAAGTAGTTTATTAATCTTTTTCTTTAGGGATGACCTCCTCCCATTAATCGACACGGTCAAAAGTGGAAAAATCCGGCTCTTTTAAACAATCGTTGTACACCTGATCAGGGGTAAGGTTACCTAAAGAACTATGTGGCCTAAAGGCGTTATATTCCTGTCTCCAGGCTTCTATTTTTTCTTTGGCATCTTGCAAGGACATAAACCAATTTGTATTTAAAC
>JAKSDQ010000043.1 GCA_022360015.1 Cytophagales bacterium
ACGGCCAATGTATTATCATCTTTCTCCATTTTGCTGCTGTTATCAAGTTAAAAAATAAATAATACTACAATATGAAGACTGTCAAATCTTCTATTGGGAATAATTCTTTTCCCTATAAAGAAAGTACTGCGCTACCCCGGAAAGGCCGTCTAACATTCCCAAGTCTTTGCCCGGGACTCTTTCTTTATTTTGTATCTCTTTCCATAAAGTTGATTGCTCGATCCTGCTGGTAATTTTTGACAACAATTCTATGTACTCCTCTTTATTGCACTTTGTACTAAAAATTTGTATGATCAGACCCATTCCTGCCATACCTTGAGCCATTGTGATGTTCTTATCGGAGAACTCCGCAGGTATTTGATCCATTTTTATGTTTTGCTTTAATAAATCTGCATATTCGAGCCATGAAGGTAAATTTAGCTGGCGGGCAACCCTTTCAATTCCCAAAAGCAAGCTCAGGCGATGACAATTCATCACAGGGAAAGTAGACAAAACAACAGGAGCAATCCTTTTTATTATATGCCCGATTTTGGTGTTGTAAATATTGAGTTTTTGAGTTTCTCCCAGGAATATAAGCAATAAAGGGAGACTCCATGTTGCTTGAAAAGCAACAGGTTCTGCAAATTGTTCTTCTTCCTCTTCAATGGCCTCATATAAATGATTGATTAAAAATATCATCAGCCTTTTAAGCAAAAAGTTCCGGCCTGCTGCCTTTTTCAAGTCTTTGTCCTTCAGACGGAAAAGCAGGTAAAAACCATATCCCAAAAGGCCATTTTGGAAATTGGCCGCACGGGTGGAATGATGAGTAATGTATTGATATATTTTATCATCTAAGTCGATGAGTATCTCATCGGTATCTGCTTCCAGAAAGTTATTTTGCACCAAATGTTCAAAACCCCAGGCGATGCCGGCAAGTCCGTTTTCAAAATCCAAAGGCACGTTGCTATTTCCTATTCCCTGATATACATCATCTATCAGAATTTCGGCATGTTCCCTATATATGGGGTTAGCTGTTTTTTCCGATAAGTGGAATAAATAAATACTTATGCCCATTTTACCATTTAAAAGTCCGATATCATGTAAATAAGGACTATGTTGCAAGACTCGGTTGTTAACTAAGTCTATCCGATCATATTCTTTTACCATAGACTGATGAGATTTTCGTTTATATTAATTAGCTGAATGTTATTTGGGCGACCCCTAACAATTGATTTTCATAACCGGGTTATATTTAGAAATTTTATGAATGTTTAACTTAAAAAAAGTTTTCATATATCGATTGATCTTAAATTATTTATAGCCGTTTTGATTCATTTCAATGAGTTCAGTTTATTTATTTTAGTAATCCCTCTTATATTTTCCAGGTCATTCAACCAACATTCCAAAGCTATGATTTCATCCTTGCAAACAATATTTGCATGCATCAAGGAATGGTATGCATTATATAGATTTGTTTCAAGATCCCGAAATTCGGAAATAGCATCTGAAACTAATTCGATCACTTTTTCACAAGACTGATACAGGGGAATTTCGGATGCGAAATCTTTCATATAATCATGAGGATTTCTTTTTTGCACCACTGTTGCATTAGTAAACCCAAGCTGGTAATTGTACAACCACATGATCGGCTGAGCTATCAGTCCACGCAAAATATCTGTAAAACGAAATGTTACGGAGGCCGGCAAATACATTAATGGGAATAACTCACTTCGAATTATGGTATTTTGAGAATTAAAAGGGCTTAAAGTTCCTTTACCTAAAACAATGGGCGCACGTTCTTTAAAATAGCATAGACGGCCATTTGTCAAGCGATATATTGCGTCAACGTCTGGCTCCTCGTCTGCTAATCCTTGCCAAATTCCAACGCAACAGGTTTTTCTCGATAAGTATTTCTCAAGTTCAAATTGTGTAGTGATCAAATTTAGCGGTAATCCACGCGGCCAGATCTTTTGTTGTGTATAAAGCTGGTAAATATTGATGAATCCTTTATTTTCTTCAATACACTCAAACTTTTGTTCAAATTCAGGGAATTTCCAGTTTTTCTTTGGCATATTATCATCATCCGTATCTACGATAAAATCTGCCCCATTTTGAATGGCCTTGAGATATCCCAGCATTTTTCTGCTATAATGGTTATAAGGTAAAACTTTTGCCAATTCGAAGTTCAGACTTTCCTGTTGAGTAGCAGATAAATAATTGACATGTTGGGAATACCAATTGGTGGGTGTTTTTTTATCACCTACCACAATCAGTTGGTAGTCAATCATTTTAGAAAACAAGACAACGGCCTTGGTTGGTTGAAAAATAGAGGTAATCACTATGAACTTTTTCGCAATACTGTTTTCCATATCGACAGTTTGACTAGGTGTAAATAGAGGAGAGTTCATTTTTATTGATATTACTTGGTCCGGTGTTTCTCTCGTACCCTACCGATTTAGTCCGTAAAGCTTGTTAAGGCTTTTCTTATTGCATGGTCAAATCATTCCTTTGATTACTGGTCCTTTTAATCCAACTGGTTTTGTAAAGTGACATGTATATTATATAAAAGAGCATGAAAAGACGAATTTGTAGCCCTCCTGGAAAAATTATTTTTAGAAAAAATTTTCAAATCCTTCTTTTCGAAAGAAAAAACCAATGATGCAGGTAGGGAAGAGGGCAGTGGAATAAAAATGAAAAGGAGCTCAGACCCTTATGTCTTTTCGTAAATTCTGCAGGGCTTTGTACACAAACTTACGCGCAGTTTGATAATTGATCGACATGATCGAAGTAATTTCAACATAACTTTTTTGTTGAAAGTATTTTAGAACAAGGGCTTGTTTTTGTCGCGGTGGGAGGTTGTTTACAGCTTTATTCAGAGAATTTACGCGATGAATCTCAAATTCCTGTTCGCTGTTATTTTCTTCAGAAAAGCTAACGATCGCAGGCCTCATATCTGCCAACAAAATTTCTTTGATCATCAACTGTCTCTTTGCTATTACCTTATTTCTCAATAAGATCCTTCTCAAACAGACAATTAAATAATATTTGACCGACGCTACTTCAGATAAATTTTTCCTGTTGCGCCAAAGGCCTAGAAAAAGATCCTGAATACAATCTTCCACGACTTCCGGATCGTAGAAAAACTTTACACCATGATGGTATAGAACAGGACTGAATTTTTTAAATATCCTGGCAAAAGCATCTTGATCCCCATTTCTGAATTTACACCAATCAATGCGATCATTTGTTTCGCTAAAACCAGTAATTTGTAAGGCTATTTCCGAACTTTTTTCTCGCTTATTCACCAAATTAAACTATTTCTTGAACGGAATTCTCAAAGTTGTAATGTCTCTAAAGCGTAATCCCCAGCTTTGCCCGGCAGCACTTTTCTCTGCACCTTTGTGAAAGTAGTTCATGAGACCAATTGTATAAAATCAATCTTCTAATACTCCCTTGACCTTTTAGTTGAGGTTAACATTGAATATTTGTCAATTTTCATTTAATTAACAACTAATTAAATGAACTTTCTACTGCATATTTGACAAATAGTAATAAAATTTTAGCATCTTTCGCCAAGTTCATCCCTATTTCCGTATTTCTACCTCATAGCGATCAACTGTTTGTACATTTTTGCTTTCACCGACTCATAATCGGGATCGTTGTAGACATTGTTTATTTCCAGGCTTGACCTGGCTTGTTTTTTTGCCAGATCTATCAAGATCATCGTAGACATTGTTTATTTCCAGGGGATCTTTTTCCGGATCGTACAATGCCCATTCGTCCGTATCGAAATAAAAACGGATCGATTTGTAGCAGTCGGTGTGTTTGCTTCCTGCTAAATTTTTCTGATGTTTGACCTGATATACTTTTTTAGGAGCATTAATAGCTTAACCACACCTCAGGGTTCTTTATCTCTGAGGTGTGGTTGAGATCACTCGGTCTAATTAATGCTACTTTTAGAAATAAGTGTTAAATCACTTATAAAAATGCGTTTATATTGATTTCTCCCCAGGCAATATCCGGGCTTGAAGGCAAAAAATTATCCACAATAACAATGCGTACAAATTTGACCTGAGTCGTGTTACTAATGACCGTACTGTAGTCTTCTTGCCCTTGTACGCGTATATTTTCAACCAGTTTGGTCCAACCTTTACTTTCCATTTCAGCTTCCCAAGCGTCACGATCCGTCGCGATGTCTACTGTAGTTTCCGCACCCGTAATGTCATCGATTCCCCACACCTGGAATGCTCTTACCTCAACCTGGGTAAACGGGGGGAATCCGGCCCATGAGAATTCCGCTAACTGCACTGCCTCTGACAACCCTAAGTCTATGGTGAAATGATGGGGTCGTACATCCCCTCCTAAAGTTGCTCCATAATTACCTGCCATCCCATCCCATGCATGGTTGAGATTAAAAGTGCCGGAGACCTCAGGCACATCATTGTTTAATGGTTCAAGGCTCCAGAGTGTCTTGTCGAGCGGTAAAATAACTTTTGGAAAGAAGTCTTCTGCGGAAATACTCAGATAGGTGTTCAAAGCGTTCGGTTCCGGTATGTATCTGGAAACGACAGAAAACGGAATAGCTCTGTCATACCTTATCAATTGGGTAGTATCTACGTCTTTAGGCACCACTATTTGCTGTTCTATACCATCCAGATCTGTATACGTTAACGTAGATTCGATCATTTCGGGGATAGCGATACTCCATTTTATAACCACCGAATCATACCCGGTTTTAGCAAATGCCGCTGCATGGTCTATTCTTCTTGGCAATAACCCCGATTCATAGATCGCCCCATAGATGGGGCGCGTATGTCTCAATGCTTTCGATGAATTGCCAAGGCTATCCAAAAGCGTAAAATTGAACTGTTGTATACCTTCCTGAACACCGGTGAGTACAATATCGATGGTATCCGCACCGCTCTCTCCGGTCCTGACAACGTCAAATTCTTGTATCACAGGTGAAGTGCCTCCTTCGGTCCATTCAACTGCCCCTCTTACGATTCTCGGATCAGCGGGTATTACCAGTTTAAAATTTACCCGTTCCGTACCTGCTGCACTGGTTACAGTAATAGGGCCCCCAATATCGGAGATGGTTCCTCCTTGTATAAATTCTGCGAATGTTTCTTCCGTATTCTCGCATGAAGCTAAAGCTATCACACATAATACCGACATACACAATCTGAAGTATAATTTAGCATATTTCATTGCTCCGTGTTTTATATTTTATCCAGGTCTTCTCAAACAATCGGTCTGAGAAATAAAAAACTGAAATCATGTATTTATTGTTATCGAGCTAATCCAGTATCCGGCCATAAAAGGTGATCTCCGTTGCATTGAAAGACTTGATCGGGGTATAATTTTCCCTCCAGGCAAACCTAATGTATCTCACTTTTTCACTGTTAAAAGTAAATTCAACACCCTCCGTTATGATCTCATCCCTTCTTTCAGTAGCATTTTCCGGTGTTTCTACTTCTACCTGGTCCAATAACAACGTCCACCCATCCAGGGTCCCCTCGGGGTTAGGTGCTTCATTGGTGCCCCACACATCGAATACCCGCCAGCCCCCTAAGTCGAAGAAACCAGATGTTAATGGGTGGTAAGTAAAACGGCTTAGCTGTACTGATACACCGAGGTCAATCGTATAAAGATGTGCGGTCACACGCAACGGATCAAATTGATCCCGGTATTCGGGAAGCGGCTCCGGGTCAAAGAGGTCGCTACCGGCTCCGTCTAACGTGCGGAATCCACGAGGCCCCTGAAGGTCAATCACACCATCATAAAATCCTTCCGGTGACCAAAAGCCCAAACCGTCGACATCATCATCCTCAGTACCACCAAAAACAGGCACATCATGTGGAAGCGGCAATCTTGCATGTCCGGCCTTAGGGACCTCCTCCTCGAACAACGGATTGAAAACATGCTTGATGGTATCTGAAAAATTGCCCCAACGGTCCCTGAACAGTCCCATAAATTCCCTTTCACCGGTATCAAAACCGCGTTGCACAACGGGAACTGGCTTTTCGGTGGCAGATGATTCCGTGCTGAGTAATACCAGGCTACCTGCTTCGCCTCCTTCATTTTGCGCACGTGTAAAAACAAAAAGATCCAATGCCGCACCGGTCGGATTATCAAAGATAAAGCGAGCCCCTCCAAAATCCGGGCTTATTTCCAACGATGCGGCAGCGGCATTGACCGGTGCCTCGAGCGGTGTGAAAGCAATGGATACCGGCGCGGATTCATTGCCCGACTGATCAAAAGTGATGACCTGAACAGTAGTTTCCGTTTGATCGATCAATCCCAAAACGTCAATTTCATTGACATATAAGGAAGCACTGACACTGGCCGGTTCACCGCTGGGAAGCGTATAGTTTACTTTGACGCCCAGTAAGTCCGTGTCATTGGGTAGCTGATATCGGATTTTGGCACCACCTGGCAAGGGAATGGCCGCAACTTCAGAAATAGCAGCGGGTGCAACGCCATCAGTGCTGATCGGCCCCCTGCCGGTTTCTTCTTCACATGATGACAATATGAGTATGATGACTGATAGGGCCATTACTGACAATAGAAATAATTTTTTCATGTAATTCATGCTTCATTTTCTTTTGATAAAATTCTCTACCAACCCGGATTTTGAGCGAGGTTCGGGTTATCCAGGATATTTTCTAACGGGACCGGCCATAAATAATCCCTGGTTTGAAAGGATTGTTGTGCCACTGTGCGAACATTGTAGAACCCGCCGGTAGATCCCTCCATGATCGTCCAACCACGAATGAGTCGCCCATCCATAAATTCAGCCGCTCTTTTCCATCTTCTCAAATCCCAAAAGCGCTGTCCTTCAAACACGAGCTCTATCATGCGTTCCCGGTGGATAATCTTTCTTAACTCATCTTTATTACTGATCCTTTGTGGGGATACTGAAAAGTTGTTCCAGGCATCTTCTACATCAGGAACACCGGCCCTTTCACGTACCAGGTTTATCCAGCTATAGACTTCACCACCGGGACCCGAAACTTCATTGAGTGCTTCGGCATAGAGAAGATAGAGGTCTGCCAGTCGTATAACGGGCCAGCCGTATTCCTGTTGGTTAAAGCTGGCACCTTCTTCAGGATGGGCACTTTCATAATGCACCAGCTTTTTAGGCAAGTAACCGGTTACCGACCAGGTATCATCGGTCGGATCGCCCGTAAAACCTGCTGCCTGTCCTCCTTTCATTTGAGATGTCCAGGTATTATTCTCATCAAATCTGCCATGTCCATACCACTTGGCGCCATCAAACCCAAGAGAGGCATAAAACCTGGGCTCTCGTTGAAAGTGCAGACCGACAGTCGCATATCCGGACCGGATGTTCAATGCAGTACTTACATCTGATTCCCGTAAATTGAAACGGCCTGCATAATCGTAAGTAATATCCTCGGAAATGGGTACACCATTTTCCGAATAAAACATCTCAGCGATACGCATGGCAGGAGAGAAGTAGGATTGCAATGAAGTATGTGCAAATTGTGTAATTACCCCTAATGGATCGTTCATCTTGGCCATCGAAGCCGACTGAAAAAAATTTCGACGCCCGGTGGCTAACCAAATCACCTCGGTATTATCGTTTTCTTCCGTGATGCTGCCCCTGATAGAAAGCTTACGTCTTGTCACCTCACTTATGTCATTGGGACCAATGGAGTTTGAAGGAAAAGTATATAATGAATGTCCGGCAGCATGTGCGATGTCGATCGCTGCTTTACAAGCTTCCGAAGCCCTCACCCACTTCTCCGGATCAAATATAGCATTGATAAATTCACGATTCTCCGAATTAACAAATCCCGGATAATCCATGTTACCGTTAAACAGGGGGCTTGCAGCAGTCATCAATATTTTTGCTTTAATGGAAGCCGCAATAGCTTTACTGATTCTACCTACTTCCGAGCCGCCAAAATTTATATTGGGCAGATCATCGATGGATTCATCGATAAGGCCTACAATATACGCTACAACATCGTCTACAGGTTCGCGTTCGACTTGTGCTGCCTCCGTATCTACCGGTAAGTTCTCCCGAATGATGGGAATGGGCCCATACATACGCATCAGCCAATAATGATAATAAGCTTTTAGTACCTTAACTTCAGCAATCCATTGTTTTTTCTCTCTTTCCTCAAGATCAAAAGGGGCATCTATATTTTCAAGGAAAACATTACAATCACGAATGGCAATATACAAATTAGGGGTACCGTCCGGAGAATTACCTTGTGCATTGCGATTTCTGGAATAACTTAATCGTACATTACCTTCAGATTGCAGACCCTGGGCAATTTCAAGGGCCGGAAAGCCACCAAATACATTTTGCTGAACATCCTGGTTAACCCATAATTCGTCCCCTCCGAACAGGGCCGGGTTGGTCACCCCATCAAAATCAGGTAAGTAAGAATAGACCGTTATGAGAAATGATTGCGCTGAATTAGCGTTTTCAAATACTATTTCAATCGACGGGGAATCATCCGGTACCACGTCTAGAAAATCATCACAGGACTGACTGATAAAAACCGTCAGTAAGAGGAATATGGATATTTTTATCGGCTTTTTCATCATGCTTCTTTTAAAAATTTAACAGAACACCCAGGTTAATCACCCGTTGTAAAGGATAACCGAAACCATTTCCACCCACTTCAGGATCCCATAATTTAAATTTGGTCCAGGTCACCAGATTAGTTCCGGTAACGTACAGTCTCATGTTCTCTATGCCCTTCATATTTTTGAAATTGTAACCGAGTTCTACCTGCTTTAACCGCAGGAAAGCACCATCACGCAACCACCAGGTACTTAATTGTGTGTTGTTTTCTATCAAATTCGGAGAAAGCCTGGGGTATAAGGCATAGATATTTCGGTTAGTTTCGGTCCAATGATCATTCGCATAGGCTTTTAACAAGGTGGATTCGCTGGTGTAGATATTAGGATCATTCAAACCCGGTAGCTGATCCTCCTGCCTTATTCTGGTAATGAACGGCGCTGTAGCTGCCGGGTCTATGAAAATCGACACTTCAGCATTTCCCTGGAAGAATAAGGATACATCGAAATTTTTGTATCCCAATGAAAATCCCGCACCATAAGTGATTTGTGGCGTTGTGGGTTTACCGATCGGGACCCGGTCCAAATCGTTGACTACCCCGTCCCCGTTAACGTCCTTGTACTTGATATCTCCTGCCTGAGGGGCTTCACCGAATATCTGTGTCGGTGAATTGGCAACATCTTCCTCATCAAGGAATAATCTTTCAGCGATTAATCCGATAGGCTGACCGATCTTTGTTCCGGTTATGGCACGGGCAGGCGCATCTCTCAAGACATAGTCAGGCTCTTCAAAATAATCAAAGCGGCCATTGGAATAGGTAAAAGTACCTCTGACCACCACCCAAAAATCGTTGCTGAAATATTTATTACCGTCCAGGGAGATATCCACCCCATCCGTGAAAGCAGCACCTACATTATCCCTGTTCTGCGCCTGCAGTCCCAAAGTGGATGGCGTATTTCTGTTTTGCAAAATATTATCCCTTCTTTGGGAAAAGTACTCGGCCCGAAACTGAAGCGCATCATCGAGAAAGTTCAGTTCCAGCCCTAAGTTGAGGGTTTTCGCGCGCTCCCAGGTAATGTTGAGATTTTCATAATTCCCTATGGAAACTCCGCCTTGACTGGAAAAGTCAGAAATCTGCCCCACCAACCCAAAAGTGTAGCTACGGCTAAAATCATTGATATTGACTTGTGACCGGTAAAAAAACCGGTCGTTTTGCCCTCCTATCGCATCATTACCTACGATCCCATAAGAAGCACGTATTTTCATTCGACTGATGACCTTACGAGCAACGGACTCAAAAAAAGGTTCGTTCGAGATAAGCCAGGCTGCACCTGCCGAGGGGAAAAAACCAAAACGATTATTCCTGGCAAATCGCTCAGAACCATTGTAGCCGAAATTGAATTCGACAAAATATCTGCTTTTATAATCATAGGTAAATCTTCCGGATAATCCCAGGTTACGAAGCGGTAATGATTCCGCTAAGGTTTCCGCGGAAGACCTGGATGCTTCTCTGCCTATACCAACCAATAAACCGCTTACGGTGTGATCATTGAAGCTTCGGTCATAATTCAAGGCCCATTCCGTATACAACACATTTAACACTTCTGAACCACCTCCATTAAAAAACAGTGCCCTATTACCATCTTCATTTAATCTTGTCAATGTGTAGGTGTTATCGGTCGGATTATAATTGAACAACTCTGCATTGTAAAAAAACGGTTGTGAGTTACGCGATAAGTTAAAAGTCGAGGTCCGGTTATTATTGACCAGCATTCTTGCTCTCAATCCCGGTAAAATAGCACTCAGGTCTTGCTTTAACTCAAACTGGATGAGTCCGAGGGACCTGCTGGATTGCGTAAAGCCGGAAACAAGCTGATGATAAGGATTGACGAAAAAATTACCATCTGAGATCCTTTCATTTCCAAATAGAATGTTGGGTGTTTTCACATTCGCGGAGTCCGGATTATATACTGCCGGAAAACGGACAGGGCTTGTAAGCAATGTTTGCCCAAAAATAGTGGTGGCACCTACCGCCGGTCCCCTGAATTCATCGAGGGTAAAGTGTAACCTTGTTATGGCTTCCGTCGTGTTACTAAGATTTACATTGACATTTGAGCGGATCAGATAACGGTTGAGACTTATGTTGTTGTCGACATTGTTTCTGGGGTCTTCCTCCAATATGCCGTTGTCTTTGTTAAATCCGGCCGCAATATAATATTGAGCTACCTCTCCCCCGCCCCTCACGTTGAGGTTGACTCTCTGATTGAGCGCCTGATTTTTGATAAGTTCATCTTGCCAGTCAACTGCCGGAAATACATCGGGGTTCGTTCCGGTTTGCGTATTAAATATCTTTTCTTCGCTGAACGGTATCAATTCGCCCGGATTGCGGGTACGAACGGCTTCATTAAAGTGGACCATGTAGCTAACGGGGTCTACCAGCTCGGGCACTTGAAGATTCGTGCTGAAAGAGTTTTCTAAGCGTAGTGAGACTCTCGCCTTGCCTTTCTGACCTTCTTTTGTGGTCACATAAATAATTCCATTGGCGCCGCGTGCGCCATAGACGGCAGTAGAAGTGGCATCTTTCAATACTGAAAAACTTTCGATATCATCGGGCTGGAGCCTCGCCAAATCATCTGCCGACAATTCCACACCGTCAATCAATATCAGTGGTTGCGCACCCTGTGCAAAAGTGGTGATGCCACGTACAAAAAACTGGGCATTATCAGCGCCGGGTTCCCCACTCGTCTGGAAAGAAACCACCCCGGATATCCTTCCCGCAAGCGCCGTTGTAAGGTTACTGGATGGAATTTTAAGTTCAGAAGGTTTAACGGAAGAAATCGACCCTACCACACTTTCTTTTTTCTGGGTACCAAAACCTACTACAACGATCTCTTCCAACGATTGAATATCCGGCACCATGTTTACATCTATCCGGGTCCGGCCTTTCACCGGTATTTCTTCCGGCAGGTAACCTACAAAAGAGAAAATAAGTAGGGCATTTTCATCCATCACCTCGAGTTGATATCTGCCCTCGGCATCGGTTATCGCACCGTTGGAAGTGCCTTTTTCCAAAATGGAAACACCGGGTAATCCCTCGCCATTTTCATCGGTCACCCTCCCCGACACCATTACTTCGGGCATGATCTCAGATATAAATTTTGTCCCTTTAAGCTTCGATACGAATATCTGGCTGCCGATTCGTTTAAAACTCAGACGATTGTTTTCAGAAATCCTTTCCAATACCTCTCTAAGAGATTTTCCGGATGCTTCCAGGTCAACTCTTTTGTGCAAGCCTACCCTGCCCTCTTCGTAGGCAAACTTCAAATCCGTCTGTTTGGTAATGAGCTTAAAGGCACTTTTCAAAGTTTGATTGCGAAGATCCATGGACAGATAGATTTTGTCCATGGGCAATTTGGATTGAGCCTCTCCGTCCGATGCGATCAATATACTGGACAGCATCACCTGGATAATCATTCCATATATCGTATACTTCGATGTTAAATATAGTTTTCGTAAAATTTTAAATTTCATAGATTTGTTATGACTAAGGTATAACATACTTTATCTTATGGGGGCTCCCACGATCTTATGTGGAAATGGGAAAACGGGAGCTCCATTTTCGTCGGTACTAGCTAGTGTCAAATAGGGTCATATATTTTTATTTTTTGAAAATCCTTACTTGTTGTCTTTCTACTTCGAATTCAAACTCTAAAGTATGTCCTATGCCCGATAGGATATTTTCAAGGCTCATATTTTCAAATTCACCGGTAAAACCCGCTGAACTTATGTGCTCATCATAGATGAACTGAACATTATACCAGCGTTCTAATACGGTGACTATTTCCCGGAAGGATGCTTTATCAAACCTGATGACATTTTCTTTCCAGGCGAGTTTGAGGGAGGGATCAAAGGAAGACTTTGTTAATTGACCTGTGGATCGAACAAAAATGGCTTCCGTATTTGGGGTAAGGGTGAGTTGGACACGATCATTCCTAATCACCTCCACCTTGCCAGATACCAGTGAAACATCCAACGTCTCTTCCTCCGGGTAAAACCTGATGTTAAAAGCAGTACCCAGCACCTTCACATCCAAATCTCCCACATGCACTATGAATGGCCGGTTCTCATCTCTTTCTACCTCGAAAAAGGCTTCCCCTCTCAGATAAACTTCTCTTAGGTCGTCTGAGAATCTCTCAGGATAAATCAATGAACTTTGCGCATTCATCTTTATCCTTGTGCTGTCTTTCAGAAAGAGGGTAGCCCGCTGTCCTTTGCTCGTATTGCGTTCTACATTCGATAGTACTTCCGGCTCCCGGGTAGATCCTTTATGGATGATCAATAGCCATGTTACCAACACAATGGCAGCAACAAAAACCGCCACTGCATACCTCCAGACCGATTTGGTATGACGTTCGGATTTGACTTCATCTTTATTCGCTGCTATAATAGACCGGAATTTCATTAATTCATGATGGAATTCTACCGGGGGGATTTTCGCATACAATCGATTGATGATCGTTTTGGCTTCTTCGAGCATTTGTTCCTTTTCCGGATGGAGTTTCAGGAACTCTTCCCATATCACCTGATCGGCCTCCGATCCGTCCCGAACGTATCGCTGAAATGACTCGTCCTGCACCAAATCTTCTAATGTGTAATCGTCCAAATTTTTCATTCTTGTGCTGTTTTATACCCACGATACATGAAAAAGAAAATGGTACCCTCTTTTTTTTATTTTTTATGCGACAGTGCTTACAGGATATCAGCTTTTGTACCCAAGGCAATTCCGCATCGATTTTTTCCTTTATGCAAAAAATGGCTGGATAACAGGCTTCATAAAATGAGGAGCGACCGAAATCAGGCTATTCTCGGGTCTACCACCTCGAAGCGGGGATGGACATCGATCATTTATATAAAAAAGTAAACGGTAGCCAGTATCAGGCCAATGATCATTTCACGTAACTTTTTGATGGCTTTGTGGGAGAGGTTTTTGACTGATTGGTAGTTGACAGATTTTCTTTCCGCAATTTCTTTGTAGGACAGTCCTTCGTAAAATATCAGGAAGATGATTTCTTTTTGACTTTTGCTTAGTGATGAAACTGATTGATCTAATTTTTTCAATCGCTCATTATTATGCTCGCTGTCAATTAATTGATGTTCAAAAGAAAATATTTGTTCAGATTGGTAAACTTGATTATTAAAGATATCGCTTCGCTTAGAAGTCTTTTTCAATTCCCTTACCAGCCTGTTCCACAAGGATTGAAGCAAATAGGATCTTACTTTCTTTACTTTGTTCAGGCTGGAACGGGATGCCCAAATATTAGTAAATACTTCCTGAATGCTGTCTTTTGTCAAGTCTTTGTCATGACAGGTTTTCACACCATAAGCGTAAAGAATGTGGTAATGTCGTTTGTACAGTTTGACCATGGCATCAGCGTCACCCTTCCTGATCATATTCCACAACTGTACATCAGATAGTTCGTTGGACAAACTTTCTTTTAGTGCAGATAAATTTGTGGTGGTATCAATGGAAAGTATATTGTTTAGATCCATATAGCATCAGACCGGCAAAAACCAACTTTTAAAGATCGACATTAGCCATTCACCAATTCCAGTAATTATATCAAAAAATAGCTGTACCAATATATAAAAGAAATAAAAAGATAAGAGATATGCAATGGTACCCCGGGATTTAATCCCATGATAGCGGATGCGTGATGCAAGGGTTTACGGCGTTCGTTGCGATGTCCCACGTCTGCTTTGCCAGGGTTATGACGCCTGCTTAGTGGCCTGGCCTGCCGATCATTGAAAAGAAGGAAAAACTGGGCTATTACAATATCTATGCTTTAGATGCAACGCTTTTTTACCCAATTCTTCGACTATATTCAAAGTTTCATCCTTTAAATGATGGTTCTGTCTAATGCTTAAAGCGCTCAAATGGCACCTGTTCAAATTTTTCCGCACCCTGTTTCCGCTAGTTGATGCCTAATCCACTCCATATATGCGGCCAACCCCCGTAGACATTATTTAAAAAAACGGCCTTTATGGGGTGTAATCCTTTCTGCAATGCAATGGATGCATCATTTCTGGAATAGCGTTTTACTTCACCATCATTATCGATTAATTTTCTTTCACCAATGAAAAATTGGTCGAGATCTGTTGAAAACTCATAGACGCCTTCTTCAGGGATCTCTAAATAACCGGTAAAAATAGCAGCGCTTGGCGCTTTATAGTCAAATAACTTAACCCCTTCTTTTAAGTCCGTAAAAGTTTTTACTTCCCAATCATCTATTGTTTCCAGCCTGGCAACACTGTAAAATATCCCATCCTTTAGCTTAAGTTTGAGCCCCGGCCTGACGTTCTCCACTGTTTTTGCCAAAAGAGGTGTTTCCTTTTGCACATAGATAGTCCTTACTTTACTCATCTTTCCCGTAGGAAGCATCGTTCTTATTTTTAAAGTTGTCTGATCCGAAAAATTTAATGGCCCGGTATAAACCCGGGAACTTTCATTGGGTTCGGAGCCATCGGTGGTGTATACGATATCAATGGGCCGGGTAGTAGAAAACGTCAGACGAATACTGTCGATAAAAACCATGTGGTTCGATGGCCCCTCAGGCAATGGTATATGATAGTTAATATGATGGAGGTCCAATCTCACAAACTGGTTGTTCATTCTTGACAAAAAGTCATCGAAATTCTTTTTATGCTTTGCTGTCCAGCCTACTTCTGCCAAGGCAATAATTCTTGGATAAATACGGTACTCGGTAAGCTCAGAAGTATACATATATTCAGTCCACACATTGCCTTGTGTGCCAAGAATATGTTTTACTTTTTCAGGCGCCAGTTCTTTTGGTACAGGCTCATAACCATATGATTCTTCCAAAGTAGTATATCCTCCGATCGCCACCGGTTCCACCTTGCTGCTTCCCTGATAATGATCCAGGTAAACCCAGTTACTGGGGGTCATTACCACATCATGGCCCATCCCGGCTGCTTCTATACCTCCCTTTTCACCTCTCCAGGACATGACGGCAGCACTGGGCGCCAAACCTCCTTCCAGGATCTCATCCCAGCCGATCATTTTCCTGTTTCTATCCAGTAACATGGCTTCGGCCCTTTCGATGAAGTAGCTTTGAAGTTCATGCTCATCTGCTAACCCTTCGTCCTTAATACGTGACTGGCATTTCTTACATGTTTTCCAACGGTCTTTGGGCGCCTCGTCTCCACCAATATGAAAATATTCATAAGGAAACAGTTGTGTTACTTCGTCTATCACATCCTCCAGGAATACAAAGGTTTCTTCATTTCCCGCACAGTAGATGTCGGCTTCTACGCCCCATACATTTCTCACTTCAAAAGGGCCGCCTTGACATGATAAATGAGGATATCCGGTCAACGCCGCAAGGGAATGGCCCGGCAGTTCAATTTCAGGGACAACATCGATAAACCTATCTGCAGCGTAGGCCACCACTTCTTTGATTTCCTCCTGGGTATAATAACCACCATAGGCCTTTCCTTCATCCATTCTGATAGCGCCTATTTCAGTGAGTTTGGGGTACTTTTTTATCTCAATCCTCCAACCCTGATCCTCGGTAAGGTGCCAGTGAAAAGTATTCAGTTTATACATAGCCATGACATCCAGTTGCTTTTTGATGAAATCTACCGAAAGAAAATGACGGCCAACATCCAGATGCATTCCCCTCCATGTAAACCTTGGCTCATCGCTTATCTCAACACAGGGAATATCCCATGCCATAGCTGTCACTTTTGATTTACTTTCTACTTCGGCCGGAAGTAACTGTAACAATGTTTGCATACCATAAAACAGGCCACGTGGCGTACCCGATTGTACTTCCACCCTATCTTCACTCACTGAAAGACAATAACCTTCAACGCCCCGGTCACAGTTTTCGTCCAATGAAAATTGTATGTAATTCCCTGATGGGACATCGGTCACTACAGACAGTGCCTGCCCCAGGGCAGCTTCCATTCTTTTATTGAACCCGGCTACCACCCGGTCAAGCTTATCACTGTTTTGAATCACTATTTTTGTGTCAGTATTTAAACCAAACCTCCCCTCCTTCTCTGTCATTTCCAAAGGAAGTGGCACTAAATTTAAGCCTTTGTTATGGGCTGCTACTTCATATTCAGATCTGCTACAGTTTGAAAATAGTGTGCCGGTTACTAAAAAAAGGACAGGTATTAAGAAGTGTTTTGTTTGAATTTCAAGCATAGATTTTATCTTTAATTTTTAAATTAGATCTAATTGGCAAATAAAGCTTTTCTTGGTTTAAAACGCACGTATTTAATGCTATACATTTTCATTTCACTATTCGATTGAAAGCGTTGTAGTCACTGCCGGATGGTCACTGGGCCATATCCCCTTATATTTAAAATGCATGTCCGAGTCGATCGCTTTTAGATTTTCCCCTTTGTAATATATGTAATCAATCCGATAGGTCAGCCTTTCTGCTGTCATGGTAGGTGATGCATAGTTGATGTCAGGTCTTATCTCCCTGAAAGAATCGACAAAGTCAGCTTCCATCATCACTTTGCTAACAGGCCATTCTACGGTAAGTCCATTATGCCACTCCGCAGTTTCTCTAATCCAGTCTTTGTGTGAAGGACTGTTGAAATCACCACCGATAATGAATGGGACCTCGTTGGCTTTTTGGATATAGGGATCCAGGAGCCGTACAATTTCCTTGATCTCCTTATGACGGGTCTTACCTTCACCTTCGATCAACCTGGCAGCCGTAGCCTTAGGGTCACGGCTGTCTTTTCTCCAAGCCGGCAAGTAATGTATCCATAAGCTGGCTACGTTTATTTTTTGATCCGCGCTCAATTGAATCGTGGTTAAACCACACCTGAAAGCATCGTAGATCGACTTTGTTTCCAGTATAGGATATTTACTCATAACCGAAATGTTGGTGCTTGCCAAATAAAAATAGTAATCCAAAGCATCGGCAATTAAAGCCCCCGAGCCATAGGTCTCCTGCATCATCACGATATCAGTTCCCGTATCTTTTATAAAATCAATAACCTGTCGAGGGCCAATCTCCCGACCGTGCCTGCGTCCGCCATGCCATATATTCCACGCCATCAGATTCAGCCTGCTCACCGATTGTTTTGCTGGTTGCGGTAATTTGGCGGCCGGAACAAAAAGCTTATATTTTTCAGCGACCTCTGCTGCATTTAAAACATAATCATATATACTGAACTCATCTAAAGCTCCTGCATATGCGGGTAACATTTTATCTGCTAATGCATCTGTAGCCAGGCTAACAGGCAAATTACTATTCATATCTTTGATGCCTCCGAGATTGTAGATAGCTACATTCCTTCCATCAAAATACATCCGGGCCTCTTTTTGTCCACGGCTGATTGTAAAAACAATCTGGTGCCATGCCCCGTCATTGATTTGCTGACGCGGAGCGGTGGGTCTATAGTCTAATCTGTATTTTCCATCTCCTATATTCCATGCCCAACTTCCATCCGGCTGACAAATGATGGCCCACCCTTTGTTGTTGCCACTGCTGCGACTGATTCCAAATTCATGGTTTGTGGTAAAATCTTTTATTTCACCGGCATTCCACGCTTTGTTCGCAGCTATTACCTGGTAATCTTGATGGATCGCTGTGGTTTGTACCCAAACCTCCACTGAAAAATCCAGGCTATCCCAAAGTCGAGACAGTGATTCTTCTCTGTCCAGCAGCACATAGGCAGGACTTCCTATTTTACCGGTAAAATATTTAGCCTGCCCGCTAATGCCTTCTTTAATAGAATCTTTTCCGTAAAATTTATGGTGAAAGACCGAATTAGCTATGTTTTTACTTTCCATATCAATGCTAAACAAGGGACCATCCTGCTCCTGTTTTTCAAGAGAGAATGCCCTGCACGTAAAAGACATCATCGAACATAGTATAATCATTAAAAAAGATAAGTTTCCGGATTGGCAGTTATTCATTTGCTTTGAAATTCTATTGAGGTAATGGTAATTTTCTTTCAGTAATCGAAGGAAGCATGCTTTCTGCATTTGGAACACCAATTTCTTTCGGTGTGGGGGAAATGAAGCTTGTTTTTCGCCCTTCCAAATGCATGGTGCCAGCAGAGGGATCCAAGGTAAAAACCGTGTAAAGGGGATCTTTATAGGGGCAGGTTTTGCTCACAGCCGGATAGGCCTGTTCCACATGTGCACTAAAACGTTGGTATTCGAATTTACTTCCTACCCACTTGTAAGACATGCTGTTTATCTGTATGTAGGGTATGCCGCCTATTTCTTTTACATAATCCGTGTGATGATGACCGCTCAGACAAGCTATGACTTTCGTTTGTCCGGAAGCGTTCTTTTGTCCTTCCAATATTTTCCTGATTTCAGCATTGTTTGCTACCCCACCCTCCGGGGTTTCAAGGCTTTGATGGCTAAATACAATCGTAGGTTTGGATGTTTTTTCCAAATCCTTTTTCAACCACTCCTGTTGCCCCGAACCTATGTAGCGTGGATAGTAAGCGGTCCAGGGTTCAGGGTTTTGCTCATTACCATCCAACACGATAAAGTGAAAATCACCCTGGTCAAAAGCATAGTAACGCCTTTCCATTTGCCACCAATCCATGGTCTGTTCTTTTGTGAAGCCAAAGTCTTTCATGTCATGATTTCCCAAAACATGGTACCGCGGACCTTCAAACTCATTCCAGGCATCAAGAAACGGTTGGTTGCGTTTGCGTGGTAAAGCAAAATCCCCCATTTGTATAATGAAATCCGGCTTGCGCTTTTTCATATCATCTATAAAAAAACGCAACCTGGCATAACCATCGTGAATAATGTCCTGATGCACATCGGCCACCATACCGATTCTTAGCTTCCTGCGTGCTTTCAGGTGAAATCCTGAAACAGACCATGGAAATGACAGGGCTGCCCCCGTTTGCATTGTTTTTTTTATAAAACCTCTTCTTTTCATTGGTATATTTTATTTTAAAATCGTTTTGTTTGTTTCAGTCATTACTTTAAGCAAAGAATGACCGAAAATCTATAGGATGGCCGATAGTTCTTTTGAAAATATCTATTTGCATGTAAGTAGCATTAGCCCGCTGTTTTAAAAGATTGCCTATTTTATTCTGCTGTTTCCGGCAATAGCTCCAACACACTCAACACCGGCCGATGGTCGGAAGCTACCCGCTCGTCAATCACCTGGGTTTCAAGCACCTTCCACCGGTGGGCCGGTCTGAAAAGAATATAGTCTATTTTAGCACGGGGCTTTGCTGCCGGTGCTGTGGGCGTGTTTTCAGAAAATGATTTTTCCCATTCCTTCAAAAGAATGCCCATCGTTTTACTCTCAGGCCTGGCATTTAAGTCTCCGGCCAGGATGGAAGGCTTTTCATCTTTCGCAAAAAACTCATTTAGTTCACCGGCCTGGGTGATCCTGTCTGTTTCTTCCCGGGTATGATCCAGATGGGTTCCTATGAATCTTATAGTATCTCCGCTTGGCAATGCCACATGGGCTTCCAAAGCTGCCCGGGGCTCTTTTCCTTCTTGTGCACTTAGCGGATGGTTTTTAGTACTCAAAAATGAATACTTAGACAATATCCCTTCTCCATATCCACCGCCATCATAAGGCATGGCTTGCCCAAAAAGTGGTGCGAGGCCTGTTCGTACACCCAATGCTGCTGCTAAGTCCATATTTTTTGCCCTGTTCGTATAAAAATCCACCTCTTGCAGGGCTACGAGGTCGGGATTCACGGATTTAATTACTCCGGCAATCAAATCCAGGTCAAAATCACCCTTCATAGTTTCTCCATGATAAATGTTGAAGGTCAACACCCGAACTATCCTGGAAGAATCCACCGGTACTTGCGCCCAGGTATTAAAGCAAAGCAACGCTATAAGCAACAAGCATAATATTGCCCGAAAAAGTGTCTTCCTCATAGTAGTTATTGTAAGCAAATATTTTGATTTAGTCATATTTGGCACTTGGTATGTAATTTTCATGTATTCATCGTATGTGGTTGTTAGTCAGCTTCAATTTTATGTGATCAGGTTATTCCGTCATTGGAAGCTCCATTGGTTCGAAATGTGCCATTTTCATTAATCCGGCAGCCTTTTTTACTAAATCAGGGCGTTCATCAGCCAGATTGAAATGCTCCCTTAAATCAGTTTCCAGGTCATAAAGCTCTATGGCCCCCTTGGTATCTTCCCTGAGCGCTTTCCACTTGCCAAAACGGACCGCCTGTCTCAGTTTTGTAGGATGTATTTTTTTGGTCATACCAACGCGGTCATACTGAGGGCGCTCCCAATACAGATAATTATGCTGCACTTGCCGGTCATTTTTGCCCAATAAAGTAGGGACAAAGGATATGCCGTCTGTTTTTTCCGGTTTTTCAGTTTCAATTAATTCTGCAAATGTCGGCATGAAATCGGGAAAATACCCCATATGATTGTTAAGCGTGTTTGCCTTTATTTTGTCGGGCCACCTAACGATCATCGGTACCCTGATGCCACCTTCGTAATGCCATTCTTTCCCTTTTTTCAATAAACCATTGGCTTTAAAAAAGTAAGAGGGGGCGTCTCCCCAGGTTTCCCTAAGTTGTCCTCCGTTGTCTGAGGTAAATACTATGATCGTATGGTCAGCCATCCCTGTCTCTTCTAGCACCGCCATCACCTGCCCCGTCCAATCATCGACTTGCGAGACCATACCGGCAAAGTTTGCCCTCGGTGTAGAGACCGGCACATGGTATCCGTTATCTTTTGAGTCGTACTCTTCCCAACCCTGCACACGATATTTTTGCGCAAAGGTCTCATTGGGTAACATTTCTGTGTGAGGCAGGGAAAAAGAAAGGTAACAGAAAAAGGGTTTTCTGTTTTTGGCCTGCTTGCGGATGAAGTCGATGGCTTTTGAGGCAAACACATCATCTGTGTGTTCTCTTCTTTCATCGATATCCAGGCTGCTTAGCCCAAAAGAACGCCCTTCTGAATTTCGCACTGTATTGTTAAGTGACACTTTCTTTCGGTTGTGCCAGATGTAGGAAGAAAAGTGAAAGTGCCCATGCCCGTGCTCTAAAAGCCCCCAAAACTCATCGAAACCTCTGTCGTTGGGTTTTTGTCCATTTTTCCAACCTGCCTTGCCTCCTAAACCGTATTTGCCAAAATACCCTGTTCGATAACCGGCCTCCTTGAAAAGCTCTCCCATCGTTTTTAACTTTCCTACCGGCTCATAAACATGGGCCAGATGATTGTCACCGTTATCTCTATAGGGCACATGACCGCTATGAAGTCCCAGCATCAACGCGGCCCTGGAAGGACCGCAAACACTTCCACCGGCATAGAACCGGGTAAAACGCATACCCTCTGAAGCAAGCTTGTCAATATGTGGTGTTTTTATTCTTTCCTGGCCATATACGCCCAGGTGATTATATCCTAAATCATCGGCCAGTATGAGGATTATATTAGGCCCCTGCGCTTCACGTAGCATACGCTTTGAGCTCATAATAGCTATTCCAACAATTACCAGAAGTTTTATCACCAATATCGATATTAATTTTAATTTAAACATGGTAAAGAAATTATTGTCAATCAATGGGTACAACAACCTTGGTTTTATCCCATCAGGTATCTTTTTAGCAGTTCGAGCTCCTGAAGTAATTTCAGGAATCTCTTATCTATCGTTTCTTTTAAAATAATTTTTTCTTTTTAATAAAAATCAAAGCGTTTAAAATTGCCCTGCACTAATGCGCAGGGCAAAAGATCAAATAACTAAATTATTAGTCAGCAATTTTACCATCCGGGATTCTGTGTAAGATTTGAATTCAAAGTAATCTCATCCAGGGGAACAGGCAACAGGTAGTCACGATTAGGGTCAAAAGCCAATCCCGAAGGAATTTGTGTTTGATGTGGGTCTATATATCCATCATTGTCCAAAAATACCGATACTCCTTCTTCAAGGCTCGGATAGTCGGATTGTACAAAAAATGCCCCTTTGAAACGCGCTCCAATAAAAGTCTCATGTGCTCTCCAGCGCATCAAATCATCAAACCGGTATCCTTCAGCCGCTAATTCAATCCTTCGCTCTCTTCTCACTTCATTGATAATAGGAGAAAGTGAAGGAAACTGCCAATCCGGGTCATTGAAGATGTTGTTAATGACCAGGCCGGGCATGCCTGCACGATCTCTTATAACATTAATGGTCATATCTACATCATTCTGTGTAATGGTTCCCATTTCAGCCTTTGCCTCAGCGTAGATAAGCAGCGCCTCGGCAAAACGAAAAATGGGAGAAGAGGTAGTGCCTACCCCTCCGGTATGAGACAGCTCACGATCAGTATTAGCTCCTTTCCTTATCATGTACCCTGTCGGACACCCGGCAGCTCCACCGTCTTCAAGGGGGGCCCTTTCAAAAAATACATCGGGGGCCCCTCTGCCTGTCTGCATGAGTTGTCCCGGCAGCCACATGGTTTGACTCAAGCGAAGATCGCGATTGGCTGCCACCTCTGTTAAACTTTGATCGCCCTGATATAGCGGACTGGCAGCAATCGGAAGACCGTCAGTTAACAAATAGGAATCTACCAGCGCTTTGGTAAGTCCCCTGCCGCCACCAATTCTGGGTAAATACCGTTGTCCATTGTGTGTAACCCCCTCATTGAGATTGAACTGTCTCCACAACATTACTTCAGGATTAGCGGAGTAATCAGCCTGGTTGAATAGCATCGTATAATCTGTTGACGGATCACCGGTAGTATATATAGCGAAACCTCCCGGATCATCTATCAATGCTTTCGCTACATCGGCTGCTATTTGCAGGTACTGTGATCCATCTGACCCGCTTACACCATATGCTGTGCCGGCATGATATTTTTCCCATGTGCCTTCATAAAGCGCTACCCTTGCCTTTAACAAGCTCGCACATTCCCGGTTTAACCGATTCCCTCCCGAATTTCTTCCTGATACCAAATAGGCTATAGCATTATCCAAATCCGCCATAATATTATCAATCACGACATTTCTGGCCATTCTTTCACCCTGAAGCTCTTCTGAATCCGGCAAAAGCGATTTATCTAACCAGGGCACATCCCCATAATTTCTTACCAGGTTAAAGTGGGCCAAAGCCCTAAAGAAAAGTACTTCGCCTACATAATGCTTTATGTCATCGAATGCCGCTTCAACGTTTTCATAATTTTCCATAAAAATATTCATGGATCGAATGGCCCCAAAGTCCCAGTTGTTGTTGCCGGTAGTGGGTATGTTATCTCCCAGGATAGTCCCACTCGTAGCCACATTATTATGAATAATGTTATCGCTATTATCATCCTCCCAATAAATGCCACCATTCCATCCTCCTGGCTGCCAACCCGGAAGGGAAAGGTAAAATTGGGTAGCGTATAACTCCAGGTCTTCCGGCGTTTTCCAAAAATTCTCAGCGCTGATATTATCTAAATCCGGCCGGTCCAAAAAATCATCCTCACAACCCATCGATACTGACAGTACAAGTGCTATGATTAATATTTTATACGTTTTCATTGTTTTACAAATTTAGCTCGTAAATATTATAGGGTTTAAAACGAAACATTAAGTCCCGCTGAAAATACACGCTGCAAAGGGTATATCTTACCGTCTCCCCAAGCACCGTCTACCGTTTCGGGATCAAACGTATCGATCAAGTCAGTAAAAGTTAACAAGTTATCACCACTGAAATACACCTGAAGCGAATTTAAACCGAGTTTTGAAATAAGTGTTTCCGGCAACTGGTAGCTCAGTTGAACATTTTTCAAACGCATATAGGCGCCATTTTGAAGATATCTTGTTTGTGTTTGCGTGTTCTTCAAGTGTTGTGAACTCATATAAGGTTTGGGAAAATAAGCATCTGTTCTCTCTGGTGTCCAATAATCCAGTGCTTGCCTGTGAATGGTGTTCTGCCATTGACTCCCCCTGAAACCCCAGAAAAGGTTGGTACTTTCGCTTAGGGCTATATCTCTTTTCGCAACACCCTGTACCAGGACAGAAAGGTTAAACCCTTTAAATGAAGCGCCCAGATTGAGACCATAAGAATATCGGGGCGTATTATTACCGATAACCTGATAGTCCCCCATATTGTCCTTTGTCCATTCTCCCTGGCTTATTTCACCGTCATTATCTAAGTCTGCGTACCGAATATCCCCAGCTCCCCAGCTATTCCAAAACAGGGATTGATCAGGTGCCTCCACCGCTTCAGCATCCGACTCAAAGAAACCTACGGTTGTCAAACCATGTATATCACCGATAACCCGGCCGTCAAACCAGTCATCAAGTGTTCCACTCTCATTAGGATACCGAAGCACGACAGACCTGTTATCGCTCACATTTAAGCGTACTGAGTAACCCACAGCATTTACGTTTCCTTGCCAGCCCAATACCAGCTCCCAACCCTTGGTTTCAAGTTCAGAATTGTTTTCCTGAGGTGCACCGGTGCCTAAAGTGGCCGGCAAAGATACGGCCGGTCCTACCATATCAGAGGTGACGCGTCTGTACCAGTCAAAATTTATTTGAAGACGATCAAAAACCGTAGCATCAAGCCCAACATTAAAAGTCGTGGAAGTCTCCCAGGTTAAATCCGGACTAATCAGGTTAGGAGCCCCAACTACGACCGCTCTCTGCCCACCTATGATCCAGCTTGATTGGCCTGCACTCATCAGCTCCTGGTATCTTGCAGCAAGCTCCGGATCATGATTGCCTAATGAACCCCAGGATCCCCTTAGTTTGAATAGACTGATAACGTTTTCCAGTGACTCCCAATAATTTTCCTTCGCCATGTTGTAGCCAACTGAAAAAGAAGGGAATAAGCCCCAACGGTTACCCTCTCTAAAAAACGAACTACCATCATAGCGAAGGTTTGTTTCAAACAAAAACTTCTCATTAAAATTATAATTTAGCCTGGCAAAAAATCCTTGTGTGGAAAAGTCAAATAAAGCATCATCCACCGTTTGCACACCTGTAGCTGTGCTGAACGTAGGCAAGGAATTTGTAATGAGGTCTGCTCTTCTGCCTGCTGTTTCAAATTCCTTTTTTACTCGCTGTTCATAACCAACCATGATACCCAGGTGATGAAGTTCAAAATCCTTTTCATACCTTGTAATAGCATTAATTAGTCTGTCGGTGTTATCAATCAACCTGCGGGATATCGAATTTTGATTGTGACCTGCATTCACGGTGGTACCATCTGGAGCCGGTATGAGGTTTCTGAATTGCTCTATTGTCCTGTTCTCATTATTAGTGGCCCAGTTGAATGATACACGTGTTACCCATCCTTCGATAGGTTCTATTTCAGTAGCAAGGGTAAGTAGCAGGTTGTTCTTAAATTCGGTGGTTCTTCCAGAATCCATCATACGTTTCACATCCTGATTCACGATAAAGCTACCATCAGGGCTGTAAAACGGAACTACCGGCCACAATCTGGAAATTTGGTGATAGATGATATTTTTATCAAATCCTCCAAAGCCACCGCTGGGAAACAGATTACGTTCGCGGGCATACTTCGTCGAAACATCAAAACTTAACCAATCGGTTGTTTGATTTCTTAAATTAACAGTGATATTAGACCGCTGATATTCATCATTGGCAAACGTCAGGTTGCCTAATTGTTTGAAAAATCCACCGGAAATAAAATAAGATGTTTTTTCCGTACCCCCGCTTACGCTCAAACTATGGGTTTGACGTGGTGCGGATTCATACATAAGAGCAAACCAATCATAATTGGCCCACCCATCGTGCCAATACCTGTACCAATCACCGGCAGCATTTGGTTCTGTGTCTGCGGTTATTACACCATTTTGATAATCTATGATATCCTGAATTTCATTATCATCAAACATCGGAGCTTGCCCATCATTGGTTATCGCCTGATTATAGGCACGGGCAAAGTCAAGACTATTTGAAAGTTCAGGAAGGCTAACAGGTGCTGCAACCGCTATATTACTGGAATAATTCACTGTAATTTTTCCATTTTCTTCCCCTTTTTTGGTGTTGATCAAAATAACACCATAAGCACCTCTGGCACCATAAATGGCCGCAGAAGCGGCATCTTTAAGAATGGTCACGTCATTGATATCATTTGGATTGATACTGTTCATTTGGGCAACAGAAATTGGAATACCATCCAAAAGTATATAAGGAATTCCCTCATTGCCTGTCAGAGTTCCTGTTCCTCTTATGTTGATATTCAGGGAAGCACCTGGCTCTCCGCCACCGTCAGTCGCAGAAAAATTTACATTGGGAAGTGTTCCCTGAAGCATTTGAGAAATATTGCCAACAGGTCTGTTGCCAATCTCTTTTTCAAAATCAATGTTGTCAACAGCACCTGTTAAATTCACCTTTTTCTGTGTACCATAACCAACGACCACTACCTCATTCAGCATTTCGGTGTCCAATACCATTTGAACATCCATAACACTTTGATCACCAATTTCAACCTCCTGTGTTAAAAATCCTATATAGGAAAAAACCAATGTTGTTACATTATCAGGAACATTAATTGAATACTTTCCATCGATATCCGTAACAGTACCAATGTTTGTACCTTTCAGAAGCACATTCACTCCGGGAAGCTCATTGCCAAGCTCATCTGTTACTTCACCCGTAATTGTTTTTTCTTCAATAATGACCGGGTTTCGCCTATTTCTTAGTTTCTTTACATTGATATTGTTATTCACCCTATGAAATCTCAAACCGATTTCTCCTGAAATACTACTTAGCAGATCATACAAGGTAGTTCCATTATAGCTACCATTCAATTTAAGCTTTTCGTCTATTTCGTTTTTAAGATAGACAAAAGTAAAACCTGTCTCCTTTTGGATGCTGTTAAAAGCATCAATGATCTTTTTGTCTTCAAAATCCATTGACACCCTTACCTCCTTAAGGCTTTGGGCTTTTTGTCCCATGGTAACTTCTGATGCCAGTAAAGAAGCACAAAAGATCATGTGAATTGAGAACACATAAGATGAATACATAAATATTCTTTTTAGTAATGATTTGTAATTCATAACTTTACATGGTTTTAATATGATTAAAATGTTAAAACTGTCTGATTGGAATATGCCTTACTGCAAAAAGTCCATATTTCAAATCAGGAAAATCATGATCAGCAGCGCTCCTGGAGCACTGCTGATCTTCTCTATCTTGTATTGTTTATGGTCATAGGTCTCCTTTCAGTTATAAATGATTTTTATATTCTTACCATTGATTTGGTAGTTAAAGTCAAGTGTATAGCCAAGTGAAATCAATACATTTTCCAAAGATTCATTGTCGTATTCTGCTGTAAGATTTGTCCATTCCTTTGATGAGGAGCCTACAGTCTCAATATCCACATTATACCAATGCTCAAGGATGTTAATCACTTCCTGCTCTGATGCTTCATCAAAGTGGAGAATCCCCCTTTGCCAACCTAAAACCTTTTCACTATCAAATTCACTTAACTTATAGGTACTGACAGAGAGATCATAGATCATCTCTTGTCCGGGTTCAAGTACCAGGTGTGCGGGATCGTCGGGTAGTTGCATAGTAACCTTTCCTGAAGTAAGGGATACCTTCACATTACTATAGTAATTATAGGCCCGAATGTTAAATGTGGTTCCTAATACTTTTACTTTAAGCCCTTGCACATTAACAACAAAAGAACGGCTGCTATCTTCCCTGACATCAAAGTATGCCTCTCCTGTCAACGACACAAACCTCATCTGAGAATCAAACTTCTCCGGGTAGGTAATTTTAGTTCCGGAATTCATAATAACTATGGTGCCATCCGGAAGTGTAAGTTTAGATTTTTCCCCCAATTCATTGCTAACAGTTTTCATCTGTACCGCCACTTTCTCAATAGAGTTTCCGGTATGATAAATGGATAATCTGATCAATAAGCCTACTCCTATCAATAAAATAACCAGGGCTGCTACCTTTAACCATGTTTGATATATCTGTGAACTCTTTTTTGGGATATTTCTATATGACGATATTTCAGAATGTATTTTCAACCAACTTCTTTCCTGATGTGCTGGGCTCGTTTTAAAATGACCACGAAATTTCTTTGAGGCCTGCTCCAAAAGTTCAGCTACTTGCTCTTGATTAGAAGGACTAGTGAGCAACTCAGCCACCCTGATTAATTCATGCTCTGTGCATTCATTGTTTAGGTATTTGGTGAGTAATAGAATATCTTTCTCGTTCACTTTATTATTTGCATTCGTATTGCTCTTTAATAGATCATTCTCACACTAGGAAGGTATTACTCTTGGTAAAAAAAAATTATACTTATGGCAGAGATAAGTGTTGTTTTTTAATAGTGATATATTAATTAAAGTACTTAAAGACAAATATTTAATGATTTGTTTACAGTTGAGTAATATTAAATAAATATGCTAAATATTGAGTAATATTAAATAAAATATGCTTATTATTGAATAATAATTAACAATGTTACTGTAATAATTCGATTCTGGATTAAAGGTAAAACTGATGGAAATCCGGACTTACGGTATGATCATAAAATATATAAAATACTTGTTATGAATGTTAGTATAGATAGATCGCAATTTTTACTACTACCATGAGGGGGATGCATCGGTTATATCTGCCATTTAAAGACTTATCAAAACTATAAGCAAGAGCTTTGTCACTTTAATCCAGACCCTCGAAATCAATTTAGGATTTCATATTTTGTAAATACTCCTTATTAATAGCATTTAGAAGTAATTTTTACAATTACTTGGTCCTTTTGAATGATTGTAAAGTGTCGCTTAACAAAAATCATAACGACGAAGAGTTACTCCAGAAGATAACATTAGGCTGTAAAAGATCTTTTGAAATCCTATTTAAAAAATATCATGGACCCTTATATTATTATGCCTTTAGAGTTTTCAGAGATGAAGCCATCGCTGATGACGTGGTGCATCGAGTCTTCATTAAAATCTGGGATTTAAGGAAAAGTCTATCCAATATCAAATCATTTAGAAATTATATTTATCGTGTAAACCGCAATCTGGTAGCTCAGGAACTAAACACCATTTCGAGAAACAGAAAACTGGCTGAGCAAGTTGCCGATAGAATTGTGACTAGTATCAATGCTGTTGAAGAAGAAGTGATTTACAATAACCTTGAAGAAATTGCCAATGAGGCCATTGAGCGGTTACCTGGTAAGAGAAAAGAGATCTTTAAGCTTAGTCGGCAAAATGGATTCTCGCACAAGGAAATAGCCCATAAACTCAATATTTCCGAAAACACTGTAAAAGTGAGTGTCTCCAAGTCACTAAAACAGATAAAGGACTATATGTCCATAAATACAGGTATTTCTTTTTAATTGTTTTAGGCTACGTACTCCATTAACAGCCTTTTTGGTATTCTATATAAGTAAGGCTGGTAGAATTCACCATTCCTTCCATCCAATGGTTTGCTTCAAAATTTCTATGCTTGGCAGTAATACCTATCCCCTCTGAGAACGATCTATTAAAAAGCAACATTAATATAGACAAAGAACATCTTTTACTTATAAAATAATAAAAATGATTATAAAAAACACTTCCATATTTTTTGTTTTTCTATTGCATGTAACCTTGTCTTTTGGACAGGAGGTTGCCAAAGAAGAGGTGGGTAACACAGAGTATCTAAGCGAGCAAATCGTCGATAAAAAACTTGAAGAATATCGTCTCAAACGGCAAAAGGAGTTATTGGCTTCCTCATCTCTTATGGAAAGGGGTGAAACTCACACCTATAGTGGTGAGTACCTTGAAGCAATAGAATTTCCGGTTGGTGCCTTTGGCGGTGGTCATATATTACTCGATGGAAAGGGGCAATTGAAGCATTGGAAAATATTTAACAACCATGATCTGGCATTTATACCTCATAGTTTTTTTGCAGCAAGAGTTAAGCCAAATAGTCGAAAACCTGTAGTTCGAGCTTTACAAACCAATTCTGTTGAAGCCTTTCCGGCAATGGAAAAACTGACATTTCAAGGGGAATACCCATTTGCCAATATTAGGTTTTCTGATAGTGAATTCCCCGTTGATATTTCTATGGAGGTGTTTAACCCATTTATTCCCATGCAGTTAAAAAATTCATCCATTCCATGTGCTATTTTTATG
>JAKSDQ010000042.1 GCA_022360015.1 Cytophagales bacterium
CCGCCCGTCGCCCTCCTCGCGGGCCCGGGTCTGCACGTTGTTGCGCGGATCCGACCCGCCGGTCGGTTCAGTCAGGGCGACAAAGGCTCGCTTGTCCCCGTCGATACAGGGGAGGGCGTATTTCTCGATCTGCTGCGGCGTTCCCGACCAGACAATGATGGGCGGCCCTCCGGCGAACGCCCCCAGCGCCGGGTTATATGCACCCAGGCGGCATTTCGCCCCCTCTTCCGCCACGATCGCCCGAGCCAGCGCACTGAGCGCATTACCGCCGTACTCCTCGGGCGTCGTCAACCGCGTGAGTCCCATTTCCCTGGCGATCCCGCGCAGGTGCGCGAGGTCCTCCGGCTCGCAACCGAGGGCGTCATGCGGCAGCGTGGTGCCGCGCATGGTAACGGTCGAAAGGTTGCGCTTCGCGGCATCGCCGGCCTTGCGGATGGCTTCGGCCACTTCGGCGGCCTTGCCCAGACCATAGCCCACGCGACCTTTGCGGTCGCCGACCACGACAAGTGCGCCGAAGCTAAAGCGGCGACCGCCCTTGACCACTTTCGAGTTGCGGCTGATGTGAACCACCCGCTCCTCGAATTCCGGTTTTTCGCGGACTTCCTGCTTGTCGTCGCGCTTGCGGCCACGGCCGCGTCCTCCGCCGTCGCGGCGTCCTCTGCGTTCTGTACGTTCTTCTGCCATGGGAAACTCCTAGAATTTAAGTCCCGCTTCGCGAGCACTGTCGGCGAGCGTCTTGAGGTTGGAACCGAAGGCGAACCCGCCCCGGTCGAATACAACGGTCTCGATGCCTTTGCCTTTGGCGGCCTCGGCGGCCTTGGCACCGAGCGCCTTGGCGGCTTCGGCATTCTTGCCGCTGGACGAAACACCGCAGAGCGTGATGCGGGCATCGTCATCGATAAACTGCACTTCGAGGCGCTTGTTGGAGCGGAACACGGCCATGCGCGGACGCTCGGCGGTTCCAGCCACCTTGTTGCGTACACGGAAGTGGCGACGGGTTCTCAGATCTTTTTTACTTCTAGTAGCCATTATGCAACCGCCTTACCTTCCTTGCGGCGAATCTGCTCACCGGAGTAGCGTACGCCTTTGCCCTTGTACGGTTCGGCCGGCGAGTAGTCGCGAATGCGCGCGGCCACCTGTCCGACCAGCTGCTTGTCGATCCCTTCGGTCGAGACGCTTGTCCCACCGCCGGCAACTGCCACGTTGATCCCTTCCGGAATCGCGTAGTTGATATCGTGCGAATAACCGAGGGAAAGAACAATCTCCTGTCCCTTCATCACGGCCTTGTAGCCGACGCCTTCGATGATGAGTTCCTTTTTGTAGCCCTGGCTCACGCCGACCACCATGTTGTTGACCAGGCTGCGGACGGTGCCGAACATGGCCTTGCTGAATTTGGATTCATCGGCGCGGGAGACCACCACGCTGTTGTCCTCAACGGCCACCGCGATGCATCCGGGCGCGGTATAGGTGCACTCACCCTTCGCGCCCTTGACGGTAACGGTTTGTCCGCTGACTTCGACGGTCACGCCGCCGGGAATCAAAACTGGTTGTTTACCTACTCTTGACATAACTAAACCCGATCCTTCCTACCAAACGTAGCAGAGGACTTCGCCCCCGA
>JAKSDQ010000068.1 GCA_022360015.1 Cytophagales bacterium
CCGGTCGTTTACATCAACGCCGACGAGGAAATCGGCAGCCGCACGTCAACCCGTCACATTCGTATGCTGGCGCGAAGGGCCGAACGCGCGTTCGTGCTGGAACCGGCAATGGGTGACGAAGGCAACATCAAAACCGAACGTAAGGGCATTGGCCGGTTCACCGTAACGGTATTCGGCAAGGCCGCACACGCCGGTCTCGATCCCGAAGGCGGTGCAAGCGCCATTCTCGAGCTGTCGCACGTCATCCAGACGCTGTTTGCGCTCAACGACGTCGAACAAGGTATCACCGTCAACGTCGGCACCGTGGACGGCGGCATACAACCCAATGTCATTGCGCCGCACAGCAAAGCCGTGGTTGACGTGCGCGTGCCGACGGTCGAAGACGGCCAGCGTATCGAGCAGACCATTCACGCGCTTGAGCCTCAGACGCCGGGGGTCCGGTTGTTGATCGAAGGCCGCATCGGCCGGCCGTCGATGGAAGCCACGCCGCGCAACCAGGCCTTGTGGCGCCAAGCCCGCGGCCTGGGCAGCAAGCTCGGGTTGGAGCTCAAATCGGTGCGCGCGGGCGGCGGCTCGGACGGCAATACGACCAGCCAGTACACCGCAACGCTGGACGGGCTGGGCCCGGTCGGCGACGGCGCGCACGCCGAACACGAGTTCCTGTACATCGACAAAACGCTGGAGCGTGCGGCGCTGCTTGCCATGTTGTTGCTGGCCGAACCCGTCGGCGCGGAGCACAGAGCGTGAGCACACCGCGTACTCTCTACGGCTCGCTGGCGCGAATCGCCAACCTCGATTCGAAACCCTGGGATGTCGAGCCCCGCGACAAGTCCGGCTGGGCAACCGGCGACTATGTTTTGGGCGAGGTACTCGGCACACCCAGCGAGCTCTACCACCTCGAAGACATTGCCGGTGACATGGTCCCGGTCGAGCCGGGTGACCGGATCGTCGGCGCCTTCGGTTTCCGCGCGGCAACGCTCGAAGGTGTCGGCAGTTGGCGCGACGTCAAAAACGGCCACATGCACTGCCTGACCGGCGCCGGACTGTTCGGCGCCTTCACGTCGCTGTCGAGCTTCCTGCCGAAGCCGCTGGCACTGGAATATCGCGGCCATCTGCTGCGCGGCGGCAGCAAGCTCACGATGGACGAGTTTGCGAAAAAGAATGGAGATCGCC
>JAKSDQ010000151.1 GCA_022360015.1 Cytophagales bacterium
AAAGTCGCCCAGCGTCTCTATCCGATCGGGCATGCGTGTGGCGTATTCATAAGAGGCTTTAGTTAGCAGGTGTTCGTTTACTTTCCATTTAAACGATTGACTGACTCCCGGTTGGAACCGGTCTTGCTCGATGGTAGTAGATTCTCCGTTTTCAATGATAAAACCCTCTGACAGATAACGGTACGCTTTTACTGCCGTGTGACTGGTAACTTTTGCTTGAAAAAGCTCTTTTTCAAATCCAATACCACCTACCCATTTATTGATGTAAACCGGGTTTTGAAAGTAATCTTCCCCATAAAAATCTGCGGCCACGGGGTCATTGCCGGATCGGGTAAAATGCGAGGCTACACCATTAAAAATGAGTGTAGATGTCGGGGTGACGCTGTAATTGAGATTTATTCTTCCCGTAATGTTGTTCCCTTCAAGTGTCAGGTCGTTTTGTGAGGTAGTGATCTCACCGCCATAAGTTTTTTCCCCAATGATCTCCCCCTTCCAATTATAGATGGTACTTGTCGTATCAATAAACCCGGTCCGGATATGATTGTGGCCCAAGTAGAGATTGATATCCAGCTTATTGCTGATGTCGTATTTTTCATATTGCAAGGCAGTGTTGTAGGTCGTTGCAAGATTGAGTGCCTGACCATAGGGTTGGCGCATCTCAAAATTGTGCTGGATCTCGTCGTACAAATCACCGTAAGAGAAACTCAGTGTGAGCCGATCGGCCCAGTTTTTACCCACAAAGCCAATATCTCCTTTTACCAGGCAACTCCTGAAACGGTCGTGAAATTTTGGGGCTGAGATGGTTTCCGGGTTGCCAAACTCATTGATCACTCTCAGGTCATCTAACAGATAATTATTATCTGAAGAAGTGTAGAATGCACCAATACCAATAGTAAGTCCTGTAGGGAATCGCTTTCGGGTACTCAGTGTAGTACGCCAGGTGTTAAAAGAGCTATGTTCAGTTGATATTTCAATATAGTCCTCAAAGTTTTTTCTGGTGATGATGTTGATCGCTCCCCCAAGGGCATCAGCCCCAAGTGTAACTGGTATTGCCCCCTTGTACACCTCCATCCTGTCCATGAGGTTAACAGGAACCATCGCGAGAGATGCACCGATGCCCAGTTCCTCCACTGGTAATAAAAAATCCATGGGGATACCATCAATGAACAATTTCACTTGTCTGCCCGTGAGACCCTGAATGGATACTTCCGTGCTGTTGCCCACGCCACCACTCTGACGGACCTGAACCCCTGAAACAGTGTTGAGTAAATCCGTAGCATTGATAGACCGGTTATAAAATGGCTTGGCATCAACCAGTGCTATGGAAGCAATGCTTTCCTTCAGTGCCTGTACCGTTGACTGTCCTGTAATTGCCACCTCGTTCAGTTGGGTTACTACTTCATTAAGTGTGAGTTTGATAGTAAGCCTTTGCCCCTTATTCAAGTGGATTTTTTTCCGGATTGCCTCAAAACCTATAAAAGAAGCTGTGACAATATAATCTCCGGATTTCAGATTTTTGAATACGAACCTGCCCACTTCATTTGTAACAGCAGCTTGCTTATCGTTGAGTTTCACATACGCGCCGGGTATCCCCTCTCCTCCTTCTTTGTGCACGATTCCTGATACAGACGCGTTTTGCCCGTAGCAGAGGCCACTGCTTAACAGCAAGAAGGTGAAAAATAAATAATAACCGATCATATTATCGTAAACGCAACAGCATTGCAAATATAATATTAAGTTTCAAGCGCAAAACACTTGCGTTTATAATTTTGTCAGAAAAATAGGTTAAAGAAAAGATGTTGGATATGCATCGGAAGCCCTGATGGATTTAGAACCGGATATCTGTAATTAAGCCATCAGCTTTCAATGCTTTATAAGCCTTGAGTTCCTCGTCTGATAGCTGGCACTTATTCAGCAGGCCGTCTGACCTCAGCCACAAGGCTTTTGTTTGCTTAGTGAATTGGTATCCTTCCTCTTTATCCTTTCTTAGTAAATAAGTGCTGCCATCATTCTTATTCAATTCGAGCACCTGCTGATTACGGAGCAGGTAATCAGGTGAACCTTCCTGTAAAGGAACTACTTTCCGCTCTTCATTGTAAAGCAATAAATTCAGACGGGCAGTCAAAGAAACGCTTTTCTCTTCCAGTCCTTCCATCTCAAAGACATTGACAGAGGTCTGCATTTTTCCATCAACTGTAGGCATACAACCTACTATTTTAACCGGCGTTTTTTCCGGAGAGTGATTCACGATTACCGCATTCTTTTTCCCACCAGACTCATTCGTGCATTTAAATGACACTTTTTCAATAAGAAAGAAATCATCGGGAGCCGTTTTTGAATACCTGGTCTCTCCACCGCTATGTACTTCGGAAATGAGGGTATATTTTCCTAATGGAGCATCTTCTGCTACATGATAGGTAAAATAGTAATGCCTGCCTGATTGAATATTTTGCAGTATCTCAACCAGCTTTTCTCGTTTATGCCGGCCACTTAAATAGTCTGCCATGATCATTAAAGGCAAATTTTTATTGAGGTATTTCAGTGTAGGCGCCGGAAGATCCTGATGTTGATCTTTCGGGTCAGGCAAGCCCAGCACATGACCTTCAAATAGCATGGCAACTTCTCCTTTAGGATCCTTCACACCTATCCTTACCCAAGGACAAATATGAACGTCAGTCAAATGCGCAGTATTGAAATTCCAGTGAATTGTTACGGTACCACCGGGAACTGATCGTTTGGGAAAAATGCTCATAGCCTTACTTTCTTAATGCTTTGATTCGCTCCTTGCTATATTTTTCCGGGTATTCCTGAAACCACTTTCTTACAGTGTCCTCACCCAGGTGATCGTACGTAATTGAGATCAATACCTGAAGCTTATCCAAATAATCTTGCCTGGCTTTTTCCGGATCGGCATCTAATGATCGCTTTCTATCATCCTTTTCTTTTTTACTGGCAGGAACGTGGTGGAAATATTTCTGAAAATGCTTTTGGCTGAACGCGTGATACTGCGGGGAAAATAGTATCATATTATGCCACATCTCATCCACAATGAGCAGATCATCCGGTATAAAGGTGCCGGGAATCTGACTTATATAAAGAAATTTCAACGTCTCCTGCAATATGTCCCGGGCTTCCTCTTCACTCAAGTCGAACATGTCGGTAAATCTGGAGAGTATATCTTCATTTTCAAACTCTAACAGACGCAGCAATTGTTCTTTTTCCAAAGTTTGCATAGTAAACAAGAATTGGTAAAGCAGCGGAAGCGTGTACCTGCACACTGCCGCCGCAATTTGATTTACAATGTGCTAGTACAATGTCCGCAGTTGCTGCAGTGTGTACCTCCTACTGGTTGGCCTGCTTTGTCGGCTAAAATTTGAGCGATCAAAACTTCTTTCTTAGGTTTCATTTTTGTTAAAATTTAAAATGGTGCCTACTCTGTTTAAGGTTTTCGGCATACCCTTAGTTGTTGCAACACCATTGCATATATAATCAATCATCTGCATAAAAACAACAATGTTGCGTTTATGTTTTTTATAAATAATTTATGCACTTCTTACCATTAAAAGGTATTAACCGTTTCTTATCAGTATTTTATATAATAAGAAATTTAAAAGACCAACATTTTTTAGCATTTTCGAATACGTATTATCTACGGTTATTTATTAACTCTTGAAAAGTTAGTTTGACAATTGTCGAAGTTCGATACCGTGCATTGATTATTTTAATAGTTATATTTGAGATATGGCGCATAAGTGCATCATACTCCTATTGGCGATCATACGAATGAAATCTGTACTAATGATTTGGTTGTTTTTGATGACTTCTCAGATATTCGGACAAAATATTGATCCTGACATTGACGAGCATTCCATATTTGGAACTGAGCTGGACAAAATTTCATTTGATAATGCTGACAGCCTATTCGAAAAGATCTCGTACAAAAAGTCAATGAAGAACAAACGACATATCAGATGGCGCAATGGTGGTGTGAGCTGGCAGAAAATTTCGAGACACTACATTAAGTACAAAAAGAACAAACTGGAACTAATATTTACAGATACCGACGGAAGTATCAGCGTGAAAATTATTTTGCTAAAAAAGGGGACAGACTTGACTATCAATAACATCTTCTTAGGTAAGACAAAACCAAAAGAACTAAAGGAAATCGATCAAAAATACGCTGTGGATTCATTTCAATATTTTCTGTATGCTGATATTTTATTTGGTGTTAAATTAAAAAAAGGCAAAGCATGGACTGACCAGCCTATCGTAACTGTGAAAATAAACAATTACAATCACCAGCCGAGCAGACGGCCATGAGCCCACGTCCGTCTGCTCGATTGTAGCACATTTATTTACCAAAATTCAGTATTAGATTTTGTTATTACTTTATAATCAGGATTATAATGTTTTTCAATTCTCTCGATTTCTAATCCATCTTTAAAAATATAATGTGCTGCAACATTCGCGCATGTATTCGGTTGTATGGATATATGTCACTCATAGTTACAGAGCCTTTCCATACATGAGGTTTGGTTGTCAGCTCTTTCGGTATTTCAGGATAGATAAAACTGGAATTCTCCATGTCTAAAGGAGCAAAAATGTTCCTTTTAATAAAAGTTTCAAAAGGCATTCCTGAAACTTTTGCTATAACATCACCCATCATGTCAAAAGCCAGATTACTGTATGCCCAGTCTGTTCCCGGGGTAAATTGTAATCTTTCCTTTGTAAGGCTTTTTACATAATCTTCAGCGGCGTTAACTTCATATCGAGGGCTCTCCCACTCGTAATCTCGAACATCGCCTAGTCCAGATGTATGATTCAGAAGTTGTCTGATGGTTATCGTTTTATATCGATCGTCATCAATCTTAAAGTAAGGAAGGTGTGTTGTTAATTTATCATCGAGCGAAATTTTTTTCTGCTCAACTAATTGCATAATTGCTGTCGCCACAAAAGGCTTCGAAACCGATGCGAAATGAAAAAAGTGTTCCGGTTTCAATTGTTCCCGGGTTTCAATGTTCCTTACACCGAACGCTCCCAGATACACTATTTCATCATCCTTGGTTATTGAAATTGCGAGCCCCGGTATATTAAATACATCTAAGGTCGTTTGAATAAAAGTTGTGATTTGTTCACGCGGCAGGTTCTCCTGATGATTTTCTTTGTCCCATTTTGTACATTGGACTGACAATACAATTAATAGCAGGGTCAATAATCTTTTCATCATATTATTGTTTTCCAAATTGTTTATCACTAGTCTTTTCAACTTTTTAATTAAAAACCGATGTATTTAAAATATGAAGCGAACGAACCATATATTTTAACCAACAATAAAATAGCTGTTACCACCAGCCAAGCTGGTAGGGATATTCAAACATATACTGTCCAATCACCATCATCATGTATAACTTGACAAGCGGGTGTTTGATAAAATAAACCAGCCCAGACAACAGCAGCCCTAAAAAAGGCAGATTGAAAAGTACTGCATTCAGCGATTCATCGATAATATTCAGATTTAACAACGCCCATAATCCGTACGTTGCGAACACAAAAGCCATCAAAAATAGCAATACCCGCTTATTAAGCATTTTATCAGGCTTTTTTAAAACAATTGATCCTGCAATAACATAAAAACATGTAGTAAGTACCACTTTTGCCATATAGGACAGGCCTGTTAGAACAGGAAGAACAAAACACAGGAATGCCAGTCCCAGCCCCATTATTTGCCACCAATTACGGCGCTGATAGCCATACCAGTTTAGGGCAAAATACTGCAGGCCGGCACCGCCTATTGCCAATACTAAAAGAATATGTGCCACATCAGGTGTAGACCCAAAAGCAATCAGCGCAATGCTCAACGTCACTGCCAATATGAAAAGGTAGAGGAGATATTGTTCTATACCAGGGCTATGTTTTTTATGCAGATAGATCAGGATATTCTCTCCGGAGGTGCGGTTGGTACCAAAATAAACGATAAGGCCTGGGAAAAATAGTATTAATAATATAACAGATATAATCCTTAGCCCTTCAAATCCGGGTAAATGCAGAATTTGAAAGCTGAAAGATACCAGGAAAAGCATAATTCCTACGACAGCACCAAAAACCATGAAGGCGCCTTTTTTTTCTTTGTAATGGTATACCCCCGATAAGGAGCCGGTCAACAAAGAGGCAATCATTGCCCCAAACGCAGCCAACAATAGTATGCCGGACAAAGAAAAATGCAGCAACTTAAATACAACCATTATAAAAAGCAGTACAAGGGACAGATAAGTAAACCCCCTGGAAAGGTTGAGTCGTCTATCTATTGTTTCCATAATTTCTTTTTGTAATGTTTTAAAATGATGTTCGGGAATGTTACCCTTTATCCGGCCCCAGGCCTCATCAAACGAGTTGCCTTGTTCCAAGCGGGTCTCAAGGTCCTGAATCAGGTGGTCCGTCAATTCGTCTCGAAGAGGTTGGAAGGTTAGCCCATGCTGATCGAGGTATTTTTCAACCTTGCTGAGATGTTCGTTACTTAATTTCCCCATATCATCGGGCCCGGTTTAGTATCCGGGTCCGGCATTAAAATGATTTTCAATATTTCTGTGAACTTTTGTAGCTCCGATACCTTTTCTTTTGCAACTTCCTTGCCCTTTGGTGTTAGTGAATAATACTTGCGGGCGCGGTTCTCGACAATTTCGCTCGTGGGCACTAGCAGACCGTCATTTTCGAGCTTATAAAGAACCGGATACAGCGCTCCATAAGTCAACTTGATTTGTCCCCCGGACAGCTCGGCAACCCGTTTAGTAATCTCATAACCATACATCCTATCTTTATCAGAAAGCAGCTTCAATACGATGGTTTTAATGGTTCCTTGTATGTATTCTTTAGAATTCATAATATTTAATTTTCTTAAATATATAAAAAACATGAATTTTTGCCAATCAATATTTGATCTTTTTTCGGCAAATCAGAATATCTACTTTGGTTCGGAAAGGGATAAAGTATCATCCTTTTTATTTGGCCTCCTGTATGTTTTATTCCGCGCAAAGAGGTATCCACTGTTTGTTTCTGAATTCACCCAAATAGAGGACATAAATCCTGATGACTCACCTTCATGACCAATTAGCCTGAATGAATTAGGATTAATCATATCTTGGCATACATAGGGTTCTAAGTACCTAGTTGTTAAGCATACTTCAGTATGGTTAATCTTCCCTGAGACGTTGTTCTATATTTATCCCCTCGGTGCTACTTTTGCTCGAAAAGTTAGGTTTTGGACTTTTTTGTTTGAAATGCACTGAAATGCGTACTTAACGTACAATTTTGTAGTCATAGCAACAAAACTAATACCAAACTTCCCACCATTCTTTTGCACCCATCTATCGGAGAATGGTATAAACTTAAGATGTATCTAGACCCTTTTGGAACATACTTCTAACAAGACTACGGAAATCCATACCCATGTAGCTAACACATCTTTGAATTCAATTAAAAATCCCTTAGATTAGGTCGTCATAATTCAAAAATATACCGAACCAGTTTTGTATATATCTACTTTAGCGGAAATAAAGCTCCCTCAAATTATTTTGATATGAAGAATCTTGAAGAGAAACTGAAAGAGATTAAGAAGCTGATAAACGAATTTCGTGATGTTTATCTGAAAAATGAACAAGCTGTCAGAGATCAGTTAATCAACCCAGTTTTAAATGAGTTGGGGTGGATTACATCAAATCCAAGGTTTGTTAGACCTGACATTACAAATCAAGATGGGAAAATACCAGACTATACTTTATTGAAAAATAACAAAGATACCCTTATTGTTGAAGCGAAAAACCTTGGAACTGATGTTGATAACAATAAAATTATTGAGCAATTAGCTAGTTACTGCTATTCACTGAATTTAAGTTTTGATTTTGGAATTCTAACTAATGGAGAAAAGTGGTTATTGTTTAACACATTTGAAAAAAACCCTGCAGAACGAATTGTATGGATAGCGGACTTGAAAACAGAATCGATAGAAAACGTAAGCAGAAAAATAAGTTCATTTTCATATCAGAACATCGAAAAACTCGCCACCTTAATTGAATTATCAAAAAATTTGGAGTTGGTATGGGATTCGTTTATTGAGAATACGCAAGATGTAGGTAAGATTGTCGCTGAACAAATTAAGTCAAGGTTACGAAAGGACTATCCAAAAACCAAAATTGATGTTGAAGAAATAGAAAAGTTTGTTCTTGGCAAATTAGCTGAACTTTTCGATTCATATGCAGGCCTTGAAGTTGAAAAAGAATCTAACAGGCAGGAATCCAAGAAAGAGAATGAATTTGCTGAGGTAGAAGATTTTGTTTACAAAAACGAACCATTAAAGAAAATTAAGGTCACTTTCCCAGACGGATTAGTGATATATGAAAGGAATGTAAAAGCGACTTTTGTTGAAACTATCAGAAGAATTGGGATAGAAAAGGTGAGAAAATTAAATAAAATTGAGTCTGGGGTTCCGTTAATATCCGATAAAGTTCCAACATACCATGACAGCAAAGGTAATTCCAGGGAATATAACCATTATGCTTTTTCAGAAGATTGTTATTTGATGACGAATACCAGTACTGAAAAGAAATTTGCCACGTTGAATGAAATTAATTCAGACTTAAAAGAAAATCTGAAAATTGAACATATCTAAATAATAAAGGGCTTTAAATCCGCTAAAATTGTGTATGAAGTCATGATGAGCTGACTGTCAGTCACGCTATTGGCCGGAAACAGTCTGCCTATTGTAATTATAAGGTTTCACAAAACACTCGTTTTAAAGCAAAATTTCAGTTATGATCCTTTGCATTAGTTACATAGCATGTAACTTTATATCATAAATGAGAATAGTTAGTAAGAAAAAGATAGTCGATTATTATAGTGATCATGCCATGAGCAAAACGGCTTTGGAAGTATGGTACAAAAAGGTGTCTAAGTCTTTTTGGGAAAATTTGAACGATCTGAAACAAGACTATTTGCGTGCCGATTATGTAGGAAATAACAGGGTTGTATTCAGTATTAAGGGAAACAACTATCGGTTGATTGCTATCATAATATATGTTTCTCAAAAGGTATACATCAGATGGATTGGTACCTATGCTGAATATGACAAAACAGATGTCAAAAATATTTAATATACAGTGCCATGAAAGCAGTAGAAACTAAAAAACAATATGAAGAAGCGCTCAAAAAAATTGATGCGCTAATGATTAAAATCGGAGATAACCACAGTTATGATAATCCGGATTTTGTAATGATGGACAGACTTTCCGATCTGGTTGCTCATTATGAAGATAAACACTTCAAAATTGAAACACCTTCCTTGATTGAGGTGATTAAATTAAGGATGTATGAATTAGGATTGAACCAATCGGACCTGGCTGAGAAACTTGGGGTACCAAAAACCAGAGTTAGTGAGTATTTAAGAGGTAAACGAGATATCACCATGGATGTCGCTAGAAAACTTCATCAACAACTAAATATCGATGGAGATATCATTTTACAGTAATAATCTCACCAAACCCAGGTCAATCTTAAATTCCTGAATTTGAATGGACCCGTTTCTACATTTAAAAAAAACACGGCGCGAAGTTCGGTAATGTTTGACTTAGCTTTGATGCAATGAACATACGCTTATAGCCGCAAGTGGTCATTAGATAGTTACGCTGACCTATTCCCTTGACAAAAATTATTAGGCCATATTCAAAATGACGATTTATTTCTTATATACACTGAACAAAGCCTTTTTGCTAAATACAACCTTTTGGGCCTTGGTGGAGTGACTGGGTTTAGCATGAGACAAAATACTACCAAGAATGATGTTATTATTAAATGCTGTTTTTAATAAATGAGTCAAATGTTGTCGATTTCAAGATTCCTGAAAATTCGGAAGAAAACGATTAAGTTTCAAAGCCATGCTTGAAAATGTTAAAATCTTCTGTAAATCTGGAGCGATCAGGTTCGAGTCCTACCCCCGCTACTTTTGGCACAAATCGTTGAGGTTTGTGCTTTTTTGTTTGAAATCGTTCGAATTGCAACGAAATGTGGGCTTAACGTATAATGTTGTGGTAACTAGTAACAAAATTAAAACCATATTTTACACTATTTTTTGGCTACCCATTTATTTAGAGAATGGTGTAAACTTGAGGCGTTTCCAAGGACTGTTGGGATATAAGTCCAGCAGGACTAAGGAAATATAGACTAAGATCTCCCTCGCTTAAGGTGAATATCGTTGTGTCTATCCATGCTATATATACTATTTTACTGTCCCAGTAAATATCAAAGCGATGGACTTTGGCAGCATGTGGCACTTCATTCTTCCTAATAGTCTCAGTGGTACCTAAGTTTGGCTTATTTGAGCATACCTCACAGTAAAACCACCTTGCGCCTTTACTAAAGCTTCAGCGACAAGCGGTGCCACTTGTTTGGCTTCCACACACAGCCCTAGTGCTTACGGAAAATTCAGGCATCGGTCGCTATACGCATGCTGACGGCGAGGCCTTTGGATCACTCATTTTCGTGGGCTATATTCACTATTTAAGCGCACTAAAAACGATATAGCACACACCTCTGATCGGTTACTTGAAAGTGAGATACAAAACTGGTACTTTAGTAGATATTAACATAGTCAAGAGGCTTGTACCATATCTGGGTTGTCATTAATTAAAACAAAATTGACATTGGCAATGGTTTGCCCAGTCCCTTAGGATCTTTTGACAGAATAATCGTGTTTTTAGAAAATATATTAACCTTAAGGATGAAATAAACAAGTCATAAATGTATGATTTTGAAGTTAGAAAGGGATTCGGAAACAAGTTATGAGTGAAGTATCAACCAATACTAAAAAATTCTATGGTTCTTCCTATTTAGAAGAATTAACAGCTCATAAGGAGCTAAGACTACAACTTTCCTTACAGGAAGAAAAAGGAAAATACCCATTTCTTTTTCGTGGTATAATATCAAACCCTTTCATTTTTGGGAAGGTACTCCGTACACTTTCCAGGGTTGTTGCATCACGTTACTTCATTCCGGCAAATGCGTTGCAAAAGATCGTCGCCTTAAGTGATCCAGTAATATCTGTTGGTAATGACAAAATCAGATTCGAAGGGTTTTCTACTTGTTGCGGGGTTTATGCGAAAGTTGACATTGACCAGGGGAATACGGAAAGTGTTAAGTTATCCAACGGAACAACCAATGTTGATTTCAATACTGAGATGCTAAATCAATTATCAACATTAAAACAAGATGATAAACTTATACTTGAAGTTGGGGAAGGATCTATAGCGGTAAAAAAGGATGATAATGAAGTAATCGAGAAGAAAGTTCCATTACCAAAAAGATGGCTTAAAGGATTGGCCAATACGCAAGCATTTCTGGCTCAAATGGACCATATGCTTGCACTTAATAAGGTCGTAGCGACTCAGTTAATAAGATCAATTCCAAAAAACTTAAACAATAAGGCATCACTGTACCTCAATACGGCAGGCCCACCCAGATTATCCCCCATTCAAACACCAAAATCAATCCGTATTAATGGCGCAGAAAGATTAAGACTTGTGGAGGGCATAATTAATTATGCAGATGAATTACATGTATATGCATCAGATAAACATAATGTATCTGCGTGGAGGCTCACTTTTAAAGGAATTGATTTCACATTAGTCATTTCAGGTGATGTTTGGAGGGGCTTTTCGGGAGAAGGCCAGTTGTTGAATGACTTAACTACTGATGTTAACCCAGAAATTGTCAAATCAATTCGTTCGAAATTCAAGGACAATGACTCCGTAAATAAGTATGTGTTTTCTGTGCTAAACGATTACTCTAGCCCGGAGATAGAGGCTACGTTGGCACGGCTGGCAATTTCTGGCTTGTTGGGCTACGACCTGGTTTGTAGAGAATATTACTATAGAGAGTTGCCCATTAAACAAATTGACGAGTTCAATCTTAATCCCCGGTATAAATCTGCATTAAAATTGTTTGAAGGAAATGATGTTGAAATTGTTGAAAGTAATGATACAGTTACCAAAGCTAACGTAAAGGGAACGGATGCCAAACATCACGTTACTATTTTAAGTAATACATCTAAGTGTACTTGTACTTGGTACGGAAAGCACCGCGGAGATAGAGGCGATTGCAAACATATTCTGGCTGTAAAATTGAAATTAGAAAGAGATGAGTAAAAAGGTCGAATCCCTTACTAAAGATTCTCAGCTATTTAAAAACATGAGATCAATGGGTGATCAGCAATGGCTCGAATATATAATTCAAGTTGAAGAGAAAAAAAAAGCTAGTATCGAATTAAAATCGATCGCAAAAGAACTTTTTAATTGGGAAAACCGTGATGAAGACGAAATTGCCTTACGACCTAAATGCTTCATCGTATGTTTGATACATTGGAATTACAGTGATGTAAAGAAGTTAGACTGGACTGCTCACTGGTTAATCAAAGAACCGTTAGTATTTAGCGCTATTAAACGACTAAAGCTAGACTGGATACCCAAATATTTTGATTACATCCTTGACCAGAACTTTAGATTATACGATCATGTCCGAAAGTATTATGCGGAAGGGGTAATCCCCAAACCTCAATCGGATAACTACATTGTTGGCTTAATAAGCCTTCCGGAGAGGCTAAGATTCAAAGAGCGGGACAAAGCAAATAGCCTTTATGATTTTTTGGTTGAGAACAACGATGCGCTATCTGAGGATTTTTGGAGAATATTTCAGGTACAGGGAACGGGTGAAGCTAATATGTCAAGCATTGAAAAATATACTGGCGAGCCTTTTTGGAATAAGACAATTGAAAAGTTAATCACCAATGGTAAATTAAACAGACAAGAAATTCTAAAAAAAACCTTTGAACCATTAAAAAATGAATGGATTCAGTTTCGTTCCGGATGGTTTTCCAGGTTTCATGAATTTCTTGTTCCCACAATAACTGAGAGAAAATCATTAGAGGATCAGTATTTATCATTGCTTTCCAGTGTCATTGGACCAACAAAGTCTTTCGCTTTAAAAGCATTAAACTTATTATCGGTGGATAATTTGCTGGATTCTCAAAAATTTCTTAATCAGGTTGATCATGTACTCACCTCGGATAAAAAAACTGTAGTCAAAACTACAATCTCTATACTTGAAAGAATTTTAAATAATGATTCAGGTTTTAAGCCAGAAATTGCCAAAAAAATCGTTCAAGGTTTATTGCTTTCTGATGCCGGTATTCAAAAAAAGATAGGTGACCTCCTTGGAAAGATGCCAGAGAACGATTCGATAATAAGTGCCGAGTTGGAACAGTACAAAGAATGTATACTTCCTTCCATGAAAAATAAATTTTCGAAATGGATTTCTTTAGATAATTCAAACAATGAAGTTACTACTCAAGATGGCGATTTTTCACCGATCGAACACATTCATGAGAAAATTGATCCAATTTTAGATGCTCAAGAACTTGTTTATCATATTACCCGAACACTGGAGTCCCCTTCCAATATTGCCGATATAGAATTAATCTATCAATCGGCTTTTCTAATAAAGGATTTTCCAGTGGAATTGCTAAAACCGATCCGAAAAAGAGCAGAGTATTGGTACCACCTTTCTGAAGGATTTACCTTCACCATAGGATACCTGGCAAATTTCCTTCTTTCCTGGATGAAAGGTTTTAAATATGATATTGAATATGAATTGGAGTATGATAGTTTCCAAATGCCTAAGATTTTTCTTTTCCAAAAAGAGAGACTGAATAAATATTTGCAAATGAAACGTGATGGGAAGGATTATACTCCATTATCCGTTCCGGCCTCTAAACCTTATTTTGTTGATATCAACTCTTTTGTTGACAGGATAATTGAAAACCAAAAGGCAAACCAAACTGTTGACGAATATGATTTAATTCAGGCTATTGCACGGTTAGACCTAAGCACGGAGTTTGATGGACAAAAGTTACCAACCATAAATGGTGAACTAAAAGATATTATTGAATTTATGGTGCTTAAGGGAGATTATAAGCCGAATAAATTTCCGTTTGCGTGGCTGGCAGCGGCAAGAACTATTTCACCGAATGAGGTTTTGAAAATACAAACCGAACACAGCTCTTTCTATGAAATTATTGAACCTGCATCTTTAAAATGGGATATCCAAATTGACAATGGGCGTTATCACAATGACAAAATAATTATCGATCAACCGCTACTATTGACAGAAGTTCCGTCCAGGAAAAGTTTGTTTGAGTCATTCAATGTATTCAAGAAGAAAGATGAAGTCAGTGTCAGCGATAAACTTATTTATCCCCTGCAGCTATTCAATAATTTTGACAGATCTTTTTTTGAATATAGGATGGGAATGGATATTAAATGGATGCTTTCGACTACTCCCAATAGACAAAATGCTTGCTACGCAAATGCTTCCAGGTGGATTGGATCATGTGCAAGTTACTCTGATGTGTCCGATATAGAATCAAAGTATTTCATGGAGGACCTCTGTTTATCAAGTCAACCCCTAGACGAAATGAAATGTTTAGCAATGTGTGCGGGCCTTGGATGCAGTGAAAAAACAGTAAGAACGATGGCCACTGAAGCCCTTATTATCACCTTAAACCAAAATAGAGTTGATTTAGATATTGTTGGTGGAATTCTGGACAAAATGGTCAGTTCCAATTACATGAGGTTGAATCGTCTTGTTGCGGAACTAACTACGGTATCTGGTGTTTCAAAGGAGCATTCAAAAGCGATAGAAAAGATAATTTTTCATTCAATAAAATCAACTTCCCTTCAGGCTATACCAAGGTATTTCAAAAAACTTCTGGAATTGTTATTGGAAGTGTCAATTGAAAATGGGACGACAAGTTTTACTATAGATGAACAAACCACGTTGGAGAAATACGCAAATGTGAGTAATTTGAAAAGAGTAATTAAAGCATTGCGCAATTTATAATAGAAAAAGAAAGTATACTGGTAGAAGACCCTAAATCATGACCCACCGTTAAGGTTACGCATTTTAGCAATTTGACAAAAATTCCATCCGATAGTTATAAAGTTTTCAAGCTAACTCTTAAAACATTAATATCTCTCGCAAATCTGGGACGATAAGGTTCGATATTAATCCCCTCGCCGCTACTTGGAGCCTGAAACGTTAAGTTTTGGACTTTTTTGTTAGAAATGGTCCAAAATGTCCTGAAAACGCATTAAATGTCACACCTGCTATGGTATTTTATCGCTTTCAATTAGATTCTAACTTATTATAAAAGGGTTTAAAGAGACGACATAATTGCAAAGAATATTTTTCCAAATTCAAAACTGTTTTTTTACATTTGCAGTGCTTTGAAAACTTTATAATACATATCTGAATCTCAATTCTGGGAAAATACGCCAAGTCATCGGTAAGAAAATCATTGATTTTATTTCTGTGCGTATATTTTTAGCAAGTGAAATTTTATATATCTCTAATAAAGAGATTGTTAATTAAAACAAAATAAAATGAAAATTACAGATATATTATTAAAGTCTGAGAAGCCGACCATTTATGAAAAAGGAACATGCTTTATGTGGACAGACCCACACATTTCTGAACAATTATTGAGTGTTCACCTTGATCCTGATATTGACCTTGCCAGCAGAAAGAGAACAAGTATCCTGAAAACAATTAAATGGATTTTAGATTTACATACCAACCTGAATAAATTGAGTATTCTTGATTTAGGTTGCGGTCCAGGTATTTATTCTGAAATATTTGCCCAAAAGGGTCATAAAGTTACTGGTGTGGATATTTCAAGAAACTCTATTGATTATGCCCGCAATTCAACCCAAACGAAAGAATTAGATATAGAGTATATCAATGCTAGTTACCTGGAACTTGAATTACCAAAGGGGAAGTACGATTTAGTTTTGCTCATATATGCCGACTTTGGTGTACTACTTCCACAAGAAAGAATAATTCTTCTGCAAAAGGTTTATGAAAGCTTGAAGCCAAACGGAAAACTTATATTTGATGTGCTAAAAGATAACAATATTGAGCAGAAAAAAATACCAAAAAATTGGGAAGTGTGCGATAGTGGCTTTTGGAAAAATAAACCTTATTTAGCGCTTTCCGAATCATTTATATACAAAGAACAAAAGGTAATATTATACCAGCATAACATAATTGATTCTGACGAAAACATTGAAACATATCGTTTTTGGACGCATTTTTTCAATCAGAAAGATTTAAAACTCTTATTAAAAGAGTCTGGTTTTGATAGCATTAGGCATAGAGATAATATTTTACCTGAAGATGGTTTGTGGAATGGTGACAATGTAATTTTTACTGTAGCATCTAAAAGTATGGAAATTACATAAAACCTTGGCAGACAACCACGGTTCGCGAATCTTTGCTCCAAAAATGGATTTTAGCAATTTGATGAAAACTCCGATTGGAAGTTGCAAATGTTTCAAGCTACACCTGAAAAGATTAATACCTCTCGCAAATCTGGGATGATCGGGTTCGATATCGATCCCCTCGTCGCTACTTTTGCACAAAACTTAACGTTTTGTACTTTTTTGTTTGAAAGTGTTCGAAATGTTCTGAAAAAGGATCAAATGTCTGGAGAGTTTTGAAGATACTTACCAAACATCTATGGTAAAGATTTCGATTTTCCTATATTAATACTAAAGATGTTCATGGTAACTCAAATCCTTAAAATTTCGTATCTTAGATTCATGAAACGTTCTGATATCCACACCAAAATTAATGAATTACTGAATTCCATCCCGGAAGACAGCCTAAAACAGGTACTTGAATATTTGAAGGAAATACAGGATAAATCATCTTCTAAAATAGAATTTTCACATAATCTGAATAAAATTCTTCGGGAAGACCGTGAACTGCTCAAAAGGCTTGCTCAATGATCGATTTTGAGGAGTCCCTCAAAATACACAATTTTTTAATAGATGAATTTGGTGGGAGCCATGGTTTGAGAGGCCGGGCATTGCTTGAATCAGCTCTATCACGTCCGTTTGCGACATTCTCAGGAGAAGAACTTTATAAAACACCAGTAGAAAAAGCAGCGGCCATTTTTGAAAGTATCGTAAAAAATCACCCCTTTCAAGATGGCAACAAACGCATTGCTTACGTAATGCTCAGACTGGTCTTGATGAATTCAGAATTAGATATTGTTTCAAAAGAAGAAGAAAAATACGAGTTTGTGATCAAAACGGCCTCAGGAGAACTAACGATCGAACAGGTGAAAAAGTGGATCTGAGACCACATAAAAAATATGCGCCACCCAGAAAACTAAGCCTTCGAATAGTCATTAACATCAAAATGGAAATGATGTTGAACGAATAGGCGCTTCAAAGTCGCTATTATGAATTTTCAATTCAGAAGGATAGTTCTTTTTCAGATGCTATTTTCAATAAACACAATTAAATGTAGTTGGTTTTAAAATTTCTAAAAAATTCAGCGAAAAACTATTAAGTTTTCAAGCCACATCCGAAAATGTTAAAATTTCCTTCAAATCCGAGAAGATAAGGTTCGATATTAATCCCCTCGCCGCTACAGAGGGGATTGCAAACGTAATCCCTTTTTTAATTTCTGGTAATCAGATACTTAATATAAATTGTTGGTTCGATAATTTTTTTAACCGGAGGGGACTTTTTTATAGTTAATTCACCATCTATAATCATTATTTCCTGATAGTCAAGTATTTAGGGGTTCGAATTGTGTAGTTCGATAATTCCATAACTTTTAAGAATCTAAAAGTGACAGGTAAGACATGTAATAAGTTTTGTTTGTAAGCAGTAATGGTTAGAACGTTCCGGCTATGCATGGTGCGGAATTAAGTATTTCTAAAACTTCCTAACTACCACCTAGGCGGCATTTCAGGTGACTACTGCACTTTCGTCTTTGACTACCTTCGTATAACGTCATAACCATTGTTGGCATGCCGCCCTATTTTTATTTCTTTTAATTTGTCCCTAATAAGTCCTCTTCGAGCCATTGTAAACTCTAAAAATTTATCAAAATTATAAGAATCAACTTTCGCTGGGATTGTATGTCTGCTTTTATAATTATCATCACGTTGGGAAAGCCAAGTATCGAAGTCCTTTGAATTTTTTTCCATATTCTCAGAATCGGTTAATAGTTGAAGATTAATGATGCTGTTATAATACTTCTGATACTCCTTGATTTTTTCTTCCTCATAACCACGTTGCTTCAATTTAGCTGTTGTAAAGTTTATTCTAGGGAAAATATGGTCTTCGTGATACTTGTTGTCCTTCCAGTCTCTATCTGGGTAAAGCAAGCAAAGAATTAGGTAACTATATTTAGTTCCATAATTTGTAGACAACAAATTGTCAATTTCAGCGTCATTAAATTCAGGTTCTATTCCAAGCTTTTTATTCAGATGCTCGTATGGAAAAACGGAATAGTCCGTAATTGAATTTAAGGTATCCTGTAGATTTTTCAATTTGGTATCTGACGAACTTCCAAACGCATTTTTCAAAAGCGATAAAGTTAACCATTTTTGAATAGTTATTTGATTCTGAACATCCACGTTTTGCGTGGAATTTACAAAGTTATTTTTCCCGTGTTTTCCTAAATAAAAAGCTATCGGTAGAAGTGCCATCTTAGCCACAAGGTTCTTATCGTTAAATCCGAATTTGTTTATCAGTTTTACTGTATCTTCAATTTGGGTTTTGATGTTATCCCAATTGTTTTCAATTTTTTCCAGATTCGATTTGTTGAAGTTTTTAACCTTGTACTGTATTGGCAAACCTTCTGTTAAATAGAGGCTTCCTTTAAGGACAAAATCTTTACCAAATGTATAACCATTGCCAATTGAGTTGATGTTATCAGTGAATGAATGGATTTCCTCACGAGCATTTAAGTTATTCCATTTTGCAGTGGCGGTTGAAAGGAGAATGTCACTATACTCAAGTTTAACTCCACCGGTATTGGCTCTAATAAAAGCTTCAACTACCTTATCATAATCTTGGGACTTTTCTTCATAATAATTCAGCAAACGTAAAGTATG
>JAKSDQ010000041.1 GCA_022360015.1 Cytophagales bacterium
AATTACCATTAAATACAACAGTCAGGGTAGTGAAATGCTCAAGCTTATCATACAAATACCCATAGTATGTAGCGTGGGAGCCTATCGTCCAACGTAGTTTTATCACCTATTTGCGCCTTTGCGTTCATCCACTTGTTTTTAATACCTGTTTAGACTATATTCATTCATTTCAAACAGTAGTGTTTTAAGCAAACAGGTGATAAAACACTATATTGTTATAGCCAATTAAAATGACAAAAATTGTTCTTATAGTAATTCTATCAATAATTGTTTGCTATGCTTTATGGCTGGTTATATTTAGGATTTTTAGAATCGGAAAGTCAAAAAAAAGAAAATTTTACTCAATGATCCCGAGTGCTCTTTCGACACCTTTTGTTTTTGGACTCATTCTTTATTCAGTTTTATATCTTCCTAAGCTTGACTTTGATAAAACAAAGTGGAAACAAAATGTTACTACTAGACATAAAATGACAAAGGACATAATTGATAACAAATTACTAATCGGGCTGACAAAAAATGAAGTAATTGAGCTACTTGGAAAAGATTACAGCGAACCATTCGAAAAATCAATAGCTTATGATATCCATAGACCAAAAATTATGTTTAGTATGGATCATGATGTTTTATTAATTTATTTTAACGAAATGGAGATAGTGATAAAAGTCAATGAATTTGCTATTTAATAAGAATAAAAGGCTACAACAATGGTTATAAGTAATTGCTTCTTCTTGCCTTCTTCTGGAAATTCCCACGTAATTTCTAGTTTGGGGAGTATTTGCAAAGTTTGGTGGTAACCTAGGCAACTACTCATGGCATGGCCGAGACTGTTACCGGCAATTAACTAAACAGTTTGACACCTAATTTGAATAAACTACTTTCAATTCACTGGGCGACATACCTCCTTATCACAATCAATGTCATCATTTTCGGAATTTATGGCTTCAAAAATCTGAACACATTAAAATTGCTTGATTTGGGAGGAAATTTCGTACATTTGTTATAATGACATCTAAAGAGGAATTAAAAATCTACATCAACGAACTTAAAAAGCGTCTTAAAAATGAGATGCCCAGAGTTCGGAGGGAGATCAAAGTGTATGAGGAAAAATTAGCTAATGGCCGGCTAACTCAATCACCGACTCCAGCTCCTCAATTCAATGGATAACCCCACTCTTTTAGTTATTGCTTGCTGCAATGGAGCAGGCAAATCTTCTTTTTCAAAAGCACTGGTTCCTGAGAAGACAACCGCGTATGATTACGATAAAGTTTATTTAGCCAAGTATAACTCTCTGATTGATTTCGAATTAAGGGATGTCATGGCACACAACTTATCAAGAAAAGATTTTGAAAATGAAGTTGAGAAAGCTATAGATATGCGCAAAAGCTTTTGTTACGAAACAAACTTCAACTCAACCCCGCTCTATTGGCCTGAAAAATTCAAGTAAAATAATTATAGACTCGAATTGGCATTTTTCTGTTTAGACTCAACAGATAAGGCCAAGGAACGAGTACAAATTAGGGTAGAAAATGGAGGCCACTTTGTTCTTGGATATGAAATAGAGTCTCGATTTAAACTAGGCTACAAGCATTTAAATAAGTATTGGAAATTTTTTGATTCAATTCATCTGTTTAACACCAGTACATATAATCAAGCACCTGAACACATTTTAACACTAGCAAACAAGAGTCTGGTAAAGTCTCAAGAGTTGCCTGACTTTCTTCTAAAAAGAATACCATCTATAATATCAGAAATAGAAGGTTTGCCAATATAATGCATGAGGCTGTTTTTGCTTTAGAGGTACCAACATTGCTTGTGATCTAATCAATCCAATAACTCAAAATACTTTTCCAACCTCTCCAAATCCTCCATCAAAAAGTTCGATTTGGAGCCAGTCATCCCGACTCCGCCCGCCGTAGCTCTTTGAGCGAAGGCGGGCTTTTTTTATTCTCCTAACCTATCGCCAGAGCTTATTTTGGCAATGGGGCTTCGTCGGGCCAAGACCCGATAGTTTTAGCAAAACCCATATTGCTGAAAAGGGGAAAGAGGTCTTTTTTGTCTGAAACCGTTTAATATCGGGTGTAATACTTTGTATGTGCTGAATAGCATATGCTTAATACTTTGCATGAGATAGCGGCATTTTGGCTATCAAGTTGAATTGTTTCAAAACATTGACCCGGAAACTGAATAAAACTCTTCTAACAGGTCATAAGTCCGGCAGAACAACAGAAATCTATACGCATTTTGCCCATGTAGATATGAATTTTATTAAAAATCCTTTAGATTAAGGTTTCTAAAATAAATATACATCACATGGTGGTATATAGCGAGTTGTGCACAATTAGATCAAGTATCTCAATGCAATGAAAACATTAACTATCAAAGATGACTCTGCTACTGGCAAGATCCTGAACGAATTATCCCTTCAGTTTGAATCGGAATATATCTCCATAAAGGAGTTGATAGAAGCTCGTGTGAGGGAGGAGGTCAAAAAATACGAGCGAGATATCAATAGCTACAAAAATGGCTTGATACTTCCTACAAATCTGAAAGCCAGACTCTACAAAAAAACAGCTCCCAAAATTGATCTGGAAGAACAGATCTATGTGGCCCTTGACGCCTTTCAGAAGAACGGATTTTTTATTTTGATTGATAATGAGCAAGCAGAAAGCTTGGATCAAATGGTCCTGATTGACCCATCTACTCAGGTTTCTTTCATCAAATTAACTGCACTGGTTGGTGGATAAATTTTTTTCTTATGTTCGAATTCTTCAAGAAGAAAACAATGGAAAAGAAAGGCGGTTCTTTGAAATCCCTTTTGGAAAAAATTCATAAAAGCACTGGGCATGTATTCAGCGCCAATGACCTAAATGGTGTAAAAGAATATGAGGATTTGAAAAAATTACCGGATCATAAGCAAAGAGAGATCATCAATCAATTCACCGAGCTTATTTTGGAATTCTCGCTAAAACAAGTAAAAGCGAGAGATAAGGGTCACTTCACTTACAGTCACAATGAAATGGTATATTATGGCAAAAACATTGCGTGTGCTATCCAGAACGGCTTGATGCGAAGAAAGCTGAACTACGATGAAACAGCATGGATAAATATGTTTAAGAGCTTTAAGCACACCGCGGATCAGCTAGCAGGTTTTGAGAGTTATTACTTCGATTTTCATTATTTCCCCATCAATTATGGAATTAAGCAAATAGAGTATTTCCTAAAGAATAATGAGCGGTCCAAAGCACTTACTGTTTTCATTCAGGAAATGTTGACCTGGGAAGAGTTCAAAGCCTCAGAAAATAGAAATTATTATGGAAGTGATCTGGAAAAAGCTGCTAAAAAATTACAATCATTAGTGCTGGAAGAAGGTAAGATCCCATCGTTCAGTTTGAAAACAAATGATATTGGAGATGAGGTGAATCAAATCATTGATGCTATTCAAACTAACCGGGAAGCTTTTGATCAAATCTTTGATCTGGCTTCAACTGCCACCAGCTCTAAACCTTCCAAAAAATTCAGCCAAACTGTCACCAAACTTCAAGATGAGATCGGCCCCGATCAATACAAAAAAACAGCTCATCAGCTTCTTAATGTACCCTTACACAGGGCGTTCGATGAAAAAACGACCACTCATGAATATAACGGAAGAACCTATCACCATACTCAGACTACCTACTTGTGCACTCCCAGTCAACGGTTCATCAAAGGCATAGTATGGACGATGGAACGGTTCTCGGACAAAGAGACGATACGTCTGTTGAGCAAATTATGTGAGAAAGGTTACACTAAAATGCCAGGAATTGGTCCGGCTGCAGCCTCTGTTGGCAATGCAGCTGTTTTTGTACTGGGCAATATGCGTGGCAAAGATGGCCTGGGGGCTTTATCGCGACTAAAACTTAAAGTCCGACAGAATAACATTAAAAAAAGTATCGAAAAATACTTGTTGGAGGGAGCACAAAAATACAATGTGTCCGTTGAGGAGTTGAAAGAGATGGCTGTTCCGGATTTCCACCTGGAAAAAGGTAGCAAGACCATTAAATTCAACGAATATCAACTAAAGATTAGCATTGAAGGCAACAAGGTCAGACAGCAGTTTATCAAGAATGATGGGACACCATTAAAAAGTGTCCCAAGCGCAGTAAAGAATAGCGCCTCACTTTCTGGTAAGCTAAAGGAGATCAGGAAGGAAGCTAAGGAAATTCAGACTGTATTTGCTGCCCAAAAACAGCGAATGGATAATCAACTGATTTTGAACAGGAGCTGGGATTATCATTCTTTTACAAAATATCATCTGGATCATGGTTTAATCTATCCAATTGCATCTTTTCTCATTTGGAACTTTACCAAAGGCGAAAAAACAGCAGATGTTATCCTTTTGGATGGCAAGTGGTACACTGTTGATCATGATCTTGTTGATTGGATAGATGAAGAAGCTGAGGTGAAACTTTGGCACCCGGTAAATGCTTCGGAAGCTACCATTCTTGCCTGGCGCGAAAAAATGATTGATCTGGAATGGAAGCAGCCCATCAAGCAGGCCTTTAGAGAGATCTATATCCTTACAGATGCTGAACTCAATACACGTTCTTATTCAAACAGAATGGCTGCTCATATCCTGAAACAACACCAGTTTAGCACGCTGGCTAGCTTGAGAGACTGGAAATACGCACTTATGGGTGCGTATGATGATGGACGAGACAATGAGACTTGTCAGAAATACCTTCGTGAATATGGTATAACTGCCGAGTACTGGATTAACGAGCTCTACCAGGATGGTGACTGGAACGATGCTGGTATATGGTTGCACATAGCCACCGACCAGGTAAAGTTCAAGAATGATCATGGCGAAACCATGCAACTAGTGGACGTACCAAAAATCGTATTTAGCGAGATCATGCGGGATGTGGATTTGTTTGTTGGGGTATGCAGCGTGGGTAATGATCCGCAATGGATGGATAACAATGGTGCAAGACAAGCGAACCGGGATTACTGGCACTCCTATTCGTTTGGTGATCTAAATGAAATCGCTAAAACAAGAAAGACAATTTTAGAACAGCTCCTCCCCCGACTCACCAAGATCCGTGACAAGGCCAAAATTGATGGCAAGTTTCTGACTGTAAAAGGGAAACTCAGAACTTACAAGATACATATAGGCAGTGGTAACATATTGATGGAGCCCAATGACCAGTACCTGTGTATAGTTCCTGCCCGTTCTTCCGGGAGTGCGACTGACAGGGTATTCATCCCTTTCGAAGGGGATCAGGGGCTTTCGATCGTATTGAGTAAAGCGTTTTTGTTGGCTGAAGATGATAAAATAACAGATAGCACGATCACCAGCCAGATCAGTAGGTAGATTGCGCACAACAATATATAAGGCATTGTAATCCTGGTACCCGTCCAAAAACGCAGACTGTTTATAGGAATATTATTGATCAGGCCTAAACAATATGAAGAGATACCTTATCAATTGAATAACTCAAAATACTTCTCCAACCTCTTCAAATCCTCCATCAAAAAGTTCGATCGAGAGCCAGTCATCCCGACTCATAACGCTCGATACTTCAGGTATTGGGTATTTTTTGTTGATGGGTAGAAAAAGAGGGATGTAAGAAGTTTTAAAGCAAGACCAGAGTAAAAGGCACCCCGGTCTTGACAATGCAACTTGCATTGGTATCTACTTTTAACAAGTCTGTATAATCTATGATTTCGGCAATTTTACCGGCCCCAGCCTGAATAGGAGCATCTCCAAGGCAGAAGAGGTTTCTTAGTCCGGGTTCGGCCGGGGAAAAAAGGAGCCTGCCTCAACAACGGCTATCTTAAGGCCTGCATCAGCCATGACCTTAGTCGCCATTCCTGCTCCCGCTCCCGAACCCATGATGATGGCATTATGGACCGTCGGGGTCTCAATTATCCACATATTGGAAGTGCTTTTTAAACTATCATGTTGGTTTAAATTTTTAACTAAGATTGACCGGTCCATTATGGTTTCATTTCTTGTTGGACGGATTTCAACCACTCTTTGTGCAATTTTAAAAGCTCCTCCAGTTTCTTTGGATTTGTCTTGGCCAGATTTTCCTGTTCAGAAATGTCCCGTTCCAGGTTTACCAGAAAAAGTGGATCCAATTGGTGTTTTTTTTGGGAACCTGAAGGTTCATGAACGTTTCCGATCAGTTTCCAAGGACCCTTTCGAACTGCCCATTGGGCGTGTTCGTCACTATAGCTTCCATACTGCCAGTATACTACTTTATGGATTGATGACTTGCTTCCATCTCTAATAATGGGCATTAGACTTTTTCCATCCACTTGTTCGGTTACCTTGGAATTGGTCAACTCGGCCACCGTACTAAACCAATCCATTTCCATACAGATTTGGTCTCGAACCTCATTTGCAGGAATCAACCGAGGATACCTGATCATTGCGGGGACCCTGATTCCTCCTTCAAATAGGCTAAACTTACTTCCCCGGTACGGTCCGGCATTACCGCCTCCCCAAAAAGCGCGTTCTTCTTTGGAATGTCCATGATCCGATTGGAAAATAACTATCGTATCATCTGTTAGTCCCTCCTGATCCAAATGATCGAGGATCTCCCCTATCTTTTCATCGGTGTTGGACACAAACGCTGCATACTCCTTTCTTGGTGTGGGCAAATCCTTATAGTAATCAAGCCATTTTGTAGTTCCCTGATACGGGTAATGTGGCGCATTAAAGGCCCAATAGATAAAGAAAGGTTTGTCACCTCTATCGTTGATGATTTGTTTAATTTCTTCAACCATTAAATCTGAGAAATGCCTTCCCATGTAATAAACCTCCTCTGAATTCCTGTAAAGATCATGCTTGTTGGGTCCACTCCAATAAAAGGTATGTGAATAGTTATCTATACAGCCTCTTTGATGCCCAAAAAAATAGTCAAACCCTTGTGCATTGGGTAAGTTTTGTTCCCTGTGCCCCAAATGCCATTTCCCAATCAAAGCGGTGTTATACCCATTTTCCTTCAACATTTCCGCCATGGTTATCTGTTCGGTTGGCAGTCCAAATTGTCCTTCCCTTTTCGCTTTTTCGGGAATAGGAACATTATTGGGCAGCCCAGCCCTCAAATTGGTCTTGCCAGTCATGAGGGCGGCACGTGATGGCGAGCAAATGGGAGCTCCCGCATAAAACTGTGTGAACCTCACACCTTCTTCGGAGAGTCGATCCATGTTGGGGGTATATAGATCACTTGCCCCATAACTGTTCACATCTATGGATCCCTGGTCATCTGTAAGAATGACAATTACGTTGGGATTTTTTAGATTCTTGTTTTGGGAAAAGCCGGATGAAGGCAAAATAATGATTAAGCCCAACATCAACCCCTTGGATAGGTTGATTTTTTTGTTAACGCCGGGATTTAAAAATCTCTTTATTTGAAATAGCAAAATCATCATCTTAATAACCTGGATTTTGTTCCAAATTCGGGTTGAGTAAAACTTCCCTATCAGGAATAGGCCACAGGTAATCCCTTTCCGGATTAAAGCTACGCCGTTCGATTGTATTTCCACCCCCGTCCAATCCATCTTCATTCATGACAATTTCCGCCGTACGCCATCTTATGATATCCTTATAATACAACCCTTCACCTGCAAACTCGACCCTTCTTTCCAATCGTATAACCTCCCTGAATTCTTCCTTGCTCAAACCTGGGGTAACCTCTGGCATACCCACTGATACCCGTGCCCTCACCTCGTTGATGGCTCCATAAGCAATTGCCGTCGGGCCATTGAGTTCGTTCTCCGCCTCCGCCAATGTCAGCAAAACTTCGGCATATCGTATCACTATCGGATTGATTTCCGCTTGACCAGGTCTAGGGGCCGTTCTTACTTCATTATCCACGAAATAAGTGTATTTTTTATAGGCAAAACCTGTCAAATCAGCAAAAAGCTCATTCCCGGTTACCAGTTCCCCATTTAACATTGAACCGATGGTAATCAAAGTCTGTGAGAGTCTTGGGTCCCTATTTTCGTATGGGTTGTCAGGGTCATATAGTGGCGAAGTATCACTAGGCTCCCCATCTGCCATCAAATAGGCATCGGGCAGACTTTTTAGCACATTACCCTGTAGAAACAGCTCATGGTAGTTGTTATCGATATCAGGAAACCGGAACTGAACATCAAAAATTACTTCTTCGTTATTCTCATTCTCCAACAAAAACAACCCCCTGTAGTCAGGAAACAGATTGTAAGCTCCCAAGTCGATAACGGCTCGGGCTGCTGAAATTGCCTGCGACCAGTCCTGGTTATAAAGTGCAGCCCTTGCCTTTAGTGCCAAGGCTGCTCCCTTTGTAACCCTACCCAAATCACTATTGGAATAGGATATAGGTAAGACCATGGCTGCCGCATCCAGATCATTATAAACTGCTTCAAGCACTTCTTCTTTTGTATCCCTGGGTAGCTGCCCTTGCGTATTGTTATCAGGTGTGTCCAAAATCAGGGGTACACCACCGTAATACTCCATTAAATTGTGATAAAAGAACGCCCTAAGAAATGTAGCCTCTGCCTTGAATCGTTCTCTCAATTGCTCATTCATAGGAACCTGATCTATGTTCGCCAAAATAGTATTTGCCCTTCCAACACCTTCATACGCATTACGATAACGACTGTTAACTACCGGAAGCGTAGGATTGTTGTCCCCCATGGCTATGGAGGATGCACCTGCGGAATTATCTATCTCAAATGCATTGGGTGTCATTTCCTCTAATTTAATCAGCCATGATACTTCGCCATCATAGGGCCCTACCATTGCCTGATAGCATCCCGTCAATGCAGATGCTGCATTTTCCTCTGAAGTCCAGAAAGTTTCCAGACTATTTTGATCCGTCGGTTCCAGGACCAATAAATCATTTGAGCAACTGGATAACAGACTGAGGACTAAAACAAAATTGATTATATGTATATATGGTTTCATTGCTTGCAAATTTTAAAATGACGCATTTAAACCTAACGTGTAAATTTTGGTTGACGGATAGTTGAAAAAGTCATTCCCAAGTATTTCTGTTTCCGGGTCAAAATCCTTTAGGGAAGTAAATGTGAGTATGTTCTGGGCATTACAGAACAGGGAAAGCTTCGTCAGACCTACTTTTTGAAATACACTTGGATTAAAATCATACGTCAGTTGTATATTTTTCAATCTCAAATAAGAGGCATCCAAAAGCCAAAAATCGCTCCCCCTAAACAAAGTGGACTGTGTATCCTGATATCTGGTAAGCAAAGGAAAGCTTGCATTCGGATTGTCGGGGCTCCAGGAGTCGTTTGCCCATCCTATGGGCAGGGAAGTCCCAAACCAAAAAGGCACTCCTGATACATGATTATTATAGGTCTGAATATCTTCAACTCCTTGCCAAAGAGTGTTCAACGAAAAATTCTTATATCCCAGATTGATGTTAAAGGAGTACGTGTACTTAGGTATTGTATTCCCAAAGGGTCTTCTATCATTTTGATCAATTACACCATTATTGTCCAAATCTTTGTAACGAATATAACCTGGACGGGTATCATTGCCCTGGAACGGATGAGCATCAATTTCTTCCTGGGATTGAAAGAATCCATCTGCTTCAAACAATAGAAATTGATTTATCGGTTGTCCTTCCTGTGTAATGTTAAATGGTCCCCTGCCATCAGAGGAACGATCATTCAAAATGATTTCCCCGTTAAGGTTCACTACTTCGTTCGATATGTAGGTCAGGTTGCCCGATAGTTCATATCTAAAATCTCCGATCAAATTACGATATCCCAATGCTATTTCAATACCCTTGTTCTCAATGGTTCCAATATTCCTGACAGGTCCTCCAAGGTTTCCTACCTGTGCCGGGATTCCCACTGGCCTTAAAACATCATCCGTTTCCTTAATAAAATACTCAAGGCTTGTGGAAAGCCTGCCTTCAAATAAAGTGGCATCAAAACCAATATTGGAGATTGTTGTGGTTTCCCATGAAATCGTATTATCGTTGTCCCTTTCGACAGCCGTACCTGGATTTAAGCTTCCTCCAAAAAAATAGTCACGTCCCGGGGTGATGAGGTCCAAATAACGAAAATTACCTATTCGTTCATTCCCCAACTGGCCCCACGAAGCCCTGATTTTCAATTGTTCCAGCCAATGCACATCACTAAGGAATTTTTCTTCATTTATCCGCCATCCGGCCGATAGGGATGGAAAAAAGCCCCATTGGTTACCTTCTGCGAACCTTGAGGAACCATCGTACCGGAAATTTGCTTCAAAAAGGTACTTGCCCTTCAACACATAGTTGGCACGGCCAAAGTAGGAAATCAGGCTCGATTCCAGCGTTCTGCCCGAAACCTGATTATTGATAGTCCCTGCATTGAGCTCAAAAAGATCATTGCCAAGATAGCCCTCGTTGGAAGCCGTAAAGAAAGTGTTTCTGAACTTTTCATAACTGGTCCCTAACAAAATGGACAATTCCGTTGCATTATCGAATTCCTTGTTCCAATTCAGGGTGTTGAAAGTGGTCCAGTTCTGGGACTCATCATCTCTTTGGTCAACGCCCCTCTCTTGTCCTATAAATGTCACAAAGGGGTTGCCGCCGGCCTGGATGGTAGTGGGCTCTTTTGTTTTTGCGTCAAACAATGTAATTTGGGGAGTAAATATTTTTTGCCTTTGGTTCTGATTAGTAAAACCTACATTTATTTTATATACAATGTTAAACGGTAGATTTACTTCTGCAAACGTATTTAAGAACAACTTTTGATCGTGAAGGTCGGTATCTCCCTCATCCGTCAAGGCCAATGGGTTACGAAACCGGCGATGCCCAGGGATATCGAACCAATTCATCCCATAATTACCGTCCTCCAAATAGGTGGGATGGTAGGATTGCGCCTTAAAAATCATCTGCATGGTCTCACCTACACCCACAATGGGTTGATCCCAGGTCTTATAGGAATAATTAATGTTCGTTCCAATAGAAATGCTTGTGTTCAATTCAGAATTAACGTTAAGGTTGGCATTATATCTATTGGCATCGGTACCTCTCAGAACACCATCCTGATCCAATATTCCAAGAGAAAAGGCGTAAGTGGTCCTTTGGCTCCCTCCGGTAAACCTTAGATTGTGTTCTTGGATGAATGCCGGATCAAACATTAAATCGTACCAATCATTGTTGGGATAGGTAAAAGGGTCCGTCTGCATCCCCTCCCTGTAGTCATCTATAAAAGACTGAGGAAAAACCAGGGATTCCTCAGCGGTTCCAAAGTTCCGCTGTGCCTGAGAGTATAACTCAAACCATTGGATGGGGTCTTCTACAACCCTGGGCAAGGAAATGACATGCTGCACACCCACTGATCCATTATAGGAGATTTCGGATTGTTCAGAACCCTTTTTTGTGGTGACCAACACAACCCCATTGGCCGCTCGCGAACCATAGATGGCAGCCGAAGCAGCATCCTTGAGCACTGTTATGCTCTCGATGTCATTTGGATTAAGGTCATTTATGGAAAATTCAATACCATTGACCAGTACTAAAGGATTGTTATTGTTCAATGTTCCAACCCCCCTTACTCTTATGGTTGCACCATCTTGACCCGGTTGTCCACCTATTTGATTGACATATACACCTTGCATTCCTTGCAAAGCTTGACTGGCACTGGTAATGGGCCTGTTCTGTAGATCCTTTGCCTGAACGGTACTGACTGCTCCGGTTAGGTTCAATTTTTTTTGTGTCCCAAATCCGACCACAACCACTTCATCCAGTCCAGCGAGACTCTCCTCCAATATGATGTTGAATGTTTTTGTCCCATTAACTGGTACTTCCTTGCTGGCATACCCAATATAGGACACCTGCAAAGTTGCGTTTTCATCTAAAAGGGTGAGTGTAAAATTTCCTTCCAAATCAGTCTGTGTTCCGTTTGAAGTACCCTTTTCGATGACATTGGCCCCTAAAAGCAGTACTCCTTCTTCGTCCATTACAGTTCCGGTCACTTGGAATCGGACTGTATTCTTGGGCAAATTATTTCGATTGCCCTCATTCGAGGAGGTTCGATTACCCGTTTTGCTTCTTAAAATAATCTGTTCGTGCAATATTTCATACTCAACATCTGTTCCTTCAAACACTCTATTTAATATGAAAGCAATAGGCTTTTTCTTAACTTTTATGGACACTTTCCTGTTTACATCAACATCCCTTCTGTTCAACAGGAACTTGAAGTCGGAAAGTGATTCAATTTCATAGATTACGGCCGCCACTGTAGCATTTGACATGTCAAGTGATACTTTTTTGGTCTGTGAGTACGTATAGGCCTGGATCTGAAAAAGGGAAACCATTGTTAAAAGCACAGTTAGCTTCATTTTCAGGGTTAGTTTAAAGAGATCACTAATAGCACCTCTTGAATTACTGATTTTTTTCATAATTTAGTAATACTATTTGGTTTAAATTTTTTTAAATCATTACACTGAATCGGGAAATGTGTCGGCATTTTCCGATTCTTTTTTTGTACATGATTTGGCTCAATCAATTCATCGGTTTATTCATATTTTTCTCATTTTTGGATTGTCGATAGTTTTTAAAAAGAGCGTTCATTCTATGATCACTTCATTGTCAATTATGGAATAATCAATGGCAAAGCTTTTGCTGAAAGACTCCAATACTTTATCAATGGTCTCAATATCAAATGTGGCATCGAACAGTTGTTCTTCGAGCTCTTTGTTTCTATTCTCAATAGTTACGTTATACTTTCGTTCCAGTGTTTGTCTAATCCTACGAAAAGATGTATTTCTAAAAACCAACTTTCCTTCTATCCAGGCAGTGTACAACCTGGTATTCACATTTTCGACCTCTATTTCATTGCCGACCCTATCCCACCGTGCCATAAATCCAGGTTTGAGCAATAATGGATTTCTGTCTTTTCCATGTGGTTCATCATTTTTGTGCAATTCCACAGACCCTTCAACCAATACAGTATTGATGCCCTTATCCTCAGCATAATGAGATACATTGAATTTTGTCCCTAATACCTTGATATCTAATCCATTTGTGTTTACGACAAAGGGATGTTCCGCATCCTTGGCAACATCAAAATATGCTTCCCCATTCAAAAAAACAGTACGATGTTCTTTTCTGACAAAGGCAACAGGATACCGCAGAGTGGTTCCCGAATTCAAGAATATATGCGTGCCGTCCGACAATACAACATCGAATCTTTTTCCATATGGCACATTTAATGTATTATAGACCAGCTCTTCCGTTTTTGCAGTTTTGGAATAAGTCAGTTTGGAATGATCTTGGGAACCTATCAAAGTTCCATCCGCTTTTCTTATTTTTTTATTTTCCGTAGGAGTTAATTCTTTGACGGAGCCATCATCCAAAGTTATCGTAACCGGTTCCTCTTTGGGAACAAGCCTGTTTTGCTCAGTGTAATCAATTTGGTCTTGTAGATTATAGAGATATCCCAATGATAAAAGTATTGTGACCACAGCGGCATATTTCATCACCGTATTGACTACACGTCTCTTTTTGTCCCGTTTTATACTTTTAAACAGTTCCTTTTTGATTTTGTCCGTATTCGGTTTGTTCATTGCCATTGTTATTTCAAGATGGGATTTTACTAGGTTCTCAAAAATAGTTTCATTACCTTCTTCTAAGATCCAATTGGACAAAAGATCAAGATTTTCTGAAGAGGCTTCTTTAAGTAAATATTTATGTATAATGTTTTCTATTTCCAGGTTGTTTTTATGCATTGCTTTTTATTCAATGACCATGCATATTTTTAATACCCTAACTTTTCTGCGGTATTTTTTTTCATATTTGCATAATTCGGTCTAATTTTTTATTTTATCACAATATGGACATGGATGAAATAGCTTTGATTTCTCGCCTAAAAGAAGGACACGAAGATTCATTCGTGTATTTGGTAGATCATTACAGCCAAAGATTATTCGGTTATGCCCTTACCTTGACGAACAACCACGAAATGGCTGAAGATGTACTCCAGAATGTTTTTTTGAAAATATGGGAAAAGCGGAAGAGACTTCGCGTGGAGTCTTCTCTTCAAAATTATTTATTTAAGTCTGTCTATAACGAGTTCATTAACCAGTACAAAAAGAAAAGGTCTACAATGATATTGGAACAGAAGTATTTTAAGGCTTTGGAAAAGACCGTACTTATGCATGAAGATTCTTCCTGGGAAAGGATTGTATCTCGAATCACAGATAAAATACAAAAACTCCCTCCTAAATGCCGACAGGTTTTTCTTTTAAGCAGAAAGGAAGGCCTGACGAATCTTGAAATATCCGAATACCTCAATATTTCAATCAAGACAGTGGAAGCCCAGATAACCAAAGCCTTCAACATCCTAAGATAAAAGTCGGGAAACAATGACAAAGCAATAGTTGTTCCTATGATTTGGCCAGTATTGAACTGGCTGCGTTCGGGACCGGATATCGCAAGAACACTGGCATCAGGCGCTTCATTGTTTCCATGGATCGATAATAAATTAATTGACACTGCGAAGGAAAAGCTCTGTACGACAAATTTATCTGTTAGCCAAATTGCGTATGAATTAGGGTTTGACTACCCGCAATCCTTCAGCAAATTGTTTAAATCAAAGACCAAACAATCACCATTGGAATTCAGGAGGTCATTTAATCTGAATTAACTAATTGATGATAGTGGTCTTTGAAGTTTCAGCTATTCTTTTCCGGATATTCATCGACTGCTTGCTTAGGGTTTAATCGAAACTCCTCACCTTTTAAGTAAGCTTTCCATGAAAGCTTATCAATATTAATACCAACTAGAATTCGAATCTTACCGGGTTTCCTAATAAATGGATGTATTCTGAAACAACCTGAGGCTCTGAAAAATCCGATAGTTCAAAATCGTATTCATATGGAATTGATGTTTATCTAGTTAAAAGACCCACTGGAATGTAAAAAGGTTGTAATAACTCTGCCTGTTGATCAATCTAAGCGTATTAGCTTTTCCAATCAGAGTTAACGTATTGAAATCCAAATGCTGTCTGAGATTACCGGACGGCCTGGCCCATGGAAGATTCGAAAAGTCACGAAGATGCGTGTATCTGGTTATTAAATAATAGCCCATTAATCAAATAACTCAAAATACTTTTTCAACGTATTCAAATCTTCTACAAAGAAGTTCGATTGAGATCCAATCATCCCGCCGAAGCCTGAAAGGCGAAGGCGGGATTTTTTGGTATGCCTGATTTTTCTCTATGGCCTGGTTTGGTAGTGGGCTACGTCGGGTGAGACCCGGCTCAGTTCAAGCTAAACCCGGTCAGTTACTTTTCTTGAAGCCGTTTGATATAGACCATTGAAGTGGGAAATAAAAAAAAATTTGGTGCGGGTTACAAATCCAGCAGAACTATTGAGATCTACCCACACATCGTAAATACAGATATGAATTTGATTAAAAATTCATTAGATTAAGGTTTTCACAATAAATATATATGGCACAGGTGTATAGCGAATTTTTGTGCCGCATACAGAATGAGAGCACATGAATAAACTGATTGCCCTATTGATATCACTACTTTTTACAAACCTGATATACGGACAAGGATTTGTAAAAATGGATACAATTAATAATCCAACAGCATTACAAGATTTTTTTTCAGGACTTGATTTTCAAACCATTCACGTTGACTTTAACGGAGACGGATTAAGAGATTTTATTTGCCAACCTCGTTATAAAACTGAATTAATTGACCCACATAAGGAAATATGGATAAATTCGGATTTTAAAAAAGCCAAGTCAGTTGAGAAATATTGGATGGATTACGATTATTTCTGGTTCGTAAATATTGACTCAGATCCTGAACCTGAGATATTAAGTGCCACTGGATATTCAGATGGTATTGATTATTGTTTTATAGACCAGAACTTAGCAACGGGTAAAGATTCGATTCTATTTTACTTCGATCCAGTGATTCTTAATGCTAACAAAAAATATTGGGGATATCCTTGGGATATAACTGATTTACGGATAAAGTTAGATAATGGATTGGTAAAAATTAAATGTTCGCTAGACCATACGATAACCAGAGATGGAGAAATAACCAGACCTGATTGGCAAAAACAATTTCCAGTGATTTGTTTTTCCGGACAATCAACTCAACCAAATATCAATATCGGACAGATTAATGGATTTGAATGGTTGTCGATTTCTGAGATATTAGATAAGGTTATATTGACAAATAAGAAATAAAAATGTACGACGGCACAATTGTGTAGACGGCGGACATCCAAATGACTGCCAGTGCGCCTTACACACTATTACGAAAGCTTTCGGGACGGTTCATTGAATCTCAGGTGGGAATTTGGAGTAGTAGTCCAGCAAGACTACTGAGATCTATACCCACGTAGCCAACATATCTTTGAATTCAATTAAAAATCCTTTAGATTAGGTCTCAATAATTTAAAAATATACGGAACTGGTACCGTATAGCCATACGTTAGCTACAATAAGAAAGGTCAGTGGTAATTTCCCCACGCACAAGAGATTTTTTTTATGTTTAAGAATTTGTTCAGTAAGAAGCATGAAAAACTATCCAAATTAGAATATTGGAAGAAGTGGGAATTCTTTGATTTATTGGATGATCTTCATAAGGCTGAAAAGATGCTTTCGCAATATGAAGGAGGTTATTCAGGCGAATTTCTTTCTGCTCAAGAATTTCATACTGCATTAGTAGATGCAATCGATGAGATCGAACTTGGCAACCAAACCGACTTGACCAATATCTGGATTTGGTTTGCTCCAACAACTGCATGGGATGATTTCGTTGGTAAAGAAGGTATTGAGTTGGGAAATAGAATATTTGCAAGAGCGGACAAGTGGAAAAAAGGGAATAAATAGATTTTGCCTCCGCGCAGAAAAGCATATTGCGTCTGTCCTTCGGGACAGCTACAAAGCGTCTGCCCAAGGAATTTGTCAATAAATGTATCAAGGTTCGAACTTTTTTTACCGAGCTTTTGAATTTCCATCAGAATTTGACTCTTTTCCTGCCTATACTTAGGTATAAATTTTTTGTAAACCTCGGTGTCTATTTCATCTAAAAAATGTTTTTCCTGGGCTTTCTCTAATGGAATTCAACATTGATCTGATCAAATCAAAGAACTAAAATTCTCTACGGCCCGATCCGATGTTTTGATCTTGAATAAGCGCAAAGCATTCCTCCTTTGCGACTTCTGGAAGTACATTTAATAGCAGTGAAACCTGTGGTCTATAATCTGTCATTTGCTAATTCCGTAATGGATAAAGCCGCAACTGAAAGTGCCCCTTTGGGGTGAATCAAGAAAGGTGGTCACAATCATAATTGCGGTGGTCAACATCATCATGATATACACTTTATAGCATAACACATAATTTAATAGTTATCTACACTGAAAATCAGATTTTAGTCCAAAATCAAACCCTCCGTATCATCAAAACGGGCGATGATGCCCCATCCGAAAAAGAAGTTTCCCACTGCCACCAAAAGCTCATTATTGCCTTCTTTTAATGGCAGGGAAAAAGAGGTGTTGTCCAGTGTACACCTTCCATTAGGATATTTTTGGCTAGGGGTACCGTAATAGTTTTTGTCCACTTTTATAAGTTCACCGTTCAACAGTACCCATATCTCATCGCTGAATCCCATCTTTACGTTTTTGTTCTGTTCCTTTGTAGCATGAACATTGGTTTTAATCCAGACCAATCTTCTGCCACCCCCTCTTTTCAAACCAAACTTGCGACTAAGGTTGACCAAAGCCCTGTTTTCTGCCTTGATGGGGCTCCATGTCATTGTGCTATCCGGTAGATCCGATTGGTTTACTTCCCCGTACATAGACGGAATTTGAAAAGACAGGTCCTTCCCAAAAGGAAAATCCATGGGCCTGCTCACTTTCCAGTTCCTGATATAATGCGGGTCGTTGCTCGTTGGGTCATATCCGGGCTCCGGGCTCAAATCTTCAGTTTCATTCGGAGCTATACTAAAATTGGAATAGATTACGTTGCCGCTGAGCTGAATCAAACCTTTCTCTTGCCTTCCCTCCAGGTTGGGAACATGCATTGCAGGCTTTTCCATATCATTTACATAGACCCTCATCTGTTTACCATTAACGACCAATTTTATATGGTTGAATCCTTTTTGCAAAATCTTTGCACCGGCTTGATATTCATCTGTCAGGTCCCATGTGCTCATACTATCGATTACTGTTGCATATTGCAAGGTGGTTCTTTTTAAAGGACTTACAGGCCCGAAGGACCGGATGTAGCAGTTCTCTCCTTCCAACAGGTCTTCGGACATTCTGAAATTTATACCCGGAAAACCCATTCCTTCCAATTCCATATCAAATTCTATGGTACCATCCTTGAATAGATGGTCCTTCAGGGTCATTATAAAATATCCACCATTTTTCCCTTTGGCCACAGTGGAAGAACGGTGCTCAATAAACTCTACCTTGCCTGGTTCGTATTCCCAGTAGGCATCGGACATTGGAAAATGGATTTTACTTTTCTTGTTTTGGGAATGGCCACTAACGGTGACTGAAAGAAAAGCGCAGATGATGATTAGTTTCTTTGTTAACATTGTACTATTTTGAATTTAAGTTTCCATAAAATAGCACCGTCAGAAAGAAAACATAAAGCCAATCGATGTTCAAAACTGTTCATTTTTGTTCATGATAAGGAAAATCAAAAAAACAGGCCAGTGATTATTAATGATCCCATTACTTACAAGGCACTATTGAAAAAAATTGAGAAAGTCTTTAATCGTGGAAGCGGGGAAAATTGGACCAATCTTGATTTCAATCGACTTTCTGACCGTATTTTTCATAAGACGGGGGAAAGGTTGAGCATCACGACCTTGAAGCGCATATGGGGCAGGACAAACACGAAAACAAGACCAAGCCTTACTACGCTGAATATTCTATCAGCATTCGCAGAAGATAAAGACTGGAGGGAATTTGAACGCGAATATCGTCAATCGAGACCAGAGAACGCCAAAAAAAACAGGATAAGAGTTTTTACAAAGAAGCGTATTCTGCTTGTGGCCACCATTGTGGTTACGGTTTTTTTGTTGCTCTATGGTTTTAGCGGTTCGGAAGGAGATGCGGAGAGCCTTCATTACGCGCCAACTGATCGTATTGTATTCGAGGTCCAAAAAATAGCCAGCGGGTATCCCAATACCGTGAAATTTGAGTATGATGTGGGGGATATCTCATTTGATTCACTCTTTATCCAACAATCCTGGGACAGGACAAAACGTATCCCACTTGAAAAAAGGAATGGTCTTGTTACGACGACTTACTACTATCCCGGGTATTTCCTTGCAAGATTGGTTGTGGACAACGCAATAGTCAGGGAGCAAGAACTATATATACCTACTAAGGGCTGGCAGGGTATAGCCATCAATGATTCGGACTTTTCATATCTCAAACCCGGGCATATCGTATTGGACAACACACTGACCTTCAAGCCCAATACCATTGAACTACTGAACAACGAAAAAGGTGCTGAATTGTTCCTGGCCAATTTGGTGGAACGACCTTTTATCAACGGGTCGGATTTTTCTTTGGAAACCGATTTCAGGATGCCAATTGCAACGGAAAGCAGTATCTGCCGGAACATCCGGATGACCATAACCGGCTCCAAAGAAGTGCTTTCTTTTCAGTTTGGCATCCCGGGTTGCGTGGGTGACCTCATGTTCTATATAAACAAAGAGATGGTCTCCGGAAGAAAGAACGACCTCTCCGCTTTTGGTATCGAAACTGACAAATGGACCAATTGTAAGGTGCGGGTTAGGGATAATCGGGTCACGGTTTTTTTAAATGGGCAATCGGTGTATAAGCACCTTTTACGCTCAGATATCGGAAAAATAGGTGGGGTACAATGGATATTTCAGGGAATAGGTGAAATCCAAAAGTTGCGCATATCGGATTCAGAAGAACGGTTTGATATGCTTGACAAGCGGTTTAACATTAATTTCTAAGGCAATCAGTGGGAAGAGTGCATCTCGTATAGCAACACCGTCTTAATTGTACACAATTCTTCTTTATTCAGTCTATCCACTAGTGCAAAACAAAGTTTACCTGCTCAAAACGTTGCTTTGATCAGCACGCTGAGTCAAACGCACAGTTGCCGCTATTTTCTATATCGTTGGCAAGGTAATATGCAATTTGGTATCTATTCATTGTCTGGTTTTGTACGCAATGAATTTGTTCTGGTATATCATCCCGGATTTTTCTGAAATGTGAGTAAACGCACTTGCGTTTCAATTATGTTGGTGGCTATATTTACCAAATAGCAATGAACTATGAAAAGGATAATTAAATCAATCATCGCGCTGCTTACTGTAGGCTTGTTTTCATTTGGCGTATATTATTGGTTTGTAATTAACTCGGATGGGACGGACCAGATTAAATACATTGAACCTGAAATAGCGTTTAAATCATTTTCAGACATCATAAAGCATCCGTATTTGAATGGCAAAGTAGTTTATGTTGACTTTTGGCACACAGGATGCCGTCCTTGCCTTGAAGCGTTCCAATATTTGCCTGAGTTGAAAGAGAAATTTAAAGGGTATGATAATTTAGCTTTCCTTTATTTAGGTAAGGACAGGAGTGTTCCCGGTGAAAAGTTTCGTTGGAAACAAATGATAGAAAAGAAGAATCTGACTGGAACACACTATTTCATGACGAATGAGAAGTATGACGCAATATGGAGCGAAACTGTGAATGATACAACAATCATGAAAGCATTCCCTCATTATCTGATTGTGGACAATGTAGGACACGTAATAAATAATAATGCTCCGCGACCAGGTGACGAATCATTGATTAATGTATTGACAAATACTTTGATCAAGTAAACACAGCCGCTAACAACGCATATTTCATATGCGGAAGTTGAAAGATCGAGTTAAAGTATTGATTTGTTCTGAAATGGATTGTTATTAAAATGCGCTCATGATGAAATACAGGCCCTTATTGTTTTTCTTATTAACCTGTGTAATTGCGGCACACGGACAGGTCCAAGGCCCACATGAAAATGTAGTGATAACGTCCAAAAAGAAGAAAATCCAGGTAAGCACAAATGAAAATGGGGAATTACCTCTAAATGTATCCCCAAAGGATGTCCTTAAATTTAAAGCCGTTGGATTGGTCCGCTATAGTGATTTCGGTGCCAGGGGCGACGGCAAAGCCGATGATATAGACGCTATCGCTGCGACCCATGCATTCGCCAATCAGTATGGCCTTTTGGTGAAAGCCGACGAGGGGGCTACCTACTACATTGGAGGAAAGGAGCGCACAGCGCATATCCGGACCGATACGGATTTCGGCACGGCGGCCTTCATCATTGACGATACCGAAGTGCAAAATCGTAATGCATCTATTTTCATGGTCAGTTCCAGCCTGCAACCGTTTAAACCTGAAGTGATATCTTCGCTTAAGAGGAATCAGGAGAAAATCGATGTCTCCTTGCCCGGGCCCTGTCTGATTGCTGTCACCAATTCCCAGGTGATGCACTACATCCGGTTTGGGTTGAACCAAAACGATGGATCTCCGCAGACTGATATTTTTGTCGTTGATAAAAACGGCCATGTGGATATGGACGCTCCGATCATCTGGGACTTCGACCAAATCACGGATATCACCGCTCTTCCCATTGACGAAAAGACGCTGAACATCACAGGAGGACGGTTTACCACAATAGCCAATAAGGCTGAATCGAAGTACACCTATTATAGCCGAAACATTGCGATCAGGCGCTCCAATGTTGTTGTTGATGGGCTGGAACACCGTGTTACGGGCGAAGGAGACCACGGTGCACCCTATGGCGGCTTCATCAATATCCGCGATTGCTCCTATGTAACGGTTAAGAACACCATTCTGACCGGGCACAAAACATACCGTACCATTGGCTCGGCAGGGAAACCTGTCTCCATGGGCTCTTACGATATTTCAATCAACCGTGCCCTTAATGTATCAT
>JAKSDQ010000159.1 GCA_022360015.1 Cytophagales bacterium
TAATATTTTCAAAAGAAAGCGGGCCATAGCCGAAATTAAGTTTGACAATCCAGGATCACAAGCAGATAGTTTGTTTACTTTGGTTTTGAAAAGAAGGAAAGGTTTTTGAGAAAAATCTTTTGAAGTGAAAGAATAAATTAGATGATAGTAAAATTGGCCTACAGGTAAATCAATTCAGACACCTTACAGAAAAACCAAATTGCAATTCCCACAAAGGTCATGGAACCCCCAATAATATAGTCTGGCCTATTTAAACCCTGCCTTATTATTTAAGTTTATCAATAAGCCTATTAGCTGAAAAGTTGAGTTTTACAGAAAATTTTTAATATTAGGTATTTTTCTAAGAAATTTAGTAATTCGATATATTTTTTACCTTAAAAGGTAAATGATTTTATCAATAGAGTACTAATTATGAAACTTGAAAAAATCAAAAGAACCCATGTGATAGCCGCTTCTGAAAAGATCGAAAAAGAAGGTATTCCAAGTAATTTTTTATGGAGTAATTACTGGTTTCAGGTAAAAAACAAAGAATACCCTTTTAAGTACTTAATAAGATTATCTTACCAATTAGCTACAGATGATTCGGAGACTTGGCTGGATTTTGAGTCCAATCATGGTTACAGAACTTATATCAAAGGTCTAGGGTTCAAGATGAACTATTACCGGGAGGGGTACAATTTTTTTACTGAAGAAGAGATCAAACATTACATGAAATTTGGAGGTAAGCCATACCGAAAATCAGAACCTGAAGGCGTCAAAGCTGGCCGGGCATTAAGACCATTAATAATAAAACTAAATAAGTGGGCTGAATTATGCTTGATTGAAGACCTGACTTACAAAAAGGACACCCATTGGCAATGGTCCGGTACATTTAAATCATATCTATGGATCAGAATACACCGCCCAAATAGCAGTAAAAAAGTATTTTTTGCCATAGGTATTTCTTCTAATGGGGATCTGTTTTATAAAATTGATTGTTGGAGATCAAATCATACTGCCGGCACAACGGAAGTTCTTTCGGAAGAGCAACAATTCCTATTTGACAATTACCTGAAAAGCGTTGTAACCTACAAAGAAGATTACATTTCTGTTGATCGGTTAGCAATTGAAAACTGGGAAAGTTTGATAGCTAAAACAAAGAGTTATTTGTACCGGGATTTACCGGTACTTGACGAACTAGAAACCTTAATCAGCAAAGGTCAGTTAGCAGCTAGCACCATAAGCAGCTTTCCCGAACCTGAAAGTCCACCATTTTCAACTATTTCTTATATTAAAAAAAAACCAAATTTTCAAGGTTACGATATCGATTGGTCTAAAAAACAAACACAATCCGTTTTTCTAGGTACCGAAGGAGAAAAATGGGTAATTGAATATGAAAGGAATAAATTAAAAAATGCTTCTCTGCCAGACAAAGCAAAACAGGTATGCAAAAAACCAGATGGCAAAGGATATGATATTTTATCATTTGACGAAGATGGTAACGAAATATTCATTGAGGTTAAAACTACCTGCAAAGTAAAGGACGAACCGTTCTACATGTCGGAAAATGAAAGGAAATTTTTTCTAAGTCATCAGAGGTGTTACTTTCTCTATCGCTTATTTAATTACGAATACAACACCAGAAGCACTAATTTCTATATACTAAACGCCATTCAATTGAAAGAGGCAAACTTTAATGCCACAAATTATGAAGTTTCATTGGATTAGGAAGTGTTGTTTTTTTATTATGTAAACCATATCGTTAGTTGTAAAAGAGTATTAGATCAATGAGTAAATTAAAATAATGATGGCGTTATGAATCAATGAACTATCCCACTGTTTAAAAGGTTATGAGTTTATAGTTTCTCGGAAATTTCGCTTAGAATCATAAAGTTTCTCATATGATTCTTTGTTTTCAATTTTAGACTCAAAAGGGTTAACCTAAGCCTCTGACTTTTGTTGCGTAATCGACCTCTAATCAAAGTTATAAAATCAACTTTTTTAAAAACGGGCAAAAAACGGGCAAAAATAATAAAATGGCTTAGAGAAGGATTTTTGCTAAAAAACAAAAGCCTCATAAATATTTGATTTACAAGGCTTTACAAATGCTCCCCCTCTTGGGCTCGAACCAAGGACCTACTGATTAACAGTAACTATACATACGGTTTTTTCCATTTTTTAATATACTAATAATCAAACAGTTACAAATTTATTAAGCAAGATAAGGTTCGTTTAAAACCGTTTAAGACCAAAAAAAGCGAGCAAAAAGCGAGCAAATTTTTTTGCATATTGTAGCCACCTCCTTTATCTTAGATCAGCACCAAATTCAACACAGATATGGCAACATTAACCCTCATGCTGGACAGGAGAAACAAAAATGCCGACAAATTTCCCCTGGTTATCAGAATTGCCCATAAGCGCATGCCCAAAAACATTCCAACTGGATACAAGCTTTCATCGGGTGAGTGGAGCGAAGATAAAAAACAAATCAAAAGTCCCTTCAAAAATACCGCTCGCGCCAACGCAAAAGTGCAAATGAAAATGACCCTGGCCTCGGAAGCCGTTTCCGAATGCCAGGCCATTTTAGATGAAATGACCGTTTACCAGATCTCCGACCTCATCATTAAAAAGATCGAGGAAGCCGAAAAAGAAAGACTTCCTGTGACCTTTGAAAGCCTGACTTCCAAGACTACCCTGAAAGATTATGGTGGACAGGTCATTGACAGATACAAGAAAGCTAAGCGCTTTGGTATGGCAAAATCTTTCGAGGACGCTATCGGTATGATGCTAAAATTTCATGGCAGTAATGATTCGCCAATCTTTGATATTAATGAAATCTTTTTGGAGGACTTGGAAGCCGAGTATGTGGGTAGTGACAAAAAGCTGAATGGGCTTGGTGTCAGGCTCAGGGCCATCAGGAGGATATACAACCTTGCCATCAAAGACAAAGAGACAGAGCTAACTATGAATGACTACCCTTTCGGTCGTGGAGGGTACTCTATTAAAACAGAGAGGTCCAAGAAAAGAGCCGTGAAGTTAGATGTGATTGAGAAAATCAGGGAGTTAAATTACGAAGAGGGTTCTTCCCTCTGGCATCACCGGAACTATTTTTTGTTTATGTTTAATATGCGTGGAATGAACTTCATCGATCTTGCCTTTCTAAGAATGGATGCCATTTCGGAAGGGCGGCTGAAATATAAAAGAAGAAAAACCAAGAGAGGGCAAAACGTTAAGGAGTTTGATATTAAAATCACGCCTGAAGCCTCCAGAATACTCGAATATTATTTGAAAGGCAAAGAAAAAGATGATTTGGTTTTTCCTATTTTGGAGGATGTTATCGATAGTGATGATGACTTGCGCCTTTACAAGGTTTACCAGAACCGCCTGTGCAATCATAATCGGCGGTTAATAACCATCGGCAATGCCATAGGTTTGAAAGAACATCTAACAACTTATGTGGCCAGGTATACTTTTGCTACTGCAGGTCTTCATAGGGGTGTTTCAAAAGCCCAGCTAGGTGATATGTTGGGGCATACGAGTTATTATACTACAGAGGCATATTTTGATGAGTTTGATAAGGAGGTTTTGGATGAGGCGGCGGAGCAGATTTTGGGGTAAGAAAATAGCTCCTGGGCTTTTATTGTTTCAAACTGTTAGATATCGGCTGTAATATATTGTCTTAGTATGTAATAAATGACAAAGGTTTAATGCTTTGTACACTATAGTGGCATTTTGATCATCAGGCCAAACTGGTTAAAAAATTGGCCTGGAAAATGAAAAAAGACTTTTCAAGCAGGTCATAAGTTCGGCTGGACTATAGAGATCTACACGCACGTTGCCAATACAGATTGAATTTCATTAAAAATTCTTTAGATTAAAGTTTTTAAAATAAATATATGCACCACATCGTGGTGTATTGCGAGTTGTTGAACGAAACCTCCCATGCGGTCGGTAGAGTTGATAATTGATTAACTTATTAGAATAAACTAAAAGTTAATCATCATGAAAAAAAAGAAAAACTAAGAGATCGGTTTGTTCAGGAGTTGCAATTCCGCAATTACAGTTCCCGTACTATTTCCACCTATGTGAGTATGTTGATACGGCTAAGTAAGCATTTCAACCAA
>JAKSDQ010000246.1 GCA_022360015.1 Cytophagales bacterium
AACTTGTTTCATTTGGTTAAAAAGTCCTTCTTTACCCAATCAAGCCAAAATCGTACTTTGTTAAAAGAGCCTATTGAAATCTCTCGATTATCAAATGCCCTAGAAAGTACTAATTAATTTTCAAAAAATCAACTTTTTTAGGTTTGATAGCCCCCTTCTGATTAGCACTGAATAGCTTAACTCCTAATTTACTTTGGTTTCTTTTTCAACCCATTTAGTCAACCGGTAAAGCCCGGCTCCATGGGGCTCCATGGGGGCTTTAAAAAAATGCTTAAATTCACCTATATCCTTTTGTTCCCAAAGGTCTCGAATTTGATATTTTCCTCGTAAGTATTCAAACGCAAAATTAAAATTAACTTCGCGTTTAATATCGCTCAGATTAAATAAGGCCAGAAACCTATCCTCAGTATCAGGATCGGCGGCAATCCATATGGCTATTGTATCATTCTTCAGTACCTGCCTGTTATCGACACTTTTCTGATTCACCTCCAATACTTCCCTGTTTTTGAGAAAATTCATAATGGAATCCGGTGTTGTCAGCAAATCACCCCCCATCATAAGTGGTGATTTGGCAATACTCCAGAGGGTCATCATGGTATAATGCTCCGGAATTGTAAAATTAGACATGCGATCAGGACCATGCGGCCTGTTATTTAAAGAAATATGCCCAATGGGTAACATGTCCGCATCTGGCCAATGGTGGGGCTGAATATAGGAAGACCATGAATTGAGCAAATCAAAATTATGCTTTAGACTTTCCCAATTATCCCATAAATCGCCTGATATTCTCCACATATTGGCATTTTCAACCAAGTGTTTTGCCTGAGAAAGTGGTGCTTCGCCAGGCGACAAACTAAGCACCATGGGCCTTCCGCATTTATCAATGGCTTTTCTCATCATTTCCAGCTCTTTCTTATGATAATCCAAGAATATCATATCATCTGCTTTAATATAATCGACACCCCAGGAAGCATATAATTTAAAAAGCGAATCATAATATTCCTGAGATCCTGGTTTTGAGGCATCCACTCCATACATTTGATTACACCACGCACAGGTATCGGTGGGTTCTGCAATACTTTTAGCGCCAATTGAGGTCCCTAATACAGGAGTATCATTGTAAACAGCCATACGATGAATCCCTCTCATGATGTGCAATCCAAACTTCATTCCCTTACTATGCACGTAATCTGCTATAGGCTTAAACCCTTGGCCATTTGCCGCAGAGGGGAATCTGTTAATAGCCGGCATTAAACGCCCGTACTCATCCATGGTTGTATACTCGGGAAAAGATGGCGCTCCATCGGGTTCGTACCTCAGATTGGGGTGACCGAAACGGCGCGGTGTATCCCAATTACCCGGTTCCGGATGCCACCAGATATAGTCAATCACGGCATATTCCCAACCATACTCC
>JAKSDQ010000040.1 GCA_022360015.1 Cytophagales bacterium
CCGCATCGGCAACAGTTCGGTGCAGTGGGGTATCGGTATATTCAAAGCCGGCAACGAGCGGGCCAGTGCCCACGGTACATTTACCCACGTCTTCGTCGAGCGCGAGACGCGCAGCCCGACGCCGATTCCGGCGCCGCTGCGCCGAGTACTGGCATCACTTACGCCGGACCAGTGTACAACGACTAAGGGAAGCGATTGAGCGATGGCCGCCACTGAACTGCAGTCAAGCGGGCACAGCAGCGACTGTGCCCCCTCTCCCCCGGCCATGAGAGTCCGCCTGCTGGGCCTGGTGCTGGTATGCGCTTTTGCCCTCAGCGGTTGCTCCACCAAGATCACCTATAACTTCCTCGACTGGTGGATGGGCTGGCTGGTGCGCGACTATGTCACCCTGGAGCGCGGGCAGCGACGCGAGGTGCGCGCCGCCATCGACAGCTTTCACGACTGGCATCGCACTACTCAGCTGCCGCTCTACGCCGATACGCTGGCGCAATTGCAGGCCGATTTGCGCCAGCCGGATTTTAGCGGCGATGAGTTGGAAAAATACGGCGAGGCGATGGCCGGATTCTGGGAAACCGCGCTGCAGCAGCTGAGCCCGGCGGTGGTATCGCTGGCGGCCTCGCTGTCAGAGCGGCAAGTCCGGCAGGTGCACGATAACCTGGAAAAACAGCGACTGGAATTTGCTGAAGACTATGTGGAACCCGGTGTAGAGGCGTTGCAAAAACAGCGCGCCGAGCGCGTCCAGGATACCCTGCAATCGGCCGTGGGCAGGCTCAACGACGAGCAAAAGCAGATGATTCGCCTGTGGAGTGAACAGATCAGACCGATAGCGGCCTTCTCCATCGACTTGCGGGTGCTGTGGCAGGAGGAATTTCTGCAGGTGATGGCTGACCGCGGTGAAACGCAGGACTTCGCACAGCGCATTGACGCACTGATGTTTTACACCGACAGGTGGCCGGATGAATACCGGCAGGCCGTGGATCACAATGAGGCGCTCACCTATCGCCTGATGGCTGACCTCAACCGCTCACTGACGCAAAAGCAGCAGCTCAGGCGTGATAAGACCTTACAGCGCTATATCGATGATTTTCGGGCACTGGCTGAGGGCTAGTATCGCGCAAATAACCGACCTAGATCGGTTCGCTAATGAACTCATTGGTAAGCACCACGTAACCCTTAGCCGTCAAGCTGTCAACGGCCGCATCCGAAGCCGCCGTTCTCGGCTCGTCCCCGAACCGCCTCAGTGAGATACGGGGGTTAACAGTGACGGCATTGCCCAGTTGGCCGTCGAGAAAGATCAGCAGGCTGTCGACAGTGTTGGCATCAAAGCCGAAGCTGCCGCCGCTCTCGAGAACCAGGGCGTCAATCTGCGCGGGGCTCCACACCGGCGGGCTGGTAAACCGATCGATAGTGTTGTCTCCCCTGACAGTCAGCCGGGTTAGCCTGTTGTTCTGCAACAGGCCGAGGTCGCCGGCAATGGTATTGAATCCGCCGATATCGACAATCACAATATCGGTGTGCAGATCCTGAATATTGCCGGAGAGCGTGTTGTCGCCCCTAAGGGACAGGCTGGTGATACTCGACGGGATATCGGCCACCACACCGCTGATGGTATTGCGCCCGCCGATGCCCATGGTGAGTCTGCCGGCGTTGACCAATAAGCCCAGGTCGCCGCCAATCGTATTCAGGCCATTGATGGAAATCGAGTTAAACCCCGGGTGCAAATCCTCTATGTTGCCAAACA
>JAKSDQ010000039.1 GCA_022360015.1 Cytophagales bacterium
TACTTTCCTGTTAATCTCGTCCTTTTGCAACCACTCCTTCAGTTGATATTCTTCGGCTTTAGTCAAATTGTTGTTGAGGTATTTTAATATAAGACGCTCCATAGTCAGATCATGAAATCAATTTTAGATATACATCAGAAGGATCCTATATTGCTGATCTTCCCCTATCCGGCATGATTTTTTTGTGATTTGAATATCTTCAGCCTCCTTTTATTGAGGATTTGACAAAAAAACACGCTGAAAATTCTTAGATTATTTAATAAGCAGCGATAATAAAAATAGCAGCATTCCAATTCTGGAAATAAATTTGGAGCGGATATCGGAGTGCTTAAAATATTTTGATAACCGGTCTTTAATCTTAGCAAGCGCCTTGCAAATATGGTTTTCAACCGTCTTTTTCGAAATACCTAATTCTTTGGAAACTTCCTCATAAGACATCCCTTTATATTTCAACATATCATAAACCAGTGAGCAATGAGGGGGTAGGTCCTGAATAGCCTCTTGTATAATATGCTGCAACTCATCAGCTAACAGCAGGCTTTCCGGATCAATTACATCCGTTATACTAAGGATCTCTTCATATTTAGCATATTGGAATTTGCCCGGATCATTGGAAAGGGTCTTTATAGCAATATGTTTGACGGAAACAAACAGGTAGGTGTCTAATTCCTTTATTACTAAATTCCCGTTCTGCTTGGTCCAAATATTTAAAAAAACTTCTTCAACAACATCTTCCGCCAGATCCCTGGACTTGGTAATAGAAAACGCATACCGGTAAAGTTTTTCGAAGTATTGATCGTATATTTTCTCAAACCACGATCTAAATATTGTGGGGTCAGGCATCGGTTTAATTCTCATAATTTTTCGCTATGAAAAAGGTGCGGAGGGTGTGTTAACCTTCTATTAGCACAGCTACAAATTGCTACCCGGCTTTGAGCTTTTCTAATAGTAATAAACACAGTTTTGAGGTCTTTTCTAACTTTTTACAATATGAAATTCCTCTATATTTATGCAAAATTGTAATAATAGTCAAGCCCGAGTAATTATTATTAAGCGCTGATCAAAGGGTTTTCAAAAGAATTATATACTTTAACCATTGCCATAAAGCTTGTGAATCACAGTTGGGTTTTAATGCTTAAACTCCCGATACATTTTAATTAACGGCATGCATCATGATCCAAATCATGGTCAATCGGCACACCCGCAAAACAACCGGACCTATCCTTTTTTACCGGTTCTTATATCATTTTACAAGCGTTTTCAGTACTATCGTTGCGCTTCATCTGCAAAAGCATTCCATTACCGGATCAAAAATGTTTTTAAGGCCGGGTATACACTCAAGGCATTATCAGCTTTATAATTGTCTTTTTGCCACACATTTCCATAAGCGGTGGCTCCTCGCATGGCATACTTTTGGTGGCCTTCGTAAGCGATGACTTTCATAGTGGCCGGGGAGACATCATAACGACAAGCATAATCAACTGCCTTTAAAATCAATCGCTTTTGGCAGTCGGTGATAGCCCAACACCTCGATGCCGAAAGGGCTTTTACTATCCCAAAGGTCTTTATTGGCATTGGATGGTTGGGCCAGCAGGGTAAAAGACCATAAACTTATCACTGTATACACTACTATTTTCTTTTTCATATTTCACCTTTTAATGTATACAGCCTGTATAAACTTTAACTTCCTTTACGTAAGCATCCTTGTAGAACTTCTTAGCTTTGGAAAGCAGCTTTTTAAGATCTTTTTCTGCTTCGCCGACCATCACAGCACTAGCAATAATGACTACATAGGCCATCCTTGATAATCTTTAATTTTCTGTTTTTCAGCGACTTAACTTATTGATAAGGAAAGAAAAAACCCCGAAATAGGCTGCAATAAGCTTTTTTCGGGGTTTTTATCTTGTTAAATTGTAGTGTCAAATCGCAATTAACGCTACAATTTACGATGCAAGCAGCGCTTTTCCAACCAGAACAGTTTTTAACATCCAAATGGTATTTATTTAAGCATAGTAAGTTAGGTCAACTTTATGAAAGTATTCCCTGGGAGCAACTTTGTGCTTGTTTGCCAGCCGAGAATAGAGGCCCTGGGGCCCCTCGCTGGTTTTCTTCCCAAGGGATGCTGGGATTAATGTTTGTGAAGGCCTACCTGAATCTCAGCGATGAAAAGCTGATAGATCGCTTTAATACTGACTGGGGCCTTCAGCTATTTTGTGGCAAACTGCTTTCGGATAACCAACGGATCAGGGACAAAGCCATTGTGAGCAGGGTACGTAGCTACCTGGCCGAATATACCGACTGGCAGCAGCTTCAGGGCGTGTTAATTAACCACTGGAAACGGGATATGAATAATACCCATGTATTACTGATGGATGCCACCTGCTATGAGAGTTATATACGTTTTCCTACTGATGTAAA
>JAKSDQ010000148.1 GCA_022360015.1 Cytophagales bacterium
AGGGCATCCTTGAAAATTTCTAATTTTCTGTTTTTCAGAGACTTAACTTGTTGATAAGGAAGAAAAAACCCCAAAATAGGCTGAAATAAGCTTTTTTCGGGGTTTTTATCTTGTTAAATTGTAGTGTCAAATCACAATTAACGCTACAATTTACGATGCAAGCAGCGCTTTTCCAACCAGAACAGTTTTTAACATCCAAATGGTATTTATTTAAGCATAGTAAGTTAGGTCAACTTTATGAAAGTATTCCCTGGGAACAACTTTGTGCTTGTTTGCCAGCCGAGAATAGAGGCCCTGGGGCCCCTCGTTGGTTTTCTTCCCAAGGGATGCTGGGATTAATGTTTGTGAAGGCCTACCTGAATCTCAGCGATGAAAAGCTGATAGAACGCTTTAATACTGACTGGGGCCTTCAGCTATTTTGCGGTAAACTGCTTTCGGATAACCAACGGATCAGGGACAAAGCCATTGTGAGCAGGGTGCGTAGCTACCTGGCCGAACATACCGACTGGCAGCAGCTTCAGGGCGTGTTAATCAACCACTGGAAACAGGATATGAATAATACCCATGTATTACTGATGGATGCCACCTGCTATGAGAGTTATATACGTTTTCCTACTGATGTAAAGCTGTTATGGGAAAGTTGCCATTGGGTATTTGAACAACAGTTGTTTAAGTGGTGTAAACGGTTATCAGTGAAAAGGCCCAGGAGCAAATATGTTGAACAGCTACGTAAGCAACGGGATTATGATCGTAGCCGCAGGAAAACATATAAACAAGGAAGCAAGCGTCACAAAGCGCTGCTTTATCTGCTTGAAAAAGGATTAGACCAACTACAGACCGTTTTCAATGCTTACCCACAAATACAACTCAGTGCTCATGAACGGCAGTACTTACGCACCATAAAAACAGTATTACAGCAACAGCTGTTCTTGACCACTCATCCTGCCAAAGAGCTCAACAATAGGATTGTATCCCTTCCCAAACCTTATGTCAGGCCCATTATCCGTGGCAAGGAGAACAAACGCGTCGAGTTCGGCATGAAGGTTCATCTGCTTTCTGTGGACGGGGTCTGTATGATAGACAAAATGGACTTCAATGCTTTTAATGAAACTACCCGGCTGAAATTGAGCACCGTAAAACATCAAACTGTATTCAATGAGCTGCATCAACTAGGTGCAGATCGGATTTATGCTACCAATGCCAACAGAAAGTACCTAACAAAGAAAAAGGTTTTTACCTGCTTTGCTAAGAAGGGGCCAAAAACAAATAACCCAGCTGAGAGGAAACTTAAAAGTATCATTGCTAACCAACGCTCTACAGTCATGGAAGGCAGTTTTGGCACTCATAAAACCGCTTATGGCTTGCACAAAGTAAAAGCCAAAGGAGAAGCACGGGAAATGATTTGGGTATTTTTTGGCATCATGACAGCGAATGCGGTCAAAATCAGCAAAAGACGGGCAACCGAAAGCCCCCCAGTTAAAAAAGCCGCTTAAAATCCAAATTGTTTTTGACCATTTTACAGGAGAAGTGTGTCCATACAGCGCAAAATCAAAATTTTCCCGAAGTTTTCCACCGGATTTTCCACAAAATTGCACTTTTTGAAGAGACCAAAATCTAGCATTCCCCTTTTAACACAAAAAAGCTGAACCTAAGACAGTCCAGCTATCATTTTTTATACCGCTTCAACCAATTTTCAAGGATGCCCTATTGAAAACCTCGAATCCGGATTGAATAGTTTCAGAGGAATTATGGAAACTATTAATGGGGATGATGAGTGATTAAATTAGTTTTGTTTTGGAATATTATATATTATAAAATGACATTTAATCTGAATAATCCATTATCATTTGATTTGCGAACTTAATACTTCTTTCCAAAATACTTTGGTTGTCAAAAATTCTTCATTTAATTCAAGCGTAAACATCTTATACTACCTCCTGTCCTCTGTTCCTCAAATGCCTGATCAACATACCAGATGGGCTTGAGGCTTTCTCGTTAAATACTGAAGTGTCGCCAAATAGTAAAAAGCTATCTTTTGCGCGAGAAACTGCTACATTAAGCATGTTTACCCCACGATCAAAAAAGAATGATCCGCTGGACTCATTTGAAGCATATACTGGTGAAAAAATAATGACTGAACGCTCAGCTCCTTGTAAGGCATGTACTGTGCCTACAGTTAGTTTACGGGTATCAAATCCAGCTTTCTTGAGCACTTTTTTTAATATATGCTTTTGGGCTGCAAAAGGGGTAATGATACCAACATGATCTTCAACCCGTTTTTGTGGATGAGCATAAAAATTATTGATAGCCTCACGATTCTTTATAAGCCAATTGGCAATGGCTATTGCCTCTTGTTCGTTGGAGCGACTGCCATTTTCGCTTTTGGAGTTTCCTTCAATATGACTGAATCCCAATGCAGGTAGAGGATGTTTTTCAGTTTGACCAGAAAACGATCCACGCAAGGGTTTCAGCAGGCCATGGTATGCCAGGTCGTTGCAATAGGCAATAATCTCATTGAAACATCTGCGATGCTCAACCAACATCATCCCATTGGCTTCCTGTTCCGCTGCATGGTAGTAGGAAGCATTTTGAGCTAAACGCATTATGCTACCTTTACTGGCAGTAAACCCCTTGGTATCTAACTCCTCAGAAGTAGTGTCATCCTCCAAAACATTAAATTTCACCAGATTAGAATGGTCGATTGGTTTTGGAATCTTCCAAATAGGATCTATCTGTTTAATGTCCCCAACGACCAAGGCTTTTTTAGCAAGAGAAAAAGATGCTGCTCCTACTTCGGGTGTCACCTGACCGGCTTCATCCACAATCAAGAGGTCTATGAATTCAAGCATCGGAAATTCTGGGTAAGCTCCACCTCCGTATTTCTTATAGATGAAGAATTTGGGAAGCATGTAGAAGGTAGCAACAAAACAAGGACAGAGCATGGCATAACGCCGAAACCTCCTTCGCATATTTTGCTCACCCACTTTTCGAAGAATGTCCTCGGCTATCGCCACTTCTGCTTCCATAATCCACCTTCCTTCCCAATAGTGGGTAGCTAAAAGGAACGCCTCATGTCTTAGACCTTGGTCAAGTTCATTGAAGAGTTCTGGAGGATTTGATGTGAGATTATTAGCCAATTTCAGACGGGTCCATTGATCATCAAGCAAAATCACCTTTTTTAGTAAATCAATTTTCTTTTGGAGTAGTTCTTCAATATGATTGACTCTGTGAAAATTTATTTCAGGAAATTCCAGATTGGAGCTTTGAAATAATCGCTTATACGGAATGGCCCGTTTCTCCTTAAAGAATTTTATGAATGAAAATAAGACCAGCCAGAAAGATTCTGATTCTTTGATATTGTAATAACCATCCAGAAGTCGTGACAATTCACTTACCTCCGTATCGATTGCTTGTCTATCCAAGATGTTATCCTTGAAAAAAATTGAAGCCTTTGAGATGGAATAAGCATCAAGAAGATCCTGGATTTTTAGGTAATTTTCCCAACCTTGTTGAACTGTTTTCAATTGATTATACACTGTCTCCAATTCTTGATGTAGATAGTCTGTAGCCGAGGAAACATCATCAAAGGATTTGTCGACATAGCTTTCTGCTTTGTTTAAGAAATATCCTTGCGCTTTTTCTAAATATACTGGAGTCTCTATTGCCGTTGGAAGTCCTTCACCATTTGTGCGGGCATAGTGAACCTCTTTCTTTGGCTTCACAGAAGAAGATGGGAGATATAATGCATAACTACCAATTTCCGGAAGCCATCTTTCTGCCAATAATGTGTGTGTAGAATCTGCTTTACTAAAACTTTCTATAATATTTGTAACCGCCTGATTATTGGTAGAGCTTGCGACCATGACAAATGGATCACTTCCTTTCAGTGCTGCCTTAACAACTTCATGCGCTACCACACTTTGCAGCAAAGTGGTTTTACCGGTTCCTGGAGGACCGTTTACCGCAAGTGCATCACCCCTGTCAAGTGTTGTATAATGAATCAGGCTTTGCCTTTGTGTGAATGACAAAGGGAACTTATTGCCCATTTGACCTAAATGGTCAGTGATAAGAGCCTGCCAAATTTTTGCAGATATAAGTGGCTTGATCGCTTGACAATTTGTGTTACAAAGGTTTGTAAAAAGTGCCGGGATTTTCCCCTCTTTTGATAATTGGTCATAGAGCTTAATAATACCATCTCCAGCACTATCCAATTTATCATCAAGTGCTATGATAATTTCATTTTTGATGCTCAATTCGTCTAGCGAAAGGGCGTTAAGTTTTTGACCCGTAATCTTTTCAAAAATAGAAGTTATGAAACTCCAATAATCCCTCCAATATTTGATGTCAGGAATACCCTCGCCCATTATCTCATCTACTCTTTCTACAGAGCTTAATATTAGCAATTGATCTTCCTGGATGGCAGGCTCGAGTGCTCTTCTTATAAAAACAGGGTATTTATTTTCAGGAAGAAGGAGCTGGCCAAGTCTATTGACTCTGGCATTGAGCCAAAAAGGATAGGTTTTATCGGTCTCAGCAATCTTTTTGGCGTGCTCATACTTTGGAAGCACCGCAAAAGGTGATATAATTATTGGAATTTCACTCACTTCAATCCAATCTTCGTCTTCCTTGTTCTCAATCCCTTTTTCACGGTTGATTTTAAACTCGTATTTGTCTATGAGGACGTTAACCTGTTGTGAAGGAAGGGTACCAGATGCTAAATCAAGTTGTTCTAATTTGAAGTGTTCCAGCTTACGGAGATTCTGTTCCATACGTTCGCCGTCCGCAAGGCTATTACGCCAATAATTAATCCAATTTTGAGTCATATATGAAATTAGGTCATTTGCAATTTGAATAAAAATAATTTAAAGTTTTACAATACAAAAAAACTGATGAGTCCCCTATCATGAATACCTCTGGGCTCCCCCAGCTTAAACAATAATCTAACAATCTTTAGTCGGAGTAACCTAATATACATGATGTAACCAAATGGCCGCAGCTCTTCAAAATACATGTGTATCCAGGCCAGGCAAGTTTTGGTGCAGACATTATAAATTTTGGCAATTTCACATTTGTAGTGGGCTTTAATCTTGGAAGTATCTTCATCTTTGAGATGAACAGAGATTAATCTTCTTTTGAGAATCTGAGCACTATAGGTAGCTTGTTCCATACTAGTATTTCACTATGAAATCATCGGAAAGCTTTTTGGTGGCTTTACCAATTATTTCAAAATTTCTTGTAACAGCATCATGAATGAGTGAGTTCTTTAAAAAATCATCCTGGGAAATGTTTTTTGTATAAGTATTAATCTTACATATACAATCATGGATATAATGGTATATAGATTATCTTTCTTCATGGAAGATTCTTTGCAAATCCTTATCAATATTGGATGCTAACATTGGCGGGACAGCCTTTTTAGTAACCAGATCTACTTTTAAATTAAGTAATTCAGATAACCTAATTTCGACACCGATGATATCCAAGAGATTTACTGTTTTTCGGAACTCTACAAGGATATCTAAATCACTATTATAATTGTTTTCATTTCGGGTAAATGAACCAAAAATACCAATTATTTTCGGGTTGAAAGGTTGTAAGACTTCAATAATAATATTTTTCTGCTCTACTAATATCATATCAGCACCAATATGAAAAAATGTACAATAATTATAAAAAAAATGGCTCGCTATTAGTATTTAATAAGTTGTAACTAATCAACACAAGTGTATGATACATCGTACTGGTAAAGTATCTTTAATACTAAGTCAGATTACTTCCTTTCTTCCAATAGCTTTTGCAGCATTGCCACCTTTTCCCTCTCACTTTTTAACAATTCTTCATACAACTTCTTGTTTTCTTCTATAGCCTCTGCCCATTTATCAATGGGACTAAAAGTGCAATTATAGTTTTGGCCGTTTACAGGCCCATGATTTGTTGTTGCCGCACCTTCATAATTGTTTTGAATGAAATTTATAGTGGCTTCCTCATTGAAATTCTTGATTGCTTCGGGGCTTATACCTAGCACATCAGCTATTTTTCCCAACATGGAGTCGTCAACATTTTCACTTTGCTCAATTTTGGAGACAGTCTGCTGGCTGACCCCTAACTTATCGGCTACCACATCCTGCTTGATGCCAAGCATCTCGCGCATACGGCCAATCTTTCTTCCCATATGCTTTGCCTGAGGTTTGGTTTTATGTTCCATAAGCCAAATATATTGATTTCTAAAAATGTCTCAAAACTGTTTGGTATTGTACAATTTCGATTGGTAATCTACCACTTTATCTGGTAGGATACAACAGACTTTCTGCTCTCCTTAGACTTAAAAAAATAGGGCTGGAGCGGCGCACCGGCTGAAATCGTATTTAACTGTGATATGGTCTACTTCAATCAATAACAAAAGATTCGATAACAAGAAACCAAATGGTTGAGAATAGTTCGTTTCGTGCAGTCTTTACAGGTAGCTGCTGGTATTGTAAGTACGGAAGCCAGGAAGGTTATGTCGATCTATTTTGTCAATCCGGGAGGCTTTGTTAAGCTGTTTCAGATAAAGCCTTACAATTAGTTCTGCGGTGCTCCGGTGGTTAGCGGTGAGTTTGCTTTGAGTGGCGTTATATTGATCGATAAAATCTTTTGATCCTGGAAAAGGTTTCACTAAAATCAAAAAATAACTTCTGGTTGGTAGTATTTCTTAGTCATCCATGATTGGTGTTCTAGAATTTTTATGTATTCCCCACTAAATGAAAAATCTTTTAGCAGAAGATCAATTGGGGTTGGATTGCCCACGAATATTACGAAACCTTGGAAAGCTCACATTACCCAATTTGAATAAATTGTGTTATTTTTATATGGAAAAAATAATAAATTGTGTTATTTATAAGAGTTAAAGCAATTTGTAAACGTATTAAAGTATTCTCTAATTGGACGTGCTTTTATAGGTATTTTTGCATAACATGAAAGACTAAAAAGTCAATAACATTAAAATTATATGAATATTTCAGCTGAAAAACTGAGTCTTATAGAGTGGATAACGAAACTTAATGACTCCTCTGTAATAGAAAAGTTACGGAGCATTAAAGATGAATATTCCGCATCAAAAGACTGGTGGGATTTATTGGAGAAAGAAGAATTAGCATCGATAAAGAGAGGCTTAAAAGATATTGAAGAAGGCAAGGTTCATAGCCACGAAACGGCCCGTAATATCTATGGAAAATACTTATAAGTTAATATGGTCTAAAGAAGCTCTCAGTAATTTAAAAAACCTAATTGACTATCTTGAAGACCGGTGGATCACAAAAGAGATTCAAAAATTTTCACGCCTGCTGGATAAGAAGCTACAACTAATTGAGAGGAATCCTTTGTTATTTCAGGCAAGCCCAAATTCTAATGAATTGAGAAGATGTATTTTGAGTAAATAAACTACTATTTATATATAAGATTAAAAATCGTCAAATCTATATTGTTACTCTTTTTGATAATAGACAAGATCCCAAAAAATTGAAAGGGAAATAAAATGCTCAACTCCATACACATATCTAATGCCTTTTGTAGATTTTTGTTGACCATATTTTTCTACTAGTGTAATGATCTTTGACCAGAACGAAGACGAAGGTTTTGACATTATCCGACAGACTGAACAGGTTACCCAACTTTGCCTGCGAAAACAATTTACCTATTCCGAAAACCGGATTTATCCATATGTCATTTTATCTGATTTCAAACAGGAACTTTTCAGCCGTGTCCGCACATTGGCTAAAAACGAACGTGCAGACCACCCCTGGCAGGATATGACAGATGAAAAACTATTGCGTTCTGCCGGTTTTTAGGGAAGTAATTGGAAATTACATCATTCATCGTGAATATGCCAATGCATTCCCAGCTAAACTTATTATTGAAAGAGGCATTTGATTGGGTGGGAAAAAATTTGAGTTATACACTTCTTCAATAAACCTTCCAACAACTTAAACAAAGCCTCAAATTACCCCATAATCTTGTTTCATCAAATCACAGGTAAGCCAATATTCTATAACCACGTCGAACAAGATTATCTGTTACTTTTTTTAAGTCCCCGCATTATAAAATAAAATCACAATAATTATTTATGGAATAAACCCCGCTTTTGCATCCACTAAATAAAGATTGATATTTTTTCATCCACAAACCTAATACAATGAAAAAGTTTTTGCCCTTGTCTGTTATTTCAATGCTGGTTGGAGTAGTCTTTTATTCATTTACCAATGAAACAGAGGCTCCGGATAGTGATTTTATTAAACAGTTGAAAAACGCGCTGAACCGCTATAATCAGCAGCTACCGCAGGAAAAGATATATCTGCATCTTGACAAGCCTTTTTACAAACCTGGAGATGATATATGGATTAAGGCTTATTTGAGAGATGGAGGCACTCATAAGGCATCTTCGACCAGCGAAATTGTTTATGTGGAACTCATCAACCCGAAGGGCAGCGTAGAAAAAACGCTAAACCTCATTGCTAAAAATGGATCAACGCACGGTGACTTCAAGCTTGCTCCAAATGCTCCGGGGGGTATCTACAAGGTCAGA
>JAKSDQ010000086.1 GCA_022360015.1 Cytophagales bacterium
GAGCGACATAAAAAGCGAAGTCAATTTTAATTTTGAGTTTGAATACTTACGGGGAAAATATCAAATTCGAGACCTGTGGGAACAAAAGGATATAGGTGAGTTTAAGCATTTTTTTAAAACTCCCATTGAACCACATGGCGCCAGGCTTTATCGGTTGACTAAACTGGTTGAAAAAGAAACCAAAGTAAATTAGAAGTTAAGCAATTTGATGACCCGTAATTTAATTTGGTTACTTTCAATTTCTTCCCCGACTGTGGATCCGGAGAGGTCTATGAAACCTATAAAAGTTGATTTTTTGAAAATTAATTAGTACTTTCTATGGCATTTTATACTCGAGAGATTTCAGTAGGCTCTTTAACAAAGTACGATTTTGGCTTGATTGGGTAAAGAAGGACTTTTTAACCAAATGAAACAAGTTTCAATTTGTATTTTTTTCATATTCATTTTCGCAGGTGACTTATTATTTCCGGTAGTAGCCCCTGCTCAGGAGACAAATTATTTTTTTCGGAATTTGACAGTCGAAAAAGGGCTTTCTCATACTGACGCTACCAGTATTGTACAAGGTTCTCAAGGATTCATTTGGATCGGCACTTTCGGTGGTCTGCAACGTTTTGACGGGCATGAATTAAGATCTTTCATTAATGATAGCGATCAGCTTAATACCGTCTATAACAACAGAATATTTCAGATGGTCACCGGTCAATCTGGTCATATATGGATAGCTTCAGAGGGTGGATTAAAATGTTTCGATACCATCACCGAGAATTATGTATTCTTCAAGTCGGAGAATGCTAAGGATCTTAAACAATTGTACAATCTATGTTATGCTGTATTTGCAGCTACCGACGGATCAATTTATTTCCTAACGGATGATGGTTTTTTTCAGTATCAAATTGAAAAGGGCATTGTGATAAAAGCCATCAAATTGGCACCCGCTTCCCCATTGCCAAACCCAATTGACGGTGATATCGTTGCCGATAGGAAAGGAAATATCTGGGTAAACACAGGTAGTGGGCTGCTTTTTGTAAATAAAGCATCCCGGATGGGGCAACCAAATGCCTTATACTATAATCTTGTCGATGAAAATGGTGTGGAGCGGTCGGCTATTGGGGGCTTGTTATTGGATAATAAGGATAGACTTCTTATGGGAAGTGTAAATGGCATACTCAATTTTAATTTGACAGATTTTTATGCCACTTTGCCACCGAAGACCATCACAGTGGACTATGTTCCGATTGGAGGGAATGAAATGAGACGGCTTTCGAAGAATAAAAACGTTCAGATAAATAATGTTGTTCGGGACTTGTCCGGAAACTATTGGTTAGGTTCTGATGCCGGGTTGATTCAAATGAATTGGAATGGCAAAACACCTCCGGTATTTCGTTGGTATATAAATTCCGAATTTGACAACAATAGTCTAACCTTTAATCATATCAGCTCCTTGTTTTTGGATAATTCGGGAAGTCTTTGGATAACCACCTGGGGGGGAGGGGTAAATTATGTGGACTTAAATCAGAAGCAATTTTCCTTATTACGGCGTGATCTTAGTAACCCGCAAAATACATTGAGTGATAATTATATAAGGGCTATGGTGGAAGATCAGCAGGGGAATCTTTGGATAGGTACAAGATCCGGAGGATTAAATTGCTACAACTTTAAAACCAAACAATATACGCAATACAAGCATATTTCCGATGACCCAAATAGTTTGAATAGCGACAACATAAGGTCACTGGCCATTGACCGGGAAAACAGAATATGGATAGGGACCGATCAGGGAATTAATATATTTCGTCCGGAAGATAATTCATTTGAGAGTCTGGTCAATGATCGGGAGGACATTAACAGCCTTTCGGACAACGTTATTTTCTCAATAGCTGTTGACTATTTTGGTCAAATTTGGGCTGGAAGCTGGGCCAATGGATTGAATAAGATTACTTACTTTGGCAGAGGCAATTATCGTATTGAGAGGTTTTTTCAGGATGATAATTCAGTATATAGTTTATGTTCCAATAAAATTACCTTTATATACGCCGATACTTTAAGGCCGGAGGTTTTTGTTTCCACCAATAAGGGGTTGAATCATATTTATTTATCAAGCCGGGGTAAGGTAGCGGAAATTAGCTGTTACACCGGATTTGAGGGAAAAGATGATGGTTTGAGCTCTAACTATGTATGGCCGGTGGTGCGTACTGACGATTCTACCGTCTGGGCAGGTACTTTAGGGGGTGGAATAAATAAAATATTACTTAATAGTCAGGGGTACAAAGGGTATAAATCCAGCCATTATTCCTTAAATGAAGGGGCTCCTTCCAATGACATGGAAAGTCTGCTGGTCGATAATAATGGTAATTTGTGGTTAGGGAGCAAAGGCCTTTCCATGTTTGACACAAAGGAGAATATCTTTATAAATTATGATCATAATGACGGATTACAGGGGGATAGCTTTAAAATAGGGGCCTCCTGCAAAGGTCGTGATAGCCGGCTGTATTTTGGAGGTACAAATGGCATTAGTTATTTTTATCCTGACAGTATAAAGCAAAATAGCATAAAGCCAAAAATCGTATTCACTGAATTGGTGGTCCAGGGAACTAAAATAGAGCCTGGGAAAAAATACGATGGACATTTGATTCTCGCTAAAACCATCAACAATGTTGCTCATTTGAAGCTTAATTATTTTCATAATAATTTTTCCATAGCATTTGCTGCTTTGCTTTATGCAAATCCTGAAAAAAGCCATTTCAAGTATTTGTTGGAAGGGTATGATGAAGATTGGATCCATACTGACCGTAAAAAATCCAGAACCGCTACTTATGCCAATTTAGCTTATGGTGATTACACATTTAAGGTGATGGGTTCCAATCATGATGGTTATAGGAATGCCGAACCATTAACCCTGAAAGTTTCAATACTTCCACCCTGGTGGGAAACACAAACATCAAAGGTGATCTATGGAATTCTGTTCCTGGTTTTTATTCTTGGCATTTTTTATTTGCAACGCCGGTGGTTTAAGCTAAAAAAAGATTTGGAAATTACTTTGCTTGAAGAAAAAAAGATGGAAGAAATGCATCAGATGAGAATGCAATTTTTTACCAATATTTCCCATGAATTCAGAACCCC
>JAKSDQ010000038.1 GCA_022360015.1 Cytophagales bacterium
AGGAAAGGAATACGGTCAGCAACCCGAGGATACAGCCAATCACCCAGTTGAATTCGCGGCCGCCGCGGTGGGCACCAGCAAGATAAACACGGAGCATATGGAGTGCAACAAACGCCACCATGCCGTGTGCAGCCCAACGGTGCATGTTTCGCATGAATCCGCCCCAGAAAACGTTCGAACGCAGATTAAGCATGCGGCTGTAGGCATCCGGCAGCCCGTCGGGCCCGATCGCCGTTGACGGCACATAGTGGAACATCAGCATGATGCCGGTCAGGGCCAGGATGAGGAAGAGGTAGAAGGTGATCAGCCCCAGCCCCATTGTGGTCTTGAACTTGACCGAGCGCTTATGGATCTTCACCGGCTGGATGTGCAGCATTACGTTGCTGAACATGATCTTGGACTTCGTCAGCCCGGTGTTGTCGAAACGATGCCGGAAGATCGAGTAGTAGAGCTTGTTCCCGAACCCCTTGGCCATTTCCTTTAATTCATTCATTGGTTATCCCCTTAGGTAAAGCAGACTAGGCAACAGCAAAGAAGGAGTTTTCCTCGAGGGTGGTTCCCGTATCGATTTCGATCTGGCCGCCGGGCACCACCTTGATCTCCAGCCACGGCAGGGTCTTCGGCGCGGGGCCACCCACCACGATGCCGTCGGAATCGTATTGCGACCCGTGGCACGGGCAAAGGAAGCCGGTTTCAACACGGTTGACCGTGCAGCCCAGATGGGTGCACACCAGCGAGATTGCCGCGACTTCCTTTTCGGTCTGCCGACGGAGCACAACCTTCATGTCGTCAAAAATCAATTCGTCCCCGACTTCCGGCAGGTCCTTGATCGGCACCAGGAACTTCTGCGGGGTTCCGTAGGACACCACCGGCATCATGTATTTGAACAGCGCACCGCCCGTTCCGGCCGCCGCCAAACCCATCAGGCCGAAGGCCGACCCCATCGTGAGCAGCTCGCGCCGACTCTTTCCATCCTTCTTCTCTTTAGACATGGTTAACTTCCTCCTTCGTGCTCGCGGAAAATCACGTATTTTGCCTCTTCGGGATCCTCAAACTGGCCATCCTTCACCGCCCAGCGGAACAGCACGAAAAATATTCCGCCCAGCAGGGTTGTTGTAATCAGCAATATGATGGTTAGCGTCAACATGGCCTATGCAAAGCAATCCTCGAACTCGTTTACCGACATTTTGCAGGCACCCGTCGGGCATTTCTGCGCGCACATGCCGCAACGGATGCACTTGAGCGGGTCAAACAACATGACCGACCCTTCAGCCTCCGCCACCTCCATGCTGCCGAATTCCTTTTCGGCCAGCACCTTCAAATCGTTTCCGCCGTCCACACGGTCGACCGTCTTCATCGAAAGGCAGTAGGACGGGCAGACATCGACGCACCCGCCGCA
>JAKSDQ010000037.1 GCA_022360015.1 Cytophagales bacterium
CTAACAGAACACAAGGGCTCAGAGCATCAGCATAGCATAGTTAGGAGATCTGTGCAACATGAAGGTATATTTCTCCACATCAGATGACCATGGTTGGCATAGAATTAACACACCAGATATCTGCAAAGAAAACAGGGGCCCCTCGGATAACCAGGAATAGCCATACAGCACTGTCAGCGAAATGGCAAGGAGCACCTCAACAGCTTTCGGGACAGTCACCTGGAGTGTGGTTTAAGTCACTACCAAGACTGACACTTCATCAGCATGCATTGGATACCTACCGGTTTTGGAGTATCCACTCTCGAATCTCCGTCAGAAGGTTCTTGCTGGGGGGGGTTTGCAAAACGAGGAGGTTGTAAGGGAATCCCCGACCCATGTGAATTCCCTGGAGGAATGAGTGGTGGATCGATAATCCCAGGAGGATTACCTCCTGTCCCACCCGGTGGGCGACGAATTCTGCCAATACTTTTTGAAATGTGTGCATAGATCCCCAAGCAGGACTTCAGTTTCCGCTGTAGGGCATGAAAGTTCTTTCTCATATTATCTGCATTCTTGCACAAGCATCCGAACATCAATACTAACAATCCAACAATTCCCAGAGTACCAAGCACTGCTGCTGGTGTGATGAGAGCTCTATCAGGCTCACTTTCACCATCCTGTCGGCAAACAGCACAAGAGAACATCATACAAGCAGTGATCTCTCTCTTGCAAAACAAAGTTGAAACAGAACTGGCCAGCCTCGATTCGGCTCCTTTAATGAAGGTGCTTGGATGATCACTTTGATTGAATGGAAACGGTTCGACACTCCTGCAGGTATAGCGTTGTAGAATACCATTGCTGCAATACACTGAATTTCCGAGAATGATTCTCCTACAAGAGAATCTCGCTCTTCAATCGCAACTTATTCCTCAACATAACAAAGGTTTGAAGCTATTTAATAATTCTGCTTTCTCTCCGTCTGCCGACGCCAAGAGGTAACTGCTGTCGACTTAGCAGTCTATTATTTAATGCCTCCGCCCTTGAAACACCTGTGAAGGGAAAGAATCAGCAGCTTTGCCAGCGATGGAGCTAGCACTGCTTCAGATCGCAGTCAATCATTCTCTTAAATCAGCAAACGCGGAGGGATGGCAGTTTCTTTGATCGTCCACAATGCGAATGGAAGCATCTGTTTAGCTGTTGATCAGAG
>JAKSDQ010000327.1 GCA_022360015.1 Cytophagales bacterium
ACAACAACAAACACTAATAACATACACATATGTATGCCTTCAACGTCAAGCAGAAAGAGAGCCACAGCATTCCTCAAGGATTCCAAATGTATGATTAGAAGGACCTAAATCATAGACTGCAGACCCACTACCAATAAAGTATTTTCTGCAGCAACTCATTTATACAGAAGCACAAAAACCAGCAAAGGTTGAAGATAAATGGAATGATACATTTTGAGTGCATACCTTCCCCAATGGCACTGTACATCAGCCAGTGCTCCCTTGTTGTTTTCTCATTCTCTGTCATGACAATCTGGACAGACTCACAATGCTCAGGTAATCCACCTTTCTTAGCACTCTTGAGTTTCTTGACCAAAGCCTGATGATTGTCGCATCCATCACTCTTGATGAAGGTGTTAACATTCCTTTGAGGATCCAATCCAGGAGACTGGGGTACAAGGTTGACCCTCAGGGTGGTGTGGGGCTGGGGCACATTGGGCTCCTTAACCCCCAAAGATACTGTTCGTACACTCTTGAGAAATAGTAATGCTCGCGTCGCCTGATTACCAAACAAGCTGAACAGCTCTTCCACATCCTGAATTGTGTATGCAGTTTTCTTGATCTCACTCTGTTTGGCAGCTGCTTCTGTCCTCAATGGAAATCGGAAGAAGGTTCCATTGTAAGGCTCTCGCAGAGAGCACCCAAGCTGATGATATGGAGACAATGCATCCGGGAATTGGGTCAAGACATTGGACTTACTCAATGCAAACTTCAGCCCTGGCTGGGTTTGGGAAACCCCTGGAAGGTAGCAGGCATGGGGATCAAAGAACACAAGGAAATCACCACTGACAAAGCTTGGAAGATCCGTAAAATGATATACAGCATTAAATCCCAATCCAAAGCGTCCTGTGGCTGACACTTGTTGAAGCTTTCTGTGCTGCCCGATGCAGCTAATGTTAAGAAAATCCTGCTGTGAGAACACTGCATCATTGTAGCAACATAGAGCTGGACCTTGCCAGGCACCCATCTGGGGGCTCAGGATGGTGTCACAGGGATACTCAGTCTTGTCAAGGACAAAGCGCACTTCCGATGCCCCTGCATCATCAGCATTCTGGA
>JAKSDQ010000242.1 GCA_022360015.1 Cytophagales bacterium
GACGCGCATGTGCTCAACATCGCCCAGCGCATCGTCCAGCAGGTCGGCCGGCGCATCGACGAGAGCAATCCCCTGGTGGACGCGCGTCTCGCCGACGGCAGCCGCGTCAACATGATCATCCCGCCGCTGGCGCTGGACGGGCCGTCCATCTCGATCCGTAAGTTCTCCCGCAACAAGGTGAACCTGGACGCCATGGCGCGGGCCGGGAACCTGTCGCGCGAGATGGCGACCACCTTGAAGGTGGCGGCGCGCTGCCGGCTGAACGTGCTGATCTGCGGCGGCACCGGCTCCGGCAAGACCACCATGCTGAACGCCATGTCGGAGCTGATCCCGCCGTCGGAGCGCATCGTCACCATCGAGGATGCCGCCGAGCTGCAGCTTCAGCAGCCGCATGTGGTGCGGTTAGAAACCCGTCCGGCCAACCTGGAGGGCAAGGGCGAGATCACCATGCGCGATCTGGTCAAGAACGCCCTTCGAATGCGCCCCGATCGCATTATCCTGGGTGAGATTCGCAGCAGCGAAGCCATCGACATGCTACAGGCCATGAACACCGGCCATGATGGCTCGCTCGGCACCATTCACGCCAACCGGCCGCGCGAGGCTTTGATGCGCCTGGAGAACATGGTCGGCATGGCAGGTGTCAATTTGTCCCCTATGGCCGTGCGCACCCAGATCGCTTCGGCCATCGACATGATCGTACAGATCAGTCGGATGCGGGACGGTGTCCGCCGCATCACCCATGTCAGCGAAGTGATGGGTATGGAAGGCGATGTCATCATCATGCAGGATCTTTTCCTCTTCAGCTTTACCGGAGAGGGACAAAACGGAGAACTGCTCGGCGAGTTCAAGCCCTCCGGTATCCGGCCGCACTTCATGCAAAAGGCGGCCTACTTCGGCCTCGACAAAGCTCTGCTGGAGGCTGTGTGATGGAACTGAACCCCGGTGTACTACCGTTCATCATCGCCGGTGGCATGGCGTTAACGGTTCTGGTTCTTGGCCTTGCACTGGCCGGCGACGGCCCATCTGGCAGTCAGGTCAAGCGGCGGCTCAAACGAGTCAGTGCCGACAATTCAATAGGAGATGAGGCTTCCATCTCCGTGCGCCGGCGTGACGTCGATGCCTCCGCCTCGCCAATGGGGCGCCTCTTGGCAGCCCTTGTGCCCGCACCCAAGAAGATGCGTGCACGGCTCGACCGAACCGGACGCTCGATCTCGCTCAGTCAGTACTTCGTGGCCAACCTTCTCGTTGCGGCGCTTTTCCTACTTGTCTTTAAGCTCGCAGCCTCGCTTCCTTGGATCATCGCTGTCCCCTTGTCTACAACCGCGGGGCTCGCATTGCCGCACATGGTGGTCGGCATGATGGCTTCACGCCGAACCAGCAAGTTCATCGAGAGTTTCCCCGATGCCATCGATCTGATGATCCGCGGCTTACGGTCGGGTCTGCCGGTGTCAGAGTCGATCAAGTCCGTGGCAGCGGAGATGTCGGATCCGGTCGGAACCGAGTTCAGCCATGTGGCAGACGCCCTTAAGCTCGGCTCCTCGATAGAGGAGGCGATGTGGAGTGTTGCGCGTCGTTTGCAGATTCCGGAGTTTAAGTTCCTGGTTATCGCTATGTCCATCCAGCGGGAGACGGGTGGCAACTTGGCCGAGACGCTCGGCAACCTCTCCACCCTGTTGCGCCAGCGTAAGCAGTTCAAGCTGAAGATCCGGGCCATGTCC
>JAKSDQ010000176.1 GCA_022360015.1 Cytophagales bacterium
CCATCATGGTTCGATTAAAGCCCTGTTAAGCGGAGCATTTATAACTTTGGCAAATTCATTTCAATTCCATCATGGTTCGATTAAAGCCACCTGTTAAGAATTGCAAGCAATGTGAGGCATTACATTTCAATTCCATCATGGTTCGATTAAAGCAATCGCAAAAAGATTTTTATTCCAGTCTAACGTTCATTTCAATTCCATCATGGTTCGATTAAAGCCTGAAAATTTTGGAACTATGGAATTTAAAAAAAACCAATTTCAATTCCATCATGGTTCGATTAAAGCTGCTAACTTTGAAAGGTGCGCTGTCACATGGCACAATTTCAATTCCATCATGGTTCGATTAAAGCTCATTAATTGCTTGCAAAAAGTAGACAAAATTGATATTTCAATTCCATCATGGTTCGATTAAAGCCATTGTGTGATTTATTTAAATTATTTCCAAAAATTAATTTCAATTCCATCATGGTTCGATTAAAGCGTTGATCACCGGCAATATTAGTAGTCTTCGTAACATATTTCAATTCCATCATGGTTCGATTAAAGCACCTATTTCTTCGCTATTAAAGATTGATTGAATTTCATTTCAATTCCATCATGGTTCGATTAAAGCAATTCACATATTCTACATTCCAAAAATGATAGACATATTTCAATTCCATCATGGTTCGATTAAAGCATTCAGCCGGCAGATGACTGCTTTGGATGTTACAAAATTTCAATTCCATCATGGTTCGATTAAAGCCACGTAAGATTTATTAGCCGCGTCGTTCGGATCAGTATTTCAATTCCATCATGGTTCGATTAAAGCTGGTGGCATTGTCTGTTTACAAGGTGTTACAAGGAGATTTCAATTCCATCATGGTTCGATTAAAGCAGTTGCCTTGTATGTTCCCGCTCCTACAATTGCGGATTTCAATTCCATCATGGTTCGATTAAAGCTGGCCTACCAGGTAAGCGATTGACAGTAAGTCCATCATTTCAATTCCATCATGGTTCGATTAAAGCATTTCAGCAAGGCGGAAAGTTACAATTATGTGCCAAATTTCAATTCCATCATGGTTCGATTAAAGCCCAACTGATCCCAACGACGCGGCCAACAAGTCGTATGATTTCAATTCCATCATGGTTCGATTAAAGCTGTCCAAAAGCCATCTGTATTTCATATTAATTTCAATTCCATCATGGTTCGATTAAAGCTTCGCTTTGTTTACAGATTGTTGATTAGCATCACCATTTCAATTCCATCATGGTTCGATTAAAGCTCCTTTTGCATATAGATTATAAGCATTAAGTGTGATATTTCAATTCCATGATGGTTCGATTAAAGCAAAACTGATATAACGATATTGCCTGAAAAAAAATTAATTTCAATTCCATCATGGTTCGATTAAAGCTTTGAAAACGGAGAAGGTGCCGACTTGGCTCAAGGAGATTTCAATTCCATCATGGTTCGATTAAAGCCGGCAAATTTCAGATATAGTTTTTTGACATCATCTCATTTCAATTCCATCATGGTTCGATTAAAGCTTCATTATCGATAGGATATTACAACCTGAGATTGTTATTTCAATTCCATCATGGTTCGATTAAAGCTCCAATTCACCATCTTGATTGATGATTTTTGCAAAATTTCAATTCCATCATGGTTCGATTAAAGCATTTTTTTGTACAGCTTTACCAGGTTTGAGATCATTATTTCAATTCCATCATGGTTCGATTAAAGCATTGACGCTTGTGAAGTTGCGTTGAGATTTGCCGAATTTCAATTCCATCATGGTTCGATTAAAGCAAACATACAGGATACAGGATACTGGAATGCCTCTTCATTTCAATTCCATCATGGTTCGATTAAAGCAGATACCGAGGATCGCGAATACTTTTATGTCGCAGAATTTCAATTCCATCATGGTTCGATTAAAGCTTTTTTTTGTAGATCCTAAAAGGCAGTGTTTTGAATATTTCAATTCCATCATGGTTCGATTAAAGCGAATAACCTCCATGATGTAAGGTCTGCAACATTGATATTTCAATTCCATCATGGTTCGATTAAAGCTCTCGGGACAAACTGAATTTGCATGCGCTCAAATGGATTTCAATTCCATCATGGTTCGATTAAAGCTTTTTTTTGTAGATCCTAAAAGGCAGTGTTTTGAATATTTCAATTCCATCATGGTTCGATTAAAGCGAATAACCTCCATGATGTAAGG
>JAKSDQ010000244.1 GCA_022360015.1 Cytophagales bacterium
AGAACTGGAGTTTGACCGTACAACAGTTGGCCATAAAATTTGGGGACCGGTTGCCCATCGATTTGGCGCGCAGCCCTTCTTCCGGGGGCTAGCCCCCGGAAGAAGGGCTGAAGGAGTAGACAGAGTTTAGTTTACACTTCCATCTAAATGCATCTTTTCTTAGAGTAAGCATAAAAATACCAGAAAAAAAACAAAACTTGCTTAGTCTGCGACTTTATATTCCACCCTTGACAATGTTTGCAATGGCCCTAATTGCAACTGCTGGATTAATAGTATCTTTCCTTAGATATCATAGTTTGATATTTGCAGTTTTTATTTTTTTGGCTATATCATTTTTGTTGTTTTGGTTTTTCGCTAAAAGGTTTCTAGCAATAATCAATCGACTTATCCTACAATAGTACAAGTGTTTTCCGCATCCCCCCCAACTCCCAACTGGTCTTAGCTGTCTTTCGCTGAGACCAGTTAGGGGTAATCCAATTGCTCCCTAATCAATCCCAAACCTCATCAGCTTAAAATCATTGTTTTTGTTCCCCGCATCTAGGGTCACGATATAATCTTTGGTGATCTTGAAAACAGATGATGCCGGCGATCGCTGCTTTTTAGCCCATCCACATAGCTTTTGAGTATGCATTCGGGGCGGTGCCTCTTGATTTAGGTTGATGATCCCACGATTTTTGAAGACTGTGTGAAGGTCTACACTTTTTTAAGGTTTGATTTGATCGGCAGCAATCGATGCAGATTGGTGAGTTTAGTATCGGGGATTTTCCATAGCACTTCCCTAAGCCATGAGAAAGGTTCAATGCCGTTGAGTTTACAGGTGCCCGGCAGGGAGTAGATCAAGGCCGCATGTTGAGCAGCTTGATGCGAACCGGCAAATCCACAGGACTCTGTGAGCAGGTAGTTCTTTCTGCCCGGTGCCACAGGCCTGATGCTATTTTCGATCAGGTTATTATCGACAGACCATTGACCATTTTCCGTATAACGCTGCAATCTGGGCCACAGCTTCAGGTTGTAAGCGATGGCCTTGCCGATAGTACTTTCAGGCAATACTTCGGTGGCATTGTCTTTGAGCCACTGATGCAGTGCTTTCAGTACAGGGACCGCTTCTTCCTCCCGTAGGCTGTGGCGTGCCTGAAAGCCCAACTTCTCCTGTTTGGCTTTTCTTTCCACCGCATAGAGTTGCTGAATGAGTTTGAGGGCATGAGCAGCCCTGGACTCATCGTTATCCAATGCCTGCTCAAAATAGCGTCGGGCATGGGCCATACAGGCCAACAGGGTAACATCCTTGTGACCGGAAAAATACTCATAAGCGGCATACCCGTCGTCGGTTTGTAAAGCCCCCTTGAAGTTTTTCAGGAAATCATCCGGGCCTGCTCTGCTCCTGGTTTTCAGGTAGTCGAAACACACCATCTTTTCCAGTGGACTGTAATATACCCAATGATACCCCTTGTGGCTCCTTTTTTATGAGAACTCTGCACCGCAATAGGGGTCTCATCGGCATGCAGGTAATTACACCGCTGTACTTTGGTCTTCAGGCACTCATAAAGTGGCTCTAACAACCGGCAGGTTTTCATAAACCAGCCACTGATGGTAGATTCTGCAATATGGACCCCCTCCCTTTTGAATTGTTGTACCTGCCGGTAAAAAGGAAGATGGTCTACGAACTTGCTGATCAGCAAATGGGCCAACAGGCCGGGGCCTGCATTGCCTTGGGGAATAGGCAGGCTGGGCAGGGAACTGATCAATACCTGTTCCATGGTATCATCCCCTGACAGGGGGGCTATGTACTTAGGGCGTACCAGTTGCCTGACAAAGAGCTGGGGATATATTCCAAAAATTCAGTCACCTCCTGGCCGATCTTTCTGGCTCCTTCGGGTGGTCCAACCACATCCAGGACAACCTGCTCACGGGGTAAGTGGGCTGGTAAGGCCAGCCTTACAGCCTTGCCATTCTTTTTAGGCTTCTCACGTTGGTAAGTGACCTGCTCTTTTTGTGGTTTCGCTTCTAGATGCTCTGCCCCCTCTAAACCTAAGGGCAACTGCCCCGCATCGGCGGGTACAAAACGCTCCCTTTTGGCGCCGAAGATCATACGTTTGAGCTGGGCTAATTCCTGTTCTAAAAAGGCGTTTTGCTGCTGTAACTCAGTATTGGTTTCCGCCAGTTTTTGGTTCTCCTCCTGTAGGGAAAAACAGGCCTTTTCAGTGAGGGGAACCGGCTGTTTTGACATGCCCGAAAATAGTAAAATATGTTCATTCTTGCCTGCTTTAAGGCCGTTTTTCTATGAGTTTTTTCCCTGAAAAACGAACCCTCTTTTCGATGTGCCTTATACTGATCCCTTCCACAATCATCATCAATTCAGGCCAGCTAATCCGGTAGGTTTGCTCCCTGATATCCGGCAATTCCAGGGTGCCTTTTTCCAGCCGTTTGTAGTAAAGCACAAAACCGCCCGGCTCCCAGTGTAGCAGCTTGATCCGGTCACGACGTTTATTGATAAAGACAAACACCTGGCCCGATGCCGGATTACCTTGCAGCCTGCTTTGCACCAATCCCTGCAGCCCATCGAAACTCTTGCGCATATCGGTAGGGGCAGTATACAGAAAATATTGGTGGGAGGAAGTCAAAGAAAACATCAGACCAGCATGATCAATGCTTTGAGATCGGTCAGCGAAGCCTTCTCACCTACTTTCACCGTTACTCCATTCGGGTACCGGATCTCTAGCCCTGAGGTAATGCCCGGGGTGATGGCTACAAATCCGTCGTCCTGCCCATCCACCGGATCCCTTTGTTCTGCCAGGTACTGGGAACGCCAATAACCAAACTTGGCTAAGGTGATCTCATGCTCGGTACAGAAGGTCTCTCGGTCCTTGCCGCTCAATTCCCAGCCCCGGCAAAGGCTAAATATTTTCTCACGTAATGGTTTTGATTTCATTGAGGCAGAACTTTACTTTTTAAGCAAAGGTCTACTCCTGAGTAACAAAAATAAAGTGGTAGCACACCGTAGGGATACGGAACAACGGGAAAAGGGACTTTTTATACCGCATCTAAGCAGAAGTAAAGGGGACAAAGGAGACATAAAGGGGACATCGCGTGTTCAGCCAATAAGCTTCACAAATTCTCAGCAGTTTCCAGCTTCCAGCGTAGCTTTTAGCCGGGTGACCAGGTATTCGGCTTCAACATTCAACGCCCTAGCGAGTTCGAGCAGTGTTTTTATCGTGGGTTGGCGAAGACCCCGTTCGTACATACTAATGGTTTGAACATCCAGGTTGCAATATCCTGCAAGTTGAAGTTGTGTTATATCCTGTTTCTCCCTTTCCTCCTTCAACACAATGCCGAAAGCCTGTTTTATGGTCATGGACGAAACTAGCTATCCGGCAGATTAATTTACTAGAACTATAGTATGAGTTATCGTTATTTTTGGTTATATCAGATTATTAAATATTGCTATTTAAATAAAGTTTAAAATTCCTCTTTTTGAATATAGTGGATCTTTGATTTAACCAGACCCGGCACTAATGGCCGGGTCTGAATTTTTACCAGGAAATATGAACAAAAACAAATACTTACATCAAGGGAACCTTGAATTTATTGAAAGATGCTTACGAGGTCCAGAATTATTATTGCCTCCTGTTGAAGAGGAGAGTTTCCAAAGAGGCCGGTACTTACGAAAAAAACAAATATTACCAGGACATGTTGGAGGTCATTAGCAGTACTGACGAACTATGCAGCCACGTAAAAAATCTTAGGAAAATGGGTTTATTACAACCCGAACCCTGATCCCCCGAGATAAGTAACATGGGATGACAATGCGTTTAAACAGAAAAGGGGAGCCTGGTGCTCCCCTTTTCCCTGGCTACTCTCTTTCTACCACTATTCGCCGGGTTAAGATTCCATCCCGGTAAATTATCTTAAGTATATAATGCCCTCCTGGTAAACTCCCCGTATCAAGATGAACCTGCCTGTTTGAAGTACTGATAGTAGTTACCCTTTCGCCGTAATTGTTATACAGCTCAATGGAGTAGGGTCCGACATCCCTTGCTTGACCTGTCTGCTCCACGGTCAGAGTCCCGGTACTTGGATTAGGATATTGATTAAACAATTCAACCCCTGGGGAAGTTAACGCACTGAAACGGCGGCAAGGAAGAAGATAGGCTGTAAAACCAGTAAAACCACTGGAACCACATCCGTTGTTTACATTGACTTCCAACGGGCCACCCGTAGGTTGACTTGAGGATGGCGTCAACAATCTTATTGTATTGTCATTTTGAGATACAAACATCCAGTTACTCGGGTAATTCCAGCTATAAGTGTACCCGGGCTGATGACCCAGGGTAACCTTGGCAGTGTAAACATATTCCGTGCCACGACATACGCCGGCAGTCCCCAAAACGGTAATTTGGCTTGTCCTGAATGGTCCAGCCTGGACGTCCTTGGAAAAGTCACCTTCGCTGCAGGGATCTGTCATATTGGTACTAATGTCAGCACAATGAAAGGCGGATAAAATGTTGGGTGTGTAGTCCTGGCAGCCATGGTTAAGTAAGCTTCCGGAGCATATCCGGGTATAGTCTGCCAAAAGTATCATGGCCACACCGTCTGACTCATCCTGCCAATTGCTACCTTCGGTAGAACAATTTATAGCATTATTACACGACTGGGCATCACCAAAAAATGCCAGTTTATAACCATGAATGACTTTGGAAACTTCCAATACACTTTTGTTTTTGCTAGCCTTGGGCTCAAGTAACTCCAGTATAATAGATTGTCCGTAGATCAGATCGGAACTGAACTTTCCGGACGGTGTCATATCCCTGGAAGTAACCGGACCATATATGACAGTTCTTTCTTCATTATAAATGTACAGCTCACCGTTTCCAGGTATGAACAGTTTTTTAAAAATAAGATTAAGGGAGAGGGCCTTCTTCGATGTAATTTGCAATTTCCAGATCCTGGCACCTTCCATGTCATGCCATTCTCCTGAGTTGGCTAGGTTGTAATTGACATCTACCGCTTTCCCAAACCTGTAAGGCATTCCGGATCCTTTTTCTTTTTCATCATCCCTCAAAACCTGTGTGAGGTCAACATTTAATTCTTTTTTTGCTTTGACCTTTTCAGTACTGAAAACTCCTTTTTCAGCAATTTGGCTGGCCTTGAAAATCCTGGTCGGCACCTATGCGGTGGTCCCCAATGGTACTAGGAAGATAAAACAGAGGTATAACTTTTTCATAACTGGAAGGTTTAATAGGTGAAAGTTTAATTATTGAATTTTAAAATCCACCCTCAGATCAAAGGGCATGAAGTGTTTATTGTCAATTCGTAGTGAATGGGTGAAAGAGGAAAATAACCATCAACCAAGCTTCATCAACCGTTAAACACAAGGTCTTTATATCTGACTTCAAATTTATGATGTTAAATCTGATTTAGCAACTATCAAACCTGACTCACAAAACGAAGGGATAATCTTCACCAACATCAGTATTCACCCACCCACCTTGCTTTTGTAAAACGTGCTTATTATTAACGTTGTACCAGCCCAGCTCATTCACCGGCATTTGCTAATGCCGCATCTTTGAAGGGAGCATTGCCCGGGGAAAAATAAGCCAGGTTTAGCATGAAAATGGGGAATTCACTCTTAGGCAATAAGTTTCAATAAAGTAGCTACCAACCCATTAGCGATTATGCCGCCTACAATCCATTTCACAAGGTCGTATTTAGCTTTGGTTACTACTGCTTCTACGTTTTCCTTAGTAGCTAATTCAGAATGCGTATCTTCAAAAATTTCGGCAATCACCCGGGCTTGTTGTTCTGAAAATTTTACGCTTTCTAATCTTGTAAGTATCTCTGTTGTTTTCATTCAATGTTATATTTTTCTATCAATTCCCACTTGGAGAAGATTCAATTTTCACACTATCACTACCGTCCATGAGCTCAGCCAGTCCATGACTTGTTCCTGATTCACCGTTGTTTACTTTCGCCACAAGTTCATTAACACCCAGCCCCTGCAGATATTTTAAAAAATTGCCAATTGTATAATTAGTCTGCCCTTTTTCAATTGCAATGATCTGGTTGCGTTTTAACCCGCACTTAAAAGAAAGGGCATCTTGTGAAAGATTCCTTTTTTTACGAAACATCTTAAGGCGTTGGCCAATGGATTTTCTGTCGAACATAATGCAAAGGTAGTAAAAATAAAGGAGTGTTACAATAAATGAACGTAATAGTATTATAACCTTTTGAGAGGGGGAGAAAAAACACCTCATCGCTGAAGCCGGTGAACTTACTCATCCACAAGACCCGGAAAAAGGTTATGCCGCATGGCGTTCCTGCTAATGGCTCTTGGAAAAAGGTCTAAAACCGGAATCTGTCGATCATTTTCATAACTTCCTGCAAAATGCCCTCATGGCAGGAGATAACAAACACTTTCTCGAGTTATTGAATGCTTACGATACCAAAGACGTGAGGGTTGCCGGAGAAGAGATGGATTTGTTTGCGAGGAAGGCTCAGGTATAATCATTACACAAAACTGCCAAACATTCTCTTTTTTAAAAAAATTGCTTTCGGTAAGGAAACATTCAGAGACCTGTAAAGGTAACCAGACCAAACCAGCTGTTTGAGTATTTGTTTTTCCAGGTGCCTCTATTTGGCTCAAAGGCTAACTTAAAATGTTTTTTTACGGTCCGGATGGGCCGTATTTGATTTTGAGCCAAACTTCAAATCATTTTTCTGCAATTTACAAAGTAGCCAGCTTTACTGTCTGCCTCAGATGACCGCAGACGTACTCCAGTAGTGCACAAGGATCTGCTTCAATAGCCACGGCGATCTGGTATAACTCATCGGCCCGGAGCTTGGTTGCCGTATTAATAGAAAGTTCACTTAGTCTTTGCTTGCTGATTCCGGTTCTTCGTGATATCTGGGACTTGTTCACAGCTCTTTTGTTCAGGTATTCGCCCAATTTGGTCAATTTTTGTTCCGCCATAGTTTTAATAGTTAAAAATCATAATCTGTATAATTATATAGATTTTTTGGACTAATATGAATATTTTCTTTACAAAAATTTTTGATCGTCAATATTCTATGTATATTTGACACGAATATTATTAAAGATGATTGAGTATAATCAAAAAACGAATCAATTAAGCATCAAAATTCCGATTTCGGGAATGCATGAATTATATGCCTACCAAAAAAGTATCCTGGCGGTATTGAGTCACATAGAAATCGACGATTGCAGTCCGGCTTTTCTCGAAAATCTAAAGGCAGTCTACCGGCTTTTAAACCATCTCACCATTGACCCGGCGTTTTTATCTGAGCATAGTGAACTTTTTCCCGAACACAGCGACTTGCACAAAAGACACCTTCAGGAAAAAGCCAAAGAGCCATAAGAGCATGTCTGCCAAAACGTTGCAGACACGTCGGCATTGACGGCTTTTCCACCAAAAAGACCAATGTGCCCTATAAATTGAATCCGGCTTACTGAGGCAGGATCAGCTTACATTATTAACCAGCTTAATCAACCGGCAAAAAGGTATATACACAATTTTTATGAATTTACAAGCTTACATTTTTAGCCAACAGAGATGGTGGTATACAGTACTGATTTCGCCACTGCTGTTTTCCTTTTGCCAAAGCACCACGTCAATAGAGGATACTGAAACCGAAGAGACGACACCGGAATTTCATTGTGCCCCGGATTACTTCGATTTTACCTTTGGGGAAGTCTCCTTTAAATCAAACCCAAAGGACTCGATACCACTAAAATGGGAGTATTTTAATGATGAAAGGTATGACCATGATAATTTTGATATGGATTGTGAGTGCCCGGAATTTCTCATTGACGAGGATGACGTGCATTACTTCTCTTTTTTTCTGCATCCGGAGCAAGACTTGCAGATAACCATCCGCAAATATTGGGTCAACTGGTCAGGGCATGAGTTTCACACCGGAGGTTATGACTTTAACGCGGAAAAGCTGTTTGAAAACCCCAGGATACGGTTTCAGCTCACTGATAAAAAGACCGGGTGCCAATATCTGACAAAACAGGGCCGGATCTATATCAGGCAATTTAGATTTGAAAAATGCATAAAAGCGGAACTTACTGCCGAATTGGAAAGCCAGGATTGTGGTGTGGTGGTTCTCAAAGGAACATTTAACGCTAATTATACCGGGCTTACCCGTTCTGAATAAAACCGGCTAATTAGGAAAGGTATAGCGGCGCCCATATTTTTGATGCATGAATTTAAAGTAATAGAATAGTTTATAGTTCAATTCTATGCCATAATCGATTGTAAAATCATAATTGATGATTTCTGTAAACGGGCTTCGCCGCCTGTGTCTGAATGCTGTCACTTTATCATTCCAGTCTGACACATAAATTCTGTTTTTGGTTTCATAATAGGATTTAGTATAAAATCCTATGGGCCGGGCATTGGTAACCATCCAGCTTTCAAAGCCAGGCTCATCCACAATGAGTTCATATTGCGGTGCTTCTTCCTCTCTTGGCCCCACAATATTACTGTCCTGTACATAGAACCTCGATGGACCTGTACCCACACATCCAGTCATAAAAACCAGTAACCAAAAGCTTAATAAATACTTCATATCATTCACCGCTTCACGCTATTACAAAAGTGAAGCTTTGGCATGAATTAAACAATGATTGAAATCACCATCCTGAGCAACAACCCTCCACTTTTGTGCATTTTGTCATACCTACAGGTCATATAATTACTTATTTTTGCAAGGTATTATTATGCTTTAGTTATGTTTAAAAGGGGTTGTTACGCTTTCGGGAGTATTTTGTTGAAGTTATTTGTTTTTACCGTTGCTTTATCCATTTTCTATGCATGTGGCACCGGTGAGGTCGTCAGGACAGAAAAACGTGTATTATTGGTGAGCCAACCGGCAGGCAACTCATCAGTAAACTCCGGGCAATGGAAAAAAGTGATGATGGAAAATAAGGGGGATCTGTTAATTTACCATGTCAATAATTTTGACAGCATTCCTGAAGATAGCATCAAACAATACAGTGCAGTGTTATTCTTTGGGCTTCAGCCACAGCAATTTAACAAGCAGCAACAGGCGGAGGTACAACGCTATGTACAGGCAGGGGGTGGTTTGATACTGATTAATCCTGAAACCAATCATCAATATTACTGGCCCTGGCTCGATGGCATGAGCCAGGCTTTTAAAGCAACCACCGTACAAAACAGCAAAAAACTTGTAAACGATGAAGACCCGGGGTATGGGCTAAAACACTATGACGGAGGCCGTATTGGCTTCATGTATGTTGAGGACAACGCTACACTATCGGCCGAACTGAAAGATCAACTGTTTAAAAACCTGGAATTCGTTATAGGCGACAATACTTACAACTACGAAAATGCCCGCACCGGCAGGGCGCCTTCGGAAATGAGATTCGTAAAAAAGGTATTGGACGATCAGGTAAATGAACCAATGGATATGACCATTCTACCGGATGAAAAAGTGCTTTTTATTGAAAGGGAAGGGGCTATCAAATTGTATAACCCCCAAACCCGGTCTACCAAACAGGTGGATCGCTTCGAGGTAACGACAGAGGGCAATTATGAAGATGGCATGCTTGGAATTGCCCGTGATCCATTGTTTGAATACAACAATTGGATTTACATTTATTACTCACCGGTCGATCCGGTGCAAAAACAAAATCTTTCACGATTCAAATTCGTGGGAGACTCCCTCATCAGATCCACAGAAAAAATCATACTGGAAGTGCCGGTGCAAAGGGAAACTTGCTGTCATTCGGGAGGAGGTATTGTGTTTGACGACCAGGGAAACCTTTATCTTTCAACAGGTGATAATACCAGCTCCAAAGAATCAGATGGTTACTCTCCACACGATGAGCGGCCGGGAAGGGGGCCCTTTGATGCGCAGAAATCTTCTTCCAATACCCACGATCTTAGGGGCAAGATTCTTAAGATCACCCCTACCGCCGACGGTGGTTATACAATACCGGATGGCAATCTGTTTCCAAAAGACGGTTCAAAAGGACGGCCGGAGATTTACCTGATGGGGTTGCGTAATCCATTCCGTTTTACCGTGGATCCTTACACAAACTTTGTATACTGGGGAGATGTGGGCCCTGACTCGGGACGTGATAGCAGGCTCGGCCCTCAAAGCTATGATGAATTCAATCAGGCTCGTGAACCCGGATTTTATGGCTGGCCTTATTTTGTGGCAGATAATAAGGCTTATCCCAAACTTGACTTTGCCACCGGCAAGATAGGGCCCGCCTGGGACCCTGAGCGTCCTGTTAACAATTCACCCAACAATACAGGAAATACCATATTGCCGCCAGCCCAAAAACCTATGATCTGGTATCCCTATGGCAGGTCCGATGAATTCCCAATGCTAGGAAGGGGTTCGAGAAGTGCGATGGGTGGGCCTATCTTTTACACAAAGCGGTATGATCAAAATTCAAAAGTTAAGTTTCCGGAATACTATAATGGAAAATGGTTTATATACGATTGGGCACGGAGTTGGATAATGGTAGCAACCATGGATGAAAACCATGACCTGGCAAGTATCGAGCCTTTTCTCTCCGGGGTACGATTCGACAAGCCCATTGATATCGAATTTGGACCGGATGGGGCTATGTATATACTTGAATATGGAGCTAACTACTTTACCGACAATGACGATGCCCGGCTTTCAAAAATTGAATACAACCCCCTCAACACAGCACCTGTTGCCATAGCCACTGCCGACAAGCTGGTGGGTGCAGCCCCCCTCGATGTCAGCTTTTCAGCCCATAAATCATTTGACTACGATGCCGAAGATTCCTTGAGCTATGCATGGCTGTTTACCGGTGAAAATGAGGGGCATAGCAATGGCATCAGTACTGATTTTACCTTTGAAACACCTGGAAGTTACATCGCTAAATTAATTGTAACGGACTCTAAAGGTGAGTCCGAGACGGCCGAATTGAAAATTGAGGCAGGCAATGAAATGCCGGTCATTGCGATTAACTTTTCAGGTAACCGGTCTTTTTATTTCGGCAGCAGTACCATTAATTATGAGGTCAAAGTAAATGACAAGGAAGATGGCTCTACGGAAGGCCGGCAAATTGCAGCCAGCGACGTAGGCATACAATTCAGTTATCTGCCTCATGGCAAAGATCTGGCACTATTGGGACCGGAGCAGTTTTCCATTCCTTCACCATTTACCAAAGGCAAAAACCTGATTGAAAACAGTGATTGCCGATCTTGTCATTCCAGGGATCAGCAGTCAATCGGGCCGACTTATCTGGACATTGCCGAAAGATACCAGGACGATAAAAATGCCATTGATTACCTTGGCAAAAAAATTATTGAAGGAGGCAATGGAAACTGGGGGCATAGCCTGATGGCTGCCCACCCCCAACATACGCTTGAGGAAACAGGTGAAATGGTAAGGTATATACTCTCTTTACCTGGTGAGGGGGAGAACACAGGAGGCCTGCCACTTACAGGTATTGTGGAAACCAAAGCCCCTACCGAACAGGAGGAAGATGGTGCCTATGTGTTCAGCGTAACTTACCAGGACCAGGGTAGTGGTACAATTAGTCCGCTAACTGCAAGGAAATCTATCCTTCTCCGTCATCCTAAAAAACAGGCGGAGGATTATGATGAAATCTCAGGAGCTAAAAAAGAAAGGCCCGGCGGAGGCAACTTGTCATATGTCAAAACTTCAACGAAGGGGAGCTATCTGACCTTTCATCAAATCGATTTGTCCCAAATTAATACAATGACTTTCCACACAAGATCGAACACCGCCTCCCATATCAGTGTAAGAACCGGTAACAGCGAGGGCATTAAGGTAGGTAACATTCTCATTGAATCTGCCCATGACCAGAGCTGGAAATCCAAAACGCTAAACATTAATCCGACCGAAGGTATTCATGACATCTACATTGTCTTTGACGGACCTGTGGAAGATCAGTATTGGTTTATGTCATTGGACTGGATCAGATTTGGGCAATGAGCGTGTTCTAAGACAAATGCAAACAAGTAAGGACAATTTTTTTATAAGTAGGCGCGATGGAGAATGGGCAATTGACAGTTGAAAATTGACAATTATTTTAGAGTATGCACCCTTGGTTCCGCGATTATGAAATCATTGTATTCTTTTATCATTAAGCGTATGGGACAGGGCAAGGCAAGCTTCGGTGGTTTTTGTGCAAGGTTTTCAACAAAGTTCTTTGTGTGTCTTGGTGTGTTAACTCAACAGCAAGTAAATCAAAATAGTAATTATCACCAATCCTATGGCCATGTGCCGGGTATACCGCCAGGGCGTAAGTTCTACCTTTCCGGCATCGGCGGGCTGGTAAAAGTTTTTATTCGGATAAAAGTAGGAGACGAGGTACATCACCCCTATGTTTAGCAAAAACTCTATTCCCCAGATGTGAACAAAGTGCAGGTCAATCTCAAGAATAAAAGTTGTGATGAGATAAAAAGCCATGCCAGTAATCAGGGCTACCTTGGCGGCCATTGCCGAAATGTCTTTAAGAAAAAATCCCGCCAAAAGAACAGAGGCTATAGGAATAAAAAATATGCCATTTAATTGCTGCAACAGTTGATACAACCCATCAGGGGCATTGGCCATCATCGGCGCTACCCGGATCGCAACAATCGCCAGGATTGCAGAAGTTACCCGGCCTATCCATACCAACCTTTTTTCACTGGCATGTTCGTTTATATGCCTTTTATAGATTCCCACACTAAACAACGTAGCCGCACTGTTAAGTACGCTGTTGAAAGTACTAAGCACCGCACCCATGACTACCGCGGCAAAGAAGCCAACCAAGCCGACCGGCAACACTCTTTTTACCAGCTCCGGATAAATATGATCCTGATTGTTATAATAGCTGTCCTGAAAATAATAGAATCCGATCACCCCGGGTAAAATGATAATTAATGGGACAAGGATTTTAAAAACACCGGTCAGCAGTAAACCTTTCTGTGCCTCCTTCAAATTGGCAGCCCCTAACGCACGCTGAACGATGGCCTGATTCATACACCAAAAATAGAGCTGGTTAATAATCAACCCGGTAAACAACACCTCAAAAGGCATAACCGAATCAGGCGCTCCCATTACATTGAACTTCTCCGGGCTATGTTCATATACGCTTACCAGTCCTCTCCAGATATTGTTATCTCCAATGTCCAGAAGCGCGAAAACCGGAACGAGCAGCCCTCCAATCAATAAACCGTAACCGTTGATGGTATCGGAAAATGCCACGGCCTTCAACCCTCCGAAAATGGCATATACCGAGCCAACTATGCCAATCACCAACACTGTCAGCCGAAGTCCCCACGTATTGTTAACATTCAAAATGGCAGATATGTCAAAAATACTTTCCATATTAATGGCCCCTGTGAATAAAACTATTGGCAACAAGGTCACCACAAAAGAAATGATCAGAAACAGGGCAACTAATGTACGGGTTATGCCGTCAAACCGGTACTCCAGGTATTGCGGAATAGTGGTAAGGCCCATCTTGAGATACCTGGGCACGAAATAAACCGCACAAACCACCAGCGCTAGTGCTGAAGTCACCTCCCAGGCAATGACAATAAATCCATTTCTGTATGCGGCGCCATTCATGCCTACTAAATGTTCAGTGGAAATGTTGGTAAGCAACATCGAACCGGCAATGATTACGCCTGTGAGGCTTCTCCCCCCTAAAAAATAACCGTCAGATGAGTTGAGTTTTTCCTTCCGGAGTCTGTACCAGGAATAAACGGCCACAAATCCAGTGAAAGCCAGAAATGAGAGGAGTTTTAACATGCTGGTGGTAATTTATTAAAAAATTCATCCACAGAAAAATTAACAGGTAAAATTACCAATCAGTCTGAAAGCCGGGTCCCGGGCCGGGATTGATTTACGTTTTCCGGTGCCTCGTACCTCTATCGGCAGTCCATGAAACAAATTTCACCGAAGTCATAGTATGACTTTGCGCCATGCTATGACTGCTTTCTGAGCATTAGCCGGAGAAATCATTAAAAACCAAGTACCGGAAATTAACCAGGTCCGTTCAAATAACTGACGAGATAAAAAGCTTATCAGCCGGTCTACCTGGGATTCACTAAGCTTTTCAAGGGCCTGATCAATTTCTTCCTGTTGGACTATCGGGTTTTCTGAATCCGTATCACTGTGGTAGGCCGACAATTTAGTACTATCTATGTCCAATTCAAAAGAACAACACAAAAATCAATGGTTGCCAAACCAAAAACGGCGTGAAATTTCAGCAAAAAAAATTAAGAGATGTAGCGGGCTTTTACCTGCGCCTGCTATTAGGTTTCACCTTACTATCAGCCCTGGCAGCAGGTGAGTCGGCAAAAAGGATATTCGCCCTGGGTGCCTGGGAGGAATCCCCTTAGTTTTCTGAGGAAGAAAAGGCCGTTTTAACACTTACAAAAGAGATTACGCCCATCTCGGATCACGGGGTATCGGATGACGTCTACGGCAGGGTACGGAATTTGTTCGGGGAACAGTATCTGGCACATCTCATACTGGCCATCAACACCATCAATAGCTGGAACCGGATTGTTATTTCCACAAGACTAGGGCCCGAATAATTTCCCCATGAACTGCAAAGATCGATGGCAGGAATTGCAAGAAAGATCAGCCTTTAATAAATTTGATCATGTTGTTTGTAAAAAGGGTCCTTTGCGGGCCCCTTTTCGTCAAACGCCGGATGAATATAAAGGAAGTTTAGAAGGAACAAGACCTGCCTCTAAAGCCAGGTAATGAAACCTTTGACCAGAATGATTCTTACACAAGCCCGATGAGGTTCTTTTCGGTCTGATTCCTCAATTAATACAAGGGCTGATTAAACTTAGGGGACAAGTTATTTGTAGTATCATTGAAGCTTTCCGCTGTTTCATGATTTTTTTGGTGGTACTAAAACAGAAGAACTATGAGGATATTAAAAACTTTTTTCGTGGCAGTATTAATAAATCCGTGTTTTGATGCGTGGTCGTTCCAAAGTCAAAATGACTCATGGTACCTGGGAAAAATTAAACTTAAAGACAGCACCACCCTCTCCGGGAGGATAAATTATCAATTGAAATACAACGTTTTGATGCATAAAAGCCAAGGGCAGACCAAAACATATACCGCCAACATAGTAGATTATTTCGAGGTGCAGGACAAGGACTTCAAAAAAGTAAAACGCTATCATTCCATACCGGTAAAAATCAGGGAGAATAAAGTCATCCCGGAATTTTTTGAGGTGATTATCCGGGGCAACATGACTTTGCTTAAAAGGGAGGTGCAGGTGAGAAAAAGAATGGGAAAAAGGACTGTTGTCAGCACCGTGGACCGTTTTTATTATATGGATAGGTCCGGATTCGTTCAAAATCTGGTGCCTACGAAAAAGAATATCCTTAAATTAATGGAGGACCACGCCCGGGAGGTGAATGAATTTATGGAAGACCTCGATCTTAATCCCAGCAAATCGGCTCACCTGAAACAACTATTTATATTCTACAACAGCCTGAGCCAATCTTCCGGCTGAGTTCGCTAATTCAGGTGTCCATCCTTTTACGAATAAAAAGGTATTTAAAGCGGAAACGGTAAAAAACTGTCTGACGGTCATGTATTCTTGTAGCATGTACGATTATTCAGGCGAAAACGGGATCCACGACGCATGAAATACCTTCAGGAAAACCGTACTGTTTCTTTGATCGATGCAGCGGCTAACGGTGACCTGTACGAAATTAAAATACTTCAGGCCATGGGTGTGGATCTCAACCAGGCAGATTACGACGGAAGGACAGCCCTCCACCTGGCATCTGCAGGAAATCAGTTGGATACAGTAACATACCTGAAGGATCGACTGCCCCGAACATTAGTCTGCCCCTTCCGGGTAGTAATCATTCAGGCACCCTTGGCCTGGCTTTCACTGTTTCTACCCAATGCTTTGCTTCCACGCCGGTAAAGTGCTTAATCTGGTGCCTGCAACTAAAACCGCAGGCCACAATCGTATGATCGGCTTTCAGCTCATTTATAGCGGGGAACAAAACCGAAGCTCCAATTTTTTCCGAAAGGTCATAGTGTTCCTTTTCGTAACCAAAAGAGCCTGCCATACCACAACATCCCGATGGTATTTCCATAGCTGTGCCCCCTGTTTTATCATAAACAGCCATCATGGCACCTGTTCCATATAATGCTTTCTGATGGCAATGGCCATGTACGGCAACCTGACTGGCTGTTGACTCAAAAACCACATCCAGTTCACCCGATGCAAGGGCCTGCGCAAGAAATACGTCGATCATCATTACTCCTTCTTTCAACTGCTTTCCCAACGTCTCGTCATCCAGCAGGTCCGGGAGATCATCGTTGAGCGCAGATGCACAGCCAGGTTCGCAAACTACAACTTTCAGCCCCTGGTCGAGGTATTTTTTCAGGGCTGTAGCCGTTTTCTCCCCTTCCTGCCGGGCCTCTCTCAAAAACCCATGTGATATCCTGGGGCGCTGGCAACAACCTGCATTGGCAATGATCACCTCATAACCGCACGAGTTCAGCAATTGCAAAGCGGATCTGCCGATTTCCGGTTCGTGAAAGTTAAGATAGGTATCCGCAAACAATACCACTTTCCTGTTACCCCGGTTTTGCCCGTTAACATTTTTTTTGACCCAATGCATAAAAGGTTTGCTGGCATAGGCCGGTAACGTTCTTCTTTTGTCAAATCCCGCCAGCTTTTCGAGTATAACACGAAACAGACCGGTGCGTTGTATTATGTTGACAACACCTGCTTTCCAACCACCGATTTTAGCAGCCATTTTTGTAGAATCCCTGATTAGCCTGTCCCTCAGGGTGGTGCCATGGCTGTCATAATATATCTGCAATGTATCACTTTTCATTTTGGCCATATCTACATTGCTGGGACATTCGGATTTGCAGGCCTTGCAGGACAGGCAAAGATCCATCACCTCATGCAGCCGTTCACTCGCCAGCCCCGCATCATCGAATTGATTGGACATAGCCATCCTCAAAGCATTGGCCCTGCCACGGGTGGAATGTTCTTCATCACGTGTGGCTTTAAAGCTCGGGCACATCGTACCGCCTAATAATTTCCTGCATTCCCCCACTCCCGTACACATGTGTACCGATCCTGCGAATCCGTTTTCTTCACGGTAATGATAGGCTGTTTTAACAGGTTCATCTTTGTACTGAGCCCCATAGCGAAGGTTTTCCTGAATACCCTGAGCCTCCACAATTTTTCCGGGATTCATCAGGTTATCAGGATCGAACAGTTGTTTTACCTGCAGGAAGGCCCCATAAAGTTGTTTCCCAAAAAAAGCCTGATTGTAGGCACTTCTTACCAAACCATCTCCATGTTCGCCACTCCATGAACCTCCATACTCCACCACTAGCCTGAAGGCATCGTCTGCAATATTTTTCAACTTTTCTATGTCCTCTTCCTGCCGCAGGTCCAGAATAGGCCGTACATGGATCACTCCAACGCTCGCGTGAGCATACATAGCAGCTTCAGCTCCGTGCTTTTTACATACTTTTAACACCCGGTCGATGTATTCCGGCAAATTTTCCTGCGGAATACCAGCATCTTCTATAAAAGGCAGCGGTTTCTTTTCACCCTTCAGACCAAGCATCAAACCCAGTCCTTTTTTTCGCACCACCCATACATCATCATAAGGTTTACCCTCAGGAAATAGCGGATAGGCATACCCGAGCCCTTTCGCCTTTTGATCCGCAATCATAGCTTCTGCCCGACTCATTACCTCTTCCCGTGTTTCCCCGTAGAATTCCACAATCAGTATGGCTTCGGGATCGCCTTCTATAAAATGGCAATGCCGTTGGGTAGTAAGATTCTTTTTGCTCAGGGTTATCACAGTGTCATCCAGAATCTCTACCGCTGAAGGCTTAAATTCAAGTATTGGCGCCACTGCTCCTATGGCCTCTAATAGCCGGGCATAGTGGACAACACAAACGGATTTAAACTTTGGTAAGGGCTCAAGGTTAAGCTTAAATTCCAGCGATGTGGCCAGCGTCCCCTCACTACCACAAATAAGCTTACTCAAATTCCAGTTACCATTATAAACAAACTCATCAAGGTTATAACCCCCGACCCTTCTCATCACCTTGGGAAATTTTCGCTCGATTTCTTCCCTATGTGCTTCAATAATTTGTTGAAAGCCTGTATAAATCTCCTCCTCACGCTTTGTTCTTCCTTCATTTTTGTCGACTTCGTCTTTTGTAAGCTCCCTGAAATGCAAACCGGTACCATCTGCCAGCAAAACTTTGGCTTCAAGGACATGGTCTATCGTTTTGCCGTACAAGATACTTTTAGTGCCAGAGGAATTGTTGCCTACCATACCTCCTACATTGGCCCTGCTGCTGGTAGCCGGATCGGGGGCGAAATGCAACCCATGTGGTGCCAGGGCCGCGTTCAGGTCATCCCTTGCCATTCCCGGCTGTACCCTCACCCATCTGTCCTTCACGTTTAGCTGTATAATTTCCTGCATATATTTGGAAAAATCCAATACCAATGATTCACCGACAGTTTGTCCGGCAAGGCTTGTCCCACCTCCCCTCGGTAGAATCGACACACGATGCTCCCTGGCTAGCGCCACCGCTGTTTTCACATCCTCCTCATCCTTGGGCAAAACAACCACCACAGGCCTGATTTGATAAATGCTGGCGTCTGTAGCATACATGCCCAATGAATATTCATCACTTAATACATCCCCTTTGATCCGGTGCGCCAATGCTGTTATTAAATCCTTACTCATAAATGAAATGAATTTAAGATTTCCAGTTTAGTTTTCAGTTAGACCCGCCCCTCTGTCCAATAAGGTGACAACTTCAGATTCACCACTGTTTGCTTATCAGCCATCGCCCCACCCCACAATCTTCTATAAATTTAGCGGATAAATTATTGATCTGGTATTAAAACCGGGTTTTAGCACGAAAAAGATTCGTCATTTACGAGGCTAACGCGAAAACAGGTAGTAGGTTTGTAATAAAAAATATTCGGATTTTATTCAATATTTTATTAGTGAGCAGATGTCGGTTGTTGGATAATAGGTTCATTCATCCGGAGTTCAAAGTAACGGTTTTTACCCTTATTCGTTTGGACAGCAAATCCAACATGGCTGAATAGATTAATTCAAATGGAAATTAATTTTTTTTACTACTACTTAAATTTAGTTTCATTTACAAAAGGATCTATCCACATAAGTTTTGTTACCATTAGAATTTATATAATAGCAACCACCCCTTGGGCCACGAATATAAGATCTGCTAGGATAGTGCCTTTTTCTACTTGATGAATAAGATGAAGATTTTGAATGAGAGTTCTGATTGGGTTTACTATAGTTTTTTTTCGTCGTTATTACATTATTTTTTCTTTCACTTTTAATCAGTCTTAAATCATCGTTCATAATAATCGAACCAAAGCTCATAAAACCAACTATACCATTATATTGTACTTTAAAATAGGGAGACTTGAAATCAGAAAATACTAATATCGAACTACATGAAGGGATTTCAGCAACAACCTCTCCGAAAATTGAAGGTTCCTTGCGTACCACCTTTAGAAGGCAACTTAATGTAATTATGGTAAACTTACAATAGAATTAAAAAGCCGTCAGCGTTTTTTCTACATGAGCTAAGAAACCTGAGGCGCCATCCTTTTTATACTCGGTACGAAGCAACACATTTTCGTTTTTGTCGATCACCAGTACCAGCGGAAAGTGGCTTTGATTATTAAACTTTTCCGCCAGGATCTTATTGTGTTTGGCCTGCTCGACGTTAAGAAGGTTCTTTTTGTGTTTAGGAAAATCCAACCTTAACAAAATCAGGTTTTCTTTGGCGAATGATTTAAATGCTTCTTGCTCAAATACATCCCTGGACAATTCGATGCTGGGTCTGCTCCAGTCAGAACCTGAGAAAAATATTAAAATGTGTTTGTTTTCTACCTTCGCCTTGTTTTTGGCCAGCATATAATCTGTCATCCAAATGTTCCCCTTAGAGATGGTCTCGGTAGACGGACGGTTGCTGATGTAAATTAATAATATGGCAATCAAGCCGAGTATCTTGAGTACCAGTTTTCCCTTACGATCCATGAGTCAGTTTCCCTTTGGTTGTTTGCGATTAAAATCAACGCAAGAATAATATCTGAAAACGGAATAAGCAATTATTTTACATCAATAATTCATTTTTATTTATATTTATCTTGTCAAATGCGCGTTTACCCTATAAAAGTTAATCAAATGTCACCTCCTTTGTTTAATAGTATGTCATTAAACGAAAAAATCAACCTGTTATACAGGGAGGGAACTTTTATTGTCGCTATCAGATATTACCGCTACAAAATTAATCTGTACCTGCTGAATAATTTTTATGTGGAAGTATTTTACAATCACAAGCTGGATAAAATCGAGAAGATAGAACTACTTAAAATATCCAGCAAACGAATCAAATTTTACACCGATCAGATCCGTTTACCTGAAAACCTTTGAAATTTCTATTCAACCTGCTCAGGCGCCATGGCGAGAAATTGTTCATGCAGCTTTAGTACCTGCGGCATCACCAGGGTGCGGTCATCATTGATTATGGTATAATCTGCCATTTCCCTTCTTTGCCGGTCGCTGAATTGACTGGCCATGATTGCGTCGATGTCTTTGGTTTCCCGGTGTGGATCTCTTAATAATACCCTTCTTTTGCGCAGTGTGGCCGGGGCATCTACATTGATGACTTTATCTAATTCTTTGTAAGAGCCAGCCTCAAACAACAAAGCAGCTTCCTTGATTAAATAGGGGGATCCGTTATTTTTTTTTACCCACAATGCAAAATCTTCCCCTACCCTAGGGTGGACCAATCCATTTAACAGGCGGCGCTTTTCTTCATTGTCAAAAACAACTGAAGCCAGAAAAGCGCTGTTGATAATATTGTCTTCCAGATAAGCATCCGTGCCAAAGTGTTTTTTAATCGCTTCTATCAGCACCCGGTCATGCGCCATTAACCATTTGGCCCGTTCGTCGGCGTTATAAACTGGCATTCCAAGGGATTGAAAAACCCTGCATATCATGCTTTTACCAGCACCAATCCCGCCAGTTACGCCGATCAAAAGGGGATCATTTTCCATAACTTACCTTGATAGACCGGGGTGAAAAATTTACATCTGTCACGTGATCGGACAAGATTTCTAATTCCAGTAATATGGTGGAATCATTGGCGCTGATAGCAGAAAAATCGGCAGTTACCCGGAATTGGCTTCCGTTGATTTGTCCCTGGTTTTCCAGCACCGCCATATAGTCAATGTTGACCGTCGAGTCGCTGACAGTCAAATTGGGCTGGTCCGGAAATTTTATCCATTCAATAGGCACCCGGCTTTCTTTTCTAACAAATTCCGATACCTTGAAATTTAAAGATACCTTTTCAGGGTAATAGGTAACAAGCGGTAATTCCAGGACATTGGCATCGATTCTGTCATTAAATTCCGAGTCAATGTCATCTTCGTCAATTTCCAGCTCCATCCTGGCCGGCAGGTCATCGATAATGGACTTGGGCCCTGCAATTAAAACGGAGTCCGGTCTGATGCGTATCTGCGTGGTGATCCGGTGGTGATCCTCAAGGCCTATACGCAAACTGTCAACAAATACCCTAAGTTTTTTACTTATCCTTCTTTCGATATTGATAAATAAAGTATCATCAACTATATAGTTTACTTTCAGATCACTTAACTGTGGTTCTATGATGGGCAAAAGAGAGCCCCTGGTGAGAAATTTGGTATCTACCGGCGCGGAAAGTTCAATTTTGATCGGTTCGTAATTAAACCAAAAAGTTTTTCTGAATAATATCCATCCCCTGCCTGAGACATCTATGGCAATCCTCTCCGGTGGTGATTTTACAATGATCAGGCTATCATTGGGATTATTGAAGTTAAACCTGATCGGATAATCAATGACTGTCGTATAGTCATTTTTGTTCAATGCATTAAAAAACCAGAATGTAGTGGCAGCAATCACACAAAGTACTACCACCTTCCAGTCTTTGGTATTTTCGGTTGTAAGTGATCCCCCCAGCCAATTAATTATTTTTTTTATTGTTTCCAAAGGGGTATTTCCAATTAAGTTTTCTTAGCGTAAGTCTTGCTGTTTTCAAAGGAAATTGAAGACTTATCGAATTTGATTTTTGCCCCTTTATCCACCTCAATGATGACAAAATCTTTCTCTATGGCGAATACTTTTCCATGCATACCGCCAATGGTAACGACATTATCGCCCTTTTTAACTGTTTCAAGAAAGTTTTTCTGATCCTTCTGTTTTTTTTGCTGGGGCCTCAGCATAAAAAAATAGAAGATCAGGATAATACCGCCAAAAAGAATAGCGTTTCCCATCCAGGCGTTTGGCCCGCCCGATGAGCTTTGCAACAAAATATAGGTTAACATAGGTAGTTTGTTTTGTATTATTTTCTGACAGGTCCGTCCGGTAATTCCTGTTTAGGGTTAACCGTACCTTTCAGTTTAATTCTGGTCACGTTAGGGTTAGTGTTGGCCCTGATTGTAATTACCGGGCTTTGAACTCCACTTTTATTTTTACTGTCAAACCGTACCCCGATTTCCCCTACACCGCCGACTGGAATGGGATCGGTGGGCTTTTTAGGAACGGTACATCCGCAAGAGGCTGTAGCACTTTGGATGACAAGCGGGGCTTCTCCGGTGTTGGTAAACTTGAATGTATGCTCAATAATCTTACCTGCCTCGATGGTTCCAAAATCATGTTCTTCTTCTTCAAAATCGAAAGCGCCCAGGGGCCCATCAGGGGTGGTTTCCGTATCTACGTTGGCTGCTAAAGTGGTAGGACTTTGGTTTTGCTGTGCGCTGCTACCCCCATTCTCCAGTTCCTTGATTCGCTCTTCTAACGCCGCTATTTTCTCTTCTTGTTTGCTGTTGGTGCATGATGTCATTGCTGCTACGGCAAAAGTTACTAACACACCTATATTCATTAACTTTTTCATGATTTGAAATATTAATTTAACTTCGATTTTCTCTTTCGCTAATATCAAAATTAGCCATTAATAAACATTATTTTAACTTTTTTATAATATTTTGAGTAAAATCAGTGGTACCGGCCCTGCCTCCCAGGTCAGCAGTACATTCGTCTCTGTTAGCGAGTGTACTGTCCAGTGCCGTACTGATAGTGTCATGATAATCAGTTAGCTTTAGGTAGTTAAGCATTAAAAGGGCAGATCGGATGACTGCCGTAGGGTTAGCAATATTTTTACCGGCAATATCGGGGGCCGAGCCGTGGACGGCTTCAAATATGGCGATATCATCTCCAATGTTGGCACCGGCGACAAGTCCCAGCCCGCCAACAAGTCCCGCACACAAATCGGATAAGATGTCTCCAAAAAGATTAGTGGTTACCACCACGTCAAATTGCTCGGGCTTGATCACCAGTTGCATACACATATTATCGATGATCTTATCATCAGTAACAATATCAGGATAATCTTTTGCGACCTCCATGCCAGCATCCAGAAAGATTTTTCCAATGTGTTTTAGGATGTTGGCTTTGTGCACCAGGGTTACTTTTTTTCTTTGATTGTTTTTGGCGTAATCGAATGCCGCCCTGATGATCCGCATACTGCCATCTTTGGTAATCCTGGCAATAGAGTCTGCCATCTCCAGCCGTGGGTCATAGATTTCAAGGCCGGAATAGAGTCCTTCTGTATTTTCCCTGAATAATACCAAATCCACATCCTCGAACCGGGAATTTACACCCGGCGTACTTTTGCATGGCCTTAAATTTTGATAGAGGTCAAACATTTGCCTCAGTTGCACATTGATGCTTCTGAACCCTTCCTTCACCGGTGTGGTAATGGGGCCTTTTAAAGCCACCTTGTTGGTGTTGATAGAATCGACCAGCGTCCCCGGAATAAGCTCTCCTGTCTCATCCAGGGCCGTTTGTCCGGCATTTTGTTCTTCCCACTGTACCGGAACCTTTGCCGCCTGAAAAATATCCTTAACCGATTGAATTATTTCCGGACCTATGCCATCGCCCTTTATGAGCGTCACAGTCTTCATTATCTAATCTTTATCCTCCCCTTTGATCTGGTCTATCAGTTCATCTACATCATGTAGAAGTTTTTCTGCTTTTTCTTTTGCGTCACTCACAACTCTTTCTCCTTTACTCTTGGCCAGGGACTCAGCCTCGTGCCTGCCGTTGATAATGTCATCCAGAAGGTCTTCGAGCCTTTCTTTATATTTATCAAGGGTATATGACAACCGGTCTCTGGTATTGGACCCTTTATCGGGTGCATAAAGTATACCCAACAAGGCGCCCGTTGTGGCCCCGGCTAAAAATGCTAAAAAGGTATTACTTGATCTGCTCATAGTATTTTAATTATTTGTTATCGATTAAACCTCTCCCGCTCTTCTTTATAACTCCCTCTGAAACCAGTTTGTTCGCCAGGCTGTCGAGCAATCCGTTTACAAATTGCTTGCTTTTTGGCGTACTGTAACGTTTCGAAATTTCTATGTATTCATTGATGGTTACTTTAATCGGTATGCTGGGAAATTTAATCATTTCACAAATAGCCATTTTCAAAATGATTTTATCCATCATTGCCAATCGATGAATATCCCAATTTTTTGATTTCTCCGCAACCAACTTTTCAAAATCTTCATCATTTTCAATACTGCTTACAAACAACTCTTCAAAAAACGCCTTATCATCCTCCCAATTGTATGAAAGAGGACTTATTTCCAGGGTCCATTCCTGTTCACCGCTTGATTCCACCGACTTGATAGTCTTTTGAACCATACTTTTTACCGCCGCTTTGTTTTCTTCCCAGCTCAGATCCAATTCTTCGAACAACGCATTGATGACATCATTCTTAAATATCTGATTCTTAACTATAAAGGTAAGAATCTTCCTGTCATCTTCAATACCCGGCTGCTTCAGGGTCTTGTAAGCTGCATATTCGGGCACTTCATTAATAATCTCCCTATACCAGGAAAGCACATCCTGATGATGATTCTTCCAGGTAATATTTTTTCTGATTATCATATTCTGTAACGGCTGGTGGGCCATTATTGCCTTGATAATCCGGTTGTTATGAAGGTTCTGGCAAACAAATTTCGCCGGGTTCTTGAAGTATTTGCCAGAAGCTATTGCCGCAAATTCCGTTAACAGGGCCAATACCATCAGGTAGCGGTCTACCACTTTTTCCGCTTCAATGATCATGTTGCTCCGTAAGGCCCTCATGTCTTTTTTAAGACTGTTTTGATAAGATACATAGACCTCATCTACCGCCTCTCTAATAGCTTCCGCGGTCACGTTGTTAGCTGTACTTTCATTGTTTTCAAGCCTTTTCTTAAGGGCTTCCTTCGCTTCCAGTCCATTTTGCCTCAACGCATCCCGGTTTTGTCCTTCGGCCAAATAGGAATCCTGCAAAAAGTGTTCTTCAATCTGTTTCAGTGCAATCTCATAGTTTGCCAGCTTGCATTGATTGTAGGCGTATAAATTCTGCGCTACTTTAATTCTTAACGATCTCCGGTTCAGCATGGCAGTTTTTTAAAGAAAGATTTCAGTTTTATCAAATCAAACTCAGTGTCGTATTTCAGCTAGAAAGCCAGCTTAACCTTGCCCATAGCCGATATTCTCTGCAAGGCCAGCTCAAGTGCCGCCTCGTGGGTGGTAATGTTTTGTTTTTCCGCCGTATTTAAAATGTTATTGGTGATGTCATAAATTTTCTCAGCTTGTTTATACACTTTTTCCCGTTTGTATTCCCCAATATATTCTGCATAGCAATTCATAACCCCCCCCGCATTGATGAGAAAGTCAGGAGCGTATGTAATGCCCTTTTCTTTTAACATTTTGCCATGTTTTCTTTCATCGGCCAATTGATTGTTGGCTGCTCCTGCCACTACCTGGCATTTCAAACGTGACAAAGTATCACTATTAAGTGTTGCTCCAAGCGCACAAGGAGCATAAATATCCATGTCGAGGTCATACAGATCCTGCTCAGGAACAACCACTGCACCGTGTTCCCTTGCCACATGGTCCAGTTTTTCCTCATCGATGTCCGAAATACAGACCTTGGCATTTTCTTTTTTGAGGTATTCTACCAGATAAGTACCTACCTGGCCTACACCCTGCACTGCAATTTTCTTACCTTCCAGACTATCAGTGCCATAAACCTTTCTTACTGCCGCTTTCATGCCCATGTAAGTGCCAAAGGCTGTCACCGGCGAGGGATCACCCCCTCCACCCAACACCTCGGGAAGGCCAGATACGTGATGGGTTTCCATCGCCACATATTCAATGTCCGATGTTTTCATATTTACATCTTCTGCGGTTACATAACGGCCGCTCAGACTCTCGATAAACCTACCGAATCGCCGAAACAATGCTTCTGATTTAATCACCTTGGCATCACCGATGATAACGGCCTTTCCCCCGCCCAGATTAAGGCCAGAAATGGCATTTTTAAAGGTCATTCCCCTGGAAAGCCTTAAAACATCTTTGAGGGCTTCTTCTTCTGACTGGTAATTCCATATCCTGGTTCCACCCAGAGAAGGGCCCAATACCGTATTGTGTATTCCAATAATAGCTTTTAAGCCGGTAGGTTCATCATAACAATAAACAACCTGCTCATGGCCTAGTTTTGACACCTGATCAAAAACTGACAATTTATCTACTTTTTCAATTGTGTTTACTTCCGACATCTAATATGTTTTTGGGTTTGATGTAACAACGCCTCCCAGGACTCAAATTTGTGGCAAAAATATCGCAAATTTTTCATTTATTTGTCAGTATCATCAATTTATTCAACACGGTAAAACAATTTACCATCATAGCCGTTTTTAGTATCTAGTGAAAGAACTCAGCCACCTCAATAAGTATTTGATCAAATACAAATACCACCTTTTTTTTGGTATTTTGTTTATCGTGATTTCCAATGTCTTCGCTATCCTTCCTGCCCAGATTGTCAGGTATTCTGTAGATATTATTAGCAATGAACTTAGCTTATATGGAATTTTAGAGGGTTTAAACACCCAAAGTATCTTCGCTGATTCATTTGCTGTCAACGTCTTTATATGTGGTTTGGCTATTGTCATTATGGCACTGCTGCGAGGGCTCTTCCTCTTTTTAGTCAGGCAAACGATCATTGCCATGTCCCGTCATATTGAATACGATCTTAAGAATGAAATTTACCACCATTACCAGACTCTGCCTTTAAGTTTTTACCGCAAACACAACACAGGTGATCTAATGGCCAGAATTTCAGAAGATGTAAGCAAAGTAAGGATGTACCTGGGGCCGGCTATTATGTATGGGCTGAATTTGCTTTCTATCTTTCTGATGGTTATTCCTATTATGTTGTTGGTCAATGTGAAATTAACCTTATACGCTCTAATTCCCTTGCCAATTCTTTCCATAAGCATTTACTATGTAAGCAATATCATCAACCGTCGCTCTGAGGAAATCCAGCGAAGCCTGTCAAGCCTTTCCACATTTGTGCAGGAAGCCTTTTCAGGGATAAGGGTATTAAAAGCGTTTGTCAGAGAATCTTATTCAATGGATGCATTTACCAGGGAGAGCGATGACTACAAGAAAAAATCCCTGGGGTTAACCTTTGTCAACTCCCTGTTTATGCCATTGATTATGGGATTGATAGGCCTTAGCATTATCTTAACCATTTTCGTTGGAGGTATCGAGGTCATAAATGGTTCCATAACTTTTGGGAATATCGCCGAATTCATACTTTATGTAAACATGCTGACCTGGCCTGTGACAGCACTTGGCTGGATTACCAGCATCATTCAAAGGGCAGAGGCGTCACAGGGCAGAATCAATGAGTTCCTGAAGACAAAAAATGATATTGTCTCGGAAAAGAATCTTTCCCAGCCTATCGAGGGAGCCATTACTTTTGATAAGGTTAACTTTATTTATGAAGATTCAAATATTCACGCACTGAAAGATGTCAGCTTTGAGGTGAAACCAGGAGAGTCGGTGGCCATTATAGGGACTACCGGTTCAGGCAAAAGTACTATTGCCAATTTAATCTGCAGGATGTTTAATGTAACCAATGGGGAAATCACCATCGATGGCCACAATATAAAAGATTTTAGCCTGGCCTCACTCCGGAGCCAGATCGGTTACGTTCCCCAGGATGTATTTTTGTTTTCGGAGTCCATTAAAGAGAACATCGCTTTTGGCGCGGAGGGGGTTAACGAGGAAAAGGTTTTGCAAGCATCAAAAGACGCCGATCTGTTTGATAACGTCAAGCAATTTAAAGAGGGCTTTGAGACTGTTTTGGGAGAAAGGGGAATCACATTATCAGGAGGACAAAAACAAAGGGTGTCTATTGCACGGGCTTTAATCCGGGAGCCGAGGATCCTGATTTTGGATGATAGCCTCTCGGCAGTGGATACAAAAACCGAGAATGCCATCCTGAACAACCTGCAAAAAATTATGGTGGGCAGGACATCTATCATCATTTCGCATCGCGTGTCTTCAGCTAAACTGGCCGATAAGGTACTGGTACTGGATGATGGCAAAATCATTGAAAAAGGTACCAATGAATCATTGCTGGCACAAAATGGGGCTTTCAAGGCATTGTATGACAAACAGTTGCAGGGGGATGAAGTCGAAGACTAACTATTTCCTTATTGCAGCAAATAGTCTATTTCGATGGCGTTATCGGAAAAGTATTTCTCAACAAAAATCTGCTGCAATTTTAAATTGTTTTTTTGGGCATAGCGGTCTACTTTTTCTTTGATTTCCGCAGGATTAGGGGTAACCAGCCGGTGTCCGTCAAACCGGGCCTTCACCGCTCCGTTACTGTTAAAGGCTTTGTATTCCATGCCTGCAGGAACTTTTTCAGGCTTCATCCCAAGCAATATCCCGGTGAAACAGTCAATGCTGTCTCTGCCATGTTCGGCATCTTTAAAGTACAAGATAGCGAGTGTACCATCGACCTGCTTATCTTCAATCCGTTTTTTAGCTGAAAGGAACATATCCTTCAGGGTGTCACTTTCAATTTGCCCGGTAAACCTGTTACCGACCATATGATATACGTCTTCCGAAGTGACCGATATTTTAACTTCTCTTAAACCTCCGAGATAAGCATAAGTGACAAGACAAATGGTGAAAAAAACGGCAACCCAGATAATAGTTCTCCTTTGATTCATGGATAGTTTTGATTGGATCCCAAAGAAAAATAAAAAGTATGAGTAAAGCCAGCAGGAAGGGCTTTTAGGCTTTTATTATTTAATCAAATTGTATTATTTCCGGAAACTAAAAGTTATAACGTATCCCCAACCCTCCAAAAAACTGCGAGTCCAGACCACCGTTATTGACATCCCCAAAGACACCGATTTCCGCAAACGAACTCATGGTATGATAAGGTATGACGTACTCTACGCCCACAGACAGCTCAGGGCCCAGGGTGATATAAGGATCGTCAATGGAAGATACATTGGCACTGGGCGGGTTGGCGTTGAAAAACTCAAAAACGTAATGGATCTCAAAATACCTGATTTGCCCACCGGCGGCAACATACCAGTCCAGGCCGTCGTAATTGGGGAAATCAACGTGATATACCCATCTCAGTTGTCCTGTATAAAGCTTGCTGATTTCATGACCCAGATATTCGGTTTCGTCAAAAGGCAGTTCTATTTCAGTGTAGAAAGCCTGTTCATTGGCCTGATCATGCAATCCGGAAAACGTGCGTCCTGCTACCAACTCCACCGCCAGACGTTCCGGAAAATATAGCTTGGCGGTGATACCATACGGATCACCAATTCTGGCTCCAAGGCTAAAATTCAGGTCCTTGCCACTCTCAATCGGACATACCACCCTTTTTAGTTTTTTCCCTCCGCTCCGCATTTGGGCCTGAACTGTATGGATGCCGGTTAAAAAAATGATTAAAACAATGAATTTTGCACTTTTCATGGAATCCGGATTGATATAACATGCAATTTCATTATTCGCAGGCAGAGAAACAGTTGAAAAAGGAGGCAATTAGTACCTTGGTAATTAACAGGGTGGATTGTGATGTTTGTTACGGGATGGCTGCCGGTCTATTTTACAAGTTCCTTGTACTGCATATTGTAAAGTTGGGTGTAATAACCATTTAAAGCCAATAATTCATCATGGCTGCCGCTTTCCTTTATTTCACCTTGATCCAGTACCAGGATTTTGTCAGCTTTTTGAATGGTGGACAAACGATGGGCTATTACGATAGCTGTACGACCTTTCATCAGGTTTTCAATAGCATGCTGAATCAGCTCTTCGGTTTCGGAGTCCACTGATGAAGTCGCTTCATCCAGTACAATGATGGCCGGGTCATAAACCATGGCCCTCACAAATGAAATTAATTGACGCTGCCCTACCGAAAGTGTTGCCCCACGCTCCATAACATTGAAATCAAAGCCTCCGGGAAGTTTCTCAATAAATTTTCTCGCACCTACCAGGTCTGCGGCTGCTGTTACCTTTTGCCTGCTGATGGACAAATCACCTAAAGTGATGTTCTGGTAAATGGTGTCTGAAAAGAGAAAAACGTCCTGTAATACGGTACCGATATTTCTCCTCAGCGTATTAAGGTCATATGCTCCGATTTCGATGTCGTCTATTTTGATCTTACCTTTATTGATGTCGTAAAACCTGTTCAGGAGGTTAATCACTGACGATTTACCCGCACCAGTAGCACCCACGAGGGCCAATGTTTCTCCTGGTTTCACTTCAAAGGAAATGTCCTTCAGCACATAGTCTTCTTTTTCATAGGCCAGCCAAACATTCTCAAAACTTACCCTTCCAGCTATTTTATCAGGGGTTAACTGGCCATTATTGACAATATGATCCTGATTATCCAGCAACCGGAGTATTCTGTCGGTACTGACAATTCCTAGCTGGAGGGTATTAAAACGGTCAGCAATCATCCGGATAGGCCTGAAAAACATCTGAATAAACATGATAAATTCTATCAGGATGCCGAGCGTAAGTGTGTCATACATCACTCCCCTCGCACCATACCAAACCAACAATCCAATTCCGGCAGCCTGGATTACTTCAGCCACGGGATAATACACCGAATAATACAATACCGATTTTAAGTTCGATTTTTTATGTTCCCGGTTGATTTTTTGAAATTTTTTGTATTCTCTTTCTTCACTATTAAAAATCTGAACCACACTCATCCCCGTGATATGTTCCTGTACAAAGGAATTGAGATTTGCCACTGCATTTCTCACTTCCGTGAATGCACCTTTGATTTTCTCTTTGAAAATATAGGTGCTGATAATCAGCAATGGCAACGTCGAGAGACAAACCAGCGTTAGTTTCCAGTCAACAATCAACATAGCCGCCACAATAAAAAACAATTGCAGCAGATCCCCGGCCATGGCGGCTACTCCCTGACTAAAGACGTCAGAAAGCGTTTCAACATCTGACACATTTCGCGTGACCAACCTGCCGATGGGTGTACGGTCGAAAAATCTGAGGCGAAGCTTCAACAGATGCTCATAGAGTTGAATTCTGATATCCCGGATCACATATTGTCCTATCCAGCCCGAAAGATAGGTATGCGAATATTGGACAATGGCCTGTAAGACAAGAAGCCCCACCAATAGGATGGTCATATTGATCAGCCCCTGCAAGTCCCCCACAGCAATATGGTTATCAACGGTAAATTGGATCAGTATTGGCCTGGCAGGTGCCAGCACCGCTACCATGAAAGTAAGGAATATAAGGAAAATAAACCTCCCTTTATAGGGCCTGACAAATTTAAACAGCCTTTTCAGTATGTGGAGATCAACTACCTTGCCACTTTTGTTTTCCTTTTCCGGCATAAAAATTCCATGGAGTTATATCATCAACGGAGTTATAGATTCAATTATACGTGAAGCTAACCTTTTAGTATGACAAATTATCAGATAATTTGTTTGCAGGCACTTACTTTTGCATAATGCAAAACAGGTCCAGATTTTCAGGATTGTTATCTTCAAAAAGATAATTTTCATGGGAAATATCCGTAACTAGTCGATTGTTAGAATTTTTTAATCTATTTCTGTTGAATCGATTCAGCAACTCATAGGGGATTTTCAACACACTGGCAGGCAACAGGTACTGAAGGTTGAAAATGTCAAATCGTGTGATCTTTTCTACCGATCTTTTATTCATTTCATAATACTTCATCACCTTTTGATCACCCGCTATACCTTTCATGATTACGTCGGAAAAGATACCCGAGGCCAGATCTTCCAATCCCTGCGCGGTATACTCCCTGATATGCCAGGGATTCCTTGAAAGCGTTTTCTCGATATTAGGTGTTGTAATCATGGCCTTTCCTCCTGGTTTTAAAACCCGGTGGATTTCTTCCAGAAACCGGCGGTCATCTTTTATATGCTCGATCACCTGAAAGCTTACCACTGTATCAAAACTATTATCAGCTATTTCATCCATCGGCGGGATGGTGGCATTGATAAACTCTACATTTTTGTAGATACAGCTCAGGTGTTCAATCGTTTCTGTGATTTTATCCAGAGCAACATAGCGTCGGCAACAGGATGATAAAAGGCTGATACCTCTCCCTTCGCCACATCCTATTTCCAGCAAATCACCATTAATCAAATCCCTGGCAATAATATAAGCCTTTAAGAGGCGTTGATGTATAGGATTATCAGATGGTATCTTATCCGAGGTAATTTCCGTTGTATAATTCATCGTGACCTTAAAATAATAGGCAAATTTAATCGAATAAAAATATTTTTTTGAGTTCCCGGTTGATTTCTTATTTTTAACGCTGTTTTTCGTATAAATGATTATATGGAAAAGAAAAAACTTCCGAATCGCTATTTACCTATATTTCTGTCTGTCATCTGTGGGTTATCATTTGTCACCGATCGTGTGATAGCACAAGATATTTCCAAAACCAACCTTGCCCATATCTATGATTTCAAAGCGGAGGCTCGCATTAAATATACTGTTGTATCCAATGATCCCGAAACCGTTATTTATTTGCAGGTAACAACAGACGATGTCGCCGATTTCATGGATGATTATACAATTGGCTACCAGGTTAAAAACAGCTATGATAATCAGCAGCCTCCTTTTAATATGCTTAACACCGAGCATATTCTGTTCCGCGATGAAGATTTGATTTTCAAGATCACCCTACCGGTCACAGCCGATGAAACGCTCTGTGTTGTCAAAATTACCAATACAGGAACCAGAAGAGATTTTTACTATGATATCCCCGTTAGAAATAAATCGGGCTTTAAATATGCACGGTTTTATCTCGTGCATGCCAATGATGACAAACCCGTGTTCAAACCATATCTGCCGGTGGGCAGTCAGGTAAAATTTACCTCGCCTCAATCGCCGGACAAAATCTATGGCTTCAAATACTCAATCGATTTTGATGCCGCCCTGCCTCCCATGGCCGTCAACAAAGAACCGGTCAATAAATCGATGACCATTGACTCCACTTTTCAAATAACACCGGGGCAGTCACTGACCCTGATGAAAGAGGGACTGTATTTTTTTCAGGATGATACTACCTCTCTTGAAGGCCTCGCGCTTCGTGTGACCAATCAATATTACCCCAAACTGGCCCGTGTTGAAGATTTAGCGGCCCCGATTGTTTATTTAAGTACCCGGCTGGAATACAGAAGCCTTAATAACGCTGAAAACAAAAAGAAAGCCATGGACAGTTTCTGGCTGAAAATCGCCGGTACCCGGGAAAAGGCAAAAAGAATTATCAGAAATTATTATCGAAATGTAGCGTCAGCCGATATATTATTTACGAATTACAAAGCTGGCTGGAAGACGGATAAAGGTATGATTTATATAATATACGGCCCCCCGGAAGAAGTGTACCGGAATGAGTTTGAGGAAATATGGGTATATGAGCGAAGTGAAACCACATCGCGGCTAAGATTTACCTTCACCAAGGTTAAAAGTATATTTACAAAAGATCATTACGATTTGAGAAGGGATAGAGGTTATGAAAAATTCTGGTACAGAACCATCGACTTATGGAGAAAAGGAAGAAAGGGCATATAAAGGAACGGGTCGGGAGAAGGAGTAACTATAAACCCGGAAACGGACCAGGAGGCCAGGAAAAGCCGGAAATAGTTTTCGGGACCAGGGCCATCATCGAAACCATCCACGCGGGAAAGGAAATCGAAAAATTACTCATCCAGAAAGGTCTGGGTAACGAACTTACGCGGCAGTTGTTGCAACTGGCCGGTGATCACGCTGTTCCTGTTATCAGGGTTCCCTTACAAAAGCTCAACGGCATAACGCGAAAAAACCATCAGGGGGCCGTATGTTTTCTTTCTGCTATCCGTTACGCCTCACTAGACCATGTGGTTACAAGCTGTTTTGAGCAGGGCAGGTCGCCGTTACTGGTTATGCTCGATCGTATTACAGATGTCCGGAATTTTGGAGCCATCGCCCGCACCGCCGAATGTGCCGGGGTCGATGCCATTATTATTCCCAGCAAAGGCAGTGCCCAGATCACCGGGGATGCCATGAAAACATCAGCCGGCGCTCTGAATTTTATCCCCATTTGCCGGGAAGGGAATATGAAAGATACCATTCGCTATCTCCGGGACAGCGGCATTGATGTGGTGGCCTGTACTGAAAGAGCCGGGGACTATCTCTATGAAAAAGATCTGGAGCAACCACTGGCCCTCCTGATGGGTTCTGAGGAAAACGGCATTTCTCCTGAGTACCTGAAACTCTCATCAAGTCAGGCCAGAATTCCTATGAAAGGAAAAATTGGATCCCTTAACGTTTCTGTGGCTACAGCGGTGGCAATTTACGAAGCAGTGCGACAAAGAACCACAAGCGGAACATGACTGTTACACCACTCAAGAATGCGCCAGTATTTCTATTTTATCGCCGGAAACCTCTGTGCCTCTTTGTGTCTTGGTGCCTCCGTGGTTAACCATTTTTCACCATGAAGACACCAAGACACAAAGTGGTTTTTTAGCTTAAATAGAGGTTTGGGGGATAACTGACTTTAGTGAGGAAAAGGCCGTGGGCAGGGACTGATCTACCAGCCTTTTGCCGGTCTTTTGCCTCAATGATCCGGACAAAGTCATCCTGACTGATCCGTCCGGTCCCTACATCCAGGAGTGTACCTGCCACCGCCCTGACCATGCCCCTTAAAAACCGGTTAGCCGCGATATGAAATATGAGCGAATCCCCCTGCCGGACCCATTCGGCATGTTCAATGAGGCACTCAAAATGATTCACCTCAGTTTTTACCCTTGAAAAACTTTCAAAATCATTGTATTGCCGCAATACCCCGGCAGCCTGATTCATCGCCGCCAGATCGGGATCACTTCTGAAGTAATAGCTTGTGTAGTGCAAAAAGGGATTTTTTTGCCGGTGCATATGGTATTCATAGCCCCTTAACAAAGCGTCAAATCGGGCACTGGCATCATTTTTTACCGGCCGGACAGCATCAATGCTGATGTCTGCCGGAAGCAGGCTGTTTAATTTAAATCGCAGATCTGTTTTGTCTATGGGATCTTCAAAGTCAGCATGAAAAACCTGGCCGGTGGCATGCACACCCGTATCTGTTCTGCCACTACCAACCGTCGTTACAGGCTTACCGAAAATCGTGGAAAAGGCCTCATTAATTACCTGCTGAACACTTACGGCATTTTTTTGTATCTGCCACCCATGATAGTTCCGGCCATGATAGGATACCTGAAAAAAATAACGCATAAAATCAGTTTACTCTCACGTAAAATTAAAATTTATGGACCAAGGATTGGGCATCAATTCTTTTATTTTGCTAATATTTGTGTTTAAATTGATATTGAAAATCTTTTTAACCAAATACGTATGTTACAAAGAGTACAAACCATTTTTTTGTTATTAGTAGGCATCAGCATGATATTAATGCTATTTTTTCCTATTTGGGAAAAAGAAGCCAGAGGACAGGACCAGGGAGGACGGATAACATTGGACGCATTTCAACAAAAATTTGTACAAGCCAACACCCATGAAGACAATAACAATACCGGGGAAGCAGAAAGCAAACCCACTTTTTACATAGCTATTCTTGCGATTTTAGCTGCTTCCGTTGCCACTATTTCAATATTTAAGTATGATAACCGACTGACCCAAATAAAGCTCGGCGCCTTGAATGCATTGTTGATTGCCAGCGTCATGGGAACATCACTTTACATGACAATGAATAGTGAAAAAATCATCGATCCAACGATGCAGGGCAGTTATCAAATAGGGTTTTTTATGCCGGTGGCTGCATTGATTTTTAACCTGATGGCCAACCGTTTCATCAGGAGAGATGAAAAACTGGTTAAATCCGTAGACCGATTGAGATAAAAAAAGGCTGTATTCCGGGTGAATACAGCCTCTGTTAACAAATTTAAAAAGACTAATTATTTTTTCACATTCACATTGTAGTAATAAGCATAGTTTTTCGACGTAATCGCCATTGAGTAGGCCCCCTCTTCTAACCGGGATAAGTTGAAAAGTTTGCCAAAAGACTCCTCCTCAATGCGACTCTCCTGATGCAGCAGATGTCCCTGCTCGTCATAAAACTTTACTGTAACTGGTGTATCCAGATGGTTTTCAAATCTTAAAGCAATTCTTTCACCCGGCACTTTCAGGATTGACTTGGTAAATGCCATGGTTTCTGCTGTAGCAAACTTTAGATTTCCTTGCACCAGTGAATCTTCACTGACATTAATTACTTTTCTGATAAGGCCCCTGTCATTTACCAGGTCAATATAATAGCTGCCTTCTTTGGCAAATGAGAAATCCAACACTTTTCTATATTGATCCTGATTTTTAAAAGTCTCACTAAATAACAGCTCGCCTTGTTCATTCTGAATTTTTACCTGGAACTTTCGGGATTGATCTAAACCTGATACATTGAACACAACTTTTTTGTTCACATAAGGAATAACATCAACACTGGTTGTTCCCTGAGCGTACGCGGGTAAAATAGTACTTACCCACAAGACTATAGCTACTGTAGCCACAAGTCCTATTCTTTTTTGAGTCATTTTCATTTTCAATAAGTTTTGAAATGAATTAATGACGCAAATGTATCAATGGTTTTGATAAAATAATTACGAATTCCCTAAAATTAAATAAAAATCATTACATATTATCTAAGACAGATTTATTTTGATTATGAATTTCACATTTTGCTTTAAAAAAAAGGCACTGAAAAGGGTTATAATTCCATTATTCCTACAAAAGTGCCAACCAGGAGGGCAATCTTTGAAATAATTTCAATTGATTTTACGTAATTATTAATCGCCGGATTTCACTGTTTTAAATCATGTAATATTTTGTGGAATTATTGAATAAAAATCATAAATAATTGATAATCAATTTATTAAAAGAGAAAAAAGTATCAAATTGAGCGTGATCGCCAGATAAATTACCAGCTATGGAAATGATTTTCATAGGGATTTCAAAAAAAATTATGCGTATCGAATGTTTCAACCTCGAAATTCGGTTGACTTTTTTGCCATAATACCAAAACTCTCCATGGCGTTCACCCTCTGTGTCTCGGTGTCTCTCATATAACCTAATTCTTAACCTGGCGCCATCGTCCGTGGCTGTTGTAAAACGCCGGAATGTGCCTGCATTCTCATTGCTTCTGCTAAAAACCTTCGTGTCTTGGTGTCTTCATGGTGAAAAATGGTTAACCACGAAGACACCAAGACACGAAGAGTTACAGGGGGTGACTGTCATAAAGGGCCTTTGAAAATGGTAAAGCAGCCAAAATTTCATCTACCATTATGACATGATGTCATTTTGTAACGAAAATGACTATAAAGAAACAAATGGAATAGTATTTGGGGACTCCGGAGTAAATTTGATAGTCAGAACTAAACATTATACAACCATGGAAGAAAAAGATACGATCATGGAAGAAAAAGGTACAATTTCGATACATACCGAAAACATTTTCCCTATCATCAAAAAATTTCTCTACTCAGACCATGAAATTTTTCTGAGAGAGTTGGTATCAAATGCTGTGGATGCTACTCAAAAGCTTAAAAGACTCTCGTCATTAGGTGAAGTAAAAGATGAGCTGGGGGATTTGACAGTGGAAGTGAGCTTTGATGAGAAAAAGAAAACAATCACCGTCACTGACAAAGGGATCGGCATGACAGCTGAAGAAATCAAAAAATACATTAACCAAATCGCTTTTTCAGGTGCTGCAGAATTTGTAGAAAAGTTTAAGGATGCTAAAGACGCCAATGAAATAATCGGAAAATTCGGACTCGGGTTTTATTCCGCATTTATGGTGGCTGATAAAGTGGAAATCAACTCTTTGTCATACCTTGACGCCGCCGCAGCCAAATGGGTTTGCGATGGCAGTACCGAATTTGAAATCACCCCATCAGATAAAACTTCAAGAGGTACGGAAGTAACTTTATTTATTAATGAAGAATCTGGGGAGTTTCTGAATCAGTCACGGCTGGAAGGCATTCTGAAAAAATATTGTAAATTTCTTCCGGTAGAGATAAAATTTGGCACCAAAGAAGAAAGTGTTCCTGACGGAAAAGATAAAGATGGCAATCCGCAATATAAAACAGCAACCAAAGATAACATTATCAACAACACCAGGCCATTGTGGACGGTTTCTCCAAATGAGCTCAAAGACGAGGATTATCTGAACTTTTACCGGGAGTTATATCCATTCTCTGAAGATCCGTTGTTTTGGATTCATCTGAATGTAGACTATCCGTTTAACCTGACAGGCATTCTGTATTTTCCCAAAGTTAAAAATGACTTTGAAGTCCAGAAAAACAAAATACAATTATACTCACGTCAGGTTTTTATCACCGACGAAGTCAAGGACGTGGTACCTGAATTCCTCATGTTGCTGCACGGTGTACTGGATTCTCCCGACATTCCGCTCAATGTTTCAAGAAGTTTCCTGCAGTCTGACAGTAATGTAAAAAAGATCAACTCCCATATCACTAAAAAAGTGGCCGATAAATTGAATGAACTTTTTAAAAAAGACAGGCAGAACTACGAGGAAAAATGGGATGACATCGGATTATTTGTAGAATATGGCATGATTGCAGAAGATAAATTTTATGATAAAGTCAAGGATTTTGCTCTGCTCAAGAATCATGAAAACAAGTATTTTACGCTGGCAGAATATAAAGAAAAGGTGGCGCCCAATCAGACCGACAAAGATAAAAAACTGGTTTACCTGTATGCGACTGATGTTGGTAAGCAGGACACTTACATTCAATCGGCCAAAAAGCGATCATATGATGTGTTGATCATGGACCGTGTTCTGGATAATCATTTTATCAACATGTTGGAACAAAAGCTGGAAAATACCACCTTAAAAAGGGTCGATGCCGACACCATAGATAAGCTGGTGGACAAGGATGAAAAGGTTGAAAGTGTGTTATCTGAAAAAGAGCAGGAAAAATTAAAGGAGATTTTTGAGAAAGCCATCGAAAAGCAGGAGATCGTATTATCACTTCAGGCCCTGGCTGCCGATGAGATGCCTGTAACCATCACTTTACCTGAATTTATGCGAAGAATGAAAGATATGGCGGCCACCGGTGGAGGAGGTATGGGCATGATGGGCGGTTTTCCGGAAACTTTAAATGTTGTTGTGAACACCAATCACGCGCTGGCCTCAAAAATTATTAAAGCCAAAAAAGAAGAAAACAAAATGCAACTGGCAAAACAGGCCTATGACCTCGCCATGTTATCGCAAAATATGCTTAGCGGGAATGATCTGACAAATTTCATTAACCGGAGCGTAGATTTAGCAGCTAGGTAAATTAAAATAAAAATGAAAATGAAAGGGAGGTGTGGGGCTTCTCTTTCGCTTTTTTGGTTATTGTAGCGCTTTATGGGTGGTAGTGAAGGTGTGTGGTGTTTATACTGTTAAATGATTTGGGTGAAAAAATAAAAACCTTCATATTTACGTTTAACTAGCAACAATATATTTGAAGATGACGTGCAGGTATTTGGTCTTGGCAATTTTTTTTCTTTTGGTCACTACGCTGGTGGCCGCACAGGAAGGTACCGGATCAGGTGATCCCTTTTCTTTAAGCGAAGAGCAGGCAAAAAAGCCTCTCACTATCGATCTTGCCGGTGAAGATGAATCAGAAGAGGAAGGTGAGGTAAAAAAGAAAAAAAGAAAAAAGAACGTATTTTATGGTATTAAGACCAGGAAATTCTTTGTCAGGACCGGAGCGGGTGAACGAACGATATTTGAAAGCTTCCACTACCTCAAAGAATATGAACAACCAGATCCGTTTGTCAGGGATATCTATTGGTTTGACTTTGAAAGCAGAAAGATCAAAAAGAACAGAAACATTAACAGAAAAAACGGGGTCATACTCCATGGCCCTTATGAAAAATACACCCTGGATGGTACCATTCTGGAAACCGGAATTTTCTACAAAGGCACGAAACATGGCCGCTGGACACGGTACGATAAAAAAAATATACTTTTAGACAAAAAGAAATATTATAAAGGCTGGCCGAAGGAGTCGATAGTTTCCTACTACGATAAAGACCGGAAAAAACTGAAAGAAATTATTCCGGTGGAATATGGAAAAAAGGAGGGCAACTATTTCTACTTTCACGACAACGGCATGGTAGCTGTGTCGGGAGAGTTTCAAAATGACAAACAGGTCAAAGTCTGGAGGGAGTATTATAAATTTCGCCGGAGGAAGAAAAAGGAGGTACAGTTTAAGCCTGATCCCTGGGATGAAGATTTTCATTCGCACATCATAAAAGAATGGAATGAAAAGGGCGAGCTAATCTATGACCGCCAGGATTATCAAAGAAAAGTTAATTAAATCACCGACAAACAACCCTTCAAAATGCGTCTTTAAGATGCTCTATTTCAGGAGGTTGATCTAATACAATGGCGATTATATCAAACCTGATCTCATTATTCCAGGCCATACGTTCAATGTAGTGTTCGGCAACTTTTAAGATCATCTCCATCTTGTGATGGTCGACAGCCGATTCCGGATAGCCAAATTGAATATTACTTCTAGCCTTGACTTCAATAAATACCAATACCGCCTGATGCATAGCGATGATATCAATCTCACTCCTTTTATAGCGATAATTGGTTTCAAGAATTTGATAGCCCTGACGCCTCAGGAAATCCAATGCGATCTTCTCCCCCAGTTCGCCTTTTTGCAAATGACTTTTCATCATGCCATGCCAGTTACAATTGAAATATGGTTAAGGGGGATATCGGAAATTACAAAAAAAATAACTGAAACAACAATTTAATCCTCAAAATTTAGCGCCGGAATTTTGTAATGTTACTATTTTCGTAACTAAGTAAAATACTGGTGAAATGTTAAAAAAAATTAATCCAACCCAAACACAGGCCTGGCAGTCGCTGAGCAACCAATACGAAAAAATGAAATCAGTGCAGATGAAGGATCTGTTTGCATCCGATCCCGGCCGGTTTAACAGCTTTTCTCAAAAATTTGAAAATATTTTAGTCGATTATTCCAAGAACATCATCGATCAGAAAACATTTAAATTATTGTTGGAAATTGCCGCGGAAGTAGATCTTAAATCAGCCATTACAGCCATGTTTGCAGGAGAGGCCATCAACGAAACTGAAAACCGGGCCGTTTTACACATTGCCCTGAGAAATCAGACCAACCAACCCGTATATTGGGAAGGACAGGATGTGATGCCCGAGGTAAATGCTGTATTGGATCAGATGGAAAAATTCTCTGAAGCCATTATTTCGGGAAGCTGGAAGGGTTACACCGGAAAACAGATAAAACATATTGTGAACATAGGGATAGGCGGATCAGATCTGGGACCAGTAATGGTAACTGAAGCCTTAAAACATTATCAAAAACCGCATATCCGGGTGCACTTTGTTTCCAACGTCGACGGCACACATATCACCGAAACCCTGAAAAAATGCGAACCGGAAACGACGCTTTTCATGATTGCCTCAAAAACTTTTACCACCCAGGAGACCATGACCAATGCGCACTCGGCCAGAAAATGGTTTTTGGCACATGCGCAGGATGATGTGCACATAAAAAAACATTTTGTAGCGATTTCTACCAACCGGAAGGATGTGGAAGAATTTGGCATTGACAGCGACAATATGTTCAGGTTCTGGGATTGGGTAGGCGGGCGGTATTCTTTATGGTCATCGATCGGGTTATCGATTGCCTGCACGATTGGCTTTGACCACTACAAAGATTTGCTGGCCGGAGCCCATGCCATGGACAACCATTTCAAATCATCCCCATTTGATGAAAATATACCAGTTATTCTGGCCCTGGTAGGTATTTGGTATAATAATTTTTTTGGCGCTGAAACCGAAGCCATTCTCCCTTACGACCAGTATATGCACCGTTTTCCGGCCTATTTTCAGCAAGGGAACATGGAAAGCAACGGCAAATACGTGGGTCGTGACGGCCAACCGGTCATCCATCAGACCGGCCCCATCATCTGGGGAGAACCCGGCACCAATGGCCAGCATGCGTTTTACCAGTTAATCCATCAGGGAACCAAGTTGATCCCCTGTGATTTCCTGGCACCTGCACAAAGTCATAATCCACTGGGCGATCATCACCTGAAATTGCTCTCCAACTTCTTCGCCCAAACGGAAGCCCTGATGAACGGCAAAAGCGAACAGGAAGTAATTGCCGAACTTAAAAACGCCGGGAAATCGAAGGGTGAGATCAGCCGGTTAACACCATTTAAAGTGTTTGCCGGTAACCGACCAACCAACTCTATCCTTTTTGCTAAGCTAACACCCAGAACCCTCGGCAGTCTGATTGCCATGTACGAGCACAAAATATTTGTGCAGGGTGTTATCTGGAACATCTTCAGCTTTGACCAGTGGGGCGTAGAGCTCGGTAAACAGTTGGCCAAAAAGATTTTACCGGAGCTTGAAAGTGAGACATTGATCTCCTCGCACGACGCCTCGACCAATGGGCTGATTAATGCCTACAAAAAGATGAGGGATTAGTGCGAATAACACAACCACAGAGAGTAGAAAATAACACATTTACATACGCTCTGTGATTGTGTTTTACAAAACTGTGATCGCAGATTCCTGATAAAGTTTTGTATCCAGTTTCATCATCAGGCTAGAAATCTGGTCAGAAAGTATAGGCCACACTTATTAAATAGTTTCTGGGAGCCCCGGGGAATAATCTCACAAAGCTGTATCCTCCCACCCAATGCGTCTTATCAAATACATTATTGAACGTAAAAGCAACCTTAACTTTATTTACCTTGTAGGATACCCCTGCATCCCATACCATATAGCCCGGCAGTTGCAGGGCATCCTCAAATGTATTGCGCTCTGTAACAAAATTGGAACCAAGGTTAATATTGAGGCCGTCTAAAATACCACGATCAAATCCATAATTTGCAAAAAAACCACCGGAGTGGCGAGGTGCATTTTCTTTGATTTGCCCCTCCTCCGATTCATCAGCGCTCTCTGTGATCTTAGCTTCATTGTAAGCATAGTTAACTGTAAGGCTCAGGTTGGGAGTGATCCGGCCGTTGACATCCAGTTCCACACCTTGCGAACGCTCACCTCCCCGCTGGGTAAACAGGCCTGTATTAACATCTGTGATCAGAATATTGCTATTCTCAATGGTATAGGCCGCCATATTCACCGCAAGTTGCTTGTTGAAAAATTCCGCCTTGGCCCCAATCTCCCACATGCTTCCCGTGAGAGGGTCAAATGGTCCTCCTACAGCTTCAACCAAATTATTGGGGTTTTGTGGCTGGAAGCTTTCGGTGTAAGTTCCGTAAAGGTTGATGTTATTGGACAAACTATACACCAATCCCAGACGTGGCAAAAATTTTTCCTGTTGCCTTTCTTCTTCATCCGATTGTTGGTAATTCAACACATCGGTATAAAATTCCTGGCGTAAACCCAATAAGATTTGCAGGCGATTCCATTTTATTTGATCCTGGATGTAAATACCACGCGTATGAAACCTCGTAGCCGGGCTTTCCCCACGTCCGAGGATGTAATCGCTGGGAAAACCCAGCAAATATGTGGGATCTTCGAGGTTGAAATGCGGAATATTAGGCACTGGATTTCCATTTTCGTCGAAGAAATAATTGCCGGGATTCTGTGGATCATATTCGGCAAGACCACCGTCCCGGGTACGATAAATAGCACTACTTGCGGTAAAAAGGTTCGCCGAACCAACCGGAGTGACGGATTGAATGAAGTCGAAGCCGGCCAATAATTTATGCTCAATATCCCCGGTTGTAGTATTCCACACAAAATAAGTGCTTACATTGTCAGTAATCTGCTTTCTTTCCCGTGCCCCGATGCGCATGCCCATAAGCGTAGGTATTTGATTGCCCAGGCTATCGACTGCAAACTGATTAGAGGTCCGGTGTTCAAATAGATCTTCCTGATAGCGATAACGCATATATGAAGCGTTAAAAGATAAATGTTCACTTAATTCATGATTGAGCGAAAGTGTACTGTAAGCCACATCTGTGGTATGATAGTCATTGACTGCCCCAATGGCAAATGAAATAGGGGTAGAAGTTAAATCCGTACCGGCAGTAGCCCCAAAAATAGGCTGCCCCCGATCCAGCTTTCCATCAAAATTGGTAATGACCAGATCAAAATTTACACGGGTCTTTTCCGTTGGAAGAAAGGAGATAGAAGGAGCCACCATAAAAGATCTAAACTCCTGCAAATCCCTGAAATCATCAGAATTATCATAGGCCAAATTTAACCTGTAAAGCAACGTTTCATTTTGATTTAACGGGCCTGTAAAATCCAATGTGGCACGTGTTGTATTGAAGCTGCCTGTGGTAAAAGAGATAGCCTTTCTTTCGGTAGCTAATGGTTTTTTGGTCACGCGATTCATGGTACCGCCAGGAGATGCATTGCCGAAAACCGCGGAAGCCGGGCCCTTGATTATCTCTACCCGCTCAAGGTTAGCCACTAAAATTTGCGGGCCAAACAATCCTATGACGCGGAGTCCGTTGATCAGCTCTTGCTGTGAACGAAAGCCACGAATTGTAAAATCATTGTAATAGGAAAACTGGTTAATCCCGCTTATATTTTTCACGACATCATTTACCCTGTATGCTTGCCTGTCTGCCATCACCTCTTTTGTGACATAACTGATCGCTTGTGGTACATCCTTCAGTTTCGTGGCGGTTTTTGTGGCGGCAAAGGTGATTTCATTGTCATATTCTGTCTCAACTCTTCCGGTTATCTCTACGGTTTGCAACTGTTGGACATACGCTTTCAGGACAAAATCCACTTTAATGCGCTCACTTTCAGAAATATAGATTTCTTTATTTTGCCCTTCAAATCCTATGCCCGATACCACCAATACGTAATTTCCGCCAGGAACATTGCTGATAGTATATGCCCCTTGTATATCTGTCGAAGCGCCATAGCTGGTGTTTTTCAATCCCACGTTGATACCTATCAAAGGCTCACCTTGTTCATTGGTTATTTTTCCCCGTATGGTCCCCTTCGCGTTTTGTGCCGGAGCCTGGTAAATGGCTGTGAATAATAGCAAAACATATAGTAAAACCTGTTTCATGATTTTAATAGATTAAATTTGGTAAGGTTTAATCTTAGAGTTTTTCTAAGCAGCGCAAAATTAGAAAGGGAGGGGCCACTAATCAATCGCTAGTTGTCGGTAAATCTATAATCCCTAGCAGTAGTGTTATTCAGCACTTTCATCAATCTGCTTCAATCGATCTGACCCCATCTTTGGCATTGGTTATAAAGCTTGGGCGAAGACACAAAAAAAGGAAGGAATTTTTTGGCTTTAAAGGTACTCAAAAAAACAGCATAGAAACGGAGGTATAACCTTTCTTTTCACCCAAACCGTTTATTCAACACCCCTAAAAACTCCACCACTTCGTCACTGTCCATCAGCCAGTCATTCTTTTTGGCGTAGTTGTTAAGGAGGTATTCAATGGCCTGGTCATAGGTGTCTTTGCGTTCGAGTTCTTCGAGGGCCTGATTAAACGTATTTGTGTCCCCGTCGAATAGCTCATTGACGAACATGAATCTTTGATTGATGGTGATATGTTTTTTAATACTTTTTATTTTTTTGTTTTGATGTAACTCCACCAGGGTAGTTCTCTCTGGCTCATGGCTTATTTCATCCAGCAGGGTTTTACTTTCCCTGGAAAATCTTTCATTGACTGTTTTAGGTGTTTCGTTGCTGACGGACGTGGTCTTTTTGTGGTCGGTTTCCAGGGCGGCTTCTTCATAGAATTTGTTAACATCCAGCGGCGCAACTTTGGAAAACTGGCGTTCATATTCTTCAAAATCCTCCGGGGGTACACTGATATTGCCAATCACCTCATCGAGGTATTGCAGGGCCCGGTCACTGCTAATCTTTTCCTCCCTGGCACTTTCAATTTTCTCCACCAAAGCCAGATGCAAATGTTTGTTAATTTTCATGTATTTCACATTTTCTTTCAGCGCAGTGAGCTCAATCTTGTTTTTGTCATACCGCTTGATGTAGTGATAATAATAATCATATGGGGAACATATAAGCAGGATCGTGTCTTTGACGGCATTGAGCAGCAATGGATGAAAATCAGCTTTCTTTATTTTTATGTGTTGAGAAAGCAGGTTCATAAAATTTTCAAGGGCTTGTTTTACCGATTCATGATCATAGTCGAAGTAGGGACTGCGGATTTGCTCGGCTTCAGCCTTCCAGTTTTCGAACAGGTGTTTCAGGATAAAAAGATTAACCTGTTTTACTTCAAAAAAAACCAAAATATCTTTACCCGTAATTACCGCTTTGCCTGAAAAAAATGTCGATACTAAATTATCTGAAAAAGTTTTGCTATAATTTTCAATAGCAGAATGATTTAGTTTACTTTCCATTGATCAACTATTTCTTATAAAGATAGATTTTTATGCCAAAGATAACGATTAGTAATTTGAATCATAAACAAGTCGTTAGCCATAATAACTCAAAAACCGTGCTTAATATTATGCACGAGAATTTCATTGATTGGATGCATGCCTGCGGTGGAAAAGGGAGATGTACCACGTGTAAAATGAAAATCCTGGACGGGCATGATCAGTTGAGCGCTTTATCGGATTTTGAACAGAAAATGCGACAGGCTAGCCGGCTGAATACCGATGAAAGGCTGGCTTGCCAATGTACCATCCGCGGCGATGTCACTGTAGAAGTACCTGAAGCCTGCAAGCTTCCACATGTAAAATATTCCTATTAATACAGGCAAATCGTTGTATACTTCACAGTTAAAAATATTGTCGTTGGCAATGGATTATTTATTACTTTTGGGGAATTTACCAGGTAAAAGATGTAATATATGTTTATTGAGCCCCATTTTGGCAGAAAAGGTGAGGGAAAGGGGCCGAAAACAGGCTGGATTGAGGTGATATGTGGATCCATGTTTTCGGGAAATACCGAAGAATTAATCAGAAGACTTAACCGCGCGTTTATCGCCCAACAGCATGTGGAAATCTTTAAGCCTATTGTTGATACAAGATACCATGACCTGGACGTTGTCTCGCATAATGAAAATAAAATCAGATCTACTCCGGTACAATTCGCCAACGACATTTTATTGCTGGCTTCCAACAGTGAAGTGGTAGGCATAGATGAAGCCCAGTTCTTTGACGATCAGTTGGTTGAAGTTTGCATTAAATTGGCAGACAGTGGTAAAAGAGTAATTGTGGCTGGGCTCGACATGGATTTTTCCGGGAGGCCATTCGGTTCCATGCCTGCACTGATGGCCGTCGCGGAATTTGTCACCAAGGTGCATGCCATATGTGTCATATGTGGTGATGTGGCTTCTTACTCATTTCGCCTGAATCAATCAAAAGAACAGGTATTATTGGGTGAAACGCAAGAATATGAAGCCAGGTGCCGTCGTTGTTTTACTAATGGAATGAGGGAACAAAAGGAGGATCCCTGATGTATTTTTATAATGTTTAAAGAAATAGTTTGTGAAAATCAGTCGTTTACGTTTCATCCTCACTTTTATCATTAGTTGTTTTTCCGGTCTTGTACAGGCACAAAATGATATCCCCATCGGTACCTGGCGCACACATTTCAGCTACTATTCGGCGGGTAACGTAGCCCTGGCCGGTGACAATATCTATTGCACATCAAAAAACGGTTTTTTTGTTTACGATACCGAAGAACAAAGCACCGGCATTATTTCCAAAGTGAATGGTTTAAATGATACAGGCATAGGAAGCCTCGCTTACAATCCTTTTAACAACATCCTTGTCCTCGCTTACACAAATGGTAATATAGACCTGCTGCAAGACAACGAGATCGGCAATTTTTCTGTCATCAAAGATGCAGACCTGAGCGGTTCGAAAGCTATCAATGGCATTCATTTCAGGGAAAACACGGCTTATCTGAGTACAGATTTGGGGTTGGTGGTTTTCAATATGGAAAGAGTGGAAATATCAGAAACTTACAGCAACATCGGCCCGGAGGGAGCAGCTATAAGAGCATTCAATAGCACTGTTTTCCGGGACAGCCTGTTTGTTGCCACCGACCTTGGCATTATGTCAGCTTCACTAGACGATGCAGTCAACCGCATCGATTTCAGGAACTGGCGACGTTTTGATAGCTTGTCAGGGTTGCCTGACAGTTCGACCGAGTCGATCAATGCCTGGCAGGGTAAACTGTATACGGCCTTTGACAATGACAGCATTTATCGGTATGCCGGTGAACAGTGGGAGGCATTTTTACCGGTTGGGAACCATACGGTACAGTCCGCCTGGGCTGATGACAGCCACCTATTTGTAGTACTGGACAGTAAGCTTTTAAAAATCAACCATCAGGATAATATTTCAGAAATAAGCGGTGGTAACATTATCGCACCGGAAATGGTCATCACTGATGAAGCGGGGAAATTATGGATCGCTGACAGGAAAAACGGCCTGTTGGAGGAATCGAATGGTAGCTTCGATCCGATCATTCCGCAGGGTCCTTTTTCTGATCAGGTGGTTAAAATGAAGGGTTACAATGGAAAAATAGCTGTGGTACCAGGAGGGTATCGAGATGACCTGCCACTGGGAAACACCGATGGCTTTTTTGTATTTGAAAATGGAAGCTGGACTAACTACAACCGTTCCGGCCTTAGCAATACCATCGGCATCCCGGAGGCGTTTGATCTGGTAGATATCGCTTTCGAATCCAGGTCAGGCCTTACTTACTTCGCTTCTTTCGGTTACGGACTGTTGTCCTGGGACAATGAAAACACATTTGCGGTGATCAATGAGAATACGCCTGGAAGTACGTTAATTAACAGTTACCCATCGGGAAACCTCACCCGGGTATCCAGCCTGGCAGCCGATTTTGATGGCAATCTGTGGCTTTGTAATTACGCTGCAGACCGGCCTCTGCAGGTGCTGAATAATGATGGCACCTGGGAAAGTTTTCAGCCTTCTCTTAACACCGCAAGGTTTGCGCAGGAAATAATCATTCCTGCCACCAACCACAAATGGCTCAGGGTAGACCCTGATAAAAACGGTACGATCGTACTTTATGATGACCAAAGTAATTTTACCAGCAGAATCAGCAGGAATGCCAATGAGGGACAGATAGTGAGTAACCTGGTCAATGACATGGTGGAGGACCTCGACGGTCAGATTTGGTTGGGAACCTCCGGCGGGATTGTATACTTTCCAACTTCATTTGAGCTGTTAGAAAGTGATCCCAAAAGTTTTGCTTTAAGACCATTTTTCGAAGGTTTCCCTCTCCTGGGTGACCAGTTTATAACCAGCATTGAAATTGACGGAGGTAACCGCAAGTGGATAGGCACTAACAACGGAATTTGGTTATTTAGCGAAACAGGCGAATCGCAGGTTTTCAGATTTACCACTGATAACAGCCCACTGCCATCTGACGAGATCATTGATATAGAAATCGAAGGCCGGTCAGGTGAAGTTTTTATCGCAACACAAAAGGGTATTGTCTCTTTCAGGAGTACCGCCACCCCGGGCACCGAAACCCACCGGGAGGTAAAAGTTTTTCCTAACCCGCTAACCAGGGATTTTACCGGTACGGTTGGCATCTCGGGACTGGCAAATAATGCTATTGTCAAAATCACTGACATCGCCGGGAAACTTATATTCGAAACCATCGCACAGGGCGGTACAGCCACCTGGGATGGCAGGGACTATAACGGCAGAAGGGCAGCCACAGGTGTTTATTTGATTTTGAGTGCCAACTCCAGTGGCGAAGAAACATTTGTAGGCAAAATTGCAGTAATCGATTGACATGCTTCACAAAACCAAGGGTATCGCTCTCAACTACATAAAGTATAAAGAAACCTCCATCATAGCAAAGATTTATACGGAGGCATTCGGCCTCACCTCATACATTGTCAACGGGGTAAGAAGTAAAAAGGCCAGGCACAAAGTTGCCTTTTTCCAACCTTTGACACTGCTCGACCTGGTTGTTTATCATAAGAAAAATGCTAACCTCAACCGGATAGCAGAACTCAAATGTCCGGAACCTCTGATGGATCTGCCTGCTAAAATCAAAAAATCCAGCATCGCCATTTTTATCACCGAAATCCTGATCAAATCATTGAAAGGAGAAGCGGAAAACCCATCACTGTTTCATTTTCTGTACCAGTCCATTCTTGTTTTGGAACACCTGCCGGATCATCATGAAAATTTTCACCTGCAGTTCATGCTTAAATTATCACAGTTCCTGGGTTTTGCCCCGGCCGATGCCCATGAAATCAACACGCAACTGTCGTCAGCAGGTGCCAAGATCTATGTTAGTGAGGAAGAGGAAATGATCATTGACCTTTTTATTGAGCAAAACTATGAAAACACCATAAGCATCAGTAATAGTGTGAGAAGAAAGATACTGGATCAAATCCTGGAGTTTTATAAAATTCATATTGACGCTTTCGGGGAGGTCAAATCGGTGGCTGTTTTGAACGAAGTGTTAAGTTAATCCATCCCCATACGCTATGCCCTTTATGGTTTCTCTTTTCACGACAAAGTTTCCGCAACCGGTGTAATCAAACCTCACATTCAGATAACTTTTCAGCGTATATAAAAACCCGATTGCGCAAGCCCCCCATCGCTGTTGCACAACATTTTCAACCAAATTCTTTGTGTCTTGGTGCCTTTGTGGTTCACCATTTTTCACCACGGAGGCACAAAGAGACACAGAGGTTTCGTCTATGAAATAAAAATACAGGCACATGCTTGAGTTGTGCAACACCCACGTCTCACTTGTGCCTTCCCACGCCAGGGAAGCACAACCGAACCGCTTGCCCTATCCAATGGCCTCAATGATAAGAGAATGCGATGATTTCATAATCGCGGACCCAAAGGTGTATACCCTAAAATAATTGTCAATTTTCAATTGTCAACTGTCCATTCCCAATCGCGTCTAGTTATAAAAAATTGTCATTATTTGTTTGCATTTGTCTTAGAATACAAATTAAGCTTTTCCCCTACAATACTTTCTGTGACATTTACAATGTGATCACCAAGTCTTTCGTAGCCAAAATAAATGTCCCTGTACACGATTCCGGTCAGCACCTCGTACCCTGGTTCTACCAGCCGCTTCATCTGGTCTTTCTTGAGGATTTTTTTCAGCCTGTTGATCTCCGTTTCCTTCACCTTGGCCTCATCCAGTGATATTTCTGACTTTTCCTGTTTGAGGTTTTCCATCATCAACTTCAAAGCCTCATCTACTTTTGCCCCCATTTCATTCAGATTATTTTTCTGGTTGTCATTAAACTCCAGGCCTTTTTTATCCATCCGTTCAATATCCCGCGCCATTCTTACTATAATATCCCCCATTCGTTCCAAATCCGTAATGATATCGATCATTCCCTTGACGTCTACTGACTCATCAGGGCTAAACCTTTCTTCAGATACGCGTACCAAAAATGTTGCAATTTGCTCCTCCATTTTATCTGTCAAATCCTCAAGTTTTTGCAACTTTTCGCGCAGCCTGGTTTTTTTCTTGAGTTTATCGGTGGCCGCCAGCTCGGTCAATAACACTGACATTTTGTAAATAATCTTACCAAATTTCTCTATTTCGGCGTGCGCCTCGGCCAGTGATAGCTCAACAGAGGTAAGCACCTTGTTGCCAAGATATTCAAGCTTGAATTCCTCATCCTCATCGTCCTCCTCATTCCTGGATTTTACTGTATTGGTTGCCAGTTTTACCAGCAATGGAACAAATCCTATCAACAACAACACATTAAGCGAATTAAAAGTGGTGTGAAACGCTGCCAAGGCAAACCTGTTGGCATCGCCATCCGAAGGAGGCGGAAAAACGACAGACAGCAGATCCAGAATATAGGGCATGAGAATTATCATCCAGGTAACCCCCAGAACGTTAAATAACGAATGAATCCGGGCCGACCTTTTGGCCGTGGTATTGGCAACCAAAGAGGCTAATTCAGCGGTAATAGTAGTTCCGATATTTTCGCCCAATACCATAGCGGCAGCAATGTCTAACGGCAGGCCCTGAGTGGTCAAAACGATCGTTAAAGTCATAGCAGCACTACTTGATTGTACTACGATAGTTAACAAAGTTCCCACACCGACAAACAGCAATCTCGTAAAAAACCCTCCCTGCTGATAGCCATTTAGAAAGTCCAGAACCTCCGGGTTATTTTTGATGTCAGGCACGGTATCTTTTAAAGCCGCCAACCCAAGAAACAACAGGGCAAAACCAATTAACACCTCGGCCCATTTTTGGGCATTTGCGTTTCTGATAAACATCATCGGGAAGGCAATGGCAATAAGTGGCAAAGCATAATCGGCTATTTTCACTTCAAACCCAATCACAGATACCAGCCATCCCGTAATAGTAGTGCCAATATTGGCCCCCATCATTACGCCTGCAGATTCTACCAGGGAAAGCAGCCCGGCATTGACGAAACTCACTGTCATTACCGTAGTAGCAGAGGAAGATTGTAAAATACCTGTTATAAGAAATCCGGTAAAGACCCCTGTAAACCTGTTGCTTGTCATCGCCCCTAATACTTTCCTCATGCTGCCACCGGCAACCTGCTGAAGCCCCTCACTCATCACCTTCATTCCATAGATGAAAAACCCCAAAGCCCCCAGGATTTTAAATACATCAAAGATTCCAAATTCCATAATATCTATTATTCGTAGTTATGCACGTTGACGGACTTCAATCCTTTTAAACCCCCGAAACTTAAAACTAATTCGCGAAAATAGGAAATTAATAACACAAACTTAATATTAAAGCCTCGCCGTTAAAAACGTGAAACTCTAAATTCGTATAAGCATCTGGCTTAAATTATAATGAAACGTCCGGTTATAAAATTATTGCTACTGCTGCTAAGCATGTTAATGCTAACCCAATGTGGGAGCATTTCGGGGGAATCGACCGGCCTGAAAGGTGAGGTGAGAATTGACGGTTCCAGTACAGTCTATCCTATTTCAGAAGCAATAGCAGAGGAGTTCTTATACGAACAACCCAGGGTGAAAATAACTGTAGGTATATCAGGAACCGGCGGTGGTTTTAAGAAATTCATCCGTCGTGAAATCGACATCAACAACGCTTCCAGAAAAATTAAAGAAGCAGAACATAAGGCCTGTATTGACAATGACATTGCATATATTGAATTAATGGTGGCATTCGACGGACTGGTAGTCGTTGTGAATAAAAAAAATGACTGGGTTGACCATTTTACTGTAGAAGAATTAAGGAAAATCTGGGAACCTGCCGCGCAAAATAAAGTTGTCAGGTGGAATCAAATCCGCAGCGAGTGGCCAGATGAAGAGTTTCACCTCTACGGCCCCGGGATAGCTTCAGGTTCTTACGATTATTTCACAGAGGCCCTGATTGGTCAAAGCGGGGCAAGCCGCGGGGATTTTACGGCGAGTGAAGACGATAATGTGTTGGTAAAGGGCATTGCCGGTGACAAAAATGCCATCGGTTTCTTTGGCTTTGCTTATTATGAAGAAAACAGGGATAAATTAAAAGTAATTGGGGTAGATGATGGTAATGGTGTGATAATACCTAGCCTGGAAACGATAAAATCGGGCGTCTACTCACCGTTGTCCAGGCCTGTTTTTATTTATGTAAACGATCAGGCTGCCGGCAGGCCGGCGGTGAGAGAATTTGTAAATTTTTATCTGAATAACGCTGACTCCTTGGTCAGGGAGACGGGTTACATTCCACTTCCGGGCGAGGAATATGAAAATCAAATAAATGCGTTTTCAACTTTTTTCAACCCCAGTTAAACCTTTAGGAATTAAGCACATTGAGAGAGCTTACTAGACTTTGTATTGAATAAATTAAGTTTTTATTCATTGGGAAAATTGAAAGAAAAAATAATAGAGTCCTTACTGGCTGTTAGTGGACTGCTGACTATTCTTACCACTATAGGTATTATCTGGGTACTGTTCTCTGAGTCAATCAGTTTTTTTTCACATGTACCTTTAAGCGATTTTCTGTTTGACACGCAATGGACACCTTTGTTTGTCAACAAACAGTATGGTATTCTACCACTGGTGTGTGGCACATTTCTCATCTCCATTATCGCCATTTTGGTGGCTATGCCCATTGGGCTCACTATTGCTGTATACCTGAGCGAATATGCCCCTCAAAAATTCAGAAGGGTTATCAAGCCATTGCTGGAGGTATTGGCAGCAGTGCCCACCGTCGTTTACGGTTTTTTTGCGTTAACGGTCTTAACACCTTTTTTGCAAAAATTCATTCCTGACCTTGGAAGTTTCAATGCACTTTCGGCAGGGATTGTCATGGGCATTATGATCATTCCCCTGGTTTCCTCGCTTAGTGAAGATGCCTTATATGCGATACCGAAATCCCTTCGGGAAGCCTCATACGGCATGGGGGCAACAAGATTCCAAACTGCCTTTAAAGTAGCCGTTCCGGCTGCTTCTTCAGGTATTGTGGTTTCTGTTATTCTGGCTATAGCAAGGGCAATCGGCGAAACCATGATTGTCACTATCGCTGCCGGACAACGCCCCGTCATCACCATAGATCCCAGAGACGCCGTGGAAACGATTACGGCCTACATTGTGCAGGTAAGCTTAGGTGATGTGCAACACGGTTCCCTTGAGTATCAAACCATTTTTGCCGTAGGCATCACATTATTCATTTTCACCTTTATACTGAATAATATCAGCTTTTGGGCAAAGAAAAAATACCACCAAAAATATGAGTAAGGTAAAAATTAACAGGATCAAGGATACAATATTTGAATATGTCGGCATCGGCTCCACATTGATTGGCCTGGTGGTTCTGGCAATATTCATTGGCAATATTCTGGTAGAAGGTTTGGGGAGGATTGACCTGGATTTTTTGATGAGCCTACCTTCCCGCAAACCAGAAAGGGCTGGAATCCTGACCGCCTGGACCGGTACCGCCTGGATTCTGGGACTTACAGCGCTAATAGGCATCCCACTTGGGGTATCGGCGGGTGTGTATCTTGAAGAATATGGAAAAAAAACACGGCTAACATCGATCATAGAAGTAAATATCGCCAACCTTGCCGGGGTGCCTTCGATCATTTATGGCTTGTTGGGCCTTGAGATATTTGTACGTGTCCTGAATTTTGGTGGAAGTTTACTTGCAGGGGCCTTCACTTTGGCGCTATTGATTCTACCGATTATCATTGTATCTACACGCGAAGCTTTAAAGGCAGTGCCAGATTCCCTGAGACAGGCATCATATGGCATGGGTGCGACCAAATGGCAAACCACCTGGTATCAGGTATTACCTGCGGCATCCGGAGGGATTATGACAGGAATTATCCTGGCACTTTCGCGGGCCATCGGGGAAACGGCCCCGGTTATTGTCATTGGCGCGTTGGCCTATGTGCCCTTTGTGGCACAGACACCCATGGATGAGTTCACCGTACTGCCCATTCAAATATTTAACTGGGTTTCAAGGCCACAACATGCATTCATCACCAATGCAGCCGCCGGCATCATCATCCTGTTATTTCTGACTTTTGTCATGAATGGCATAGCCGTGTATCTGAGAAATAAATGGCAGAAAAAAATTAACTGGTGAAAAAATTATCACCTCGATGTAACAGAACGGAAATGAAACAGATAGAAGCAAAAAATGTCAATGCCTATTACGGTGATAATCATGTGCTCAAAAATATTAATATGGACATTATGCCTAACTCTGTTACGGCATTTATCGGACCATCGGGATGTGGAAAATCTACCTTTTTACGCATGTTTAACCGGATGAATGATTATATTGAAGGTTTTAGAAAAGAAGGCGAGATTTTGATAGACGGGATTGAAATTTACCATAAAAATGTAAAAGTTGAAGAACTGCGACAAAAGGTGGGAATGGTTTTTCAAACACCAAACCCTTTTCCGAAGTCTGTCTACGAAAATGTTGTATACGGATTAAAAGTACAGGGCGTGAAAAATAAAAAAATACTGTCAGAAGTGGTTGAACGGTCATTAACACAAGCTGCCTTATGGGAAGAAGTGAAAGATTCGCTCAATAAGTCGGCCCTGTCATTGTCCGGTGGCCAGCAGCAAAGGCTTTGTATTGCCAGGGCTTTGGCCGTTGAGCCCGGAATTATTTTAATGGACGAACCTGCAGCCTCGTTAGACCCGATCTCAACGGCAAAAATTGAGGAGTTGATAACCGGGCTGAAGAAAAATTACACCATCATCATCGTTACACATAATATGCAACAAGCTACGCGGGTGAGTGACAAAACCGCATTTTTTTATGTAGGTGAACTAATTGAATATGAGCAAACCGCTAAATTGTTTTCAAAACCGGTCAACGCCAAAACTGAAAACTATATAAGCGGAAGATTCGGTTAAGTTTTTAATAATTCTTGCTTTCATGTTGTAACATATCCCTGATACGGGTATCTTCGGATTATGGTATTCAGGTCTGTTTATTATACCTTTTTCTTTTTTATGTTAAAAAAATGTTAGTTAAAAGTATATTTAATGTTAATCGCGTTTTGTCGCGCTAAAATTTTAAATCCGGCAAATCGTATGTAGCCGTCCGTTATCTGATGCAAATAACGCTGAAAAATATTAAAAGGAGTAAACTACTTATCTATCTCTGGCAGATTTTGCTGGTCAGTATATCTTTGTTGTTCTTCTTTTTTGCCATCAGCCTGATCAGTACAGCTTTCAAAAGTCTCGGTAAGGAAAGTATTGAATCGATCCTTTACACAACGTCAAACCCTTTTATCGCTTTGTTTATCGGCCTTCTCATCACCGCCATTATTCAAAGCAGTTCCACCAGTACTTCCATGATTGTCACTGTCGTGGCCACCGGATCTTTGAGTTTGGAAAACGCTGTTCCCATGATCATGGGGGCCAACGTGGGCACCACACTTACTTCCAGCCTGGTGGCCCTGAGCTTTGTCACCAGTAAAAGGGCCTTCCGAAGGGCCATTTCAGCCGGTGTCATTCACGATTTTCTTAACATACTGCTAACCATTATATTCTTGCCGCTGGAATTGTTCTATGGGTTCTTAACTTTTTTTGCCTCTGAAATCGGAAGAAGCATTTCCATTGTCGAAACAAGTTTTTTCGATACTGTCAATTTGTCATTCATTGATGATTTAACATGGCTGAGCGAAAAGTTTGTTTTTCTGTTTAACAACAGGATATTGCCGGTAATACTTTCATTTATATTGCTTTTTATTTCAATCAAATTTCTATCCTGGATCATTTACCGCCAGCTTATCGGAACATCCAAAAAGAATTTTCAAAATTATTTTTTTAAGAACAGGTTTCAATCCTTCTCGTTTGGGCTGATACTCACATCGGCCGTCCAGTCCAGTTCCATTACCACCTCCCTGATTGTTCCCCTCGTGGCCAACCGTAAGATTTCTTTAAGAAATTGTTTCCCTTATATCGTAGGCGCCAATTTGGGAACGACCGTAACAGCTTTTCTGGCTGCGCTGTTTCACAATGAAGCGGCCATCAGCATAGCTATGATACATTTTGTGTTCAATCTGGCTGGCATTCTCCTGTTTTTGATACTTCCTGTCATCAAAGAGGTACCCGTAACGCTGGCCAGATACTTTAGCAGGAAAGTACAACAACACCGGTATGTGGGTTTCGCTTACATCATTTTGTTATTCTTCTTAATACCCTTTACACTTATCTCCTTTAACAAATACAGCATCAGTGAAAAACCAATAAAAACTATTGAACAACAAAAGGCAGAGCGGGATGCAGCCCCCCCACCCTCCACGCAGGATAGTTTTCCTGCCGGAGTCCCTCCTTTTTCTCATTAATTTATTGCCTCGATTTCAATCAAAATTGTTTTATTCGTTATATCTTGCGGGTACAAAACTAAATTCATCTACCATGAAAAAAATATTATTTTATATCATAATAATTGTTGTAACCAGTGCCTGCACTTCGAAAACTACAAATGAGACAGCAGCAGAAACTGAGAAAGTTCCGGAAACTGCCGAAAGTAAAGTAGCGCCGGAAGTATTTTTCATATTGCCAAAAAATGGCGATACGGTTTCCTCCCCTGTTAAAATTACGATGGGTGTAAGGGGCATGGAGGTAGAGCCGGCCGGACAGATTAATGAAGGAAAAGGCCACCACCACCTGATCATCAACGGAAGTTATATAGAAAAGGGAAAAGTTGTACCGGCTGATTCAACGCACATCCATTATGGAAAAGGACAAACAGAAGTAGAACTTGAACTGGCACCAGGTAACCACACCATTACCATGCAGTTTGCCGATGGCGTACACGTTTCTTACGGGGAATCTATGAGCCGCACTATCGAAATAGTAGTGGCTGAATAACCGTGATCCGAATCATAAACCCGTATGATAAAATGTGATAATTTTAGTCATTAATTTGATCTGATTTAAAAATATTGTATTTTCAGTTAGCCTAGTTTAACCTTAAAACCTAACGCTGATGTCTGAAATATTATATGATGAGGTTCCATCTTTGGATTTGGCAGACTTCACAGGGGGTGACGTGGAAAAGAAAAAAAGCTTTGTGGCTGCTTTGGGTGAGGCTTACAACAATATCGGATTTGTAGCGATTAAAAATCATGGCTTATCTGACACCCTGACTTCACAGTTATATGCCATGGTAAAAAAGTTTTTTTCCCTGCCCGATGAAATCAAGCAAAAATACGAGCTTTCGGAGCTTTTCGGACAGAGGGGTTATATTGGCAAAGGAAAAGAGCATGCCAAAGGCAGAACAACAGGTGATTTAAAAGAATTTTTTCACATTGGGCAGGAGGTAGTGGATGGCGACCCGATCAAGGCTGAATATCCTGATAATATCTGGCCCGGGGAACTGTCTGAAATGGCGGAAGTTGGCATGGAAGCCTACAAAACGCTGGAAAATACCGGTAAACAGATATTAAGAGCCATCGCACTGTATTTGAACCTGGAGGAGCATTATTTTGAAGACAAAGTGCACAACGGCAACAGCATATTGCGTCCCATACATTACTTCCCCATAGAAAACCTGGACGAAGTACCCGAAGACGCAGTAAGAGCCGCAGAGCATGGCGACATTAACCTCATTACTTTACTCATGGGAGCCAGTGCCGATGGATTACAGGTTTTAAGAAGGGATGGAAAGTGGATCCCCATTACAGCATTGCCAGATCAACTGGTAGTAAACGTAGGTGACATGATGGCCAGGTTAACCAACGACAAATTGAAGTCAACCATTCATAGAGTAGTAAATCCACCAAAAGAATTAATGAAAACCTCCAGGTTTTCTATTCCATTTTTTATGCATCCAAGGTCGGAGATGGATTTGACCTGCCTTGAATCCTGCATAGACGATGAGCATCCAAAAAAATACACGGATATGACTGCGGGTGAATTTTTACATGAAAGGCTGGCTGAAATCGGATTGAAAAAATAATCTAAACGGCTAATCATTCACTGATTTGATTAAAAGAGTCAGGTACTATTTATATTTAAAGGATGTTTTAGTTCTTGCCGTCAGTGCTTTTGGAGGGCCACAGGCACATATAGCCATGTTGTTTGACCTGATGGTCACCAAAAGGCGGTATCTGGATGAAAAGGAGTTAATCGAATTGATTGCCCTTTGCCAGATCCTGCCAGGCCCTACTTCAACCCAAACCATCACGGCCATTGGTTTTAAAATAGGGGGTCCCAATCTGGCCTATCTGACCCTGCTTACCTGGATGCTGCCAGCCGTCACTATGATGATTGTGGCAGGCATTGGTATTTCCTATTTGCAGGAAAACAACATTTCAATAGAGTTTGCCAAGTTTATCCAGCCTATGGCTATTGGATTCGTGGCCTATGCGGCTTATAAAATTTCCACCAAAGTGGTCAATACCGTAACGGGCGTTTTGTTGATGATGGCTTCTTCAATTGTTTCTTACTTGGCCAGCTCTCCTTTTGTGTTTCCTGCCATCCTGTTACTAGGTGGTGCAATCACCGCCTTCAAATTCAAAAGGCATGATATTGAAGAAAAGCAAAAGCTCGTGATAGACTGGAGGAATTTCTTCCTCTGGGGTGGTGTTTTTATTTTTGCCGCCGGTCTGGGGGCCATTACCCAGTCTAAAATAATTTTGTTGTTTGAAAATTTTTACAGGAACGGAAGTCTCATTTTTGGTGGGGGACAAGTATTAATTCCCCTCCTTTACACAGAGTTTACCACTTTAAAAGGTTACCTCACTGATCAGGAATTCCTCACAGGTTATGCATTGATGCAGGCTTTGCCCGGTCCGGTCTTTTCCTTCAGTGCTTTTGTGGGTTCTATTTCTATGAAGGGAACCGGTTTCGGCACTCAGATACTGGGTGGTCTTACTTCCGCAGCGGGAATTTTTCTGCCCGGCACCTTTTTAATATTCTTTATCATCCGGTTTTGGGAAAACCTTAAGAAATACCGCATTGTAAAAGCGTCGCTGGAAGGCATTAACGCTGTAAGCTCAGGTATGGTTATCGCCGCCGCGTTTTTGCTATTCAAACCCATCGATCTGAACCTGATTAACCTGGGTGTGGTTGTCGGTACGTTTGGCTTGTTAATGTTCACAAAAATTCCGGCTCCTTTCATCATCATCGCGGGGTTAGCCGCTGGTTTTGCCTTTTAGGTATGACGGTTGCCGGGTTTCGGGTTTTCAGGTTTCAGGGTGAAAAGTATGGCGCAAGCGTCTTGTGGCTATTGCACAACGTTTTCGGCAAAGTTCTTTGTGCCTTGGTGCCTTTATCGTGTCCCTTTTTTAACCACAGAGGCACAAAGACACAAAGAGACATAAAGGTTTTCGCCGATAAAATAAAAAGACAGGCACATGTTTACGTTGTGCAACACCCACGTTCCGCTTGTCCCTTCCGACGCCGGAGGAGCAAAAGGACACTTGCCCTATCCGATAGCCTCAATGGTGGGAGGATGATATGATTTCATAGTTGCGGGCCCAAAGGCGGCATCATAAAATAATTGTCCATTGTCAATTTTAAATTGTCAATTGCCCATCACCCCTAGTTGTCAAAAAAATTGCACTTATTCGTCTGCATTTGTCTTAGCATACAGTTCGCAGGTTACGAGTATGACCCATATATCCACCATTCAATTTTTTTGTCCAAAAGTCAGAATACCACCAAATTTATCCACATTGAGGGCACAATGCCTGGAAATAGGCAAGGCAAGGTTGTTGACATGATGACCTGCGGGGAAGCCGCAGCAAACCGGATATCCGTATTCGCTCACATGCTCCATAATGATTTCGCAGGCATTTTTTCCAAAAGCCACCTCCTTCTCGTCCTTCATGTCCGTAAAATGGCCCACAACTAAACCTGCCAGATTTTCAAGCTTGCCGGATCTTTTCATCTGTACCATCATACGGTCGAGCCGGTACAAATATTCATCCACATCTTCAATGAAAAGAATAGCCTCATCAGTCACCAAGTCTGACTCTGTACCTATTGAATGGCACAATATAGAAAGATTTCCTCCTATCAGCTTTCCCCTGGCTATGCCAGGCCGGTTGAGAGGGTGCGGGTTGATAAAATAAGTGTCTGCTTCCCCAAACAAAATCTTTCTAAGGCTTTCGATAGCACCTTCCGTACCATTGCGAGCAAACAATCCGGGCATAATACCGTGTACGCTTTCCATGCCCAGATTATGCAACTGACTTAACATGACAGTCACGTCGCTGAACCCTACCACCCATTTAGGCGATCGTCTTAATGGATTGAAATCAATCCGGTCCATCATCCTGGCTGTTCCATAGCCCCCTCTCACACAAAAAATTGCCTTGATTTCCGGATCATTTATGGCTCGTTGTAAATCTGCCGCCCGCTGACCATCCCTGCCTGCATACTGATGGAAAGTTGAAAAAAGATGTCTCCCCAGAACCACCTCCAGGCCCCAGGCCTCGAAAATCTCTATTGCCTTATCAACGTCGTTTTCACCAATGCTTTTGGCAGGTGCCACAATAGCTACTTTATGACCTCTTTGTAACGGTGATGGTGTTATCATAAATCAATCCCTAAGTTCATAAATATTTCGTAAAAGATAAACCGAAATACAACAAATAGATTTTTTAATTGAATGAATATTAATCAAATTTAACCAACAGTTTATTTTTATAATATAAGCAACCATATGCACTCAAGCCAACCTGTTGACAGAAAAGCGTGGAGGATAGCCAAAGCTGGCAACCTTAAAAACCTGGTGCTGACCAAAGAATCGCTCGCCCCTCCCCGGGAGGGTGAAGTACAGGTCGCGGTCAGGGCTATCGGATTAAATTTTGCAGACATTTTTGCGATGTTCGGATTATATAGTGCCACCCCTGAAGGTAGCTTTGTTCCCGGGTTGGAATATGCCGGTGAAATAGTTGAGACTGGTCAGCATGCAGGGACGTGTCAAATTGGTGACAAGGTGATGGGAGTAACTAAATTCGGCGGGTATACAAATCGTTTAAACATCGATCACAAATATATCGTGCCATTGCCGGCAAACTGGACTTTCGAGGAAGGTGCGGCCTTTCCCGTACAGGCCCTGACAGCTTACTACGCGCTGATCGAATTAGGCCACCTAAAAAAACACCAGACCGTACTCATCCAAAGCGCAGCCGGGGGCGTGGGTTTACTGGCTCATCAAATTGCTAAAAAATTCGATGCTTTTACCATTGGAAGTATTGGCCACAAATCAAAAATACCCATCCTGGAAAAGGCCGGTTATGACCGAATTATCGTCAGAGACAAAAACTTCAAAAATAATCTGGCCGAAGCCCTCGACTCCAGGGAGCTGACGCTGGTGTTGGAATGTGTAGGAGGAAGATTTTTTCAGGACAGCTATCAGGCACTTTGTAAAACAGGCCGTATCATCGTGTATGGTTCTGCCAGGTACGCGCAGTCAGGGAACCGGCCCGATTTTGTTAGGCTGGTATACAAGTATCTTACGCGACCCAAAGTAGACCCTCAGAAGCTGATCGAAGATAACAAGTCGGTGATGGGTTTTAACCTGGTATGGTTATATGAAAAATATGACTTATTCAAACGCGTAGTCGGCGACCTGATGGAACTGCGCCTGGATCCACCATTGGTGGGGCACAGTTTTTCATTGGACGATTTACCCCAGGCTGTCCGGTTATTTCAAAGTGGAAAAACCGTTGGCAAGGTGGTTGTCCGCACAGTGGATTGAAAGTTTTTCCCTGGCTCCATCCGGAACTGTCCAATAAGTTTGATCTGGTCAAGAAATGGGGAATTTTAGTTGGTTTAGCGTTACTTGAATCCTCCCTCGAGGGGGACAGGGGTGTGTACTGGTCATTAAAGCAAATAAAATATGTACAAGCCGAAATATAGTACTTATTGGACAGTCCCTAAAATGCGGCAGGTTTTCAACTTGTGTGTGATGAAAAATACTTCAGCTACTTCAGGCTTCCGTCAAAACCTGAACCAGGTAATGGCTTTTTAGCCTCGAATCCGGCTTTTTTTGGAGTCAACAGGAACTTCTTTAAGCCACAGCATTATCAATTAACCTGTTGATCCTAAATTATTCCCTCATTTTTCATTAGATTTCATATAAAATAGGATTTGACGGGACGCCATGTCTATTTGGAAAAGATTATTTAAATTCAGGGCTTCCATGGAGCCTGCCAGAAGCGGAGGAAAACCACCACTCTCGTTCCGGGAACGATTTAAGGCCCTTAAAAACCTTCCGGAATTTTTCCGGCTGATTTGGCAGACCAATCCAAAAATGGTATTAGTCAATTTGCTGTTGAGGGTGATCCGTGCGGCCATTCCCCTGGTTACGCTTTATATCGCCAAATTAATCATCGACGAGGTCATACGGGTATCGCAATCCGAAACCGGGGAGTCATTGGTCTACCTTTTCACCCTGGTAGGCATTGAGTTTTTGCTGGCCATTTTTTCCGATATGCTCAACAGGGGCACCACCTTGCTCGACAGCCTGATCGGCGACTTGTTTGCCAACAAATCCTCTATTCGCCTGATGCAGCATTCAGCCAACCTGGATTTGAATCAATTTGAAGACTCTGACTTTTACGACAAACTCGAACGGGCGAGGCGACAGACAATCAGTCGGTCGATACTAATGACCCAGGTGCTGGGCCAGGCGCAGGACGCCATTACAATGGTATTTTTGGCTGCTGGTTTAATAGCCTTCAACCCTTGGCTCATCGTTTTATTAATGATAGCCGTTATTCCTGCTTTTTTAGGAGAGACCCACTTTAACGAGCGCAGCTATTCGCTCGTCTATAGCTGGACCCCGGAAAGACGGGAACTCGATTACCTCCGGTACACCGGCGCCAGCGACGAAACTGCCAAAGAGGTAAAGATTTTCGGTCTCTCCAGATTTCTTACCGACCGGTTCAAAGTACTCTCCGACCGATTCTATAACCTGAACAAAAATCTGTCTTTACGCCGGGCCGGTTGGGGCAGTTTTTTTGCCATGCTGGGTAGTGCCGGATACTATGCCGCTTATATTTTTATCATCCTGGACACGGTCAACGGTAATATTACCATTGGCGATCTGACGTTTTTGTCCGGCTCTTTCTTCCGGCTGCGCGCCTTGTTCGAGAGCATACTCAACCGCTTCTCCGGCGTCGCCGAAAATGCCCTGTACCTGCAGGATTTCTTCGATTTTTTCAACCTCGAGCCCAACATAAAAGCCAACAGCCAGGCACTAAAGTTTCCGAACCCCATCCGTGAGGGGTTTGTCTTTGAAAATGTGGGATTCAAATACCATAACACTGACAAATGGGCTGTCAGAAATCTTAATTTCAGCCTGAAAAAAGGTGAAAAACTGGCCCTGGTAGGTGAAAATGGCGCCGGTAAAACTACAGTCGTAAAACTGCTGGCCAGGCTTTACGACCCTTCCGAAGGCCGTATATTACTGGATGGACGTGATTTAAAAGCATACAATGTGGAAGACCTCAGAAGTGAAACCGGCGTCATATTTCAGGATTTTGTCCGATTCCAGATGACCGCCAACCATAACATTGCCGTAGGAAGGATCGACGAAAAAGACAACCGGCCAAAAATAGTACATTCAGCCGAGCAAAGCCTGGCAGATACGGTGATCGACAAGCTTCCTGAAAAATATGATCAAATGATCGGGCGCAGGTTTGCCGATGGGGTGGAACTGTCCGGAGGGGAATGGCAAAAAGTGGCGCTGGGCCGTGCTTACATGCGCGATGCACAGATACTGATCCTCGACGAACCCACCGCCGCCCTGGACGCCCGCGCCGAACACGAAGTATTCCAAAGGTTTACCGAGCTCACCAGGGGAAAAACCGCCGTTCTCATCTCCCACCGCTTCTCCACCGTCAGAATGGCCGACCGTATCATGGTCTTGGACGAAGGCCAGTGCCTGGAAATCGGCACGCATGAGGAGCTCCTGACCAGTGGTGGGCGCTATGCCGAGCTTTTTAATCTGCAGGCCGAAGGATATAGATGAGCAACAGCAAGAGAGTAAGCAACAGTGCGGATAGATATACTTTTGCTTGCTGGTAACACCAGGTAACTTTTGGAGCCCCGGGTGGAAAAAACTATCTCTTCAACAGCCCATTCGTATTGTTGCATGACAAACAAGTAGATAGCCCACCAGGTTATATGGGCCAATATAGGCCACTTATGCTGAAGAATAGGATAAATTAATTTCACTTTCAGCGTGAAGGTTTTAATAAGCAATTAATAATCCTGCTTTTATCTGCCCTTTCAAAGTTTCAATTCTTAATTGAGACCTGAAATAAGTTAAGTTTTTAAGTCAAACTAATATGATGGGTGATTACTTGCTCACAAATACCCTGAAAACCTCCTCGGAGCTTCCATATTGCAGTTTTAACCAATAAATGCCATCACCGATCCCGGTTACATCCACCTGAAATTCATTGAGCCCTTCCGGCGCTTCAGGAATTTCCCGTTTAAGGACTGGTTGACCCATAGCGTTGTGCATAGAAATGTTCACTTTTTGGCTTTCTTCCAAAACCACCCCTACCGTTATCAGTCGATCCGTGGGATTAGGAAATGGATCGATTACGTTTGATTTTTCATTCAAGTTGATGCAATAAGTATTGTTTGTCAAATTCGCCTCTGCAAAAGCTGACTCCGGGAGCACCAAGGTGGCACAAAGATAAGGGGTGGTGTTACGATTGGTAATGCTAATGTTTAATGGATACACCATCAATTCACCGGGGGCGATGGTTTGTTCCAGGATTTCGGTTACCGAGGCCTCACTGCCAATCTCTAAGGCGATCTCAGCTTTATCGACAAACAGGCTGCCATTATTTTTGATGTCAAGAGAAACCCGGGTTTTGCCATCCTGAGATAAGGTAGTCATGCCCTCAATCGCCACATCCATAATCGGCTCAACGATGTTAATTATTTGCCTTGCTGTATCTGCACAGCCTGCGTCAGTAGATGCTATCATTATTACCTCAAAAAGCCCTAAGTCCGTGAAAGTAAAAATCGGGTTAGTGACAGCACTTTTTTCTCCATTACCAAAGTCCCAGTTAAAATTATCTGCTCCCATCGAACTGTTCTCAAAATTCACCATCAATGGAGGTGGTCCTTGCGATACGTCAGTGTTAAAAGCTCCTTCAGGCCGCTCGAGAATAGAGATGCTTTTACTAATTGTACTGACACAGCCAGCTTCAGTTGTAATGGTTAAGCCCACCACGTAATCTCCTGTAGCCTCAAAGGTAAAAACAGGATTAGCACCTGAGGAATTACCCAAATTGCTAAAATTCCACTGGTAAATACCAATAGCATCGCCGGTCACAATACTTTCATCTATAAACCGGACAGCATCATTAACACAAGCATTCTCAGCACCAAAATCAGCTACTGGCAACGGGTTAATCACCACATCTTTTGTAATGGTAGCTGTGCAAAAAGTTGAGGAAGTTACAGTTAAACTTGCCTGGTAAGTTCCAGGCAATGCAAAGGTGGCAGTGGGATTCTGTTCTGTAAATACCTGACCGTCGATTTCCCAAAACCGGGAGGTGATGGCAGAGCCATCTATGGTCTCTGACAAGTCTTCAAACTGCGACTCTTCACCCAGGCAAACCTGATCGATAGCAAAGTCAACAGTTGGCCCCGCGATTACATCCACCATCTTTTCCAGGGTCGCAGTACAACCAAAATTAGTGGTGGCAGTTAAACTGACAAGAAAAGAGCCACTGGTTTGGTATATATGTGCCGGATCTTTTTCTGTAGAAGTATTGCCATCCCCAAAATCCCATGTCCAATTGGTAATATTCGCATTAGCGGCGGTAGTTTGGTCAAAAAATTGTGTCGTGCCATTGCTACAGGACAGTTCGTTGATAAATGCTACCTCTGGCAAGGCATATACAGTGACGGTTTGGCTATTGGTTACACTGCAACCCAACGCATTGTCAGCCGTGAGCATCACTGTATAGTCCCCCGGAGCCGCGTAAGTATGGGTAGGGTTAACCAGATTGGAAGTTGTTCCATCGCCAAAATTCCAGGTGTAGCCAGTGATATCCGTGCCTGTAGTATTGTTGGTGAAGGTAATGCTATTGTTGAAGCAATCGTTGGCGAATGAGTAGGTAACAGCAGGGCCTTCTACCACATCAACTGAAATAGTTGTTTCTGTGGCGCAGCTAGGAATGGCCCCGGTTAATTTGACATTATAGGTTCCGGCTGAAGAAAAAGCATGAACGGGGTTTTCCTCTGTGGAGTTCTCCCCGTCACCGAAATCCCAGGTCCAGGAGATGATATCGCCGTAATCACCAGGGGTAGTATTCGTGAATAAAAGACCCTGATTGGAACAATTCAAACCCACTGGTAATGTAAAATCCGGAACTGGTTCATCAAAAATTGTAATTTTCTCAAAGGTAGTTTGATTACAGGTATTGGCTGATTCAGCTTGGAGGACAACTTTATAGATGCCGGAGTTAAAATATTGATGGGATACGTTTTGGCCTGTCTTGGTCGGTGATCCATCCCCAAAATCCCAGATCCAATTTAAAACAGTTTGGGAGGGAGTATTATTGGTTGAAGAAAATGAGTTAACAACAGTTAAACATTGATTATCATTTCTATCAAATACTATTTCAGGTGAACTGAGATTAGTAATTGAAACCGTTTTTTTGCTGAAATTGATGGCTTTATTGTCAGGATTATCTGTACCCTTTAAAACTATATCAAAACTTCCTTGACTTGAAAAGTAAATTGACCCGGGGTTTTCATTTTTTAGGTAAGTAATAGAAGCATCGCAAACAGAATCATAAACAATTTTAGTTAGCATATGATCTATATAATGAATCCCTTCTACAAAATAACGGCCACGTTGAAAACCTATATCTAATGCAGTCAATCTTGGAATGTTATGGGTTGCTTGTGATAATATATCCGGGGTATCAGTTGAACTAATATCGTCATATCTCAATAAAATCACAGGATCGTTGAAGTTACCTACCAAAACATACGACTGGCTCCCGATCAGGGCTGCTTTTACACTAAAAGGGTTTTGTATACCAGAAAAGGTGAAACTACTTTCTTCAATAGGTTGAGTAAACAAATCATTTCCAAACTTGAGCTTGTGAATTCGATTTGCGTCAAAAGATGCAGCAAATACATACCAATTGTCACAAGTTTTTAATACATCTATCCCAAGAATTGCATTCGCGTTAGTTAGGTTGTTAGTGGAAATAATCTGACCACTTCCAATTGTATTATAAAATGAATTTCCAAAATTGACAATCGTTATATTTTTGCTACCTGTTGAAAGGACTATGTAGATATTGCCACCATCATAAATAGCTTTGACACCTCTGATCTTCGAGCTAATACCGAAATTTCCAAGAGATACGACAGATGGGGTATCATTTTCAATATTCTCTCCCAGTTCCAAAAGAATAAGATCGTTACCAGGATTTGAAATATTTTTAGTAACTAGACAATACCAAAAGTTTCCTACTTTAATTATATCAATTGCTTCTGGTTGATTCAAAAAGCCGCCAGGATTACCTAAATCCACAACTTCAGGGAAGGAATTATCTAAATTATTTCCATAATCCAGTCTAAAGATTTTGCTGGTACCTCTATTGGTAATAAACCCATACCAATTTTCCCCATCAAATACCAATTTAAAACCTAGAGGCACTGACGCCGATGCAACGTCTGTATTGCCTATTATGGGTGAGGACTCAAAGTCATTCGGACAAAAATCCCATTCAAAATCTGAGACTCCAAAAGACGAGTTGTCAATCAATATGTTTTCATTTATACATCCATTTGTTTGAATGTTAAAATCCACTGTTGGACATTGAGAATAAACTGTATAGGGTAATAGCAATACCACTCCAACAAAAAACCTCACTATCTTCACTACGTTTTTCTTTATGTAAAGCTAGCTTAATATTTTTGATCTTCTTATTACTATTAATTTAAATAACTTACATTTATTAAATTTTATTGAATATTTTGCTATAGAGAGGTTGATAGTTTTTAACTGATCTATCCTTAATGATAAAATTTCTACATCTCTCCCTAATTTTGTGTTTTTCTTGAGAAAGAAATAGATTTTCAATTTCATGCACTGTGGCTAAAAATGAATTTTTTGACATATCTTTTATTGTGAACCCTATTTTGTGTTGAGTGGCAAAAAGATAATCGTCCGAAATTCCCTCTGGTATTATTATTGGCAACCCACATGACCAATATTCACCATCCTTTATTGGGGAACAATAGACTTTACTAGGCTTTTGCCTAACGGCAACAACACCAAAATCCGATGCCGATAGATATGCCGGTACTTCTTCTTTTTTAACAAACTTTATGACAAAATCTTCTTTTATCAAATCCCTTGACTGTATCCAATCAAACAACTTAGACTCTTCTTCACTGGTAAGTAAAAAGAATTTAAACTTTATTTTTGAATTTTCCTTACAAACTCTGTAAAAATCAAATAATTCTGTTTCCATATACATCCCACCAAATTTACCCAGATAAGTCAAAACACATTCATTGTCTCTAATATTATGGTTTCTTCTAATCTGGGCTCTTAATTGGGGATCAAATCTGAATATATGGGTATCTACACAAGAAGGGACTCTATATATTTCACCTTTAATTCCAATATTTTCAAGTTTAGTTATCATTTTATTTGTAGCGGTCAAGATAACTGCACAGTTTGCCGCAACCTTTGACTCATATTTTCTCGATAGTTTATACTCCCAAGAATCTTTATTCCAGACACCCGCCTCAACCATGTACTCAGAATGCGGTTCAAAAGTATGCACAATATGAGGTTTGAAGGTAATTGTACTTAAAAAATGCCCAATAATTGCACCGGGAAAACCCTCGGAGTAAATAATTTTTGCATTATACCGCAAAACGAGGAATACTGAAAAAGCTATCCCCCATAAAAAGTCAAAGGATTTTTTCACAAGTTTAAATTTACCTGAATGCCAATAAGTTCTGTACCACAATATATTTTGTGCAAATAGTCTTTTTCTTATTTTGGAAGCCTCCGTTTTAGAAAGTTGAAATCTTTTTTGTTCAAAAGTCAATAAAACAAACTTAAAATTATTGGATTTTGATAATCCTGCAAAATAGGGAAGTACGGCACTTTGGAAAATTGGATCTTTGTAGCTGTAGTATGCAAAAATAAATATTGTTTTAGTCATTCTTTAAAACTTTTAGAAATTGCGAATTTGTAAAGCTTATGAAACCTGGTATTTAGAAACAATGTCTTCAGTTTTAAAATAAAATATTTATCAATGGGGCTTTTCAAAATGGATAAGATAATCCAACAAAACATCTTAAGGATATTCTTCCTTTTCAAAGAATCCGAAGCTTTGCTTACATATAAAATACTATACCAAGCATTGAGTTCTTTTTTGCTAATATTTTTAATGTGTTTTAGACTTTTTCGTCGTAAATATGCATCATGTTTAGCTTTTACGAACCAGTATCTTGATTTTGAAAGGTTTTTTAAAGTTGAGATGCCACCTTCATGGATTCGATATTTGTAAAGTGGTTTGTTAAGAAAATATAAGGTGCAAACTTCTTCTAGTTTATAATACAAATCTTGATCCACCGCTCTTTTAAAGTAAGGATTGATTCCAGTTGTTTTCAGATAACATTTTCTTTTAAAAGTGGCGAAATGAGTTACTCCTTTTCCATGGGTTAAATAGTTTTCATTTTCCGGTATCTTTTCGGCAGCATAAGCCAGTCGCTTGATATTTAAGTCCTCATCACATATATAATGAGATGAGTAAATCAATCCTATATCCGGCCTGCTTTCATGACAATTCTTCATTTCTTCCAAGGCATTAATTTCTAAAGTATCATCGGGGTCCAAATAACCTAGTATATCACCAGAGGCCATTTTGGCAGCTCTGTGTTTGGCGTAACCACAATTTCGGTTTTTACTATTTATAAATAGCTTTACTCGATGATCAGAACGAGCTATAGATTCAACGATTTCAACCGAATTATCCGTAGACGCATCATCTACAATAATTAACTCCCAATTTTTATAGGTTTGTGCTAAAATACTGTTTATTGCATCTTTTATATATTTGCCATTGTTGTAGTTGGCCATCAAAACTGAAAATGATAAACTCATTGCTTTATATCAAAAATTTACATGAATAGAAAGACATTGTTCCTGATAACTGCAAGCTATCCTTATGGATCGTATGAAACCTTTCTCGAAAGTGAAATACCAATACTATCAAAAAAATTCAATAAAATTTTCATTATTACAAACTCAAAACCATCAAAGATAATCCGGGATATTCCAGATAATCTACAAATATACTATTTCTCTTATCTGCCAACTCTATCTGAAAAGATTGCAAGTCTAAAGTATTTATTTAACCGTATGTTCTGGAAAGAATTTCATATTATCATTTTCAGGTATAAAATATTTCCAACCTATCAAATTTTATCAACTATATTGACTTCACTTAGAAAAGGTCAAAATTTATGCAATTTTATAATAGGCATAACTAAAAAAGAAAAATTAATCCTGCAAGATACTTTGGGATATTCATATTGGTGCAACAACATGGCAATTGGTCTAGCCTTGTTAAAAAGAAAAAATCCAGGGATAAGGGTAATTACAAGAGGGCATGGATGGGACGTTTATTTTTTTAGAAATAAAATAAACTATCTTCCACATAGGTTTTTAATATTTCAAAATTTGGATAGCATCCATTTTATCTCAGACCATGGATATCAATATTGTTCAAGACTTTTACGAGAAAATTTTCAAGAAAAATTTTTTGTGTCAAGGCTAGGTAGTAAAGATTTGCAGGGAAATATCAAAAAAAGTAGTTTGGATAGCTTTAAATTTATCTCGTGCTCTTCTTTGATTCCACTTAAAAGGGTCGATCTAATTGTAAAGCTTTTATATTCATTAGGTTCCACAGGCATCAATATTAATTGGACACATATTGGAAGTGGTCCATTGTATCAAGATATAAAAAAGGAAAGCGATGAAATAACTATTAAATATCAAAACATTAAAATAACTTTTCTTGGTCAACTATCCAATGAAGAAGTTTTAAACCTTTATCGTAATGAATATTTTGACTTGTTTATTAGTTTGAGTGAATATGAAGGTATTCCTGTATCTATTATGGAAGCCATTTCTGCGGGCACCCCTGTTTTAGCAACCAATGTTGGAGGTAATTCCGAAATAGTTGGTAATAAAAGTGGTTATTTGGTCAGTGCCAATCCCACTATCGAAGAATTAGCAGAAAAGGTTCTGAATTTTATCAACCTGTCACCACAAGAAATGGAGGACAAGAGAGTCTATGCTCGTAAAGTATGGAATAAACTTTACAACGCGGAATTAAACTATAAGGATTTTGTAGATGATATTGTAAACTTGTTAGGTTAGCATTTAATGGAAAGGATAACCTTTAGACCAAACCCGAGATATTCGGTAGTCTTCGCTCAAATAACTTATAATCACATGTTTTATATAAATGAAATATCTCAGCCAAAAAGATGTTAAGATATCAAAAAAATGCTTTAAGGTTGTTAATGGGCAATAGCTGATAACGTGGTGACAATTATTGTGGTAATTCAGTTTTTAATAATACCCAGATAAATCAGAAAGAATAATACCAGAGTTTTGTGATTGATGAATTTTAGTGGTTTAATTTGGATTGCTTTCATTGAATATGAAAAGGCAAGCCAGAACATTTTTCTATTCAAATGTGACCACATAAACACCCTGTAAATGTAAGACGGATCCTCTACATACGGTTTATGTTTTTCCATAACAAAATTGATTATGCCAGGAATATCTCCTTTCTCAAGACTGTCAACCCCATCGCCACTTCTCTCAGCTATAAACTTCTGAATTAACGCATAACCATGGAGTTTAAAGGGGTTGAACAATAGATTAGATTTTGATGAGGATTCCGGATATTGTCTGTATATATATAATTTGTCAGGAATATTAATACATTTATACTTTTCCACTATTCTCGAGGTTAAATCGTAATCTTCGTATCCCAAGGAATTAAAAAAATCTCTATATCCCCCTATATCAATCCAAATACTCTTTTTTACAAGAATAGTTGAGCCAGTAAAAACATTCTCATTTTTTATTTTTTTACGGATTTCATTATACTCTGTAGGCTTTTCGTAGGGAATATCTAATTCTTTCCCGGCAACATCAATGTATCTCACAAAGCATCCACACAACCCCAACTCTGGATCATCTTTAAAAGCTTTCAATTGTTTTTCCAATCTATCAGGAGTACACAAATCATCAGAGTCCAGCAAAGTAATGAAATCGCCCTTTATCTTATTAGCCAATCTGTTCCTGGTTCTTAAATAATGTTGATTTACACTATTGTGATAGACCCGAATCCTTTCATCATCAAAAGAGGCTATGACTTCTCTGGTAGAATCTGCGGAGCAATCATCAGCTATAAGTAACTCCCAATTAGCATATGTTTGATTGATAATGCTCCTTATAGCTTCTGCAATAAATTTTTCAGAGTTAAATGAAGTCATTAACACAGACACCAATGGTAATTCATTGTTCATCATGCTTCTTCAATACTTTTACTTTTAAGCATGTCTTTGTAAATAACATTAAGTCCCTCATCGATGCCTGTGGAGGGTTTATATCCAATATTCTTAAAGAGTTTCTCTGAGCTACCAAATCGTCTACCCACTTCGTAGTCGTATCTCTTTGTTGGTGCATTGATGTAGACAATCTCCGATGATGAATTAGAGATTTCCTTAATCTTATTGGCTAATGTACCAATTGCTATTTCCTCTTCATTTGCTACATTAAAAATTTCAAAACCATTGACTTTTTCGCCAAGCTCTATGGTAGCTTTTACGGTATCATCTATATAGGTAAAATCTCTTGTTTGATTCCCATTACCAAAAACAGTAATTGGCTTATTACTAATAGCCTGTTCAAAAAAACGTGGAGTGACCATTCGATTATCCTGTCTTAGTCCATATACATTGAAAAACCTTAGTGCAATCGCATTGATCCCTTTTTCTTCATGTAACGCCCCCAAATAAATCTCATTGTATCGTTTAGCCATAGCATAACTTGTTTTTGGATCAATCATAATGTCTTCAGTAACACTTTTTTCCAGTGCATTATGTCCATAAACTCCGCTGGTAGATGCATATAATATTTTTGGTATATTATTTTTAATAGCGGCCTGAGCGATATTTTGCATCCCTACAGCCTCCGTATCCATTGTCTCCACCGGATTATCAGCCACAATATCTACACCTAATATGGCCGCAAAATGCAATATTACATCTGCACCTCGACTAAGTTTTAAAATTTTGCTACTATCCCGCACATCCGCATTATGAAATTCAATTTTCTTAAATACATCACTTGGTATTTTGTTACCTCTTAACAAATTATCAACCACTACCACTTCATTTTCAAGTTCAACAAGTTTTTCTACCAAATGACTACCTATGAACCCAGCACCTCCTGTTACAAATATTCTTTTATTTTTCATATTAATATTTATTTTGTAATTGATATTTCAAATTTGGATATTAAAATCTCTTTTTAAATTAACTAAGGTACTACGCTGAAACCGGGCTTTCCTGTTAGATAGTTTCTACGATATGCATAATTAAAGTATGTTCATTTAAGCTAGCAAATTTCATTAGCACAGACGCTATTCCAAAAAACTTTATTTTTGTAAATTGGTGTACTGGTTTGTGGGAATACCTTTTCAATCATTTCGAATAGGCTAGAGTAACGTCAATTTGGCAAAACCCATGACCCGAAATGAAGTTTTTGTATAGAATTTTTAATCTTTTGATTTTAAGTCTTAGTGCTACTTATTTTATTCATAACATCCTCAAAAATTAAGTTCAGCAATTGCATATTCATGTTTACTTATGTCTATACATTTTTGTATTTCCGTATTACTCTATTTAAAAAGGAACTGGCTTTTTTTGTAAAAAAGTCCTTCATGACAAACCAATTATGTCCGGATACGGAGTAAAAAGATTTATTTTTAGCTATAATCCAACCCCTAATTTCATTTTCACCGACAGTTCTTATCAAAAAATTATTTTTTCTAAGATATTCTTTTAACGTGTTTCTGTTGTGATTTTTATCATCCACCATATCTTCATGAAACAAAATAAGCATCATTTTAATTTTCTTTAGAACTTCTGGAGGAGTAGAAAATACAATACCGAACTCAGCACCTTCACAATTAAATTTTATTAAATCACAAGATTTCAAATCATATTCTTGAAAAAAGGTTTTTAAAGACAATGATTTAACAAGCTCAAATTCGCCAGTAAATTTTTTTGTAATGCTATGTTCCCAGTTTTCCGGACTTAGAAATAACTTCTCTGTTCCATCAGATTTGGAAATTGCGGAATTTACACATATAATATTTTGTAAGTTGTTTTCTTCAACAGTTTTCTTCAAAATGCTGAAAGTATCTTTAGATGCTTCTACAGCATATATTTTTCCATTTGGGGCTTTTTGAGAAGCGATTATAGAAAATGTCCCTATATGAGCACCAATATCAATTAAGTTGATATCATGGGTTAACTTAAAGTCTCGAATTTCCTTCAAGAAGATGTCCTGGTCCAGACTATAAGTAATTACATCCTCATCTGTTGAGCCTTTCCTGTAATAAATTTTTATTCCATTATATTCTAATTTCGATAAATTTAAATCCATATATTCCAATTTAAAATTCATGAGAAATCCCAATGGCAATCCACAAAAACGTCACCATGGAACCAACGACCTACATATTTTAGATATGGGGTGCCATTATCCTGTACTGAAATTGGACAAATATACTCTAGGTATTCAATAGCACCGCTATACGGATTGTGTATAGCAGCTAAAAATGAGTAGTCGCCGTTAGTTAATAAATTTGCTGGTATTTTTACTATAGCCTTATTTATACATTCAATACCTATTTCATAGTTTTCTAAAGACCGATCTGAAGTAAATATTGCCCTTCCGATATCATTATAAACAGAGATACATATGTTCAAATCTCTTACCAACTCTGAGGCGACAAACTCTATATGAAGAAAAATATTCTCATCATGTTTGAAATAACTTTCAGACTGTTGGTTACTATTTGTCGTGTATACTCTTACAATATTATGACTCTTGTCATTCTCTAAACTTTCTTTTAAGTATAAGTTTGACGAAGTTGCTTTATTTGTATAATCCCTAATTACCTCCTGAATGTCACCTTGCTTTTTTACCTTTCCATCTTGTAAAAGAATGCCGTAATCACATAGTTTTGAAACTGCACCCATATTGTGACTAACGAATAGCACACTTCTTCCATTCCCAGTGACTTCATTCATCTTCCCTAAGCATTTTTTTTGAAATTCGATATCGCCTACCGCTAATACTTCATCTATAATTAAAATTTCCGGTTCTAAATGGGCCGCTACCGCAAATGCCAATCTAACCTTCATGCCACTGCTATAATGTTTTACTGGTGTATCAATGAATTTTTCAACACCGGAAAATGTAACAATTTCATCGAATTTGTTTTTAACCTCCCTTCTTTTCATGCCTAGAATAGTACCATTTAAATAAACATTTTCCCTTCCGGTTAATTCAGGATGAAAACCGGTACCCACTTCAAGAAGAGATGAAACTTTACCATTCATTTCGAACCGACCCTTAGAAGGTTCTGTAATCCTTGAAAGTATTTTGAGCAATGTGCTTTTGCCAGCACCGTTATTCCCAATAATACCCATTGCTACACCCTTTTTTAGTGTAAAATTGATGTCATCAAGAGCCCAAAATATTCCTTTTTCAGACGACTTACCTTTTGTAAAGCTCTTAATTCTGGCACTTATGGAATCACGTAGACTTGCACTTCTAGTATTACCAATTTGATAATATTTACTTAATCTTTCAACCTTCACGGCAAATTCTGACATAACAACAAAAGCAATTAAACAATATCAGCTATTATTTTTTCGGTCCTTTTAAAATAAATCAGACCCGAAATGAACAACAAAAAAGCACATACAAAAGAGATATAAACATATTGATTTAAAGGCAAACCGCCTATCAATGACCACCTGAATCCCTCTACAATCCCAGCCATTGGATTTATATAATAATACAATAAATACTTCTCCGGAATTAAAGTACTTGGGTAGGCTATAGGTGTCACATACAGACCCAATTGTACCATAAACGGAACTATATGTTGAAAATCTCTATATCTAATTGTCAAGGCACTTAGCCATACCCCGACACCTAGTGATGCTAACACGGTTAAAAGAATAAATAACAAACTATATAATATTCTTATTGTTGGGGTATAATTGTAATAAAACATTAATACCATTAGAAATAAAAAAGTGATTAAAAAATCTACGAACCCAACAATACCTTTGGAAAATGGAATTATTATTCTTGGAAAATATATTTTTTTTACCATCTCCTGTGCCAAAATTATAGAGCTGCCTGATTGGGCCATTACAAAAGAAAAATAATTCCAGACTGTCATGCCTGCTAATGCAAACAAAGGATAAGGGATACCTCCAGTGTCTACACTGATGGCACGCCCGAAAATTAAAGTTAATATCATTAAAGTGGCAATGGGTTGAATACCTGCCCAAAGGAGGCCAAGAAACGTTTGGGCATATCTAACCCTTAAATCACGATATGAAAGTACATAGAATAGATCCCTATAACTGAGCAATTCCCTGATATTCAATGAAAACGAGCTTTTGTCGGCATCTACAATAATTCTATTCATCATATTTTTCTAATAGAATGCAAGACTAATTAATTTATTTCAATTTTAGAAGTTCACTAGAGTTTTAATAAAGTCTCACAAGCTTTTTTGTTTTATCTTGATACTTGATAGTTTGAGATAAATTATGCTGAATGATAAAAAGAGAAAGCAAATAAAAAGGAATCATCGGAATTTTGTAACGTGATAGAGAACCAAAGTTGTAAGTTGAAATACCAGTGGCAAATGCAAAGGTGAGAGCAAAGGTCAAGCAAAACAGTACCTCGGGTTTAAAAACATGTTTTATAATACTTAGGAACCATCTGCTTAATATAGTTTTAATGGTAAAATAGAGGAATATTAATGCTTCCAAAGCTGAGAGAAGCATTAAAGGGTTTTTTACTTCCCATAAGTAGGGTCTAAATAACGCAACATTTATTGCCTGCGGGCCAAGAGTCAATAAGCCAGAGAATGTACCATCCATTTCTCCCAATACATATGTTGATCCTGCGTCACGGCCAGAAAAGAAAGCAATATCATATGCGGTAATCTTGGCTGTAGTTGCTATTTGTTCAAACGAATAGCGTGGATCGTATTGGGATACAGCAATCAAACCGTGATAAGAAATCACAAAAGCCAAAATAATGACAAGGGGCATTATTGTGTATTTCACGAACTTTAATTTGATTAAACTTAGATTTTTTGAAACTACCCAAATTACAATGGATGGTAAAAAACTTAAAAGGATGTATACTTTGATTTTGTAGATAAACCAAAACGAAATAACTAAAATAATTGCATTGATAACCAAGCTTTCTTTCCGAATAAATATTTTATATAAAGCATAGGTTAAAACTCCCAGACATCCAAAGGTAATCGTATCCTTGAAAATGCCGGAACCCCAAAAAAAGACGGTAGGTATAAACAATATGGCTAGTGCAATTTTTCTATGCAGAGCTGGGTAAAGAAAATAAAAAATCTGATAAAGTGACCAAACGCCAATGTAACATGTAGCCGCGAAAAGAACTGCGATTGATGAGTACGTATTGAATGTAAACAAACCAAAAAAAGCCGCAATACAAACTACCATGTATGAAGCACTGTCATTGTAAAAATGCATTTGGGAGGAATAAATATATGTATCCGGAAAATGAGTACCAGAAGCCAAAAAAATTAATTTAAATGCCTTCATAGGAGATTCAAGGAAGGCTTTCCAAATAAGTTTACTATCATTATAAAAATTGAAAGTATCACCTCCATCATAGTAAAACTGATAGATAAAACCCACAGCTAATGCACCAAAAATTTTTACGGTTAACCCGGGGATGAAATATCTTTTAGTTACATTATCTGTAAATTTTGGTCGAACTAAATATGCTACAACATAAATTATAAGCAAAACAAAAGGTGTAACTATGAAATCTTTACTGGTCATGTCAATCTTTCAATTCCACAAATTTAACCTTCCATTTTATTTATTCTAATTTTAGGGCTAGATTTCAAAGCTGAAAGAATCGGAATTTGATGAAAATAGTTTTCCTGGTCCCCTATCCAACACGCCAAGCCCCCTCCCAGCGTTTCCGCTTCGAACAATATCTTCATTTTTTTAATCATCAGAGGATACGATATGACATTGCTCCTTTTCTTGATGAGGCAACATGGAAAATCTTGTATCAACGTGGGAAGTTTAAGAGTAAATTATGGGGGATAATCAAAAGTCTAATCAAGCGAAAATTCCTGGTGCTTTTTGGGCTTTTTGAATATGACTACGTATTTATTCATCGGGAGGCTGCGCCGGTTGGCCCACCGGTGTTTGAATGGTGGATCGCTAAAGTCCTCAAAAAAAAGATCATATACGATTTCGATGATGCCATCTGGTTGCCCAATACCTCCCAAACTAACCGGTTGGCAGCCAGATTAAAATGGCATAACAAGGTAGGCTCCATTTGCAAATGGAGTTATAAAATCAGTGCGGGAAATGATTATCTGTTTGATTACGCCGGGCAATTTAACAAAAATGTGGTGCTTAATCCAACCACTATTGATACTGAAAACCTCCATAACCCCGTGCTGTACCCGCAGCCAAAGAAACTAGGAAAGCCGGTAATTGGCTGGACCGGGACACATTCTACTTTACCCTATCTGAAGATGCTCGTTCCGATTTTACAAAAACTGGAAAAGCAGTTTTATTTTACCTTTTTGATCATTTCCAATCAACCACCAGATTTACCTTTGAAATCAATTGAATTCCTCCCATGGAATAAAGAAACAGAAATCGAAGATCTCCTTAAAATAGATATCGGGGTGATGCCTCTTTCGGAAGACCAATGGTCCAAAGGCAAATGTGGCTTTAAGGCACTGCAATATCTTTCACTGAATATCCCCGCTTTGGTTTCTCCCGTGGGAGTGAATTCAAAAATTGTTCGTCATGGAGAAAATGGATTTTTGTGCGCCACTGAAGCTGAATGGAATGAGAATTTAAAAAAGCTATTAGTCGATATTGACTTAAGACAAAGACTGGGAAGGAAAGGCAGAAAAGACATCATACTCAACTATTCTGTATTAGCCAACCGAGATAACTTTATGCACCTGTATGATTAGTCGTTTAACCGTTTCATGTAATAAATCCCATTCACTCCTATCCTCTCTACCAACTCCACTTTAAAACCTTCCAAACTCAATTTATAAAGTACATTTTTAAGTGCATCCGGATAATTGGCATCATAGTAATCATTGATAATAAGATATCTTGGAATATGATGACACACAATATTATTCCATAACCCCTGTAAAACCCCACCGGCTATTCGGGGATAGGCAGCACTTTCCTGTCCTTGAAGGTTGACAATATCACCATGGACTGCAGGCTGTCGATAACTTTGATATCACTCACTTTTTCCAGCATCAGCTTTTGATAGGAAGCAATGTCAGTGGCCACGATTTTCAGAATAAAATCGCCGGTGCCGGTAATATGGTGACATTCGATGATTTCGTCAATGTTGCGGATCTCTTTAAGAAAGGTCTCTATATTTTCCTTGTTATGGCCTTTCAACGACACGTGTACAAAAGTGCTGACACCCAGACCAATTTTGGACATGTCCAGTTTGGCGTGGTAGCTGTGGATGATGCCAGAGTTTTCAAGCTTTTTGACCCTTTCCAGTGTTGGCGCAGGTGATAAACCAATCTCCTTGGAAAGTTGGGCATTGGTGATTTTAGCATTGGACTGTAATATTTCTAATATTTTTCGGTCGATTTTATCTAATTTGGAATTTATGGTCATTTTTTTCTTGGGTAACGAAATTTTATTTGGTCAAAGATAAGCATATTTAAGGTGCTTTAAAATAGCAGGGTAGTATTTTACAAAACCTGAATTTTGTCTTGGCCGTTTTCTGCAATCTCCATTTTTCAGGAAAAGCTACGTTTCCGGGAATCGTACAATTACGTTAACTTGTGAGTATAAATACTCGCGATAACCGGAATTGCCAGGACCGTCTGACGTCTAAAAACGAACCTTTAAAAAATGCAACTGTTGTTAACACACAAGCATTACGTAAATAAGGTTCGATCTTATTATCGTTCCCTTTTGACACTAGCAAAAAGCAGTACATGATCCGGCTGATTTAATATAGAAAAATTTAAGGTTGTAATCCAAAAGGCAGTACCATATTATTGCAAAAGCCTGAAAGAATGGCTAAAAAAAGCCTGTTAACCTGTTTTTCAGGGAAAAAATTTTCCCTGAAATATGATATAGGTTATTTACTGAAAACCAGTAAATAAGTAATCGATATACCAAAATTATCGATTAATCGTTCATCAAAGATTGGAAGAAATTTTGTAAAACTGGCTGGCAAATATTATTTTGTATATACAAAAAACATGTAAAGAAATAACAAATTCGTTTTTTTTGCCTGTTTTTGAAATTAAAACAACAGACTTAGGAGCGAACGGGAGTCCCAAATTAAACTGCTACACCACTTAAAACCTCTCTTATAGACTTCCCGGAATAATTATGCTCAGCCGGCGGGAACATTATGTGTGGAAACAGGCAAAAATGGATTTTGCTCAGGCAAGATCTGCGGTTCTCGGGAAACGATACATTCAAATAATACAATTTAATATTTTAATAATTCAAAAACTATTTTATTAATCAATTAATCTTTAAATGCTATGAAAAAGTTATTCGTAATTATCGCAGTTGTAATGAGTGGTTTTGTTATTAACGCTTGTACAGAAGAGGCCAATGATGTTACCCCACAAATTGAGGTAGAAGAAGTTACAGCGCCAGAACACACTGGTGATGAAGATGAACAGTCCCGGCAAAACAGTTCTGGTCAACCATAATGAAAGCGGGAATTAAATTCCCGCTTTTTTTATTTTAGAATATGTAAAATCGGAATAATTTTATATCTTTTCGATCTAGTTAGAACTTCAGCCAAATCTAAAGCTTTATGAAAAGATTTTGTCTAATATTTATCGTTGTACTTTTTCCCAGTGCTGTAGCGGTGGCTAATGATAATTTGCAAAATCTTCTTGAGAAAATAAATTCCACCGAACAAACAGAAGAAAGACTGGATTTGTATTGGGAAATTTATTTTGAAACCTTAGCGATGGATTTAGATTTATCTTTCAAATATGCTTTAGAATATAATAAACTTGCTATTTCTTCGGATAGGTTAGATCACAAATCAAATTCATTTTGGGCATTGGCATGGTTAAACAAAAAGTTGGGAAATCTGGATAAGTCTTATGAAAACTACCTTTTGGCAATTCACTGGGGTAGATTGGCCGGGTTGAAGGAAAGAATTGGTGACGGATTCAAAAATATTGGCAATATTTTTAAGGAGGTAAGTGAATTTGATAAGGCTTATCAATACTATTATGACGCGCTAGCTATCTACGAAGAGCTAAATCTTAACCCAAAGATTATTAATACATATAGAAGTATAAGCATGGGTAAATGGAAAGAGCAAAATTTCGATGATGCTTTTAAATATGCCGAGCGAGCACTCGTGCTGGCTATTAGGGATCAAAACGATAAATACATCAACATCCTTTACAATTTAGTTGGTATGATTAATCATGAAGCTGGAGATTACAGAAAAGCCAGAGAAATGTATTTCGAGTCAATAAACAACATTGACAGTCTTGTAAATAAATCAGAAATTTTAGGTATAGCATACAATAATATAGGTGAAACATTTAGTAAACAAGGGGATTTTGAAAAAGCACATGCCTATTTCGATAAAGCTCTGAAGGAAAAAAGATTTCTCAATAAACCTAAAACTACCGCCTATACTTTACAAAATTTGGGCAAACTGTATCTGATGAAAAACGACTATAGCCGCGCAACCACTTTTTTAGGAGAATCTATTTCTTTAATGGATGTAAATAAAATAGATGAGGATTTAACCGGGGCTATTGAAGAGATAACCAAGGCCTATGACTCGGCCAACAACCAAGGTTTAAACCTTGATTTATCACCTCTACTGGCTTATAACAAGATTTTATCCAAGCAGTTTCGACTTACGCAGCAAATGAGAAAGCAGTTGATAGAACAACACAATCAATATATGCTTGATAGGTCCTTTGAAAAACAAGATCTACAAGCCAATATCGGACAACTTCAAAATACTAAATTATATCTTATTTGGGCAGGAGTTTTGATCATTGCAGTATTTTTGTTTTTAATTTTTCTTATGAACCGGGCCTTAAAAAGGGCGCAACGTAAATCCCAGGAGATTGTTGAAACACTAAACCAGATGAAGGGAGTGCTAGGAAAGAGTTTTCAACGAATGTTGGAGGATGATACTTTTACAATAACAACGAAAAAATAACAGTTGGCTTTTAACTCATAAAAGTTAAAAATAACTGAGACCCCCAAATTTTATTTTTCGAGCTAACCAGGGTTTAATATAGTCTAAATTTCAATGCTCATGAAATTTTTTATTGCTTTGGCCAGTTTAACTTTGGTTAATATCAATTTCCAAAAACCAGCATCATTTAAACAGGAAGACAGTTTGTATCAGGCTTACAAAAGTGCCAGGTACCCAAAAGATAAAATGCCCATTTTAAGGAAGTTGGGTAAATTGACACTTGATTATGATCTGAAAAAGTCCCTGGAATTTACCGAAAGCTACCTGAAAATTTGTGAGGAATTTGGAACAGATCAGGACAAGGCAGATGCATATTGGATGATGGCTTGGGTAACGGGTAGTTTAGAAAACGATAACGTTGCCCTGGAGTACTATTTAAAAGCCAAGACTTATTATCTTACACAGGGTGAAGACTCAACAATTGCTAATATTTATAACAACATAGGCACTATTTTTATGAATGCTAAGAAGTTCGAAAAAGCCAGAAGTTATTTTTTCCAATCCATCAAAATAAACCAGCGTTTCAACGATTTATCTAAGCTTACCAGAAATTATTTTAACCTTACGTTATGTGAGATGAGAGATAAAAATTATGACCAAAGTCTTATATATTTAGATAAGGCTACGGAATATGCAAATGAACTATCATCTTCTGAACGGGTGAATGATTTGATCAACTTGAAAGGAATTATTTATTATTATCAAGAGAATTATTCTACAGCCAGAAAGTACTATTTCCAGGCCATTATACATATAGATTCGGCTGAAAACAAAGCCCGCCGGCTTGGTATGGCTTATAATAACATAGGTGAAACTTACAGGGAAGAAGGTGATTACCAAAAAGCATCGGAGTATTTCGAAAAGGCCATGGTCTTTAAAAAGCAATATGCTAACCCCGAATCAGTTGCCAGCACGCTTATTAATATAAGCAAACTTGCACTTCTTCAAAATCAACCTGAAACAGCTATTGCTTTTTTGGAAGAAACCTTCAACATTTTAGACAATGATCGTATGTATCCCAAACTAAAAGAAGCATCGGAACTATTGGTCGAAGCTTACAAAAATAAAACAAACTTTACCAAGGAAGATATTGATAAAATATTAAATCTGAATAAAGAATATCTCAGGTATATAGACGAACTAAAACTGGAAAGAAACCAAAAAGTATCTACATTGGTTATCAACAAGGATGAAATTAAAGAAGAAGCTCAATACCTCCAGAAAAGAGCAAAAAGCATTCAAAAACGATCGCTGTGGATAATAATCATTGCCGTAGTTGTAGTTTTGGGACTACTTATCTTGCTGTATTACCGTGAAAAAAGGTTTAAAAACTTTATAAAGCAGATGTGGGAGGATATCAGGGATGTCTAAAGTTGTGATGAGGTTGAAAAAGTGTAATAGAATCTCAATTGGATAAAAATGAACTAGCACTAAAAAGCCCTTTAAGCCTGAATTAGGTTAAATAAGACATAACACTTGGAATGAAATGAAAGCACTTTTTATTTATCCCATCAAGGTAGTATTAACAATCAGTCAATTGATGGGGCAAAGTGTTGATTCAAATGATACCCTGATTTTGGCAGTTGAAAAACTTAAGTACCCCTCAAAGAAAATTGAATTTCTTAACGATATAATTCAAAAGAATTACAAAACAAAACCCCAAATGACTATGGTACCAGCACAAAAGCTGTTATAACTATCAAAGACATTTGGTTCTACAGAACAAAAAGGTAACGCTTATCAGCACATGGCGGCGGTTCTCAGATATTGCTTTCGGCATGAAGAGGCTTTTTAAAATTATTTAAAGTCCTTAAAATATTATAAGGAGTGCAAGGAAAAACCAGATGAAGAGGACTACAAAAGAATTCTTGAACTCAACCGCCATTACATAACCCATATCCATAATGCCAATACTGATAACAATCAGAAGCTATTCGGCCTCATGCTGATCAATGATGAAATGAAAGAAGAAGCCCAATACCTCCGGAAAAAAGCAAAAAACATTCGAAACCGGTCATTCCGGATAATAGTTATCGCTGCAGTGCTGGTTTTGGGACTCCTTACGCTGTTGTATTACCGCGAAAAAAGGTTTAAAAACTTTATCAGGCAAATGAGGGACGATATAAAGGATATTTAGTAATTATTGCTATCTGCCCAGATAAGTCTCGAACTTCTCGCGCAGATCAAATAACTTTTCCTTGGTCCGGATATTATCGTCCTTTAGGCGGGTAACCTCTTTTAACAATTGATCGATCAAATCATATTGTTCTTCCAGAACCTCAATTAATTCCTGGCGGCTGAGTATCTTAACATTAACCCTTGGAATATGTAAAAATGGTTGAAGATCCAAATACTCAGCCTTCAACTGTTCCAGGCGTTCTTCCTTTGAAAGTTCAGCCGCCAACTCTTCTTTTTTCTCTTCCTCCTCCTGCTTTACACCGAGCAACATATCAACCGAGATATTTAAAATTGACGCAATAGTCGGTACCAACCCAAGGGATGGCAGGGTGATACCATTTTCATAATTAGAAATAACGTTATGCCTTAGTTTTGCACCAGTTAATTCGTTGATGCGTTCTGCCAGTACAGTCTGGCTCATACCCATACCCTTTCTTAATCTTCTGAGATTATTACCGAAGAAATTATTTTTTTTCATTACCGGAGGATTATTATTTAGATTTTATTTGACATATATGTTAATTTTTATTAACATTACATCATATTTAACGTTCATTTTGGTGAATATACAAATTTTGTGACATATATAGATAAAATAAATGTAAAATTACATTAAAGAGCTTTGGGGAGGGTCTCCTTTTAATTTCCGTAACCTTTAATAGTGCATTTTTTAACAGCAAATCTCAATTCATGATCCCGACCCTCCCCATATTTATAATCTGGCACCATTAACCACTCGACCATAGTTCAAGCGTTTCATGATCCAGGAAAAATATCTTTACCCTAACCCCAAAAACCAACTATATGTCTCTCAGCTTAGTTTAAGTTCAAATGTATCGCAGGTTGAAAGAACCATCAGCGTTAAATATAAGGGTTTTAATGATATTTTGGAAATCAAGATAATAAATTCCCTCCAGTGGTTTCAATTCGGGAGGAAAGCGGGCTGTTATATCAAATAAAGAAGGAGTCGTAAAAGTAGTGGGTTAATGAAAAGTCTGTACTTTACCACCCCTTTGTTGATGCAAAGGAAAAATGGAGGTGAATCTATTAGCCTATTGGTCGAAACCGGTGATCCGGCTGCTCAGGTAAATAACCAAATCTTTCAATCGCATAAGCTCCTCCAGCAACTGATCAGAGACCTCATACTGCTTTTTCAATTCGGCACGCAAATCCTCTTCCGAAAGATCTTTTAAATCCTTTCTCTCCAGCTTTATCTTGGTGATCGCGTTAAGATCAAGTGTAGTCTCAACGGTCTCGTTCACGATTTTGTGGGCGATAACGGGAGAGTCATCTTTCCTGATCCGTGAAGCCAAATCATGCCGACGCTCACCATGAAATAACTCATCAATGGTTACCTCCAGCAGAACAGCAATGTATGGAATAATTCCTACAGCCGGGAAACTTGTACTGGTTTCGTAATTGCTAATGGTGTTCTTTCTAACGTTCAATCCTGTAAGTTCGTTTAATCTGTTGGCAAACAACTCCTGACTCAGACCTCGTTTTTTTCTGAAATGCCGGAGGTATCTTCCAAATTTTTCGAACTTTTTAGGGCTAAAATGTTCGGACATCTTGATTTATTCGAATTAATTGTATAATATAGTGCTCGTAAATGTTTTATCAAAATAGATATAAAATTGTTCTTTTCCAAAAATATAAAAATTAGAATATTGAAAAAGAAAATTTAGATAAACAGCACATAATAAAAGACAAATATATCTTATACATATTTAAACCTTAAATTTAAAGAAATTTCCATAGCTGTTTTTTTTAATTTGGGACTCTTGAAGAAAAGCAATTCGGCGCCAGCCGGTATTGTTTTTCTTCTTTTTTTATCACAGAAATCGGATAATTATTCCATTATTTCTTGATTCCTGCAAAAAAGGGTTTTAGTACAATTCAAAGATTTCTGATTATTGTTTTATTTTCGATTTGATCCCGTTTATGTGGTTCAATAGTGCCTGTTGCCAGTTTTCCGCAGCATCCCAGGTGTCTCCCAAATAGACTTCCCCTGAAAAAATATGTTTTATATAATATTTGTAAACGGGTAGATGAGCCCGAAGCGTAATAAGCTCCGGCTTGCCTCCTGATGACTTCATAGTGCTATTATCGGTAACATTTTTATCACTTTTATAATTAAGCAACTTATGGATCACTTTACCACTTGTGTGCAGGTAATATAAAATAAACTGGTAGCCTTGATCCCTTAACTTTTTTTCGTCAATGTCCTCTCCTACAAAACCATAAGCAAAAGGATAGCTTTCCATAATTCCTGCCAGTTCAAGACTATCGACTTTCCAACGTTGTTGATATGACAGTATTTTCTCCCTTACCGGATCTGCGGTATTTTCTGTTTCACTCCCCGGTGGAAGCTTTAGCCCCGGAAACACAGGCACTGCGAGTTTATCAAGCTTCAAATCCTGGTTAAAGATTTCAAACCTTTGTTTTTTGATCAGCCTGGTATCCTCAAAAAACTCAGGGAAGTCTGCCATTAAAAAGTTAGTCCGTCTCTGGCCACTGTTTCCTATCGCCCGCCTGTAATCGCCCAAAACCTTTTGCAGATCCCGGTTCTCAGACTTCCAGGCATTTTGGCCATGATCCATGAAAGTGCCTTGTTCATTAAATTTAGTGACAGTAAGGCGGATGGAACCCTGCTGGTTTTCTATGATCAAAATATTTTTGACCTCCCTTTTCAGCAAATCCTCGGCAAAATAACGTTGCGTCTCCGGTCCGGCAAATACGTCATGGATGTTGTAGTACCCAATAACGTCGGTGCCTGTCCTTACCATCATTTTGTGCACCTCTGTCGATAGATCCTTCCAGGCAGTCCTGTTTGTGTTTTCATTTTCGACCAAAACAAAGGCAGCGCTTCTGGCAGATACAATGCCTTCGGGGATTTCCTGGTTGTAATTAAAAACCCTGAGGTGCAAAACAGGCCGGCCATTGTCGGCCATGGCCCTGTTGTAGCCCTGGATAAAACCGATAGTCGCCAATAAAACAACTGTCAATGCATATTTGCCATACCTATTTGCAGGTCTCCTGATGTTAAAGCCAGCGTTTTCATTCATCATCACAAAACTAATACATAGGCCCGAAGCCGAAGTTGTTTAAATATGCTATAAAGAATACAGGTGGATCAACCGGATACTTAAATTCAAGGTTTTAGGTGGCGAAAATACGGGATTTATCTTTAAACGATTTAAATTCCAGCGCATTGCCACTGGGGTCATAAAAAAACATGGTCGCCTGCTCACCGGGTTGTCCTTTGAATCGAATATAAGGTTCAATCACAAAGCTAATTTTTTTCTCCTTCAGCCGATCCGCCATGTTATGCCACTGTTGCCATTCCAGGATGGCACCGAAATGCCTTACCGGTACCTCCTTACCATCTACCGGATTGGTAGCCGGTTTTTGCAACTCCTCTGGCTTCAGATGGGCTGTGACCTGGTTGCCAAAAAAGTCAAAATCAATCCATCGATCAGAGGTGCGGCCGATTTTACAGCCTATCAACTCCTGGTAAAACTTCCTGGTAACATCCAGGTCTTTGACCGGAAAAGCAAGGTGAAACGGACTTATCATTTTTTTAGATTATAGGTACCACAATTGATAAAGCAAAGTTAATTAAATAATTTAGCAAAAATCACAATAAAATTAATGAGTAAACCAGTTTCTCTTGTGTTAAGCAGCGGTGGGGCCAGGGGCATTGCTCAGATTGGCGTTATTGAAGGCCTGATTAACGAGGGTTTTGAAATCAAATCCATTGCAGGTTCCTCCATAGGTGCCTTTGTGGGAGGTATGTATGCCCTGGGAAAACTGAATGACTACAAGGAATTTGTTTGTAACCTCGACAAACTTGACGTTTTTAAACTTATTGACTTCACTTTCAGCACCACAGGATTTATCAGGGGGGAAAGGGTTATCAGTGAATTAACCAAACGGCTCGATGATGGAAACATCGAAGACTTCAAAATTCACTATGCCGCGGTGGCCACCGACATTCTTAACAACGAAGAGATAGTCTTTGAAAAAGGAAGCCTTTTTTATGCTTTAAGGGCCTCCACCGCCATCCCGACCGTGGTAAAACCTATCCGTACCGAAGGCCGCTTGCTGGTAGACGGGGGGGTGCTTAATCCTATTCCCATCAAATATGTTAAAAGAACACCGGATGATTTATTGGTGGTGGTCAATGTAAACGACAACTCACCTTACACAAGGCCACCCTTCCAAACCAAGCAGGAGAAAAAAAGGGAATCCGATATTTTAAAAAATGTAAGCCAGTTTATGGAGAGATGGATGGACTTATATCCTAATAAAAAGTCAGCCCCCAAAAAGCTGGGATTTTTTGACCTCATGAATCGCTCTTTCGATCTGATGCAGGACCAATTGAGTACGCTTATCCTGGACAGGTACAAACCGGATATCGTTGTCAATGTATCACGCAAAGTATGTGGCACCTTTGAGTTTTACCGGTCTAAAGAATTGATTGAACTGGGCAGCAGGGCCTTTCGGGAAAGCCTGGAAAACTACCGGAATAATGAATGTACAAACGCTCAATAAAGCACTGGGAAATATTGATATTTACCTCCTCGATCAAATTCTGAAGGGCAGGTACGAAAAAGGAAACAAAATCCTGGACGCAGGTTGTGGGGAGGGAAGGAACATGATTTATTTCCTAAATAATCAATTCGATGTCTTTGGCATTGATAAAAACGAGTCGGCGCTGAATATGCTCAGATTCCTGACACGCTCCATTGATCCCTCGTATGATCAAACACGGATTTCCATCGGAAACATTGACAAGCTTCCATATGAAGACTGGTTTTTCGACCACATTATATGCAACGCTGTCTTACATTTTGCCCAAAATGAAAGCCATTTTGAGGCTATGATAAGGGAGCTGGTACGGGTACTTAAACCAGAAGGCAGTATTTTTATCCGCATGGCTTCCAACATAGGTCTGGAAAACAAAGTCATTGCCCTTGCCAACCATCAATATGAGGTCCCGGATGGCAGTATCCGATTCCTGCTAACAAAAAAACTGTTGGGAAAACTCTTGAAAACGCATCCTCTGACCCTGGTTGAACCACTGAAAACCGTAAATGTCGAAGACCGGCGTAGTATGTCCAATCTCGTGTTGAGAAAGCTTAACAGTTAGTATTTGTTTCTCATAAAACTAATGCTTACCTTCTTGTTTGTTAGTAAAATTCAATTCACTTATAGCATCTCATTTTATGGAAGATTTTAATAGCCAACAAAATGAAGCCCCGATTTCAGTGGGCGATTGGGTAGTGACCATTTTGGTTACTGCGCTGCCAATTATCGGCATTGTCATGCTTTTTGTCTGGGGATTTGGGAGTGGTACACCTGTAAGCAAAGCCAACTATGCCAAAGCAGCTTTAATATGGCTTGCTATATCGATCGTTTTAAGCTTCCTGATATTTGCCTTGTTTGGCACTGCATTGTTTATGGGGGCGATAGAAAACGGTTATTGATTTTTGGTGAAGGCACAAAATGGAATGAAACATTATTTTGTGCTTCTCTGTTTTTACATTAGGTACAATCGGAAGTAACTTTGTTGGAAGCCATATTATCGTCCTTATTTCGGGCCGGTCTTGTACGAAAGATTAATACGGAAGCACTGGCTCGGCTTTTGTAAGGCCTGGATATGGTAATCAAAAGCATTTGACGTTTTCATTTTCCTAATAAATATGAGCTAAAAACTCAGTACCATAAAATCCTGGTCAAAAACATGGACCAGGTATAGGATTGGCAAGAGCCCCGTTCGCCTGCGCCAGGTTGGGAATCCAGTCATATGAAAGGTACAAATATTAACCATATGAATATAAAAGAATTTGAATCAGAGGCAGAAAAGGTGGTGGGCTGGATGGCCTCTTATTTTGAAAACATCGAAGATTTTCCAGTAAAAGCCCGGGTTAAACCGGGCGAGATAAAAGCTGGTATTCCAGCCTTTCCGCCCCCACAAAGTGAAGCATTTGACGATATTATGCAGGACTTCAGGGAGAAAATTCTGCCGGGAATGACCCATTGGCACAACCCGAATTTTTTTGCCTATTTTCCCGGAAATAAAAGCAAGCCTTCTGTTCTGGCGGAAATGATCACTGCTGCCATGGGGGCACAATGTATGAGTTGGATTACGTCACCGGCAGCCACAGAACTCGAAGAACGCATGATGGAATGGCTCCGTGACATGATCGGATTGCCCGGAGATTTCACAGGTGTCATTCAGGACACTGCTTCTACGGCTACATTGTGCGCCATCCTTACGGCAAGGGAGAAAGCCACCAACTTCAGCATTAATAAACACGGCTTTTACGGCCAAAAAAAGTTCATTGTTTACAGTTCGAAGGAGGTACACTCTTCCATAGATAAGGCCGTGCGCATTGCAGGCCTTGGTAGCGAGAATCTTAGAAAGATTACTGTAGACAAAGATTTCGCTATGATTCCGGAGGCGCTGGAAGACACAATCCGCCTGGACATCGACAAGGGGTATCAGCCCCTATGTATAATTTCTGCTTTTGGCACCACCGGAAGTACAGCCATCGATCCCGTGGCTGCTATCAGTGAAATTTCGAAAAAATACAATATCTGGCACCATGTAGATGCCGCCTACGCCGGCACGGCGCTGATCTGTCCTGAATACCGGGAACTGGCGGCTGGCGCCGATAAAGCAGACTCTTTCGTTTTTAATCCGCATAAATGGATGTTTACGAATTTTGACTGTACCGCCTATTTTGTCAGGGACCCCGAGGCCCTTGTAAACACTTTCTCTGAAACACCTGAGTACTTGCGCACAGGAGAAGACAACGAGGTTAACAATTACCGTGATTGGGGCATACAGCTTGGGCGCCGATTCAGGGCTTTGAAACTATGGTTTGTAATTAGAAATTTTGGGGTGGAAGGTCTCCGGCAAAAACTGCGGGGACATATGCAAATGGCCATTTGGTTAAAAGAACAAATTGAGAGAAGCGATGATTTTGTATTGATGGCTCCGGTTCCCCTTAATTTGGTATGCTTCAGGTACCAGCCGGACAGGTCTTTAAGTCAGGGAGAATCAAACGCCCTCAATGAAAAGTTAATGCATATTTTAAATGACAGCGGTAAATTATTCATGAGCCACACCAAATTGAACGGTTTTTTTACATTACGAATGGTGATAGGCAATACAGATGTCAATGAACAGCATGTCCATCAAGCCTGGGATTTGATTCGAAAGACTGCCAGGTCACTTAATATTTCAGTAATAACTGATTAGGAATTAGACCATGAGGGAGGCAATGGTCCGGGAAAAAAGTGTTGACATCAAAAAACATCCAAAATATCTTTTAAATAAGAAAAATCTTTAATGAGGATGGTGGAATTGCCATCAAAAGCCGGGATTGAAACCTGTTAACGGGCCTTCGATACGCTACCGGTTAACTGCTATGGTTGCACAATGATGATGTGAAGCCAGGCTTCAAAAAGTAAAGGTTTATTGGATCTTTGCGGGCCTCATTATTTTTATCCGGAGAAAATGCCTGTCTTCAATTAAAAAGTAAGCGGAAGATTATGTTTAAAGCCTGTCAAACTTTATTTTTGTTAGGTGTGTTAATTATTTTGTGACTCAAAAAACCAGGTATTTTACACAATAAAACCATCATTTCCTGATTTATATAAGTGTAGTGTGTGTTTCTGGTTGTGATGAGCCTTCAATTTGTTTCTTCAAAGACATGACCGAAGGCGTCAAAAAATATTAAAATACCTGGGAATATTACATCTATTGGATTTGAGATATTAATCGAAATTAAAATCCCCCAATAAATAAGAAATTTGGGTTTACTTAAATAATAAAAATCATCCCGGAGTGCTCCAGGATGTTACAAGATTGTTTTACAGTAGTTGTTATTTTTAGATTGAATAAAATTTAAACAGGTTATGAACAAAATAATGAGCTTATTAAAAGGCGCATTCCTTGTTGTGTGTATTTTGTCTTTTCTTTCCTCATGCAAAAAAAGTCGCCCTACTGCTGAAAACCCCGGTGGTATCAGTAAAGCCACAGGTTTGGAATATAACAGTGATGGAGGATTTCAGGTAAGTGACTATCAGGGACAACCTGAAGGACCCAACCTGGTTTTCATCGAAGGAGGCCGGTCCGTATTGGGATCTTTTGAGGAAGATATTATGAATTCAAGAGACAACATTGAAAGAACAGTGACGGTTGCCTCTTTTTATATGGACGAAACCGAGGTAAGTAATATTCATTGGCTGGAGTATCTATATTATGTAAAATTAGACTCATCCCGCGAGTTTTACCAATCGGCCTTACCCGATACCACTGTATGGACTAGTGATCTTGCTTTCAATGATCCTTACAGAGAGCATTATTTAAGATATCCCGGTTTTAGATATTATCCGGTAGTAGGGGTAAGCTGGATCCAGGCCAATGACTTCTGCAAGTGGCGAACCGCCATGGTAAACCTCAAGCTGGCTGAGGATGCAGGCATAGAGATTCCCGCAGAGTCCGGCGGAAGGATTGCCCTTGAAAGTGGCGTGGTGCTACCTGATTACAGGCTTCCTACAGAAGCTGAGTGGGAATATGCGGCACAAGGACTTATTGGAACCCAGTGGCTGGACGAAAATCAAACACACCAAAGGGTTTATCCATGGGACGGCCACGCTGTAAGAAATCCTTATGGCAAGAAAATGGGTTATTTCCTGGCTAACTTCAAAAGAGGACGGGGTGACTATGCAGGTATCGCAGGTAAACTCAATGATGGTGCAATGATCACCGCTTATGCTTACGAATTCCCTCCCAATGATTTCGGATTATATCACATGGCAGGAAATGTAAACGAGTGGGTGCAGGATGTATACAGACCACTTTCTTTCCAGGACATGGATGACCTTAACCCTATCAGGAGGGACGGTATCCTGGATGAAGCTGAAAAATACTATGATTACGAAAACTACAATTCCTTAATAAACGACAAAGTAAGGGTTTATAAAGGAGGCTCCTGGAAAGATGTCGCCTACTGGATGTCGCCAGGTACCAGAAGATTTTTAGAGCAAGACTCTTCGACTGCTACAATCGGTTTCCGTTGCGCTATGATCAGGGCAGGATCCAACTACTAAGATTCAGGAAATTATTTAAGCGAAGGAACCCTGGCGTTGAACGTTGGGGTTTTTTGTTGGGGTGAAGTGGTAGTGGAGGAGTTAGGATTCAGGGGTTAGGGGAGAGGAGTCAGGGGTCAGGGATCTACAAGATTGGGGAGAAAGGAGTTAGGATTCGGGGGAGAGTAGGCAGATCTGTGGATAATGGTTTAGATGGCTACGGCCAGGGTTGCGAAGCTGACTGTTGTGCAACCTGCTTCGAGGAGAGGGTGGGCACAGGCTTCCAGAGTGGCGCCGGTGGTAAGGACATCATCTATGACCAGAATATGTTTGCCTGATACCAGTTCGGGCTGTTTTACCGCAAATATGTTGTGGACATTCTGCCACCTTTCCAACCTGTCCTTTTTTTTAGCCTGGCTCGTACTTTTCGCTATTCTGGCTAACACCCGGTTTGAGCAGGGGATCTTACAAGCTGTCGCAAAACCCTTAGCTACATACTCGCTTTGATTGTAACCCCGTTTCCTTCGCCTGGATTTGTGCAAAGGCACAGGAACAATCAAATCAACATCGTTCAATTTACCCATCCTGATCAATTCACAGGCAAACCACCTCCCCAGCAACTGGCCCAATTCCGGGTAATTATCGTATTTAATGCTATGCAACACTTTTTGCGTTATCCCGCCTTTAATAAACTTCAAATAACTAAATACTTCATTTACCTTAACTTTGCCATAAAACCGCAACATCAAGGGGTTGTCAGCAGCCAAATGGTAATTGGTAATCGGTAAACGGGCATGACAATACGTACAGAGGAGTCTTTCCTGGCGAATTAAAGCCTGCCCACAGGCGAGACAACAACGGGGAAAAATCAAGTTGAAAAAATCCTTTATCATCAGATATTCATTTGGTTTAAAAAAATAGCACCTATATTTGTTCAGGCTAAAATTGTATTCCCGGGAGGGGGAGGTATTGGTACAGTAATACCCTAATTTAAAAAAAAACAAGAAAAAAAGAACCGGAAGGAAGCCATGTACAAAAAAGATCTGGAACTGGAAAGAAGCTGGCAAAGGTTGTTAAACGAGCTGAAAGAGGTTATCGGCAAAAAACCAGCCGACCTTAACGGTGTGTTATTTTTAATCGGAGTGCAGGAATTAGGTAAGGGAAAAAGGTATTTTTCAAAAGAAGAAAAACAGGACCTGATGCATATCGCCATTTGTAAGGTATTGAGTTACTCAGGTTTTTATGAGTTGGAAGGCTTGGATGAGGAAGGGTGGCCACATTGGAAGCTAAAGAAAAAACTACCCAGTTTTGATTTGCTGGAGCAGGAAAAATTATTAAAAATGCATGTAATCGAGTACTTTGAAAACGAATTCAACTGATTTTTTCATTAACTTTTTATTTTTTTAGATTAGTCAACCACAAAGCGGATGCTCAGATGACCTACTGCAAACAATTTTGGTTATACGCCCAGTGTAGGAATCAAAGGCAATAAAATCGTTTACGTGGGTAACAGTAATCCATAGATTCTACAACAGGCTCTTCTTCGCAGGATGTTTAAAGTATTAAAAACAGAACATATAAACGTAGATAAATTTTAGGATCGACTCGGCATCCTACAAGTTGTTAGTCCCGGTCGAAATCAGTAAAAATACGAACCTTTTTTATATAAGGGCAAGGCAGATCCAACTCACTATTGATACCATATAACAGGTTGAAAACCGGGGAAAAACAGTGGCAGACAAGGAGATTATCTACCGGGGTAATGTTTTTTTATCCCCCCTATGAGTAATAAACAGTGGCATCAGGATCTCCTCATGATCCCCTACAAACTGGTGGTGACCAAGGTAAATCGATGTAATGGACAATTAAACGCTTTTACAGGAGAAGTATGCTTTTACTCAGGCATGTTCACCAATGATACACAAATGTCTACTTGTCCATCAAGTGGTTGATTTCTACAATGAATAAGGGGCACACAGGAGGTAGTTGGACATCCTTAAAAATGATTTTTGCCGGAATCACATGACCCTTTTCAACATTGGATCAAAATACCGTTTAGCTGCTGCTTACAGCGATTTGCAAAAATTTATATGATCACCTCATCCAAATCCTTTACACTAAAGTAGCCAGACTTCGCCCAACCGATCGACCGAAAAAAATTGATCTTCCGCTTCATCTGTATCCTGGTCAAATGGATCAAATCGGCCAGTACCATGAAGCTAAGAGTCAAGGGACACATTGATTTTGAAACTTAAACGCCCCCAGCCCATGAAGAACTATAAATCATAAGGGCACCAAAAAATAAGCTATGGATAACCCCATGGTGCTTTTATTCTTAAAAAAACAGGGCTAATCAAGCAAATTTCTCCAACTGAACTTGAACTTAACAATGTTTGGAAAGCAAAAATATGATTCGTGATTATACTTTAGACTTTTAACTGTATATACTCACTACCCTTTTCCTGAATTTCGGCCAAACCTGCAGATTTAAGGTACAAACTAGAACTGGATAGGTCACTTCAGTTGATCTTTACCTCCTGGTAATGAAAGCAGGACTAAAATAAGCTGGTAAAGGAAGATATTTAATTGTTTTGATGAAAAAATTATTTTTTTAAAATTTTATAAGGAAATGGGTAATATTTTTTAACAATAAATCCAACAAGCTATGAAAAAAATCAATTTAGTTCTTCCAGCACTTCTGTTAGCATTGAGTTGTCAAGAAGATGTGGATCTTCAGACTTCCAATGACACCCAGCTAGTTTCAGAGGATAACTATGCTGTTTATTTAGAGCAAGGCAATAAGGTGCCCCTAAGTAACGCTGAGATTGATAGTATATTAAATGAATACAAAAATCAGCAAAGTGTGAAAAATGGACGTTTTAATGGCCATAATTTGCGTGTTTTCATTGATATAGAAGGTACTTGGGCCCCAAGAGCATGGACTTTTGTGGGAGATTTTAATGGAGATGGAAGGGAAGATTTTGCCTCTCTTTCCGGAAATCAGGCCCTTATGAAATTTGGCCAAGGTAGCCCACCTGATAGTTATGCCAATTTTACCAGTGCAACCTGGATCACTAATGGTGTATACGGCGGCGCCGGTTATACTTTTGCAGGAGATTTTGATGGTAACGGCCGTAGCAATATCGTTTCCTTCGATGGTGGTCTTGCATATGTCAAGCTAAATATGTCCGACAATAACTTTTCGAATAGAACCTTGAATGTTGCTGATTCATGGGGTGGCAGTGGCTATACCTTCGCTGGTGACTTTAATGGTGATGGATTGGATGACATCGCATCCCTAAACGGAACGGATGTTTATATAAAAGAATCGTCAATGTCAGGTGGTAACTTTCACTTCGAAAGTAGGACTGAGAGTACCAATGGACAATATGGTCCGTCGAACTATACGTTTGCTGGCGATTTCAATAATGATGGTAGGGATGATATTGTTTCGGTTGACGGGCCCGATGTTTTGATAAAGGTATCAGAATCGTCAGGAAATTTTACGAATACCTCACGTGCTTATGTGCCATTAACTCTTAATAATTTCCTTGTACCGTGGGGAGGAGATTTTGTCTGGCAAGGTGATGAAAACGGAGATGGTTACGATGAATTTATTTCAGCTTATGCTGGTAGTTATCTGTGGCAGAGGCAATATCTGCCATCGTTCTCACCACTTCTATATCGGAATCCCAGAGTAGGTTGCCATAATTGTACCGGGCCTGTTACCGCAACATTTAATGTGTGGAGTAGTGCAGGCTGGGAATGGATGATGGATATAAATGGAGATGGTACTGATGAACTGATAACAATTATAAACGGCAGAGCTTACCTGCATTAATTTAGCAAAATTTAATTTGATAACGGCGATTCTTTTAGGGTGGCCATTTTTTTAATCAGCACCTCCGATAAGAGAGCATCTCACTCGATTGCAGGCAGTTAATATTTACTCAAACACAAAGTTGTTACAATAGTTTTTCATGTCATTTGTATTTTGATATTTGCCTAAACTAAAGTTTGTTAAGGGAATACGATTTAAGCCATGTATGAAATGTCCTTTATAGCCCAAGGATTCCATGAACTCAAATGTTTCTAGTACTCTTTCTTGTCCAACATGCCCAGCTTCAATTTCAACAATAATTTTCGGTTTGTATTTTTTTAATGTGTCCACACCTCCCTGAAAAATTTTTAGCTCATTTCCTTCAACATCAATTTTTAAAAAATCTGGTTTAATGTTATATTGGTTACAGTAAAAGTCTAATGTTTCAGTCGATACAGTTTCGGTTGCAATAAACCCGGGATGTTTTATTTTCTCAACGATTGTCGCCCCTGGTGAAGACTCTTTGCTTACTTTATTTGTTGGAACATAAAGTGTCACTGTCTCTTTAGAATCTGATAATGCCAAATTTTCAATTGTCAAATTTTCCCACTTGAAGAGTGCTTTAATATTGGTGATATACTGATGAAGATTAGGTTGTGGTTCAAAAGCGAAAACCGTGCCTTTGCAACCCACTTGCTTTAATATGAAGTATAAATAACCAGCTTTATGTGCTCCAATGTCAAAAACTGTTTGTCCTTTTTTGATTGCAGAGCAAATGTAAGCGATCCCTCCTCTATCATTTTTGTATTTGTATTTATTTGCTCTGTAGCACAGTTTAACACTCTTAATAAGCTTCATATCAATATCGATTTTTATTTAATTCTAAGCAACGACCGTCCTGTCCTTTGTCAAAACGGTATCAAATAGATTTTATGGCTTCTGTTTTTTTGTTCAAATTGGCGATTTGTTTCTGTGGTTCTTTTACTTTTAATTTTCTTTATTGGTCTAAGCTTTCGTACATAATAAGAGGATTGTATTGTTGTGCGTAAGCTAACATATTCCAGATAATTATCGTCGGACTTCTGGTGGTGGCTGAAGATTGCTAATGATCTCCCTTATCAAATGCCTGTCATTTAAATTATTCTATAGTATTAGTGCTTGCCTTAAAGTAACCTTTAATCGGTTGCTCCCATCAGGTGTTCTATTTGAACAAGACCTTGCCTCGGGATATTTTATTGTTAGGAGACCAATGTAGCCATGAAGTAATCAGTTTGACTAAATTAAACTTTTTAATTTCTTCTCATCCCAGTTCACCTTTAGAGTAGCATAAATTGAAAAGCTTACCATTACTATGAGATTTTCTTTTGCGCTTATTTTTCTTTTAAGATTATCCTGCGTGCTTTTTATTCCAATAACATTTTTCGGGAAAGGTTTCCTTTGACATTTGACTTTAACTTATCAGAAAATATAAATGGTGTCTAAGGTAATCTCTAAGGTTTAATTGAGCTTATTTTTATGTTTTTCGAACTTAATAAGATATTTGCCTGCCCTGTTTCAAAATACCTTTGCCTTAATAAATAGCGACGAAAATAATAAATTATGAAAATATTGAAAATTAAGCAAAAAATATTTTTGATGATAGTCATTATGGGTAGCATTTCAACTATCGATCTGTAGGCTCAACTTCCTAATGTGTTATCAATAAAAAGTCCGGGATTGTATCCCGGAGGATTGGTTTATGACAATACCTCCGGAACTTTTTATACTTCTTCGGTAGAGGGTCGTGGAGTTTAACCCCATATTAATTAAATAAGCTACCAACTTGAATCATAGGCTAGATTGCCTATTTTGAAAACTTATCTTTATTCTAAGATGAATTTTTTAATTTCAGTTAAGGCCCGGTGGCTAGCAGGTATCGCCCTTACCAATACACCATATCCTGAAAAAAAGAAGAGTTATTATCAATCTTAGATTATTTTTTTATACCTTATCCTTTTCGGACCCTCATCCCCCAATCGTTTCTTTCGGCTTTCTTCATAATCGGAATAATTGCCCTCAAACCAATAAACAATGGAATCACCTTCAAAGGCCAGGATGTGAGTGGCGATCCGGTCGAGGAACCACCTGTCGTGGGATATGATAACGGCACATCCGCCAAAATTTTCAAGGGCCACTTCCAAAGCCCTCAATGTATTGACATCCAGGTCGTTGGTAGGTTCATCCAATAAAAGAAGGTTAGCCCCTTTTTTTAAGGTCAGGGCGAGGTGCACACGGTTTCTTTCACCACCGGATAATATGCTTACCTTTTTCTCCTGGTCCGAGCCACTAAAGTTAAACTTGCTTACATAAGCCCTTGAATTGACTTGCTTACCTCCGAGTTCAATCAGCTCGTTTCCCTCTGAAATGGTTTGCCATACGGTTTTGTTGGGGTCCAGTATATCGTGGCCCTGATCAACATATGCTATATCCACCGTACTGCCCACTTCAAATGTGCCACTATCAGGTTTTTCTTTACCAGTAATAAGGTTAAACAGCGTGGTTTTTCCAGCACCATTTGGCCCTATAATACCTACAATGCCACCCTGCGGCAATGAGAAGCTAAGGTTTTCGAATAGCAATTTGTCGCCAAAGGATTTGGATACTTTGTTCACCTCGATCACTTTATTACCTAACCTGGACCCTGCCGGGATAAACAATTCGAGTTTTGCCTCCTTTTCCTTGCTTTCCTCCCCGACCAATTTATCATAAGCCGTCAATCTGGCTTTGGCCTTGGCCTGCCTGCCCTTTGGCGTCATTCTTATCCATTCCAATTCACGCTCCAAAGTTTTCTGACGCTTCGACTCGGTCTTTTCCTCTTTGGCCAGCCGTTCTCTTTTCTGTTCCAGCCAGGATGAATAATTGCCTTTCCACGGAATACCTTCCCCCCTGTCCAGTTCAAGTATCCAGCCAGCGACATTATCGAGAAAGTAGCGGTCATGGGTTACAGCGATGACTGTGCCTTTGTATTGTTGCAAATGCATTTCCAGCCATTGTACCGATTCGGCATCATGATGGTTGGTAGGTTCATCCAATAGCCGCACATCAGGTTCCTGCAATAGCAAACGACATAGCGCCACTCTTCTTTTTTCACCCCCCGACAGGTTTTTTATTTTTGCCTCTGAAGGCGGTGTTCTTAAAGCATCCATCGCTTTTTCCAGCCGTGTATCCAGTTCCCAGGCATTATGATGATCGAGTTTTTCCTGGACCTGCCCTTGCTTTTCGATGAGTTTTTCCATAGCATCGGGATCTTCCATAACTGCCGGATCGGCAAATTTCTCATTGATTTCCTCAAATTCACGAAGTAAATCGACAATTTCCTGTACTGCTTCCTCTACTACTTCCTTTACTGTTTTGTTGTCGTCAAGCATTGGCTCCTGCTCCAATAATCCAATAGAGTAACCCGGGGAAAATACCACTTCGCCCTGGTGTTCCCTGTCAATACCAGCTATAATCCTGAGCAGGGATGATTTCCCTGAACCATTCAAACCCAACACACCAATTTTAGCGCCATAAAAGAAAGAGAGGTATATATTTTTTAGTACAGTTTTTTGTGGAGGGTAAGTTTTTGTTACCCCGGCCATCGAAAATATTATCTTTTCGTCACTCATTTACGTAGTAATTGATGCAAGATTTATAATAAATTACAGGTTGTTTTAGCACTTACTGCTAAAACCAGGCTCAAATATGATAATATTGTTTGGTAAATAATGTTAATCACTTGATTTTATTAAAATCTTTTATTAGTATTTATTATGAAAGTTGATCATTTGACAAGCTGGTATTGAATTTTTTGTGACCATTTTTGCTTAATAATGATACAATCAAAGAGGTAAATCCCTCCGGGAATACAGGTTTTTCAATTAAAATTATTGACTTACTATCCGTAGGGTTACATTTTCTAACGTTGTAATATAAAAAAGAAAATAACATTTGTTTTTTTAATTTAAATTCTATTTTTGCACGAAATTTAAGTACGAACAAAGGAGGGATAAACTATGTATTGGACATTAGAATTAGCATCCTATCTTGAGGATGCTCCATGGCCCGCTACAAAAGATGAGTTGATTGATTATTCAATCAGAATGGGGTGTCCGTTGGAGGTCGTTGAAAATTTACAGGAACTCGAAGATGATGGTCAGCCCTATGAAAGTATCGAAGAGATATGGCCTGATTATCCGACAAAAGAAGACTTCTTCTTTAACGAAGATGAATATTGAAGATTAAAATTTGATATTTATATTCAACGCAAGGCATTTAATTGTTTGAAACATTTAAATGCCTTTTTGATTACGTACCTGAAAACTTCCGGCTTATCCTTTCCTGCATCAGGCAGTTGGCTATCTTCAAATCTTCAGGGGTAGTGATTTTTATGTTTTCATAACTTCCTTCAAAAAGTGATATTTTATGGCCTGCCCTTTCTGCCACACTGGCATCATCGGTCAGGGCGTTATCCTCGTTAATCCTGTAAGCTTTTTTTATCAATGATATATCAAAAGTCTGTGGCGTTTGAATTAGCCTGAATCTGGAGCGATCCATAGCAACGGTAGTGTCCTGATCCGTCATTCTGATAGACTCTTTTAATCTCACTGCCGCTATGGCGGTTTTGTGTATCGAAGCCAGGTTAAAGGACGCCGCGATAATGGGTTTGTCAATAAGGGGTCTTACGCCATCATGAATAGCTACTAATCCCTGACCGGGTAACTTTTCCAGCCCTCTTTTTACGGATTGGAACCTGGTTTTACCCCCGGACTGTAGTTGAAGCGGAATTTTAAATTGATGTTTTTCACATAAGTTTTTCCAGGTGTCAAAATCATCACCGGGTAATACCAAAATAATATTAAGCAGGGGGGAATAATCGTAAAAAGCCTTTACTGTATGCATCAACACCGGCAATCCACAAATTTCCAGAAATTGTTTGGGTAACTCACTTTTCATTCTCTTGCCTGTACCACCGGCTACAATAATGGCATATTCGTCACGTTTCATCGCCGAAGGAGTAAGTTACTTGCCAAATGTTTTGGTTTATTGAAGTGGCTAAATTATCAACATAGCATCCCCGTAGCTATAAAATTTATATTTCTCTTTGATAGCTACTTTATAGGCCTCCATAATCAGGTCATAACCACCAAATGCGCAGGCCATCATAAACAAGGTAGACTCGGGCATGTGGAAATTACTAATCAGGGCATTGCAAATCTTAAAGTCATAAGGTGGAAATATGAATTTGTCGGTCCATCCTTCATTGGCTTTTAGCAGATTATTGGCTGAGACCGACGACTCAAGGGCCCTCATAGAGGTAGTTCCCACAGCACATATTTTCTTTTTTGTCTTGATGGCGCGGTTAACCATATCGACAATTTCCTGCCCTACCCTGAAATTTTCGGAGTCCATTTTATGTTTGGTCAGATCTTCGACATCCACCGGCCTGAAAGTACCTAACCCGATGTGCAATGTTATCTTGGCAATATCAACACCCTGAATTTCCAGCCGCTTTAACAACTGTTTGGTAAAATGTAATCCTGCCGTAGGAGCAGCCACCGCGCCGGTATGTTCCGCATAAATGGTTTGATAACGTTCCCTGTCCTCCGGTTCTGCCTTTCGTTTGATATACTTTGGCAGCGGGGTTTCACCGAGTGTATCGATCATTTTGTAGAATTCCTCGTTTGAGCCCTCATACAAAAACCTGATCGTTCTTCCCCTTGAAGTGGTGTTATCAATCACCTCAGCTACAAGATCACCGTCTCCAAAATACAATTTGTTCCCTACCCTGATCTTCCTGGCGGGGTCTACCAGCACATCCCACAAAAACATTTCCTTGTTTAATTCCCGTAGCAGGAAGACCTCAATCTTAGCACCTGTTTTTTCCTTATTGCCATATAATCTGGCCGGAAATACCTTGGTGTCGTTTACCACCATCACATCACCCTCTCCAAAATACGCGATAAGATCTTTAAAAATTTTATGCTCTATTTCTCCGGTATCTCTTTTTACAACCATTAACCGCGATTCATCCCTATTTTCTGCCGGATATAAAGCAATTAAACCGGGTGGCAAATCAAACTTGAATTCGGATAATTTCATATTTAATATTACGGTATTAAATAACCTTTAAATTAAAAAATTTTTGAAGTGCGCAAATCTAGTGATTTGTTTTTAAAAATGTAAGTAATTTTACTTTTTATCATTTTTGTACCCAATAATGAATAGCTGTTGAAAGTTTTAAAGCTCATACTGGAAAGTTTCAAATTTGCCATGAACGCCCTCAAGGTAAACAAACTCAGGACCTTGCTTTCACTGGCCGGGGTAACTATAGGAATCTTTGCTATTATTTCCGTTTTTACACTGGTTGATACCCTTGAACAAAGCATCAAACAAAGTTTCGATTTTCTTGGCACCAATGTGATAAATGTCGAAAAATGGCCTTACGGATTGGGTGGTGGGGAATATAAATGGTGGGAGTTTCTGAACCGGCCTCATCCTGATTACAAAGAGTATGAATTTGTCAGGGATAAAGTTGAAAACGCGGTGGGCGTGTCTATTTATGCTGTCCGGGGCAATCAAACTTATAAACAGGGGAATAACAGCACTTATTACAACTTTCTGTTAGGGGTAAGTTATGATTACAATGAGGTGTTTGACGTGGAAATTGAAGAGGGCAGGTATTTTACCAGACAGGAGGTTGAAAGCGCCAGGCCGGTCGCCTTAATCGGAACCAACGTGGCTGCCGATCTGTTTCCTAATATCGATCCTATCGGTAGGGAGTTTTCCATTCGCGGCAAAAAATACACAGTGGTGGGGGTGACAAAAAGGGAAGGTGACAGCTTTATCGGGGGGCCAAGCAAAGACGACGCATGTCTGATCCCTTATAAATCATTTATTAAAATGTACTACAGTGGGCGCCGGAGAGGAATCGGCAGTAAAATAGCCCTCAAAGGAAGAGAAGATGACATCGGACTGGTGGAGTTGGAAGCAGAATTGCGTGGTATTATGCGAAGCAAAAGATCCCTGAAACCCAAAGACAAAGACAATTTCGCCCTCAACCGGACCGAAGCCATTGCCAACGCGATCAGCGGTGTATTTGACGTTATTGGCGTCGCCGGTTGGATTATCGGTGGTTTTTCCATATTGGTTGGGGGGTTCGGTATTGCCAATATCATGTTTGTATCCGTGAGAGAAAGAACCAATATCATTGGCATTCAGAAATCACTGGGCGCTAAAAACTATTTTATTCTTTTCCAGTTTTTATTTGAAGCCATTTTTTTAAGTCTTATTGGTGGTTTAGTCGGACTTTTCCTGGTTTATTTAATCACCCTGATCCCTATGGGAAGTCTCGAGCCTTCGCTTAGTTTGAAAAACATGACCCTGGGTTTGGGCGTATCGGCCTTGATAGGTACGGCTTCCGGAATTATTCCCGCAGCCATCGCCGCCCGTATGGATCCTGTAGAAGCCATCAGGACAGCTTAAACAACTTTTGTACTCCAGCTATAGCATGGCTCCATACCATACTATGAAGCTAACAAGTATATATAGCCACACAAAAGTTCTCTGCCACGCCTTAATCTTCTAATCTTCAGTAGCTACAGGTTCTTCCACTTCTTCTCCTCTCACTTTGGCTTTAATTTTAATTTCAAGCTCTTCCGTCAATTCAATATTATCCATCAACAGCTTTTTCACAGCATCACGGCCTTGTCCTAATTTATCCCCATTGTAAGAAAACCAGGAGCCTGACTTCTGCACAATGCCTAATTCCACCCCTAAATCCAGAATCTCCCCTACTTTTGAAATGCCTTCACCATAGATAATATCAAATTCCACCACCTTAAATGGAGGTGCTACTTTATTTTTTACCACTTTAACCCTGGTTCTGTTTCCCAGGATATTGTCAGCACTTTCCTTTATTTGTCCGATCCGACGGATATCTAATCGAACGGAGGCATAAAACTTCAGGGCATTTCCACCGGTAGTGGTTTCCGGATTACCAAACATTACTCCTATCTTTTCCCTTAACTGGTTAATGAAAATGCAGGCACAGCCCGATTTATTGATGGCCCCGGTTAACTTCCGCAGGGCTTGTGACATCAACCTGGCCTGTAAACCCATCTTACTTTCACCCATTTCCCCCTCTAATTCCCCTTTCGGAACCAAGGCTGCCACAGAATCAATAACAATAATATCAATAGCACCCGACCGGATCAGATGTTCGGCTATTTCAAGTGCTTGTTCACCATTGTCGGGTTGTGAAATCAGAAGATTCTCGGTATCAATGCCTAACTTCTCGGCATACACCTTATCAAATGCATGTTCCGCATCTATAAAAGCTGCCAATCCGCCGGCTTTTTGCGCTTCTGCTATACAATGCATGGTAAGCGTGGTTTTACCGGATGATTCCGGACCATATATCTCCACTACCCTACCCCTGGGAATTCCACCTACGCCCAAGGCTATATCAAGGCCGATAGATCCGGTTGGAATAGCCGGTACATCAACCACCATCTCATCACTTAATTTCATGATGGTGCCTTTTCCATAGGTTTTTTCCAATTTATCAATGGTTAGCTGGAGGGCTTTTAGTTTTTCTGAATTATCACTCATATCCTTACATTTGAGAAATTGTATTTTGTGAATTTACTATGATTGCAACCAATTAACAAATGAGGGGGAAAGTATTTAAAGAAGTTTTTCAGATTTTGAATTTCTGTCTGACAACTATCTTTTTCCCGTAAAAATATGGTTTTTTTTGTGATTTAAATACTTAAAAGCCAATAAAATGGCTATTGTTTTTTATGAGTAGAAAAAAAATGCTTTATAGCTTCATATTGGTTGTATCAGCTTTGATTATCTGGCAATGGCCATTGCTGTATTATGCTTACGTGCAAGCAAAAGGCCAGTGGCATGTCGTCACTGATACCCGGGAGGTCGATGATATGCTGAACGACCCGCAAACGCCTGACTCCATTAAATTTAAACTCCAACTTGTCCGGGAGGTTAAAAGTTTTGCTGTAGACTCGCTGGGTATTAACCCAACTGATAATTATACCAGTGTATTTGACCAAAAAGGCAAACCTATTCTATGGGTGGTAACAGCTTGCCCGCCTTTTGAAATGAAGGCAAAAGAATGGTCGTTCCCATTCATCGGATCCTTTTCTTACAAAGGTTTTTTCAGATATGAAATGGCTGAAGAAGAAGAAAAAAAATGGAAGGACCAGGGTTTCGATACTAATATCCGCACCACAGGCGGATGGTCTACCCTCGGATGGTTCAGAGACCCTATCTTATCTAATATGCTGAACCGAAAGGCCGGGGATCTGACAGAGCTTATTATTCACGAGTTAACACACGGCACCTTGTTTGTGAAAGACTCAGTGCAGTTTAACGAAAACCTGGCGACATTTATCGGCACAAAAGGAGCAGAGATTTTTCTTACACAAAAATTCGGGATGAACTCACCTGAGTTTATCACCTATATGCAGGACAATGAGGATAGTGAAAAGTTTACCAATCACATACTGGCAGGAGCCATTGGCCTCGATAGTTTGTATCAGACCTTCGGCAATCTGCCAGACCATGAAAAGATTGACAAAAAGCAGGGCTTCATCCAAAAAGTTTTTGACAACATCGACACACTCAGCCTCCACAGAAAAGCTGATTATGCAAGGTATTATGAAAACTATGAGGCCAATAACACTTTTTTCATGTCTTACCTCAGGTACAGGGAAAAGCAGGGTGATTTTGAAAAAACCTTCCGGGAAGAATTCGGTGGTGACTTAAAAAAATACCTCCTATATTTAAAATCTCAATATCCTTCAATTTAAATTTGGAATAATTTTTGAAACTTTGCAAAAGGTTCACCTTTTGTTTAAAGCAAAGTCTTTATAATTAAATTGTTAATCTATATCTTGAATGGCATAACAAGCCTTTTTTAAATTTCATGAAAATTAAATTAGGTTCCATGTTGCTCACCCTCCTGATCAGCTTGCTTATGCAAAGTGATGAGAACGACTATCGCCAAATTCAAAATAACAGCTTTAATGTGGGGGAAAAACTGGAATACAGAGTGCACCTGGGCTTTTTAAGCGGGGCATATGCTACCATAGACATCGGCGAAACCATCTACACCATCAATGAGCGGCCTTGTTTCAGGATAAACATACACGGGAGAACGGCCGGGGTAATTGATTTGTTTTACAAGGTACGGGATACGTGGGGTTCATATCTGGATACAGCCGCTATTGTGCCACAAAGGTTTTACAGATACATCAGGGAAAATAAATACAGAAAAAATGAAATCGTCGATTTTGACCATTTCAACGATTCTGTAACCGTAGCCAGGTTAGATAAAAAAACCATGAAGTTAAAGGAGAAAGTAAACTTTCCCATATCTAACAATGCTCAGGACCTGGTGAGTGGTGCCTTTTACCTGCGTACCATGGACCTGAATAAAAAGAAAAGGGGAGATATGATTTATATCAAAGGTTTTTTTGACGATGAATCCTATAACATAAAAATAAAATACCTGGGCACGGAAAAACTTAAAACAAAAGTCGGAACCTTCGAAACCCATGTAATGGCCCCCATGCTTCCTGAAAACAAGCTTTTCAGGGGAAAAGAAGCGATAAAATTGTGGTTATCGAAAGACAACAATAAGATCCCCCTTAAGATACAAGCTGAAATGTTTGTAGGCGCTGTTGAGATCGATATCAAGAGCTATGAGAACCTGCGAAACAAAGTCTACCAATAACTTACAATGTATTAAGAAATTGTTAACCGCTTTTTAATAATACCAATTCTGGCTAATTTTGATTTAAATCCGGAACATTAAATATGGTTCAGAGGCTTTTTGTAATCATTTTGTTAGTTTTAATTTGTTTTCACACCGCGATGGCCCAACCCGTGGTCATACACGCGAAATTGGATAACATTAACAACAATCAGCCTGTTTTTATCTATCGTCTTTTTGGGCCTGAGTCTTTAAAAGTTGATTCGACCATTGCCATTGACGGCCTGTTCTCTTTCCAATATCCGGATAGTCTACCTCGTGGGTTTTACAAAATCGGCGTTGATGAAAATAAAAGTGTCACCCTTATTCTTGGCCGGGAAAGTTTCAATATGGAGGGGGATTTAAGCCAGCCGTTGTCAATACAATATAAAAACTCTGCTGAAAACAAGCTGTTTAAAGAATTTGCCGCATTCAACAGGCATATGCAGATGACCAATCAGAAAATCATTCAAAAAGCACAAATTATCAGCATTTCTGGGGAAAAAGATAAGGAATCAAACCATTTTCAAAACCAGATAGACTCACTGAAACGGGAACAAGCTATATTCTATCAAAAGCTATCTGAAGAAAACCCCGGCTTGCTTATCAGTAAAATAGTACGAACCTTTATACTTCGTACAGATCTGAGTAAAGAGACATTTTTCAGCGCTGAAGAGTTGTCGGACATTGAATTCACCCGTGGAGATATGCTTTTGGGAAAAATTAACCAATACTATCAGCGCTATGTACCGAGAAACATCGAGGGCTGGCTGGCTGCTGCCGATCAGTTGGTGGCAAAAACCAAGGCCGGAAGTGCACATCGTGAAGTAATTTATTTATCCCTGATAAGCCTGTTCATGAAAGGCGCCCCTGATAACCTGTGGGATGTGGCAGACAAATATGGCAATGACTTTCCCCAATCAAAACATTACCTCGACCTGGTCTCCACATTGCCTCCACCGGCGCCAAGAGTCGGTGAGCAGGCACCGGATATCATATTACCTGACCAGCATGGGGTCATACAAAAGCTTTCAGCCCTCAGGGGCAGTTATGTCCTGGTAGATTTCTGGGCCTCGTGGTGCGGGCCTTGCCGGAGAGAGAACCCTAATGTCGTCAGGGCGTATCTTAAATTTAAGAAATACGGTTTTAAAGTTTTGGGTGTATCACTCGACCACAATAAAGAAAAGTGGCTTGCGGCGATCGAAAAGGATCAGCTTATGTGGGGGCACATTTCCGACCTTAAAGGATGGAAAAGCGAAGGGGCCGCCAAGTATCAGGTAAGAAGCATTCCCGCATCGTTTCTGGTTGATCCCCAAGGAAAAATAATTGCCAAAAACCTAAGGGGGCCGGTTTTGGATTCCACCCTGGAAAAACTATTAATTAATGCATCAAAAAACTAACTCGAATAAAAATGTCTGAAAAGCGAAATTTCAAAGTGTTGATAGTTGATGACGAAGAGGATATCCTTGAATTGTTAAAATACAACCTTGAAAAAGAAGGTTATCTTGTGAAAACGGCACTCGATGGCAGAGAAGGCGTGAAAATTGCCAAAAAATTTATTCCTGACCTTATCTTACTGGACATCATGATGCCCAAGCAGGATGGCGTAGAAACCTGCCGTCAGCTCAGGGAAATCCCTGACCTGAACGGAACTTATATAACATTTTTGACCGCCCGGTCGGAAGAATACTCCGAAGTAGCTGCCTTTGAGGTAGGAGCCGATGACTACATCACCAAACCCATTAAGCCACGAGCCTTAATGAGCCGTTTAAAGGCCTTGTTTAGACGAGAGGGCATGAAAAAGGATGATAAAGATATCATTGAAATTGGTGGATTGTCCATTAACAGGACCAGTTATACGGTCAACGTCAACGATAAGCCGGTTACCTTGCCCAAAAAGGAGTTTGAATTGCTTTATTACCTCGCGCAAAATCCGAATAAAGTCTTTAACCGTGATGAACTGCTGCAAAACATATGGGGAACCGATGTGTATGTGCTGGCGCGCACAGTTGATGTCCATATCAGGAAAGTCAGGGAAAAAATCGGTGAAGGATTTATTTCCACGGTAAAGGGTGTAGGATATAAATTTCAATTGAATTAGTATCTTAGTACTAATTTAAAGAAAACATACAGTGAATTCCAGGGGACTTGCCTTGCTTTTGGCAGCTTCAATTTCTATCGTCACTACGGCCTTTCTGTCATTGCTTAATGTAGAGGTAGATGCTTTGATCGTAACTTTTGTTATTGCATTCTCATCTTCCTACCTGCTTATTCATATCATTCTCAACTTTTTGATTTTTAATGAAATCAAAAAAATACAAAGTGATGTGAAAAAACTTAATAAGAAAGAAATTGAATTTGAGAACACCGGAAATTTCAATCCTCTGAATCCATTGAAGCGGATACAGGAAGAAATTCATGCTTATGCGGTTTCCAAACAGGAAGAAATAGACCAGTTGCGAAAAACTGAAAATTTCCGCAGAGAGTTTATTGCTGACATATCGCATGAATTGAAAACACCCATTTTTAGTGCCCAGGGGTTTGTTCATACCCTGCTAGATGGTGCCATAGAGGATAAAAAAGTCAGACAAAAATTCCTCAAAAAAGCAGCTAAAAGCCTGGATGGTCTGGATGTGCTGGTACAGGATCTGCTTACTTTGTCGCAAATGGAAACCGGACAGATCAAAATGCAATTTGAACGGTTCAACATATTTGCTGTGGTCAATGAAGTGTTTGAACAATTGGAGGGGGAGGCCGAAAAGAAAGAAATTGATATGGGCTTTGCTGAGTCCACCAGCCCGCAGGTTTTTGTAGTAGCCGATCAGCAACGAATTTACCAGGTTATGGTTAATCTTATTTCCAACGCCATAAAATACACTAAAAAGGAGGGCTCCGTCAGGGTTAGTTTTGAAGAAAGAAAAAAAGATGTTGTGATCGCTGTTTTTGACAATGGCCGGGGCATTCCTGAGGAGGATATCAACCGCATCTTTGAAAGATTTTACAGGGTGGAAAAAAGCCGGTCCAAACATAAAGGGGGAACGGGTCTTGGCCTGGCTATTGTAAAACACGTGCTGGAAGCCCACGACACAAAAATCGAGGTAAAAAGCACTGTAGGCGAAGGGTCGACTTTCAGCTTTGCATTGCCCGCAGCCTGATTTTTTTACGTCTTCATTCCTTTTTTAAAAGGCAATCTAATACACAACAAAAAGTATTGACCATCTGATAATCAATAGCTGGCGCCAAAGTCATGCTATGCTGTGCAATGATTAATCGCAAAGACACACATGCTGGTAATTATTATGATTTTCCCATCCAACATAAGTAAGAAATCGCCAGTACCTTTATAACATTAATCCAGATTTAATCTAAATCGATATAATTAATCTTTTGTTAATTTTTCTATAATTAAAGATTAATATTTAATGTGGAAATTTGTAGCGTGGAAAGTATGATTATGAAAATGTCCCATACAACTGAAAATGGAGCCATCCGTCACGTACGGTCATGGTTAAAAGATAAACTGATCAATTGGGAAAGCTACGAATCACTGGAGTGGTCAGACGTGGTGCAGGTGAATGTCCCTCCATACAAGTATGTGGTTTACCACAAATTCAACCACAAAAATGATAAAGGTTATATGAATCGGTGCAGTGTAACTTTTTATCTCGACAAGAGCGGACATGTGGTGAATTTCCATGAATGGAGTAACTCCTGAATTGAGTTTGAGAGTGGGTGTGAGTGTGAGTGGGTGAGTTTTGGGGACTGGAGGGGGGCAAAACGGGGGTAGGCAATCGTCTTAGTTAATATCTATTGCTTTTCCTGAAAATATATTTGGATAGAATGATGCTGGGTTTTGAAAATATTGGACAATACGAAATGGGTGAATAAGCATAAGGGTCGTAGGTGTGTGTTTTGAGCAGGGAAGGGGTGTTTTGTTGGATGGTTGGTTGGTTTTCTATGTAATTTGGGGGAAAGCATAGGGGTGGGCTAATATTTCGAAGGGATTGGAGTGCACATTACCCTAATTTAATCTGACTTTTGTAGTTTTGCCCTTATGGGTAAATTAAAATTCGAGGAGCTGATTCTTTTTGAGAATGACAATTACATAGTTATCAACAAACCTGCCTTTGTAGCCAGTCTTGATGACCGGAATGATGAGATCAACATATTAGGTCTTGCTAAACGATATAATCCCCAGGCTCAGCTATGCCACCGGCTGGATAAGGAAACCTCCGGGGCATTGGCCATTGCAAAAAAACCGGAGGCATACCGGGCGCTTTCCCTGCAATTTGAAAAACGGGAAGTGATTAAGGAATATCATGCCGTCGTGGAGGGCATCCATAATTTCAACAATCTGACGATTGATGCGCCCATATTTATGTCAGGAAAAGGTACAGTCAGAATAGATAATCAACGTGGTAAGATGTCGAGCACTACCGTTAATACGCTCAAAGCCTTCAGGGTTCATACATTACTGGCGTGCTTTCCTCATAGCGGAAGGATGCACCAAATCAGAATACATCTCGCTTACCGTAAAGCCCCGATCATTGGTGACCTTATTTATGGAGGGCGTCAGTTCTACTTGTCAAGCATCAAAAAACACTACCACCTGAAAAAAGGCACAGAAGAATGGCCACTCATTAAAAGAATTGCATTGCACGCCAGACAACTGGAATTCAAGGACCTTACCGGTAAAGGCTTGAAGATTGATGCAGATTATCCAAAAGATTTTTCGGTTTTATTGAAACAGCTTGAAAAAAACAGATGAATCGGAAATACTTCCATCTACATCGAAAAGGCAATTATTTTTATTCTGATATTGCATTTCAAAAAATAAGCCTCTATCTTTGTGTCCCTTTTTAGGGGAGTGTAATATATATAATATTGATAATATAAAAAGAGTGGACACTTTAAGCTATAAGACTATCTCTGCCAACAAGCAGACCGTTGATAAGCAATGGGTAATTGTAGATGCCGACTCCAAGGCGCTGGGCAGGTTGGCGAGTGAGGTGGCAAAAATCGTCAGGGGTAAAAACAAGCCAGGGTTTACACCTCACGTTGACTGCGGAGACCACGTAATCGTTATTAATGCGGACAAGATTAAGTTGACCGGTAAAAAGTGGGATCAAAGAGTATATCTATCATATACCGGCTATCCCGGCGGACAGAAACAAACTACACCAAGACAACTAAAAGCGAAGTCCTCTACCTTGTTGGTAGAAAGGGCGGTAAGAGGGATGCTTCCTAAAAACAGGCTGGGAAGGAAGATATTTAAAAATTTGCATGTTTATGAAGGTGCTGAGCATCCTCATGAAGCGCAACAACCAAAAGAAGTTAAATTCTAAAAATAAAGTTAATGGACGTCGTTAATTCAATTGGTAGGAGGAAGACATCAGTAGCCAGGATCTATCTTAAGCCCGGAAAAGGAGAAATAACTGTCAACGACAAGTCACTGGAAACTTACTTTCCCACGGAAATATTACGGGTGGTAGTAAAGCAACCGTTGACCAAGGTGGAGGGAGCCGCTGATTATGATATCAACATCAATGTAGGCGGTGGTGGATTTAAAGGTCAGGCCGAGGCAGTCAGGTTGGCTATTGCCAGGGCTCTTTGTGAGGTAAATCCTGAATTCCGCAGCCCTTTGAAATCAGAAGGTTTCCTTACCAGGGACCCCAGAATGGTTGAACGGAAAAAATATGGTAGAAGAAAGGCCAGAAGAAGATTTCAATTTAGTAAACGATAATATAACAATCATCACTTTTAAATGGGTAATTTAAAATACAATGACTTACTGGATGCTGGTGTTCATTTTGGGCACTTGACGAGAAAGTGGGATCCTAAAATGGCACCATATATCTTTATGGAAAGAAATGGTATCCATATTATCGATCTTAATAAGTCGCTTGTTTGCCTCGAAGAAGCATCCAACGCAATCAAGCAGGTGGTAAGTTCGGGAAGGAAGGTCATGTTCGTCGCAACCAAAAAACAAGCAAAAAAACTGGTCGCTGAAGAAGCACAAAGATTAAGAATGCCCTTTGTTACTGAAAGATGGCTGGGTGGAATGCTCACCAACTTCAGCACCATCAGAAAGTCTTTGAAAAAGTTGTCTTCCATCGAAAAACTGATGAAAGATGAGGCTTACCAAAATCTTGCAAAAAGAGAAAGGTTAATGGTAAGCAGGGAGAAAACCAAGCTGGAAAGAATTCTTGGCGGTATATCGGACCTGACCCGTCTTCCGGCAGCTTTGTTTGTAGTGGATATCAAACGCGAACATATTGCTGTTAAAGAAGCTCAGAAACTAAATATTCCGGTTTATGCCATGGTTGACACTAACTCCAACCCGGAACTGGTAGATTTCCCAATTCCCGCCAATGACGATGCTTTCAAATCCATTAGCCTGATTGTCTCTCAAATAGGTAAAACCATAGAAGAGGGGCTTATGGAAAGAAAGAAAGATAAGGATGAGGCCAAGCTAAGACAAGAGGAGGAAGCAAAAATCAAGATGGACAGCCAGGCCGGCAAAGAGACCGGAACCGTAGAAGCACGGTCCGCTCAAGTTGTCGAGGTAGAAGCTGATGCCCCCGCCCCCGGAGCAAAGGAAAATGTGGCACCAGAGGGTAAGGAATCAGGCAAAGCATAAAAATACAGATCAGATATCATCACGTGATACAGATTGAACATCGTTGACTATTCCGGTGTTCAATTTTTGTTAGCAACTAATTCAAATTACCTATTCGTACATAACAAAATTTAACTAACACAATGGCTATTACGGCGCAAGAAGTCAACAAACTGAGACAACAAACCGGGGCTGGTATGATGGACTGTAAAAAAGCACTTACCGAAGCTGCCGGAGACTTTGATAAAGCAATAGAGATTTTAAGAAAAAAAGGACAGAAAGTTTCTGCTTCCAGGTCTGACAGGGAAACCAGCGAAGGCTCTGTATTTATTAAAACCGCTGAAGGGGGCAAAGAAGCCACGTTAATAGCCCTCAACTGCGAAACAGACTTTGTAGCTAAGAATGAGGAATTTTTAGCACTTGGACAAGGTATTGTGGAAATAGCTGCTGTCAATAAGCCTGCCTCAGTCGAAGAATTAAAAAACCTTCAACTGGCAGACCTGTCTGTTTCTGAAAAAATCATTGAATTGATCGGAAAAATCGGTGAAAAAATTGAAATCAGCGCCTACGAACGTATTACTGGTGAACAGGTAATACCCTACGTACATGCAGGTAATAAGCTAGGTGTATTGGTGGCTTTGAAAGGTGTTAATGGTGATGATGAAACAGAGGCAGGCAGAAATGTTGCCATGCAAATTGCAGCTATGAATCCTTTGGCGGTCGATAAAGACGGTGTGGATCAAACTTTGGTTAACAAGGAAATTGAGATCGGCAAGGAACAGGCCCTGGCAGAAGGCAAACCTGAAAACATCGTGGAAAAGATTGCCATGGGCAAACTAAATAAATTCTTCAAAGAAAACACCCTGTTGAATCAGGCATTTGTCAAGGACTCATCCATGACTGTTGCCAAATACCTGGAAAGCGTAAAAACAGGTCTAACAGTAGCGTCTTTTAAAAGGATTTCTATTGGCGGATAACCGGTATTTGGTTATAGACAAGGTGTTTTTCTCCCATAAATAGCGTAAGCGTCTTGTTACCGTTGCTTGACGTTTACGGTTGAAATTCTTTATCCCTTGGTATCTCCTATGTTGAAAAGCAAGGCCAAGCGCTGTTTTTTGATATAGGACGACACTAAAGCTCAAACAACTTTGTGGAAAACGTTATACAAGAGCCACTTCTATTATTAACCATAACCTTAGTGACTCTTCGTGTCTCCGTGACTTCGTGGTTAAAAAAGCCCCCCCACAGAGACAGCAGCCCACAAAAAATTAAAAAAAATACTATTTAGTCGACTCTATCCCAGACTCCTGCAACTCAATGGTTTGCGGACTTTTATCCTCATAAGTCACCCGGTGGATAGATCTCCGAAACGGGTAGGGCATGAATTCAGAGTAACCCAACCTTATCAGCAACAAAGGTTGTTGATTATCAGGAAGTCCTAAATATGCGGCCAGTTTTTTTCTGACTTCAATTTCTTCGCAAGGCATATTCAGATGTGCATGTTTAATATTCAGGACTGTAGCGGTAAGTGCTACCCTTTCAAAGGCCCTTCCCAGGTTTATCCAGTTTTTCTTTTGATTTGACTCTGCGATAAAAACCATCATTGCCGAAGAGGACTTTACCAGCTTTTCAACCCTTTTAGCTTCTCCCGATGGTTTAATTAGCCTCATTATCAACCTTCCTAGCCAGCTTGGAACAGAGGGGAAACCCATTGAAGCCGTGTATAGTCCATCACCTGTTTGCTTTGCTTCCCGGGTATTAAACCTGATCCAATAAATAAGTTCATGCTTGAATGAGTTATTTGAAAATCGCAAAAAACTGGCTTCCTTGATAAATTCAATCAATGGCAGAATTTCCTGTTGCCCGGAAAAAACAAGGGTTCTTACCCCTTCATAATGTGCAGCATTTTGCAAAGCTTTCATGTCTTCTCCCGGGATTTTGCGTCCTTTATAACGATTTCGGGTAGACTGTCTGTTATCTATGGCCTCAAACAGCCGGTTGTCCAGATCAACGCGGCCCTCGGTTAACCTGATCCGGATACATTCATTGTTTTCCAGGGGAGGGAAATAATCAATATCCGCCCGATAGCCAAAGTGATTGGCGGCAATGACCAGATTTTCTACCGCACAACCCAAGCTGATAAACAGCGCATGGTCGTCCTGATCCGCCATTGGCAACCTGCGGTTATAATCCGGGAATACTTTTATTACATTGTTTCGGTAGGCAAATCTCCAGGGCTGTGTATTGTGAACTGAGGGTGCCTTAATGGCATATTTGATTAGTAGTTCAATGATATTCCGCATGACTTAGAAGCAGTTACAGTTAAGTTTCAAGCTAACATTTTTGAATAAAGATCGAAATGATATGGATCAGCACACGTGTTGATTTGGCTTACCAATCCTCTTTTGACATAAATCCGGACCACGGCTGTAAGATTTGGTGATCTTACCCAATTGTCGCAATGCATTTCAGTTCAATGGCTATGGGGGTCGGCAGGCTACTGACCTCTACAGTTGTGCGGCAGGGCTGATTGTCTTTGAAATATGCTGCATAAACTTTATTGTATTTTTTAAAATCATCTTTCATGTTAGTCAAAAACACGGTAACATCCACGAGCCTATCCCAGGATGAACCGGCGTCTTCAAGAATGAGTTTTACGTTGTTAAAAACCGAATGACACTGTTTTTCAATGTCATATTCAACTATAGTCCCCTGCTCGTCCAAAGTCACACCCGGAATTTGCCTGGTGCCTCTTTCCCGGGGCCCTACCCCGGACAAAAACAATAAATTACCTACGCGCCGGGCGTGTGGATATAATCCTACAGGTTCCGGGGCTTTGTCCGAATTCAAAATATGATCTGCCATTTTCCTTTTTTTAGTAACTTTCAGGTAACCGGATTTCTCGGGATCTGATCATACCTGTTGGGTATGCTTAATCTGTCTTTTACTTGAGTGTAAAACAAAAACCCCTTGCAACTGGTCATATATTTCCAAACCTTTGTAAATACACCTGCCGGCGCTTCTGCAACCAATGCGTTTCCCATTTTTGCCATTAACCCTGAAAAGTCATCAGGATCAATTTTAATAATGGCCCCTGAGGCCTTGATGGCATTTTGAATGGCTTGCCAGGCTGCCGCAACCCCTGCTGCTCCGCTCATAATTTATTTACTTTGTGTTCATGATTTCTTCAATTTCTTCCGCTTCAACGGGTATTTGCTTCATTAAGTTTAAGGTCCCCTTTTCGGTAATCAACACATTATCTTCCAGGCGTATTCCCAGGTTTTCCTCCCTGATATATATGCCCGGCTCCACAGTAAAAACATTCCCTGCGCGCATCGGCTGACTTAAGCTACCCACATCGTGTACATCCAATCCCAGGTGGTGGGAGGTGCCATGCATAAAGTATTTCTTGTAGGCCGGATTTTCCGGATCCTGATTTTTTATAGCTGTTTTATCCAGTAGTTTTAAGCCCAACAGTTCACTTTCCATAATTTTTCCAACCTCCTCGTGATAGGCTTTTATGGTATTCCCCGGTGCCAGCATTCCGGCCGCTTCATTTTTGACCTTGAGTACGGCATTGTATACTGCTTTTTGTCTATCCGTAAACCGGCCGCTGACAGGAATAGCCCTGGTCATATCAGCATTGTAATTCGCATACTCTGCCCCTACATCCATTAGCAACACATCACCGGCCTGGCACACTTTGTTGTTTTCGATATAGTGCAAAACACAGGCATTTAATCCCGAAGCGATAATCGGGGCATAAGCAAATCCTCGCGACCGGTTGCTAACAAATTCGTGTATGTATTCCGCTTCAATTTCATACTCCATTACACCTGGCTTTACAAATTCCAACACCCGCCGGAATCCACCGGCCGTAATATCACAGGCCTTTTGCAGTAAAGTGATTTCTATCTCTGATTTCACAGATCGCAAATCGCGCATGATTGGCGCCAGTCTTTCATAGCAATGTAATGGGAAGCGTTTTTTACACCAGTTGATAAACCTTTCATCCCTGGTTTCCACAACATTATCAGCCCTGCTATGTTCATTAGCGTTGAGGTAAATATACTCGGCCTGCTCCATCAGGAGTGGTAACATCTTCTCAAGTTCGGTGTTCGGAAAAACGCTTTTTATCCCACTGATCTCAGTAGCTTCTTCCCTGGTAAGCTTATGCCCTTCCCAGATAGCTATTAACTCACTGGTTTCTTTAACAAACAAGATCTCTCTGAATTTTTCTTCATAAAAATCCGGCATCAATACCAGCGTTGTTTCCTCCTGATCAATGCCAGAAAGATAAAAAAGATCGTTATTTTGTCTGAAAGGCATAGTACCGTCCGCATTGGTAGGCATAATATCATTGGCATTTAATACTGCAATGCTGTTAGTTTTTAGCTGTTTTATCAAATTGGACCGGTTTAATTTGAATAGTCCTGCGCCAATGGGTAAATATTTCATAAATAAAACAAACTTTTTGTCCATGTTTTCCGTGAATTTAACAAATAATATGGCATGTTGATTTGATTATTATTTATTAACTTGGTAATTACATAATAAAATTTGTCGGTGTATAATGCGGTTTCATTACCATTTATTCATGCTGTTTTCGCTGATACCTGTCTGTCTTTCCGCACAGGAATCGGGCCGGTATTGGGTTAACTTTGCCGACAAAGGGTATTTTCCCGAATTAAAACCTGCGATTTCTTCCGAAACGATCGGTAATCGAAAGAAATTGGGGCTGGATCTGTTCCAGCAAAGTGATCTACCGTTAAATCAGACATACATAGACAGCCTGGTATATTATGGTATCGAACCTATACATCGCTCGAAATGGTTAAATGCTGTCAGTGCCGAAATTCCATCGGAAATCATCAAAAAAATTGAATCACTGGATTTTGTGGATGCCGTTTCCAGGGTGGATGGGCGGATGAAAGTGCTGCATGTAAATGACCACGTCAATCCGGAGTACACGGTCGTCTTGGACCAGATCAATGCGCATGCTATAAAAGCGCAAGGGTTGGATGGCAGCGGGGTTAAAATCGGAATTATTGATGTGGGGTATTTTGGCGCTAAAATCAATGCCAGCCTGAAACCGATTTTTGCCGATGGACGCGTGTTGGGTTTCAGGGATTATTTACAGCCCGATAACGTTAAACCTTTCAGCAATCTTCAGCCTTTCTCCAATTCCCACGGTACAACCGTTTGGAAAATGGTAGCCGGGTATAACAAATCTTCCAACACACAATATGGTTTGGCCACAGGCTCGGGATATTATCTGGCAAGGACCGATAATACCAATTATGAGTACCGGGGTGAAGAGGATTATTGGATTGAAGCCATAGAATGGTTAGATAGCCTGGGTGTGCGCCTGGTAAATACGTCTTTGGGTTATTCTTTGGGCTTTGATGATCCGAAAGAAAACTACCGCCCGGAGGAAATGGATGGAAAATCCAGTAAAATTTCTATCGCTGCCCATATAGCGGCTGAGGAGAAAGGTATGTTGATTGTTGTGGCGGCAGGCAATGAAGGACACGACCCCGACTGGCGGGTGGTTTCGGCACCGGCAGATGCGGAAGGTGTCATTTCTGTAGGTGCTACTGTTGCAGGAAGTTATGCCAAAATTCGTTATAGTGCCCTGGGGCCTGATTTTTTAGATTACATTAAACCAAATATTGCCTGTTTTTCAAACAACGGCACTTCATTTTCAGCCCCTATCATCACCGGCCTGGCAGCTTGCATTATGCAAAAAAACCCGGAGCTGACCAATCATGAAGTCAAAGAAATCATCGAACGCTCGGGTAACCTGTATCCATTTGGAAATAACTACGTGGGTTATGGCGTGCCGGATAGCTACCGGATTGTAAAGTTGATAGAAGACATCGGCCATGACTTCAACAGAAGTGAAAAGGTATGGGCTAAAAACAATCACTACAATCTCCCTATCAACTCAGAGCAAGAAGAAAGAGTGGTTGTTTTTCACAAAAAAAACGCTTTCGCCGTTATCAATCAGCAGGAACTCATCCACAAAGAAAACAAACTAAAAATCCACCGCCCCGAAGGCTGCCGGCAAAGTACCATAGCCCTGAAACATCGTGTAATAGAAATCATCTGGCCCTAACCTCACACCCAAACCCACTCTCACGCTCGATTATCCTATTTCGATGGTAACATCATCAGTCAAAGGGTGCCCGACACAGGTAAGTACGTAACCTTCTTCGCGTTCATCCTGGGAGAGGCCTTCGTCTTCATCCATTTTAACCTTGCCCGAGAGGCATTTTCCGCGGCAGGCGGTGCATAATCCGGCCTGACAGGAATATGGTAAGTCGATATTTTCATCCAGGGCTGTTTCCAAGATGGTTTTCCCGGGTTCTACGGTAATACTATATTCCTCGCCTTCGTACTTGATTTTAACCGTTCTGGTTTTTAGCTTGGCTTCGCCCTCCTGGTCAGCTTTATCTTCTTTGTCGATAGTGCCGGCTACGAAGCTCTCTTTAATGATCTTGTCCCTGGTGACGTTGTGTCGGGCCAGCAATGTTTCCACGTTATTCATCATTCCTTCCGGCCCGCACATAAGGTAGGTGGTTTTTTCCTCGCCCCAATCCGGGATCCTTTCCAGCAATTTAGTCAGCATCTCATGGTTAAGCAAACCTGAATGGCCTTGCCAGTTCATCGGCGCCTCATCCAAAATATGGATTACCTGCAACCTGCCTTCGTGCCGGGTTTGCCACTTATCCAATTCGGCCTTAAAAATGATAGAGTCGATGTTCCGGTTGGCGTAAATTAGTGATACAACGCTTTCAGGCTCCTGGGTAAGGATTGATTTCATCAAGCTCATCATTGGTGTGATACCACTGCCTCCGGCAAACATGATAATGTGCCTTTTATCGCCCGGGTCAAATTCTGTGGTAAAATTACCCATAGGTTCCATGACCCTAACCGAATCGCCGACATTCAGGTAATCGGGCAGGTAATTGGACATTAATCCCCCTTCCACTCTTTTGATGGTAACAGCAATGTCTTCGTCAATGCCTGGCGCACTGCAAAATGAGTACGATCTTCTTACTTCCTTTCCATCAATTTGCCGGATGATGGTAATGAACTGCCCTGATTTGTAAGACATTTCAGGTGCTGGCATCTCAAAAACAATCGATATAGCATCCTTTGTTTCACGGACTATATTTTTTACTTTTAAATTATAGTAATGGCTGTTGGAAGGTTTCCCATCTTCCAGGCCAACTGAATGCTGCTTCTTATCTTTATTTTTTTTAAAAAATCCAAACGCCATGTCAAAACTATATTATGCCTTCACTCAATACTGATTTCCTGGCAAAACTAATAAATATCACCTAATATCAGGGGCAAATTATCATATTAATAGTGCCAATAATTTATCAACATCCAGGAAGGGATTAGGTTCTTTTTCAGGGATAAATTTATACTTTTGTCTTCTCCAAAAGTATAAAATATGATGGATCCGAACCCTTTATCAGCCATTTCACCAGTTGACGGCCGCTATCATCAACAAACCCAGGTACTTAGCGAATATTTTTCGGAATTTGGGTTAATAAAATACAGGGCAATGGTGGAGATAGAATATTTCATTGCCTTATGCGAGTTACCGTTGCCACAGTTGAAAGACTTTGATCAGGGGCTTTTTGGAAAGCTAAGGGATATTGCCGGTGGTTTTAGCCACCATGATGCCCAAAAAGTCAAAGAAATCGAAAAAACCACCAACCATGATGTAAAAGCTTTGGAATACTTTTTAAAAGAAAGGTTCGAGGCCCTGGGCGTGGGGGATCACAAGGAATTCATCCATTTCGGGTTAACCTCACAAGATATTAACAACACAGGTATTCCGTTGTCGTTAAAAAATGGCCTGGAAAAAGTGTACCTGCCATTACTGAATGAAGTCAATGATTTATTAGGCACACTGGCTAACAAATGGAAGGATATACCCATGCTGGCCAAAACGCATGGTCAACCGGCTTCCCCCACCAGGCTGGGTAAAGAATTGTCAGTTTTTAAGGAAAGGGTGGATAAACAGCTATTATTACTCCAATCAGTGCCCTATTCGGCTAAATTTGGCGGGGCTACGGGAAACTTTAATGCCCACCACGTAGCATACCCCGGTTTTGATTGGAAAAAGTTTGGAGACAGGTTCGTAAATAGTTATTTAGGGTTGCAACGTAGCGACCCAACTACACAAATTGAGCATTACGATAATCTGGCGGCCTTGTTTGACAACCTGAAAAGGATTAATAACATACTTATCGACTTGTGCAGGGATGTTTGGCAATACATCAGTATGGGCTATTTCCGGCAAAAAATCAATGAAGGAGAAGTTGGTTCATCGGCTATGCCACACAAAGTTAACCCGATAGACTTCGAAAATGCGGAAGGTAACATGGGCATGGCCAATGCATTTTTCACCTATTTATCAGCCAAGCTACCTATCTCGAGGCTGCAAAGAGACCTGACAGACTCGACCGTGCTGAGAAATATTGGGGTACCCTTATCACATGGGTTGATTGCTTTCAATGCTCTGAAAAAAGGATTGGGTAAAATTGAATTAAACCAGGCTCCTATGAACGCCGACCTTGAAAACAACTGGGCGGTAGTAGCAGAGGCCATCCAAACCGTGCTAAGAAGAGAAGCTTACCCACAGCCCTATGAAGCCTTAAAAGCGCTCACCAGGAAAAATGCCGCAATCACCGCCCAAACCATTGCCAACTTTATCGATTCACTGGAGGTCAGCGAAGCCGTTAAAAAAGAGCTGAAGCAGATCAGCCCGTTTAATTATACTGGTATATAATCCTATCGATATTCTTTTATTTTTTATGCATTGTAATAATAGTGGCAAGTTGGTTGCTTTCAATAAATTGCGTTTCCACAGAAGCCAAAAACTCATCATTTTCGTACAATTTGATTTTTTCATCTGTAGAGGGGATTTCCTCAAACTGCTGTTTTTTCAACTCCATAGGAAAAGTGTGAAAAGCTTCGCCCACTGTCAGATAATTGACCATCTGGTTAGGTTTCACCTTAATCAGCAAATTCTTTCGTTCATTCACCCAGGCCTTGTCCGTTTTTTCATAGGTCCACTGATAGTTAATCTTGTTTAAGATAGGCCCTACGCTGTCGAGGCTAAACGTTACCAGTTTCATTAAATCTTTCGGATTAATTTCCCTGTCTTTTACCCCTGCGTAGGTTTCAATGGTAGAACTATTGGTCAAAAGCTCTATCATGGTAGGGTTTTTGGCAGAATAAACCAACTCCACCTTCTGGCCCTTGTAAAAGCTTTTAAATTCATCTTCCCCGACGCTCTCTTTGACGATCATTTGTTTGCCATCCTTGGTTTTAAACATTACGGTAACATCATAATTACCTCCTCGCCGTGTTTTAAGAGAACTACCGTCAATAATTTTTCCGGTAACCTTCAGCCCATGAGCCAGTAACTCCTCCTTTTCGTTGGAAGAGAAATTCATTGCGAAAACAAATACCATAACAATACCAGGCAAGACCATCCATGGTGTAATCTTGTGCACCAGGGTTTTCTTCCCGGATTCAGGGTTATTAAATTCCTTGTAAGATTTAAAATCCCCGATAGTCTGGACAAGAAAAAAGGTCCACAATATCGCTCCGATCACCGAAACAATGACCGGTGACAGGTTGAATATTGAATTTGGTATCAAATAGTAAAACAGCACGAAAGTGGCAATCACTCCCAATAGCCAGAATGCCTTTCTTTTGTTCATGTCTAATAATCGTTAAGAGTCGAATTGAAAAATCTTCGCACAAAGAAAGGGCATTGATATATACAATACCTGATGAATAAACCCAATCCTTGACAAGAGTGAGTTTTTATCAAAAATAGCACAATTATCCGGGCCTAGCCGATTACGGACCGGTATTTATCTCCACAAAATGGCCGTTGTATAATCCAGAAATCTGGCATTAATTCTGACGGTCAGGCTAATGCCCGCACATCTTAATTCCCATTTAGTAACGTACATAGGTAATCCAAAATTCATCATGCCTCTCATTTCTACCTGAAAAGTCCCGCCAGGTCTTTGCTACCTGTTAACTATCACAGACATGTAAACAGCGGTATATACTGATCAGCCATCACCACATACTGGCGCAACCTGTCTACCTTGTGTTAGTTTTTACCTTTTTTTGAAAATATAGCTCTCATGTAAATAGGAGTATTCAATTTCTTCTCCTGTAACAACCCTTAGGTCACCAATGATCCTATATACTGTTCTTTCGGAAATAGAAAACTTATTAGCCAGCATTTTAGGGGAGCCCGTTGCCTTTAACTCGATGAGTCTCCTAACGCCTTCCATACGTTCATAAACTTTTAATCCAGACATAGCACAAGTTTTATTGTTAACACTTATTTAAAACTCCTGTGCCCTATCTGAGTAATAAACTCACTTAACAATTAACTTATCTCTTTCTAGATTTTGATTCTAATTTATACATTAAAGTTACAAATTTTTTACATAAATATATAATTAATATTGCAAAGTTTGCATAATTATTTACATACACAGATTATAACAACCTCAGTTTACCTTTCCAACTCCTTCAGCAATAAATCGTCTCTTTCAAAATCATATAAACTAAGCATTCTCAATCTGAAGTATGCCTCCCAGAAATTCTGCAAAGAGGTGATATAGTTTCTTTTGGCGGCATCTTTATCCCTGAGGGCTATGTTTAAAGTGGTGATATCAATCTTTCCTATTAAAAATAGCTGTTTACTGATTTCATATTTTCTGGACTCAATATCGTCCGATTTTTTCCGGACTTTGACCTGTTCCCGCAGCATGTCAAATCTTTTAACATGGGTTATGATTTCCTGTTCAAAATTTAATTTTTCCTGGTTGATCTGATATTGTACAAGCTGTTGATTAGCTTCGGCTGTTTTGATCCTGGATTTCTGCCTGCCCCAGTCGAGAAGGGGCACTGTAAGGTTCAGGGAAACTGTCTGCTGGTTATTGGGGTCCGTGTAGATGTCGCCCAGTTCACCTCCACTGTTGTTTAACCCGAAGGAGGCAGCCAGATCCAGATTAACGCCATTATCGCCTCTCGCTTGTGCAATCTCCCTGTCCCCCTCCAACAATCTTCTTTTGAATGAGACAGGATCTACCCGGTTTTTATTAGCTTCAAAGAGTGCTTTTTCTTCATCTACTTTAAATTCCGGGATTTCGGCTGGCAGCATTAACAAAATGTTACTTGTATCGACCAATCCCACATAGGATCTCAGGTTTAATGTGGAAGTCTCTAAATCCAGTTTTGCCTGCGCCACATCCAATTCCGAATTTATGAGATTAGCCTCCAGTTGCAACAGGTCATTTTCGCCGATTTTACCCAGTTGGTAGCGTCCCTGGGCAATTTTATAGATCGTATCATTGTTTGCCAGGTTTTTTTGTGCCATTTCCAGGTTGATCTGGGCCAGTAGAACCGCAAAATATTGTTGTGTCGTTTCAATAGAAATGTCTTCCAACTCTTCAAAATACTCTTTCTGCGATTCCTCGTATCTCAAAGGTTCGATTTTTTTATCCCACGCAAGATTGTTGAACTGAAAGATAGGCTGCACAAAGCCAATAGAGACCGGAGCCCCGTTGTAGGTTGTAAAGTCATTATCAAAGTCATCGAATCTTGCCGCACTGGAATTGATAGAGACCCTTGCCCCGGTTGCACTGATATTCTGTATAAGCCGTAAGCTTAAATCGGAGTTATTATTGGAGACTGACCGGAATACTATATTACCATCAGGCTGGGTTACTCCGGTAAACCGTCTCTGATAGTCTGGCAGCGAACCTTCCAGTTGTAACTGGGGATTGTAATTGGATTTAAAGGTACGGAACTGCCAATAGCGGTTTTCCTTTCTTGTTTCTGCCTGCAACCAGGCCGGAGATTGTGATTTAGCTAATTGTATGATATCTACAAGATCATAAACGCTGCTGCTTGGGTTTTGCTGGGAAAAACAAAAGTTAATCGAAGCTGTAAGTAGAAAATAGGTTAGGATTAATTTGTATTTATTCATGTCTCAACGATGTAATTGGATCCTGGCTGGCGGCCCGTCGGGCGGGAGTAATACCAAAAATCAAACCCACCGTTGCCGCTACACCAAAAGATAAAATAATAGATGGAATGGTAATGATTGTGGGGATGTCAGCTACCTGTGAGACGACCGTGGCCAGGGTAATCCCTAAAAAAATACCAATCAGACCACCTGAGACGCTAATCATTACCGCCTCGCACAAAAATTGCAGCACGATATCCAGTTTTTTCGCTCCCAAAGATAATCTTAAGCCGATTTCTTTGATTCTTTCCATAACTGAGGCCAGCATGATATTCATGATCCCAATGCCTCCTACAAGTAATGAAATCCCCGCAATAGCCCCTAAAACAAAGTTGAAAATACTTTTAGTGCGTTGTTGTTGCTTGAGTAGCAATTCCGGAATTTGTATTTCATAATCCACTACATCATAGTGACGCCTTTTTAAAAGCCTGGAAATCACCTCCGCAGCCGGACTGATAGTATTGGTTTCGGCTACCTGTACCACCAGTCTGTCCAACTGATGGTAATTGGTAGGCCCTTTGTTCTCGCTGCTATGCTTTTGTTCTCCATTATCAATGCTTTTACTTTGCCTCTTAATCATAGCTTCAGTGACCAAAGAACGGTTTTTGTAACGGATCAATACCGTTTTCAGTGGTGTGTAAACATCCATATTGTAATCACGAATCCCCAGGTTATCAATGCTTTTGGTTGAAATATTCCGTTCTTTCAATACCCCCACTACCTTTAACCAATGCCTGCCGACCTTGATATTTTTTCCCAGCGGTTCCTCCCGGCTAAAAAATTTAGCAGCTATCCCACTTCCTATGATACATACAGGTTCTCCCTTAATCAAGTGGGTTTTACTGAAATATCTGCCAGTTGCCAGCTCAAAGGATGAAATTGAAAAATAATCGTTTTCCACGCCCACCAGTTTTGCAGTTCGCCGAAGACCATCCTTGATGATATAGGTTTCAATCAGAATTTCCGGACTAACCGCTTTGATGCCAGGAATTACATCCTGAATACTTTGCATGTCCAAAAGTGTCAATCCTGTTGAAAACTTCCTTTGCTGACTGGCTTTATCAGGATCGGCCGCCACTTCCTCCTCTGATTGCTCCACAACCGGGTTTACAACAATGTTGTTTACTCCTACCAGCTTTATCTGCTCCAGAATTTCCTGCTGGGCACCGCTACCGATCGCCAACATGGCGATCACAGCCGCCACACCAAAGATAATTCCTAATGCAGTAAGCAAAGAGCGTATTTTGTTGGCTATAACCGCTTCCAGGGCTATATAAAAATTCAATAATATCTTTTGTATCATTATCCGGGAATTACGGCTGGTTGTCAGCTACCAACTCGTCCTTTAAATAAACTACATTAGCTTCCTGGGCACCTTCAGGAACCGATAAATAAATTCTGTCACCTTCACTTACGCCTTCATTAATGATAATATCATTGGTATTTGATTTACCGAGCGATACTTCCTGCTTAACAAAGCCTATACCACTTTTTTTAATTACAAAACTCAATGAATCTCCCTGACTATGCAGGCATTCCAGGGGAATAAAGACTTTATCGGAAATGACTTCAGCGATGATGGTATTACTGGTGGTCATAGCCGGTCTCAGGGTTGTATCCCTTTGATGAACTTCTACCTTTACCTGAAACACTTTGGCATCAGAGTTGGGTTTCTGTTCACCAATGTTGGCAACACTGATTACTTTACCTGTTAGTTTTTTATCCGGAAAAGCATCCAGTCCAATCTTTACGTCCTGACCTCTTTTGACAACCCTGATATCCACTTCGTTGATATATGTGGTAGATATCATCCTACTCAGGTCAGGCAACGTGGCAACGGTAGGGTCCCAGGGACTAATAGTAGAGCCGGAGGTAATTTTTGAACCGTCCCAATCCCGGCGGTAGATAACCATACCATCTTCAGGCGCCAGAATGTTAAATTCTTCCAGGAGCTTGTTCAGATAATCGAACTTATTCTGGTCCTCTGCCAGATTGGCTGCGGCTTCCTGCATTTGGGCCACGGCTTTGTTGGATTTCAATTTGTAGTTTTCTATCGCCTGGCTATACGTTCTTTTCGCTTTTTCCAAATCGATTTCCGCTTGTTTGATAGTAGCAGGGGGTTCAAATTTAGATTGGGATAAAACGATTTCCTTTTCCTCTACAGCGAATTTGAGATTGATTAACTCGTCCCGGGCGGCCCGTAGTTCAAGGGCCGTGTCAAGTTTTGTCTGAGTGTATTTTGAAAGGCTTTGCTGGAGGTCATTATTCCGGTTTTGAATTTTATCAATTAATTCTGACTGATCAAGCCGAGCAATGTATTCACCTTTTTTTACCTGCGTACCTTCATCAACAATGTGCTCAATTTTTATATTCCAGATTTGTGCAGCCCGTAATCCGCTAGGACCCTGGACTTTTATCGAATTCTTAGCCTCTAACTCTCCGGTGGTGGTGATATCTATCTGAAAATCCCCCTTTTTGGCCGTTATTAAAATATCTTCATTGCCCTCAGTACTTTTGCCCCATACTAAGAAGTATAAAAGTATCAAGCCAACAGTTACTCCTAAGGCGATCAAGACTTTTTTTTGCATTTTGGTAGATTTGGATTAGTAAAATTCAAAATTCGTATATTCTAGGTCGAAACCAACCATTAAAAAGTCACCGAATCCATGTCCTCCACTAGTAATGCTGGTCGTTTCCCCTTCTGAATTCAATGGTACAATTGCTTTAATTAAATAATGCGTTTTCAGCCCAATTATTATTTTATACTCTAAAAAAAAACAATGGTTGCGGCTTCGCATGGATAAAAAAATTATTTAATAATAAGGGCTGATTTTCGAATAATTCATCCTCTCGTTTGATTTACCACTTGCTTTCGCCGCTTATCTCTTTTTCAGTAATGCTTTCCACGGCCTGCTCCAAAGTTATTTTCTGCTGATTGTAATCTTTTAGTACCGAGCCTTTGACAATCAGATTCAACTTTTCAGGTTGGTCACAACTGAGACAGTCGGACATTTTGGTTGCCATCATTAAAATCTCATCAGCCTGCAGGCTTTTGAGCGTTTTTCCATACCTGATCAGATCTTGTTTAAGCTTTAGTTTCAATTCCAAGTAAGCCTTTTCCCGTTGCTTTTTGTACGCATCCATTTTTTCATTGTATTTTTCAGGAATTGTATAAATATTTGCCCGGTCTTTTCGATCACCAATTTCTTTGATCCCCGAAGCAATCGAAAAGGCAGACACACCGGTAGATCCGACTAATAAAGAGAGCCTCAGTGACATTTCATATATAACCCCCAAACCATCTATCCTTTCAAAACCAATCGGCCGGTCATGGCCAAATGAACCGGCCCGGTGGCTATATAACTTTTCAAATATACCTGACAGTATGACAAACTCCTGATCTACAGCCTCATTTAAGGATTTTTCAGAAAAGCAGATGTTTTTGACAAACTGTTTTTCAGTGGTATTGGCCTTTTTGTAACTAAGGATGTCCTCAAAGTCGACCTGGGCGGTAACCTTTGAAGCCGGTTTTATTTCTTCCACCCCCTCGTCTTTCAACCTCCGCCGGATAAATGGGTTGACTGCATAATTTGGCTGACCATGGATATCCGATCCGTAGATTACCAGAATATTGTCATTTGCATCCAATTGACTGATTAAATCACCATAGCCTGTGAAAAATGACTTAACAGTTTCTTTGAAATGATTGTTTTCAGCTTTGTGAACGCTATCTATTTTGTCTTTCGCAAAAACATTTTTATCAAAGGCAGATTGCGCGTAACTTTCTGATAGAATAGTATTAATTCTGGCTAAATTCTCACTTCCCAGGAAATAGTTTTTACTTCTGGGAATTTTAAATACAAGTCCAAATCCAGGCAGGTAGTTACCACTCACCTGGTTCCAGCCTGAGTTATTTCTATTGTTTTGAAAAAACATCTGGCTAAGGATGCTTTCCATCACCTCAATATCCTGATCCATTTGATTTTCATCCATACCTTGTGCCAGACTCACTGAGGAAATCATAGTTATCAATAAACCTATTGTTATAATTTTGATCTTATTCATCGCAGTATTAATTAATAATTCTTGTCTTTAACAGTTTGAATCAGGCTGGCTATTACCTGATCGGTTTCCAGTTTTTTCAAATCCGAATCCTGCTTTAAGGATTCCAGGCTTGCTTCTATCTTTCTAAGATCTTCGACACGTTGTGATTGCAAGTAAATCGCAAATTCCGAAAATAGTGATTTGATGTATGCCTCCTGCTGCACCTGGGAGGCTTTGACTACTTCGGAAAACAATTGCAGATTTTGCTCCGATATTTTCCGTGCCAGCTCTTCCATATCCTGTTGGTCACCCCCTGGTATTTCTTCTGAAGCGACAACTGCCGGACGCCGTGCCTCGTTTTCCAAAACCTTGACATCGAATTCCAGTGAAGCCAGTCTTCGGGTTAATATCCGGTTTTCCCGGATTAGCAATGCATTTACTTTTTCCATGAGTTGTTGTTGCGTGGAATCATTTCGATTCGATACCGTTTTGATTTCTTGCCCAGGGTTCTGTGGCGATATAGCCGGGGTTACCTGATTTTTGGAAAAAGCAATGGTCAAAGCCTGATTACTGTAGGTGAGATTCAGCCCTGTGACTTTGGCCAATATCAATCCTATGACAAACACGGCGGCCGCCGAGGCCACTTTTTGAAAGAAACGGTTTTGAAATATATTCAAAAATGAATAACTGCCGGGCTTATTGCCCAGCATAATCACCGGCTGGGTCACTTCTATATCTTTGATGTTCTGAAGGGTGCCACGTAGTTGCTGCAGACCCTCGTACTCCGCAGCTTCCAGTGGGTGATTCTGCAAATAGGTAGCTACCTCACCTGCCTCTTCTTCTGACAACTCGCCATACAAATAGGCAATAATCTTTTCTTTACTTACCTTAGGATCCATAGTATATTTCCTCCTTGTTTATTTTCCATTGATCTAAGATTTTTTTCAGGGCTTTTAAGCCATAATAAAGCCTGGATTTGGCCGTATTCTCTGAAATCCGTAACGCATCCGCGATTTCCCTGAATTTCAATCCTTCGTATTCTTTCATTATCAAAACTACTTTTTGCTCGGCCGGTATTTGCGCCAACGCCTTCATCAATATCGTCGACAACTCTTCTTTTTGGAAGCAAACCTCAGGGTCATACGTATTTTCATGATGGCTGTGCAAGCCGGGTGACTCAAAGTCTGTTTCCTTTTTCTTTAAGGAATTAAAGGAAACCGACCATTTTTTGTGGTGCCTCCTGTCTTCCTCATGGCAATAGTTTACGGCAATGGCGTACAACCAACCGGAAAAACTGTTTGTGTTTTTTAATTTACCAATGTTACTGTAGGCGGCAATAAAGGTCTTTTGCGTCACTTCCATGGCCAGATCGTAGTCAAAAAAATACTTGTAGTTGAAATTAAATATTCTTTGATACCATGACTGTACCAATTTGGTAAAAGCCTGTTCGTCACCTTGCACCGCCCTATCAACCAAAACCATTGTATCGCTTCTTTCTGGCATTTAGCTATTTTTTTGCCTGAGCATTGTCTATTGGTTAGATGAATTGATTTGTAAAAAAGTTTTAATGAATTAATAAATTTACTCATTGCCCTGACAAGCCCCCGTAACCGGGCATACGCAATCATTTTACAATTTGTATATTTGCTCTCACTTTTGCCAATAAGGTAGCAAAATCGATAGCCATGAAAAAGATTATTAGTTTAATAATCAGAAAGGTTCCACGAAAATATCTCCAGATGATAAGCCCCCTGGTTTTAAAGTCCATTGGCTTTTTTTACCGGGGACATAATGTTACCTGTCCTATTATCAACCGGAGTTATCGTAAGTTCCTGCCCTATGGGAGGGTCAACCCAAGACCCAATGCTCTGTGCCCTGATTCCCTGTCATTGGAAAGGCACCGGTTGCTGTGGCTGTTTTTGAAAGAAGAGACTAACTTTTTTTCCGAAAAGCTGAAAGTTCTCCATATTGCCCCGGAGCAATGTTTTTTGAATAAGTTTGAGGAGCGGCATGGTGAAAATTATATCACGGGCGATATAGAATCACCCCTGGCCAAAGTCAAAATGGATATCCATGATATACCGCTTGAAGAAAATACTTTTGATGTGGCTATTTGTAATCATGTGATGGAACATGTCGATGATGACATCAGGGCCATGGGTGAGATCAGGAGGGTTTTGAAACCTGGTGGATGGGCTATCATTCAGGTACCATTTTTTCCACCGCTTCCCGATAAAACGTTTGAGGACTTTTCTATCATCGACCCCAAAGAACGGGAGAAGGTTTTTGGGCAGGATGACCATGTAAGGCTGTATGGCAAGGATTATCCAGAAAGGCTGGCGAGCGTGGGTTTTAAGGTCCGGGAAGATGACTATGTGAAGCGAATCAGTGAGGAAAAAATCCGGAAATACGCCTTGCCCAGCGAAGAGATCATTTATTACTGCGTAAAATAACCGTTTATAAATCTTTTTATGCCCTCTTTTACAAGGGGTACATTAAAGTTTATTAGAATACCCAAACGTTTGTCTGCCAACTTCAGGTATGTGAGGATTTGAGCATGGTGTACAGGTAAAATGATTTCAACTGCCTTTATTTCTACGATGATGTTTTCTTGTATCAAAAAATCTATCCGAAAATCCGCGCTTAGTTCTTCACCTTTATAATGAACCGGCAAATTCAATTGACTTTGAAAAGGTATATTTCTCTTTGAAAATTCTTTGCATAGGCAAACTTCGTATACCCGTTCAAGAAGACCTGGTCAGAGCTCTCTATGTACATGGTATGCGCAGTCAACGATTTCTTTTGCCAGTTCATTGTGTTCTGACTGGTTCATAGTTTAAAAAATCAAAAATAAGTCTAAAAAATAAACATATTCAAGTTACAACAATTTCGATATGTTCCAAAACCTCTGTGCCTCTTTGTGTCTTGGTGACTTTGTGGTTAACTTTTTTTACCACGGAGACACGGAGACACAAAGTAGGTAAGATGTATTTGTTAGCCCCTAAAGAATCTCCGGATTCCTTCGGTGAAAAATCCCAGGCCGTAGGCCGATAGCTGGATGAAAGAGGCGGCAATACTCAGGATACCGACTTTGAGACTTTTGTTTTTTACCGAGGCATCCAAAAAAATCAGGAAAAAGTAGATTCCGAATAATAAGGAACCCCATTTAAACAATGACAGGCTGATGAGCGGCAAAAGGAAATACGATATCACACCTAACAAAAACAACAGCGGAAAAAAGTGGACGGCCTTTAATTCACCAGCATAAAACCGGGATACATTGATGCGGGCCCTGCCAAAAAAGTGCAATTGCCTGAAAAACTGGCCAAGACTGGTTCTTCGTTTATGGTATACATAAGCATCCGGAATCAGACCGGTTTTAAAGCCGTTTTCAACAATCCGGATGCTAAATTCAATATCTTCACCCATAAAGGGTATAATATAGCCCTTCGTTTTTTCAAATACTTCACGGGAAATGCCCATGTTAAAACTGCGAGGATGAAAGGTGCCGATATGTTGTTTTCTTCCTCTTATGCCTCCGGTTGTAAAAAGGGAGGTCATAGAATAACTGATGGCCTTTTGTATAGCAGTAAAAGAATCATGCGACTTATCAGGGCCTCCATAGGCATCCAGACAGGTGGCATTCAGGTGTTTTTCAACTGCTTCAAAGTAGTGAGGAGGAATGATGCAATCGGAATCAAAAACCACAAAATAGTCACCTTTAGCCCTTTCATAGCCATAATTACGGCTAAATCCCTGCCCTGAATTGGTTTTATACAAATAGGTGACATTCAGCCTGTCACCAAAAGACGCAACAATATCTTCACACTTGCTGGTGGAGCCATCTTCAACCACCAGCACTTCAAAATGATTGTAGGTTTGCTTTGTAAGACTTTCAAGCAGTTCCCTGATTTCGGCAGGGCGATTATAAACAGGAATGATAACCGAATACAGGCGCATAAAACAATGTTAAAAGCAGCGATGCAAAAAATTAATCCAATCCGATCTTATCTTCAATGAGATACCCCCCTTTTTTATAGCTGCTGATGGAAATCATCTCAGCAAGAAATCCTGCTAAAAACAATTGCACGCCAACGATCAAAGCAACGATGGCCAGAAAAAACAAAGGTTGCTCAGTGACCCCCCGGGCCGATTGATGCAGGTACCAGTTGTAATACACCTTTTCGCCAATTAACCAGCCGGTAATTACCAACCCTAAAAGAAAAGAAAATGTACCCATCGTACCAAAAAAGTGCATAGGCTTTTTTTTAAACTTCGATACAAATGTAATAGACAGCAAATCCAGGAATCCGAAAATGTATCGCTCAATCCCAAATTTGGTAACCCCATATTTTCTGGGCTGGTGCTGCACTTCCTTTTCAGTGATTTTTGTAAAGCCATTCCATTTGGCAATGGCCGGAATATAACGGTGCATTTCCCCGTACACGTCAATGCTTTTTACCAGGTAGCTTTTATAGGCTTTCAAACCGCAATTGAAATCGTGGATTTTTATTCCGGAAATTTTTCTGGTAACGTAATTAAAAAATTTCGAAGGCAGTTTTTTACTTAAAGGATCAAACCTTTTTTTCTTCCATCCGGAGACAAGATCGAACCCATTTTCCTTAATCATTTGGTAAAGCTCCGGAATTTCATCGGGACTATCCTGCAAATCCGCATCCATGGTGATGACAACCTCTCCCTGACTTTCCCTGAAACCTGTATCGAGGGCAGCAGATTTCCCATAATTTCTTTTAAATTTTATGCCTTTTATACAAGGGTTTTCTTTCGTTAACGCCTGGATTTTCTGCCAGGATGAATCCGTACTGCCATCATCTACAATAATTACCTCATAATTAAAGCCGTACATCTGCATTACACGGCCTATCCATTCACATAATTCCCTGATAGATTCTTCTTCATTATACAAGGGTATTACAACCGAGATATCCTTGGTTTCTGGCATATTAAAATTCCTATACTTCTACTTCCGGATTTGAATTTTTGGTGATGGCAGCAACGATCAATGAAATGATAAAACCAACAAATAGGGTGTATAACAGTCCTAACAAGACCAACATGGCCGGTGTTTGAAACATGGAGGCCATTTCCATCGCCTGGTCAATTTGTGCATCGCTCAATCCCTGTTCTTCCATTTTCTCTATTTGCTCCTGCATCGCCTGTTCCATAACGGAATTGTCCACGAATTTGATATAAATGGCAGAGAAGATACTGGATATCAGGCCAGAAACAAGCGCAATCACCATTCCAATGCCCAGCCCCTGACCATAAGACATAAAGCCATCCCCCCCTTCTTTAAAAGCCTTATGTCCCATGAAGCTTACGATACTGAAGAAGATCACCATGAGCACGAAAGCCAGCCAGCGGTTGGCTGCCAGCCCCGCAAGGTTCAATATCAATGAATAAGCAATAGTGATCAAGGCCAAAATAAGTCCATATTTAAGTCCTGTTTGAAAAACTGTAGGTTTTTGTTCCATGTTTGTAAAGGTTTAGATGGTTACTTTCTAAGAAAAATTGAAATGATAAATGTAGCTATAAATCCAATTAACATTTTTCTTGCAAAATCATCCAGTGCAATGTGATAAACGGTCGTCTTTCTTATATCAGCCAGGACTTTCTCATAAGTGTCTTCATCAAATGTTTCAATAAAACCGGCTTTATTCCGCTCAAAATTTAAAATATTAAAATTGATCAATTCCTGTAGTAATTCCTGGTCATAATAACTTAAAAAAACGAATATAAAAACGGAAGAAATTAAAGCAATAATCAGGTAATTTACAAATCCGGTCACCAGTCCCTGCCAAAATCTAAGCTCGCCGCCATTAAAATAATCCCTGAACTCTTTTATACTGAAAAAGACCAATAGTGGAAGCAGAATAATTCCAAAGGGTATTTTTTTTGTCGTTAGGAGGGGATTTTGGTCCAAAACATACAATATAATGAAAAGTATTGCCGCCAGGAATCCGCCAATGATTCCAAACTTTGCACCTGTCTTAAGTAGGGGGTTTTTCAACATCATATTACAAAAGTCCGTCTTCCAGGTAAGCTTTTCCGTTGTTAAACACCCCTACAGATTTGCCGGTGAGTGTTTGTCCCAAAAAAGGAGAGTTTTTCGATTTCGAAAGATTACTTTCCTCACTGTAATCCCATTTTTTCTCCGGATCAAACAATGTCAGATCGGCTATTTCCCCGACTTTGATTTGTGGTACCGGTAAGCCCAAAATTTCCCTCGGTTTGATCGTGAAGCTGGGAATCAAATCTTCCGGAGGTATACCCCGGTAGTGGCCTATAATCACGGCAATGAATGTTTGCAGGCCGATGATCCCAAAATCGGCCAGGTCAAACTCCAGGTTTTTGCTTTCTTCGTCCTGGGGGTTGTGGGCCGAAACTATCAAGTCAATTGTTCCATCTTTCAGACCTTTGATGAGTGCCCGGTTATCATTGCTTTGCCTGAATGGGGGATTTACCTTAAAGTTGGTATCGTAGTTTACCAGGGCTTTATCATCAAAAGCGATTTGGTGTACAGCCACATCACAGGTAACAGCCAGTCCGCTTTTCTTGGCTTTTCTGATTAAATCGACCGAGCCGGCGGTAGAAATGTTGCTGAAATGGATTTTCCCTCCCGCATAGGCCAGTAATTGCAGATCACGTTGTACCATAACTTCTTCTGCCAAACCTGGCATCCCTTTCAGGCCCAGCAGGATGCTTTGCTTCCCTTCATGCATACTTCCAAATATGGTTAACATCTTATCTTCAGGACGGTTGATCAGCAGCCCATCAAACTTCTGCAGGTATTGCAGCGTCTTAAGCAAAATATCGGTATGCCATATCGGATTAAAACCATCAGTAAAACCTACCGCTCCGGCATGATGTAAATCGATCATTTCTGTCAGTTCCTTTCCTTCCGTCCTGTTGGATACCGCCCCCAGGGCATATAGCTGGGTCAACTCATTCCGGTTACTACCGGTGATATAGGAAACTTCATTCTTGGTTTGAACTGTGGGGTTGGTGTTCGGCAAAACCGCCACTCCGGTAAATCCGCTTTTTTTAGCCATGTTTCTTCCGCTTTCCAGGTTTTCTTTATGCTCAAAGCCCGGATCGGCAAAGTGTGCCCCCATATCAAACCAGCCCACCGAAAGTTTCAATCCTTTCCCATCGACCGATTTTCCGGCCTCTATCTTGCGGCTTGAAATAGCAGTGATGATGCCATTCTTGATATGGACATTTCTTTGTTTACCATGGAAGGGCGATTGTTTATCTATTATCTCTACTGAATTGAGGACTATATCCATTTATAGGTAGCGTATGATCAAAATTTCGGCCAATAATGCTAATAATGAAACAGTCAACATGTATTTCCACAGGGGAATTCCGCTATGTAATTCTCTTAGCGAACGTGTAAAGTCATTAGTATCATCGGCGTTGTAAACATTTACATTTTCGTGGTTTCCGGCCACTTCATTTAAGGCTGAAAGGTCGTATTGTGCCAGAATCGACTCATCAGGATTGTAGTTAAATGACAAAACCTTTTTAATCCCGCTGTCATTGAAAACATCATAATAACCTGTATTCATAGCATTTTTTGGCAATTCCATGATAAGGTCCCGCCCTAATATCCGCTGAGCCGGGATAAGCTCCTGGTCTTCATTTTTCAGTTTATAGATCACATTCTTGGAGATTGAATCGACCCTCAGGCTGACGATCGACTGATTCAGCGAATAATAGAGATCATCGCTCAGTACATTGCTCAACGATGCAATCCGGTACATGACAGGAACAAATATAGCATGCTGGTGAAGGTTGGTGAATTCCTCTTTTAAAGGTGCTGCAAACAAAAATATATTTCTGTTGCCTACCACTCTGGATAGAAAGGGATCCCTGTTCCTGAGGCTCAGTATCGTTTCTCCTGGCGCCAGGGTAGTGATTTTTCCTGAACCCAGCGGCATTTCAAATATATCATCACTTTCGATGAACATATTGGCGAAGAAAGGATTGGATAAATCCGGTGTTCGCAGCGTTGTTTTCAACACGTCGCTACCGTTAACAGACTTTTCACGTACCGGTAAGATACGGGCGTACGTATTCACATCTGTTTGCTGCGCAGGAATGATGGCGATGGTGCCGTTATTTTCAAGAAAGCCCAATAATAAATTGGCCAATGAGGGAGATATGGTGGATACTTCATTCAACACAATTAAATCCGTATTATCAACCGCGTTGTAGTTCAAGTTGTCAACCGGAAAAGAGGTGAAATTAAAAAGTTTATCGTTGGCATATACCTGGGCCACGTTATTTGAGGATTGATCCGACCTGATTTCCAGCACATCCACCCGGGCATCGACATTCAAAGTAAAGTAAAAATCATTGTCGAAAGTTACCGGAAACTCTTCAAAAGAAACTTTTCCCCGGTTAATCCGCTTCAAAGATTGAGTAAGTTCGAAGCTTTCATCCAAAGTACCATTAGCAGCTATGGTCAGGCTGGTATTGGCCACCTGGTTATCATTGATAAAAAGTTTTACCGGAAGATCCTCAACCGCTTTATTTCCTGCATTTTTAAAAGAAATGATCAAACTATTCTTTTCATTCTCCAGCAAAAAAGGACTCGATAGATAAATGGAATCGATATAGACATTATCAGGGGCCCGGTATTCAAAGGGTACCAGGTAGTAATTGGCACTTGTATCAAAATTTATACGCTGCCAGTCACCAACCGTGGATCGCTGAAAATCAGAAAGCCAAAAAATATCTTTTTTATCCTCCTTAATATTCAGAAAGTCCTTCAACTGACGGTTATTCGCCTCTTCCAAAGTCCTACCTATACCGGAAAAGCTGATTTCTGCCAAAAGGTCTTTGATCTCATTTTTAGTTTTCAGTAAGTCCCCGCTTGGAAGAAATTCATTGGTCAATAGCTTAAATCTGGTGTTTTGAGGATAAATACCCACCAGTTCATCAATAAAACTAATCCCCTGATCAAGTGATGTTAAGTCCTGTGCCACCTCATTGGACATGCTGTAGGAATTATCCAGGTAAACATAAACCAGATCGTTTTTCAGGGACTCTTTAAGCCCGGGGATAAAAGGCTGGGCAAAAGCTAAAACCAGGAACAAAATGAATAATAACCGCGCTGCCAGGGTGAGGTAGTGTTTCAGCTTTCTTTTGGCGGTACTGACTTCTTTAACATTTTTTAGAAACAGGTTATTTGAAAATTGAATTTTCTTTGTCTTTCTAAAATTAAAAAGATGAACAATAATCGGAATTGAAAGAGTTAGTAATCCTAAAAGAAACTGGGGATACAAAAAATTCATCAATTGCAAAAGTACAAAACTCTGACAATACCGGAAACTAATTTATCGGTAACAATTTAAACCATTGGTTAAATATTGTTAAATTGCAGCAGGCCCCTATTCCGGGTAAAACAGTTGAATTATATTTACGTTAATAAGGTTATGAAATCATACAATTTGTGGAGTTAATTATGCAAATATCAATAATATGGGAAAAAGACAATTTATCATAGGAATAATATTTGCCTCATTGTTGGGTGGGGTTATTGCTTTGGGAGGTTATCAAATCTTTGCTGAAAAGGAAGCAATTCCTTACGAAAGCTTTGAAGAACGACAAAGTGTGGTATTGTCCAGGTTTGAGGATGGTAACGCGCCCAAGGTTGTCGTACCGGAGGGACTTAATTTTGTAAATGCTGCCAAAATTGTAACACCGGGGGTGGTGCATATAAAATCCGAATATGAAGGGAGTGAAGGATATGCTTCAAGAAATCCCATCTATGATTATTTTGGATTTGGAAATCCCAACGGGAGAAAATCAAGGGCCTCGGGCTCAGGGGTTATTATATCTGATGATGGTTACATCGTTACGAATAACCATGTCATCGAAAATGCCAGCGAGGTGCAGGTGACCCTTAACAGCAATCAAAAATACCAGGCCAAAGTGGTAGGTACCGACCCAACAACTGATTTGGCGCTGATTAAAATCAAAGGGAAAGATTTACCATTCGTCAAATTTGGAAACTCAGATGAACTGGAGATTGGAGAGTGGGTACTGGCCGTGGGTAATCCTTTTGACCTGACATCTACAGTTACCGCCGGTATTGTGAGTGCCAAAGGAAGAAATATCAACATTTTGAGAGATGAAAATCACCGACAGATAGAATCATTTATTCAAACCGACGCAGTGGTAAACCCAGGTAATAGTGGGGGTGCCCTGGTGGATTTGAATGGTCAATTGGTCGGTATCAATACAGCGATAGCTTCGCCGACAGGCTCTTATACCGGATATTCATTTGCCGTTCCGGTTTCTTTGGTGAAAAAGGTAATGAATGACCTGCGGGAATTCGGGGAAGTGCAGCGGGCAATGCTCGGTGTAAGCATCGCCGATCTGGATGATCCAAGGATCGGAGAGGATGTTGATGAATTGAAAGGCGTGTATATTATAGGAATAACACCTGGTAGTGGTGCAGAGGATGCAGGATTGGAAGCAGGGGATATTATTGTAAGGGTAAATGATGAAAGGGTAGGTTCTGTACCGGAGTTACAGGAAAAGGTTGCTCAAAACCGACCCGGTGCCAAGGTCGATATCACCTATAAACGTAACGGCAGGGAGAAAACCGTCACAGCGACGCTTAAAAATATCGAGGGTACCTTTGCAGTTGTCAGAAGAGCCGAGCCGGTAGAAATTGAAGGCGCCATATTTGAGGACGTTTCATCCAGGGATAAGGCAAGGCTGGATATCAACGGAGGCGTGCAGATAACGGATCTAAATGTTGGAAAATGGGAAGAGGCCGGTGTTAACAAAGGGTTTATTATCACCAACATTGATAAAGAACGTGTAAACAACGTGAAAGATCTGAAAGAGGTTCTGAAAGGAAAGAATGATTATATAACCGTTCTAGGTGTTTATCCGGACGGAACTAAAGACTACTATTCGATTAAATGGTAAATAAATCTTGATGAAAAAACCCCGGCAACCAACACCGGGGTTTTTTTATGCCTGTTTTTTTTTAAAATAATTGTTCCTGAAACCCCTCTTATTAAACCGATACTTTTTATAGCTTTGTGAGAATTTCATAAACAACAACAGACAATGTCGGAAGATCAATTTGGAGTTAAAAAGGCCCTTGCGGCCCTAGGGATCAGAGAGTTAAATCAAGGGGCTTCAACGGGCGGCAAGTGGCTGACTACCACCGGCGCTAAAATCGACGCTGTTTCGCCTGTCGATGGCAAACTAATAGCCAGTGTCAACTCCGCCGCTGAGACGGATTATCACAAAGTGATAGAACAGGCAAGTGTGGCATTCAAATACTGGAGGGCTGTACCTGCTCCAGGAAGGGGCGAAATTGTGAGGCAAATAGGCGAAGCGTTACGCAGGCATAAGGAAGACCTGGGAAAATTAGTTTCTTATGAGATGGGTAAATCGTACCAGGAGGGACTGGGTGAGGTACAGGAAATGATAGACATCTGCGATTTTGCTGTGGGCTTATCCCGGCAGTTATACGGGCTTACGATGCATTCGGAACGCCCCTCCCATCGTATGTATGAACAATATCATCCTCTTGGTATCGTAGGTATTATTTCCGCATTCAATTTTCCTGTGGCAGTATGGTCGTGGAATGCCATGCTGGCATGGGTTTGTGGTGATGTCTGTGTTTGGAAACCCTCTGAAAAAACTCCATTATCCGCCATTGCGTGCCAGCTTATTGTGGGAAAGGTATTCAGGCAAAACGACGTTCCCGAGGGTGTGTCGAATTTAATCATCGGTGACCATACCGTTGGTAAGTTATTGTCTCATGACCAGCGGGTTCCACTTGTGTCGGCTACGGGGTCCACCCGTATGGGAAAAGCAGTGGGGAAGGCCGTGGGCGCAAGATTGGGCAGGGCACTTTTAGAATTGGGCGGAAACAACGCCATAATCATCAGCAAAGATGCTGATCTCGACATGTCAATTCGCGGGGCCCTTTTCGGGGCCGTAGGCACAGCCGGGCAAAGATGCACCACTACCAGAAGATTGATCATTCACGAAAGTGTGTACGAGCAAGTAAAAGAAAAGCTTGCAAAAGCCTATGATCAGCTAAAAATCGGCAATCCGCTGGATGAAAATAACCATGTAGGGCCTTTGATAGACAGCCAGGCGGTCAGGTCATACCTGGACGCTATAGAAAAAATCAAACAGGAAGGTGGGAAAGCCGTGATACCCGGAGGATTACTTGAAGGTGTCGATTACGGCTCAGGCTGTTACGTAAAGCCTGCTGTATATGAGGTGGAAAGTCACTTTGAGATCATACAACATGAAACCTTTGCCCCGATTTTGTATTTAATCCGGTTCTCAGAAATCGAAGAAGCGATTGCCATACAAAATAATGTACCTCAAGGGTTATCTTCGGCAATTATGACTAACAACATAATGGAGTCAGAATTATTTCTCTCCAACGCCGGCTCCGATTGCGGAATTGCCAATGTAAATATAGGCACCTCGGGAGCAGAGATTGGAGGCGCGTTTGGCGGTGAAAAGGAAACCGGAGGCGGCAGGGAGTCAGGGTCAGATGCATGGAAAGCATACATGAGAAGACAAACAAACACGATCAATTACGGAAAGGAACTACCTCTGGCACAAGGTATTAAATTCGACCTTTAACCAGAATAAATTGGCTATATAATTAAAATAATCAATTTTTTTGAGGAAATTGTTTAAATCACTTATATTGCCTTATATTTTTTATTTACTACTGATAATTATATCTTTAATAGCGATTCAAAGCATATAGAATATGGCGGATAAAAACAGCGAAAAATACCACGCAGTCATGTTGATCGACGACAATGAGATTGATAATCTCATCAACCAAAAAATGATAGAGGCGTCGAATATCACAAACAATATTTTTACCCATACTGGCGCCAGAAGTGCCATAGAGTTTTTGAAAAACATTGAAAAGCTGGAAGGTATATCTGACAATGCGCTGCCGGACATTATATTCCTGGATATCGATATGCCGTTAATGGATGGATTCCAGTTTCTGGATGAATTTGAAAAGTTAAATGACAAAACGAGGGAAAAATGCAATATTGTCATGCTCACATCTTCTATCAACCCTCAGGACTTAAACAAGTCAAAAAAGTATAAGTCTGTTAAAAAATATATTAATAAGCCACTGACTCAGGAAAATCTTTTAAAACTGGATGTATAAGAATAAGTTGAGCATGTTAGCTCAACTTATTGATAAATTTCTCATCTAACTTCACATACAGGGTAGGTGCAAAGTAATTCACGGTACAGTTTTTCATCTTTTCTACAAGTGTCCTGATTTTATCCGATTTATTCTTCTTTACATCATTGATAGAGGTTTTTAGAATTTTAGTGAAGATCAGGATATGCTCGCAGTTGTCTTTACCCAGCAACCTGATTTGTCTCTGAATACTGTTTATCAATTGATTGAAAAGATCATAATCATTCATTAAACAATATTGCAGGGCCAAAATTACCTTTACCTCAAGTTGTGCATATGGAAAGTTTTTTAAGCTTATTTCATTTAACAAATTGTTGATCCACCTGGCTGCCTCATCAGGTTTGTCCGAATAGTAGCACGACAATGCCCGGTAGGTGACATAGGTGACATACTTTGGAATGTCATTTTTATCACATTCAAAATCGTGGAATAACAAATCATTTTCTTCATACATTTCCAGTTCGTTGCCCAACCGGTTATGCCGTTTGATTTTGGTCAGTAAAAACTGGGGCGGATAGGAAAATAAGCTGTAATTAGACATCAGGTTGCCAGCAGCTTCATTTACCTCTTCAAAAAAGTTTTCAGCTTTTCGATATACCTTGTAATGGTTATAATATTCGAGCTTGAGAAATTCGTAAACCAGCTTAAGGTGATAATAAATGGAGTCAAGATGATATGAGTTAAAGATCTTTTCAATGTTATCGAGAATATCTTCAATGGGTTCGAGGTCATCGTCTATAGATTCGTCTACTTCCACAAACATGCGGTGAAAAATATTCATGCAACTTTGGTATACATACAACCGGTGTGAATCATAGAGCCCGCAAACGTTTGACATTTCTTTATTTAACAAAGTCAACTCGAGCTTATCGTTTTCGGAACCGGAAAGTGTATAGTGACCGTATTTCTTGAAATATTCGGCCAGCAGATCTTCCGCCTTATCCACAGCCAGCATATAGGCAACATGCTGGTTATACAGTTGGGAATAGTTGAAGTGATCGGGAGAGTTTATGTGTAGTTTTTTTAATGACTTATAAACTACCGTTAGCTCATTGGACAGATCATAATCCAGCAATTCCTTTTCCAGCTTTTTTAATGTAGCTATGGCAATGGCTTTTTTCTTGGTAAATAAAATTTCATTGATGTTCGCAACTTTTTTAAGGATGTCCGTACGTGGATTTTCCATTTGCTGCAACAAATACTCTTCAATTTTTTGGTTAAGTCTGGATCGAAGCGTATAATAAGCATTGGTATTTACTTCCAACTCATCCATTACTTTATTGTCAGACATTTGCTTTTCACGCATGGACTTCAACAAATAAGCCGACTTTTCAGCATTACTCTCTATTAACTGGCTATGGATTGCCTCGTAATCCCCTTCCGAAAGTTGCTTTATAATATTTTTTAGTTTAGCCATATAAGCTCCTGAATTTTAATTAATTAGTGATTTCAAAATCTTGTTAAATCTAAGAAAAATATTACATCTAAAAAACTTGATTATTTGCAGAACATATTAAATTATTTTAATAAATATTACGTTTTCAGCCTATTTTTCTCAAAAAACCGCGTGCCAGAACTTGTCAAAGTAGGTAGGGCGCGGATTGTTACATATCAAAATATACCTGATAACTTTTAGAATCGCAGTTTAATTATTTTAATTTTCTTACACTTTTTTTTGGAACGCATTCCACAATATTTCTACCGGATGCAAAGCCTGTTTCCCGGTGCCATCCATAATCTGATGACGGCAACTCGTGCCCGGCGCAGCAATCAAAACGTCTTCAGGCTGGTTTCTGACAGTGGGAAACAATACCAATTCGCCGATGTCCATGGATAACGCATAATGTTCCTTTTCATACCCAAATGAACCGGCCATACCGCAGCAACCCGATGGAATTAACTGAACCGTATAATTGGCAGGTAACGAGAGCATCTTTTTGGTACTGGTTAAGGATGACAACGCTTTTTGATGACAATGTCCATGAAGTTTTATCAGTTGCTTTTCCGTGGTAAACGCATCCCTGGTTATATGGCCCCGGTCAATTTCCCCGGCTATAAACTCATCTATCAAAAATGTATTGGCCGCCAGTGACCGGGCTGCCGCCATGTCCTCTTTATCGGCCAGATCGGGATATTCATCCCTGAGCGTCAGAATGGCCGAGGGTTCAATACCAATTAATGGTGTCGTCTCATCCACTTCTTTTTCCAGCAATCTGATATTCTCTTTAGCCAGTTCATGAGCTTTTTTAAGCATACCTTTGGAAATGTAGGTTCGGGCACTCTCCTCATGGTTTGGCAACTGTACTTTATAACCCAGACCCGTAAGCAACCTGATGGCTTTGATACCAATCTCTGTGTCATTTAAATTGGTAAACTCATCGCAAAACAGATTAACCGTTCCCCGACATTTCGTTGCAGGTGATAAACCAAAATTGTTTTTCCTATTACGCAGATACCACTTACGTAACGTTGTTTTATACAGTAATGGTAGTGATCTTTCCCGGGCAAAACCCATTACCGATTTAATCAGTAATGAAGAAAGCCGGTTTTTTGCAAAAAAATTGAAAAACTGCGGGAACATGGCGCCCATCGCATAGGCCCTGTTAAAACCCCCTATCATACGGGTACGAAATGGAATTCCATGGGACTGATAGTACTGAAAACTGGCTTCTGCCTTTAACTTGGCTATGTCAACATTGGATGGGCATTCTGATTTACAACCTTTGCATGATAAGCACAAATCCATAACCTCCCTGATCTCTTCACTGTCCAAGGGGTTGTCTTTCTGCATATAGGTAATTGCCTCTCTAATGATATTGGCCCTTGCCCGGGTGGTATCTTTTTCATTACGGGTCACCATGTAACTCGGGCACATGGTGCCACCCGTCAGGGCTATTTTCCGGCAATCTCCCGATCCGTTGCATTGCTCAGCCGCCCTGAGAATGCCCTGGTTGGCATCAAAGTTCAGCAATGTCTTCAATTCCGGATACTTGTGCCCCGGTTGATACCTCAATTGCTGATTCATCGATGGTGTGTCAACGATTTTTCCGGGATTAAAAATATTGTTCGGATCCCATGTTTTTTTCACCTTTTCAAGCAACGCATATGTTTCAGGGCCAACCATGTATTTGATAAATTCACCCCTTAACCTTCCATCTCCGTGCTCTCCGCTTAAAGATCCGTTATATTTTTTGACCAGCGTAGCTATTTCCCCGGCGATTGTTCGAAAGAGTCGATTTCCCTTTTCTGTTTTAAGGTTTATGATAGGCCTCAAATGTAATTCTCCAGAGCCTGCATGCGCATAGTGTACACTGTAGAGATCATGTTTTTTGAGAATATCGTTAAAGTCCCTGATATAATCCGGCAAGTCCTCAACCGCCACCGCCGTGTCTTCAATAACCGGCACTGCCTTGGCATCGCCCGGAATATTGGCCAACAAACCCAGGCCTGCCTTTCTCAACGTCCACACCTTATTGATGTCATCACCGGTAACCAGGGGAAAATGATACCCTAATTGATGATCTTTTAAATCCTCAATCAGCGCCGCTGCTTTTTCATTGACCGCCGCCGCCTCATGCCCCGTCAGTTCCACCACCAATATGGCCTTGGGATCCCCTGAGACAAAAAACCGGTTTTGGCTTTGTTCAATATTCTTTTTGGTGCATTCTAAAATATAATGATCCATCAACTCGCAAGCTGACGGATTGTATTTCAGGGCAATAAGGTTAGCACGGAGAGAATCATCAATTGAATTGAAATGGGCACATAGTAACCCCTTGTGCTTTGGTGGCAAAGTATTTACATGGAGTTTTATCTCAGTAATAAAAGCCAGCGTTCCCTCAGAGCCCGCTATTAGCTTGCAAAAGTTAAAAGGTTCATGCCCGATACCGAAAGGCTCAGCATTCAATAACAAATCAAGGGCATAACCCGTATTTCTGCGCGGAATAGCCGGTTTAGGGAAAGATTGACGTATCAGCCCCTGATTCTCAGGCTTTTCCAACATTTGTTTCGCCCCCTGGTAAATTTGTTGTTCCAGGCTGCTAACCGTACCAATACCCTGGCATTTTTCTTCAAATGCTTCGCGCGACAAAGATCTGAATTTCGTTGCTGAACCATCGCTCAATAATACTTCTACTTCCAGCAAATGGTCCCTCGTACTGCCATACACCACCGAATTGGAACCACAAGAGTTGTTGCCTACCATGCCTCCGATCATCGCCCTGTTGGCTGTCGATGTTTCAGGACCGAAAAACAACCCATGCGGCTTTAGAAAATGATTCAGTTCATCCCTGATCACACCAGGCTGAACACGTACCCACCCTTCGCTTTCATTTAACTCCAGTATTTTGTTAAAATGTTTGGAAACGTCCACCACAATACCCGCACCAACTACCTGTCCGGCCAACGAAGTGCCCGCTGTTCTCGGTATAAGGGAAACATGATGCGTTAACGCTAGATCAATCAGTTTTTTTATATCTTCCTTTGATTTGGGTATAGCTACTGCCAGGGGCACCTCGCGGTAAGCGGACGCATCTGTGGCATAAAGGGTTCGCATTACTTGGTCGACGTGTAGGTCGCCATCAAAGCCCCCGGCCATGTCTTCGATCAGTTTGCTCAGCTCCTGCATATTTGCATTTTGATGACAGCCAAAATTAAAACATGATGTTTAGTTTATCTGCACAGTATTAAAAAATTTTGCCGGTTAGCTAAATTATTTGTGCCCACAGCAACAATTTAAATAAGCGCAAGCCTTGTCAACTGTTGCACAATCTATACCTGTTCCTTGTCGGTGACAAGGATTCTATCGTGCTGAATTTTCAACTCCATTTAATCCCATAGTACAAGTGTCAGTGGTTATTGCACAACGCAAGAATGTGCCTGTATTTTTATTCTACAGGCGAAAACCTCTGTGTCTCTTTGTGTCTTGGTGCCTTGGTGGTTAACCATTTTTCACCACCAAGGCACCAAGACACAAAGAGACACAAAGAATTATGTCAAAAACGTTGCGTAACGGCTACGGATACTCATGCCAGGTTAAGAATTAAGTTATCGAGTGATTATACCGGTTCAGCCGTAACTTTTTACCCCCGGATAGACGTATAATGAAAATTAAACGTTACTATCCAAAAATTCCTAAAAAAGAAACGGCTCGGACAATATGAGTAACACCAGACCCATTCATTGGATTGCTTTTGTTTTTGGTTTGACTTTTCTTGTACTTTTTACCTGGTGGACCACACCATTTAAGTCCTATGATTTCAACAAACCACCCGGAATTGTCAAAAAAGACAGTACTGCGCTTGTTATTCCGGTTAAATTAAAGAGTGTCATTAATAACTATGACTCCTGGGTAAAAGAGCATATCAAATCCAATCAATCACCGGGAGCCGCAGTGGCTATTGTCAAGGGAGGAAAGGTCATTCATTTGCAGGGCTATGGCCTGAAATCCACCACAGCGTCCGACTCCATTGACGAGCATACGGTTTTTAGAATTGCTTCGGTCTCAAAAGGGTTTGCCTCGGTTTTGGCGGGTGTGCTTGCCGAAGACAGCGTCATGCATTGGAATGATCCGGTTTCCACGTATTTGCCTGACTTCGCTCTCAAAGATACCCTAAATAGCAAGGAACTGACTATCAGGCATATATTAAGCCATACCACAGGGCTACCGAGACATGCCTATACGGACCTGATTGAATCCGGTTCCAGTTATCAGAATATGCTCAACAGCATTCAGCAATTACCCTTAATCGGTCCGGTAGGTAAATATTATTCCTACCAAAACGTCATTTACAGCCTTTTTAGCGATATAGCGGTTGCCGCTACCAACATTCCTTACGACCACCTGATGTATCAACAGCTTTTCAATCCCATTGGCATGAAAGATGCTTCGGTAAGCTATGAGTCCATGATCAAAAGCCGGAATTTTGCCTTACCCCACATCAGAACCTACGAAGGATGGCTGCCTACCGACCTCAGTAAGAGTTATTATAACGTCATTCCTGCCGCAGGAGTAAATGCCAGCATTTCAGACATGGCCAAATGGCTGATCACACTCATGGGCAATACACCCGAGGTCATTTCTTCTAACACCCTGGAAAAACTGTTTACCCCGGTGATAGAAACACCACGACGGCGGTACCTCCATCACTGGCCGGCATTGAAAAGAGCCTATTATGGACTAGGGTGGCGAATCTTTAAGTACGGAGACCATGAGATAATTTATCACGGAGGTTATGTAAATGACTACCGGGCCGAAATTGGCTTTGACAACGATGAACAGGTCGGTATCGTCCTGCTCACCAATGCAGCATGCCATTTGGCTAACGAAGGTATAGCTACCTTTTTTAAGTCTTACTTTCAGCAATATTCCCAACCCGTACTCTAAGATAAGTGCAAACAAGTAAGTGCAATTGGCAGTTGATAGTTGACAATGAACAATGGACAATTATTTTACAGTAGACACCTTTGGGCCGGCGATTATGAAATCATCTGATCCTCTCATCATTAAGGCCATCGGATAGGGTAAGCGTCGCGGTTGTGCTACTCCGGCGTTGAGAGGCACAAGCAAGACGTGGATGTTGCACAACTTGAGAATTTAACTGAATTTTCATTTTATTCGGCAAAACCTCTGTATCTCTTTGTGTCTTGGTGTTCTTTTTGATACCGGTACTTTTCTTCCCTGGAAGTACTGGCCAAACCATCGGTCTGTGCAAACACCATTGGATGCATAAAAACTGCAAAAATCAATAAAATCCGTCGTGTACCCATGGTGTTTAAAATTTCCAGGATGGCCATGGTAAAACACACTACAAAATTCCTGCCTGTATAGCATCTGGTTCGGTCATGGCTGGTGGCAATGAAAGTGTTGAAGATTTAGTAGATAGATAGCTATGTCAGGATTTTAAGTAACCGGTTTTTGAAGACCCTAGAGGAGCTAAAAGAAGAAAACCTTGTTGTTTAGGAGAAAATGATTACGAAATCAGGTTTCAAACAAACTTTTTTATTATATTTAATTATATATTACAATTTTTTCAGAATATTATTATACTTACTAGCCCGACCATGAACTTCTTACAACGCTTTAAAACCAAGATCAAAAGATCCCTGAGTATGCTCAAACCAGCTATCGTCGAAGAGGTGCCGGCTGCGTTTGTCGGCTGTATGATGTGTAACGAGACCGGTTGTACACATGAGGAGATTCAAAAATGTCCAAACAGGCAGTACCATGAGAAAATGTACAGTTCTCACCCGCAAAATTCCCCCACTCCACCCCCGGATAACAAAGCAGGTGAATGAACTTTTTATTCTTGTAATCAATATCCTCCAGTTGGTTGGAGCGGCTGGTTCCGATAGCTATCCAGTTCCACTTAATAAAAGTCTATGATAGCAAATACCCCTTTTTTAATCGTTTTTTATATAGTGGTGTCTGGATAATTATTCCTCTTCATCTGATAAGTTTTACATGGGTTGTTCGGTTAGTCTTAAGGAAGGTGCTTCTTAACCATTACCGATAAAACCCAAACAACCTTTTTAAAAAAAATTATATCCAAATTATTGCAAAATAGCATCCGGAACGCTAATATTGCAGTCCATTTTTGGGATATAAATTCCCCCTTAGCTCAGTTGGTTAGAGCGGCTGACTGTTAATCAGTAGGTCCTTGGTTCGAGTCCAAGAGGGGGAGCACACTTAAAGCCTTGTAAATCATAGATTTATGAGGCTTTTGTTTTTTGGTACTTGGCTGGATTTGTTGGTATCTGATTGAATTTGCTCACTTTTTGCTCGCTTCTGTAGGAAAAGTGATGCCAGAAAGAATTATCAAAACGTTTTGCTTGAAAAATTGGGGCTATTTAACTCTCTATAGGTTAAATACCCGGAGTGTTTATCATATCCGAAAATGGTGAGATGTCTTCGGAGTAGGGTGAAATATTTTCCATTATAATTCCTATTCGGGGGCGTTGAATAAAATATTTTCCATTATAATCACTTTTATATGAAAAATTTTCCATTATAGGTGGATTTTAATAGTATTGAAACATTATGAAAGAAAAGATAAAAAAGGAGCTAAAGGAAATCGAAAGCAGGCATAATGTAACCATCCTTTATGCATGTGAAACAGGTTCCAGAGCCTGGGGCTTTCCTTCGCCTGATAGCGATTATGATGTACGGATGATTTACATGCATGAACCCGATTGGTATTTATCGCTCTCAGAAAAGAAAGACACTATAGAATTCATGTCAGATGACAGGGAATTGGATGTAACCGGCTGGGACCTCAAAAAATGCCTTCAATTGTTATGGAAATCAAACGGTTCTTTGCTGGAAAGGGTGCAATCACCAATTGTTTATCTGGAAACTCATGGTTTTATATCTGAATTGAGGCAGTTGGCGGCACGATGCTATTCACCTATAGCGACCATGCATCATTACTTGGGATTGGCCAGGAACAGCTTTGAGGGAGTTGACAATGAGGCAAGCGTCAGGTTGAAGCATCTTTTCTACGCACTAAGAGCCTCCATGGCTTGCAAATGGATTGTGGATCAAGATATTATGCCCCCAATAGTTTTTATCACAATGTTGAATGAACTAAGCATAGATAATGAACTGAGAAATAAGATCAAAGATCTCATCAATTTAAAAGCTGATAAAAAGGAAAGCTATGTACATCCCAAAGAGCCGGAGTTAAACCACTTTATCAGAAATCAACTGAATGTGGCTAAAGATATTGCTGATGCTTTACCAGGCAGGAAGGAAAAGCATGTGGATCTGGATATTTTCTTTCGGAAGGTGTTAAAAACCAAGTGGAAATGACAATACAAGACCTGAAGGATAATAATCTGCTTTTATTTGAGTGTATCAGCGGCAGTAAAGCTTATGGCTTGGATACAGCCACATCAGATACTGACATTAAGGGAGTATTTGTAATGCCAAAAGACCAGTTTTACGGGTTGCATTGGGTCGATCAGGTCAATAGCGAGAGCAATGATGGGGTGTATTATGAGTTGCGAAAATTTATGGAGTTACTGGCGAAAAACAATCCCAATATACTTGAAATGGTGGCTACACCCAAAGATTGTATCCTCTTCCAACATCCTTTATATGAAAAGATCAGGCCGGAATATTTTGTATCAAAACTGTGTAAAAGCACTTTTGCTGGTTACGCTATGACGCAGATAAAGAAAGCCAAAGGTCTTAATAAGAAGATCGTCAATCCGGTGGAAAAGGAAAGAAAGTCGGTACTGGATTTTTGCTATGTTCCCTATGCACAAGGCTCTATACCCGTCATAAAATTTCTTGACGAAAAAGGCTTAAAACAATCATATTGTGGATTAACAAGGATACCTCACATGCACGAAGTTTATGGGCTTTATTATAGCGAAGAAGGAATCTATAAAGGAATTGTTCAAAGCAAAAAAGCCAATGAAGTATCACTCAGTTCCATACCGAAAGGAGTTCAGTCTATTGCCGTGATGTCTTTCAATAAAGCAGGATATTCCAAATATTGTAAAGATTACAAGGAATACTGGAGTTGGGTAGAAAAAAGGAACGATGCACGTTATCAAAATACTATTGAGCACGGGAAAAACTACGACGCTAAAAACATGATGCATACATTTCGGTTATTGGATATGGCCGTCGAGATTGGGAAAACCGGAATGATCGATGTGCGCAGACCTAACCGGGAATTTTTGCTTCAAATCAAAAAGGGAGCCTTTCAATACGATGAACTGGTAAAACAGGCGGAGGAGAAATTGAGTGATATCGAAACCATCTTTTCCCGATCGGAATTGCCTGATGAACCTGATACTAAATTTGTTGATAGATTATTAGTTGAGTTAAGAGTTGATTTTTATAGGTCTTACGTTTAAGTCTAAGGCATAATTAACTCAAACAAAGAAACATCTGTTAAATTTCGGGGTTGATTACCTGGATGAAATTTCCCTTTTACCCTTATATAAGATCCGGCAGTCATATGTGCTTGATCTGCTTTAATATATTGCTTAGCATCCAGAATTGTTTTAGCCTTGATAATTTCATCTTCTTGGTAAAGATTTAAAATAACATCACCTGATCGCAAATTGTTATCATCAATTTCTCCGGCAAGATGTTCAACTGAGGCCATAAAAACATCCTCTCTCTTTTTTTGACTCACTGTATTTTGAGATCAATTTCCTTTAAACAACCGCCTTCCGGGAAAGGACCCTATGCATTCAACCTTGCATCAATTCCACGATTATCTTCATGCCTTGTCGCCAAACTACATCCTATACCCGACCTAGCGGCTACAGCATGAAGATAGGCATAACTTAATTCACTTTCTATATCATTATTGGAAAGAGGGTTCATTGATACCATCAATTTAACGTTTTTAATGGAACGTGATTACACCCATATTAAATAATTGTAAATGTGTACAAAGGAAATAAAGAAAAACCAATTTAATTAAAAAATCAATTTATCCGGAGTATCAGCATCATGCCTTTTACAAAGTGTACGGACTCAATCCTTCTAAGTCATAGCATGACTCCAAGTCATACTATGACTAAAACGCAAATTTTAAAATATTTAATGAGTCTTTGTCAGACTGGTTGCCATAATAAAAAATTCATTCTACTCTGATTTTAAAAAATTACTTCTTATCCTCCAAAAGCTTTTCCAGTAAAGCTATTCTCTTCCGCTCGCTTTCCAGGAGCACCTCGTACAGCTTTTTGTTTTCTTCTATAGCCTCCGCCCACTTATCAAATGGATTAAAAGTACAGTTATAATTCTGATTGGCTAAACCAGTTGCAGTCCCATGATTTGTGACAATATTGTAAACCGTCGCTTCCTCATTCAGGTCTTTAATCGCTTCGGCGTTGACGCCTAAGGCCTTGGCTACCCTTTCCATCATAGCATCGTCAACGTTTTCATTCTGCTCGATTTTAGACACTGCCTGCTGGCTTACGCCTAACTTTTCGGCCACCGCTTCCTGCCGGATACCCAGCAGTTCACGCATTTGCATAATCTTTCTTCCCAGGTGTTTTGATGGGGTTTTGGTTCTATGTTCCATAAACCAAATATATTAATTTCCAAGGTTGTTCCAAAGTGTTTTTTGGTTGTAAGATTACAAACCAGGGGTTGTAAAATCACAACTCGATGTCGTTGAATACAACTGACTTTCTGCTGTCCTTAGACAAACCGAAGAAGGTATTTGGTAAATCTACAATTGTGAAAGACTGAGCGAACGCTGCTTTTTTCTTTCACCGTATCATTAAAGGTTCCATCTGACCTATAAAAAATTAAACAGATGACGTCTATCAGCAAAGCGGAACTGCCTTGATTATCTAACCATTTTATGGAGGATTTTGCAATTGCCAGACAAATATAAAGCCTTAAAACAAAAACCTTCTCATTATCAGAGGGTTTTCGTGCAGCGGCGAGGGGACAAATATCGAACCTTGTCATCCCAGATTTACAACGGGTATTAACATTTTCGAAGGTGGTTTAAAAACTTAGCAGTTTTAAACTAGAATTCTTATAAATTTCGTCATTGAATAAGCTGCACTGGATTATAAAAAATGACATTAGATAATTAAGTCTTTCCTGATCGAATAAACCGTTTTAAAATTTAATTTGACAACCAGCAAGTAAAATGCATTTTAAAGGGCCTCGAATTTTCTTGGAAATTCCGGATGAAACAATATGCTGCATTGCTATCAAAATGAATTCATAGAAAAAGAAGTGCAAAGCTTTTTTCCAATACAAACATGAAGAAAAAGAACAGGCTGCTCCCCCAAAGCCGAACTTCCATAGAAATGTATTGATTAATCAGGGATAGAACCAACAAGCTCGAAAAACGTTATATACCAATATATAATATTAATTGGTATACTTGCTTTAAATTAAAAAAATTATGCAGAAAAATACAAGCGTTACACTTGGCGAACATTTTGACAAGTTTATTAGCCGTTTAGCGGAAAAGGGCCGATATAGCTCGGCCAGTGAGGCCATACGTGCGGGTTTGCGCCTGCTTGAAAAGGAAGAAACTAAGTTGGAAGCACTACAAAATGCTTTAATAGAAGGCGAAAAAAGTGGCAGGGCCCACTATTCTTTAGATGATTTTATTAACGAACTGAATGCAGAGTAGTCTTGGCTTTTTTTCTTACCCAAAGGGCGAAAGCCGATTTAAAAAGTATAGCTAGTTACACACAGAAAAAGTGGGGTATTAAACAACGAAATACCTATTTAACTCAAATAGATACAGCTTTTCATGTGCTGTCCGACAATCCAATTAAGGGTTTTAATTGTGATTATATCCGGCAAGGGTATTTCAAATATCGTGTTGGAAAACACCTCATATTCTATCGAATAGTCAATTTGGACATTGAGATTGTACGTATCCTGCATGAGAGAATGGATATAGAACAACGTCTTAGGGAGGAATAATTGTTTTGTGTGTCTCTAGGTTAAAAAATAACTCATTCCTATCATTGCTGGATGTTCGAACCAACACTGCCTGCAAAACAAATCTTAACAAGAGATTTTATCCGTCATTTGATTTGGAACAAATATGGAATTATCAAACCTACGACCTTCGGGTTATGAGCCAAAGAAAGACGAGTCCCTACCGTTCCCAAAACACCCTAAATACGCCAAAATAGGCTATTTTCGAATTTAGAGGGTTGTTTAAAGATCATTAAATAGTGGATAAAACCGCAAAATGTTTAACCAATTCGGGCTTGTTTCCTCATTAAAATCGAGACTAGCCCAATGGGAAGTACCGAAAATTGAAAACTTTCTACACGAACGCATCACGTTCCTTTACTTAGCGGGTCGGCTTCCTATTCTGTCACTGCCAAAGTCCAATGAAGAGCTTTTAAGTACCGTGCCTTCGGATATTTATAAGATCATGTGGACTTGGCAAAACTGGATCAAGCCAATGAAAAGGAAGTGGTACAAATTCCTAACATTGCAATTGAATACAACAAATGAAAAGCCTGGAATAATAAGGAGAATGGCTTTGCAAAAATATACCCTGACAGTAAATGCCAGGGTAAAAAAGTAAATAGTTAATTATAAAAAAATCGGTGACATTTCCTATGGCAACTTCCACATTTTCTATCGTTTTTTCGGCATATTCTGATTGCGGCGCGAAACTGACATTAGAAGTACCGGCATCCAGGCCAAGGATCATGAAATTGCCATTTTCGTTGGCAAAAGAGGTGCCCAATGTGTCTTCACCGATAATAGCAAAGACAGCAGGGAACGCCGTTGCAGGATTCACGTTTCCTTTAATAGCACCATCTACAGCTGCCGTAATCACTCTGATTACCGGCTTTAAATTAAAATTACCTGAGTTACCGGCTTTTACCACGGATCTTGCCGCATCAAAATCAAGTAATACAGAATAGCTAATGCCTTCGGTCAATGTGGCGTCTATCTTCAGTTTCAAACCCGATTTTTGACCGCTGGGAGTTTTTAACTCGTGGGTTTCACCATCTATTTTTACACTATTCTGATCCCCTAATTTCAACCTGACTTGAGAAATCTTGCCTGAAGGGAGATCCAAATCCATCGAAATCAGCTTCATTTGTCCTGGACTCCCTGGAAGTTCTTGTTATAGCACCGGAAATATCAAATTCCTGGTCAACGATGTTTTCCTCTGCTTCGATTTTAGAATTTAGCACAAGGTCTATGGTAAAACCACCGGTAAGGTGAGGTCCCGAATTTGAGTTAAGGTAATACCTTGCCAGAAGGGGGATGTTAAAAGATGATATTTTAATTTGGTTGTTGGATTATACCCTGTCTCTGAAGCTAAGTGTGTTATGTGCGTCATCTTCTATCAGATCGATCTGAAGATTGGAACGCTATTGCTGAAAGCCTATTTCACCAATAAGGCTTAGATTTTCGTTTAAAGGGTATTCAAAAAACCACCAATGGGAAGTAGTGTGCCAAGCTTAGCATTTAGGTCATATTTTTTTAATATCCGCGTCCTCTGCTCTTTCCAGGTTAAAATAGTTCTCCAATGCCTTACTGTTAATAGTACCTGTTCCGAAACTTGCCCTCGCCCCGAATCTTATATTCTGGCTGTAGACAGTCAGGAAAAAACCAATGTAATTAAAAGTAAATTTTTTTGGTATGTCATTGCTTTTTTTTTGGTAAAAATTTGGTATTCAAATAATAAAACCGATGATCCCGGTTAATTCCTACTATGTCCTCTATTTCTTATTTTGTTTTTATCAGGGATATCTGCCCAAGATTCTCTATTCAGAAATTAGTCAATAGAATTTTGACCTATTCGGTTTTCAAAACTTTGTTTCATTATCGAGTGGTTAGTCCAGACTGATATTCGGTTTTGGAGAAATTGAAATGTAATTTGTCTGGGAAAAGATGGCATATGGGGGTTCCAAGGAATCAAGCTTGACTTTTTATCTCCATCTTATTGACGCCACCAGTTTTTGATTCGTGACCAGAAGCTTGATTTCCTCTTATTTACCCGTTTGTTCGGTTGTTTATCCAAATCAATCGCCTCTACCTCTCCTTGAAGTACCTCTTCCTTGGTCCTTAAATCTTCAAACTCGTAGTTTCCCAATTCATTAACCGTGTCTTTTATTATGATTTTGTCATTTTCTAACCATTTAAGTGCATTCCGGGCGTCTGCGATGATGTCGGGATAAAGCTTTTCAAGAAGTTCATTTTGCTCCTTGGTAGTAATCTCATCCCAGGTTTTTAAATAATTTCCGGCAGGTGGACAACTCACTAAAAGACCATAAGTCAGCCCCAAACGCCTAAGGAATGTATAACCAGAGTAATACAAGTCATAAGTCATTTCAATCGACGCCGCACAATTCTCATCCCTGTTGATTATTGATTTAAGGATTGCTTTCAATTTTTTAATTTCAAACTTTCCTTTATCAACTAATCTGCCAATCAGACGCTCTAATTCATTGAATATAAATTTTGACTTATAGTTTAATGAGATAAGTTCAACATAAATATCGTGTGGCAGTTCTGATTCAATCTCACTTTCATAAACCCATCGTTCGAATTTTTGAATACTGATTTTGTGCTTCAGGATCTCATAGAATTTTTGTTCGGTATTTTCGCTCAGTGCAGTCAAGTTGAACGTTTTTGTCTCCATGTTAATGTCCAACTAATCAACTCGATTAATGCGAAAATCAAAGCTAGGGTGCCATAGGTAAGTACGGCATTTTGGTCGTATACGACTGAATCCGTTTCATCAAAATATTTTCCTTCTGAGTTGTATTTAGACCCATAAAGTCGAGTCAACAAGGCTATTCCAAAGACCATGCTAAATACTAAAGTGCTCAAATTAGTTGTCCAAAGGATGATGCGTTTCATTTTTCTAATGTTCACAAATAATTTAATTAAACCCCCGGTTTCAATTTATTATACTCGTCCTGTCAAACTGATATTTGTCCAAATGCGGAAAGCTGAATTATCAGAATTAGTATGGTTATTACCACTTTACTCATATTACATGCTTATTTCTATAGTTGATACAGTCCGTCTTGAAGACTGACAAGTTCGGTTTCTCCATTCCTTTTATATTGCCAAGTGGGCTGATCGAATTGCCGGAAAGTACCGATGGATTTAGTATTTGTGTCCAGCATCACAATTCGCTGATTCCCCATATCGCTGATAAAAGCATGTTCACCATAAATGACGATGTCTTCCGGATGATTCAGTTCACCATCTTCTTCCCAGGTTCCACCAGATTCAAACATTATTTTTCCTATTGAATATTCAACTTGAACCACTCGATGAACTGTTGGTTCAACAAACCATATATTATCATTAATGTCAACTTCTAAGTCATAAATTACTATCATTGAAAGTTTCTTCGAAAAAGTCTTTACTATTGATCCGCCTGGCGTGAATTCACGGATTTTGGAGTCTTGGTAAAAACAATGAATGGTATTCCCGTTGGAAAGTTTCGCTAATGATTCCCCGCCTTGAAATGGATTGATATTCCGGCCATACTTGGCATCATTGAATTTTGATTGAGATACTTTCTGTTCCTTAAATCCATCAAATTGATAATAGGAATTCCAGTCAACTCTGTAACAAGGTGTTCCGTCAGATAAATTCAAATCCCACAAAGCCTCGTTTACGGGTAATTTTTTCATGGGCCTTTAACTTAACGTCTTCTACTTCAAATTACTTATAATTATAGGTATTTTATTAGCGTGTGGTTATTAATTTCTCATCTTCAAATATTTTTAGCGCTTTTTCAGTCTCATTAGAGCCGTCTGACATTGAGCCAGGTAGCATAATAAGCCTTTTCTTGAGTCTTTTGTTAACATCCTCAAAATATACCTCAAACCTGGATCGTGTAATTCCGATAATGGCTTTTTTAAACTTTACAGATTTTATTTTCTCTCTTTCAATTACGGGATTAGCAGAATTATTGAGACTGTTGAATATGCCAAATGTTAAGTAAACGCTAACCAAAGCAAAAGCTATGGCCCGAAGGGTTTGACCGCTGGAATATGCGTTAAATGCAAAATACAGGAGCCCAACCAACAAAAGCGTGTAAATAGTTAATATTCTTGAAATACTATTACTTACTGTTATTTCAGAAAGGTTGCCAACGATTCCATCTCTTGTTAATACGATCCTATCCGGAAATATATGGCAAAACCCGGTTTTGGTTCTAAATACTTTTTCCTTTTCCTTTTCCACAATGTTGGATAAATACCTAATAAGCTTGCTAAGCTCTTCTGTCCCTATTTTAACTAATTTATAGCAAATCAAAGTCAATCTAAATAATAGCCGATTGATCTTTTTGATTGGATGAAAAATTTTCCGATACATGCCTGATGTACCGTTTGGCCTTTAACTTTCAGGAATCGTCATGAATCTTGATCCGGATCAGGTTGCATTCATCGAGGTGCTCGCAATGATTTCCGGTATAAATATTTAACTTTAGTTCAGCTATTTAACTTTAGTTCAGCTAAGATCAGGCGAGTTAGCGAAGCTTATTCGAAATCCTGGCGAAAATTTAAAATATGAACTTTATTCAGAAAATATTTTTTGTGTTAACCTTGATATTCTTTGGTATTTCTTTGTTCTCAATGACTGTCGGCCAAATCATACCCATTGAATTTGCCGATTGGAGGGATATGCATATTTTCTATGATATTATTCTGCGGGGGCTTCCAATAATGATACTGTTGACGTTAGTTTGGACAATTCGAAAAAAAAGATCAATAAGAGGAAATTTTATAATTGGAATTGTGACTGCCTTAATTGCTTTTGGAGCATACTTGTCGACTATCTTTTTAATGTTTTCTTTTGGATTTGGCGCCTGGGTAAACGAAGAAACAATTTATGAAAATAAAGACAACCCAAAACAGACCATTAATTATCAACTATGGGATATTGGTGCATTTGGATACGGTGGGCAAAGAACAGTCAAATTAACCCCTTTTTTAGGACTTTGGGTAGTTGCTACCAAAATAGACACTACAACCATTGAAAAGGACAAATGGACCCTGCTTAAAAGAAAAGGTGATATTAAATTTCCATGAAAAATAAAAACTATTGTTTCAAATAGAAATTGCGTATGCATAAAATAGCGACCATATCAGCATTCATTCTAACATTGATCATGTATTCATGTGGTACGGGTTCGCAGACCGAAAAGAACAATGAAAAGTTTGATAGCAAGAAATGGAAAACAGGTGATTTTAGGACAAAAGGAAAAATGACCGATAATATTTTGAATGATAGCCTGCTGATTGGAAAAACCAAAGCTGAAATACTTGAAATGCTTGGCGATCCGGACCAATATAATGAAAGAATATTTCACTATGCGGTGGATCCTGGAGTCAAATATATGAACGAGCCGTGGATTTATTGGTTATCAGTAGATTTTGACACAATAAATGATACGGTAAGGGATGTATGGCTTGCGGACTGAAACTAATTCTGATTTCTTTGGTAAAAATAAGGATTACAATATTAATTAAGCATCAGCGGTTTTTTTCCTGTATGCATTCTTGTATCGTTGTTTTTTAAACCTGGGGTCAAAAATTTTTTGCCCGCGAATTGTCCATTTTTCATTTGTCAGTTTTACCCCTATTGGCTCACTTGGATTTAAGCGAATGCGGTAGTTGTTTTCTTCTCCTTTTGTAATTGTCAAAGGATTATAACCGACATAAGTAATTCTTAAACTGTCGTATTTTTCAATTTTAATTTCGGCAATTCCATTTTCATCTGTCAAGTATTTATGAACCTTTGCCTCATCATAAATGTAGATGGGTGCACCTGCCAAACTGTCTTAAATAAATATGCTGAAATCAACGACTTTGAGATTTTGCTAGTAGTTTAAAGTCCTTTAAACCCGGAGAAAATCGCCACCTATAGAAGCTATGTTTAATCAAGTATGGACCGTTTTTTGTAATTTGGATACTTAAAATAAACAAATTTTTTGCTATGTCATCCATCAAAGTTGTATTGCGCAGGGAGAAGAGAAAAAAAGACGGTACCTATCCCCTGGCATTAAGAATCATCAAAGACCGGAAGCCAAAATATATCCACCTTGGACAATCCGTTGATGACAAACACTGGTATGAAAATACCGGTAAAGTAAACAAATCCCACCCTAACGCTGTCAGGCTAAACAACCTGATCCTTAAAAAACTTGCCGAAGCCAATAATACGGCTATTGAGCTTGATACAAGGGAAGAATTCGTATCTTCAGAAGAGATCAAAAACAAAATCAAAAGGAAGGGAAGGGTAAAAATGTCACCTTTTTTCAATTGGCGGCAGAGAGGATTGAACGCTACGAAAGAAAGGGCACATTCTCAGTATCCAATGTAGAAAATTCTATTCTGAATAACTTCAGAAAATTTCTTGGCGGATCTGATATTTATTTCCATGAAATCAATAGTCCGTTAATCGAGAAGTTCAAAGTATTCTGCAAGGGAGAATTAGGGCATAAACTGAGAACAATTACCAATCACCTGATTATCATCAGAACGCTGTTTAACCCGGCCATCAAAGAGGGTATCGTGGATCGAAAATATTATCCTTTCGCCGGTGACAATGTCAAAATCAGGATTGGCTTAGGATTAAAAATGGGATTGACTCAGGAGGAAATCCAAAAGATTGAAAATCTGGAATTGGAATCTAATACTTCTATCTGGCAGGCTAGAAACATTTGGCTTTTCTCATTCTATTTTGCCGGGGTAAGGATCTCGGATGTGCTGAAAATTAAATGGTCTGATTTCAAAGATGGCAGGCTCTACTACCAGATGAATAAAAATGATAAGCCTGTGACCCTCAAGATACCAGACAAAGCTAAAACTATTTTGAAGTACTATGAACCTGAAAAAAGATCTGATAAAGACTTTGTCTTCCCGGATTTGAAACATGCAGATCCCAATAATATAAAGGATATTTTCAGGAAAACGAGGACCGCAGCTCGTCGATTTAACAAATACCTGAAAAAAATTGCTGAGATCACAGGCATTGAAAAGAACTTGTCTAATCACATCGCCAGACATTCGTTTGGCAATATTGCCGGTGATAAAATCAATCCTTTGATGCTTCAGAAGTTGTACCGGCATTCCAACTTAAAGACCACCATAAATTATCAGGCTAATTTCATTCACAAAGAGGCGGATGATGCTTTGGATGCAGTGGTGGATTTTTAGGAGGTTGATTTGATTCCAATATGGTTCGGTTTTATATTCAATCAGATCAAATGGCATTGTTATTCTTAAATTATGTTTGTATAATTGAATTACCTTTTGTTAATCTATATGTGGTAATTATTGGCACATATAATATATTAAAAAGTAATGCCTAGAAGGTATCTGTCAGTCAACATATTGAAAGACCAACAGGAATTCATGAAACTCCTGGATGAGTATGAGATAGATATCTTTTCTATTTCGCAAATAGAAAACCAGATTGACCGGAAATTTAAAAACCTGAATGAGATAATTGAAAACCTAATCGATAAAGCATTTCTCTCCAGGATTGAAAGAGGAAAATACTGCCGGACAAATTTTAGAGATGACCTTGTGATAGGTACTTTCATTACAAAAGAAAGCGCCGTAGCCTATTGGACAGCTCTCAACACTCACGGCTTAACGGAACAATTTTCAAACACCATATTCGTTCAAACCCCGCACCTTAAAAAGGACAAAACAATCTTCGGGACATCTTATAAATTTGTTAAAATATCTCCTAAAAAACGAGCGGGTATAATTAAACAGGGATACGGAAATCATAGTTATCCTATTACCGACATTGAAAAAACGATTGTGGATTGCTTTGATCTCCCACAATATGCCGGTGGTTATGCAGAGCTCATAAGGGCTTTTGCCCAAGCCAGGCTATCGTCAGAAAAAATGATTGGATATTGCCAGGTAATTAATAATATTGCAGCTACCAAAAGGATGGGATATCTGGCAGAATTTCTTAGCAAGAAAGGACTAAAAACATTTATACGATTTGCCAGAGAGCAGGTCAATCCAAAATACAATCTCTTTGATCCTAAGAGCACGGATAAAGGGGAATTCATATCAGCATGGAAACTGAGGCTCAATATAAGTCAGGATGAATTATTGGGCATTATCCAAAAACAATACTAATGATCTTAAAAAGGGAAATTGAAAAACTCGCCGAAGCTAAGGGTGTGGCCAAAACAACTATCGATAAAGACTGGGTCTTGGGACATTTTGTGGACGCCATATTTTCTGTTCAGGAGTGCCAGGATAATTTAATATTTAAAGGGGGTACTTGTCTGAAAAAATGTTACTTTCCTGATTATCGTTTTTCTTATCCAAAGTAAATCGTTATCAAAAGGAGGCATTCTTTTCGTCCTTCAACCTATTGATTTTCAACACTACTTTTGATAATCTTCTTTTGATAATCATAGTTGTCTATTAACCAAGTGTAATTCAGCATTTGGTTAACGACAACAAATGATGGTACAACAAGACATCCATTTCCTTAGCAAGGCATGTGTCGCCTGGTTAAGAAGGAACGGTTATTCCGAAGCACGGATTCGGGATTACCTTCGGTTATGGGACACTGGTATTATGAAATTCATGCGGGAACGCTCCATATCGGCTTTCAGTCTCCAAGTGGGGGACGACTTTATGAACTCCCCCTTCCCGTTTAACAGCCCCACCTATAGACGTGCTGTACGCCGCAGTGTGGCCGTGCTTTCGGATTTCCTTGCCCATGGCAGAGTTAGAAGAAGGATCACCCACCGGGTCAACTATGAACTCCCCGGGGAAATAGGCCATGCGGCGGAAGCTTTTATAGCATCCCAGGCAGAGTTGCGCCGGAGTATGCTTACGCTTAACGAGCACAGGCGCATACTGAGTTATTTTATCCAGCATCTGTCGCTAGAATCGGTGCACCGGGTTTCTGGGATTAACGAGGAACACGTACTTGCCTTCCTGGCCTCCGCACAGAACTGCAAGGATAAATTCCTCAACACGACCCGCCTGTTCTGCCGCTACCTTTACACCTGTAAACTGGTGGACAGGGATATCGAATACGTAATAGGCAGGAACCGTCTTACCAAGCGGGAGAAATTACCATCTGTATATGACCCCGATGAGGTCAGGAAGATAGAAGGCGCGGTGGACCGATCCAGCCCAGTAGGTAAGCGTGATTATGCTATGCTCCTGCTGGCCACAAGATTGGGCTTCCGGTCATCGGATATAGCCGGGTTGCAGTTTGCCAACCTGGACTGGGACAACAATCTCATCGGTCTTACCCAGTATAAGACCAAAAGGGAGATCGAGCTTCCCCTGCTTTCCGATGTCGGTGAGGCCATTATTAACTACCTGCAGCATGCACGACCCGCATCATCTGAGCCAAACGTATTCCTTTCCGCATGCGCACCGTACCGTCCGATCAACCGCCTGATCATCAACGGTGCCATCAGCCGGATCATCATAGCCTCGAAGGTGGACATCCGCAACAGGAAGTTCGGTCCCCATGCCATGCGGCATACCCTTGCAACCCGGTTGCTTAGCAACGGCACCCCGTTGCCGATAATTTCAGAAGTCCTCGGCCATGAGGCCACGCAGACCACGATGAAATACCTCCGTGTCGACCTCAATAATCTCCAGCACTGCGCACTTGGGGTTCCCATTGTCGCTAAAAGTTTTTATGAACAGAGAGGAGGTATGTTCTATGAATAAGCGGATTGTCTACAGGAGTATTTTTGCTCCCTACTTCAACAGTTTCCTTCAAATGAAGGAACAGATGGGCTTCGGTCTACCTAAGTTCCAGGATGTGTTTACCGAGTTAGACCGCTTCTTCTTAGCAACAGGTGCAACCGACCTCTACATCACACGCGAGCAAATCACTGCATGGAGTGAAACGCGGATCAACGACAAAGCCCGAACGCTTTACGATAAGCACTCCATTGTCCGGCAGTTCTGTCGTTACCTATGCCACCTTGGGCACGAGTGCTACATACACCGGCTGCCGAGGCAAAACTGGCCACCGTTCATCCCTTATGTCTTTTCACACAAAGAGATGGCGTGTATCTTCCAGGCCAGCGATAAACTGACCCTACCATACAGGTGCATGACGAGTGTGCTAATTGTCGTTCCAGCTCTGATTCGGCTACTCTACTCCACCGGAATGCGTATCGGCGAAGCCCTTTCCCTGAAAAACGAAGACGTGGACCTCCTGCGCAAACACATACTGCTCAAACGGACGAAGAATCAGATGGAGCGGCTGCTTCCCGTATGCCCTCCGTTGTTGGAGGTGCTCAACCAGTACAGGGCCTACCGTGACCGTATGCCCATCCAGAGACTATCGGCCCCCACGGCTCCTTTCTTCGTGTCTACGGTGGGGAAACCGGTAAGTACAGGTTCCATTCGCCATTGGTTCCGGAAGATACTCGTGCAATGCGGGATCCCGCGCCGCAGTGACGGTCAGGGGCCCAGGCTCCATGACCTCCGCCACACGATGGCCGTGCACTCCCTGATGAAAATGGTACGGGATGGAATGGATATCAATTGCGCCATGCCTATCCTATCGGTCTTCTTGGGGCATAAATCACTCAAAGGCACGGAGACCTACGTCCGGCTGACCCATGAGATGTACCCTGATATCGTCGGGATGGAGCATCCGGTGACCTCGTCTGTATTCCCAAACAACCCTTATATCGAAACCAACCATGGAAACGACTGACTTTGCAAAATATCTGGCTAAGTTCTTTACCGAATACCTGGTCGGGGAACGTGGCTCTAGCACAAACACGATCAGGTCGTATAGCAACACCTTTACACACTTGCTGGTTTTCATGGATGAAAAAGAACACATCAAGGCAGACGCCCTGTTACTCGACCACTTTGACAGGAATGTGATCCTACGTTTCCTGGACTGGCTGCAAACCAGCAAGCGATGCGGAAACGCGACAAGGAACCAACGTCTTGCTGTACTGCACTCTTTCTTCAAGTATATGCAGTATGAGGATGTGAAACGCATGGCCCGTTGGCAGGAGATCCTGTCCATCAAAGTGAAACGACAGGAAAAAAAGAGTGTTAACTACCTTACCGTAGAGGCTATCAAATTCCTGTTGAAGCAGATCCCCACTGGCAACAGGACGGGGCGAAGGAACCTGGCGCTTATCGCATTGATGTACAACAGTGGGGCAAGGGTACAGGAGATCATTGACCTCTCTCCCTCCTCGCTGCGCATAGACAAACCTTCCTGCATTACGCTCCATGGGAAGGGGAATAAAAAACGGATTGTCCCCTTACAAAACAAACAGGTGGCTTTGTTGCGGGCGTACATGGAAGAAAATGCACTTGACAAGCCGGCTAACAACCAGCGCCCGTTGTTTGCTAATAACCGTGGAGGAAGGCTGACAAATGCCGGGATTGCCTACATACTGAATATGTATACTGATATGGCGCGAAAGCTGAAACCAGAACTGATCCCCAGAATCTCGCCCCATACCCTTCGACATAGTAAGGCCATGCATCTGTTACAAGCAGGTGTTAATCTTGTTTATATACGGGATATGCTGGGACACGTGTCGATACAGACGACCGAGATATATGCACGGGCGGACTCGAAGCAAAAGCGGGAAGCATTAGAATCGGCTTACGTCAACATCATCCCAAATACAGGTGCCCAGGGATCGTGGGAAAAAGACTCCAAGCTCAAAACTTGGTTGAAAAGCCTCTCAAAATAAGCCTATCCCAAATCGTTATCAAAAGCTGTATTAGAAAGTTTGATATGCAAATCGCTGAAAATCAACCGAAATATTAACCCTCTTTTGATAACGATTTACTTTGGATAAGAATACCTGGGGGCTGGATTCAAGTACAATTTATGGAGTGCCGTACCACCGCGGAATGCCAGATGTTCCCGGAGAAAATCATCGGAAAATATCTCTATCAGGGTTCGGCAAATGATCAAGTCTTGTTCTACCTGATCTAGCAGGCTCCAAGGGGCGGTCTCTTTCCATTTTGCTACATAAGGTTTAGGTATCATATTATAAGACCAAGCTTTCGCATAGTTTTACAGATCGGTTTCCAGTTTACGG
>JAKSDQ010000036.1 GCA_022360015.1 Cytophagales bacterium
CTGAAACCGCAGGCGGCGAAACACTCCACGTTGCCGGGCCCGGCGCCATGCTCGGCTACCTCGGCATCTACATGGACAGAGACGCCCGCACCTTGGCGCCTTTCGCGGCACTGCTTGTGCTGCTGAGCCTCTTCCTGGCGCACCGCAGCGCGATCGGCGTTATCGTGCCGACCCTCGTGATCGTCGGCAGCGTGGCGGTCACCTTGGGGACCATGGCCCTGATGGGTGCCAACTTCTACGTCATCACCAATGCGCTACCGGTCATCCTGATCGGCATCGCCGTCGACGATGCGCTGCATATCTTCGGCGAGTACCGGCGCCGGCTCGGGGTGGGCAGCGAGTCCGATACCAAGGATCGCGTCGTCCAAACCATGCTGGCCATGTGCCGTCCCGTCACCGTGACCACCCTAACCACGGCGGCCGGTTGCCTTGCGCTGGGCTTTTCCTCCTCGATACCGCCCATGCGCGAGTTCGGGCTCTATGCGGCCCTAGGCATCGGACTTGCCTGGGTGTTTTCCCTGACCGCTGTGCCCGCCGTCATGGCGCTTTGGTTCGGGCGCCTCAAACCATCGACAGAAGTCCAGCCGGCGCGGGGGCGTTCAGTCGCCCTCGCCGAGGCCGCGACGACCGGGCTCAAGCAACTGGTGTTCCGGCGGGGCCGCTTCGTCGTCGTCGTCTCCGCCGTCTGGCTGCTGGTCGCGATGGTCGCCGCGACCTCGCTGCGCGTCGATGAAGCCAACATCGACAACTTCCAGGAAGACGAGCCGATCGTCGTCGCCGATAGTTTGATCAACGGTCATGGCATCGGGAGCAACTATCTCGACATCATGATCGAGGGCAGCGGCGAGGACGCGCTGCTGCGGCCAGAGGTGCTGCAGTACGTTGACGCCTTGCAGCGCTATGCAGAGTCCTTGCTGCTCGTCCTGCAAAGCGTGTCTTACCTCGACTCACTGGGACAGATCGACAAGGCCCTCGCAGAACCAGGCGATGAGCCCAATCTCGTGCTCGGCTCCGAAGATCGCGCCGCGCAATACATGCTGCTCTATTCCATGAGCGGCGATCCGGCGGACCTTCGTACGCTGGTCAACAACAGCTACGAACGCGCCAACCTGCGCCTCTATCTTGGCAGCGGCTGGTTCAGCGAAGAACGTACCCTGATCGCCTCGCTGGACGACTACCTACGCGCCAATCCGGCGCCCGAAGGAATCGTAGTCACCCTTTCCGGAATCGCCGTGGTGCATGTCAGCTGGGTCGGCATGCTGTTCGAAGGGCATCTCGGCAGTATTTTGGCCTCCCTTGCGGTGGTTTGGCTGATCGCCACGATCTCCTTCCGCTCACCGCTGCGGGGCAGCCTGGTGATGGTTCCGGTCATCTTCGCCGTGCTGACGGTCTATGCCACGATGGCCTTCGCAGGCGTCAATCTGGGGGTCGGCACCTCCATGACGGCAGCCATCGCGATCGGCCTCAGCATCGACTTCGGCGTCCATCTGCTACACCGCATCGACGAACGCTGCCGCGTGCCGCAGCCCGTTCTGCAAACCGCGGTCGGCGAGGCCATCCAGGATTCGGGTCGGGCGATCTTCTTCGGCTTCCTGACCGGCTTCCTCGGCTTCGGAGTCCTGATCATGAGCGAGGTGCCCGGCGTGGTGCGTTTCGGCGGGCTTGTCGCCCTGTCGCTCGCTGCCAGCTTCCTGGCCAGCCTCGTGCTGCTGCCGTCGCTCATTCTGACCATCAAATCCCTCGGCGCCAGGCTGCTGTCGACAGCGCGTGGCACGCTCCCTCCCGAACACCCCAATCAACGGCAGGCAGGAAACGAGATATGCTCTTCCGTCAAACCCTCCGCCTCATAGCCTTCGCCCTCCCCTGTTTCGCGGTCGCGACGGCGGAGCATGCGGGCACAGCAAAGGCGGACGCTTTGCCGGACGGCCGCAGCGTGGCCGAGAACGTCAATGCCCGCGACGACGGCAGGTACGTCTCCCGCCAGATGGTCATGCAGCTGATCGACTCGGGCGGCAGCACGCGGGAGCGCACCACACGCTCGTTCCGCACCTACGACGGCGCCGACAAGAAGATCGCCATTTACTTCGAACAGCCCCGCAACGTGCGAGACACCGCCTTCTTGACCTTCGACTACGCCGAAGCCGGTGAGCAGGACGACCAGTTGCTCTATCTGCCGGCTTTGCGCAAGGTGCGGCGGATATCGGGCTCCGACCGCGGCGACTATTTCATGGGCACGGACTTCACCTACGACGACATGAAGCTCGACGGAAAGATCGCGCTGGGGGACTACGACTTCCAAAGCGTCGGGCGCGATGCCGCCGACGGTGTGCCCTGCCTGGTGCTGGAGGCAACGACCAAGAACGACTCCGTGGCGCAGGAGCTCGGCTACAGCCGCACCGTAAGCTGCGTCGATGAAGGGATTTGGATTGCCCGACGGCCGCAGCGTGGCCGAGAAGGTCAATGCCCGCGACGACGGCCAATACGTCTCTCGTCAGTTGGTCATGCAGTTGATCGACTCGGGCGGCAGCACCCGCGAGCGCACCACCCGCTCCTTCCGCACCTACGAGGGCGATGACA
>JAKSDQ010000034.1 GCA_022360015.1 Cytophagales bacterium
AATACCATTATCATGTTATGGGGCGACCATGGTTATCATCTTGGAGAAAAATTCATGGCTGCCAAAAGATTGTTATGGGAAGAGGCCACAAGGGCACCTTATATCTGGGTAGTGCCCGGCATAACCAAAAAAGGCGTTGTCACCAACCACGTTGTTGACTTTATGACAGCCTATCCCACACTTTGCGATCTGGCAGGTCTGCCCATTCCCGGACATGTATCAGGAAAAAGTATAGCCCCCCTTTTAGCTGACCCCGGTTCAGACTGGAATGACGTAGCGCTTTCCACTTATTGGCCTGGAAATCATACAGTGAGAACCAAGGAGTGGCGATACATAAGATACGATAACGGTTCAGAGGAATTATATGATAAGAAAAAAGATGAGTTTGAGTGGAAAAATCTTATTGATGATCCCCAATATAAAAATGTAATACAAAAGCTATCAGATCACCTGCCAAAGGTTGAAGTACCAATGGTGAAAAATTATATGTTGTATCCGGAGGGTGAAGACGCTATACACATCAATGATCTGATCGTTCATGATCCTTGCATTTTGGCAGACCGGCGTACCGGAACCTATTATATCTATTCAAACTTTGCGCCCAATAAATTCGAAGGAATAGTAGATGCGCCAAAAGGAAAAGGTGGCATTATGTTCTATGCCAGTAAAGACCTGATAAAATGGTCACAACCTAAACCGGCTTTCATAATACCCGATGATTTTTGGGGGGATGACGACTCAGGCCCCTGGGCGCCCGAGGTCCACGAACACCAGGGCAACTATTACATGTTCACTACTTTCAATGCCTGGGGTGAAATCATGGATACTCGCCAAGGAAGGCCAAAAATTACAAAACGGGCTTCCCAAATACTGGTTTCGGATTCACCGATGGGCCCATTCACCCCATTTAAAGATCAACCCACCACTCCTGAAGGCGAAATGACGCTCGATGCTACTTTTTGGTATGAAGATGGCCAGCCCTGGATGATCTATTGCCATGAGTGGGTACAGCTTGGAAATGGCCTCATCAAAGCGATAAGACTATCTGATGATTTGTCAGAAACTGTGGGAGAACCTGTTACACTGCTTAACGCTGCGGATGTGCCCTGGACAAAACGAAACATAAATTATAGGGGAATCCGGTATCCGGGAGCCGTTACCGACGGGCCTTATTTTTATAAGACAAAAGAAGAGACGTTAATTATGATCTGGTCGAGTTGGTCAGCAAAACGCCAATATGCTACTGCCATGGCTGTATCACAGAGCGGAAAGATCACTGGCCCCTGGAAACACGTGGAAGAACCATTATTACAGGATGACCGCGGCCATGGTATGATCTTCAGGGACTTCGATGATAGATTGATACTCTGTTTGCACCGGTATTTTAAATATCCTCACACGCGTGTGCAATTGTATGAGTTGCAAGATACAGGTACTTCTATTAAAGTGAAGCAGCAGTTATTAGGACATAAATGACGCTTTGAACCTTATTTACGGCATCTGCAATCTTACATACGAGAGGAATAAAGAAAATTTTAAATTACAAACCATGTTAAAGATCAATTTTAAGTTGATGAATAAATTAATCACGTTTCCGGTTCTTTTGTCGGCAATAATTTCGTCTTGCTCCATTGCCATTAAAGATCAGGAACAGGGAGATAACAGGCCCAATATAGTGCTGATCATGGTAGATGATATGGGATATTCCGATATCGGGAGTTACGGAAGTGAAATCCCCACACCAAACATCGATAAATTGGCTTTTAACGGTATCAGGTTCAGTCAGTTCTATAATACGGCCCGTTGCTGTCCAACCAGGGCAAGCCTGCTAACGGGGTTATTTCCGCACCAGACAGGTATTGGAGGCATGACCAATTCGCCAAGAGGTGAACATTGGGCTGAATGGGGAACGGATGGCTATATAGGATATCTTAACAGGAATTGCGTTACCCTGGCTGAAGTTTTAAAAGATGCCGGTTACCATACCTATATGACAGGCAAATGGCATTTAGGTTATGTTGACAAAGAACGGTGGCCCCTTCGACGTGGCTTTGAAAAGTATTATGGCATCATAGCGGGTGCCTCCAGCTATTTTAAACCCCAGGGTAAGCGTGGCCTGACTTTAATGAATAAAGCCCTTCCACCTCCTGAAGAAGACTATTATACCACTGATGCTTTTACAGACTATGCTATTAAGTTCGTTAATGAGCAACAGGATAACAATCCATTTTTTCTTTACCTGGCCTACAATGCACCCCACTGGCCACTGCATGCCAAACAGCAAGATATTGAAAGGTTTGTAGGAAAATATAGCATGGGCTGGGATTCGCTGAGGGCCCAACGGTTTCGCAAACAAGTAAAAATGGGAATGCTAAACGCCGAATGGGGTATTTCCAAAAGAGATGAGCGGGTAAGACCCTGGAATGAGGTAATTGACACACAGAAAGATTCGTCCGATTATCGGATGGCCGTATACGCTGCCCAGATTTTTGCCGTAGATTATAACATAGGAAAATTGATGAAAACCCTCGAGGAACAAGGCGAATTGGAAAATACTTTAGTCCTGTTCCTTTCGGATAATGGTGGTTGTGCAGAAGCCTATGATGAGTTTGGCAGCAAGCCATTCGCAAGAATTAACGATCCCGATTTTTCAGGCGCTGTTTCCTACGGAATCGGATGGGCCAATGTTTCCAATACTCCTTTTTTTGAGTACAAAGTTAAGACCTATGAAGGGGGTATCTCTACCCCTTTAATTGCTCATTGGCCCAATCAAATAAAGTCGCAGGCAGGTAAAATTACACATAACACCGGATACCTGATTGACATCATGCCAACTATTCTTGAGGTAAGCAGCGCAACCTACCCTGAAAAGTATCACCAGGGTCAGCATATTCACCCATTGGAAGGCAAAAGCTTGCTTCCTATATTCAAAAGTGGTATTGGCGACGAACATGAATACATGTATTGGGAACACCAGTATAACTGTGCCATTCGAAACAAAAAATGGAAGGCAGTCAAAAAGCTGAATGATATCGATTGGAAATTATTCAATTTGGAAGAAGATAGAATTGAATCCAACGATCTTGCCGCCAAGTATCCCGAGATTGTAACAAAACTGGATGAAAAGTGGCATGAATGGGCACACTCGCATCAGGTATTACCGAAGAAAGCCAATTAATTTTTCTATTTCCAAAGGCGGTTGTTTCATTTACTTTTTAAGTCCTCTCTGCAACTAATGTGTGTATCTGTATTCTTTGCTGTAAAAATTTTATCACAAATAATGATGTGTGTATCCATATTCCAGTACTTCCTAAATTGTCCTACGGTTATGGATGCATTTTTAATATTAACTTTTACCATGCCACCCCCTCTTTTACCGTTGACGCCTTCATTCCAAAAATCGAACAGCGTGGCGTTGCTGTTGTTGACGACAAATCCGTCTATCAGAATTTCTTTATAGTAAAACCCTTTGCGAGCATCAATTATAGCATTACCAGTAGATTTTCGGCCTTTTGATCCGGTAATTGTTAGGTTTTTGAAAGTCCCTTTGGCATTACTTCCATAATTACCCCATCCGAATTGGATGGGAACGCTATTCTGAATCATACGAATTTCGGTGTTTTCCACCAAGATATCGGCGTAAACTTTGATGACATCGTCTCCTGTCGAAAAATAACAGTTTTTCACCGTAGATCCCGCAGCCGCAGAAATACCATCACTATGATTGTGTGAACCTCCACGGTTGTCCAGCGCATTGACTTCAGATAAATGAATTTTAGCCCCATTTTTACCTGTAAAATGAAAGCCAACCGGATTAATTGATGTTAAGTTGGTAATATTCATCTCCAGATCTCCGCTGGCATAAAACGCAGAATATGGAGGTGTTCCGCCATCTTTATCTAAATTATTGTTGCGCAAAAGATGCTGCACAGAGGTACCAAATACTTTAGAGGTTTCACGATGCCTCCCTTCAATAGTCAAATTATTTCGGACATGAAAATGTCCGTTTACGGTGACATCCTTTTCTATGACTATCCTCCGGACATCTTCCGGAACGCCCCAATAAATATTTTTGAAATTATTTCTATTCCGGAAATAAATTTTGCCGGAAGTTAAGAAAGTAACAGTTTTAGATGGCTGTTCCCACTTAATTTCCCCGGTATAACTTCTCTTCAATGTTTCAATGTCATTAACCGGTACCAATTTCGAATTTTGAGCGATACAACAACTTGAAAACATTAATCCGATCGACCAATAAATTAACCTCATATTTAGTTAGTTACATTGTGGTGGAAAGCAAAGAAAACAATGCGATGATTCATTTTTATTAAATAGAGAGTATCTCTAAAAACCATTTATTTGAGATCTAAACGATCCGGATAGTTTTTTAAATCTTTGGTTTTTTGGTTCTTTATGTAAGATTATGATAATCGGTAATTTAATTTTTTGTTGATAAAATAATTTTCCCGGATTTTTAATTAACTGTAATAACAACCTCTTTGAAAACCCTTTCAATGTCATACTCGGAAAACAAAATCTCATTGGCCCGATTGGTGCGATAGCCATCACCACTATACTTTTTCCTGCCAATATAGGTTGCTACCAACATAGCAGTATAAGTACCCGGGGTATTGTAAGTATGCGTCATTTCAATCGTGGTTCCCTGATGTACAAAAGGCAAGGTCACCCCTTCATCAAATCTGCGATACATATTTTCTACATTTCCCACCAGGATTTCCTGCATATAAACACGTCCTGTATAGGTCAGCAAATCTCCATCATCATTAACGTTACCGGGATCATCCGCATTGAAAATAAGTCGTACCTCATCAATACCCTGCCTCATATCTACTCCGGGATTATCCGATTGAAAGGTATTAATGATACCATTCAGATCAAATGTTCTTTGAACCACGATTTCTCTCATGTTACTCTGCGTAGCGTAGGCAATCCCTGTTTCTATACCCCCAATGACTAACTGGACGCCAAACTTCACATCAAACCCCTGATCTGAGCTTGCAGTAAAACCATCGGGTGTAGCCATGAAGATAAACAAATCATCATCGGGACCAGTGTCCATGGCATTGTTTTGACCCAGATTAATATCCAGCATGGTAGGAATTACCGCCGCATCCGGAGAAAAGGAGAAGGTTTGCGTGGATCTGTCCGTTAAATTGAGTTCTATGTATTGGCTATTGGTCACGTTTGAATAGTCCCATGAAACTATTGTCCCTTCATAGAGTTGTATACCTCCACCGGTAAAACCAGCGCCGTCTGGCATGCCGTTGTCCGGAATATAATTACGGTATTCTTTTAAGGCATCTATTCTTTCAGCAAATACATTATTACGAAGCTCTTCTTCAGAATATCCGGGTATTTCCACTAAATTCAAACGGCTTCTTTCAAAATCATTCCCATCATCGCCATAGAAGAGCGCCAAAGCGTCGGCCCCGTTCCCAATGGTAAAAGTTACCGTTTCACCAGGTGTGACGGTGGTGGGTTCTGCCATAAAAAGAACTTCGTCTATCTCTGCGGAATCATCACAGCTTGAAAAAGCTATCATTATTACCGGTATTAATTTTATATATATTCGTTTCATAATATCTTTTATTTTGAATTCAATATTACCATCCCGGATTTTGATTTAAGTCAGAATTCTGATCGATTTCCCGTTGAGGAACAGGAAAATAATTAAAACGTTGATCAGGGTTCGGCATCAGTTCTGTGCCATAGTGCGTATCACTTATGGATCTTCCTGTGAGAGGATTGATAGTTGTTTGCGCAGCAAGTATATTATCGACATAACGCCCATAACGGAATAAGTCGAAAAAGCGAACGCCTTGTTCACCTGCCAATTCCCTGTATCGTTCATCTAACAAATCCTCTCTGAACCGAGCCTGGTCAGAAGTGGCAAAGTCAGGGACCCAATCGGCTGTTTCAGGAAAATCCGCAAAATTGACAAGTTCTGTCGATGTCGGCATTTCCCGAAGGGCTTTAAACGCAGATATTGCATAGAAATTATCGTTAAAGATTTGATCGGCAAGCGCATCATCTGTTGCAGGCACATGCGGATCAGCCACTGCCACCTCGGGTACCCTTGAATAAACATCCCGATAGGTGGCTGTGTAGGAAGTACTGGTTGAAATAATAGGATCGTCCACAGTCAAAGCAGGATAAAGCATAAAGTTTCGGGCCCGTGCCCGTACCATATTCACCGCAACAAGGGGAGACATACTTCCCCCTGAAGGGACTGTATTGGGTCCCCCCAATTCATTCCCTGCCTCAGCATACATTAACAGTACTTCGGCATAACGTAAAATAGGCAAATCCGCATCATACGTTGCGTCTGTATAACCACTTTGGCGAAGCGGGGTACGGCGGTATTTCATCAGACGAATACCTGGTAGTTTGTCGTCGTTACGGGCCCAGATAATTGAAAAGACGGGCTCGCCGGAAACCGGGTCCGTGACCACATCAATACCTGAGGGACTATTGCGGAAAGCATTATTATCATGAATCAATTCAAACCAATAAGGACGTGTCCATGGATAAGGTTCCTGACTTACACCCGCTACCTCGCAATCACTACCATCCGGACAAAAAGGTGTAAAATCTTCGATGGTACCATCATCATCTAAGTCCAAACTTTCCATACCGGCATTTTCAAAAGACCAAAAACGACGGACTATATCCCCCGGAGATTCCAAATCAAAAACCGATATACCCCAATCGGTAAGTTGTTTACCACCATTAGCACCTGCAGTGGTTCCAAACTCTTCCGGACCACTTCCGTTTAAACCGCTATTAACAAAAAGTCCGTTTTCGGAATTATCTTCAGCGTGATATTCCAAGGCAAAAATTATTTCATTGGTTGCATTACCTTGATTATCTCTATAAAAAAGATCGGGATAATAAGGCGTCAAACTGAAACCGCCATTGTCAATAATATCATTCAATTGGGTAAGCGCGGCCTGGTAATAGGTGCTTCCGTCACCATCGCCGTCTCTATGTTTCTCAATCGTTGCGCGGGTCAGAAGCACTTTTGCCAGTAAAGTTTTAGCGGCCCAACTACTTACACGGCCTCTTACAGGAGCATCCGAAGCCTGTTGAGCTGCCAATTCCAAATCATTGATGATAAAATCATACAACAGGTTTTCTTGATCTTTCATTTGATCTCCCGGCAAGTTAGACACTGTATTGATAGCATCCAGAGAGTTAAAGAAATCCTCGATCAACGGTGCATTCCGGAAAAAACGGACCAGGTTAAAGTAATGAAACGCACGGATAAAGCGGGCTTCTCCCGAAAGCTCTGCCCAGGCATCATAATCCGGATCATTTTGTTCCAAACTTTCCATGTTTTCAACCGCTTTTCCTATGACAAGGTTTGTCCTGGAAACCCCCAGGTAATTATCGGACCAAAAAGTAAGTACAGATCCATCGCGGGAATCAAAGCTCATCTTAGCAATATCGAATTGAGAAAAAGTTGTAGCATCCGGGGCGATCGAAAAGTCGTCGGGCAGCAAACGCCAATAATTGTTACCATGGATATCATCATCACGTAAATGGATGTAAGCCTGTGTAAGGAAAAAACTTACTTCTTCAAGCGTATTCCCAAAATCATCCAAAGGAATTTCCGATTTAACCTCAGCTTCCAAAAAATCCTCACAAGCCTGAAATAGAACAAGCATCGAAAGCGCTAAAAAGCATATAATTGATTTTTTCATGTTTGTGTCTTTAATTTAAATTTGACCTTTCAGAATGACAGATCTAAACCAAACAAAAAGGTTCTGGCACGAGGATAAGAACCTCTATCCAAACCCGGGAACAGGGCTTTGTTCGGACCTGTGGCTGCATTGACTTCAGGATCATACCAGGAATAGCGTGTCAAAATCGCCAGATTCTGACCGGTAAAATATACTCTGGCACGGCTTAAACCAAGACTGCCAAGAATACGCCCAGGCAGATTATAACCAAGTGTCACGGTTTCCAAACGTAAGTAGGAGCCATCCTCTACCATTTCACTGCGGTTGAATAAGGCATTGGTACGCTGCGTAAGGATTCCTGTTACCGAATGATAATTGCGATTGGTATTTTGACGCGTCCAGATATCATCCAAAATATCAGCATCCGGATTCTGATCCCCGCGCAAATAACGAGTTCGGTTGATATTATCATTAATAACATCATTTCCAAAAGACCAACGCAGGAAAGCATACAAATCAAATCCCTTGTAAGTGAAATTGTTTCCTATTCCACCTGAGTGCAATGGGAGGGTTTGAGCAATGGGAAGATATTCATTACGATCAAAAACCCCGTTGCCACTAACATCCATGAAGTTCGCATTTCCAGGTTGTTGATCGTTACGCCCTACATTTTTACGGGGATCGTTTGTCTTTTCCGTAAAATTATTTACCACCCCACCCTGGATGGTTCCATAATAGGTACCAATGGGTTCGCCAATCCTTAAAATCAC
>JAKSDQ010000311.1 GCA_022360015.1 Cytophagales bacterium
ACCCTGATCGGCCAGACTCCAACTCAACTAGCAAATCAACGTCGCTATCAGGTCCGGCATCACCACGGGACATGGAACCAAAAACACGCACATTCATGATGCCGCGCTGGTGCGCGATCGCTAAAATTTCTTGCCGGTGAGTACTAATAATAGAGTGCATAGTCGTTGCCTCTTATTCATAAACACAGACACACGTATTGCCTTCAAAACGGACTTTACCAGAAGAAAGTAACGCCTGCTCAAGTGCCTTCGCCGTATTAATCTGCGCGCCACGGCCTTTCTCAAAATTGGAAACCGTATTTGGCATCACATTCGCTTTTTCAGCCAGTTCCCGCACTGTCCAATCGAGGGCAACACGCGCCATTTTACATTGCTTTGGAGTCAAAACGATACCCCATATCGCTATTTTGATACAAATTATTGATTTGATGATTTGTATCACTTATGATACAGGACATCGATAGTTTGATATAGGTAGGCACTTATATTGTATCGATGGCATAACGGCTTCGCTTGCCGGAGTCTACTAACTAGCGCGCCCATCTGGCGAGTTCGGACCTCACCAGACGGACGACTTACCATAACCGACTAACTTGGAGTCAGTCATGATCGCACGAGATTCTACACAATCGGCGCCCTTAGCGCCCCCCCATTATAAGTTATTAAGCCATCCTCTAGTCCATTACCCCGATTCCCCTTCCTATTTGGGCTGCCTGGATATTCTGCATAATGCCGCATACATGCTGGATTTGTTCCAGCATCTGAACCTGGACGAAACTAGCACCCATGGCGGCCTGTCCGGCGACGCTGCCGTGGCCTTTCATTGGCTGGCTAGAATGCTGCAAGATACCTTGCGCTATGTCAGCCACAACCTGCAAGAAGCCTGGGCAAAACAAAACGTTGATAATGACAAGCTGCAACAATCGGTATTTCTTAAAGCCCTGCGAGAACCCGCAGGGAGCGATAAATCCCATGTCTATAGCGTTGTGGCTTCCTGCCTAAATATCAGCCATACCGATATTGAAGCGTTTATTGCCAGCATGGAAGGGCAGCCGGATATCGCCCCCGAAGAACAAGAAGGGAGGTGCTGAACATGGAGTTCAAAGAATGGTTAGCCAGTACACCAAAGCATTTTCCAGTACTGTTTTACAAAGGTCCCCCAAACCATAACCCCATCATTG
>JAKSDQ010000165.1 GCA_022360015.1 Cytophagales bacterium
TAACTTATGTTATTAGTATTTGATTCCTGAATTCAATTATTTTTAGATTGTTTTTAAAGCGACTAATTAAAAGAAAGTGTCAAAATTCGAGAGGCTAGCAGATGAAGAATTAAATTCCCTGGTCCACAAGGGAAACGACATTGCCTTTCGGGAATCATTCAATAGATATTGGGAGAAATTATAAATTGCCGCTTACAAGGTTCTTGGTGATGAAATGGTTTGTGAAGATATTGTTCAGGACAACTTTCTTGATCTTCTGGTCCGATCCTCCGGTATGACAATTGAAAATGTCAAGGCCTATCTTTACAAGGCTGTGCAATTTCAGGTAGCTGGTCATATTAAAAAACTCCGGTTCCTACGCAAAAGAGCCGAAATTATTGAAAATTATGCTATCGGTAATAATGTCGAAGAACAAATCTCTTCTGGGGAAGTGCAAAGCATTTTGGATAAATCAATTGCCTTATTGCCTGGTCGCTGCAGGGAAGTGTTTTGCCTGAGTAGGTTTGAAGATCTTTCCAATAAAGAAATAGCCAACAAATTGGGCATTTCTGTATTCACCGTTGAAACCCATATGAAGAAAGCCTTAAAATACCTGAGGAAGTCCCTTGACCTTGCCATTCTAGTGATATCTCTAAACCTTTTTCTTCAATAAAACTCTGATTAATCTAAACCCACTATTACCAGATTATTAACTAAACATTAATAATCAAAAATTTTCAATATCGGAATACCCAATATTGGCCTCTTTGAATACTTCTTCATAAAGATGCCCATGAAAAAAGAAAAATTCATAGCGCTCGCCAAAAAATATCACGCAGGTCAATGCTCAACTGAAGAGAAAAATCTTTATGAAAAAGTATATGATGAATTCATGAAAGATGATTCATTAGCCCCCATTTGGAATGAAAAGGAAAAAGAAAATACAAGAAAAAAAATACTATCAGGAATAGAGATCAAGAGATTTGAGAAGAAGAGAGAAAGAATTTGGTTAAACCGAATAGTCTGGCGGATTGCAGCTTCCGTATTGTTGGTTGTAGGCATCGGCATGACATCTTATTTCATTGGCAACAGGGAGGTCGAGGTAAATTACTTAACGAAATCTACCACAAAAGGACAAAGATCCGTAGTCACGCTAAGTGATGGATCGGTTATCACCCTTAATTCCAAAAGTAAATTATCCTATCCCGGGAAGTTTTCTGGTAAAACGCGCGAGATTACCCTGGAGGGGGAAGCTTTTTTTGAAGTACAAAAGGATCCGGAAAGAACCTTTATTGTCCATTCTGGTGATGTCGTTACAACCGTGTTAGGGACGTCGTTTAACGTGAGAGCTTTTGAAGAAGTGCAGGTGGAGGTAACAGTGGCTACGGGAACCGTAAAAGTGGCTGCCAACGCTACCGGTAGGGAGGTATTACTAACAAAGGGACAACAGGCTATTTACTCCGGGGAGTTAAGTCATATAATTACAAGAGATGTCGATCTGAGGCGGTATACTTCATGGATCGGCAGATCGCTGGAATTTGATATGATGCCTTTCAAGGAAGTGGTAAATATCCTGGAGCGAACTTACAACACGGAAATCAGGATACAAGGTACAGGTTCTGACGAATGCCTGATTCGTGGAAAGTACGATAATGAAAAGTTAATTAACGTGCTCAAAGGTCTCCAATTTGTAGTCGATTTTGATTACTACTTAGCTGAAGATGACATCATTATTATAGATGGAAAAGGATGTATTAATTAAAAAAACAGATGCTTATAGAAAAATCCGACTGAAACCTATACAATTTTATTGCTTACCAGGTAGGCAGTAAAAAGTCCGAAGCTGTTGGCGCAGCATCCGGACCCGTTTCTTTTCCCGACTCATCGGTTCGGGAATAAAACTAACTATTTATACTGATAACAAAATTATGAAATCTGATTTACTTAAACTATTGATGTTCGCATCAAAACAAGCAATTTATGTTTTTTTTATACAGGTGATTGCCATGCAATTCCTGATCGCA
>JAKSDQ010000188.1 GCA_022360015.1 Cytophagales bacterium
CAGAAACCCGTATAGAGTCAACTTCTATGTATCCAATATCCCAACTTCCTTGTGCAAATGCTGTAAACTCGCCAAATGCCACTATTATAGTTAATAAAACATTTTTCATTTAGGTCTGATTAATAACTCACAACATAATTAAATATAACTCAATATTACTTACCCTGATTATAGCTATTCTAAATCTTATGGGCATTGAATAGTATTCTCAGTGTCTTATGATACTTTTTGAACGGCCTCTATAATTTACAATAACTCATTAAATGGCTTGGGTACAGACTACCGGTCATTGCTGCTACTCGTTATTATCAGGCAGTGAAATCTCAAACCTTTCATTTAAAGATATTAATAGTTGAGCTTGAGAATCATAAATAATTTCTCCTATCTTATCGGTATATATTTCACAATCTACAGCCGAAATCTGTAAAAAATTCCCATCATTAAACTCAATGATTATTTCAAATGGCATGTATTTCTTTTCTTCCTTTAGTTTGAAGTCTTCGTCATATTCCTGATAAAAATTCCATTTAAACTTTAAATTCGATACAGATTTTCCTATCAAATCCTGTAACCCTCTTACATTTTGTGCACCAAGTGACTCAAAGGTAAGATCTGTCATTAGCGCATCAAATGAACCTGGAATTGCTTCAAAAAACTCCTTTTTTTCATTCCATCCGAACGAAAAGTTATCATCATCAAAAGTCAGTTCTATTCCCCCATTAATTATCCAGGTCTTATCCGGATCTGGTGAAAAGTAATAAGGGTTAATATTGTAAAATTCAATGTCTGTTAATGTCCGGTTCAGTAAAAACTTTTCGATTACCCTTTCAAGTTGTTCCATGTTTATCCTTAATAAATCCAACCAACAATTTTTTATCCAATTTCAGGTAGGTATTAATTTTTAATATACAAATATTCTGTGATTCAAAAGTCAGCGTTTTGTAAGACTATTTATGTCTGGTTGGAATTTTCCGGATAAAATATTCTGCTATTCGAAGAAAAAATGAAAGAACAAATATTATTGGGATACCAAATAATCCAAAAGTCCGCACAATGCTTAGGAGACCATCCAGAAAATCGATATTACTATTATGACTTTCATACGAATCAATAAAATATTTCCCGGTAAAAAATATGATTAGCAATAGCAGCCAGAGAACGCTACCGTAAAAATAAAATTTTTTAAACTTACTTTTTTCTGATCCCATTTCTCTGATAGGTTGTATTAATATAGGGTTTCATGTGGAGTTCACTGTTTGCTAGCCCATTGTGACTTATTCCGTGTTAAGATCAAGCCTAAGTAACAAATTACCAAACCTATGTAAGCCGGTAATAGGTGAATAAAGTCGGTATACCCTATAATGAAGTGGACTCCAACAGCACAACCAAACCCCGCTGTCATTCCAATAAAGACGATTTGTCTAAGGTTTACTGTGGGTTCGGATCGTCTAATGCTAAAGAAAAATAAAAGTCCAATGGTCGCTACACCACCTCCAAATGATGCTCTATCATGAGCAATTAAAGGAACCAAATTTTCATTCACCGCATTAAGGCCACATACAGTGATTTTCATAAAAGCAAGGTCTTGGGGCACAAAAACTGTTGTCATTCCAACGGTCATAATTGTAAGACCTCCCAAGACAAGTCCTAATGAAGTAAACAGTAGTAGCGCCTTTCCAATTCCATAGCTTGTTTTGAGATCAAACTTTTCAGATGCCTTAAAGAGATCTTTAATGCCCGTATTCTGCAGCCTCGTATATGATTTAACCATTCCTACGATGAAGAAAGGAAGAAGCAAAATTGTGGCAATTCCGTGCCAGGAATCTAAATACCCATAACCTAAATAGGTGAGGAAGCTCCCAAATCCTACTATTCCGGATAATAGGAAGAGGTGCCATGCCCATGCCTCTCTATTTTTCAAAGGGAATTCCACAAGCCACATGTACAATGATCCGACGGCAATTATTGACCCTCCAAAAGCCACACGATCATGAAACATGAATAAGTTAATTCGACCTTCATTGAAATTCCAAAGTTCAGCGGCTGTTAGGCCTATAAACGCTGAGTCATGCGGTAAAAAATATCCACTTAACGATTGGGCAATTACCAGAAGTCCCGACAGAATGAGAATTAGACCAGTAAAAATGAGAAGAGGTCTACCATCACCAATAATCACTTCACTTAGCGTTCTGTTATCTGCTTGGTGCATTGGGTATAACGGCTAAGTCAGATTACTTCCTTTCTTCCAATAGCCTTTGCAGTATTGCCACCTTTTCCCTCTCACTTTTTAACAATTCTTCATATAATTTTTTGTTTTCTTCCATCGCCTCTGCCCATTTTTCAAAGGGGTTAAAAGTACATTGGTAGTTAACTAAAGAACTATTATCGTTTAAAGTATTGTGAATTTGATTGAAAACAGCTTCCTCACTGAAACTCTTAATGGCATCCGAGTTGACTCCTAATGCGTTGGCCATTTTTTCTAGCATGGCTTCATCCACATTTTCACTTTGCTCAATTTTGGAGACGGTCTGCTGGCTGACTCCTAACTTATCGGCCACCACATCCTGCTTGATGCCAAGCATCTCCCGCATGCGGCCAATCTTTCTTCCCATATGCTTTGCCTGAGGTTTGGTTTTATGTTCCATAAGCCAAATATATCGATTTCTAAAAACATCTCAAAACTATATGGTATTGTACAATTTGGATGGGTAAGCAGAATGATAAAGAGCTCTTGGCGCAGGCTTTTAATTTTTATGTGGATTTGGGGATGAAAAAGCTTGAATGGAGGGTAGAAAAAATGATTTGATCAAATACCATTTGTTTGTAGCTCGTTAGTCTATAGATTTTTAGCGCCTGTTACCAGCTTTTTTACATAAGTTTAATAAGTCTTTTTTCTTCTTGAGTCCATTCAATAATGTGTCGTGGATACCTGAATTTTATGGTATCGAGTTCTTCTCCCCAATACCAGTAATCGAAAGGCTGTTTATAGAGATCGATAGACATTTCATTTCTAAGCTGGTCTATTCGAGCATAGATCAAATCTAGATATTCAATGTATCGGCCATAAGTTACCTGATCATCTACATTAAAAATGACTACATAATTGGGAGAATAGTTTTTTATGAATTGGTAAACAATCTGTTCGAGCTTTTCTTTTGATACAATCTCGCCGTTAAGTGTTGCATTCTCATTATTTACATATATCTCAATTCGGTTATATCCTTTTAAAGCATTGATACGGTACATTGGCGAATCAGGAAGTCGAATTGAATACCTGGAAAAATCAAGGTTTTCGGCAGAATCCAGAAAAGCCTCAAACTCAGGGTAGTATTTTGGATAAAGGGATTTCCAGATACCTGAATATTTAAATCCTGGATAGTTTGAAGGGTATTTTGAATACTTCCGGCCTGTTGAATACAGGATTTTTTGGAGACCTGCCTTTCTAAATTGGTATTTAAGTTCGTTCACAAAGCTCATAGGCAATTCTTTATCAATATGCAAGTTGGCCACTAGCAGGTGTTGTTCAAATTCATCAAGTTTATCTCTTTCCCAGTTCAATTGTTTGTCTATCTCCTCAAGTTCAACACGAGAGTCAATGTAATTGAAAAAGATTAAAGGTTTTGATCCATTACTAGAGTCACTTACTACGTATACGTCTGTGACGAGAGATCTGCGTTCTATTCTTTGATGGCTTTGACTGCTGGGAACTTCCAAATCATAGGAATATTCAATGGAGTTTTTGAGAAGGTTGTGGTTAATCTTTTCGACGTCCACAAAGTCTTTCAATGCAAAAGCAAAACTCATAATCAAGAAAAACCCAAATGAACCTCCCGCCCATTTAAATGAATTGCGACCTATAACTGTTGTCAGGTTGGGCCAGGTACTAAAGAAAACAATGATTGGTAGTAGTATTTAACAGGAGCGGAAATTCTTTTAAGAAGTCAATATCAAATTGGAGAGGGAACATGGTGTACGATATTCCAAGCATACTTGCTAATTTACCAAACCAGAGGAGAAATGACCACGTAAAGAAACCTTCGTCATTAAGAGTTCTCCTTATAAACGTCCTTGTTCGGATTGGTTGCCCATAAATAGAATTATTCAAAACGAACCTCAGCGAAAACATGTAGCCTAAGGAGGATGCTAAAGCAGCATAGAAGAAGTTATGAAGAAAATTCTCTTTCTTATCCAGTACTAGGAGCATTTTATCATAAAATCCGCTTGTCAGGATTCTATAAGCTTCTCTGTATAAATAAAAAAAGGCGTACAGTATATAGGAAAAGGTTATCCAAAGAATAATTCCACTTATTAAACGCCGCGGTTCAATTACACTTCTTCTGCTTAAATATCTTTTAGTAATGGTCATCGATCATAAAGGTAATTGCTGGTAACGTATTATGCCATTTTAACAATAGTCAATTGACCATTTGTTTCACAGAAAAATCATATAATCTGTCTCCAGACAACCTGGTTAAAGCCATTAATCTCTCAAGAATTACCGGCAACTATTCCGGATAATGGTATTATTGAAATACCGGCAATCTCCATTTTCTTGTTTGCTGCCCTGTTTACGGCTGTTTACAGGCTTGGTGGGTATCTTCCTGATTTACCTGACAGATTAAAAGGATATTTTCCACTAAATGAAAATTACTTTAGCAGAAGATCAATAGAGGTTAGCAAGGGTTGTTTTGTTCATGGCCTTTGGGTAAAAAAGGTTAAATTTGGAAAATTGAAGGGTTTTTATGCCATTTCAAGGCAAAGTTTAGATCTTCAATCTTAATGGTTTCTAATGAACTTTAATAGTCCCGGAAATGGATGAAATGAAATTTATCAGTAAAGCAGAACTGGCCAGACAACTTGGTGTAAGCCGTGAGACGCTGCGCAAAAAGATTAAAAAATGGTTAGTCTGATTGTTAAAGTTGAATCTGTTTATTCTTTCTTTATCAAAAACGACTATTTCCCCGAATTTTTCATTCCATTTCATGGTTGTCGTATTGTTTTAAGTATGTTTGCTAATGATACATACGTAGTTCCATTCAGATATTTTTGTTTCCCCCTGTTTTACGATATTATGAATAAAAAGCACTATGACTGTATATTAAAAATATTGTTGTACAAAGGTAAAAGGTCTACTTTAACTTCTGATCTCTGTCCTTGTAAATTTATTTTAATTTTTTACGACATCGATCAGCCAAAAACGGATGCTCATACCCTTACTTTCACTGGATATCTCCAGCTTTTCATTCATGTTTGCAGACAAGTCTTTTAGCAAAATCGGGTGGGGAATTGGTCATTAGTCAATACTTCTTTAATGAAAGGAGAGCTACACCTAATTCAAGGTTGCTAACTAATCACTTTTCCCGAAGAACTTTTATTGGATTTATTTGACTCAATTTAATCATCTGGGATAAAATGGTGCTAAATGCAACTGTCAATAGAATAATGGAAGGTAGAAGAATGTGTCTAGGACTAATTGAAATTCTATAGCTATAATCACTTAACCATAATTCCATTATATAGAAAGAGACCGGGACACCAATAACAGTGGCCATAAGTAGCAAAATAAAGTATCTTTTAAAAAATAAGAGTAAAATGGCGCTAGTTGACGCACCAAAAGTTTTTCTTATTCCAACCTCCAGTTTGCTATTAGCTCCTTCAAAAAGTGCCAATCCAATGAGTCCAATGCTGGCTAAAGCAATGGAAATAAAAGTGAAAATGCTAAAAACTTTAAAGAAGCTATCTTCGGTTTTATATTGTTCATAATATTTATCTTCCAGTAAAAAATACTCAAAGGGTTGATCACTGTAGGCATTTTGCCAAACATCATTCAGTGCTTCAGTTATATCTTTGAGAGAGGGGGTTTCGGTCGGAGTTAAGTTCAAGGTAATATACCCGCGTCCGGGATTAAACTTTAGAATCATAGGTTCGATCTTATTTCTTAAAGAAGTCTTATGATAATTGTCTATTACTCCAATAATTGTATAGGTTTTCTTAGCATCATAATCAAACAACTGTTCCCCTATTGCCAGGGTAGGGCTTAAACCTAAAGCCTGTGCTGAAATTTCATTGATTATCACTTTGGTTTCATTGGATGAAGCACTGCCGCGTTTGGAATAATCAGTACCGGTTAAAAGATGAATGCCATAGGTGTTTAAATAGTTTTCATCGACCCCGTTTACATAAAGCATAACACTATCACCCGAACCGACTTTTGAAAAGTTGACTTCACGTCGATAGGATTGTCCGGGTATTGTCGTTGATGAGGTAATGCTGCTTATCCATGGAAATTCAGATAATTCATTTTTAATATAATCCATCTTTATCCTTCTGCTGCTGCCGCTATCTTTTGGTGGCTTAATAATTAACTTATTTTCCGACCTGAATCCTAATTCTTTGGTCTTCATGTAATTCAGTTGTGATGAAATGACAAATACTCCAATAATCAGTATGGATGATATCGTGTATTGTGTTACAACCAACCATTTCCTCATTCTTTGACCTTTTGAGGTTTTGACTTTACCAACCATGGATACACCTGAAATCTTTTTAGATACTAAAAAGAAGGATGGATAAGCAGAAGTAATCATTGATCCGAATATAAAAAGACCTAAGAACAGACTATTAATATGAAGAACATCACTAAAAAGAGGTAAGAGATGATTCCCGGTAAGCTCAATGAAGTAGTCATAGGCCAGAAATAGAAAAAATACAGTTAAAAAAAATGCCATACCATGCACAAATAAGGACTCAAGAATAAATTGTCTTACTAATTGCGCATTTTTTGATCCCAGCGCTTTTTTAATGAATATCTCGCTGAACCTGTTTAGAGACTGGGCAATTGAAAAATTGATGAAATTAATCCAGGATAAAGTCAAAATAAATAAGCCTACATATACAAGCATAAGCTCAAATGAGCTTAGTTTAGGTATTAATGGCGTAAGGCCGATGGAAATCTGAGAACCTTTGTTTTTAAATACAGTTTGATCGGAGATATGATTTGAGATTTTATCGGACAAATCATTAATACTGATGGGACCATTTGTCTGAATAAACTGGTTATTGACTGGATGATTCCATAAGTTTTCAGGATATGAGCTTGAAAAAAGAATGTCGAATTTGATATTTGAATTTTTAGGCGGATCTTCTAAAACACATGTGATCTTCCAATGCTCTTTACGGCCCCAGGGAACCCTGCTTATGATCGAGCGACCAATGGGGTTCTTATCACCAAAGTATTTTTTTGCTATCGATTTTGTAATGACCGCAGAATTTGGATTCATCAAAGCATTTTTTTGGTTTCCATGCACAGTTTTAAATGTAAACATTTGCAAGAATGATGAGTCTACGCGAAAGATTCTATGCTCATTATAGGATATCAAATCACCTTCCTTATCCGAGACCATTATCAAAGTTTCAACACTTCGATCAAATTTTGTGTGGTTAACAATTTCCGGAATAGTATGACGAGAAATGATGGTTATTCCCGGATAAGTTAATTTCCCCTCATAAATGGTATGGCCATTTTTTGTCTCAAGTTGGGAAAGCTGAAAGATATTGTCTTGATTAATATGAAAATTATCATACGTTAATGAATATCCAATATATTTAGCAATGATTATGGCTGATACCATGCCAACAAACAAGCCAAAAACATTTATGAGATTTTGGATTTTATTTTTCCATATAATCCTGAGTAGAATGCTTATATCCCGATGTAACATCTGTCAGCTTTATTAATCATTATGCTTAATCCGGAGATTTCCTCTACCGGATTGCTGGATGGGGATAGCCTGGGACTGGTGACACTTTCAAATTCAAATACCGGGTTTAGCACTTCAAAAATCTCCTGTTCTTGCTTATTTAAGGGCTTATTCGATATTTTCCATATAGCTTTGTTATTCAATCCTCACTGTTTTTTTGTTTTGAATTAAACAAAGTTAAGGTCCGATAAAACAATAGAAAGAAAAAAGACCACTAATGTCAATCAAAAAAAGGACTAAGCGGCTTTTATCAATGCTTTAAGGGCATGCAGCCGTTTCAAATCTTCCGGGAAAATTCGAGAATAGGCCAATAGGAAGATCCCTCACAAAGCCTTATAAGTCCGTAATGCATGAGGCTCGGTAAACCGTTTCGCAAGTGGAAGCTAGACCGAGCGCACCTCACCTATTGGTTTAATTAAATTAAGGCGAAACAGATCTGTGGCCTTAACAGAAATCGGACGGGTTACAATTGATCTCGAATACTTTTTAAGTCTCTGCCAGCCTTGTAGCCTTACCAGAAATTGTATGAAGGCCCGAATGCATTATTTATTTTATAAGAAATGATTCAAAACGCTTGAAAGTTGTAAATAGCAAAGTTTACAAATAGTAAATAATTTGTAAATTTTTTATTAATTCAATCATTTCCTCTCAAAATTAATACGACTGTGATTTAGCCTCTTTTTTTTACAAATATGAAAATTCGGTAAAGCGAATTATTATATTTTAATCATATCAAAATTTTACAAAAAAAACGTCAAAAAGCTCATTTGGCCAATAAAATGTTATCAAAAAACATACTTATCCAATAAGCAAAAACTTATAAAAGTTACAAATAAGTAATGCTTCTTTTAAATTGTATTGCTCCTTTGACCTAATAATCACCATGTTAGGGAATCATTAAGCTTTAATATTTGTAAATTTTGCATTGGATTTTCTGCTATGTTTGATGTATTCATTTTGACTACTTAATCATTTCAAAATTTATCATTTAAAATAACTTTTGAGCAAATCACAATATTTCGACTTATGAAATTCCCCGGTCTAAAACCAAATCTGCTGCCATTTGAAATGCTTTTTGCCTTCTTAGTGCTGTTATTTTTTACTAATTGCGAAGATGAATCCGTTAAATACAGCCCGGATACAAGACTCGAAGGAATTAGTGAAATTACATTCATATCCATCAACCCTAGTACGGGAAACCCATACACCGAGGCTGAAATAGCAGCGCTCAACTACAACCCCGCACAAGAAGAATTTTTCTTGTTGGAACAGCCTGTGGTGGTACAGGTCATTACACAAGGCAGGCCTGCGAAAGTGGAGGTAGAACGTGTAGGCACGACAACAGTTATTGGTAGTATTGACACCTTTCAAGATACTGAAAGGGGTTATGTGGGCACCTGGATCTCTTCCATAAATTCGCTGGGCATTCCTGAAGGAGAGGTAAAGCCATCTTCTCCTGCATTGTCGTATGTAACATAGAAGGCAAATTCACCGGAGTCACCTTCAGGAATGCC
>JAKSDQ010000035.1 GCA_022360015.1 Cytophagales bacterium
CCGTCGCTGGCGCGGGCTGAGTGTGACGTAGACCGCTCCGGCACTCGTCGGCCGCCGCGGCGCCGCGGTACCAGCACGTGATCGACGGCCAGCACGCCTACATCGTGCGCTTCGTCGAACGCCTCGACCAGTCGGCGCGAGAGGCCGCCGATGTCCACGACGACGCTCCACCGACCGTTCCGTGTGTCCGTGTCTGTCACCGACCGTTCCTGGAAGGGCACGACCGGCTGCCGACCGGGCCGCAAGCCCCTGACCAGAGCTTTCGTGGTGGAGACGATGGGACTCGAACCCACGACCCCCTGCTTGCAAAGCAAACCCAGCGCAACCCGGCAACCAGGAGAAACGGCCATCTAGCTGGGCTGACACCAGCGCGACGAGAGCCGCTGGTGCCCGCTGTTGAGCGCTGTTCTTCGTTGCTAGTGGCACGCTACTGGCACGGCGAGGCCAGATGATCGAACGGGTCGACGGACCGACCATGGCCCGACCACGCGGCATGGACTCAACCGTCCTGGGGTCGGGCTCGACACGCACTGCGTTCGTCTTGCACGCCTGAATCGGCTGAGCGGTGCTCAGGCCACCTCAGACTGAAGACCTGGCGGTGTTCGCTCAGCACTCCTCTCGTTCGACGCTGGATTGTGTCGACGACGGGCCGGAACTGACCCCTATCGACGCCAATCCCGCGCCAGTTCCTTCCGCTCCACGTTGACCGCCACGTGGCCACCTCCGGCCGTGGCCGACTCCTCTCGTGCCGACGGCCTACGGCACGATCGTCGAAATCGTGAGGCCGGGCGACCGAGCGAGACGATCATCCGCGGTGACGAGCGTGGCGCCGATGTGCTCTGCCAGTACGACATAGAGCGCGTCCGCAACGGTAATCGTGGTTCGTCGGGTCCAGGCGTTGGCGAGTAGCGGCCGGACCTGGGCTCGACGAAGCACAGCCCGATCCAACATCGAGAACGCCCGATCAACGCGATCGGATGTTGCGTCTCCGCTGAGCGCTGCGCGGCGAAGCGCGCCAGCCACCTCCACGAAGTAGTGCTCGGGCACCCACCACTCAGCCGCCTCAGGGAACTTCGCAGACATGGAGCGAGCACGCGAAGTGTTCAGAAGCAGCTCGACGCCGGCAGAGGCGTCGAGGACGAGGCGCGTCACCTCTCGTCGGCCCGAGCCTGCGCGACGAGCTCAGCACCGGTCGTGTCGAGATCGA
>JAKSDQ010000294.1 GCA_022360015.1 Cytophagales bacterium
CCGCGCACGAAACCTTGGGTCGCCGCTGAAAATGGCAAGGGACGGCCTTGCATTTTTCGACCCCCCGAGCGCCCGGAGTCGCCACTTCCGCCCGGTCATGCTACCCTTTGACGCATCATCAGGTTGCTCGACCCAGCCCACCGACCCAGCGATGTATGACCCGCCGCCGGACGTCAAATCGGAACTGACCCGCGTCGCCGAAACGGCCTTGCGGGCCTCGGGCATGGATTCGGTCGGTCTCTACCGGTTTACCCCCGAACGCCGGTTCGAATACGGCGTGATCATTGGCATGCCGGAGGCCTTCACCCGCCGCTACGAAATCACCGGCATGCGCATCGACCCGGTTCTAAGGCGCATGCGCGAGACCGAATGGCCCTGCTCCACCGAAACCCTGCTCGGCGACCGCTGGACCTCCTGCCAGCTCTATAACCGCGTCTCGGGCGATTTTGGCCTACATGGCTTCGCAGCCCTCCCCCTGTTCCGGGAAGAGGAACTCGCAGGCATCCTGTATATGGGTGCCCTGACGGCGGAAAACGCCAGGCGGCTAACGACCGAGGGCATCTGCCGGATGTCCCCCTATGCGACCCGCACCTCGACGGCGCTGTTGCGGATGCGCCGGCGCCATCCCCGCTTGACGCCACGCCAGGACGATGTTGCAAGGCTTGCCGCCAACGGGCTGAGCAACCGGGAGATCGCCGAAGAGCTGCGCACCGGCGAGGCCGCCGTCCGCAAGCATCTGAAAGCGCTCAACCAGCTGTTCGGCACCCGCAACCGGACCGCGATGGCGGCCGTCTGGCGCAACGGTATAGGCCCGGACTGACGGTTCGCGCCGGTCCTCGAACCTTCTCCCCCTTAAAAACGTGATCCGGGGGTCCCCGAACGGGGACTGTCCCGGCTGCTTAAAACGGTCCTAGGCTCGCTGCAAATCAAACGCAACAGAGAGGACAGCGCCATGGTCAAAGTCGCCGCCGTACAGGCCGCCCCCGTCTGGATGGACGCTCAGGGC
>JAKSDQ010000254.1 GCA_022360015.1 Cytophagales bacterium
CACAACAATATAGTGTTTTATGACATGTTTGCATAAGCCACATTCGATTGAAATGATTGAATATAGTTTAAGTGATTACAAAAAGCAAGAAGATGGAATTAACGGCGCAAATGTGTTATAAAACATCGTTGGACGATAGCCTTCCACGCTTTAGACTATGGGTATTTATAGGATCCAGATGAGCTTGTCAGCAGTTTATTAGTTGGATCGGTAGTGGTTTTAAAGGACTGATGAGGTTTTCTCACGATTTAAATTCTATTTTTCATTTCAGAAAAGGCATAGTGGCTCCTGCCAAATACATTAGCCAGATAATTAGTATCCAATTGATCAAAGAACGTTTTATTAGTTTACCTCTTACACAGGCTCAAGGATGGTACGTGGCATCATCTTGCCCTTTTTACACTTCGGGCAAGTATCAACATCCTTTCCTGTTACTACCTTTAGCACTTGCTTGGCTGACAGCCCCTGTAATAGCGCCACATGCAGTGGTTTGTTTATCAACGCAATGCATTGCTGTCTTTGTTTACCATTGGCAGAAGCCAAAAGTCCATAATATCTGATTTTATAAAACCCACAAGGCAGCACATGGCGCATAAATCTTCCGATAAACTCCTGGGCATCCAGAGTAAGTAACCGATTGCCAGAACCCTTTCTGTAATCCTTCCATCTGAAAGTGACTCCATCTGTGCTTGACACAATTCTGCTATTGCTGATAGCCACCCTGTGGGTGTACTTCCCCAAATACTGCACCACTGCTTGTGGGCCAGCTAGTGACTTCTTGCTATAGACATGCCAGTTTTTGGCATACAACTGCTTTTTTAAGATGGCAAGCTTTAATCCATCAGGCAGGCGGATATTTCCCAAGTTGATGTGTTTTTCCAGCAAACTCCACATAATACCCCTAAAAACTTTACTGAGTGCCTTGACTGGCAGAAAGAAGTTCCTTTGTGCCTTAACCCACTCCATTCCATCAGTTGATAGTACTCCCGCTGGAATCAGCATATGGATGTGGGGATGATAAGTGAGTGCTTGACCCCAGGTATGCAATACCGCTACTGCCCCAGTCTGTGCACCCAAGAACTTAGGATTAGCGGCTACCTTGCTTAACGTCTGGGATGAAGCTTTGAACAAAAGGTTATAAGCGATCCTTTGATTAAGGTAAAACAAGGAATGAAACTGGCAGGGTATGGTAAAAACCATGTGAAAATAAGGACACACCGGCAGATTACTTTTCAGTTTATCTACCCATACCAGTTGTTTGGTATATGGGCATTTATTACAATTTCTATTGCGACAGGAATTGTAAGCAATCCTTTGATGGTCACATAGATTGCACCCTCGCACATGCCCACCCATGAGTGATGTTCTACACGCACAAATAGCCTTGAAGGCTTTTCGTTGAGCTACACACAATGTATGGCTATCCAAAAACTGCCTGCCATATTCCCTGAATAGTTGGGCAACATCTAACCTATGTCTGCTATTAATGGCTTTCATATCAAGGCTGGTCAAAGGGACTTTTAACCGATGGATCAATAGCTGCAAGGTGCAGGTAGACCATCGTAGAGCGCATCGAAGTGTGGCCTAATAGTTTTTGGATCAGTTTGAGATTGGCACCCTGATCCAGCATATGAGTAGCAAAGGCTTGGCGCAGGCTGTGGGGGTAAACTTGTTTTTTAATGCCGGCCTTATCAGCAGCACGTTTCACTATTTTGATGATGGAACTCGCCGAATAAGGTTGTCCCGGGCTTCCCACAGCCTCAAAAACGAATTTGATGGGTTTGGGATGAATAAAGCGATAATATTGGCGTAGCAGGCACAAGGTGTTTTTGGCCAGTAAAGTGTCTCTGGACTTGTTTCCTTTACCAAGATTGATCCTGAGAATCATTCTTTTGGAATCTATATCTCTTAGGTGCAGGTTGATCTGTTCTCCTCCCCGTATCCCGGAAGAATACAGCAAGGCAATGATGGCTTTATGCTTGAAGTTGGGTGTGACTTCTATCATTTGAAGAATCTCATCCTTAGATAAGATATCAGGAATGGGCAATTCCTTTCGTGGCCTTTTGATCTTTAGTTGCTCGTCCCATTTTTTACCCAACACATCAAGCCATAAAATCTTTACTGCACTAATGGTGTGATTAATGGTGGAGCTGGACAGGACGCGTTTTTCTTTACAATGGTACAGGTATTCTTTTAGCTGTAGTGGACTTATTTGGTCTGGGGATTGGTTGAAATGCTTACTTAGGCCTATCAACATACTTACATAGGTGGCAATGGTGCGGGGACTGTAATTACCGAATTGCAACTCTTGTACAAACCGCGCTCTTAATCTTTCTTTTTTTTCATGATGATTAACTTTTTAGTTTATACCAATAAGTTAATCATTTATCACCACTAACGACCGCATGGGAGGTTTCGTTCAACATTGGGATAAAGTGCATATGCA
>JAKSDQ010000033.1 GCA_022360015.1 Cytophagales bacterium
AGACCTTGTGTTTTATCTGTTTTATCAAAAGAGATTTCCAACGTGTTAATGTTTGGTTGTTATAAAGTAAAAACCCTCTTGCTCGAATTAAGTCGGAAAGAGGGTTATTTTAATGTGCGGATGGAGGGACTCGAACCCCCATGCCTCGCGGCGCTAGATCCTAAGTCTAGTGCGTCTACCAATTTCGCCACATCCGCCAATATTTTTTGGAAGTGCAAAGGTAAATAATAATTGAGAAGTTTCAATGGACACAAAAGGAAAAATATTTTTTTATAGTGAGGTATTTTGGCACGTTTTGAGCGACAAAGATTTTCTTTTTTTAAAGTGTTGTTAAATATTGAAAATAGCATTATATATCTTTATTAAAAATTGAATTCATAATGATTTTCGGATGGAAGTGATCGATGCAGAAGTAGAGAAAAAAGAAATTTTAAATAAATACCGGAAACTCCTCAGATATTCAAAGCCATTCCTCAAAGATGGTGACGCGAAGTTGATTAAAAAAGCTTTTAACACCTCATTGAAAGCACATAAGGAAATGCGCCGGAAGTCGGGTGAGCCATACATCCTCCATCCTTTGGCAGTTGCGCAGATTTGTGTAGAGGAAATAGGATTGGGAACAACATCTATTATTTCGGCATTGCTGCACGATGTGGTGGAAGACACTGAGATGGAACTGGATGATGTGAAGGCAGAATTTGGCCCTAAAGTGGCAAAAATTATCGATGGTTTAACCAAAATATCCGGTGTATTTGAGTATGGTTCTTCACAACAGGCAGAAAACTTCAGAAAAATGTTGCTTACCCTGTCCCAGGATGTCAGGGTGATACTGGTAAAACTAGCCGACAGGCTGCATAACATGCGAACCCTGGAAAGTATGCCCAGAAACAAACAGCTAAAAATTGCCTCTGAAACCATTTATCTGTACGCGCCGCTGGCCCATCGCCTGGGACTATATGCCATTAAGTCCGAACTGGAAGATTTGCACCTGAAGTTTTCCGAAGCGGATGTTTTCAGAGAAATTTCTTTCAAGATCAATGCCACCAGAGATGCAAGAAACCGCTTCATCAGAAAATTTATGGCCCCTATTCAAAAGGAGCTGAAGGCCGAGGGGTATGACTGTGTTATCAAAGGCAGGCCTAAATCCATTTTCTCGATATGGAATAAAATGAAAAAACAGGAAATTCCATTTGAGCAGGTTTATGATCTTTTCGCTATCAGGATCATTCTGAATTCTGATTTAGCTAATGAGAAGGCCGATTGCTGGAAAGTTTATTCCATTGTCACCGATTTTTATCAGCCTAACCCCGACAGGCTCAGAGATTGGATAAGTACGCCTAAATCTAATGGCTACGAGTCGCTTCACACCACAGTAATGGGCCCAAATGGACAATGGGTAGAAGTACAGATCAGGACGCAAAGGATGAATGAAATTGCTGAAAAGGGATATGCCGCCCACTGGAAATATAAAGACAACGCCAATAACCCGGAATCAGGCCTCGAGCAATGGATCAACAGGGTGCGTGATCTTCTGGAGCAAAATGATTCCAGTGCCAGGGAGTTTGTCGATGATTTCAGGTCAAACCTGTTTAGCGAGGAAGTATTTGTATTCACACCCAAAGGTGATTTGAAAATACTGCCAAACGGTGCCACGGCGCTGGACTTTGCTTTTGATATCCATACAGAGGTTGGAGAGCATTGCCTGGGAGCCAAGGTGAATTCAAAGCTGGTACCTCTGAACTATGTGTTGCACAATGGTGATCAGGTAGAAATACTTACCTCCAATAAGCAGAGACCCACGGAAGGCTGGCTGCAGCATGTAAGAACCACCAAGGCAAGATCAAAAATCAAAGAAGCCCTGAAAGAAGAAGAAAAACAGGCAACAGCCAATGGCAAAGAAATAGTAACCAGAAAACTAAAACAGATCAAGGTCGATCCAAATACTGAAACGATCAATCAACTGAGAGCTTTTTTTAATGCTAAATCTTTAAATGAATTATATTATAAGGTATCGGCAGGTATCATCGACCCTAAAGATATTAAAAAGTTTAAAGAAGCCCGTAGTATTCATAAAACTGGTGCCAAGGGAAATATCTCTGATGCTAAAACTTTTGCCAGAGAATTCTCCAGACTCAAAGGGAAGCAGCAGGATATCCTCTTCATCGGTGAGGATATGGACAAAGTCGACTATAAACTATCCCGCTGTTGCAACCCAATACCCGGAGATGATGTCTTTGGCTTCATCACTGTTAATGAAGGAATCAAAATTCACAGAACAAACTGCCCCAACTCAATTGAGCTGATGTCAAATTACGGTTATCGCATTGTGAAGGCCAAATGGGCGTCGCAAAAGGAGACTGCTTTTCTGGCTGGGTTAAAGATCATAGGTACCGACCGGGTGGGCCTGATCAATGATGTCACAAAAGTTATATCTGATGAACTGAAAGTAAATATGAGAAGTATTACTATTGATACAGACACCGGCATATTTGACGGTAATATTTCGCTGTATGTAAATGACACCATACACCTTGAACTCCTGATTAACAAACTAGAAAAGGTCAATGGCGTTGTAAAAGTCACACGATACGATCCTGTTTAAGTAGGCCGGGGGAAGGAAATGGCGATTTTTCAAATAAAAGCGCCTTAACGGGGATTTTTGGGTATTATGATTATATTTGTGATGGTCATTTACATTCTACTCAAAGCATCATTGCAAAAACAAAAGTTTAAATGAATTATAATTATCATGTAGAGGAGGGTGTCCTGTTCATGACATTCTCGGGGGATCTTATTGGAGAAAATAACGGACCAGAGTTGCTCGAGTTGGTTTCTCAACAAATAGAAAACAACATACTGTTGTGCGCCATCGATATATCCAATGTACGATATATAAACAGTAGTGGTATCGGTGTTTTGATAACGGTGCTGACAAAATTCAGGAATAAGAACGGAGAGCTGGTGCTTGTAAACCCCTCCGAGCATGTAAAAAAACTATTGATCATTACGAAGCTCAATGCGATATTTCATGTGGTAGACAATGAAAAGGAAGCGATCAGTGAGCTCAAAAATACTGGGAAATGAGTATTGACGTATTGTTAGGGTTACAATGGGGTGACGAAGGAAAGGGTAAAATAGTAGATTACCTTGCCCCGAAATATGATGTTGTAGCCAGGTTTCAGGGAGGCCCTAATGCAGGGCACACTTTGGAGTTTGACGGTATAAAACATGTTTTACACCAGATACCTTCCGGAGTTTTTCGTCCTCAGATAAAAAATATCATTGGCAATGGTGTGGTATTGGATCCTGTGATATTTAAAAAGGAGATTCTGGGGCTTGGTCAATACAACCTGGAGATTAAAAAGAACCTGTTCATTTCTAAAAAGGCACAACTGATACTGCCTACCCATCAATTGTTGGATGAAGCTTATGAGGAAGCGAAGGGTGACAAAAAGATAGGATCCACCAAAAAAGGAATAGGACCTACCTATCAGGATAAAATAGCGCGCCTTGGTCTGCGGGTAGGAGACATCTTATCTGCAGATTTTAAGGATAAGTATAATGAGCTGCTAAAAGCGCACATCGCGATTCTAAAGTTCTATAATTATCCCTGTGACCTTGAAACCAAGGAAAGAGATTTTTTTGAGGCGATTGACTTTCTTAAAAAATTCAACCTGGTTGACTCCGAATACATGATCAATGACGCCATTAATTCAGATGCCACAGTCCTGGCAGAGGGGGCTCAGGGATCATTGCTGGATGTTGATTTTGGAAGTTACCCTTTTGTAACCAGTTCCAGCACCATGGCAGCCGGGGCTTGTACCGGATTAGGTGTGGCGCCAAAAAATATCGGGGAGGTTTTTGGGATTTTTAAGGCATACTGTACCCGGGTGGGTAGCGGGCCGTTTCCAACGGAATTATTTGATGAGGCCGGGAGTATGATGCAAAAGGAGGGAAATGAATTTGGCGCAACTACCGGAAGGCCTAGAAGATGCGGATGGTTGGATCTGCCAGCATTAAAATACACTATCATGATCAATGGTGTGACCCAATTGTTCATGATGAAGGTTGATGTTCTTAGCATTTTTAAAGAAATAAAAGTCTGTACGCATTACGAATTAAAAGACGGCACCTGCATCGACCGCTTTCCGTGCGAGATCACAAACGGTAAATTTAAACCCGTATTTAAAACCTTCCGGGGGTGGCATACCAGCCTCGAAAACGTATATGATTTTGATGCTTTACCGGCAGCACTCCTTGATTATATTTCATTTTTAGAGAAAGCATTAAAAACGCCTGTCAACATTGTTTCCGTAGGTCCGGACAGGACGCAAACCATCATTAGAAATGGGGTTTTAGGGGAGAGGGGTGAGGTTTGGGGAGTGATTTGAGGCGTTGAGATTGAGTTTTGTTTTTCGAGTTGTATATTTTTGGGTTTCATTTTCTGATTATCGTTTTGGTTTAGTTAAATTTGTGCTAATCTAATATTTTGGCATCGGCTTTAGATTTTTTCACAACGTTTTGGAGAACTTTTTGTTGTTTTTATGTTTCATCCTTTTTTACCCCTGCGGGAC
>JAKSDQ010000332.1 GCA_022360015.1 Cytophagales bacterium
CTCTATTATCAGGTATTGCTTGTTAATTGTACCCGCTTTTGTAACGCCCGGCCATTTCACGATCATGGGCACTCTTATTCCTCCTTCGTAGGGTGTTAACTTATGTCCCCTGAGCGGAAGGTTTCTTGCCGCCTGTTTGGGAGCTCCATTGTCCGACATCAATACGATAATGGTATTTTGATCAACGCCAAGCCTTTTTAGATTAGCGCTAATATCCCCAAGGGATTTGTCCATTCCTTCCAACATAGACGCATATACGGCATCGAACTCACTAAGTCCTTTATCTATATACTTCTGATAAAAACGATCATCTTTTTCCCACGGCGCATGAATGGCATAATGCGACATATATAAGTAAAAAGGTTTCTTTTCCCTGACTGCCTGATTTACGGCCTCATTTGCCTCTAGTGTTAAAGCTTCTGTGAGATAGGTATCCGTACCATGATATTTTTCCAAACCAGGCACATCCCACACATGATTTCCTGGATCTCGCCAGTTTGCACTGTAATTATATGTACCCAAATAGCTGCCAGGGCCACCTGCGGCGTGCCCCGCTATATTCACATCAAAGCCCAGGTTTTGTGGATCTTCCCCGGAAGTGTTTTTAGCGCCAAAATGGGCCTTACCTACATGTATGGTTTTATAACCTGCTTTTTTCAACAACTCAGGTAAGGTCTCTGCATAAACAGCCCTTTCCTGACCGGGGGCAGCACTTAAACCATTCACATTCCATCTGGGATGTTGTATTACAGGATGATCGGGATCAGGGGATTGATCCTTTTTTAGTGTCCAGTTAGTTACCATATGCCGGGCGGAATTCATCCCTGTCATCAAACTAATACGAGAGGGGGAACAAAGCGCCGTGGCATAAGCTTGTGTAAATCTGACACCTTCTTTGGCCAGCTGTTCCATATTTGGCGTATGATACTGTCGATTCAACTGGGTCTTCTGACTATGAAAAGGCACAGAAGTATCTTGCCAGCCCATGTCATCGACAAAGAAGAAGACTATATTGGGAGGTTGCTTTTTTTTAGCAATATTATCGCAACGGGTAAAGCTTAAAGCAACTGAAACCAGTATCAAAATTGTACTTAATCCCTTCATCTATTTTAGTATTTTGTTTTTAACACATGACATACGGTTCTGTTCCCTTCGAAAAAATTTCATTCGCCGGCCCATATAAATATGCCTGCCCGTTATCTCTTATCAGGACCTTAGGATGTTCCAATTTAGGGTCGTCCCCATACATTTTTACCACTTTATTAGGATCATAGTCATCATAGTATGGAGAAAGGGTGTCATACCCGATTTCAGCATCCTCGACTCGAAACGTCATTCCGTCTTTGGACTTCTAAAGTGTGCCCCTCAAATCAATAAAGACAATTATTTACGTTAGACGAATACTACCTTTTAACCAATACTATTTGCGTGATCATTAATTCTTTATCCGAATCACCATATGCGTTCAGTACCAGTTTACCATCGTTGCTGTCTTCTCTCATTACGTGCAGTTTGATCCATTTCCCATTTCCGGTATGCTTGTCCAGCTTTACTTTTCTGCCTTCGAACTCGACAATGCCAGATGCTCCCTGCTGTTTTAGATCTTTGAAATGAACCTGCAGTTCCCCAAGAATTCCGTCAGGGCATTTTAATTTCAGTTGAATCTGTTCCCCGGCCCATGCAGTCCCGGCCTCAGTTTTCAAAACTTCTTTGCATATAACTTTGTAGTCTGTTCCTTTGGCCTGACGGAGTACCTGGTCTGCACTTTTATCCCATTTCACTCCTTTTTTCATGGTTTTTAGCTTATTGCCGGCCTTCACATTCAGCATTGAACCGTCAAAACCATCGGATTTTACGCTCGGTCCAGTGCTTTCTATAGTGGCAAACATCTTATCCAGGCCTTCTAAATCCATTCTTTGATCCGGAGCAAAATCGGGGGATTGTACATAGTTGATCAGGCTCCGGTGAAGTTGGGCGCCAACTGGTGAGGTTTTGTCCATTATATCAAACCCGCATACAAGTAGTTTTCCTTTTCCTACTTTGAGTTCGAAAATGGCCCCTACCTTGTTATTACGGTGGAAATCATCTACCACCTGTGCTATGGGCTTGTATTCTCCAGGCATATTGTTCAGCAAAAAGGCTTTTGATTTCGGCATGAGGGGTTCCCATTGCCAATCGCTGTGAAATGAGGTAGGGAAACGATCGAATGCCGGGTGTTCATCCTTCAGCAACATGCCAATCGAGGTTTTTCCCTGTCCGGGAAAAAATGTCAAAGACCAGTATAGTGGATAGAAGTTGAGTTTCACGCTATTTTCCTCATTACCAAGTTCACTGGCTATAAGCAATACCTTTTTACCTTCATTTAGCGCATTTTTTGTGTTAGTGTTCCATTGGTCAGTGACGACCATGTCTTCCGGAATTTCCAGCTTGCCGGATTTGCCGGGGAAAACCCAAATATCCCATTCATTTTGAAAGGCCGTTCCTTCAAGCACTAACTTGATGCTGAGTTTTTGGGCTTCTTTGATGTCTTCCAAAGGCATGGACAGCTGCCCAAGGTCAACCAGGTCACCAACGGCAACCCGGTTAATGTTCCACTTTTCCTCAAGCAGTACTTTGCCGCTTTCGGTGGTAATTGTACCGGATATCTGAGCATCGGCCATGTTATTTTGCCCATGATGAGACAGTTGGGCCCGGGCTTCAAATACTTCGTTATTTGTCCACACGAACTTTGCCATCCTCAGCAATGGAACGGTCTCATCAAAATGTTGCCGGAATTTTTCTGGTGTTGTAATGCCTTTGCTTTCCCAGTGGGCATCCAGCCAACCTATTAATGCTTCCCCTTGTCCCTGGTAGTCCTGCATGCTAAGAAGCTGCACTCCTGCACAGCTTTTTGTTCGTAGAAAGGATTCGATTTCATATTTGTACATGACCTGGTTGAGGGCACCCGAAGCTAATTTAAAGTCTTCATGCTGGTCATCAATTCCATTTTTAGTAGCTATGGCTTTGAATTCTTCAAAGTTCCTGGCTTTCAATGTCCCGGTGTATTTTTCTATTTCAGTCCAGGAGGGGTAAACAGGCCATTGACCGATCTCGTGTGCGATTATCGGGATGTTCATTTGGGAATAATTATCTTCAAAGTCCCAATTTGTCCTGGGGCCGTTCAGGCCCCTGGTACGTCCTACGCCCTGAATATAGTGTGTGGCAGAGTAGTCATCGGTTTCTGTAATTTTTCTGGCTGTTGAAACGGCATAGAGCCTGCGCGGATCTTTCTTCTTGAGGTCACTCACCCAGCTTTCAATGACATCAAAGTTGGCATTGCCCAATTCATTCCCAATGCAGAACATTGCAAATGATGGATGGTTTCCATAGTGATCTACTACCCTGTTCATTTCATCGATCACGAATTTATCGCGATCCGGATCATGACCAAGCCCTTTTGGGTGTCCCTGTGTATCCATTTCAGGCCTGCCCCGTGCTACCATATCTGTGCTCATCCACCAATCTATCCAGACAGAGGCTTCTGCCTGAAGATAAATGCCCACCCTGTTGGCTGCTTTGAAGGCTGCTTCCGGTGGACACCATGAGTGATAGCGAACATGGTTCAATCCGTAATCTTTGTGGGTTTTGAAGATCTTCTCCCAATCTTCAACATTTGCGGATGGGTACCCGGTCAACGGGAAATGTACACAGTCAAGGTTTCCTCTCAGGAAGACAGGTTGGCCGTTGACCAGCACTTTGGTCCCATCATGGCTAAAGCTTACAAACCCGAACTCTGTGTCTTTTGTATGGGTATATTTTTTTGTTTCGACTTTGACTTTGAGTTGGTATACTTCCGGATCGAATTCACTCCATTTTTTAAGTTTATTTTCAAGCGCTACAGGGACTTCTATGCCATTTTTACCTTTTGCTAATTTCTTTTGAACGGAAGTTTCAATGATATTGGTCTCGCCATGCAGGTCTGTTATTTCAACAGTTACCGTGGCGTTTTCATTTTCTTCAGCGGTTATTTCCAGCTCAACCTTCAGTTGATCTTTATCGACTTGCGAAAAAGTCCTTAGTTTCGAAATATAAGTAGGGTCATGGGCCTGAAGCTCCATCCTTCCCACTATGCCATTCCAAATTCCCTGGGTATAGTCCCCATAGCCATGTCCTTTGTCACCGATATTGTGGATCATGGTGTTGTCCACCTTTACGACCAGTTCATGACGGCCGGGCGTAAGGTTTCCTATTTTATGAATATGTGGGGTTCCCAGGGCATCCTGAACACTTAACTCTTTACCGTCAACAAATACCCTGGACTCCCACAGCACCCGTTCAAGAAAGACTACCAACGCTTTGTTATCCCAATCCCGGGGGATTTCGATCTCCTTTCGGTACCAGGCTACTCCAATATACCTGTATTCGGGCGTCAAAATACCAAAATCAGACCCTACGGTTTTTTCTCCATAGCCAGATTCCGCCAAAGAACCCGGAAGGTTGATCGGTTTACTTTTTTCTACTTCAAATCCTTTTTGTAGTGAATCCAGTTGCACAACCCATTCTCCCCGGAGGTTTATTGTGTTTTGCTCCTGGGCACATGCGGTTATCAGTGAGCTGATAACCAGTAAGATTAGCATAATCCTTTGCATATTTTCAAAACTTAAATGTCCAATAAATCCAAACCTGTATAAGCTCCCTGGTGATTGATGTCTAAACTGATGACGGTATCAAGTTCTTCGCGGGCCTGTGTGGAATTACCCAGGCCAAGATAGCCTAAGCCCATCATATAGCGGCAGTGTATTTCATTGCGGATTTGTAGGTCTTCCTCCCAAATCAGCAAATCGGGCATAGAAACTGCGAAATAATCTATCTTTACCTCATCGGGCAAGTGCTTTTTCCCGAAATCCACAAGTTTCCCGAACCTCTTTTTCGCTTCATCACACGCTCCCAATTTCATCAATGCCAAGCCCTGATAGAAAATTTTGTCAGGCTGCGAGTCATTGTAAAACCAGGCCGCAGCAGGTTCGGATAAGCCCCGGGACGCCTGTTTCCAGCATTCACTGGCTTTGTCCTGTTCGCCCATTCCCTGGTAAGCGCACCCCAGCCAATAATCAATATCATTTTCCTGTGCTCCGTGCAGTTTTCCTTCTCCCAGGTTATGAGGATAAACTTTTGATTTTTCCAGATAATCAATAGCAGTTTTGTAGTCAGCGTTTTGGATGGCCTTTTTGGCAATTTCTATGAGACTGAATATATATTGTCCAGTTACTTTTCCTTCTCCGCCTTCCCATGGGTGAAATATTCTGTTAGAGATGAGCTGGTAGGCTTTTTCGTGTTGCCCTGTCAAATTTAGCAGGGTGATGTATTCGAGCAAGGTGTCATCACGCTCTTCCATTTGAGCGCTGTGCTCTTCCAGGAAACTGATCCGTTGGTCATGGTCTACATTCAATTTTTTGTACAACTGGTCAAGCTCCATCAATATCCTTGAATCTGTGACATCTAATGCATAAGCTTTTTGTAGCAGTTCTTTTGCTTCTTCTTTTTTACCCAATTTATTGTAATATGCCAGGGCAAGGTTTCTGAGCGCTATTGTGAAAGTAGCGTTGATCTCTATGGACCTCTCCCAACAATCTACCGCGTTTTCTACCTGGCGAGAAGCATACCAGAAGTTTCCTAGATAGTAATGGGCTTTATCACTTTTCGGGTTCAATTGTATGGCACATTCGAGCGCCAGTACGGATTCCAGTTGATTGGGGAAGCAGTAATCCGGTGAGCATTTTTCCGCCTCTTCGAAAGCTTGTTTTGCCAGGTCTATGTGTCCTTCCCGGAAATGAATCCAGCCTTTATAGTAATAGGCAAGCGGATAAACTGACTTTTGGCAATCAATACCCCATTCAAGCATGTTTATAGCCTTATCGTGCTGGCCAGCCCAGGCATAGTCCAAAGCGTATTCGATGTAATTGTGAATATTGCCTCTCAACAGGTCCTTCATTTCATCTAATACCGCCTGGTCTGAAGTCAGCAGGAATTTTTCATACCTGATGCCAAAATTAAACTTATCAAGCTCCAATGATTCGTCAATGAACTTTTCGGCCTGGATTTTCTTCCCTGTTAAATTGAGAATCATGGTTTTGATATGCCTGGCCTTGTGGTTGTGCCAGTTGCGGATAAGGGCTTTGTCTATATTTTCCAGTGCCAGCTCCAGGTCATCATGGGTACAATCCAGCAGCGCTATTTGGAAATAGCCGGCAGCCATCCAGGCATCATTCCAAACGGATTTGTAGAAGGCAGCGTACGCTTCTTCGTCCTGCCCCAAAAACCGGCAGGCCTGCCCCAGGTTGAAATAAGCCTCTCCGTCATAAGGATTAGGGTTTCGTTCGGTCAAGGTATCGATGGCTTTTTGGAAATGTCCTTTCGCTTTCAAAAATTGTCCTTTTCTAAACAGCCAGCGTCCTATGGCATTGTTGTTCCTGGCATCTCCGGGATCACGTTCTAGTGCTTCCCGGTAGTACTTTGCAGGATCAAAGGTGGCATGTCGGTACTGCTCCAGGTGCAGGCCTGTAAGGTAAAGTTGTTCATTAGAATCCATTTCATGCGGCTCTTTTGCTGCTTGGGCTGCTCCGGGAATTGGACGATCCGCTTCCTGTTTGGCCTGCCAACCGACCAGTACGCGTCCTTTTTGATCCTTTAGCGTTAGCCTGACTTCATGTAACCCGATAGCCGGATCTATTTTTACCTGTTGATCGTAACTCGTTCCGGGATGAAAATCATAGTGTTCTTTGAACAGCAGGTCGTTGTTCTTCTCCACCGTAATTGTTGAATTTGGATAAACTGCCGTGGTATATGCTTTGATGGTCAGCATACCGTCTGCCAAATCAACATTGAGCAATGCTTTTTTGGTAGCGTTTTTCACTACTCCTACATCGCGGTAGGGCATAAAGTATTGTGAAAAAGTTTTTTCTTCATAGGGCATCAACCAGGAAAAATCAGGCTGGTTATCCGTATAAACACCACACATGAGTTCAATGTATGGCCCATCTTCATCGGTCAGGTTCCTGTCCCAGGCCTTTCCGAATTCTCCATTGCCCCAGTTCCACTGTTTTTTTCCCGGAGAAACGTGATGGTTGGCTACATGCAAAAGCCCTCCTTTACTGTCGTTTTCGTAGCCTCCTACAAAATCATAATCAGAATGTATGGCCATGTAAGAGGTGGGTACAGGTATGTTTTTATATCTGGAAATATCCGTACCCGGGGAATAGTCCACCTTGTAATATTCTCCTTTGGCTATGGGAAATTCAGAAACATCTCTTTTTCCATGATCGAAAACCGCGTTTACGTCAGGAGGAAAAACGGACTGGTAATGGTCGTTTACTTTTACGGCCGGATTGGCCCACCACAAAAAGGTCTGGGGTAGGGATGTCCGGTTGTACAGTTTAACCTTGATTTCCATATAGGCCTTATCCGGGTGCAGCGTGAAACCGGCCATGCCCTTTGTGCGGAACATACGCTCCACTTCACTGCACCACACGGTTTTACTTCCGTCTTCATTGTTTTCAATAATATAGTCTACAGGGTCATAAGTGCTGGGACGGTGATGTTGTGGCCAGTTGAACTCAATTCCTCCGGATATCCAGGGGCCCGTAAGCCCGACCAGTGCAGGTTTAATCACCTGGTTGTAATAGACGAAATGACGGCCTTTCATCTTATCATAGGCCATTTGCACACGTCCGCCCAGCTGGGGAAGGACCATTATTTTCAGGTACTCATTTTCGAGGTATACTGCCTGCCATTCTTTGTCTACTTTTTCATCAGCTATCTTTTCGATGACGGGATGTGGGTATACCGAACCGCTGCTTCCCTGGTATACTCTTTTTTCTAAGAAAATAGGATTTTTTTCCGGCTCTCCAATTTCATAGGTAGGGATGATTACTTTTTCTTCCCAGGCTTTTACTTCCATGCTCTTTTTACTTGTTTTAAAAAATATGTTCTGATTTTTGTATCGATTATCATTATCAAAGCTATTTGACCAATGCCTTTAATTCCGCTAAAGGGATATTGGATTTGGGATCGAATTGAGGCGAACTCATATAGGCCGTTAAACTTTGCACCAGTTGCCGGGCTTCCGGTCTTTCGTCTATTCCTGTCAAAAGATCAGCGCCACTTACAATAATTTTCCCGGAGGAGGTCTTGGCCTCAAATACAAGTCCCAGGCTTCTGTTTTCAAACCAGTCGTCAATGATGCGAACGATTGGTTCTACTCGTGCTGAAAAATTATCCATGATGATGGCCTGACCGTGATGCATGGCATCCCACCATTGCCAGTTGGAGTGGTATTCGGTGGGGAATGCCTTCAAAGCATCATGTTGAGGATCGCATAGAATCCCGAGGGTGTGTGGCGCCTGCCCCGGGTCCAGGCGGTATTCCAGAAAATACTTGAAAAGCCTACTGCTATATCTCCACCAAACTCAGCGTTCAGATCTCCTTTTTTCAGGCTCCATAATACATTGCCTCCTTCATTCAGCACCCGGATGGCCTTTTTATCCAGGGAATTGGTAATGTATACCTTCTCGTTTGAGGTTGTGGACTTTGCCGGGTATACCCAAAAATCCCAATGGTTTGCGTATTGATTTACAGATACTTCCAGGCGCATTTGTGTTGGTTCTTTGATCTTTTCCAAATCAAAGTTGATGCTCCCCAGGTGCTGACCATTGTCAACGATCAGTTTTTTCACATCAAAGCTCCCTGCTTTGATGTGATTTCCACTGTTATCTTTAATGCGCCATTCAATATCAGGTGATTCCAGGGGGCTTGCCCCAAAATGTGCCACTTCTATTGCTGCAACAAACGCTTCGTCATTGGTAAACACACGCTTGCCCATCCTGGCTAACGGCACCGTCTGATTACAAAACTTACTGAATTCACTGGGCGTTATATATCCTTTTTCTTCCCAGAAAGCATCCAGCACACCTACCAGGGCCGTGCCCTGCCCTGGGAAATCGTGCAAATCGAGTAGCTGAAACCCTGCAAAACCGGGTGTACGCAGGGCAGCTTCTATATCTGCTTTGTAGCATAGGGCTTGCAATTTGCCGGAAGCAAGCAAGAAGCTATCTGCTAAATGCCCCAGCTTATTCTCTTCCAGCGTTTCCTGAAATAATTCGAAATTCTTAGCTTCCAATGCCCCTCCCGTATACTTTTTGATTTCTTTGAAATTGGGGTATACACACCATTGTCCTATTTCATGGCTCACGTAGGGTATTGTGGTTTGCTGTACTATTTCTTTAAAATCGTATGCCGTCTGAGGAGGTTCTTTATTGATGATACTATTAAGGCCTTGCCCCCAACCTTGAATTCTGGCATCAGGCAGGTTATGAAAATCATTTTCATCGATAGCCGGCCAACCGGCCCCCCCGGTATATACCCTTCTATTGTCTTTATTTTTCAGATTAGTAACCCACTCTCCCAGGTACTTTTGCTGATTACCACCCGCAGGCTCATTGCCATAGGCCATCAAACAAAATGAGGGATGGTTTCCATAAGCGTCCAAAATTCTATCTGCCTCTTGATATAACCACTCATCAATCGGTTTTCCATCGCCGATGGACGAGCCGCTGTTGGCCCAGCTGCCGCACTCCACCTGCAAATAGATGCCTACCTGATCGGCTGCCTCGAATGCAGCTTTAGGAGGACAATGCGAATGAAAACGTACATGATTAAGCCCGTGCGATTTGCAGGTATTAAAGATCCTGATCCATTCATCAACGTCTGTCGAAGGATAACCTGTTTTTGGGAATATAGAACTCTCCAGCGTCCCCCGTAAAAATACGGATTTGTCATTTACCCGGAACCTGCTCCCATTGGCCTTGAATTCACGCATACCAAAGTTGACATGCTTCGTATGGGGCCCTTCTTTCGAATTTAAAGCAACTTCCAGCCGGTAAAGGTTAGGGGTAAATTCGTCCCATAGCAATACATCCTCTCCCATCTCGAGTTCGACACTCACTTTGGATATGCCTGTGGCTACCTCTCCGACAGTGACATGAGTACCTTCTTTATGGTTGGCTTTTGTATTGAGGCTAATGGCAGAAATTTCCAGTTTTACTGCTTCTGCCGGTAAAGTGGTTTGGTTATGAATAGAAACGTCTACTACTGCCTTTTTTTCTGACAGATTGGGGTATACTTTGATGTCTTTAATGTAGACGCGAGGGCTGTTGGTTAACTGAATGGTACCGACAATCCCATTCCAATTGCTTTGGGTATGGTCTGTAATACTGTGTGCATTTATCCCCGGGTTGATCTCTTTGATCCTATTGTCAACCCTGATGGTCAGGGTATGTTTTCCAGGTGATAGCTGCGTAGACAATTCATACTGATGTGGCGTTGAAAGGCTGTTTTGCATACCGATTTTTTGGTCGTCTATCCAGACCTGTGTTTCCCAGTGGCACCTTTCAAGGAGCAGCGTGATGTTCTTGTCAGACCAGTCACCGGGTATGTCTATTTCTTTCTGGTACCAGGCGGCTCCTACATAATGTGTCCTGGGCTGTAACCAAAATGGTATTTTGAAATTTTCCGGTTTACGGTACCTGGCGTATTTTTCTTCGGTAAAAAATGATAGATCCACGATCTGCCCCGTCCACTTTGTTTCAAGTGACACCGGGTTTCCTTTTTCATTGGTGGTCATAGAGCCGGGTAAGGTTACCTGGTCGGTCAGTTCCCTGGTAAACCATCTGTCGCTGATTCCCTGATCCAGGGAGTCTATTTGGAACTTCCATGTACCGGAAAGGTCGACAGTTTGTTGTTCCGTTGGCGATAACGAGCTGCACGAATATATTAGTGAGATGGCAAATATCCAGATTGAGGCTTTCATTGTTCGATGGTTTAAATATTCTGTACACTTAAAGATCATGATTTGGTGAGGGCAGATTCTATCTGTTCCAGGGATTTCCCTTTGGTTTCTATCAACTTACTTTTGATGTAAAAGGCGCCTGCCAGGCAAAGTCCTGCAAACAGCCAAAAACTACCCAGTCGTATCCGCAAAGGAAACCGCTCAGTGCCGGGATTAGGGAAATAACTACAAGATAAAACATATGTGATTTGTGTTTTTCCATTGTAAAAGTTGTTTGTGTTTTTTACAATCTTAGCAGGGATCGTTGGCCAATTTATTAAATGACCAAAAGGAGATCGCTACAAACAATTAACCATTTTCAAATCTAACTACACCGCATAGATTTGAAAATGGACAATTATTTTAACTACATAGACTATTCTCTTATTTTTGCGGCGTGTACATCTGTTAGGCAGGTCACAAATCAATAATTAATTCATCAATGATCAATTCAGGGGCTCCTTTATTGCCGTGCTTGTATAAAAATATAGAATAATCTTCTTCTTAATGTTAAAATTCATCATAAGAATAACACGACCATAGAGCACTAAATGAACGTAGCTCTTCTAAACATTTTTATACATCCTTCCTTTATTCGTTTCTAACTCACTCTGTTATTTCACCCGGGTTGTGAATTGTAAGATTATGCGCTGGGGGATTCCCATCGACCCATAGTTGTAGCTCATTTGGGTATTCCCTCAATACATTTTTTAGGTTTTCAATATTCTTGATTTTCCTTCCGTTTGCCTTCAAAATAACATCACCCGACCGGGCCCCATCGTTAAAAAGACTACTGCCTGAAGGAACTATGACGAGAATTACACCCTTGATATCGTCAATGCCCGCTACGGATTTTTCCCCCTCTGTCGTCATTGACTTTATGGTTGCCCCCATCCATTTGAACTGTTTTCCTTCATTAATTTTAGTCATCCTTAATTTTAAAGGCGGTACGAAATGGCTATATGCAGCTTTTGCTTCTTTATTGAATGCAGGTTTAGTCACACCAAAATTGTCAAGGGCAAACTCTTTAAAGCCGAGCTTAAAAGCGGGAGATTTCTTATTCAACTTAAAATTACCTGACACTAAGTCCATAAAAAGCGGGTCGGCAATTATTGAAGACCTATCGTGTCCTCTTTGCTGCCATTCGCCAATTGTCATCTTTGGTAAGTAGCCTTTCTCAACCTGTCCGTTAAGAGCAAAAATTCCTGACTCTTCTGATATTGGATAATATAGGTTTGAGTCAATTTCCTTTATCTGGGATGGTTTAGCATGTATTCCCATAAACAGCTCGTTGCCACTTGTATTTACGAATATATTGCGGATCATTACGTCCTCTGTATTGTCGAAACATACGTGTTTACCTGGCGGGTATTTCCCGATAAAAATATTATTCTCTACTGTCCTGTAAAACCCTTCCCTGAGTTTAATACTGCAACCAATGGTCAGGTTATTATAAATATGGTAATTTGATGACCCATCATCGAGATCTATTCCCCAGGAATGAGATGGTATTGTATGGGTAAAACGATTGTGCCTGATAATATTTGTTTTATAGGTATCGAGCTTGCTTCTACCATGTGCATTTTCGTCACCTTTCTTTATTACGCCATGCATTGCCATTGTCCAATGCCTGTCCCTTCCCCATGAGTTAAAAGGACCATGGTCGGCCGTGGATAAGACTGTATGAAAAACATCATTGTTTTCAATTACATTTCCGCCCCAACATCCATCGTTTATGCATATACCAGCACGAGGCAGGTCATATATAGTATTATGGTTTATTGTATTTTCGGCACACATGGACAGTAACACCCCGGCTGCCTGCTTTTCAAGCTCCCCTGCACGAGTAATAAGGTTACCTTCGATAAGACAATGTCGTGGATAGTTCCCGGTTTTGGGCCCGGGAATGGTATCTGTGCTGGGTTTCCTGTCCCTTAAAGGTTCTTCCCATTCTTTATAGGTCAGCTTATATCCCCAATTTGAGGTCAAATCTTTTGTGAGGCTGTTATCCAACACATTACACCAAGGAGAGTCCCTCATTGCATCCCTGCTCCCTACCAAGACAATACCGTTGGCCTGGATGTTTTCGAACCGGCTCCCTGATATAGTTGAGTTTCTATTGTAGTTACTCAACATTATCGCATTGCCGCCAATATCCATGAAGCTGCAATCTGAGATTTCACATTTTTCTGTACCCTCCATAAAAACTGTACCACCCCTGTGTATGACGTAATCACCAACAGGAAGGTGTTCATCGGTTAAATACCAGGTAGAACGTGTTTTTTCAAAGTTGATATTATTGAATTTGACATGTCGTACCGGATTTTGCATGTCTCCTTTAAATTGTACCAGACTGGCAAGTCTCGGTACTTCGAATGATGAATAGTTTAGGTCTACCCCTTTTGGTGGATAGAAGTACAGTAGTTTTGTTTTTTTGTCCCAAAACCATTCTCCGGGGGCATCTAGCTCTTCGAATACATTTTCAACATATCTGTCTGTCTTGTGCAATTGAGCCTTGTTGTACATCGTTGAGGTATTGATAGAAACCAATTCTAAGTGCGGAAAGCCATTTTCTGTCATACCAGTTATTTTGTAATGGATACTCCCCCATTTGCCATGTTGCAGGCCATGCACATATGCTCCGGCAGGTGATTTCCATTTGGCAATACGCGCTCGACTCAAACAGTCCATAGCAACTCCTCCAAAGGGTCTTTCGCCTGGAACCAGGTCAGGGTATCTTGCCAGAGGGTAAGGGGCCCCATTTACATATAAGGTCCGGGGAGAAAAACCCTGATCTATTATTAATTCTACCCTTGCAACAACCATATTATTGTTGTATGTTTCCCATTTGGGGGAAAGCTGTTGACTCCCGCTAAATACCACTTTTTCATTTTTATATGCGGTATAAACCACCGGGATTCCATTTTCTCCGGAATCACCTGAAGTGATCACCAAAGGTTTCGAAAAGCGGTATACTCCTTCCCTGAAAAAAACAGTAATGGCTAAAGGTTTTTCCTTTAGCAGCTTCCGTACCTCATCACGGGCACGTACTGCTGTTGCAAATGGAGCCTCAATTGTACCGGTATTATTATCATTGCCTGAAGGAGAAACAAAAATTTCCATTTCTTCCTGTTGCCTTTGAGAACAGGAAGTAAGAATAATCACTAACATTAAATATGCTACTTTCATTTTAGTTGAATTTCTAAATTGATTTTATTTAACGAAATTTGGTCATTCTAAACA
>JAKSDQ010000032.1 GCA_022360015.1 Cytophagales bacterium
GGGAGCATGGAGCGTTGTTTCGGGCAGCGCGGTTTTTGTTGATAGCAGCATCCGAGACACTCGTGTAAATGGCTTGTCTGTAGGAACGAACGTTCTGAGGTGGACGATCGTGGATGACAATGGTGTATGCCCTTCGACGCAAGATGATGTAATCATACATGTGCTGAATCCAACCGATCCGCTCTGCTCAGGAGGGGGCATAAACTGTGGCGCCTTTGTGATCAGTGTCACCGAAGTACGCCCTTCTTGTGTAAACAACGACGACGGGATCATTTCATTTGGCATAACCGGCGGTTCCGGCAGCTACACAGTATTGCTGACCAATAACGATGGATTCAACAAAGGTGAAACAGGTACATCGGCCGCCAACATTTCATTCCAGGATTTGACAGAAGATGACTATGAATATACCGTTGACGATGGGGCTGGCAATGTTTGTACCTTACCTTATTCATTGGTGAGACAAACAACCGTCAAGGCTACAGCCTCAGATTTTGTGGATGTAGTATGCTTTGGCGCTGCTACCGGTGAAGCCAGGATCAACATTACCGAAGGTGGAAGCGCCCCTTATCAGTATTCTATCGATGGCCTTGTTTGGAATACCCTGCCTCCCAACGGGGTGGTATCCAACCTGCCTGCGCTGGGAAATTTCAATGTTTTGGTGCGAAATGATGTCTCGGACCAGTGTCCGGCTGAAGTAGCAGTTACGATCGACAATGCCCTACAGGAAATTGATTTAACCTTTAATACCAACGAAGCCACCTGTAGTAATGCCGGCGGCAGCATCGAGGTGTTAAATGTTACAGGGGGGCTGGCTCCTTACAGATATCGCCTGGATGGGGTAGATTTCAGCGATTTGCCGGCAAACAATACTTTTGAAGACTTAACAGCGGGATTTCATTTCCTGACAGTCATCGATGACAATAATTGCGAAAAAAACTATAATGTTTTAGTAGACGCCCCTGGCCTTGTGCTGTTTACTTCCTCAGTGATCACTCCTGATTGCAATGGCAATGGTCAGAATGGCTCCATAACCATTCAAATCGATCCCTTGCAGCTACCGGGATCATTCGAAGCTGCCATATCAACTGAAATCGATGAGGACGGGGAATTCCAGTTTGTACCCACAAACGGCATCATGGAGTTTTCTAATCTCTCCGTAGGCACCTACTACGTCACTGTAGTTGCCGCCGGTGGTTGCCCCAACAAAGTGCCGATCACGATTAACAGTGGCCCTGTGGGATTGGGCTTTGATTTGGCATTGGAATGTTTTGATAACCGACAGGCGATTTTGTTAAGCAACATCACTGCCGAAGATAATACCCCTTTTGATATAGAAGTATACAGGGTAGGGGAAATCAGCCCTATCGATGTTATCACTTTGCCCGATTTGCCAGCCGGTAATGTTTACAGGATTACCTCAGCCAATTTCCTGAACGCTACAGGAAATTATCAATTACTGCTTACGCAAGAACAGGCTGTTTGTGGCACTTCCTTAAGCAGCGATGTCGAGAATTTCACCATTAATCTGCCATTATCCGCGACACTCGGTGAAATAACCCAGTCCCTGCCCGAGCGTGGCACCGGTAGCATTATGATCGACAACGTAATAGGTGGTGCAGGCGGATACCGAATTCTGATTGAGCCCTCAGGCGGAGTATGGGTCGATATACCACAAAATCAAACCAATCAGGAGTTTGAATTTCAGTTTACTGAATTGCTACCTGGCGCTTATGAGGTGTTTATCAGTGACTCGTTAGGTTGTGAAATCATGTTTAGTGTAGAGATCCCACGAGACTCTGAGATATTCATCCCCAACATTTTCACACCCAACGGGGATAACTTTAATGAAACATTCTTCATCCGAAACTTACCTTTGGATGGCACCAAATTGCTAATTTCCAACCGCTTGGGCCGAAAGGTCTATGAGACAGACAACTACCGGAACGATTGGGACGGTGAAGGTCATGCCGACGGTATTTATTACTACACGATTCAGATCGGGGATGAAAAGTATTCCGGTTGGATAGAGCTCTGGAGGGGAGGAATTGATAAGTAGCATCTGAAAAACAGACCCATCCACGTTCGCCCTACCACCCACAATCCCTTTTTAAAGAAAGATTTTTTCAAAAAAAAATTCCCGGTGACATAATACGTCACCGGGAGAACTTATCTTAGCTACTAGTAATCCAAAAGGCTGTCACAACCAGATGATACTAAAGGCAGCCTTGTACCAAAAAAAGTCTGAAAAACCAGTACAAGCTTGATAGGTACCTATAATTGGTTGATAACAGATGGAGGAAAAGATTGCAGCTCGCCACCTGCTCGTGTGAAGAGGGGCATACAGGCATTGCTGCAAGAAGAAAATGAAAATCGCTCTTCGCTCATGATTTATCCCAATCCGGTAACAGACCAGTTTAATATAAGTTTTCAGGAATCCATCACCAACCCGGTTGAATGGTCTTTGATTGACTACTCCGGCAAAGAGGTACTGAAGGGAGCGCTACAGCAAGGTACCAAAACCAAAAACATCAAGACTGAAGCATTGCCATCAGGGATATATTTGTACCGGCTCGCGGCAGGTGGAAAACTAATTGATACCAAAAGATTGATTTTTACAAGACAAACTATTTATGGACTGAACTGAAAAGGTTGGTTGATTCAACCGTTTCAGTCAGTCCTGATAAGGGATTTTAAGAAAGCAAGCTTACCAATCAGCAGGCTTTTTTTAAGATTTTTTAAGTCAGCTATCGCCTGCTTTAATGAGTAGAATGTGGATGGAGTATTGTAATTTTTACCATAAAGTTTCCGCGATTGATGAGATCGAATCTTAAATTCAGATAACTTTATAACTTCTGGCACGAGCGGACGTGGCTGTTGCACAACATTTTCGATAAAATTCTTTGTGTCTTTGTGTCTTTATGGTTCACCATTTTTTACCACGGAGGCACGAAGACACAAAGAGTCACAGAGGTTCTGGCCGATGAGGTGAGCGTACAGGTGCATTCTTGCGTTGTGCAACGGCCAAGGACGCTGGCGCCAGGTTAGAAGTAAGTTATAGAGTAGCCAAAAAATCCTATAAAGTTTTGAGCATCATGTAGTTTGCCTGATCTTTTTTCCTTCCCAGCCCTGATTTTTTGAAAACCAGAAGAAAACAAACATCATAAATTAGTATTTGATTACAGGACAGATAGGCACTATTTAACCGTTAGCCTGTAAACTTTTAAAATAGATAAAAGAAAAATTACAATTATTCTTAAAAAATTACAACTGTTTGTTCTGCTTTACCTGTGGTATATTTTTTTTTTTCTAAAAGCAGAAATTAGCGGGTGAATTTAGGACAGGATAAAGCGTGTAACACAGCCAATCAGCTTGAGTTTTTTTGACTGCGCCGGCAAAAGCCTCCTGTTTTCATATTGAAAATTTAATCATTGTATTTATCTAAAAAAATTATGAATTTAAAAAGATTCACAATTCTAACAATCTTGGGTTTGCTGATAAAACTGCAAGCACAAGCACAAGATGAGGCAAGCGACATCACAAGCAGCAACACCGGATTGCGGTATGGATTCAGAGCCGGATTTGTTGTCAGTGAATTCAGTAACACTCAGCCCCATACTTCTGAAAAACTTGGCTTTACTGCCGGTGTGGTAGTAGAGTACGGATTTAACGATCAATTGTCGGTTCAGGCCGAACCCTCCTATTTGCAGCAAGGGGGTAAGTTGTTGAAGTTCGTAGACAACACCCGTTTTGGAGATGTAGAGTCATTGGGTAGTTTGTCAACGACCAACTACGCGATCACCATCCATAGTGTCGATGTACCGGTGTTAGCCAAATACCGGCTTCCGGCATTTGGTAATTTTGTGCCGAACATTGCTTTGGGCCCTGCTGTCTCTTATACCTTTTTGGTGGATACGCATTTTGAAAGGACTTATCATCACAACCAGACTTACATGACTGTTAGAGGTTATGATAATATTTCCAATGAATACGAGACCATTCAGATAGGTGCTACCGCTGGTATTGGGGGTGAAGTAAGCCTGGGGGCAAAGCGTTTGATGCTGGATTTGAGATATCGGTACGGTGTTACCACAGCAAAACCTTCTTTTAGCTACATCGATCTCAGGGCAGTTCAAGGCGATCTGACCACCCATAGTGCTTATTTTACGATAGGACTAGGATTTTAACAATAACATAAAACAATTCATTTTTAATCGAAATCAATAAACAAAAATTGTAACAATGACTAAGGTAAGAACAAAGATTATTTCGTTAATGATGCTATCCATGGCCATCTTCGCCATTTCCTGCGAAGAGGAGTTTTCAGAGGAAGATGCATTAAATGCCCAGCAATCTGTTGACCTTTCTATTTATGTAGTCAACAATTCAACAGACAATGAAGATCCCATTGAAGGAGCTAAAGTAACCGTTAGCCAAAATGGTGAAACAAGAGAAGTAACTACCGATGCCAATGGAGCGGCTTTGTTTCCGGATGCAAAAATTGGTGGCTACGTTTACAAAATCGAAGCAGAAAACTACACCACACTGAGCGGCAGCTCCAGTTTAAGCACGTCTAACTTCAGAATAGGACAGGTCACAGCACGTTTCGAGCTGAATTCTCTTAACGTACCGGAGAATATGGCGACAATAAGAGGTACTGTTGAAATAGAATCGGATCTGACCAATGATGCGACAGAGTATGCAAGTGGGATAGAACTACTGGTAGAGGTTAACCTTGATAACAAGACACTCAATTTTTCAGCGACAACAGATGATCAAGGTAAATGGGAACTGCAAGTTCCGACCGATGCCAATGGAAGTACCGGTCTGAACATCCGTTTTCCTGATTTGGAAATGGACCAGACTATTGCTTATACCAAGATAAATTCTGATCCGCGCACTTTCCCTGAAGTGCTACCCAGTATCACTACCTACCCAACTCTTTTCACAATGTTTGACGGGGGATCTCAGAATGCCGCTAATTATCCTTTCAATAGTATTCATACTGTCTACGGGATTGCCGGCGATGCGCCTTCAGGACAGCAGACAGCTATTGTCTCACAGGTTTTCGTCAATGATGATGAAGAGATATCAGGTGTAAGCTTTAGCGAAGGTGGAAATTACTCAGGAGCAGCAACTGATTCAGTCGATGTAACATTTACTGATATTACCGGTGCCGGCTCCGGCGCACTGTTAAGAATATCTGTTCAAAATTTCAATGATTTATCAGATGCTTATTTTTTCGGTGAATACCGGTTTGTAAGCCAGGGATCGGGTTATTCTGATGAATTTGTCAATAAGACATCCTATCAGTCTCCTACAGTTGATAATCCGGAAAGGAAATATTATACCAACGTAAGGCCAGGTACTACCACTATTATAAATGTTGACTACGGAACAGGTATTTATCGTGCCAATGACCTGGATTAAATCAGACAGATAGTATTAATAGTTAATATTTATAAATTATGGAAAGAGGCTGTCTCAAAAGTGAGATGGCCTTTTTTAACGCCAAATATCCTTTTGTCGGATACAGGTTGAATGGGTATTTATCTCAAGATATAAGTAAAACACTCCTTGTTTTCTATCGATTCTCAGTGAGATTTTAACCAAGCAAAATAATATTTGGCAAAAAAATCAGAGGCTACCCTTTTGAGACAGCCTCTTTTTTGTTTTCAGATAGGGTTTTAGTTATTTATCTGCCTGTTATGGGAATCGATTGTGAGCGGCGGAGCTTATTGAGCCAAAGCGGGCGTGTTGCCAAAAAAATAAAATAGCACCCTGATATTCCCAGTTTCACCGGAGTGTTTACTTATTGAGAAGTGGTCAAAAGCAAGGATGCTGTTTCAATAAAATGCCAATAAGAATATATTTAGAGTTTTTATTACTTTTTGGAGGAAAAATCTTCTAAAAATTTCAAAGTATCGATATTATCGGCATAATCTTGCAGACCAGGCATCTGGGAGTTTCCAAAAGCTACAAAACCGGAATTTTCTTTATGGTTACCTATCACACACTGAATTTTATCTTTTTGGTCTGTTAACTTTTTTTCCAAATCATCACGGTCTTTATAATATTCATAGTAAACGACCGAAATGGGAGAAACCATTTCCTGTGTTTCCCTGAGCAGCAAAAATCCTGTATCCAGATGGTCCTCTTTGTTCACCAGGTAGATGGACTTGTTGTAATCGTAGTTGTTGTTGTATTTGTGGTTTGAGATGACCTTTTGATAGGACTGCAGGCACTCAAACAACGGATTGAAGTCAAAGTTTTGGGGTACATACAGCTTGGAAACGTTACGGCAGCCCAAACCATAGTATTGAAAAATATCTTTGCCTAAGGCTGTGAGGTTCTCAGTGGTTTCCAGGCCTGTGAGAACAGCGCAGGAAGTGCGGTTTTTCCTGATGATATGGGGAAGCCCGGAGAAGTAATACTCAAAATACCTGGAGGAGTTATCACTGCCGGTGGCAATGATGGCATCCATACCCTTTAGCAAGTCAGCTTTAACAATATATGAAGTGAATTCAGGCGCGATAGCAATCAGCTTCTGGCTGAGATAATCAGGCAGGTATGGATCCTGCGCACTGAATTTCATATGTAACTGGTGGCCACTGAGCAATACACTCAAAAAATCATGAAATCCCACTAACGGAATATTTCCAGCCATAACCACACCCACTTTTTTGGGCTCCTCCGGTTCCAGTCGATAAGGGGCGACCCATTTTTCCAGTTTGTTTTTATCCAGAAACAACTCAATACCCTGTAATGCCAGCTCAATGCTGTCTTTGGTAAACCAGTTATTACAGGATGCAGCTTTTTGATGCAGCATTTCCTTTTCTTCCTCTGTCAAATCATGGATTGCCTTGCCCAGGGCCGCCAGTGCTGAGATTCTTTCCGTCATTTTCATAACCGCAAAGTAAATATTTTTTTGGTTTAAATGATCAAATGAATTATTTGCTGTTGAACATATTGTTTCTATTTTTGTTTAATTAAATAGGTAAATATTTGGGAAATGAAAAAACATAGTTGCCATGGCTATAATGATAACTGATGAATGTATTAATTGTGGCGCCTGCGAGCCGGAATGCCCTAATACCGCGATATATGAAGGAGGAATGGAATGGACATGGGGTGGAGGAACCAGCCTCAATGAGGTTGAATTACCGGACGGCACGCTCGTCAAAGCAGACGAGCCACAGGAACCTGTATCTGACGAATTTTATTATATTGTTACCGAGAAATGTACCGAGTGTATGGGCTTTCATGAAGAACCTCAATGCGCCGCCGTTTGCCCGGTTGATTGTTGCGTTGATGATCCCGATCACAGGGAAACAGAAGAGGAGCTATTAGCTAAAAAAGCCAACATGCACGGGGACTAAAACGCTGTGTCTCCTGGTGCCTTTGTGGTTAACCATTTTTCACCACGAAGGCACCAAGACACAAAGGGACACAAAGAATTTTGCCGAAATTGTTTTGCAACAGTCACGGAAACTCGTGCTATGGGGTGTGGATCGACTGCATATGAGGCTATTGCATTTTGCTTCTTTTGATAAGAAAGGCGCTTAAGACCTGATCGAAGCTTTTGTTGATGTCGGCCTGTACGTAGTCGATTTTAAACTGCCCGCACTTAAGTCTCAGATTATGGTAATATTCTCCCATTTTTTCCTTATACATTTCCTTAATCTGGGAAGGTTGCAATCTTAACTTTTCACCGCTTTCCATATCGAGGAATTCATAGGGCCTTTCTTCAAACTCAAAATTCAACTCGGTATTTACATCAGTTACATGAAATAAAAGCACTTCGTGTTTGTTATGCTTTAAATGCTGAAGGGCGGTAAATATTTCTTTATTGTCTATGGTGTTCTGAAAAAAGTCACTGAAAATAATAACCAGAGAACGTTTATGTATTTTTTCGGCGATTTCATGCAAAACCGGGGCGACCGATGTTTTTCTGGTTTTGGGGGTTTCGTCCAGCATTCTTTCGAGGCTGATAAAAAGCTTGTGCAGATGCGAGGAGGTGGATTTTATTTGTGTTTGCAGGTCGATTTTCTCTGAAAAAGAAAAAATACCAACCGCGTCGCGTTGTTTTTGCAGCAAATAGGCCAGGGCGGCGGCCGATAAGATGCTGAAGGTGATTTTTCCCTTATTTTCAACCGGATAGTACATAGATGAAGAGTTATCGATCACAAGGTGACAGCGTAAATTGGTCTCCTCTTCAAATCTTTTCGAATACAGGCGGTCTGTTTTGGCGAAGGCTTTCCAGTCAATGTATTTGGTACTTTCACCGGTATTATATAGCCGGTGCTCGGCAAACTCCACAGAAAAACCGTGATAGGGTGATTTGTGCATGCCGGTAATAAACCCCTCTACCAATTGTCTGGCCAATAACTCAATATTGCCAAACTCCTTCACTTTTTTTAATTCAATGTTCATGTCATTCTAAAGTTTCCACCCTGACTTTAACGACCCCCTTTTTGATCATATCTATCCTTTCGGCAGCAGCGTATGATATGTCTATAACCCTGCCCGGGGTATAGGGGCCTCTGTCATTGATAATGACAACAACGGATTTTTGGTTGGCCAGATTAGTTACCTTCACCTTTGAGCCGAAAGGCAACTTTTTATGGGCTCCGGTGAATTTATCTTTATCATAAAGTTCACCACTTGCCGTAGCTTTACCATGAAATCGATGGTGGTAGTATGACGCTATTCCCTCCTCTGTATGCCGCTGTTGGCTTATGCAAATGTTACAAAAAATGATGGAAAATAATAAAACAATCGCCATAACTTTTGGCATTCTTCAAATTATTTATTAAAATCAGAATTTGATTTGTGTACATTAATATACTATATTTAACATTTATTAGGAGAAAAAAAATCAATTAACCCATATTTATAACTTATTTACTTCAACTTAAACACTTAGGATTGTGGAAGAGAACAAGCAAAATGAGCGTGAAGAAATATATTCACAAAGAGTACGTGCAGGGAAAAGGA
>JAKSDQ010000030.1 GCA_022360015.1 Cytophagales bacterium
AGGGCAGCCACGACGTGCTCCCTTGGCCGCGATACAACGACGGGCCGTTGTGCGATGGGGTTTGGGGAGAGCTGCAATCTCCCCGCTCAGCCGGCGCTGCACTCGATGTGCATGTCGGCTGAACAATCGCTTAGCGAGCGCGTGCCTAAAGCGCGCGAGAGCTTAGCGATTTCCCTGGGGGTGAAACGGGGGATGGGAAATCCCCCTACAAGGTGGGTACTACCAGTACACACCTTGTACAAAGTCACTTCGACTTGCTTCCCCTATTTCTATATTACCATAGGTTGTATTATGATTTCTATATAAAGCCGTGTTGCACGGCACCATTACTTTTCTTGTTCGTGTAATGAGCATTCCGAATATTCACATTGATACGAGATTCCAGCGAGGAAAACAAATCCGCCGGATCGCCAGATGTCACTCCGAAATCAACCCGCCGCCTTTCCCGTTTGGGATGAACATCCGAAAACGGAGGTGGCCAGACCGGAGTGTACATTCCGTGATGGAAGGCAAATCTCTCAATCCGACTGAAGAATATTACGGCGAGGTCGCGCGCCTGCTCAAATGGATCAATGAGCGCTTTTTCGAGGGCGCGCTGAAACTGCCGATGATCACCTTCCGCACACCGATGAAGTTTTTCGGAAGGTACATTCCGGAGTGCTGGGATCACAATTCCGGCGCGCTCCGGGCTGAGTTCAAACTCAATCCCGTCGCGTTCAAAAAAGCGTCGTTCGAGGAAAAGTGCCTCGAACTTCTCCGCCTCATGGTTTTGCTGGATCAGAACAAGCAGGGCCGGAGCAACTATCACGATGCCCGCTTCGCTAAGGCCATGTGGCTGCATGGCGTTCAGACGCAGCGGGCCGGCGACCCTGAAAAGGAAACGGGCGAGCATGTCGAACTGTCCGTGATACCGGGCATGAAGTTCGAAAAAGAGCTGGCCCGTAAGAATGCCGGCATGGATTTTAGCTGGGCCATCCGGGAAGCTGATCCCGCTCCCTCCGCCGCGCAGGATGCTGGTGAAGCTGAGACGGCGCCACGCTCAAAGAGCGGCAAGCGGATCAAATATGTCTGCCCCGTCGAGGGCTGCAAGGCGGTCGCATGGGGCAAGGACAGCATGAACTTGGGCTGCCTCGATCACGGCCAGCCCGTACCGCTCACCATCACCGAATAGCTCCAACAGGCCAAAAGTCGCGGCCCTGACGGGCCGCGCTGAAAGATCGCAGCGGGTGCCTTGCGGCACCCCGTTTTTTTGCCTGTCAATCAACTGTCGAGCGCATGGACGAGTGTTCAAGGACTGGCCGGTGCGGCGGGGCTGCCTGACGCCCGCCTGACGCAGCGGACGGGCCGCATGGAGTCCTTAAGGCTGCCATTCTGGTGACCGAGGCTGAACCGCTGTATCCGCGCATGGAGGGTACCGGACTCCGTGGACGACCAGTACCAACTGCCGTCTGTCAGCACGCCCGCTACCGGTGCACCGCCGTTCCAGAACAAATTCAGTTCATCTTGTGCGGGCAGATACCAGTCGCTATGGCCGTGCGCGGCAAGCCCGTCGCAATGGGCCGCGGCATTGTAAGGCGCGCCGGCATCGGCTAGCGCCGTAAGGCCCGCCGTGTTGCTGAGGCCGTCCGTGGTGCTGGTAAAGCCCGTCACCGTCCAGTTCGTTGTGCCGTTGTTCCAGCTCTGGCTGGTTTCACTGGCGGCGGCGGTGGCATAGATATCATTGCCGCCGAGCTGACCGATGTAGTAGCTGCCGTCAGAACACAGATCGCCCATTGTGGGGCATCCTGCCGGCCCGGCCGGCGGGACGGCGGGCGCGGCCTCGCCGATCTCGATCCAGCCCGCGCCGTCGCAATACTGCATGACCTTGAAATCGCTGTTATAGAACAGCGTGCCTTCCGGTCGCGCCGGATCGATGCAGGCGCCGGGCAGGCCGGGGGTGAAGGTGTAGGCCGTGCCGGCATCACTGATCCCGCCGGGCGCTTTGAGGGGAACCCCGATCACGGCCGTCGCGCCACTCACCGCGACGCTGTTGCCAAAGAAATCGCCTGCCGTCGGGTCCGGGTTATTGAGCGTCGCGATCAGCGCACCACTGGCCGTGTCGAAGACATAGGCCGTGCCGGCATCGCCGACCCCGCCGGGATCATCGTAAGATGCGCCGACCACAGCGGTCGTCCCATCCACCGCCACGCTATAGCCGAACCAGTCGCCTGCCGTCGGGTCGGGGTTGTTCAGCGTGGCAGCCAGCGCGCCGCTCACCGTGTCAAACACATAGGCCGTGCCGGCGCGGCTGATCCCGCCGGGCGTATCGAAATGGGCGCCGACCACGGCGGTGGCTCCATCGACTGCGACGCTGTTGCCAAAGTAGTCAACTCCTGTTGGGTCCGGGTTGTTCAGCGTGACGAGCAACACGCCGCTGGCCGTGTCAAAGACATAGGCCGTGCCGGCATCGCCGACCCCGCCGGGATCATCGTAAGGTGCGCCGACCACGGCGGTGGTGCCGCTCACCGCGACGCTGTTGCCGAAAAAATCGCCTGGAGTCGGGTCCGGGTTGTTCAGCGTAGCGATCAGCGCGCCGCCGGCCGTATCGAACACATAGGCCGTGCCGGCACCGTTGACCCCGCCGGGATCATCGCCATACGCCCCGATAACTGCGGTCGTGCCACTCACCGCGACGCTGATGCCGAAAACGTCGTTTTCCGTCGGGTCCGGGTTATCGAGTGTCGCGATCAGCGCGCCGCTGGCTGTATCGAAGACATAGGCCGCGCCGGCATTCAAGACACCGCCGGGATCATCGAAAATCGCCCCGACCACGGCGGTCGTCCCGTCCACCGCCACGCTATAGCCGAACCAGTCGTCCGGCGTCGGGTCCGGGTTATCGAGCGTGGCGACCAGCGCACCGCTGGCCGTATCGAACACATAGGCCGTACCGGCACCGCTGATCCCGCCGGGATTATCATAAGTCCCGACCACGGCGGTGGTGCCGTCCACTGCGACGCTAAAGCCGAAGAAGTCGCCTGCCGTCGGGTCAGGATTATCCAGCGCCGGCCCCCGTGCCGGGCTGTCCCAGCTTGCCGTGGCGGGGCTGCCACCG
>JAKSDQ010000296.1 GCA_022360015.1 Cytophagales bacterium
AAGCGGCTCGCACACCCGCGCCTGCTGCCGCTCCAGGTCTTCGAGCCGGACGGGGCTGCCGTGCCGCTCCAGCTCGGCGGCCAGCGCGCGCGCCAGCTCGCCGTGATAGAAGTCGTCGAGCCCCGCCGATGCCAGGCGCCGCAGTGTCGCGGCCAGGGCCGGCTGTCGAAAGCGATTCCCCGCCGTCGGCGGCTGGCCTGCGTCGAGAAAATGCGCCGACCAGCCGGGCACCTCGGCAAGCTCGGCCTGCTTGGCCGCGGTATTGTCGGATTGGCTCTCGGTGACAGGATAGCCCGCTTCGGCGTAGTGGATGGCATCGGCCAGGAGCCGCTCGAGCGGCAGGCGCCCGCCCCAGCCGCGGCTGATCTCGAATGCCGCCTGCCAGCCCGAGACGGTGCCCGCCACAGTATTGGCCGCGAGCGGACCGCGCGTCGGTACCGCGTCCAACCCCATTTCCCGATAGAACCCCTCGTCGGCCGCCGCGGCCGCCGCCCCGACCGCCACGATGCAGTGCGGCGCCGCCCGCCCCGGCTCGTCGATCAGCCAGAAGCCGTCGCCGCCCAGCCCGTTCATGTGTGGATAGACGACCGAGATCGTCGCAGCCGCCGCCAGCATCGCCTCGACCGCATCCCCGCCCTCGCGCAGCACCTGAAGTCCCGCCTGCGCCGCCAGATGATGCGGCGCGACAACGAGGCCGCGCTCGGCCGTTACGGTTTGGAGCATAGTGTTCCCCCGGTTGGTCCGAACTGAACATATCAGGTTGTTGTCGGGCGGATTAGCGAAACCCAAACCACCGAACATTCAGGATTAGCTGCCGCGAACCTAGCTCGGCTGGTGGTTCATGACGATGTCGATGTATTGCTTGATGTTGTTCTGTATCGCGCCTTCATTGGCGAGCCGTAGCCGCCTGATACCAAAGAATGCATCTCCGACGGTCGCCGTATGCGAGGCGGTCACGGTTTCTAAGAGGTAGGGATCACGCGCGCCTCGGGTGAAGATGCTGTAATTGACATGGGCGGTCACCTCGAAGCTGAACCCGAACGAAGGCTGAGCCAAACCGAGCAGGTTCGCCTCGAGCTCGTAGTTGCAATTGTCTGAATCGGCCGCCAACAGTCCGCTGTTCGCCAAAGATCCCTGGAGGGCCGCCTTGAAGTCAGCATCATCGACTTCGGAGGTCCAAAGCGGATTGGTCTCCTCGCCGCCCGTCACGGATGCCACGCAGATCGCGCCGGAGAGCGACGGATCCGCAGGCGCATCGACCGTGGCTGCCTGAACCACCATGTTCTCGACCTTGGCCGGCGCGGCACAAGCGGAGACCCCGATCAGAAGGAGCCCCGTTATCAGAAGGCGCCTGACCATTCTCGGCTCCTCCTTTTGCAGACTGAACCACGATAGCATACTATCAGATTTACAATTCTTGTTAGAAAACCCGTCGCGGTGACGTTCAATGCGAGCGCCCTTGTTTGTTTTGCTCCTGCTGCTTGCGGCCTGCGGTGCGACGCAGGTGACACCGACCGCAATCTCTCATCCCGCCGACAAGCAACTCACGTGCGAAGAGATCGAAGGTGAGATCTCCAGCAACGAAAAAGAGGCTCTGCGCCTGGCAGGGGTCGACGAAGACACGGAATCAGGCAATGTCGCCAAAGGCGTGGCCGGCGCTTTTTTCTGGCCGATCCTTTTCACGATGGACATGTCCAATGCGGAACAGATTCAGTTGCGCGCATTGCAGGATCGCAACAAGAACCTAGAGCACCTCCTGGGGGCACGGAACTGCTAAGGCTGTCGAACGCTACCGCCGATCGGATTGGACAAACGAATTGCGCACTTCGCAGAGATCTCAGAGTTCTTGTAGGGCGGATAAGCGAGGCGTAATCCGCCGGATGTTTCGGAAGCCTTGTCGCAGATCCATCCGGACCATTGCGCAGACGTACTTACGCCCTACGCCGGCTCGACAGTACCAGCGATCACCACCCCCTCGTCGACTAGCCGCTCGATCTCCGCTTCTCATATCCATACTCGGCCAGCACCTCCCGCGTGTGCTCGCCCAAGACCGGCGCGCCGCGGCGCACGCCGCCCGGCGTCTCGGAGAGCTTGATCGGCAGGCCCAGGGTCTCGACCGGGCCGAGCTTGCTGTGCTCGACCGCGACCACCATCTCGCGGGCGCGGGCCTGGGGGTC
>JAKSDQ010000209.1 GCA_022360015.1 Cytophagales bacterium
CGGCTTCAGTGATCGCCGCCTTGTTCTCGTCCGACAGCGAGGCCCATTTCCTGGTCGAGACGCCGAGCACATAGGGACCGGCCGCCATGGGATAGAGGAACGAACCGTATTTCGCGACTTCCTGCAGCGAGACCGTATGCGCGTAGAGAGCCGGATAGACGGCGCAATCGACCACGCCGGTCTTCATGGCGACGTACATCTCCTCCTGCGGGATGATCTGCGCCGCGATGCCGAGACGCGTGAAGGAGTCGACCTGGTCCTTGGCCCAGACACGCAGCTTCTTCGTCTTCAGCGCCGCAAGCGTGCGCACCGGCTCGTCCCGGCAGAAGATCGAGGCCTCGAGCATGGGAATGGCCATGTAGCCGGCGGCCACCACGTCCCACTTGGCGAATTCCTCCTCGTAGATCTGCTGGACGACCGGCAGCACCTTCTGCAGTTCGTCCTCAGTACTGATCGCGCCCTGCACGAAGACCGAGCTCAGGGCTGGCGCGTCGCGGCCGAGATAGTTGGCCCACACCAGGCTCATCTCGACGCCGCCCTTGGGCAGGAAGCGTAGCGCGTCGGCATTCTTCAGGCCGAGCGAGCCGCCGTTATACATCTTGATCGAATGCTTGTCGCCGAGCTTGGCGTTCACGTCGTCAGCGAACTGGTTGAGTTCCGCCGTTTCCGGCCGGGAATCCGGCAGGGGATTGTTGAAGCGCCATTCCTCGGCTGCAGCCGGCGTCGCAAGCAGCATTCCCGCCACGGCGAAGGCGCAAACCTGTCCCGTCACAATCCGCATGATAATCAACCCTTTCCCGTTCATTCTGGCTGTACGACGATTCAGGCCTCCTTGGAGGATCCCGCCGGCGTTCGGACGGCAGCCCGCGTCGTTTGGATGCTAAATACCGCCAGAAGCGTCCGTCAGGCAAGCTATCCGCCCCGCAAGCTACCCGCCTGCCGGGCATCAGCCATTCCCGTCGGCGACTGCAAACCGGTTGCGCGCCAGCCTAAACGGAACTCTATGCTTCCCGTCCGCCAACGTCCATCATGTCCCCTGCCCGGACAAGGCCCAAGAACCGGACACATCGTCAAGCCCCTGAGACAAAGCGTAGGATCCCCTCGATGACCAGCTTCGATCCCACCGCCGAATACAGCGCCATCCGGGAGGGTGTCGCAAACGTCTGCGCCGCATTCCCGGGGCCATACTGGCAGGACCTCGACGCGCGCCGCGCCTATCCGAAGGCTTTCGTAGACGCGCTGGTCCGCGAGGGCTATCTCGCGGCGATGATCCCGGAGGAGTATGGCGGCTCGGGCCTCAACCTGACGGCTGCCGCCGTGATCCTCGAGGAGATCCATCGCAACGGCTGCAACGCGGCCGCCTGCCATGCCCAGATGTACACGATGGGCACCGTGCTGCGGCACGGCAGCGACGCGCAGAAGGAACGCTACCTGCCGGGCATCGCCGACGGATCGTTGCGCCTGCAGGCCTTCGGCGTCACCGAGCCGACCAGCGGCACCGATACGCTGGCGCTGAAGACGCGGGCGGTGCGCGACGGCGACCCCTACGTTGTCAGCGGCCAAAAGATCTGGACTTCGCGGGCGGAGCATTCCGACCTGATGGTGCTGCTCGCCCGCACCACCCCGAAGGAAGAGGCCGCCTCGCGCAC
>JAKSDQ010000098.1 GCA_022360015.1 Cytophagales bacterium
AAAAAGGCAGCAGGCCGGAACTTTTTGCTTAAAAGGCTGATGATATTTTTAATCAATCATTTATATGAGGCCATTGAAGAGGAAGAAGAACAATTTGCAGAACCTGTTGCTTTTCAAGCCACATGGAGTCTCCCTTTATTGCTTATATTCCTGGGAGAAACTCAAAAACTCAATATTTACAACACCAAAATCGGGCATATAATAAAAAGGCTTGCTCCCGTTGTTTTGTCAACTTTTCCAGTGATGAATTGCCATCGCCTGAGCTTGTTTTTAGGAATTGAAAGGGTTGCCCACCAGCTAAATTTACCGTCATGGCTCGAATATGCAGGTTTCTTAAAGCAAAATATAAAAGTGGATCAAATACCCGCGGAGTTTTCTGATAAGAACATCACGGCGGCTCAAGGTATGACAGGAATGGGTCTGATTATACAAATTTTTAGTACGCAGCGCAATAAAGAGCAATACATAGAATTGTTGTCAAAAATCACCAGTAGGATCGAACAATCGACTTTATGGGAAAACATACAAAATAAAGAAAGAATCCTGGGCAAAGATCTGGGCATGTTATACGGACTTTCCGGAGTAGGGCACTACTTTCTTTATGAGGCAAAGCATTATTCCCACTAGAAGATTTGGCAGTCTTTAAATCTTAGCATGATATATTTTTAACTTGATAACCACAGCAAAATGGAAAAAGATGATAATACATTGGCCGTTATGAAGAAGGCCATCGGGTATTATAAAATACCGATTTCAAGTGAAACCATTACAGAAAGCTTACAGTCGCACCCCGAATACTCGTCGCTTAAAAGCATCTGTGATTTTTTTGATGAATGGAAAATTGACAATTATCCGATGCGATTGGATAAAAATGAGCTCAAAAAGGCAAATGCTCCTTTTATCGCACATTTAAATGATGACGGTGAAAAGCTGGCATTTGTACCCACACTCAACGGTAATGCGAAAGTAACATATTTTGATGCGCCCGGTAAAGGTAAAACCATCAATCAGGCGGAATTTTTCAGCAAGTATTCAGGGGTATCCCTGTTGATCGATCCGGATGACAATGCAGGGGAAGATAATTATGCCGAAAAGAGGCAGGTTGATTTATTACATCGTGTGCTGCCCTATTTAGCCGCGATGGCTCTTTTGTTGTTCATCGGTCATGCTGTCGGGTCAAATGAAAATATCCTGCATGGCACATTATTCCATTCGGTACTATTTGTTACAAAACTTATTGGTCTTGGCATTTGCCTTTTACTGATGTTGAAAAATCTGAATATCGACAGCAGTGTGGTCGATAAACTATGCAGCTTCCACAAAAAGACAGATTGCCATACCTTACTTGATAAGGATGTCTCCCGGGTTTTCGGATGGTTGCATTGGAGTGATTTGGGGTTTATTTATTTTCTGTCCGGATGGCTGATGATGATCAGCGTCCCCAATGCAAGCGATTATAACCTGCTGGCTATACTGTCTTTTGCTTCATTGGGTTATGTAGTGTTTTCTATCTATTATCAGGCAATGGTAGCTAAAATATGGTGTCCGGTTTGTCTCGGGATACAGGCCATTTTATTGGTTGAAGCGGTGTTATCTTATGATGATTTGTGGCCATTGACATTATCTTGGGCTACAATGATGAAATATGGAAGTATATTTTTGACAGTGAGTTTTGGGGTAACGCTGTATAAAGTCTATTTTAAAAATAAACAAACTTTGCAAGGGGAAAAACTAACCCATTTAAAGTTAAAAAAAAATCCGGCCATGTTCACCGGGCTCCTTTGCGCCGGTGAGCAAAAAGACATGACTGTTTCAGAAGAGATTTTTGTGATAGGCAAGAAAGAGCCCTCTGTGGCTGTAACGGCTTTTCTTAGCCTCAACTGCCATCCTTGCCAAATGGCATTTAATCAATTAAAAGCCTTATTTGAGCAGGAGGAAGTGAGCATTAGCCTTATTTTTTCCTTACATAATGGGGACAAACCATTTGCGAGCAAGGTAGCCGGCCTGTTCATGGAGAAGCAACATCAGGAAGCTATTGAATTGTTAGACAACTGGTATAATGGCAAGAGAAGCAAACGGGCTTCCCTTATGAAACAAGCCATAGGAAACAACGCTGATGACATTTTTGAAACCGTACAAAACAGACATAGAGAGCTATTTAAGAAAGCTGACATCTCAGCCACTCCCACAGTTTTTGTAAATGGATATAAATATCCTAAAGAATACCAGATTAAAGACATTGTCTATTTCATCGAAACGCTAAAATCAAAACAAATCTGTAAACAATGAACATCATAAAATATTTAGACAGGATAAAAAAAATGGACGATCTTATCCAGAGAAAAGCAACTGGCACTCCTGAAGAGTTTGCAGAAAAGATGGGTTTATCCCGCATTGCCTTATTGAAATACATTAAGCTGCTAAAAGACATGAATGCTCCCATAGAATATAGTTATAGCCGAAGAAGTTACTACTATTTTTTCCCATGCAGATTGAAGCTTGGCTTTGAAAGTAAGCTGTTAGATGATGAAGAATTAATCAGTCTTAACAAAAAGAGTTTGAAAAAATTCTGTGAAATTATTTTAGTATAAAAATAATATACTGGTATGTTTTACATTAGCTCCGATGTCTTTATAATGCGCGCTATAAAGAAGCATCCGGGGATGCTGAAAACCGAAAAAGTCTGCTATGGACAGGCAAGAGTAAGCTTCAAATAAAAATTTTAAAAATGAAAAATTTAAAAAAGCTCGGCAAACTAAAATTAATGCCTGAGAAAATGTTAAACCAGGATGAGTTGGTGAATTTTAGAGGAGGATCAGGAGGCATTCCGTTCAGCGATGTCTGTCCAACACAAGAGTGTGCCAATTGTATGGCAATATGTCTTGGTGATGCTGCTGTTGACTGTGAAGATCAACCTCCAAGCTGTGAGGATGATGCTTATACATGGTGCGGAGGTTATTGTGGTTCCGGTGTTTAATGTATAATTATCCGGTAGGCCGTCTCAAAAATAAATTCTTTAATCAAATTATCCGTTTACAATTTGTACATTTCTTGTATCAGATTCTTAATGTTCCTAAGCCTGATTTTATTAGTCAAATCAAGTTATGCCCAAAGTATTCCGGAAATCAATTTGATTAAACATGGAAATATTTCAGAAAATGAATTGGCTATAGTTAAAGATAGTCTTGAGTCTTACTTCAAGCTTAAAATCGTGCTTTGTCCTCTTTCCCAAATAAAAGGGTCGAAGAGTGTTCTCGGCACCGGGCTGATTTATGCTAAACCTTCACTGGATAGTTTGAAAAAACTCAATCCTAATTTAAGGTTGATTAAAAATATAATCTTGACTGACCGGAAATTAACTATTTCAAAAACACCATTTGATGGCAATATTAATTATTTAATCAGGGGATTTGCATTGTCATTGCCCAGTAGTTTAGCAATAATATCTACATATAAAATTAAACATGAGTCAAAATCACCAGGCATGTTCAACATGCTTTTGTCAAAGGTTAGCAAGCATGAATTGGGCCATTTATTAGGTCTTTCGCATTGTTCTTACTCAAAAAACTGCTTAATGGTTTCCGGATATGATGTAGATAGGTTTCACAATCCAAATTATGAAATCTGCAAAAATTGTATACAACAATTGGATAGTTTGAATTTTGAAATTCGGAAAAGCCCATGACCTTAAAATCCGTAGACATTACTTCATAAAACGCTTTAAAATTTCCGCATTACAAACAAATCGATGCAATAGACTGTGGACCAAATATATCAGATCCGGCACCTGGTTTACTTACCTATACCAAAGAAGAATTTTTGAAGTGCCGGATAAGTAGTAAGGAAGAAGATGGAAATAATGACGTTTCAACAGTCATTTATCAAAATTTCTTTGTTTTCTATTTATCCTTTTATTCGGTATGTACCGCGAGCAGGGCAAACTATTCCATCCTACTTAGTTTCCAACGATGTTCCTTATGCCAATAAGCACTCAGCCTTCACTTTTTCTCCCATTAATTCGGACTATGTATTAACTTTTGACGATGAGTGGAAATATATACAGGCACACAACTATGTACCGGAAAATACAGCAAAATGGTTAAGTGTAAGAGAATTAAACGGGCCATTTTCACCAGCTTTTAAGATGGTTTTAAAAAACAAGTTGCCTGTAAATAATCTTGCTCAAGGAGAAAAAGTAATTCTGCATATCCCCCCCAGCGCTTTTCAATATGCTATTAAGATAAATGGTCATGAAATACGAAAAAATTTTCCCTACGAATTATCTAATAATATTGAATTGACCCCCAAGATACAAGAGGGATCAAATTTTATTACCTTCGCATGTGGAGGGAGTGCTGATCTAAAAAAATTCCTTAAAGCTATTTATGTAATCGTTTTAAGGGATATGCATATTGCTAACCTCCTTGCCAAAGGTTATGTTAAACCCCAAAAAAGATACCATAGTATAGGTATTTATAGTAAAACATTCAATTTTGCTGAACAACCAGTGCAGGGTTATACAAAAATATCTTCGATGTATAACGAAAATGGCCGGGATTTGAAAAATTATCTCAGTTACCAAACCAATACATTAACCTTTGGTACTGTAAGATACCCGTTTCTTCGTAATACATATAAATTCCATAAACTTTCCTTACCGCAGGAGAGTGATGATTTTTCTGGTGTAATCATTCCAAAAAGTCAGAAATGGAATCCGGAGTATCCGAATGTATATCATATATCAGAAGAATTATTTGATGATGAAAATAATCTTGTTGCCGTATATAGCACCAAAATGGGCATTAAGCACATCGATATCACGCAAGGAAAACTATTTGTAAACCGGAAAAAAGCAAAGATAAAGGCCATAAACTATGTTCCTGAAACGCGTTGGAATGATAAAAAAATTGAAAGGGATCTTAGCTATTTTAAAAAAAGTAATATTAATGCTATCTACATTTCAATGGTCGATATTAACAGCGTTATAGTTAATCTTTGCAATAAATATGGGATTTATGTTATCCTGGATATCTCCCCGTCAAATTTTCAAGATGATGATTACCTGGCAACTACTAAAGACGTATTTACCCATGTGGTTTTAACCTATGGGGCCCAACCGTCATTAATTGCTTTAGCATTAAAAAGTACAGAAACTATTGATCCTAAAAAATTATATGATGCATCTAAAATAATCGATGACATTTTACGTGAGTACGCAATGGATCTTCCACTGGTCGTTAGAACATCAAATCCCGAGTTATTAAAAATATTAAAAAAAAACCGCTTAGTCCTCGGTCTTGATGATCATAGTGATATCGATGTTATTAAAACAGCTAAACAATACGACTTCCCTATCATTGTTTTTAATCAGTCGCTAGGTGACTTAGGAGCAAATCCGCCTGGTAATCGGTATTTTAGCACATTAAGGCATGGTTATCCCTCCAATATTCAGGGGCTTGTTTTTAGCAGTGATATTTTGACTGATAGTTTACGAATGCAAACGTTAAAAATATGCGTTTCGGGAGATTGAGTTGCAATGGATCCAAAATACTTCCTTTCAAGTTGCTATCAGGAACAGATTTGAGTACACGAATTTTTCGGAATTTAATTTGGTTGTGGCATTAATGCTTGGCAATAGAAAGGTTGCAGCCGTCGAAACCGGTGACATAGATGTTTCTCCGGGAACACTGAAATTGTATCAAACAAAGTTGAATGATGAACTTTTACCAGGTAAGGTTTATGAGTTGATCATGACTGCGAGGCTGAAAGAAGATAAATTTTGGGCAAAAAAAGGCCATATTTTATCAAGGGAAAGGGTATTGATCGAGAGAGATCAGCATGAAAATTTACGTAAAATACCCAATGAGCAGTAATCCGGATCAATTTCATATTTGGAGGATTGTTGTCTAGAGTTTTGCGGCACAAAAAAGTGGCAAAATTTTTAATCCAACTCAAAAGGGACAATAAAAGGAATTAATGGACATTAACAAACAAGTTAAAAATTTTGTAAAATGAACTCAATATAAAAATAATATACTGGGAAAGTCTAAATTAGTCTCGATGTTTTAAAAAGGTGTGTTAAACAACACAATTTCTGGTAAGGCTACAATTTATCTTGTAATCTTCTAAGAGTCCGATCTGAAAAAACTTTTAATCCTAAATAGTGAACTAAAAGAAGTGGATGTTAGTACAGAAAGATGGAATCAGTTTTTGACTGAATTAAAAAATGTAAACAAACATTTAAGGATTGAAGATCTTATATATTCCATCAATATTTCCCTGCGCAATAAATATATTTATGTGGAAACTCCTAAAGTTGGATGTTCGACAATAAAAAAAATGTTGATTCAAGGGGAATATGGAAAGAAAATAAATTTCACAGATCCGGCATACATACATTTAAGAGAATTTTCGCCGCTGCTAAACATAAAACAAGTGGATAATTTTAGTGAATTCGTAAAAAGAGGTGATATGTTTAAATTTTGTTTTGTAAGAAATCCATATACAAGAATATTATCAGCCTATTTGGACAGGATAAAAAGTAATAAACCCAAAAAAAGACAAATAATAATTCAAAATGCCGACAGGTACTTATCTGGTGAGGGTTTGTCATTTTCAGAATTTGTAGATGCCATAGTGGAGCAGCCGATAATGTATATGGATATACACTGGAGAGTGCAATACTATCAAACATTTCAAGAGGGCATAAAGTATGATTTCATTGGAAAATTTGAAACATTCAAAAAAGATTTAGGCTATGCGATTGAAAAAACAGGAATTGATTTTCAAAAGTTTTATGAGGAGGTGAGACCACATGCAACAAATGCCGAAGAATATATTCAAAAGTATTATGTACCTGAGTTGGCAAAAAAAATATATAATAAATACCGGGTTGATTTTGAATATTTCGGATATGAAGAAGAATTGCAAAGAGGGGTTTAATTTACACTCTCGTTTAAATAAACGATTGTATAAGTTGCACTCAGTTTCTCAAAGTTTATTTAAATATTTTATGGAGACATTCATTTCATGTTGTGTATAACCACAAAATATCAGCATACTGCGAATGCCTTTCCTGCTATTTAAACGCTCAATATCAAAAATTTTCAGGTTATTAGGATATTTATCTTTTAAAGTATGAATAATCTGATAATATAAATCGTAATACATACCGATAGCCGATGCCTTGTCTGATGTATCGAATTTTGGGTAAGCAACATCCCAAAGAGGATCAGCGCTCCAGATCTTATTATCATGATTCACCCAATGATTCCTTCCATCGGTTTTCTTCAAATAGCTTGCTATTACTTCTTCCTTTCTTCTTTTCAGACATATAAATCGGGTATCAGGTTTTTTTTTGATAATGAAATCAACATAGTTAAGGTAGTAAAAACCAACATCTCCATTAATCATTTCCAGGCTATTCATCCTCTTTTCTATGGCATCTTCCGAAAAATGCCAAGGTAGCGGTGATCTATGGTATTCATGAGCAACCACTGTGTTTGGCTGTGCTGATAATAAGGCAGCTAGACTCTTTGTGCCACATCTTCCGGTCCCTAGCCCAATTATGAATTTCTTTTCTTGTCCGTGTTGGTTTTGATTTTTTCTCAATTGGCCAAAGGAAAGTTGGGATTTTTTACACAATGCTTGTATTTCCTTTTCAGAATAATTTTGATAATCAAAAATCAATTTCAAATTATTCAAATAGTTCGGTTGATAATGACTATCCATTTTAGTTCTTTCATGCCAGAGGTGGAAGGCGATATCCTCCAGAATATAAACATTTTCCAGCAAAGGAATTTTGAACCTTGACATGGCATCATCCTCTCCGCCCCAACCCACAAAACGTTCATCATATCCTCCTATCTGCTCATAAGCCTCTCTTCGAAAAATAACCAGCCCACCGCAGAAAGATATTCCCGTTCTTTCCCTGCCATGATCACAAGTCAATGAATCAAGGGATTTTTGATTAGTAAGTATATCATTGGTTTCTTGCTCACCCAGATCCATTACCTTATTAAAGGGTTTAATAGCTTCACAATCACGAAGACAAAATGCAAAACATTCCATAAGTACTTGGGGATCGATAATAATGTCATTGTCAGCCAGTGCAACTACCCTTCCCTTGGAATATCTGAAACCAACATTAAGCCCCCAACCTCTATTAAACAAACCATCATTGTAAGCAAATATATGTTTGCAATTTAGGGGTAAAACTCTTTTGTCAATTTTACTGGTTTTATCTTGCTCCACTAAAATGATTTCCATTTCATCTTTGATAGAAGAAACCAAGCCCAGCGTAAAAAGAAGATTTTTTTTTCTCGATTCTGTCCCCTCCTTATGGGTAATTATGTATGAAAATTTCATGATGTCTATTTCGTTCGATCTTCTTTTATTGCTTCTAAGCATCAAAATTCAGACAGGCCATTGGAATTTCCATCATTTTAAGATCATTTAAAATCCATGACCATACAATCCATCTTCTCCAAAACATTCGCCGTGGTCCGGGGTAATGGTTATACGGTTAGGCCTTTCAACCTTTTCACTTTCAAGCTATTCTATATTCGAAACCTAATTTTAACATTGGAGATTGATTTTCACCATCCTCCGAATTGAAATAATCTTTTCCACAGCCTGGTCAACTTACCTCCGGTCACCTGGCGAATCTGGTGTTAAAACCTTTACACGATTAGATTCAACCTCCGGAGTCTGCCATCATCACCATGAATTAATTTCATTTTCCAGCTCTTCCTTTGACATCATTCCCAAACGTTCAAGTTCTGCTTGCTTTATTTCACCTTGTTTTTTGGAATGAAATCTGCTGTTCACGCCTCTGTCATGGGAAAGATGATACATATAACCTTCCACTCTTTTAAATGTATATCCTAAAGTATCCCAGCGGTTTACCCTCTCTCCATCCTCCTTGCCCCATCCATAAAAAAACTCATTTTCTATCCCGGAATCCAGATAAGCCTTGCGATCCGCAAAAAAACCTCCTCCTATAGGGTTCGGGGGGTATAGTTCTTTCATTTTCTTCTCATTTTCCCTTAAGACATCGATGTCCTTAGTTTGAAAATAGAGCTCCCTTACAATTTTAGAAGTATCCAGCGCTTTTCCTTTATAAGGGGAAGAAAAATGGGCGGTACGCTCCCGGATTAAATTTACTGCCGCAATTATTTGTTCTTTGGCAACAAGCACATCGGAATCCCACAAGGAAACAATAGGTGTAGTAGCCGCCCGAACCATTTTATTAGTGTAATGAGTGCGGTGGAATATGGGATCAAAATCTTCTTCAAACTTATATTTTACTTCTTTGGGCAGAAGCCTTTCTAACAGTTTGTTATTGTGTGTGGCTGTTTCTAATACATGTAAATGAGTATCAAAATGCTTTGTCAGAAAATCGACTAATTCCAATAAGTTCTCCATTCTGTCAATGGATTCCATTCTTTGTGAAAAAAGAAAGGTTACATCTGTTAAGTCGGTTTTTGTAATCATAATTAATCTGAGCTTGGTGGTATTAATTGTCGTTTTCTTTGGATGTTTTCTTAACACGCATGGTTAAACACAATGTCTAAAGTAAACGACATCAGTATATTATTTTTATACCGAAATAATTTCATTGAATTTTTTGAAACTTTTTTTGAGACGGATTACTCCTTACAAGGCAATTCAATTTATTGCGCCGAACCCGGAACCCATTGAAGCGTTAATAATTCAATTGAATTAGCAGGTGATTAAAAAGGATCACCACAGAAGTGCGAACATTTGCACCCCCAGGTTTATTCAAACCTATTTGCCTTCAATTTTGATGATATCATTAAAATGGAGGCCATGGATAAACAAGTGATGAAAGCTTTATTTGATGTTGACATGGCTATTCAAAAAAACACCATTTTTTTCCGTTCAAATTGGCGCCAGGCTTTGAAAGTAAAGTATTGGGTGATGAAGAATAGATCTTAATAAAAAGGTAAAAAAATTCTGTAAAACTATCTCAGTATACAAATAATATACTGATGTCGTTTACCTTGTACAGGATGTCTATTAATCGGCGCCAACAGGCATCCGGGGAAGCCGAAAACCGAACAGAGTAGGTCTCCATAAAACTAGTAAAGCAATGAAAAACCTAAAAAAGCTTGGCAAGCTAAAATTAATGCCGGAAAAAATGCTCAATCATGAGGAGTTAGTGAATTTTAAAGGGGGCTCAGGTAGTATTTGCCATGATTGTGTCGATTCAGCAGAGATTGGCTGTGAAGTTTCTTGTGCCAATCCGACTAATGGGATGAGCTCTTCGGAGTGTTATGTAGAGTGCGTGTTAAACCAGGCATCACAGTGCTTTGACATGTATGGGGATCCCGTTTTTGGCTGTGTTTAAACTAAGAATCTAAAGGCAGTTCTTTTTTATGGTACGCTAAATTAAAAAAATGAAACTGAAAAATGTCTTGTATTTGGTTTTGTTCCTTAGTACAAATTCCGGATGTTTTGGTCAGGACGCTATCGAAATAATCAATAGATATATCGATAGTACCGGTGGAATAGAAAATTGGAAAAATGTTCAAACAGTCTATAAAGAGTCTTACGTGATTTTCGAAAATAACTATCTGGGCTATACTTCTGAAAGCATTGTAGATAATAAGACACCGTCACTACACCTGACTTATAAAAAAATGGATACTAAACAACAAAAAACGGAAGTATATAAAAATTTTCAACTGGAAGGTCGGATTTATTGCCGTGGCGAAAATTGTGATATGTTTATTCGTCAATCTAAAGTACCCGTAAGGCTTAATTCCGACCTGGCTTTATTAAAATTTACTGCTATAACATTTGCAGAATGGTTGAACAAAAAAAAGAATATCTTCTTTAAGTATATAGGTGCCGAAGAAATGAAGGGAAACAATTATTATATCGTCCAAATCACAAATCCAAAGGCAAAATGGAAACAAAGACAGAATTGCTACTTTAATACAAAGACCTTTTTAATAGATTATTTGGTAGATATTGACAACAAAGATAATTTCACCAAACTGGATGATTACAGGAAAGTTGGGAATGTTATTGTCCCTTTTAAAACCTATTCAAAAAAAGGAGGAGTGGAGTTTTTTAGAAGTGAGATCCGAAAGATGGAATTTAATATAGATCTGGAAGATAATATATTTGATCTGTGACAGTATTTCATCGGGGTACCAAAATACAACAGAAAGCCTCCGGGCAGTGGGGAGCACACCTGTAAGTGCCGGAAGCAGGGCAACCTGTGCAGTAAAAATCACTGTAGAAAGATCAGTGTGAACCGCTATTTGTTTCCATACAAATGGACGCTCGGTTTTGAAAGTAAGGTGTTGGGTGATGAAGAATCGATCTAAATAAAAAGGTAAAAAAATTCTGTAAAACTATCTCAGTATAAAAATAATATACTGATGTGATTTACCTTGGACATGATGTTTATTAATCGGCGCCAACAGACATCCGGGGAAGCCGAAAACCGAACAGAGTAGGTCTCCATAAAACTAGCAAAACAATGAAAAACCTAAAAAAGCTTGGCGAGCTAAAATTAATGCCTGAGAAAATATTGAATCATGAGGCGTTGGTAAGCTTTAAAGGAGGTTCCGGCGGCGGTGGCGTTTGTAGTATTTTTGTGCGATCAAACAACGGCGAGGGGCCCGGATATTGGTCACAACGTCTTTATTCTGTTTCAGAAGCCCAAAATCATTACAACACAGGATCCACGTGGGCAGGTGGTTACAAAACAACTGGTTATTGTTGTGCGAGTTGTCCTTTTTAAAAGTTAATTTTATCAGAAGGCGATCATGCCTTCTGGTATTATTAAAATGATGGTGACATGAACGAAAAGTTTAACAAAATTCCGGGGATAGTTGTATTAATCGTGTTTTTTATTTTCGGATGTGACCAAAAACAAACAAATATTCGATTATCGAAAATTGACAATATCAGTGAAAACGGGCGAGATCTAAAAGTTATTCTGGATAAGGATGATTCGATACTTGTTTCTTTCAAAACTATTAGTTCATCCAAAGAAGAAGTACAGCAAGATATCATTTCTTATGATTATAAAGATACCATAGCTATTAACATTAACAAGGCTTCCTTTCTTTTGATAGGGAGTAAATATACACTATATGACACTTTACTGGTGTTCCCCGGTGATACGCTTAAACTCAAAGTCAACCACAGAAAAATTTTGAGTACTTCTCATAGCAATTTTAAATGGCCGGAATTAAGAAATCCTGACATACAAAAAATTAAAAACAAGGAAGACTCCATGAGTAAGTATTTTTATGAGTACGATCATGCCAGAAAAATGCGGTTTCATAATGAAACGTCGAGTATTGAAATAATGCCCGTCAACTATAAATATGAATCACTCAGTATCTATAAAAAATCGTTCATTGACCTCATAAACTTAAAGATCGAAAAGTATCTTTTTCAAGAAAAGGCCTATAAGCAGTTGGTTGAAAACAATAAGCTCTCCTACGATGAGTATAAATTGTTTGACGAAATGTTAAAGTACATACTATTTAAAGAATTAACCATGTTACATACTTTTTCGAACAGTGATTATGTATTAGATCGGCTAAAATCGGACCTATTCATGAATGATTCCTTACTAATTAGCCCGTTTGCTCATGCGTATCTGCTAACCTATATCAACAAAGTAATATTACTAGACAAAGCCAGCACTTCTAAATCGAAGCTATATATTAACTACAAAGAGGCATTCGATATTTTACCGGTATTTTTTGAAGGAGAAATTCTTAGATACGCCTATCGGGTATGTTTAGAAAATATGATGGAAGTCGGAGAGGATTTTTCTGCGGTTGAAAATTATTTTAATAAATATAAACAATTGTACAATGACACAATCTTTAACAGGAGGTTTGAAAGCAATTACTTAATGAATTTTGCCGGATTAAAGAAAATTAAAACAGATTTATCATTGATCGATGAAAAGGGAATGACATTTACATTGACCGATTTATTGGCGCAGAATCAAGGCAAAGTACTATACATTGATTTTTGGGCAAGTTGGTGTGCGCCATGCAGACAAGTTATGCCTGATTCAAAAAAACTTAAATTGGCATATAAAGGGAAGGACGTATCGATAGTTTATCTTTCAATAGATAAAAACAGGGATCATTGGCTAAAAGCAAGTAGTATAGAAAAACTTTCTTTCGATAACTATCTGATATTAAATCATCAAAATGCCGATTTTATTAAAAACTTAAAGGTAAATGCTATTCCCAGGTACTTGCTTTATGATAAACAGGGTAAATTAGTACATCAGGATGCTCCTGGTCCTAAAGGAAGAGAGATACGAAAATTGCTGGATAAATATCTGGCTCAATAATAATCTTACAACTTTTTAGTAGCCCCGATACCTTGAAATTTCCGCACTACAAACAACTCGATGCTATGGATTGCGGGCCGACATGCTTGCGGATCATAGCTAAATACTTCGGTAAGAGCTATAGTTTAGCTTTCCTGCGCGATCGTAGTTATATCACACGAGCCGGGGTTTCCTTGCTGGGCATCAGTGAAGCAGCGGAAAGCATAGGTCTGCATACCCAGGGGGCCAAACTTACCTGGGAGCAACTTCGTGATGAGGCA
>JAKSDQ010000029.1 GCA_022360015.1 Cytophagales bacterium
GATTGAATTGGTATTTGAAGGCCAGCGTTTTTGGGACTTGAGAAGGTGGAAAAGGGCCGCGGAATTTATGAACAGCAATATCAGGGGGTGGAATGTGCGGGGAAGCAATACTGCTGATTATTACAGGGTTATCCCGGTTGGTACTTACAAATTCCTTCGCAGGGATTATTTATGGCCAATTGCCGAGGCTGACATTGTGGCCAACTCAAACCTGGTTCAAAATCCTGGTTGGTAAATTTTAATTTTTAAATGAAAAAATCATGAAAAGCAAAATTATAAATGGCATAATTACGATATTTTGTTTTGGAATTGTATTGTCATCCTGTGAAGAAGAGGAAAGAGGACCATTAGTTAAAGATAGTACGATTCCAGGAACGGTGACAGAGGTAAGTGTTGCCAATTTACCCGGAGGTGCCAGAATTTCATATAAAGTTCCCGACGACGACGATGCCTTTTTTGTTGAAGCCGCCTTTACCCGAAATGGAAAACAAGTCACTGCCAGATCCTCGATTTACAAGAGTTTTGTAGAAATTGATGGGCTTAAAAGTGGACAGGTACAGGATGTGGAATTGGTAACGGTCGATCGAAGTGACAATAGATCTGCCGCCGTTAAGGTAACCATTGAACCGTTGATTGCTCCAATAGATATTCTTTTCGGCAGTTTTGAACTTGTAGAAGATTTTGGAGGTGTAAGGCTTAAATATGACAACAAGGAAAATGTAAAAGCTGAATTACTTTTATACACCAAAGGTGAAAATGGGAATCTTATTTATCAACAATCTGCATTCATCGATAGTGACGAGAAATCATTCCACATTTATAGAGGATTTCCAATTGAGTTGAATACTTTCGGTGTGGTTGCTATTGACCGCTGGGACAACGTAACAGATACCATTAAGGCAGATATACTCCCGTTACTGGAGGTTGAACTAGATAAGGGAAATTTTAAAAAATTAAACTTCCCTTCTGATGAACCACCGGCATGGGGTACAAGCATCGAAGGATTATGGGACAATAATTATACGGTTTGGAACAGGGGACTTCATACGACGGCTAATATCAATGGGCCTGCTGTACCTCCCTACGAACAATATTGGCAAATGTTTTCTATCGACCTCGGGGTAACCGCCAAATTGAGCAGGTTTAAATTTTTTCAGCGTGTAAATAGTTTTGAATATAGACATGGAAATCCAAAACGTTTTGAATTATGGGGAATTACCGAATTGCCTGGTAATGACGGAACTTCACTTGAGCGTTGGGTGAGACTGGTTGAAAATGGGGAAGTGGTAAAACCCTCAAGATTACCCTTGGGGCAACTTAGTTCAGAAGATATTGCGGAAGCCGCTGACGGCGAGGAATACATATTACCGATAGACGCCCCGCCAATACGTTACATACGTTTTGTTACCCTGGAAAGCTGGAGTGGTGGTACGTTCATGCACATCAATGAATTGGAATTCTTTGGACAAATAGAAGAATGATTGTCACGTTTAAATGAAAATCATGAAAATTTCGATAGTTAATAAATGGATATATGTGGCCCTGTTTTCCATGGCAATAATAGCCTGTGAAACCATAGAAGAAACTTTTGAGGAATTTACATTAGAAGGTGAAACAATATATATCGGACGACCGGATTCAGTCATTACCGCACCTGGTTTTGAGAAGTTGCGCTTTTGGGTAGCTTTGAATGCCGATCCGAAGATCAGCAAAGGACTGGTTGAAACCACCGATGGTTTAGTTAAACATGAATTTGATATTGTCAGAACTAAAAACGGGAAGGATACCATTCAATTTGATTTGCCATTGGAGGAAGGTGAATATAGTTTCGATCTGTATTTAATGGGCGAGCATGGTAAAAGTTCTGTCCGAACTGAATTTGGCGCTAAAGTTTATGGAGACAACTACAGAGGTACCTTGCTCAACAGAACACCTGCCGTAAGCGCATCTTTTGATGGCACTGCCAACATTTTCTGGTCGGATCCGGCAGAGGGAGCCATTGAAACTATACTGAAGTATGAAGACGCCGCAGGTACTGAACAGACCGTAACTGTCGCTAATGAAGATTCTGAAACATCCGTCGATAGTTATAAGTTAGGAGGAAAAATCACGGTAACAAGTACCTACAAACCTACTGAAAATGCCATCGAAATTTTTGAGGCATTGCCTGTTGAAACTACGTTCGATTTGTACAAAATGGATAAAGGTATTATTGTTCCTTTATTGTTGGCAGGTGATGCAGGTGATGGGCATCCGGATACAGGTGGATATGCAAGTTTGTTTGATGATCAGGTGGCAGACTGGCCTGATTTGTGGCATAGTAATGGCGATGGAGGAGATAGTGACTATCCGTTTGTGATGACCTTTGATTTAGGTACGGACAATGCCAGACCCGGAAAATTCAGGTTGGATGGAAGACCAGGGTGTTGTACGGGCAGACAACCTGCCGATTTGCAAATTTGGGGATTCAGTGGAGATATTTTGACAGCCGTAACCGCCAACATCAAAGATGGAACCATCGCTGAGTGGGAAGCGGATGCTGCAGCGAAAGGCTGGGTGAAATTGCATCAGGTAACCAACAATGCCGATGAGAAAACCATCGAAGTGGAATTTAATGAAGCCAATACCGCCAATTACAGGTACATTAGAATAGTACCTACTCGCCCTATTGACGGAAACGAAACGGTTGCCAACCTAAGTGAGTTTACTTTTTGGTCGCGGTAGTATTGGTATCGTCGATAGTTTTAAGTGAGCGCTTTTCCCGTAAAAGCCCGAATAAGGGCCGTTTCGGAAGATCCGGCCCTTTTTATTACTATGATTGAGAGGGCTTCAGCTTGTACTTCTACTTTTTCGGATAGCGTGAAACAGAGAGTTCCGGATCATTAACTGTCAAGATGGCTTTCATAATATACACATGTTTAGACCCTCCCCTTATCAGATAAATGCCTAAAATGGGAGAACAATTATCACCACTCTATAATCTGATTAGCCTCGAATATGTACTTTATCATATAATTTAAGCTTTTAAAGAAGCACGATTGCCATAAAAATTACAAAAGTCGATGACTATAAAGTCGATAAGTTTATAAAAAAGCATGTTAAAATGTACACAAAATTGATAGGACTTGACATTTTATCTCATTCGCTTGAAAGTTAGCTTTAACGTTTAAGACGATTAAGAATAGTCTGGGTAATTATTTGGTAAGGTATGAAACACTTAAAACTATTCACAGCCGCATTGTTTCTGCTTGGAATTTCCATCCGGACAACCCCTGCTCAATCCGGTAAGCAAGTACACGTTGTTTTCGTAACCGGAGACGAAGAATACCGTTCGGAAGAATCCATGCCCATGCTGGCAAAAATCTTAAAGCGGGAATTGGGATGTAAGGTAACCGTGCGTTATGCACTGGATGACAATGGATATATAGACCCCAACAATACCACCAATATACCCGGGTTGGAAGTACTGGAAGAGGCCGATATGATGGTGATTTTTACCCGCTTCAGGGCTTTACCGGACAAACAGGCCGGATATATCCTGGATTTTGCTGAGTCGGGCAAGCCTATGGCAGGCTTCAGAACAGCCACGCATGCATTCAAGTATGAAGACGATCCGGAAAGAGAATACAGGAATGATGAATGGCCGATTAAAGTTTTTGGACAGAAATGGATCACGCATCATGGGCACTTCAGCGATGGGCATGGCTTTTTGACAGATGTAACCATCATTGATGGAAAACAAAACCACAAGATATTAAGGGGGGTAGCGCCTTTTAAAGCGTATTCCTGGCTATATCATGTACATGGAGGTGAACATGCCTTACCCGCTAACAGCAACCATTTACTTACCGGAAGGTCCTTACGATCAAATCACGAACAAAACGGAAATTTGGACAAATTCCCATTAACCAATCCCGTCGCATGGACAAGAACTTATACCGGTTCTTCGGGAAAAGCAGCCAGGGTGTTCTTCACCACGCTAGGCCACCCTTATGATTTTAAAGACGAATCCATGCGGAAGCTTGCCTTGAATGGTATCTATTGGGCGTTGGGTATGGAAAAGAAAATTCCAAGGAAGGGAGTTAATGTGGATTTTGTGGATGAATATGACCCTAATAACTCAGGTTTCGGGCAGAAGTTTAAGAAAGGAAGAAAACCGGAATCTTTCTAATTTATACTAATGAACAAACTTGACAGAAATTTAATACGGATGAGATATACACATTTTATTACGGTTCTTTTGTTAACCATAGGGTTGTGGTCCTGCGGGTCCGGGAACTATGGAATCAGGCCAGTTGACCTCAAGCTTGGCCCTAAAGAGAAAATTGTGATGTTGGGCAATACCTTGGGATCCAGGATGCAATATTTTGGACATTTCGAAACGCAGCTGCATCTACAATATCCTGATAGGCAACTGACAGTACGCAACATGTGCTGGCCGGGAGATACGCCGGACCTGAGGCCCAGGAGCCATGGACGGAATCCGGGAAAAGCCTTACAAAATGAAAACCCGACATCCTTGTTTTTGTTTTTTGGCTACAATGAATCGTTTGATGGACCACAGGGTATTGATAAGTTTGGTGAGTCCCTGCGTATATTTATCACCGACAGCCTGATCAATAATCCTAAATTATCTGTTAATGCCGACAAGATCGTGTTGTTCTCTCCAATTGCTTTCGAAAACCTGTCAGATCAGCAGATGTTGCCCGATGGTATAAAAGAAAACAAAAACCTCGCGCTTTATACTGCTAAAATGAATGAAGTAGCAACACAGGTTGGGGTTTTATTTGTCAACCTGTTTGATCCCACGCTTGAATTGTTCGGAAAAGCAGGAGGGCCTTACACTATTAATGGTTGCCACCTGAATGATAAGGGCTATAGAGAACTATCAGAGATCATTCAATATTCATTGTTTGGGAAACAACCGGAAAGCAATGTAGATTATGAGGTGCTACGAAATATGGTAAATGAAAAATCCTATCAATTCCTAAATGAATTTCGTGCTGTCAATGGAGTGCATATATATGGTGAACGGAAAAAGCCATTTGGAGTAGTATCATTTCCTCCTGAGTTTGAAAAGCTCCATAAAATGGTCGCTAACAGGGACCAAAAGATATGGGATATGCTCAGTGGCAAAACTACCTCTTTGGAAGTAGACGATAGCAATACGGGGGTAATTCCACCGGTAGAGACTAACTACAAGAAGCCATTCACTTATTTATCCCCCAATGAAGCCATTAAAAAATTTGAATTGGCAGAAGGATATGACATCAATCTTTTTGCTTCGGAAGAAGAGTTTCCGGAGCTAGCTAATCCGGTACAAATGAGCTTTGATAACAAAGGCCGCCTGTGGGTGTCTGTGATGCCAACATACCCCCAATACCTGCCGGGCACTCCGGTGAATGATAAGATCCTCATTTTCGAAGATACGGATAGTGATGGAAGGGCCGATAAGCAGATTGTATTTGCAGATGGGTTGCATCTGCCGAATGGGTTTGAACTGGCAAACGGAGGTGTATATGTTGCACAGGCACCAAATCTATTGTTTTTGAAAGATACAAATGGCGATGATAAGGCAGACGTGAAGGAAATTGTATTGCATGGATTTAGTTCCCATGACAGCCACCATTCCATAGGTGCTTTTACCAGTGATGCATCAGGAGCTATTTATATGGCAGAAGGATACTTTTTGCATTCACAAGTAGAAACCCCTTATGGGCCGGTACGAGGAAAAAATGGCGTGATTTATCGTTTTGATCCCAAAACCTGGAGGCTGGAAGCCATTGTGAGGTATGATTTCTGGAATCCCTGGGGCATTTGTTTTGACGATTGGGGAGAAACTTTCCTGGCTGACGCCTCAACAGGCCATAACTTTGCCATGATTACCCAAATGACCAAGTTGCCCTATGGCATTCAACATCTAAGGGATCTTATTTCAATTACGGTAAATAACCACATCAGGCCTACGGCTGGTTGTGAAATTATTTCTTCTGCTCACTTTCCTGATGAGGTGCAAGGAGACTTTATGATAAACAATTGTATAGGTCTGTTGGGTACCCGTCAACACCAACTTATACCCGATGGAGCCGGTTACAAAACAGAACTGAGACATGACCTGATTAGCTCTTCAGATCCTAATTTTCGTCCTGTGGATTTAGAGACCGCACCGGACGGATCATTATACGTTGTGGATTGGCATAATGCTTTGATTGGCCACATGCAGCACTCTGTAAGAGATCCAAACAGAGACCACTCACATGGAAGGATATGGAGAGTTACCCACAAAACCAGGCCGTTATTAAAACCTGCCAGAATATACGAAGCGAGTGTAGCTGAACTCATCCAACTCCTTGAAAAGGATGAGTACAGAACACGTTACAGGGTACGGCGGGCACTACGCGAAGCACCAAAAGAAGAAGTGTTAAGTACGCTTAATACATGGGTAAAAGAACTGGACAAGGATAACCCTGATTATGACAGGCATATGTTGGAGGCATTAAATGTAAGTTGGGGACAACATGCTATAGATACTGAATTACTGGAAGCCAACCTAAATTCTCCTGATTACAGGGCCAGGGCAGCGGCCGTAAGGGTAGTACGGCACGAGTGGTACAATTTGCCTAAATACTTCGAATACCTGATGGCTGCCGCGCTAGATACACATCCGCGGGTACGTATTGAAGCGCTTGTAGCCACCGGAGAATTGCCTGGTGATAAAGGTCTGAAAATAATGCTTCCCATTGCTGAAAATGACAGGGGATACTTTCTGGAATATAGCCTGAGCTATTGTATCATTCCATTGAGAGAAAAAGCAAAAAATGCGCTGCAAGATAATGCACCCTGGGCAAAAGATAATGAAGAATTGCTGAAATTTTTAGTTGACCTGCCCGACCCAACTCAAAAAGAGCGACACGTAAAATATGAATTGACGAATGTGGATTTCAAAACCTGGAAGCTTGGCAAAGAAGTGTATGGAAGAGATGCCCATTGCATAACCTGCCACTTAGATCACGGTATGGGGATAGATGGAATTTATCCACCGCTGAAAGGCAGCGAGTGGGTAATTGGAAATCAAGAGAGGTTGATCAAGCTTGTCATAAATGGAATTGAGGGCGATATACATGTATTGGGGAAAAAGTATAGTGGAGACAAGATACCTCCTATGACCGCATTTGGTGATCTGATAGAAGATGATGAAGAGTTGGCCGCAGTGTTGACCTATATTAGAAATACCTGGGGTAACAAAGGCAAGGCGATTAAAGCGGAAACAGTCAGAAAAGTTCGTGAACAAACCAAAAACAGAAAAGATTTCTGGACCGAAGAAGAATTGCTCAAAGAACACCCTTGGCCAAAGCCTAAGTAACAGGAGGGTTTACATGAAATAAAAGTTTAGTTAACTATGATAAATTAAGAAGTAATATCGGACAGTTTGGAATCAGTTGTATGCTCCGGTTCTTCTGTTTTTTAGCCACCTGTCAGTCGAGCGAAACAAAAGAGAAAGTAAGATGAAAGAAAAAGCTGCAAAAACCTATACCAGTTACCGAGAGGATGTTTCTTTCCTCAATAGATATACGGAGTTTATCCGGCTTTCAGATCCTTTGGGCAACAGTAAAGTAGCAAATGCATGCCTAAAACAAAGAAAGATAATCCTTTTAGTAATGCCTGCCAGCTTCAGGTTGTTCTGAGCAGCATAGCCGACAAAAGGCCAGGATTACTGAGGTATTGAAGACACCGACCCTTACATACCCCGTCATCAAACCAGTCTGACAGGCCCTAAAATACCCATAGGATAATAATCCTGGTGTCTGGTCCAATTTTGGGCAACCCGGTTGTCTTTCAAACCTTTAAGATAATTCCCGACAACAGTGGTCAATTTAACCGTCAATTTGTTTTCACCTTTCTTTAAAGAACCGCCTATGTCATAAATGTGGGCACCATACCATCGTGTTCCAATCGATTTACCGTTTACTAATAGCTCTGAAATTCCCTGAACATCGCCCAGACCAAGGTGCTGATAATCATCATCGTCAAGGGTGATTATTTTTTCATAGATTACATCACCCAAAATTTTTAGTCTCATCAATTTCGATTAAATCAGTTAGCGTTTCC
>JAKSDQ010000028.1 GCA_022360015.1 Cytophagales bacterium
GAAGATAACATCCGCCAGCCTTTAGAATACCCAAGATGCCAATAATGAGCCATTCGCTACGGTCTACCATCAAGCCCAACACTTCCTCCTGACTTATTGTGTAGTTTTCCCTTAAGTAATGCGCTAACCGGTTAGAACGGATATTTAATTCCGCATAAGTCAGATGTTGTTCCCCACAAACCAATGCTATCGAATTCGGACTGTTCCTAACCTGATCCTCAAATAACCCCTGAATGGTCCTCTCATGCGGATAGGTTATGGAGCTGGCATTAAATCCTTTAAGTATAATTTGAGCCTCTTCTTCACACAGGTATGTATAAGAATGTAGAGGATTGTGAACATCATTTGTAATTGCTGATACCAATTGAACAAAGTGTTTGCCCATTCTTTTGATGCTAGAACTTTGGAACAGATCTGTATCATACTCGATAGTGACTCTCAATTCCTGAGTTCTCTCGTAAAATGTGAAAGTCAAATCATATTTACTCGAAGTATGATCAACTTTATACTCTTTAACGGACAAGCCATTTAATTTACTAACATCAATTTGCTCATTTACAAATTGCTCAGTGGCCATGTTAACCATTACATCAAAAACAGGATTCCTATTTGCTGTGTGATTGATTGAAATGTCGTCTAAGAGAAAATCAAATGGATAAGATTGATGCTCATACGCATCAAGAAGCTCACTACGTATATTCAGCAATAATTCGTAGAAACTATCGCTACTTCGAAATTGCGTCCTTAATGCCAGGGTATTAACATAGAAACCTATTTGATTTTCAAGATCCTTGTTTTCTCTTCCCGCCAATGTAGTCCCCAAGATAATATCTACCTGTCCGGTATAGTGGTATAATAAAGTCTTAAGAGAAGCTAAAAGGAACATATAAGTAGATGATCCAGAAGCAGTAATAATATTCTTTATCTTTTTATAAGCTTCCTCACCAATACTAAAAGTAATTTCTTTCCCTTTGTAGCTTTTTATTTGTGGTCGTAAGAAATCTGTTTTCAGGTCTAAAACAGGCAAATTTCCACCTAGTTTTTTCTTCCAAAATTCGCGAGATTTTTCCATATCACCACCTCCTAGTTTGTTCCTTTGCCATTGTGAATATTCCTTATAATGAAACTCCAATTGGGGCAGTACAAATCGCTTTTTTGCTGAGAAATTATAATAGTGGTCAAGAAGTTCTTGAAACAAAACTCCCATGGACCAACCATCACTTATAATATGGTGAATCGTAATTAAAAGCAGATGTCTTTCCGGGCCCATCTTGATGACATGAGCTCTTATCAAAGGAAAAATATCTAAGTCAAAAGGTTGAATGGCAACATCTAAAGCAATCTCATGGCAAAGTCGATTTTTATCATCATTATCAGTTAAATCGTTAAACGCCAGGTTTAATTTTTCTCCAAAAACTATTTTCTGATAGAAGTCTTCCTTTTTTTGAATGAAGATTGTTCTCAAACTCTCATGCCTGATAAGCAACATATTTATTGCCTCTTCCAATAAATTTAAATCAATAGCACCAGACAAAATATAAGCTCTGGATATGTTGTATGCCGCATTCGCTTCAGGAATCTGACTTAAAATGCACATTCGTCGCTGAGCGAAGGAGACATCATAGTATTCTTTCTCTTGAATAGCTTGAATTTTCGTCGAAAGATTACTTTGTTGCGAGGATATGAATTCTGAAAGTAGTTTTACCGTTGGATGGTCAAAGAATTCTCTTAATTTGATTTCGTAGCCTAAAACTTTGTAGATTCTAGACATTATTTGAATTGCTGATAGACTGTTGCCCCCTAGTTGAAAAAAGGAATAATTTAACCCAACGGTATTAATTCGCAATATCTCAGACCAAATTTTAGCTAAATCAATCTCCAAAGTGGTTTGGGGTGCTTCAAAGTCTTTATCATTGAGGTAAAGCTCTTCTGGTTTTGGCAGGCTTTTTTTATCTATTTTACCATTAAGGGTTAAAGGAAATTCATCTAACCTAATGAATATTGAAGGACAGGCATATTCAGGAAGATAGGAGGCAAGGTAAATTCGTAGTTCATTCTCATCAACTTTCTGATCATCTACGTAGTAGCAAACAAGAATTAGCTCACCAGCATCTCTCGATATAGGCTGTACAAGTGCCTGAGAGATATTTTCAAATTCCATTACAAGCTTTTCAATTTCCATCAACTCAAGGCGATTACCATGTATTTTTATTTGATGGTCATATCGTCCTATAAACTCGACATTCCAATCCTCCAGATATCTCCCAATATCACCGGTTTTGTATAATATATCTTTATAATCATTATGTAGTGGGTTTTGGACAAAACTTTGTGCTGTTAATTCAGGATTATTATAGTATCCTTTAGACATGTACGGAGTTTTAATGAAAATTTCACCAATCTCTAGTTTGTTACATAATTGATTTTTTTTAAGAATCAATATGGCGGTATCACTGATTGGCTTACCTAACGGAATAATAGAGCTTAGGCTGGAGTTTGAGCCCCGTACAACATAAAAAGCTTTCGCCAGGGTTGTCTCGGAAGGGCCATAAAGGTTTATAAATTCTACAGTATCTCCACAAATGGATATCCATTGATCAACATCTTTTCCATACAACGCTTCTCCGGCAAAAAAAACATATTGCAAGGATAATTGATTAATTTTTTCCGTGTGAGTCTGTAGCTCCCTGGTTAAGAGCCTAAACATTGAGGGAACAATGTGTAGCAAGGTAATTTCCTTCTCAATAAGCCAGTCTAAAAAACGGGAAACATTAGTTTTTGTATCTACAGCAGGAATGCATAAGGTTCCTCCTATGGTCAAGGGAATAAAAATATCCCTTAAACTCACGTCAAACGATATAGGAGCAAACTGACATATACGATTTTCACATGTCAACTCGAATTCCTCTGCTTGCCACCTTATAAAGTGATTCAAACTTTTGTGACATCCTTCTATTATTTTGGGTATTCCTGTAGAACCTGAAGTATAAATTAAGTAATTGCTATCATTTGGATCAATATATAAATCAATATTGTTAGAGTTAAACTGTCGTTCATGTGTACCTATTATTTTTCCATTATTAATGTCGTGTATAACTATACTGGAATTCAGCTCCTTGACCACAATTATTTTCTTAATTGACGAAAAAGCCTGCTCAACTCTCACTATGGAAAGTATAGAATTGACTTGGTTTGGGTTGGTAACAACTATTCGTGGTACAACCTCTTTTACTATTCCACAGAGCCTATTAGTAGGAAAACTTACTTCAAGTGGAAGAAATACTCCTCCTGCTTTATTTATACCAATCAGAGTAGCAATATAATTAATGCAGCTTTCCCCATAAATCGCAACTATATCTCCTTTCCTGACATCATTTTCTATTAAGCAGTGCCCAATCTGATTAGAATAAATTCTAAGTTCATCATAATTAACCATTGAAAATGGATCTTCAACAGCAGTTTTATGGGGGTATTTCTTAGAAATACCATTGATTTTTGATAGTAAAATTTTACTAATCATGGGAGTAATTCGTTATGTTTTGGCCAATAAATGACTTAGGGATGATATGTACTATAGGTAAGCTAGAAATTGGGCATTTCAAAGAGATCCAGAAAAATTCCAAAGGTTAAGACAATCATCAAAATATCAGTTTCAAAAGTCTGATTAATGTCGAAACCTTCTTTTGAAAAATTCTCCTTAACCCTTTCAACCACATTCGGATTAAAATATCCTTGACGCTTGATGGTGTCAAAGGAAAGTGTGTCATTAATCCACTCATTATTTAATCGCATTAGGTAATTACTGCCAGGAGCCACAAAACTGAATTTCTGCCGTTCCATTATTGATTTGGGAACATATTCCTTGGCACACATTTTAAGCAACTCTTTCTCATTCATCGGATTGTTAATAAATGAGATTGGTATATCTTTCACACAGTTCATCACATCCAAATCTAAAAATGGATATCGAATTTCAACCGAATTTGCATAACCCACTCTATCGCCATGGTCTGCCACCAAATGATCTGATAATCTTAATTTAAAATCTAGATAAGATCTCTTATGAAACGAATTTCTTCCTGCCAATTTTGATTTATCAACAACTCCTTCTACTGCACTATTGAATTCATTAAAAACCTCTTTGACAGGATTTGAATAAAGTCCCAGTTTTAATTCTTCGATGGTTGAAATATGCTTATCATAAAGAAGATTTTCGTCGCCCCATAATTTATCTCTAATTTGCATATCTATAATTTCTTCAGGATCCATGTGTGTACCAGCCCCAAGGCCCAAGCTATCAAATTTATACCCCACATATCCTCCAAACAACTCATCGGCCCCCTCTCCTCCCAGTACAACCTTAATGTTATTAAGATTGGCGAGTTCTGAAAGTGCCAGACTACAGGTATTATAGGTTTCTTTAAGAGGGCATTCAGCATGAAAAATTGCGGTTTTTAACCTTAGTAAAATGTCCTCGTTCTTAAAAAGATATGAATGATGTCTTGATTTAATAGATTTTGCCATAAGCTTTTGATATTTGCTTTCATTAATATGCTTATCGCCAAACTCTATTGAAAACGAATGGAAATCTGTGTCAGGTTTAATGGTCTTCGATAAGCTGGCCACTATTGATGAATCCAGCCCCCCACTAATGTATAGTCCTACAGGAACATCGGAATTCAACCGATAATTCACAGACTGTGTTAATGCGTTAGACAATTTGTCAATGTAATAATCCTTTGGTTTTGTGCTCTCTATCGGAGTTGAAGGATAGACTAAATCCCAGTACTCTTTTACTTTAAATTCATCAGGATTTCCAAATAAATAGTGTCCCGGTTTAAGGCTGTAAATGCCTTTGAACATTGTGGAGGGGCTAATAATGCCAGGAAATGTAAATATCTGGTCCAGAGCTGTTAAGTTAACAGACCTAGGAATTTCGGGATGCTTAAGAAGGGATTTAATTTCTGAACCGAAAATCAGATCTTTGCCCAAATGGGTATAAAATAATGGCGCTATACCAAAATGATCACGTGCAAGAAGTACTTTTCTATTATTCCTGTTATATAATGCGAATGCAAATTGACCATTCAACTTATCAAACATATCAAGTCCATACTCTTCATAAAGATGAGGAATAACCTCCACGTCACAACTAGTATAAAAGTTATGCCCCTTCAATTGTAGCTGTTTCCTTAGCTTTTTGTAATTAAAAATTTCGCCATTGCAAACCATGATCAAAGATTTGTCCTCATTGTACAAAGGCTGATTGCCATATTTTAAATCAATAATTGAAAGTCGCCTAAATCCCAAGGCAATATTATGATCTACATAATACCCACAATCATCAGGACCTCGATGCATTAGTTCATTTGTCATTTCAACAATGCCTGAATTGACAAGTTCTTTCTCCTCACCTGTTCTCATAATGCCGGATATACCACACATATCTATTTGTCGTCTATTCTTTGAATCAAAGACTTATAAAAATCTTCTTCTTCCTTGATCTCTTTTGAGGTTTTGGTTAGCGATATTATTTGACTGATTGAATTGTCAAGATTATCTATAAGTTGAAAAAGAATCGATTTTGTATCTTTTATGATGGTATCAATGGTGTCAGTATTAAATAATTCCGAGTTGTATTCGATGTCCAGAGTAATTTGATCACCGCCTCCAATAAAAAATGTGAGATCAAGCTTACTAATGCTAGACTCAAATTCGATTGGTTCAATGGTGAGGGATGTCGAGTTGACCAAATTATTTAATTCTTTTTCAAACATATCAGGAGTCATTACCAATAACACATCATAAAAGGGATTTCTTCCATCATTGTGTTGTATGTTGAAATCCTCAACTATTTTATCAAAAGGATAGTTCTGATGCTCAAGGGCTTCGGTGGTGGTTTTTGCAACCTCCAGTAATAGGGACCTTACCGATTTTTCGGGTTCAATCCTATCTCTTAATATTAGGTAGTTTAAGTAACACCCAATCTGGTGTTGTAAGTCTGAAAATTCTCTACCTGCAGCAGGGCTACCAATTATTATGTCATCTTGACCCGTTATTTTAAATAGCAAAATTTTGATGACAACATTAAAAACAACAAATATGCTGGTGGACTCCTGACTTGCTAAGGCCCGGATTTTATCAGATAATTCCTTACTCAAACTGTTTGAAATAGTAAGCCCCGTAAAACCTCTTTTGATTCTTTGTTTATCGTAAGGAAGATTAATCGTGCCAGGGTGATCAGCCAGTTTTTGTTGCCAATAAGTCTTGCTTTCTTCCTTATTGAAAAGGAGTTTATTATGCCAGGAGGAATAATCTTTATACTGAGTAGTTAATGGAGTTATATGTGTATCATTTCCAAGAGTTTTAGCTATGTAAAAGTCTAAGAGTTCTTTAAACATCAATTCTATAGACCACCCATCACTTATAATGTGGTGAACAGTAAATAGAATTGTATGATTTTCGTCCTCATTGCGAATAAGGTTAACACGTATGAGAGGACCCTCACTTAGTACAAAACCTCTTCTTGATTCATTTGCAGCTATTAATTTTATCTTCTCTACATTTGATTCATGGTTGGAAGTAACTTGAAAACTCATTTTAAATTTTACCAATTCCATCGGTAAAATCTTTTGAAAAACATTCCCATTTATAGTTTTAAAGGAGGTCCTGAGACTTTCATGGCGTCGTATTACTTCTGTAATGGAATTCTCTAATACCTTTATATTCAACGGTCCTTTAAGTGAATAAGCACCATTAATATTATAAGCCACATTGGCCTCACTAAATTGAGATAATACCCATATTCGTTTCTGGGCATGCGAAACGCTGTAATAATCTTGCTCTTCAATAGCCTTGATCCTATAAGAAGGCAATGGTAAGGCCAACTTTCTTTGCTTTATTATTCTGCTCGTTTTTTCAACCGTAGCGTTCTTAAACAGTTCGTTTAGTTGCACGTCTACATTAAATACTTTGGATATTCTTGAAATTAATTGTACCAATTTTATACTCGTTCCACCAACCTTGAAAAAACTATCGGTCAAATTTATATCTGACCTCCCCAACAGATCTTTCCATATCTGTAATAATTTTTCCTGATCACTATCTTTTGTAAGAACTGATTCATTAAACTGATCAGATTCATTTATTTTCGAATTGATCAGATCAACTAATTGTTTTCCCGTCTTATTAGCCAATGCGCGGTAATTAATGCTATTTTTCACCTGGCTTCGTTAGTTTAATTGTAGGATATAAAATGTATTCTTGGCATTGATATTAAAAGAGGTGTCATGCATTATGTCTTCTTTAAACATTATAACCAGTCCAAGTTTTTTAACTCTTTCTTCAAATAAATCAAGGTTATCAAAATTGTACAGATGATCGAATTGGGGGATGTTGGTGGCGGTGGTCAAAAATATCTGACCACCGGGTTTTAATACGCTTATACACTTGGTTAAAAGCAAATAAGGTTCGTACAAGTGTTCTAATATTTCAATTAGATATATTCTTTGAAATACTTGACCGTCGTTGCCGTTAAAATGATCCTGTCGACTGTCTATATACTTTAAAACCTTCCTGCAGAAATCACTTATAGATAAATCATAAGCTATTATTTTCTTGGTATTGGGTTTGATTAAATCTGCCTCAATACCAGAACCTAAGCCAACTACCAAAGCATTACTAACAGGGCTAGACATTGTATAAATACAATCCATTATTTTATATCTGTGAAAAGTCAAAATTACAGAGAGCATTAGCACCAAATCATAGGTAGTACGGGGTATCTTATACACCATTTTTTTATTATTCCTGAATGGATATTCATTCGTTTTCATAAACAACTCTATATCAGCAATATACTGACTCAGAAAGTCAGAGTAAACTTTATCAATATATTGCGAAGAAAACTTGTAAAAAAGTATATATCGTTCTATGAAATTTATCAACTTCTCAAGTAATTGACTGTTACAATCCTTTCTTCCTGATAGTTTGGAAAACCAATAATCGAATATTTCATTATTCGCTATTAGTTTGGCAATTGGACCCTTAACATAACTGGTCATAAAAGTTGAAGCGATTAAATCTACTTTAGTCTTTAATTGGTCCTGATTTATATCTTGATTGCAAAATCGAAAGCAATGCGCTTATAACACTGTTAGTGATACAATGTGTTCACAACCGTATTGTATTTACTAAATTTATCAAGCTTTTCTAACGAAAATTGATCTGATATCAATTCTGACGAATTGGTTAAACCAATTTCATCCAAAAAGCGTTTTATAGGAACATTTTTAGGTGTCGAAATGTAATTAAGGGATAAATATTTAATTTCAGCTTTTTTGCAGTATTTAGCGATTTCAGTTAATACGGCATATTCAACCCCCCTTCCTAAAACCCGGCAGCTTAATAAAAATGTGCTTAGGTTTAACATTTCTTTGGTCATATTAAAAATAACTAATCCCGTAAAACCGTAATCCCCGAACTGATCGCATACTGTGATCATCCAGCACTTCACACTCTTCTTCTTCAATAAATCATAAATCTTTGTTTCAGAAATATGAAGGCCATTAAGATTAAATTGATTTGTTCTAAATGTTAATTGCGAGGCACGTTCTGTCTGGTCCTCTTGCAATTCTTTTATTTCTACTTTGACTTTTAAGGAATTTATATACTCATCTATAGATGCATAATTTTTTTTCTGCACCTTTCTCTCCTTTTCCCGTTGGTACAATTCATTTCTTCTTTTGTCTTCCTGAGTAACAGAATATCTATCAAATGCCCACACATGATTTAAAAAACCAGGGTATTCATTGGAATTCACAGGCAATTGTAAACTTAATATTTCAGGATGCCTTGTCATCATTTCGCCACACTCGATAGGACTATCGTCAATAAATATAAAACTATTCAGGTCTAGATTTAATTCAGAAGATATCTCTTTTATATTATCGGATTTAGGGCACCAATTTATTTTTGCTGCGATAATGTGTTTTTTACTCAAAATCATCTCCGGGTGAGAAGAAAATATATTCCAAACATCTTCTTCATTATTCTTACTGCATAAAGCCAATAAAAAACCTTCGCTATATTTTTTTATCAGAAATCTCTGTAAATACTTATGTCCAGCTTCTATGGAGATACCCGTTAAGCCATCTTCTCCACATATCCCCTTCCACAAGGTGTTATCGCAATCAACTACTATTACCTTGTATCCAGGTGATTTTATGCTAATTATTCTTCGAGCAGTATAGGTCCCAAGAGCAGCATAAAACTCTTGCGTAAATGGTATTTTACCCATTTCGTATGAAATAGGGTCAAATATTTCACGTATATCATAAAGTGATGCAATCTCTGTTAGGTTAATAACATGTAAACCTCCGATAGAAGACAGAAATTTCTCCCACTCCGTAGTCAGTTTTCGTATAAAATCGATTAAAGATTTGCTTTGAACGGATCGCTCTGAGATCGGTAGAAGGCACACCAAATATTTTTGTTGTGAACCAGAAAGTTGAACAATAATATTCTTTAAATCGATATACATTCTTTCTAAACTTTTGATACTATCACTTTGCGGACCTCCATTTTGGTCATGCAAATAATCTTCAAAACGGAAATACAGAATGTTCAAGGTATTCTCGCAATCATTTGATGTAGCCTTATTGATTAATTGATGAAATAACTGATTATTATCTCCAACATTCACCTGAGAACAATAATCACTTTCTTTCAGCCAGTATTTTAAATAATCCACAGCTGGATCAATTACAAACGATGAGAAAAGGTTAATAGTTAAATCATTACTCTTACTAAAATTGTTTCTAATTTTTTCAAGCTCCTTATTATCAAAAAGTTCAACACTATCAAGTTTGATTTTGGGATTTCTACTCAGTAGTTCGAGCAGTTTGACATACCTGTCAACCAATACCTTTATGGTTTTCTCCTTAAATAAACCAGGATCATATTCGAAAGATATTTTTAATTGTTCTCCATTGTCAAAAACGTCAACCTTTAGGTCCAGAAAAGAAATGAGTTGGTCGGCTTTGTGGCTGGTGATCTTTAAGCCTGCTTTTTCGATGTAATCATGCTCATTATTTAGACCCTCTACAAAATTGTAATTAAACAATGTGTTATAGAAAGGGTTAATTATTGTTTCATGACCACTGTAATATTGTTCCACCAGAAGCTCGAATGGATAGTCTTGGTTTGTATATGCCTTATTAAGCTCAGTGCCAAATAATTTTAAATACTCATCAAATAATAGTTTCCCATTAATATAACTTCTAATTGGAAGAAAATTAATGAAGATACCAACAATACCTTCCAGTTCGACCCTATTCCTTCCCGAGGCCAGTGTACCAACAACGAAATCAGTTGTCAGACACCATTTTGATAAAAGAATATTATATGCGGAAAACAAAACTGTGCTAAGGCTATATCCGCGGTCAGTCGCCAGGTTTTTCAATCTTTTATATAGGTTGCGGTTAACAACGATGTTAATGTACCTCCCTTCATTTGAAAATCTTTTTGATTCTTGAAAATCATATGGGATAGACAGGATTGGTATTCTATCGCTAAAAACTGTCTCCCAGTAGTAATTTGGAGTGGAAAAACGATTATTCCATGCAGAATAATCTTTATATTGTAGAAACATTGGAGGTAATATGGCATCAATATTTTCTTTGCACCTGGCATACAAATCCAATACCTCATTCATCATAATTTGATTTGACCAGGCATCAGAAAGAATATGATGGATGTTGATAATGAACAAGTGCTTCTTTGCTTCAATTTGTACAAGTCTTGTCTTCCACAAAGGATATTTTGTTAAATCAAAATTTCTATTAACCTCCTCATCAAATATGTTGTTACACCTTTCATCTTTTTTGGGGTCTATTCTTAAATCCTGATAGGCAATCTTCAAATTATAATTCGGAAAATGAACCTTTTGAATCAGGTCATCATTTTTTTGTAAAAATGTAGTTCTTAAAGTTTCGTGCCTAATGGTCAATAAGTCAAGGGCTTTTTGAAAGGCATTTGTCTGTAACTCTCCTTCAATTATGTATCCAGCTACCATATTATAGGCTAATTTGCTTTCTTGAAGGTAATGCATATACCATAATCTCTTTTGCGGATATGAAAGCTTATAGTACTCTTGTTCTTCGATAACCGGAACGTAATATTCACTTTTTTTAGAGGAATCGCCAATTAACTTTGAAAGACCTTCAATATCCGGGTTGGATAATACATCTTTTAAATCTATTTGTACTTTAAATACGGCTAAAATTCGCGATACCAACTGCATTGCTTTTAAGGAATGTCCTCCCAAGTCAAAAAAACGATCTTTTATACCAATATTGTCAGCACCAAGAAGTTTCTGCCAAATACTAATCAGCTTCTTTTCTATTACGTTACGAGGAGCCACATATTGGGTGTAATTAAATAAAGACTCATTAGCAAGCTTTTGCAATGCGACTTCGTCAAGCTTACCATTTAATTTTAAAGGAAACTCCTCTAAAAGTATAAAACCCTCTGGGATCATGTAGCTTGGCAAATACTCTCTTAAATGACTCTTTATGTTGGCCAAGCCTAAGTTTTTCTTGCCTTTTACAAAAGCTATCAATCGTTTTTCTCCATTCGGTCCTTTATTGACAATCGTTTTTGCATCTATCGGACCATTGTAATTGAGTATCACCTGCTCAATTTCGCCTGGTTCAATTCTAAAACCGCGGATCTTAATCTGGTTATCTTTCCTTCCTACAAATTCAATATTTCCATCGGGAAGCAGCCTACCTAAATCGCCTGTTAAGTATAACTTTTGACTTTCATCAAAGGGGTTATTCACAAACTTCTGTTTAGTCAAACTTGGTTGATTAAGATAACCCAAAGAAACCCCAATTCCTGAAATACAAATTTCACCTATTGTACCTAACGGTTGAAATCCAAGATGATCGTCTAAAATATATATCTCATAATTCGGCATTGCTTTGCCTATCGGTAATGGATCATACCCTGAACCACCATTTATTGAAAAAGTGGAAGCGTTTACACAAACTTCCGTAGGACCATACGTATTGTAAATCTTGCAACCAGGCAACTGGTTTGAAATCTTTTTAGCCAGGTCTTTGGTAAGAATGTCTCCTCCGGAAGAAACCACTTTAAGACTGGAACAAAAGTTGGCAACAAAATTATCTGATAAAAGAAACTGTTTCCATACTTCAGGAGACAGGTGTAAGACATTTATCTTTGCAATTGATATATAACGAATCAAATTGCTGATGTCCTTAATATTTTTAAAAATATGTAGTTGCGCTCCCGCTATTAGCGGTAAGAATAATTGTTTAACTGAAGCGTCGAATCCAATGGATGAACTTAGAATATATTTCCATTCTCTTTTGAGGTTCATTGATTTTACAAGTCCGTAAACCAAATTGATTATACTTTTTTGTTCAATAATGACTCCTTTTGGGATTCCAGTGGTTCCAGAAGTATACATTATATAGGCTAGCTCGTTTGGTACCACCAGTTTGTGCACCTTTTCTTTTGAAAAAGAACCGATCTGCTCTAAGTTGTTTAGTAGTAACACCTCAGATGATTTTCTCAAAATGGCATCATTTACGACATCTTTTTTATCTGTTATCAAAATCTTAATCGAGGCATCATTTACGATTTTATAAATTCGACCCAGTGGATAGTTAATATCAATAGGTATGTAAGTAATACCCGCTTTAATGGTGGCCAGAATGCTTAATACCATTGAATCTGAATTATCAAATATTAAACCGACGAAAGAATTAGAATTAACCTCATGGTTTTCGAGAATATAATTTGATAATTGATTGGATTTTTCGTCGAGTTCTTGATATGTTATATGGTGATTTTCAAATACTATGGCAACAGCATCCGACTGGCTTTTAACATTCCGCTTGAACAATTGATCAACCGTTTTATAAATGATACAATTATTTATATCCTTATTGTTAATGCCTTCCAGAAATCTCTTTTCTTTAGCAGAAAGAATCTCAATTGCTTTAATAGGTATTGACAATTCATTTATATAGTCCAAAGCTTTCAAGAAATGTAGTTGAATATTGTTAATAAAACCTTCTTCAAAAGCCTCTCTACTATACTGTAGATTGATTTTTATCTCTTCATCCTTTTCAATTGAAATTATTAAGTCATAAAAACCTATTTTGTTTGGAGGCCTGTGGATTGATTGATATTGAATAAAGACATTGGTAGTAAAACTATCTTCACCTTCATTAATCAATTCTACCGGGAAGTTTTGATATTTATAAGACTCCTTAATGGTATCACGGACATTATTCAGATGATCTTTCAGTGAGTCATCATCTTTCACCTTAATTAATAATGGTACCTTTTGGGTATAAATTTCGTTACCAATATTCAATGTATTAAGGGGCGAATCTATAATTACATCCTTTTGATTTGTATACCTTCTAAGCAGAATAGTAAAAATGGAAAGAATACAAACAAAAACTCCTGTGTCGTTTTCCTTAGTAAGTCTAATAATCGACTTGTATTGCTTTGCTTCCAAAATGAAGTTATGGAAAGCCTGAGGAACTTTTCCATTATTTGGTTTCTTCTTTATCTGAAAATCGAAACTACCAGCATGGCATGAGAGGAAGTTTCTCCAGTATTTCGTATGCAATCTATACCTGCTATCTGTTAAAATAGTTTTATCGACATTACTCATATGAAGAAAAAGTCAAAGCTTAAGATTCAAACTTTACAATAAATTTTCTAATCTTGCTAAATCTAAAGGGTGTGAGAGATATATGCTGATTTTATGACTTGATCGTTAGCACTAAAATTCGAAATTGAAGGATTGATCTAATTCCAAATTACTACTAGTTTTTAGTTTTTCACCGTCTAAACGGAATGTGTCAATTCTGGTAAATGGTTCTTTTATAGCAATACTCAAGATTTTTAATAATTTACTGGTAAACCTCTTTATTGACTCCTTTTTAAACAAATCAACCCGATATTGAGTATTTAAAAATATTTGGTCATCACTTTTCTTAAAATTAAATACTATATCGAATTTACATTTGTTTAATTTTATTGGGTACTCTTGTACTAACAGATCGTCTATTTTAAATTCGGACTTTTGTTGTGTTAATGTCTCTTCCATAACCACCATGATATCAAATAGCGGAGATCGGCCAATTTCTCTTTCCAGGTTTAAGTTTTCCACTAAAAGGTCAAATGGATAATCCTGGTTGTAGTAAGCATTTAAGGTACACCCTCTTACATTCTTTAAGAGCTTCTCAAAACTGTCTTCATTTTTAATGTTAATTTTGATGGGCAAAGTATTTACATAAAATCCAACTTGTTTTTCTAGGAGTTTATGCCCCCTCCCCGATACGGGTACCCCTATGACTATGTCTTCCTGCTCTGTATATCTATACAATAATACCTGTATTGAACTAAGCAATACCATAAACAAACTAGTGCTTTGTTTCTTGGAAAAATTTGTTAAACCCTTACTTAATGCACTGCTAAAAATCGTATCTAGACTCCCACCGTTGTGACTTTTTACTGGTGGCCTGACAAAATCTGTGGGTAATTGTAAGGGAGGAGTTTGATCTCTAAACCTATTTAGCCAGTAGTTGGCCTGGTGAACATATTTGCCTTGGTCAATCTGCTTTTGTTGCCATGCTGTATAATCTTTATACTGAAATTGAATCTTTAATGGTGCAATCGATACTCCCCTGCTACAGATCGCATAATATTTTACTATTTCTTCAATCAACACCTCAGCTGACCATCCATCACATATTATATGATGGATATTAAATAAAAATAAGTGTTCCTTGTTTTCTATGCAAACCAATTGAGCGCGCATCAACCGACCTTCTGACAGTTCAAAAACCGATTGAAGATCTTCCGCTATTAGTGCCTTTATTTTTTCATCCTTTTTAGAGGATGATCGTATATCGGTATAGCTTATGTTAAAAGGTTCTGGTTTCAATACCTTTTGTTTTAGTTCACCATTAATCACTAGAAATGCTGTTCGAAGAATTTCATGGCGCCTAATCAACATCATAAAAGACCGGGCAAGTGCTTCTTTGTTTAAATAACCTTTAAAGGTGTAAGCTATAGGCATGTTATACGCCAACTGTTCCTCTTCAAATTGATTGGAAATCCATAATTGCTTTTGTCCGTGTGATGGTTCATAATATTCTTGTTCTTCTATTGAATGAATTTTCTCATACTCCTGACTTTTCACCGACTGAATTATTCTGGCAAGATCCTTTATGGTAGGGTAAAGAAATATCTCACTAAGATCCAATTTCATACCGAGTGTCTCATGTATGCGAAACATAACCTGAGTAGCTTTTAAACTGTGTCCCCCAAGCTCAAAAAAGTTATCGTTTATACCAATAATTGATTTGTTTAAAATCTCACACCATATATTGGTTAGTTTGTGTTCAATTCCGTTGCGAGGGGCTTCATAAATTTCATTTTCATTACTGTCTAAATCAGGACAGGGCAACTTCTTTAATTCTATTTTCCCGTTACCGGAAAGTGGAATTGCTGCCAAATGGACAAAATGACTAGGTAACATGAATTTTGGAAGATGGTTAGACAGGAATTCCCTTATGTTGAGCACCGATGATCCGCTAGTACTTACATAATAACAGATTATCTCATTTTCCCCTAACATATTTTCTCGACAGATCACCACCGTTTGCTCCATTTGAGGATGCTGTAATATTAAATTCTCAATCTCACCAAGTTCGATTCTATAGCCACGGACTTTGACCTGATGGTCATTTCTTCCTAAAAACTCTACATTGCCATCAGGCCTCCAGCGTGCTATATCGCCGGTACTATAAAGCTTCTCCTCTGGTCTAAATGGATTTTCAATAAATTTTTGATCCGTGAGTTCAGGTTGATTTATATAACCTCTGGCAACACCTGTCCCACCGATATATAACTCCCCAGCAACACCAACAGGAAGTAAGTGCATTTGCTCATCAAAGATGTAGTATTTTACATTCCTTAAAGGCCGCCCAATAGGCACATTCCCGGTTTCTGGTAATAAATTCGTTACTTGCTCATAAAAGGAAGAATCTATTGTGGTCTCTGTAGTTCCATAGCTATTAAGAATGCGAATATTCGACCCAAAATAATTTAGCAGCTTTTTGTAATCTTCTACTAAAAGTTTATCCGACCCTATTATTAACAATTTCAAAGAGGTTGGCATCAATCCTTTAGAAATGATGTAATTAGTCAACGGAAAAACCAGTGCGGGGGTGGACTCGAAAATGTTAATTTTATGAATTAATAATGTATGGTATAATAACTCTATATCGAACCGGGAATAATCCTCGCATATCACAATTTTTCCTGTGTTCAATAATGCGCGGCATAAATCGCCACAAGATACGTCAAATGAAAAGCTCGCAACCTGTAATAAGCTTACAGGAAAAGTGGTTAGTTTATAGGCATGCTTCCAACTCTCTGAAATACCTAACAGATTTCTATGCTCAACCCCAACCCCTTTGGCAATACCAGTAGATCCGGAGGTGTAAATCATATAGGCCAGATTTTCTGGCTCAACATTCACGTTGGGATTAGATCGAGAGTAGCTGACCAACTCCTCTTCTATACTATCAACATTAATTAAAGTTAAATCATTGGAAAAAGTACTAACTAAATTGTTTTGATCCGTTAATAGAATTTTTAATTTACTGTCATCAATTAAATGATTTATCCTATTTTTGGGGTAGGTGGTGTCGATTGGTAAGTAAGCAGCACCCGTTTTAATTATAGCCAGTAAAGTGATTACACTTTTTTCTGATCTTTCTATTAATATACCAATTACTTCATCGGGAACTATTAAGAAATGATGGATAAGATAGTGAGCCAGTTGATTTGCACGTTCATTGAGGCAACGATAAGTCAAAGTGATATCTTTGTAAATAAGGGCTACGGACTCAGGAGCAATATTAACTTGTTCCTCAAAGACCGTTTTGAATGTTCTAATTTTACACAGATCGTTATCAATGGTATTGGTGTTGAATTTATAAAGAATCTCTTCTATTTCAGGCGGTGTTAAAATCTCGATATCCAATATCTTAACATTGACACTTTTGGTTACTACTTTAAGTATTTCAACATAGTGATTACTCAATTTGAGTATACTTTCTTCAAGGAACAGGTCTGTATTATATTCTAATTTAACCAGTATTCTATCGTCTTCTTCAAAGAATTCAACAGCCAAATCAAACTGACTTGTTATTTCATCAATTGGATATTCTGAAACCTTTAATCCGTTAAATTTCTTTAAGTATCGATGGGCTGTTTGAACGTTTTGATAACCGATCAAAATATCAAATAATGGTGAGCGGCTAGTATCACGTTCTAACGTTAGATCAGAAATCAGCGATTCAAAAGGATAATCTTGGTGCTCGTATGCATCAATAACGGACCGCCTTACTTTTGCCAATAGCCCAATGAATGTTTCGTTGGAGGCATCAAATATCGTTCTGATCGCCAAAGTATTCAAATAACAACCAATTTGACCTTCTAAATCTTCATGTCGTCTATCAGCTATTGGGGTGCCTATGATAATATCATCCTGCCTGGTGTATTTGAAGATAAGGATATTGATGGCAGTTAGCAATATCATAAACAAACTGGCTTCATTATCCCGACTAATCTCAATTAGATTTGATCTTATTTGCCTATTAATATAAAAACTCACTGAATTCCCCTTATATGATTGTTTTAAGGGGCGAGTAAAATCTAAGGGTAAGGTTAAAACCGGAATTTCGCCACTAAACTTATCTTTCCAGTATTTCTTATTAATTTCATTTTTTTCGCCTTCTAACTTATATTTTAGCCAGTGAATACAATCTTTGTACTGGATGTTCAATAGAGGTAAAGGACTTTCTTTGCCATTGATAAAAGCGTTATATAATATGCTTAACTCCTTGATTAGAATATTAATTGACCAACCATCTGCAATCGTGTGATGAATTGCAAATAATAATATGCAAGTATGATCTTTCAATCTTAACAGTTTCACGCGAAGTAGTAAATCTGTGTTTAGGTCAAAAACCTGTTGGGCATTTTGGTTGGCAATAGACCTGACAACATTGCAGGCATATTTATTTTGCTTTATATCAATGCATTCAATTTTGAAATTATCCTGATCAAATTTATTTAAGAATTGTTTCAGGGTTCCATTAACAGTTCTAAACCGGGTACTTAAAATTTGGTGGCGTTTAATCAGTGCTCTGAATGATCTGCTAAGTATCTCAACATCTAAATGCCCTTCAAATTTGTAAGCCCACGATAAATTGTAAGCCTTTTGACTTTCTTCAAATTGACTGAGTACCCATAAACGCTTTTGTATATTAGAAGCCTCATAGAATTCCTGTTCTTCAATGGGCACTATGTGGTTTGAAGCTTCTTTATTCTGTCCTGACAGAAAAGAGCCAAGATCTCGTACACTAGGGTTTTCAAAAATATCCCTGATATGAATCCGGACTTTCAGCTCTATCGCAATTTTACTGATCAATTGCATGGCTAATATTGAATTGCCGCCCATATCAAAAAAATTGGTTGTAACACCTAAATTTCGAGTTTCAAATACCTCATTCCATATAGATAATAACTTTTTCTCTTTGGGATTGATAGGTATTGAATTTTCATTATGAGTTCCCCCGTTTTGAAAAGGATCAGGGAGTGCGGAAAGATCTATCTTACCACCTGGATTTTTATTAAACCTTTCTACCTGAACAAAATAAGCAGGAATCATGTAGTGAGGCAGAACAGTAGCAAGTGATTTTCTAATATTCCGTATGTTTATAAGTTGGTTGCTTTCAATATAAGCAGCGAGAGATTTTTCATCATATCTTTCAACCACCCTTACTACCACATGTTGGGTCTTAAGATGTAAAATTATTTGTGCTTCGATCTCTCTAGGATCTATTCTATATCCGTTAATTTTTATATGAAAGTTCTTTCTGCCAATAAACTCAATCTTTCCATCCTCGGTCCACTTGCCAATATCTCCGGTCCGGTAAAACCTACTTCCACGTGCCTCATTATTCTTTACAAATGAATTGTGAGTTTCCTCCACTAAATTTATGTACCCATCGGCCAGACCTGACCCGGAAATACATATTTCACCAGGAAATCCAATTGGAACCGACTTTTGCTGTTCATCAAGAACATAAATCTCATGATTTGGCAATGGATAACCTAAAATATTTGTCTCACTTGGTTGTTCGATTTTATTGTAGGTTACACATACCGTTGCCTCTGTGGGACCATAGGTATTAAATAAATTAAGATTAAAAGTTAAGTTATCAAAATGTTCTGGTCTTAACGCTTCTCCTCCACTGATTAGCGTTCTTAAGGAGGTGAGTTTTTCCGGGTTTTTGTTTAATGAACTTATTATAAGTGGTGTTGTACTCAGTATGGTAGCCCTTTGTGATTGAATTACTTTTTGAAGCCCTTGAATATCTTTCCCTCCACCCTTTACTATTAAAAGTTGAGCACCCACAGTAAGCGCAGGAAAAATTTCTTCAATGCACAAGTCAAATGATAAGGATGATTGCTGCACTATACGATCATTTGAAGTCAATTCGAAATAGTTCTTGAAAGTCTGTATGTAATCGGTTAATGCATCATGTGAAATAATTACTCCTTTTGGCCAGCCGGTAGACCCCGATGTATATATTATGTATGCTGGCAAATTACCTTTAACATATATTCCGGGAGAAGTGGAATTGTAGGTATATATCTCTTCATTTGTCATATCACAGATCTCAATGACTCTTATGGTTTGAGATAGTGATGTAATATTATCAGTCAGTAATAGGCCGGTATTGCTATCTTCAATCATGAAGTTAATTCGAATTTCAGGGAGGTCTGCATCCAACATTACAATTGTTGCCCCGGTTTTTAAGAGAGCCAAAATTCCTATAATCATATTGTTAGATCGGCTAATTAAAATACCGCCCTTATCATCTCTCCTGATATTATATTTCTGAATTAAGTAGTTAGCTAACTGGCTTGATCTATAATGTAGTTCGTTATATGTGAGTGTAGAACTTTCATCAAACACAGCAACTTTGTCTGCAAATTCTAAAGCCATCTTCTCGAATTGCTCTATGAAGCTCGGAAGTGCAGAATAAGATACAATATTAGAATTATTGAATCGTGAAAGTAGCCATTCCTCTTGTCCAGTCAACATAGAATATTCCGATATTAATTTGTTCGGGTCAACTAGAATAACTTCAAGTAAATACTGAAAGTGAGTCTTTAGTTTTTCAATTTGTTTTACATCAAAAATGTCGGTATTAAAATTTATGTCTAATACCAGATTTTCATCTCTTTTTAAAAATTCAAACTGCAGGTCAATAATGCTGGTATCTGTTCTAACATCATAAGAAGAGACGGTGAGATCTTTACTTATCTCCCCAAAATTGAACGAATGATCAAAGTTCTGGAATAGTAAAAGAGTATTAAATGATGACCCAACAGAATCATGAAATTTTGACTTTAAATCTTCTATTAACAAATCGAAGGGATAAAATTGATGCCCGTACGCAGCTACAATTTTATCTCTCACCTTCTTTAGGAAAGTAAGAAATTTGTCACCTGGGGAGACCGTCTGCCTAATCGGTAAGGTATTTACAAAATACCCCAATTGGTCCTCAACTAGCCGATTATCACGTCCAGCTGTGTTGATTTCAATTATAATATCTGTCTGCCCGGAATACTTATGTAAGAGTACCTGAATTGCAGCTGTTAAAACTATAAATACCGTAATTTCATTGGCTTCACAAAATTCATCTATCAACTTTGTGAGTTCTGCCGTAAAAACCAAATCGACATGATCACCATTAAATGTCAGTCCTGATTTTTTTCTATTGGAAATTGATAAATTCAAGGCCTCAAACTCATCGTTGAACTCTTGAAGCCAAAGTTCTTTATGCTTTTTTGACACTTCAGAAGAAACATTCTGAACTTGCCATACTGCGTAGTCCTTATATTGCAACCGTGGATTTTGATCAGGATAGTCTTCATTCAAATGGTAATGGCGATACAACCTTTGAATCCTTTTAATCATTACCCCGGCAGACCACCCATCAAAAACAATATGATGGACGACAACCAAAAGTAAGTTTCTAAAATCACTGACCTGAAAAATATATACCTTTATTGGTAGATTATTTTCTAAATCAAATGATTTTTTGACAATCAATTTTGCTCTCTCCCTAGCGATTGACTCTGGTTCGGGAGTATTTCTTAAGTCAGTCTTTTCAATTTGGAACGAAAAAGAAACATTTGGTAAAACGCTCTGTCTCACCGTCTCGCCAACTTGTCGAAATGTTGTTCTAAGGATCTCATATTCTTCAATTAGTTTGAAAAAGGACATTTCTAACGCCGACACATTCAAATCTCCATCTATAAAGCAGGCATTGGATAAGTTAAAAGCATACTGTTGGTCAACATAATTGTGTAATAGAAAAAATTTGTTTTGCGCATACGTTACCGGGTAATGCTCCTGTTCTTCAATGGAAGTAATATTAAATTGATTACTTTTGATTCCAGTGTGGATATGTTGAGCTAATTCTAAGATCGTAGGAAACCTGAAGAGATCGCTTAAAAATAAATCCGTTTTGTACTTTTCCTGAATGCGATTAAATAACCTAGTGGTTTTTATACTATCAAGCCCTATGCTTAACAAGTTGTGGGCAACATTTATATCTTTAGACTCAGTAAATTGATTAAGCAGTTGGAGTATATGTTTTTCAATGTTTCTTAGACCACTATTTTCGCCCTGAATCGAAGAAAATTGTAATTCTTTTAATATATCCTCATAATATGCATTTTTATAGTTCTCAAGTAATTTGAAATTTTGGATTTTACCACTTGTTGTTTTAGGCACTTTTTTTATAGGTACTACATCTTTAACGTTAAGTGCCAAACTCTCATAAACTATGTCCTTGACCAATTTAACATATTTTGCAAATTTCTTTGTTGCACCCCTGTGTTGCAGAAATATTATGATTTCTTCTGATCCTGTCAATTCATTTTTATAACCTAATGCCACGACCTTCCCTATGGCAAATTCTCTTATGTTTGAACAGATCAGATTTTCTATGTCACTTGGATAATAATTTTGTCCATTTATTATTATTATATTCTTTTTCCTACCTACAACTACAATTTTATTTTCGAATAAAAAACCCACATCGCCTGTTTTAAGCCAACCATCTGGTGAAAAAGTATCTTCTGTAAGTGATTGATTATTGTAGTATCCTTGAGTTACATTATATCCTTTTATTTGTATTTCACCTACAACTTGGGCCTCAAAAGGATTATTATCTTCATCACAAATTCTAACTTTACAATTTGATATAGGGCTTCCGACTTCCAATACTTTAGTGCTATGAGGACTTGTATCAGCAATAATTCTAATCTTATCACCTAAATTCAATCGAGATTTATCAAGGCTGTGGCATGTCAGATTATCGGAGGCTTTACGAATTGAAACAGCCACTGAAGCTTCTGCCAATCCGTAGCATGGGAAAAGACAGTCATTTCTTAATCGATAAATTCTAAACTGTTCCAAAAATTTTTTAAGAATACTTTGAGAAATCAACTCAGCCCCTATATAGATCATTCGGACACAAGATAAATCCCATTGATATTTTTGGCCAGAACTTAGAAAAGACATTAAATAGTTAAGCCCAAAATTGGGTGAATACAATAGAGTCGACCTGTGTCTTGTTGTCAAGTCAAACCAAAGAGAAGGACGCTTTATGAACAGGCTTGTAGGTATTAGAATTTGATTGATCCCAGCCACCAGCCCGGTTAAGTGGACCCCAATTAAACCCATATCGTGAGTTAATGGCATCCAGCTTAACATGGAATCACGAGTATTAATATTGGAATGTGTTATTATATCATGGGTATTATAACTCAAATTCTGGTGTGTTAAGATTATCCCTTTTGGATGTCCTGTTGAGCCAGACGAATACTGAATATACGCAATATCGTTGGGAAGAATATTAATATTTCCTATCTCACCCTCATATTTTGAAAACTCATTTAGATCAACCCTTTTGGACTCTATTTCCAAGAAATTGCTGACTGAACGTTTAGCAAAGTAGTTCCTTACTTTGTCAAACAATGTGTCCTCACAAATTAGAAATGGGTTATTTAGTGTCAACCAAATTTTGTAAAACTTGGAAATATATTCATCCTCTCCCCTTGCCGATAAAGGCACCGGAATTATCCCGCCTAAGATGCATGCCCAAAAAGTTACGATAAAAGATTCTTGATCACTAAAGTATAAAACCAGTTCATCATTCTTTTTAATCCCAATTTTGTAAAAGTAAGAGCAGGTATCTCTAGCCTTTGTGTACAGGGAACAATAGCTAACAAAATCTTCTGACTTTGAATCCCTTAAAAACAATATTCCTTTATCTTTAATATGACTTACGGAATACAATGAGTCAATAAGGGTAGCCCCCATGCCATTTCTTTTCGGCTTCAATGGATCAATCTTTAAATATTATATTTTGTTGGTCAGGTAGCTTTGGGGAAGCTAGATGATGAGTTTCAACTATAAGACATTCATCAATGAAGCTAAGCTCACTTCAGCTCCACTTTTAGGGCAACTTATATGTTGATTCCCTACATAATAGAGTTTTTTTGTATAGTCATAGCTATATACTGCCGGTTCATTATCCTCCAAACAGTTTCTACAATTGCAGATTAATTGTGTTTCGATGGTAATATTGGAAAACAGAATACTACCTTGGATTTGGTAGAGAAGGTCCTGAATTCTTTCGACTACAAAATCTAGCATTGTTATGGAGTGTTTTCCGTTGACTCGAACCAAAATACTCTTATTTCGCCAGTCTTCAATTAAGTGTGCATAAGTATCCATGTGATGGAAAACGACCTCTGTATTCCAACATAAATTTTGAAATATTTTGTGGTGATTGACCACAGCTAACTGCGAAATTATGTCTGCAGGTAGAACCGAATCAAAACAAACCTTTGCCGACAGGCTATTAGCAGATCTTTTATCGATGGAATAAGATGGTAATTCTTTTATAGATAAAGAAGGAACTCTATAAATGGTTTTATTATCTTCTTTTACCTTGTAAAACAAGCGTAAGGCTTTCATAACCTCCATAAGTTTATTAAAATCATCTTGATTATAATTTGCCCATATAGAGAGGATATCTTCGCTGGAAAATTCACCTCCATTGTTTTTGGTTTTGCTGAACCCTAAAATATCATACGCTGCCTTTCTAACCCAATTAGGTTTTAAAATAACCATTTTCTTTAATGCGAGAATCTTGGGAAAATATAGAACACTACCAATTGAACTTAAATAATTAATCCATACCACGCCGTCCTTCTCTGACACCCCATAGGCGGCGCAAACATCCATGTATTCTGCAAAACTAATATAATCCTTATCAAGTGAGTCCAGATGCTCCTTCACCTTTATCCAACTGATGTTAAATGGTATCCCTAAAATACCTAAAACCTTTAGGTTTGCCTCTATCAAATCCTTTAGATACTCCAGTCCATCGCCAGTTTTACAACTAACATCAACAAAGTCGATTACATTAGAGAATTTCCGCTGCATTTGATACTTTGACCATTCACCTACTTTAATATCGCTCTTGGTATGTACAAATATTACGGGGCATTTTATGCCTACATTTGAGCTAAAAAGATTAATAAAATTGAGCCAATATTCGAACCCTACATATCTGTCTTCTTTGTGTATATGTTCGTCTTCTGGTTCTGTTACAAATAAATATAAAGAATTTCTACTACAAAAGAACTGTTGAATCGCTCTATACTCTCCTTGCCCTCCAAAGTCCCAAATATTTAGATCACAATTTTCATCATTCCTAAATTTAAAACCCCACTTTCTAACGTCTAAGCCAGTTGTGCTTTTGTGATTGGTTAATTTATAGTTACGATTAATAAGGTTCTCTTTAAGGGTTGTTTTTCCTACCTGACCGTTACCGATAAGAATTAATTTGGCCTCAAAAAGTTTTCCGATTTTGGAAGGATCCTGGACACTTTTGAACCACTGCTTTATGGCCTCAACACCTTGCTCACAAATTTCTAATGGTGGCACGGTTAGAGGGTTGCCCGTCGTATGTATAACCTTCAGATTGCTTAATTTTGTTATTTCAACCGGTAGGCATTGAATATCATTGTACTCCAGGTGCAATTCCCTTAGGTTGTTTAAATCACCTATCTGACGGGGTAATTCTTTTAATCCATTTCTATTAAGATATAATTCTTGTAGGTTTTTCAAACCGCCGATTTTTGTTGAGAGCGATTCCAGGCCATTGTTATTCAACCGTAATTCTACAAGTTGATCTAAATCGTAAATAGACTCAGGTAGCGAAATAATTTCGTTATCACTCATGTACAATTTCTTAAGATTTCGAAGATTGTTAATATGAGCAGAGATTACTCGAAGCCGATTGTTATTAAGATGAAGTCTTTGAAGGTTAAACAGTGAACAAATTACTGAGGGAAATTCATCAAATTCATTTTGCGCCAACACCAAAGTATCAAGCCTTTCAAGAAAAGCCATTTCTGGAGGAAGACTATGCAATTTGTTACTTTCTAAATACAATGCCACCAAATTCTTTAGCCGTTTGATTTCAGACGGAATATTGGCAATGGTATTTCTTGAACCTGGAAAAAACTGTGTAAATAGCCCGCCTAGTTTTAGTATCCTTAGATTAGTCAGACCAAAAACCTCTTCCGGAAAGTAATTTAAATTGGCATCTGCAATATCTAAATAATCTCTATTTTTTGATCTCGCTTCTTCAATCTTGTTTTTGGCCTTGCTTGAATTATTTCTTAGCATTTACATGTTAGTCATTTAGACTATTATAACTTCGTTACCGTCAAAAAGGAATCAATGTATTTCATTTAACATTTCATTGCATTCCGGCTTGTATTTATCTTGCCAATGTAATTTTGCCTTTTCTCTCTGTTCTTCTCCTGAATCCTCTAAAACTTTATAAATTAACGATTTTATCTTTATAGATTGCATAAATTGCCGTAAACAATCATGTGATTCCGAAGAATCAAAATGCTTCATTATGCTCTCTTTTAGATTGGACGTAACTCCAACAAATCTTGGATTTACAGGTTGCCCATTTACTCTTCCACAAATTGCATAAACGGCAGCTTGTTCCGGAAGTTCGTTTAAATTATCAAGCTCATCAAGATTGTTATCTTTTTTGTAAAGAACAACGTATTTAATCTCAACGTCATCCGATAACTGAATATAGTTATGATCTTTGTTCATGATCAAAATTATTTTATTTTTAAATTATATTTACTATTAGTTTTTTGTGTAAAACTTAATTCTAATTCTTTCAAAAAATTATAAATTGGTTATTCAAACGAAAATGTTTGATCAATTCTCTGATTGAGGAAATTTATCCATTTCCCACGATCTCATTGTATTGTTCTTCCTCTATTGGCTCCAAATAACCCTCTCCTTCCAAGGAATTCAAATCAATATCTGCCACACATTTCACATTTTCATAATTCAACTTTACCCCACCCTCAAAATGTGCTGTCCCTGAACCTTTCTCAAAATCACAACCGGTAAAATCACAATTTTTACTATCCAGTTTTATTCCCAATTCAGTACCTGTTTCTTTAAATAAAATGTGCAGATAGCCTATTTCAATTCTCTCTTTTAAAGTAATTGCCTTTGTTTCAGGACGGTTGGCTTGAACCTGACGCTTTCCATCAGAAAGCCGTTTTACTAAGTCATTCATAATTTTAGTATTTATTGATTAGAGTAATAAAATCATATAATAAAGTTTTACAACCATTAGAGGTAGTTTGTAAAGTCAGCTTTTTCATTTTTACTAAATAAAATATTATTGGCCCAGACATAGTTCAACCTGTCCCAGCCCGTAGCACTTTTAACATCTGGGAAAAAGCCGCTGCCGTTATAGTTTGCACTTGTGTTACATAATAATGGCACTCCACTTACTTTGACATATTCTCTTAGTAGAGCGTAAATTGTTTCATTATCTTTGTTATTAATTGTTTGCAACCTTGCGGTACCATCAAGATGACATATAGCAGGGACTCTGTCTTTCCACTCAGTTCGCACAAAATGCTCAAAAAGCATGTACGGATCAGAACACCCTGGGTCAAAAACCTTAGAAGCCTCTTCTTCTAAACACATCGGAGCTACAGGTCTATAAGACTCTCGGCCTTTAACTTCATTCAAAAGATCTTTCATTTTTGGGCTCGTTGCCGGAGCTAATATTGATCGATTCCCTAACGCCCTTGGGCCCAGCTCGGCCCTACTGTTCAAAACAACCACGGGCTCTCCGGTTAAATGCATATGTCTCGCTAGTTCTTCAACCGAAAAATTCTGTCGAGACCATCCTTCGGAGGGTGAATTGATTTTAACATCTGGGCCACTATATACATTCCAGGTAATGTTCGACTTATTAGTTTGAAATAAATATTCACAGCATGCAACGCCTATCGCACTTCCCGAATCATTCGGAAACGGTGGCACATACATTGATTTAAAAAGACCACTGCTTCGTATCTTACTATTCCATTTAATATTCAACCCTGAACCTCCCGAAAAACAAAGATTTCGTTCATACTGTGGATACTTGCTAATTTTTTGATCCAATGTGGATAATAACAGATCTTCCAGGTATTTGTGCATTGTTGCCAGAACATCTTCGTCCCGATATATTTCCTTGCGAACCAGTTTTCGAATGGTTTGAGAAAACAAATGCTCAAATTCATTATTTACAACTACATTTTTACGATGCACTTTTGAAAAAATTTCAAGTAGCTCTGGTTTAACCTTGCCTAAGGCAATGTATGCCATTATTTTTCCTGGAACTGTATAACCTCCAAAAAAACCTTCAATTCGTTTTTCGCTTTTATCAATTTTTAATTGTGCCTGAGACTTTTTATAAGGCCCAAAGTACTGTGGAAAAATACCATATATGGTTCCAAGAAACATAAACAGGTGACCCAAATTTTTAATTTCATTAGTCTTTGCCTCAAAATAATATAGTCTAGGATATTGTCCTCCATCCCATGCGAGAATGTAGGAACTCTCTCCAGATTTTGCGAACGGACTGGAACAATAGGCACCCGCAACATGACCAGAGACATGCATGAAGCTTGAATATTCAAATTTCCTGTTATCGAGGGTTATGTTTTGTGAGTACAAAAATCTTTGGAGTATATTTTCGGAAAGACTTTTTTCATTATAGGGTGCGACATTTAGCATTAAGTTCTTTGAGCCATGCTTTAAGGTAATGCTGGATGATCCACCCCAAAATTCCTCTACACCATGCCAACCATCAATAGCCACGTAATCAATGTTTCCAATGCCGTAGCCATTAGACCTTATAATCTCAGGAATAATGGAAAGGTCACAAATCTCTTTATGCCTAACATTATTGTTGATCTTTTCTATCTCCGTACAAAATTTCAAAACGCCATCTTCAATTAGTGCTACTGCTCCATCGTGAGTAAGTTTAATTCCAAGAATTACCATTTGTTAATTTTTAGGGATGATTGAATTGGATGCGAAACGATCTTGATTTAAAATCCAATATATCAATGCGAACTCTTGTCCACTTAAGTCGTCTCGGTTAGGCTAGTTTTAAAATCGCTGGCTATCTTTCCGTAATCGAATTTTAATATTCTATCCGCGGTATGAAAATAGTCATCATCATGGGTAGCAAGCAAAACCGTTTTGCCGCTTGATCGCAGTTTTGGCAATAATTCTTCATAGAAAAATTTTCGTGCTTCGGGGTCCTGTTCTGCAGCCCATTCATCCAAAATAATCATAGGTTTCTGATCCAATAATGCATAGACCAATCCCAATCGTTTTTGTTGCCCTTTTGATAAGTTGTTATGTATCGTGTTCTTCGCAGGAATAAAATGTAAATCAAAAAGCCTAAGTTGCTTCAAATAGTTGACCAACCTATCGTTATTTGGTGATATGTCGTGTTCAGTATAATTTTCAAAGAAAAGGTAATTCGATGAAAACACCGCTGACATATTATCACGATAGTTCTCATGATTTTGGAGTGTAACTATCTCATCATTGAATTTAATGGTTCCTTCACTCTGTCGGTATAGACCTGTTAGTAAATTGATGAAAGTACTTTTTCCACTTCCATTGCCCCCAACTATGAAAATCAGTTCGCCTGGGGTTATTGTCAAATTGATTGGCCCCAGAGAAAAACCATTCTCATCATTTTGATTAGCATACTTATATGTCACGTTTTCGAAAGTAATAGCTTCAAAACTTCTTTTGAATTTTATTTTATTCTTATATGGTAATTCATCTGACAGAGTGTCGCTTACCTCCTTGTTAAATTTGATCAACCGTTGAATAGCTATTTTGATATTTGTATAAAATGGTATTATCGTCACCAGTACGGTAACTGGCCCGATAAGATATAGCACAGTAATTAGAAAAGCAGAAGTTTCATTCAGTGAAAGTCCGAAAAATCTGGGTAAAAGGAATATCACTACACCGAATAACACATACCAACTGTAGCTGCCAGTTAGTTCATTATTCATGTAACTGATATTTGTCGAAATGGTAATATCTTTTGATTTTTTTCTATTCACCTCCAGAAAATCACTATAAATTCGGTTGTTACTTCCAGGGTTCATTTTTAGCTCTTTAAATCCAGAAAGCATATCTACCAGATAGCGGTGATAATCATCTATTAGATTTCTGTGAATGTTTAAATCTTTTTCGATTTTATTGTTTCTGACTAGGTAAACCGTCAATAAAACAGCTATAATTGTAACCACTATCCCAGCCCCGACAGGAGAAACTATGTACATATAAAGTATGCAGCAAAGAACGACAATTATGGCATTGAAGGCATTCATGAAAACCTCGGGCAAATTCGCCATAGCCCGAATATCGCCAATAGCTGTATAGACTTTTCCCTGCCCAAGCCGCTCAAAATTTTCATATGATGCCCGGTTTATCTTTCTCAAAACTGCCAGCTCAAACTCCATGTTTAATTCAGAAGTCAATCTCACCATATATGACTGAAAAAAAATGTTAATTAAAAGGGATATAAAAACTATTCCTATAAATAATAGCCAATCATATTCAGGGAAAAACGCAATCGGGGATTGCGTCACAGCCATATCAATAAATCTTAAAAGTGCTACATTAAATGCACCTTTGAGAAGCCCCAAAAAAAGCATAAAAAGATAAAAAGCCTTTGACCTGTTGAACAGTAGCTTCAAAAATTCCATAATTAGAAAATATGGTTTGGGATAAAAACTGATCTGAAAGAATTATAGTAACAACCAAATAAGGAGTACAATATTAAGTTCAATCTTCAATAGTTAAACAATTGTACTTAAGCACCGGTCATCAATAAAAAATCTAACTTGCGTTATTAAGCCGGCCGACCCCAAGCAATTAATCAGTTAACTTCAGCATTATAGTATTCGTATAGTAGCTCTTTCTCTCCAAACAGTCTTTCTGCGACTATACCTCTTTTCATGCATTCTTTAATTAATTTGTCAGACTGAATAATCGGGTTTGATTGATCGGTATATTTTATGCTACTGATAAATTCAACCCAAGGTTCTTGTCCCATAGCATATACATAGATTTCTTTGGGGTTAAAAATATTGACTAAATTTATCCCTCTCTCGAAATTCGATCCAGAAAATCTTCTGCTGTTGTCCTGATCTCTTCGAAGTTCTTTATTCAAAAGCGGCCCGTATAGCCAGCTTATGGGAGCTCCATCACACTCCATGCCTAGAAAAATAACATCAACATCACCAATTGTTTTATGGATATGCTGATATAGTATCGGCTCAACAATATTGGAGTCAGCAAAAAACATCATTGAAAACTCTTCAATTTGAAGATGGTAACAAAGTTTTGTCTGAATGTTCAGATCCCCATGCTCACCCGTAAATGGAATTCCCATGATTTTTACATTATCAAAGGTAATAGCTTCCATTTCATCCAACTCAATTATTTGATTGAATCCAATATTATTAAACATCAATTTTAGATTGGGATCCTGAATCGATTTCCCACTTCTAGGCACCACTATATTTCTTATTTTATGCCTCAGGGGAAGTAATGTTTCCAATAGTATGTGATCTTGATGATTATGTGTTATTAAAACGTAATCTATCACGTCTGGAAGGTTAACGTCGGAAAAATGTTCAACGCTTGAAGTATATCCATAGTAACTAATTAGAGGGTCAATCAGAACACTTACATTCTTTGTTTCGATAAGTATGCATGCATGACCAAAATAACGCATGCGTATTTTATCGCCACTATAATTTTGATAGATCGGAGGGGCTTCCTTTGTAAAAAATGAATTAAAAAGAGCTTCATTTTTGTCATTTATTTCTAAAATATTCTTTAATTCAGTTAGTTCCTTAGCTGTTCTCTTCATTTTACCAATTTCATCAATGACAGGATGATGGAAAGGGATGTTGAAATGAATAGCATTCTCGTCATTAAGTCTAGGTGTACTCAAACAAAATGGGCGCTCATCATTATTTGTAATCCACATGGCAACGCTTTGTGAATGGGTATTGTAATAATCACTATCGTATAATAAAGCTTCAAAAAAGCGAAAGGACGCCTGATTGTTTAAGTCATAATGTAGTTCTATAAGCCCTTTTAAAGGTTGAGGTATCTCAGCGTACAATGGTTCAAGTGAGAACCCATTAGCCTTTTGTTCCAACATTTTATTAAGTTCTTTTATTGCATCAGACAGTTCTATCAATCTACTTTGGCTTTTTAATGTCTGCTCTCTCAGTTCTTTAATTTCTTTGGTTTTGGGGCTAGGAAAATCCATAAAGGGGCCTCCACGCATCTTAGGGTTTTTGACAGCAGCAATGTGGACTTGCGTTGCTTGAATATAAGAAGTCATTATTTTTAAATGACGTCCTGTTATATTCAGGGCAGCTGTGACTGGCGAGATTAAATGTGACCATGCATACCATTTATCAAATAACGGTTCCAGGACTACATTAGGCTTTAAATAATATTTACCAGATTCCATACATTATTTTATTAATTTTGAGTGTATTATTTTCATTATTTCAGCTTCATAATTAAAAATGAAAAAATGATTACCCTTAAATGTATCCAGTTCAACCTCTTGAGTAGTTTCATTTTTCCAACTTAATATTTCGTCCCTTGTTACTTTTTCCTTATCACCTATGAAAAGATTAATTGGGATATCAAAAGGTGGGTTTTGCCGGTAAGTATAGGTTTCGACGGATTGGAAATCAGCCCTCAGAATTGGCTCAAAAAAATCCAGTACCGCTTCATCTTCATATGTACTTTCTGGCAGGCCACCTAATTCCATTATTTTTTTAAAAAAACTTTCTCGTGGTAAATTGTATCTGGGTGGATCAAATTTGAAAGCTGAAGGACCTATTGAACCTGAAAAGAATAGGCGTTCTGGCTTTCTTAAACCTGTGAAAATGATTTTGATGGTTAAAAGATACCCTAAAAGCGAACCCATACTATGCCCATAGATAGCGTAAGGGTGCAATAAAGCATCCTTTATTTGGTCAAAAATATCATCTACTATATCATGAGCATTGAATAAAAGTCTTTCTTTAATACGCCTCCCTCTTCCGGGCAACTCAATCGGGATTACATTCACCCAGTTTGTACTAAATTTTTCAAATGTTTTAAAGGCATACGAACTCCCCCCAGCGAATGGTAAACAGAATAAATTAATTCTCATCTTTTACTATTAGTAACACAAGAGCTAGAGACCTTTAATCCAAAACTTCTTTTAATAAACTCGCTGATAACCAACCACATATCTTTGCATCACTGAAGAATGTAATCAGATATTAACCGAAAATCGACCTTAGCTGTTTGAGTCATTAATTTTATTCAGGCCAGTTATAAATGCAATATCCTGATCTCTCTTTAAAGCGGAATTTTAGCGACTTTTTCTCAATGCCCCTTATCCAATTGGGGTAAATAACCTATAAACAGCTTTATTCAACTTTTTTAAAAATCTCTTTTTGTGAGGTTTCGAGAAGCTGTTTTTCTTTAAGTATAAGTTTGTTAGCCAATTATTAGCAACCTTAATAAAAGAACTAAAATAGATCAAATCTAATTCAAGGCGATTTTGTTTCATTGGCATTGCTTAATGCTTTCTCCTTTTCTTCCTTACTAAAGGTTACTCTAAACATTAGATCTGAAAGTTTTTTTTCCACATTAAGCCTAGAACTAAAATTCTCATACTTACCTAACTCTTTCCATATCATTTTCAGAGACGGTTCATTATCATCCTTAGGTGTCAAAAAGAAAATCGCCGCGCTACGGCGAGTCAATAGATTTTCATAGGGAAGCTCCCAGTCCTTTATTATTTCTTTTTTCTTCAAAGCTTCCAAGTGCTCTTTAACTTCAATAATCTCTGGTATGTGCATAATTATTAAATTTTGTATTGAATGTTCTATTATAAATGTTATTTACTCTTAAATGAAAACTGATATGACACTTTTTATCAATGGGGCTACCACAAGGCACGTTCGAGGTATCATGATATTTTTTTATTTAGCCTTGTTAATAGGAATATTATAACAACATTCCAGGTTTCAACCAGATTTTCTCATGGTGATATCAGGAGTCACCTTTGATTCAATCTAGCTAACACAAGGAAATGCAATTAAGTGATTCAAACGTTGTATTTTAAATCCATTACCTAAGATACTTATACCTGTACAACATTATATGGTGAAATATCCAACATTAGATTCTTTTCTAAGGTATTGATGTGAATTACGATCCGGTCTTTTCCCTTTTTTCTCACTAACTTTCCTTTTATACCTTTCATTGGACCTGAAGTTATAACTACCTCTGAACCCACTTTATAATTAAAGTTAGAAGTTTCAATATTTCCCAAAATTAGTTTTCTAATAAGATCGATCTCTTGATCTTTAATTATTGAAGGATTTGAATTGGATCCAAGAAATTTAATGACGCCCGGTGTTTCAAAAATTTTAAACTTATCCATTAAAGGGATCCTAACGAAGAGATAATTTGGAAAAAGTGGCATGTCTATTTTTTTCTTTCTATCATGCCATTTTCTCACCACTTTGGTTAATGGCAGAAAGGTGTTAATGTTTTTTTTTTGTAGACGCCGGTCAACTTTTTTTTCATGTTTGGAATAGGTATAAACGGCTAGCCAAACAATAGATTGTTTAGTGCTCATGTGTTTAAAAGGGTAGAGAATTGGTGGAAAGAGATCAGATATTTACGTTTCCCATAGCTTGCGCTACTCAAAGTAACATTACCTTGAAAAGAAAATTAAAGAAATTGGGACTCAACTTTGAGTGGAAAAATAAGCAATTATTAAGTTATAATAGCTCTTAACAATTATAACAAAAGTAAACAAAAAAAAAAATCAAGAACATAAAAATTCCAATAATTTTTAATCGTTAAAACGTTTTAGATTACCGTATTATTTTATGGTTGAAAATGTATCAAAGTTTAAGCACGTGGATCTTTATGCCTTTTTGTTTACCTTAGCACAAGGTATGGTGTCCCAGAGTACAAAAAACATTATAAATATGGATGTATTTTTAAAAATGAAAAGCTTGAAATGTGAGAGATTACGTCTTTTAGTCCATATCTATCTTCTCGATGGCTTGAAGAAAAGAATGAAAGAATACATGAGGCAATATCTTGTCTCCAATCTTAGGTCTAAAAAGGAAAAAGATGGTTCAGCAAACTGTAGCAACTGGGATAGCAAATTAAAACATCTGATCAAACACTTCCGAAATGATCTCAGGTTTTCAAGTATCGATACATTTTGGTTAGATTTTTTTAAGGATTACTTCAAAAACGAAACATGTAGTAAGAATAATACTTCTCTTCGTCAAAATTCGTTTTATTCCTACCTTTACCAAAGTAAAGATCTGCTTCAAAAAGACTGTAAAAGAAAAATTGATTGCCTATACTATGGAAGTTGAAAGCTTTAAGCGGATGAATACAGAGAGGGAATATCAAATCATTGTAGAACTAAAAGACGATCACGAACAAAATGCGAAATATCCAAACTTAAATACGGATTCATATCTGGTTCACCTACCTAACCCAAGGTGGTCAGATATTCAAAAGTTTATATGGAAAGGAATACAGCACTTTAAAGAGCTTAGTGGTAATATTGGTTTTAGGCAGAAAAAACTAGAGATACAGAAACAATATCTACTTATCTACAAACCCCTAACCTTATTAGCACCACACAGGAGTATCATAAGCTATTCTTTAAACCCTCAATGTACCTTAGATTACTTAGCTTAGGACTCACGCAACGCCTTAATTAAAGTAGATATTACCTTTCAACGTATGCCAGGCCTATGCTATGCCGTAACAGACATGGAAAATACATATAAGTGTCATTGAAATTATTAGGAAGTTGAAAATTATTAATAAGCTATAAAACGATAGTCCGTTACTTGTGTATTCTTAGTTAATCTTAATCCAAATAATGCTTAGAAATTATTTCAAAATAACAGTAAGAAACCTGATAAAAAAGAAGATTTTCTCATTAATCAATATATTAGGATTGTCCCTCGGTTTGATGTGTTCCATTCTTATTTTGCTATGGGTAAAACACGAATTAAGTTTTGATCAATTTCACAAAAACCATAACCGTATTTACAGAGTTCTCCAAGAGATGCCTTTCACTGAGGAAACCACTTGGGCCATTACCCAAGGGCCTCTTGCCCCTGCTTTGGTGGAAGAAATCCCTGAAATAGAATATGCTACCAGAATCGCAAGTGGCCCATGGAATATCAAATATGGAAATGATAGATTTCAGCAATCTGCCATATACATTGACAAGTCGTTTTTCAATATTTTCGATTTTAAATTACTTAGAGGTGATCCTGAAAATGCCTTGATCAAACCAAATTCAGTTATACTTACTCAGAAGACCGCCCGTAAATTATTTGGGGATGAAGATCCGATTGGTAAGTATTTAAAGCTATTTGATCTGCTTGACGTGGAGGTAACGGGCTTGCTAGAGGTTCCTCCTCAAAATTCCCATTTGCAGTTTGACATGCTGGGATCATTGGATCTGGCGAACCAACTTGGTTATACCGTAGATAAATGGAATAATAGTGGATTTGTAACTTACATTTTATCTAGGGAGGATGCTTCATTTGATATTATCAATTCGAAAATTCGAAACACTCTCGATGATAAACCCACACTGGAAAATAATTCAAAATTATTCATACAACCGCTAGCCGATATTCATCTTAGTTCAGATATTGATTTTGAAACCGCAAATATTGGCAACAAGAAATATGTTATCATATTTTTTGGATCTGCTCTATTCATTTTATTTGTTGCTTGCATCAACTTTATGAACTTATCAACTGTGCAAGCCACCCAACGAGCAAGAGAGGTTGGACTTAGAAAGGCCATTGGAGCTAGTCGGAACCAACTATTAAAACAGTTCTTATTGGAATCAATCATTCTTATCTTCGTAGCGTTTGTTGTTGCTATAGTAATGACTGAATTGTTCTTGCCTACGTTTAATGACTTTACTGGAAAGGATTTGCATTTACATTACTTCAGTCTTTCTAACTTATTTTTAATTATTAGTTTACTATTACTTACTAGTCTGTTATCTGGTTCATATCCTGCATTTGTTCTTGCCTCATTTCAGCCAATTAAAGTATTAAAAGGAAATGCTGATCAAAAAACTAGGGGAACAGGCTTCAAAAAAATACTGGTAGTTTTTCAGTATGCTATATCTATGATCTTACTAATCGGGACACTTGCTGTTTATACTCAGATAAATTTCATGAAAAACAAAAATCAAGGATACAATAGAGAAAACCTAATTTATTTGGAGATAAATAATGATATCAGACAACATCTTAACACTTTTAAGTCCGTATTGCTTGAACATAAAGATATAGTGAATGTTGCAGGCTCTATTGTATCGAGTGGCTTTTTGTATTCCAACAATCAGTGGTCCTGGCCAGGTAAAGGGCCCAAAACCGATATTCTCTTTCGTGTTAGTCCCGTTGACTTCGACTATATCGAGACTTTCGAAATGGAGATCGTTGCCGGCAGGGCATTCTCCAAGGAATTTGCGAGTGACTCAAAAAGTGTAATTCTTAATGAGACGGCAATTAACGCAATGGGTTTAGAAAATCCTGTAGGAAGTATACTAACTTCTTCTGAATCAGGAATTCATCATGAAATAATTGGAATAGTCAAAGACTACAATTTTCGCTCTTTACATGCAGAAATCGAACCGTTGATTCTATTGAAGGAATCTGATAACCTTAACTTTCTCTGGATTAGGATAAACTCTCAGAACATTAATGAAACCATCGAATTTATGCAAAGTAAATGGCATGAATTCTCGCCCTCCTACGAATTTAAATATGAGTTTATGAGTCAGAAAGCACAATTTATGTATAAAACAGAAATGCAAATTGGTAAAGTCCTACAAGTTTTTTCTGCAATAGCATTAGCCGTTTTATTTTTGGGACTTTCCGGTCTTCTTGGATTCTCATTAAGGCAAAGGTATAAGGAGATATCTATACGTAGAGTATTAGGCGCAAGTACCTCGGCAATCTTGTTTGTACTTTCTATTGATTACATCCGACTTATGTTGATTGCAATTGTTTTTGCAATTCTTGTTGCTAATTACCTTATCAAACTATGGCTTGAAGGATTCGCATTTAGGACGGAAATTGGTGTATTTGTTTATGTAATTCCCAGTGTTACATTATTTACAGTGGCATCTATAGTAATTGTCTTTCAATCTTTAAGAGCAACAAATATTGACGTTTCAAAGGTTTTGAGAAATGAGTAAGAGATTTGTCCATTTAATATTCCAACCTGACTCCTGTTGGCAGCATTCTAAGGGCTCTCCGAATCCTCCAACCACTGATATTCGCAGCTTGTATAGAATAAGAGTAAATTTGTGATTGTTTGCCCCAAAGCACAAAGGCCCAGGAGCCCTCCTTGGTTTTCTTCCAATGGATGTTGGTGGTTTGATGTTTGTGAAAGTCTACCCAAATCTCAGCGATGAAAACCTGATAGAACGCTTCAATTCTGACTGGGGCTTACAGCTATTCTGTGGCAAGCTGCTTTCGGATAACCAACAGATCAGGGATAAAGCCATTGTGAGCAGGGTGCGTAGCTACCTGGCAGAATATGCGGATTGGCAGCAACTCCAGGGGATGTTAGTTAAGCACTGGAAGCGTGATATGAACAATACTCATGTGTTACTGATGGATGCCCTGGTTAAGTACATTTTGAAGTGACATACAAAAAATACTTCTATGCCCCCATACTTTTATATGTTTTCACGATTCCACCTCTTGATAGCATCTTTTAACCATTGTGGCTTGGTTTCCATCGATATAGTTGACATATCATAATTTTTAGTGGCCTCCTCTGCAATCTCGTAAAGTTTCCGAAGTGGGGGAACGTCCCATTCCGCCCTTTCTTCATCAGTTGTTTTAGGATCAACATCCCAAACCCTTAATTTTATTCCATCCGGTACATACTGTAATCCAAATTTTTGAGGCTTTCCTTGATACATCAACCACTTATCGTAAGCAGCAGCTGCAAATCGTTTGGCTTCCTTATAATTATTTTCAATACTTTTCAACCCAAAATTATAAGATTGCCAAAAGTCTTCGGGACTAGTACCATGCATAAATATTATACACATATGAAAATAGTCCTCACCCGTGAATTGCCTATTTGATTTAATTATCGATTTGACGCGTTCGATTCGAAGCCTACATCTTTTTTTTAATGCTTTGTGTTTTGAAGTTCCATCAGGTGGTGGATTAAGACAGTCACGCTGATCCTTATCAAATAAACTCTTTAATTGGCTATTCATTTCTTTGTTCCTTCCAATAATGGATAACTTTAAATATAGCGCTTATTTAGGGATAACCAATAAGTTTAAATTTAAAATAGCACTCAATTTTTGGTAAGGTACTTGTTCTTGGATATTTCTGTCCCCATTTTAAACCCTGCACCTATAAATATCTGATAATCGCACTATTTTACTTCCTGTATTGGGAAATAGCTTCTAAAATTCCTTAATGCAACATATCATATATCGTAGCCAAACTTTCTTGCCCTTTCATAATTCTTTATGGCCTGATCCTTTCGATCTTGTAGCTCATATATCTGTCCTAATTGATAGTATATGTCCGCATTTTTCTTATAAAAAGATACTTTTTTTTAAGTTGATAATGGCACTGTCGAAATCTCCGGATTCCACAAATTGTTTACCCTTGATCATATGGTATTCACTCCAATCTTTGTTTTTTAATTGATCTAGTGAAAAGCCTATTGGAATTACAAATTTTCTAACCTCGTTTTGAGGCTTTACAAACTCGGGTTTTTTATAATCTGGGGATTCTTTAATCACCTCTATTACAAGAAATTCCAGACCATGTAGTTTATTCAAAGACTTCACAGAATCCTCAATTATTTTTCATTTTGAATCTAAATAAAACCCTATGTAAACTTTGCCTTCTACTTTTTTATCGATTGCATCGACGGTATATTTTCCGCCAACAAAAGTATAGTCCTGTGCTAAAACCATCGGGGAAATTGGCAACACTATTAATACAAAAAATATTTTGATGCTCATCTCAAATAATTGAAATTACTCAAATAAAATGATATTTTTATGGGACACAGCTTGATAACTGATATGAAATGGATTCGGATTTTTTAAACCAATAAGATATTTTGACAATTTTTAATGTGCGTTGGCACACATAATTTCATTGACCACACTTTTTGGGATTCCTTCTGTTACCAAAAAAAATCAAAATTATAACCTCCCTTTTTGTATACTTGTGAAAAATCGTAACTCGCTTTTCTATTACAAATCCATATATTCCCTTTTTACTATCTTCAATTGTTCCAATATTGGGAAAGTCTGTAATAATATCAAAAAATAAGTAAGTTCTTTCAATGAATTTGAGAGCGGATGCCCTGCCGAAATCTCCGTTTAAGTAATCTAATATTTCATCGAATTTTTTGTCAGCCTTTTTGTAAGTCTTACTTTTCTCGCCATTTCAAATGCTTCTTCTCAATATCCTTTAAATCTATTAAGTTAGCATCATCAAAGCTTTCATCGTAAGCTTCATACAGTTCCTTTTTTTGATTTTCTGTCAATTTGTTCAATAGCTTACTTGTTTTATTATTACTTTTGGAATTTAGCAATTGTTAAACCATTTCCAATAGATCATGGTTATCAATTTTGTCTATCAGACTATGAAGGCTATTTTTTATATCAAATGTCTTTCTCGTAATCTAAAAATACAAAATAAAATTGTATGTAGTGCTATGATTTAATTACCCCTGTTGTTCCGGATCCTTTAAAAATAAGGTAACAGCAATTGTTTGCTAGTTATGACCGATTTAAATCACTGAATTAGATATATCAAGAATTATTCTTTGATATTTTCTGTCCCTTTTTTGCACCCCAAACTTATAAATAGCTGATAATCAGCATTGTATTACTTTTTTGTATTGGAAAGTAATATAATAACATTGGCTATTTCTCTATCCTTCCCTTTCATCTAACACTTACATAAATCTGTTAGCTAAATTGATAATATGGACCCCGGCCATAGGGAGACTAACCTCTAACCTAGTCACTACCTCTTCAACTAATTGCTAAAATGCTTCAGTTTCTATGCACATTAGGTTGATTGTTGACTCCATAAAATTTTTTGTTTAATTAATTGACAATATTTTGTGCATTTCATCATGAATCCTAAGAAAGTTATTTTGTAAATGAATTTCAACTTCCTGTACCCCGAAATCAACAAATGGTAAAATAGGCGAGTCTCGTTTTTCCTCAATCAAAATCTTATCATAAAAAAATGCCTTTTTCCCTTTCGCCCCCGTAACTTTATCCACAAACTCGCCTTGATTTAAAGACATTATCTCTCCAGGCCTGATGAGTTCCTTTTCCTGCAAGGAATAGTTTTTATTATTATTTCCGTCCCCGGATTGCATAGAGTTTGACGAATACCCCACTGACTGCATTATTTTTTCTTCCTTGCCAATCAAGGCTAACGCCCTATTGATATTCCTCTCAAAGTTATGCTGGTCAAAAGCAAACATATTAAGGTAGAAATCTTCAATATGGCCTTCCACATCAAATTTTCGCTCCTCCAGATCATATGATACCCTCGCCGTATAGGTTTGTTTGCCTTGTCGTATATAAATCCTGTTTAGGGCATCCTTGTAAGCTGATCTTACCAAATAAATACTTCCGACACTAACAATCGTGGTGAGTGCTAACATTATAAAAAAGCTGGTCTTCAATGTATTAAAAGCTTTACTTGCCGATTTAACCTGGTTGTACTTTGTTTCTTTCATGGAATTTTGATTATCATTTTAAAATGTTAGAAGCCGGCGAACCCAACACACCGTCATCGGATGAGGAACTGCCTCCTCCACCACTATTTTGACGCCCATAAGTCAAATAATTAATAGCGCCCGACTTTCCTATAGCGCCGATCGCACCAAAAGCCCCTGCCAACGCCATGCGACTACCGGTGGTAATCATGCCTGCTACATTTGAGTAAAATATTCCGGCAACGCTCGATCCTGTAAACTGGCTGGTTAGCCAGGGTATCATGAAGTACATGAAAAGCAGTATTATGTTGATTACCAGAAACAATGGCGATGCATAAAACGCCTGGATATTCGGGCTAATAACATTTATAAAAATTTTGGTAATAAGCTCATCCAATAATTGTAAGGATATCGCCCAACAGGATACATTGAGCCACAATGTAAACCACTTTTTAACAAGCATCGACATTCCCGGAATGGTTGAAAGTGTTAAAGCAATCGGTCCGACAATGAGTACAAAGCCCAATATAAACTCCCTTAAAAACAGGATAACATCTCGGGCCAGTATCGATAAGCCACTGGTAATAAAACTCACGCCAAGATTTTGCAGGCTGGACATCATTCCTAAAAAACCCTTAATGCTATCCAAAGCCCCCGCTTCATCAGGATTAACCGGCCTGGGTCCTGCTAAAGAGCTAAGAATATTGTTGATTTTGTCCTCTCCGGAGGAAGTTGGCATGGCATTCACCATCCAGTCAATTACTCCGGTGAGGTTATGCATAATTTCCACATAACCAAAAACCCCCGCCCAAATCAATACACCTGTGAGTATACTATTTACAGGCGGGTTCTTAGAATGATCGCCACTAAAACCAACGAGTACCAACCATCCGGTCCTGATTATAAAAATTGCCGGTATTAATACCAGGCACACATTCCTAACCTCCACCACAATTTCTTTGAAGGTATCAAAAAAGGCCTGGGTATGTAATAGTATTTCTTCCATTAGATTCCATTTCCATTTTGTTCTTCTACAAATTGTTGGGTAGCAAATTGGGCATTGCCGTCATAAAAATCGGTCAAGGAAGTCATTTGCGATCTATCGGTCGGATTTGAAGAAAAGGCAGCGTGAGCATAAGGCGATAATTCCAAACGGTATACTTTGGCCTCCTCACCCATCAAAAGCAGGAACTCAGCCCAATGTGCTGATCTTTTTATACTGCATAACAATTCAACCTGGTGAGCGGTTAATCCAAGATGTTTTTGTAAATCCGGGATTAAGGCAATATTGGTACTATGGTCCAATATCTTTTTGATGGCTGCATTGCCTATGATGGTTTTACCAAATGGAGAATTGTTTAGTTCTTCAATACCTTGGGTTATGGTATTGATAGCACCATTGGACTTTCTGACAGTCCTGAACATATTCATGATAAACTCCGCCATACCTGCAGTGTCACTGAGCATGCTCCAGGCCTCATCCATTATGATGTGCTTTCTGACCGCCAGCAGATCTTTCCTTCTGATTTTATCCAAGACCAGCTCAATGATCAGTAGTGAAATCACAGGATATAATTCCGGGTTTTCTTTTATACCTTCCATATCAAATACGACCATTCGCTGATCAGAAATATCCATGTTGTGTTCAGTATCCAGCAATTTTGCAAACCTGCCTTCCACCCATTCTTCAATAACCAGAAAGAAGCTTTCAACATCCAGAAATTTCAGCCACAACCTGTATTCTTCCTCCAGCTTGTGATCAAAATGATAGGATTTAAAAAACCTGTAAAATGATGGCAATGATGGTGCGCATTCTGCATTATCATTTATGAAATCATAATAAAGCTTTAATATTTTATACAAAATCGAAGTAACTTCTTTTGACAAGTTTCGTTCACCTGCTCCCTTCCATAAAGCAGATAAGAAAGCGATTAAAAAGTTGGCCTTGTAGTCGCTTAATTCATAGTCACCTTTATCATTTTTACCTACCAAAAATGGGTTAAATCTTAAAGGGTTTGCTTCATTATATTCAAAGTACAGACCTCCAAGTATTTTGCATAAGGTTTTATAGGAGCCATTTTTGTCAATAATGGTCAAGTCATCTCCAATTTCAGAATAGTGGGTAATCTCATGATTGGTATTATAAGATTTACCACTTCCTGTAGTACCAACAGTCAACATATTTTTGTTAATCAACCAATCCGGCCAAAGGTTAACTGTCACCGGGTTTCCCTGACGGTCTGCATATAAAATACCTTCATTAGATTTAAAGCTAGTCACTGTATTAAGATAGCAAGCTGCCTGTTCCAAAGGGGTTATCAAATACCTGAAATTTTGCCCACCATTTCCAGGACTATTGGAAAAGTAAAGATTGGCTACATCAAAATTTTCAACAAGGCTTCCTGCCCCATACATTTCCGCAAAGCCACTTACTGTCTTATCAATCTTCTCTTTTAGCTTATAAGCATCGATATCATAGACCATCACATTCACCGCCAATTCTACCAGGTGCTTGCCCTCAGCCCTGATTTCAGCAGTGAAATTTTCAAGACCAATTTCCTGGATTTGATTATCCTGGTTATGAGCTGAAAACCCCGCAATTAAAAAACGGTTTTGATCGATCTCTTTTAGCTTCTGTCCCTGGTCACAGACATAGATAGCCACATTGTAAATATGGGGGAATTGCAAACCAAAGGTTATTGGGTTAACCATTGGAACCGCCACGCCATTGCTGTTAAAAATGTAAGATGAGGCACTGCTCCCCTGCCCTTTCAGTGAAATTACACTTAACTTTTTCTCTCCAACTCCAAAATAATTGATTTCACTTTGAAAATTCCTGTCCAGGGAAGTAGGTGATCTGGAAAATTCCAGGTTAAAGTATTGATAAATATAATCCCATAAAACCTCATCGGTCATTCGGCGGAATCCAAATCCTTTTAAACCTGAAAGCCCTGTAATAAAAGTACCAGCTACATTTTCTGCTTGCTCAATTCTATGTTCAATGTTTTGCCAGGGATTCTTAAAAACCCCTCCTGCAAACCAGGTATTACCCGGGCTATGCTTGAATGGTTTTTCTCCAGGAAAACAAAGAAAGAGGTAGGCTTTATGCTTTAAAACGGGTCTGTATAAAAAGTGATCAATATTTTTGTTAGTGAAAAAGCCTTTGTCCTCCCGGTTTAGTTCCGGTTCAGCATAATAGAACACATTTTGAAAATGAGCTACCGTTCCAACGGGTAAAGTCTTTATGGTGTTACTTAGATAGAATTGTATGTTTCTATACTGATCCGCAGGAACTGTTTCAATTTCCGGTAATTCCATTTCATAGCCAATAGCAATTTTCCCATCTTTAGCCACCATCAAATTATCTTCCAGGAAGGCTATGGGAAATACATCTTCAAAATTCGCTGTCTTACTGTTTTTTTGCATCAGACAATCGGGCTAATTTGATCTTAGGGGATACTACTGAAATTCTTTTAGGTTGATTCAGCCTAAAGGAAATAAGGGACATAATGAAAGTAGGATGATTATTTTTGTTCAGCCTTCGTAAAATGGGAAAAGAGGACAGAAAAAGTAACACCACCACAAGAAAATATATCCTGGAGTAAATGTTTAAGACCATTAGCAGGCCTCCTATCAATACAAAAAGCATAAAGGCGACCATCACAATTTTAAGTTCACTAATGGGCACACCCAAAATTCTGGGTTTTAATTCCAGTTGCTTGTATGTCTTAAATTTCATCCCGGGATTAAAAGAATGAGCTTATATCACCAATAATTGCTTGTATGCCAAACCAAATGACCAATCCTCCGACCAAACCAATGGCCTGTCGTCCCCAATCTCTGTCATTGTGAGTGGCTTTCTGAAATATCTGGTATCCACCATAGATCCCATACCCTATCACCAGGATATTGAGCACACGGATGCCCCACTGCACAAATTTTTGTAATCCCGTTTCCGTCTGGCCTACTTGTAAAAGAATAGTGGAAAGTTCTGGCTGTTTAAACAATTGAAACATCACATCAATTGATAAAAAAGTAATTGTAAGCATATGTAATTGGCTTATTCTCCCATGAACTCGCCCATCATCTTTTCCTGCAAAGTAAATTTTTGAGCAGTAATGAAAACGATACAGAAACCAACTATAAATTGGAATTGGAGGCTGACGAATGGGCAGGCTACATATTAGGATACTTAGACGCAAGTGAATTTGAAGCGATCCATATGCTTGACCTTATAACAAGTGATAGTGCAAGTTTGACTCATCCTGCAAAAGAAAAGCGAAAAATTAAAATCCTTTCGGGTTGGAATCGCGGTCGTAGTAATAAGGCAAATACCAGGGTCAATAAAAAGTATTTGATTCATCAAAACCGGTCAAAACAATATTATGATAGTTTTGACTTTCCGAATGCCAAATTGGAATTAGACACTGCGATAAAATATAACCCTTTTAACGATGAATTGTATGCTTCCAGAGCTTCTTGCTTTAGCAATATGAACTACTTTAGCAATGCCTTGTCGGACGCCAATAGATCACTTGAAATTAACACCAATAATGTAGAAGCACTTAGAATACGAGCATGGATAAATTTGACAGGAGCCAACTTAATCCAAGCCAAACTTGACGTGGAAAAATTAATGAAAATTGATTCATCCAAGTTCGCCTTTTTTCTACATGGGTTATTACTCTATCGTCAAAGAGACTACGAGGGTGCTTTAAGGAATTATAACCAAGTTGTACAAATTGATAGTTCATATTACGTAGTTTACCAGTTTCGAGGGCATTTATTCGATTTCCTGGATAGAAATAATGAAGCCGAGAAAGATTATAATAAACTTATCCAATTATTTCCATTCAGTCAGTCTTATTTATTAAAGGCAGATTTGAATTTCAAGATACACAACCTAGATACTGCCTTTAAGTATTACGATCTGGCAGTGGCAGCAGATACAAACAATTTCAAGGCTCTATATAAAAGGGGTTCTGCTCACTTACAAATCGCTCTTGTAACAAATCCTATCAATTGGGATTATTTATATAAAGCAAAAATAGATTTTGCCAAAGTCTTGCAACAAAATCCAAATGACTTGAATACACTATCCAGTTTATCAAAAGCCCTCCTACCTTCCAAGCCAGATTCCGCTATACTAATTCTTAACAAGCTAATTAAGCTCAACCCCAATCCCTTAAATTATTACGCAAGAGGAAGTGCATACATTGTTAATGAGGAATATATAAAAGCAATACAGGATTTTAATCAAATCATAGTGAATCATCCACGTGATTTTTTAGCGATTCATGAGAGAGGTGTGGCTAAAATGTATAATAATAATTATGAAGATGCCATATCTGATTTTTCATTAGTATTGAGCATTAACCCACATCATTACATTTCAAAGTTTGGTCTAGCTCTTTCAAATTATAAGTTAGAAAAATATGATACGGCAATTGAGTTAACCTTGGAATTAATAGATATCTCTGAGTTACTAACTATAAACCGTGTTCTTTTTGCAAAATTTAGACATTATAATAATCTAAAAGCTTTTCTCCATTATTTAATATCTGAAATTTATGATTTAAAAGGTGATTCGGTAAAACATCTTGAATTCTTAAATAAGACTATTGAATTAGAAGAAAGCTACGCTGATGCTTATTTTAAAAGAGGCGAGCATTACTATTTCATTGATCAGGATAGAAAAGCTGAAGATGATTTCTATAAATCCATATTGTACTATAACAAACTACTTGAATCAAATTCAGATTCCTATTGCCATCAGCAGATTGCTGAAGCCCTTTGCTACGTTGAAAATTATGATGAGGCATTGATTTCGATTAATAAGGCAATTGACCTTAGTCCTACAAATAACTATCTATTTGTAGTAAGAGCGGAGATTTTTTTCGAAAGGAAAGAATATAATAAAGCTATTTTAGATCTAAATAAAATAATTGGAGACAATATGAGTTATCATTATTATTTAAGAGCACGTTGCAACTACTATTTGGATAATTGGGACGCTACCATTCAGGATATTAACGCAGCTTTTAAAATTGAAAATGAAGAAAATGGTGGATATTATTATTATCGTGGGCTTGCAAATAGGGAACTTGAAAATACTCAAGCCGCTTGCTTGGATTTCGCTAAGGCAAAAGAACTCGATTATTTTACAATGGAATTAGACTCTTTTATAAAGGAATACTGTAACAACTGATTGCTTAAAAATATTGAATAAGATTCTGTCTGGCTATGATTTGCTTATCGGTGATGTGCATATTGGGCTGTGAATTTATGGATAACTTTTCCAAGTCACCCACAAAACCACAGCTTAGCAATCGTAATATTTTAAGAAAATGTGAAAATCAAAAATGTAGCATATCTCTTGAACCATCACAACTAATGGTTGATCATAAAAACTCTAAGGTGTCCTTCAAAACCCTGCGCCTTACCTTCATCACCATCGCTTCAATATTAGCCGGAGATCAATATGATTTATCCAGAAACACACGCAAGCCGATACCACACCGAAGCATTATTACGACAAATCCCTTGCGGTATTCTTGATAACCGGGCAAGACTTTTTTGATATAAACCTCTAATGAAATACCCATCTTTAACGGAAAGTTACAGGAACAAAAAATGAAGTTTCACTCCTCGCCAAGGTCGGCAGGTAGAAAATCAAGGATAATTTGGGGTTGTTTTCAGGCCGGCAGGATTCGAACCTGCGGCCCCCTGCTCCCAAAGCAGGTGTACATCTACCAATCTACTCCATGGATATCCAACTAATAAAAAGTCCCATTTAAGTAGCGATAAATAAGACAAGCCTTAAAAATGGCTTGTAAATTGAAAATGTTAGGCAAATAAAAAAGAGTTGCAATTATAACTTTTTAACTATTTGATTATCAATATTTTGCATCGCGAATCCAACCGATTGTCCACCGATTACCGGACAGATGTAGTTAAATGTTTCATTATTCTTTGCACCTACGCTGATGCGCTATCTTCGACATATCACTCTCAAATCGCCGACCACAGTTCCCACAAGTTAGCTCTTTGATGCGTTTATTTTTATATGCCCTCAATTGCTTTAGCTCTAATTCTAGCTGCGCATGCCCTGCATTGGTCATGCGTTTGGCTGCATACATTCTGCTGAATATGTATATGGAAGCCGTAAACATGGTAGAGTAAGTTACTGCAGCCAATACTTTTTCATACGCTGCATTAAGCCAGAAAGTGCGGAAGTCGTAGTAAAGCATAGATAAAACAAATAGCATCATTGTGAAAAACAAAGCTGCTTTATGATCTCCTTTCACAACAAACACAATAATGCTTAATTCAATAATGATCACTACGGCAACGGAATGGGCCTTATTCATCCAGGCTAAATCAAAAACCTGTCTGGCGACTTGGTAATGAACATAGGCGCAATGTTCAACATTGTTTATCATAACTAGCAAAATGACCAGCAAAATAAAATTATCTATAGATAAAATCCGTTTTAACATGTTTACATTCTCAATTAATTCGTTTTCGCCTTTTCTTCTTTACAAATAACTCAAGCTCTACCAAATTTTCCTTCTCATCCAATACCAATTCGTCAAAAAGCTGAAAATTCGTACTTAGTTCCATTGTCATATTTCCATTTTTTTCTTTTTGTCTGGCTAGGTACCTTTTAACTTCCTGATCTGATCCATATTTGAAGGTTCTGTATCTTTTTAACTCGTTTATTTCCCTCTTAAAATTAAATTGCCGATCAAACCGATCGATAGCCATATATTTGAATGCCACCCTGCTGAAGCCTCCTTTTACTGGCCCCTTGACGGTGCTGCGATGATTGGTCATGGGACTCAGCTTCAATTTATTGTTTCTATCCTTTCGGCTAACTATGATATGAACATGGGTATTAAGTCCTGGCTTCTTAGTGCCCTGCTTTGCCTTACCTTCTTTAACCCTGCGATCAGTACCTTTGTAATACCGGGTATCTACAATTTTGGTATACCAAACAATGTCATCCGGTTTAAGCTCCCTGCCCTTAAAATTCCGGTCATAATCTTCCATTACGCCGCGAGTATAGTCTTTAATTTTTTCTTTGTGATTCCGGATATGTTTTAGCTCAGCCGGGGAAAAATTGAGGGTAATCATATAAAACTTAGCTTCATCTTTTCGGAGCTGACCGACATTTTGATCAATATGTTGGATGACTTCTTTACTTTTGACCCTATCTTCATTAGCCGAAAAGAAAAAGGTCCTATTCGCCAATGATCCTGAAACATTTTCCTTGTTAAGGTAATTGACCAACTTTTGGCAACTACCTTTGTTATCGTCAATTTCACCACCATTTATTTTCACATATGGCATCAGGATTTTGAATTTATTTTTGCCAACTCTGTTTCTATGGTCTTATCGTCAAAACCTTTGTACTTCAAATAGATGTAATGCAGTTTCTTGTAAACCACTAGTTGATTATGGTTGAGCCTATCAACCTTTTTCATCATTTGATTTTGATCCTGGATCAAAATAGCCAGTTCCTCCAACAGAGGGCTTAGCTTTTCCTTTTCCTGGGTTTTGATGAAGCCGATTATTCGTTTATCTAATGCTTTAATGGCCGCCGATGCACTGTCATGATTTAAATCAGAGGGGTCAGCGCCGGTATGCCTAAAATAACTAACCATTTCCGAGAAAAACTTGATCATAGACTTGTTGTGTTTTGTAGCGAGTTTTCCAAAAAGTTTATGATCAGTCAAATTTACCTGTAAGGATCTTCTTTCATTTTTTTTCATAAGTTATGTATACATAGATGTATAGATATTAATATTGATTATCAGTCCGTTAAGCTTCGTTGTATACTACCTGGGTACAAAGACAAACCATCAGAATGGGCCAAATGGCCAAATAGCGCGATTTCGCGCATGTCAACGATACAAAGTACCGTTCCCGCTTGCTATCCTGTGGGCAGGATACAGTTAACTATCCTGTGGGCAGGATACAGTTAACTATCCTGTGGGCAGGATACAGTTAACTTGTTCAGATTTTTCATTGCATAGATTGTGTTGAAAGCATCGTTGGAAATTGATGGAGGAAAATTAATGATTTTGTTTATAATTTACAATTTTGTTCTAACATTTAAGATTAATAAAAGGACTCATAAGAGCCCTTCATCAACAAAACTATAATAATTGTTGCCACAGTGAATAACATGATCCAATACACCGATTTCCAACAATTTTCCGGATGCGACCAGATTCTTTGTCAATCTGATATCGGCTTCACTAGGTTTTGGGCTCTCTGAGGGGTGGTTATGAACCAGGATAATTGCTGATGAAGTATACTGCAGAGCTGCTTTGAATATTACTTTTGGATCAGCGAAAGTTCCGGATACGCCACCTTTAGAGACATGATGTTTATGTATAACAGCATTTCGTCTATTGAGCATCAAGACCCAAAAATGTTCTACCGTTTCATCTCTTAGGATTGGGTCCATCAGTCGATACACATCAGTGGAGGAATTAATAAAATATGGTTTGTCAAGGTTTTCTTCTGACCGTCGTCTACCTAATTCTAATGCTGCGAAAATCCTGCAGGCTCTGGCCTTTCCTATTTGTTCTATTTTCATTAAATCGGAAACCGACATTTTATAAAGGGTGTTGAGATTTCCGTTGGCATGTGTTAAAACAGTTCTGGCTAGTCCAACAGAATTCTGCATTTGTTCAGTACCAAGTATCATGGCTAATACTTCGGAGTCTGTAAGGTGGCTTTTACCGTTTTTTAATAATTTTGCCTGTGGGCAATCATTCATGATCCATAGATTTTTGGGGGATTTAGGTTGATTATAATTTTTTTCTGACATTGTAATGTGGTTTGAATTGAACATCATTTTGCCAGTGCAGGGGAGTGTGCGAATAAAATGAGAAAAGGAAACGGAAGGCAAACCAGCGTGGGCAGTGGGTTGGCTTTCAGCCGTAGTCTTTTCGAATTTTAGTAGAACCCTCCATCTTGCAATAATGATGGGAAAGTCAAACCATCGGAAATGGTAGAAAACAATTTCTAACCCCTATAAAATTGTGGAAATAAGAAGTTAGATGGGCAGGTAAGAAGTATTGTAATTATAGCTCAGGTCTTATCCGGAACTGAACTATCTGTAAAATTTTGATTTAGTAATTTTGAGTATTATTCTTGTACCAATTTTTGGTTTGACCTTATAATTTTTTTAACTAATAGCGCACCAGTTATGAAATGTTACAATCATATCAATTCTGATGCTGTAGCCACGTGCGGGGATTGTGGCAAGGGACTCTGTAAAAGTTGTGCCAATAAATTTGCCACACCAATTTGTGATACCTGTGGCTTACAAAGAGTAAATAATGACAAAAGGAGAATTTACAACGAGTTTATCTGGATGCTTGGAGTTGTAGTAGTAAGCGTCTTTTTAATTTTCAATTTCCCTGAGTTTTGGCAAGTCACAGAGCCGCAGCTATTGGAAACAGTCGCTTTGCTATATGGCGGGGTGAGTATTGTCGGTGGCTGGTATACCCTGTCAAAATTTACATCTAAATACTTTCTTTTTTTGCCGATAATAGGTTGGATAATTTACTTCATTCTGAAGCTTTATGTTTCTGCCCTGATTGGTCATTTCGTCTTTATACGAATACCAGACGGTTGATAGGGTTAGGGAAAGTTCAAAAGTCAGCAGTTTATTGATATTAACTTATCTGCCGTTTCATATAATGAATTTCTTAGAAACTTTCGAAATTTTCATTTGTCACATGACAATGACTAAAGATTAATTAATAGCCTTACAGAATCTTTGAGGCAATTTTTATCGATACATTGTTCTTTACAAGGAGCAATAAAGGTTGGTGGGCCAAAAAAGACGGTGAGCAATTTGCATAAAGGAGCTATTTTGCAATTTATCCCCGAAGCTTAAAAGGTGAAGATCAATATGTTAAGTTTTTCATGATCAAAATTACTAGTATATACTTTAGTCTGTTGAAAATTAAATTACAACTACTTGACATTCAAATAGTTGTAATTATAAGTGTGAACTCGGAGGGATTCGAACCCCCAACCTCCTGGGCCGTAACCAGGTGCACTATCCAGTTATGCTACGAGTCCTATTTGCCCACTTAGCTTCAACAAATGTGAGCCATAAATAAAGCTCCGGCTGGCTCTTTCCTCCTCATGCTCCGTAGCAAAGATGAAAGTGGCAATGCGATAGGCACTGCCCACCGAAGCCTTAGCCTAAGTGAAAACAAATCTATACAAATATTAAGCTTTTACCCAAATTTTCACTCACGAAAATTTTAGGCCCATAGTTAACCATGAAGACTAAACCCCCACCCCACCCCCCAAATTCACACTCAAACTCTATTCGTGGGCAAAGATTAATACACCATATAACAAGAAAAATTATATAATGCTCCTTAAATTATACTATATTTGCCCAGCTATTTGTCTGTTTGACTACTTAATCCTAAGATGAGAAAAATAACTGCACTTTTGATGGCCCTTCTTCTTTCTTTTGGTGCCGTTGCGTTGGAAAATGATGATGACAATGACAAGAAAAAGAAAAAGCAGAAGGCACGACCTGATCTGCCGGGTATTTTGCTAATAGATGTAGGGTTCAACTTCCTTCAGGATAACCCGGAGGGGATGGATGTCGGGTTCTGGGGTTCAAAAATTGTGAATTTCTACTACTACCTGGATATTCCCATAGGAAAATCCCACTTTTCCTTTGGACCGGGCATAGGTTTTGGGTTGGAAAAGTACAGTTTTGACGACAATAATACCTTGACATTGAATAATTCAGGCAACACAGAGATTACTGAATTGGCTAATCTTCTCAATGATGACGTAGAAATAAAAAAGAGTAAAATTGCAGCTAACTACATCGACATACCTGTGGAATTCCGGTTTCATGTCAACAAAGAAAACCATGACCAGGGATTCAGGGCTGCCATTGGTGGCAAGGTAGGTTTTCTGTTTGACGGACATACAAAAATCAAGTATGAAGAAGACGGGGATAACAAAAAAATCAAGCAAAAAGATAATTTCAATTTACAACGCTTCCGCTATGGTGTGACAGCCCGAATCGGTTTTCCGGGAATTAACCTGTTTGGCTATTACAGCCTGTCGGAGCTATTCGAAAGTGGCAGAGGGCCCGACGAAACCACCGCAACTTCCTTCAATCTAGGCATTTCCATATCAGGTTTTTAAAATCTCAGAAAACTTCGGTAGCCCACACACAAGCCGTAAACTTTCACCGCATTGGACTTAAGTTCCGGACGTTGCCACGATAAACAGGATCAATGAAGAAAAAAACTAACTTCCTAAGGCTTCACACCAACATTCCATCGTTCTATTTTCCCAATACCGCACTACTCCGCCATTCCAACACTCCAACTTCGCAACCTCCAACCACCGTCTCAAATCCAAACCACCCAACTGCTCACACAAAAAAATAAATCGACCCAAAACTGACACCAAACCCCAGCAAAGCCCCGGCATATACCTGACTGCTGTCATGATCATTCAATTGCAGGCGTGACGACATCACTAATCCTGACAAAATGATCAAAGCCAGAATAGGATACATCAACTGATTGTCCTGGAATTTCAGACTCACGGCCAGTATAAAGCCTAATGCGCCCACAATTCCTGCACTATGGGCACTGATTTTCCATCTGATGGTAATAATGGTGATCAAAAAAATCGTAATGGTAATGCTCAGTAGAATCACGCTGAAAATCACATTAAATTTCCACTGCATCAAAAACAAGTAGGAGCACAGTCCATAATAAATAGTGATAAAAACAAATGGTACCACCCTTTCTTCCTTACTTTTCATCCAGAGACTTTTGGGCGCGGGAAACTCCTCGTTATAATCTTCACTTTCATTGATGACAGCCACCGCGTCGTTATAAGAGATGTTTTTGACATATTTTAACCTAAGCACCCGGATGAAATAGACCACATAGTTAAGTCTGATTAAAGACACACTGATCAGGGGCAGCACATAGGTAAGAAAAAAAATTATGGTCAAAAGCTGCAGGAAAGCTGAATCCGGAAGGGGCTTCACAGCAAGTGGCACGAAGTACAACAATATGGCAAATACCAGGGTAGGCATCAGCAGGGGATGCAAAACAAGGGATGTAATCTTTGCTAACCTGTTAGACACTATAACTCTTTTCTAAGCCTGGCCACCGGCAGGTTAAGCTGCTCACGGTACTTGGCAACCGTCCTTCGCGCAATGTTGTACCCTTTGGACTTTAAAAGTTTCTCTAATTTATCATCAGACAGTGGTTTTTTCTTGTCTTCATCCTCAATCAGGTTCTGCAAGGCGTGTTTGACCTCCCTGCTGCTGACGTCTTCACCGGAATCGGTAGAAATACCTTCGGAAAAGAAATACTTCAAGGGAAAAATACCAAATTCTGTTTGTATCGATTTACTGTTCGCCACCCGCGATACGGTAGATATATCCATGTTGATTCTGCTGGCAATATCTTTTAGTATCATGGGACGCAGCTTGCTTTCATCACCTTCCTGGAAAAACTCATATTGATAGGTAATAATGGCATTCATCGTATTTAGCAGTGTTTGTTGCCGCTGCTTGATAGCATCGATGAACCATTTTGCCGCATCCAGCTTTTGTTTTACAAAAGATACTGTTTCTTTAAGCTTTTTATCCTTCTTGTTGCTTTTGTCATAAGCAGACAACATGTCTGAATAAGAACGGCTTACCCTGAGTTCGGGGGCATTCCTGGAATTCAGTGTTAAATCCAGTTCACCGTTATTATTTGTCAATATAAAATCCGGTATCAGGTACTGGGTTTTAACCAGCCCTCCTGAAACACCACCTGGTTTCGGGTTTAACTTGGTTATGACGGCGATGGCTTCCTTCAGCAAGTCTTCGTCATCGACATTCAGTTTTTTGAGTATTTTGTCATAGTGTTTTTTGGTGAACTCATCAAAGCAATCATTGACAATGCGGGAAGCCAGTACCACAGCATCGCTTTGATCCAGCTTTCTTCTGAGTTGAATAGATAAACACTCCTGAAGATTCCTGGCGGCAATACCGGAGGGGTCGAAGTCCTGTATCTTAAACAGTATGTCTTCTACTTCATCCAAATCGGTTTCCAGGTTCTGTGAGAATGCCAGATCGTTAACAATGGCATCCAGGTCCCTTCTGATATATCCGTCACTTTCAATACTGCCAATTAACTGCAGGGAAATAGTTTCCTGCCTTTGGTCCAAACGCAAAAACCCCAGTTGGTCCAATAACTGTTCGTTGAGTGTAGCAGCAGTCGTGATAGGAATATCCTTATCTTCTTCAGTCGGGTAATTGCCATCTCCCTGCATTTTGTAGCCGCTGAAATCTTCATCCCTCAAATAATCTTCGACATTTACGTCATCTTCTTTGTTATAAGTATCTTCCTCAAAATCATCCTGTGATGATATCTCCTCCGGAGTCTCTTCCTTTCCTTCCTCCAGCGCAGGGTTAATTTCCAGCTCCTCTTCGATCCGGGTTTCCAGCTCCACAGTCGGGATTTGTAACAGCTTGATAAACTGGATCTGCTGTGGTGATAACTTCTGCGATAAAGTTTGACTTAAATTAAGCTTCTGCATGTACAGCTCTTCAATTAAATCTTTTGTCGTTTGAAATTTTAATAAAGATAAACGGCGAAATTCTCATCTTTTGTATAATTTAACTTAAAAGATATACATGTTAAGATCATACAATTTTTACACCGGCTCATCACACTTTATTAAAAGGATTAAAATAGCTGATCTCAGCTAATCAACCTAAATTTGAATTAATTGTTATTTAATTCAAATTTATAATAATTCTTTTATTCTTTGATAAAAACAGCAAATTATCGTTTTTTTGCGAACATTTTACAGGAGGTTGGTGCACCTGATATTAGGGGAATCTTTTAAGGCAGGTTGTTGCATGATAAAGGTTGTAGTAAAAAGAAATGAAGGTAAGGTTTCAAGGGAAAAAAACTGTTACCTTGTGAATGAAAGCAAAAGAACCAACTGGTGTGATGTTACATGTTTGGTTTACGAATAGCTCATAGCTTAGCGCAAGCGTCCCGTGGGTGTAGCACAGCGTTTTCGACAAAATTCTTGGTGCCTTTGTGGTTAACTATTTTTCACCACGAAGGCGCAAAGAGACACGGAGGTTTTCATATGTAAAATAAAAGTACATATTCTTAAGTTGTGCAATAGCCACGGGGCGCTAGAGTTTAGTGTGAGATGCTTACGCCAGAGGCAGGGAAATTTCCAGGATAAAATTTTAATTAAGATGTTAGTAAAAGTGAGTAAAAGCAAAAGAACCAGGATCATTGATGTGTTGAACAGCGATCAGTTTGAATCGACTGTGGTGGTAAAAGGCTGGATAAGGACAAAAAGGGACAGCAAAAACGTAGTCTTTATCGCCATGAATGACGGCTCGGTTATCCGCAATTTGCAGGTCGTTGTCGATGCAGGTTCTGTCAGCGAAGAAATTCTGGATAAAATCACTACCGGTGCCTGTATATCGGTGACCGGAAAGATCACCGCATCGCAGGGTAAGGGACAGGCGGTAGAAGTATTGGCGCAGGAAATAGAGGTGCTGGGCGAGGCCGATCCCGAGAAATTCCCATTACAACCTAAGCGGCATTCACTGGAATTTTTGCGGGAAATTGCCCACCTCAGGCCGAGAACCAATACTTTTGGTGCTATTTTTCGCATTCGCCATGCCATGATCATTGCTGTACATCAATTTTTTACAGAAAAAGGCTTTTTAAATGTGCATACACCCATTATCACGGCTTCTGATGCTGAGGGTGCCGGGGAAACTTTTGTCGTTACCAACATAGATTTGGAAAAACCTCCAAGAGGTGATGACGGACAGATTGATTACAGTAAAGATTTTTTCGGAAAAAAAACCAACCTCACCGTATCGGGCCAGTTGGAAGGGGAGTTGGCAGCCCTGGCATTGTCGGAGATATATACCTTCGGGCCTTCCTTCCGGGCCGAAAACTCTAATACCAGTCGTCATTTATCAGAGTTCTGGATGATTGAACCGGAGATGGCATTCTATGACCTGGAAGACAATATGGATCTGGCCGAAGAATTTGTAAAACACCTGGTTAAATACGCGATGGAACATTGCCGGGAAGATTTGGCGTTTTTAAACAAGAGGGCTGAAGATGAAGACAAAAACAAAAAACAGGAAGACCGGAGGCCCATGTCTTTACTGGAAAGCCTGGAGTTTGTAGGAAATCATGATTTCAAAAGGATTTCCTATACCGAAGCTATCGAGATATTAAAAAACTCTAAACCCAACAAAAAGAAGCGCTTTCAGTTTTTAATCGAGGACTGGGGGGCTGACCTGCAATCCGAACATGAACGTTACCTGGTAGAAAAACACTTTAAAAAACCTGTGATTATCTACAATTATCCAGCTAATATCAAGGCTTTTTATATGCGTGTCAATGAAGATGGAAAAACTGTGGCGGCCATGGACGTACTCTTTCCCGGGATTGGTGAAATAATCGGAGGTTCACAAAGAGAGGAACGTTATACCCGGTTGGTGGAAAAAATGGAAAAAACAGGTATTCATGTTGATGATCTACAATGGTATTTGGACACCCGGAAATTCGGAACAGCTCCTCACAGTGGTTTTGGACTTGGTTTTGAAAGGTTTTTGCAATTTGTTACAGGCATGAATAACATCAGGGATGTCATTCCTTTCCCCAGAACACCCGGTAATGCTGAGTTTTAATATTAAAGTTAAAGCTTCAACCGGAACTCGTTGAGACAATAACCTTGGCTTCAGACTGTCAATAAATAAAATTTTTGGACAATCGACTCAACACAAATCAAATTACAAACTTGCGTCATTTTAGGCGAAAGTTTCAAACTTCACCGAGAGAATACATTCAGGAGGCAGGTTCAGTCTCCCACTAAAGCTATCAATGGGTGGGATTTTAAATGTCAGTAAGTCTGGCACAAGCTAAAACCTAAGTTATTTAAGAAGAAAAAAGCGATTGAAGTTCAACCGCCTTTAAAACAATTACCTTATAACTTTCTGAAATTTAAATGCCCTCCTGTAGAGGGTACCATTATCTTTAATAATCAATATATAATGTCCTGCAGCATATTGCCGAACAGGAATTCTGTATTGACTGTCGTCGATTTTTACTACTTCTGTACGAACTTTGTTGCCTATCAGGCTCACTACCTCAAACGCCGGGTCCACAAAATTATCTCCTGAAGATTTTATATTCAGATATTCAAAAGCCGGATTAGGAAACAACTCTACCTGATAATCCTTTTTAACTACTTCCCCGTTAACTCTCGCTATATGAGGCTTTTGCTGACCATTGACCCACCCAACAAAACCGAAAACACACAAAATTAATAATAGTAATAATCTTTTCATATCTTGAACCTATCATTTCACCAAATTACTTATATAAAGTATACAGCAAAAAGCACACCAAGGTTTTATATTTTCCTAAAAAATTAAAAAGCCCTTGTATAACTTTTGTATCAGGGTCAGAATTTAAAACAGTATATATAAGTAAAAGGGTGTTAGGAAGGTTTGTTTTATATTAAACCATAACAAATGTACAAAAAAAAATTCCCAAAGCCAGTAACTAGTACTTAATTTGTGTTGACGGCCAGGTAATATTGTAGCAAATATTCACATTTTTTATCCTGATAATTAATTGTTTAAGTATAAAGTTCAGGTTTTTCAGGGCACTTGGATCGCAGTTGCCGGAATGCAGCGGACAGGAATTCAATAATATCACCGGAGATCAAAGCCTCTTCCCCTTTTTCAGCCGCCACCAGATCGCCTGCCAAACCATGCAGGTAAACACCCAGGGTAGCCGCTACCTCAGCTATGTAGCCCTGGCCAAGCAAAGAGGTAATAATTCCTGTCAACACATCACCACTGCCGGCAGTGGCCATGCCCGGATTGCCCGTACTGTTAAAAAAGGTACGCCCGTCCGGTGTGGAAATAGTGGTGTGGGCACCTTTGAAAACTATGTATACATTGTATTGTTGCGAAAATTCCCTTTGCAAATCCAGGCGTTGATAGTCATTATCCCAGGTGCCTGCAATTCTTTCAAACTCCTTGGGATGTGGGGTCAGAATCGATTGAGGGGGGATTTTATCCCGTAAGTGTTTGTGCTGACTTATTATATTCAGCCCGTCGGCATCAATAACAACAGGTCGGTGATACTGATTCAGCAATTCCTCCATCAGGCGTGCCGTTTCTTCGTGGGTGTCAATGCCCGGGCCAATGCCGATGACATCGCAATCCGGCTTTTCAGGAAGCCATGATATAAACCGGTCCCCTTCATCAATAGAAACCATCGCCTCCGGCACGGCAATCTGCATGATTTCATATCCGCACCGGGGCACATGCACAGTCAGCAACCCCGTACCTGTCCTCAAACAGGCACGGCTCGACAGTATGGCCGCTCCCATCTTACCGGCACTCCCTGTAAAAAGCAAAGCCCTGCCAAAATTTCCTTTATGAGCAAACTTGTCCCTGGTTTTTAGCATAGGCTGCATATCAGCCGGTTGCAGAAAAAAATCAGCACATTCTGTCTGATCGATAAACTCCGGGCTCAGGCCAATATCCACTACTTCCCACTCCCCTACCCAAAGCCGGTTTTCAGGTAATAAAAATGCCATTTTTGGTAATTGAAATGAAATGGTTAGTTGCGGCTCTATGACGACACCACCTGAACCCGGCCGGTCTGCAAACAACCCCGACGCAATATCAACCGAAACCACGATAGCGCCCGACTGGTTTATTGTCTCAATCACCTCAGCAAATAAACCAGTGACCGGCCTGTCCAGCCCTGAACCGAAAATAGCATCGATTAGCAGTATGTTTTCAGGTATTTGAGGTATTTCATGGCTGCTGCCTATTGTTGACTTTTCTACACCTTCAGGAATTCTTTTTTCATTGATGGCAAAATCGGCAGATGATTTATCACTAACGCTTACTACAAAAATTTTGACGTCATATTTTTTTTCAGTCAATATCCTGCCAATGGCCAGCCCGTCACCCCCATTGTTGCCAGTGCCGCAAAAAATCCATACGGCTTTATCCGTCATATAATGCTGCACAAAACTTTTTACAAAAGCCAGCGATGCCCGCTCCATGAGATCAATGGAAGGAATCGGTTCACTCCTGATCGTGTAAGCGTCGGCCGCTCTGATTTGTGCTGAAGAAAATATTTTCATAAAATTTTTCAAATTATCAAAGGCCCGCAAACCTGTTGGATCCAATCATCGACAAATACCAATAATTTAAGCTACAAATTTTCATGTAAAAACCGAAGATTAAACTTTTAAGGTCAAAAATCCACTACACTTTAATAAAAAAAAATTTTAATGTGTACTTGAAGTAATGAAGCGATAATTATTATCAAATTTTTAGAAATCAGATCGTTATGTAATTTTGAGGTGACTTTTAGAGAGAATTCGCTCTTAAATTGTTTTAGGAATACTTTAAATTAGTGCTAACTTTGGATTGAATCCGTATTACCAACCAAAACAACAGATGCTATGTTCAATAATAAACAAGAGGAAAAGCTAGCGCAAGAAGCCAGTAACATCAGCAATACCATAGGTAAAGGTACTACACTGAATGGTAGTATCGAGACTTATGGTAATTTAAGAATCGAGGGAAAAGTTTATGGAGATATTACTGCCAAATCAAAGGTTGTCATAGGTAAATCTGCCTATATAGAGGGCAACATTCTGGCGCAAAACGCTGATATTGAGGGTGAGGTCAAAGGTAAGGTTGAGATCAGTGACATCCTGGTTTTAAAGCCCACTGCAAAAATCCGCGGTGATATCCTCACTAATAAGTTAATTGTCGAATCAGGTGCCCAGTTTAACGGTCAAAGTAAAATGGGACAAAAGGTCAGGGAAATTCAAATTGGAAAAAGCGACTACGGCAATGCTATGCCAAAATATGCCAGGAAAGAAACGCCCAAAAGCGAAGAGCCTGTGAAGGAAAACACCAAAATGGCCAAAGATATGCCTAAACCTTCAGTAGCTTCCAATTAAGAAAAAGACTGATTAATCAATTAACATAACCCGGAAGAACTTTTTGCAGGAGGCTGTTTGTTAGCTTGTCTAAAACCTCCTAATATAATGGCAGATTGAAAGATCTGGACCAGATGGCTATGCTCTGGCCAATCACTAATGCTTTTAGAAGAGCGGGCACCATCATATCAGCTTTGTTGCAAAGAAATCCCCATAAAAATTGTCAAGGTATTGGTAGTTTGTGCGCAACGAATCAACTGTATGAATAAAGCGGTTAGCAAACGCACGCTTTTAAAATATTCGATCGTCAAATTTAAAACCACTTGCCTGCCCAAAGTTTGAAATACTGTAGTTTCCCATAGTAACCTGTAACAAATTGTCTCGGACAAAATAATTCTTACTTCTTAAAATCTGTAAAATCCGGCTATTAAAATCAAGCAACTTGAACTTATCTAAAAAAGATGCGCATAGATACAAGAATATCGATCTGAACCAGAAAAGAATCGCCATTAAATTACCTGGTAACAAAATGGTGTTTTACTGGTAGATTTTTGCAACAATATTGAAGATTTTAGGGACTTAGTTGCTTAATAGAATAATTGAATTATTAATTAGTATTAAAATGTAAGTTTAACTGTGTTTTTTGAGTTTATTATCATGAGATAGTTTTTTTATCGGATTCAACCGCATACAACATACTCGGCTAACCCTAATTTACATACCTGTCCATAAACCGGGCAATACAAACTTTCGACTAACCCTGACAGAAAACCAATTTAGACTAAGTAAAACGGAAATGAAATGGTAAATGAAAAATTTGCAGCGGCAGACATCAGATTTCAGGAACAATTCATGTGTGTGGAGTTAATGGACGGTAGTATTTTCAAAGTCCCGCTGAAGTATTTGCCAATATTGAATCAATCCACCCAGGATGAGCGCGAAAATTGGGAATTATGTGGCAATGGCTTCGCTATTTGCTGGCCAGATCTGAATAACTACATTCTGACAGCCTCAGAATTAATCAGGGAGTTTAAAGAAGTGTAGTGTGGGTTTGAGTGTGGGGGGGAACTTTTGGTTTTGAAGAAATAATGTGGGTGGAAAGGGTTAAGTAAGGCCTTGTTAACTATCGTAGACATTTTAGTGTGTATTAGCAGCCAATGTCCTCTCCATTCTTCCAAAGTTCGACAGCCCGGTCTACAAATTCGTCAATGCGGGTATCTGAAATAGCCACCGACTTTTTGAACCTGATACATCCTTTGCCTACGTCAATCCCCTTCAATAAGCTGCCATTGGGGTCTATTTTTTTTGCATCACCCGTATAAAGGCTTACATAATTTTTTTGCGCATTTAGATAAAAAATGGTGCCCCTATCATCACTGTAATTAAGCATTTTGTATTCGATACCTTCCACAAAATCCGGCGCTTTTGACTTAATCAACGTTCTCAGGTGCTCCAGCTTTTCACGTCTCCAATCATCCTCGAGTGCCTCGATATATTCTTCCGGTGTTTTTACGTCATATTGCATGGTATAGCTCCTCAGATATTTTTGGAGAAATTACAGCATTTACTTTTGCTATACAATCGCAAATTATAAAAAAATCCTGAAAACCAACGGAGTAATAGTATGCAACAATTATTCAAAGAATTAAGTATATTGGCTGACACGATACAATATCTTTGTGAAAAATAATGGAAGACAGCTTAAAATACTATCTCGACAATACAGTAGTTACCAAAGCAGCTATTGAAAGCCGTTTATTCCACCCCATAACAAAGCTGCGATATCCTGCAAGGCTGGTATATGTGCTTCTTCGAAAATATGCCAAAGACTTTTTAAAATCCGGAATCGAACCCCGATTTGTCAGCCTGTCAGGGCTTAGAGGGGTTGGAAAAACTACTTTGTTATGGCAAACAGCCAATTACATCTATCATGAACACTCAAAAAATATCTATTTTTTTAATGTCAACACATTAAAAAACCTGGGAATCGATCTGCATATCGCCTTGGAAGAATTTCAAAGAAATATCATAAAAAATCGGTTTAATGAATTAAAAGAGCCTATTACATTGCTGTTTGACGAAGTTCACGATGACGAGCACTGGAGCAAAACCTTAAAAATTCTCTATGATGAAGCGAGATCAGCCTTTATTCTTTGCACGGGTTCATCGGCCTTATTGCTGAATCAGACGGCTGACTTAGCGAGAAGAATGCGCATTGAAAAAATTTATCCCTTCAAGTTTATTGAATTTATTACGGCAAAAACCTGTATGGAGCATGATGGAAATATGGTTTTCCCTGAAAAGGGACTGGCGGCTGATTTGAAGGAAGCCTTGTTTTACAGCGAAAATGCGGAAGAGGCTTTTATCAAAGTTCAGTCATTTGGCAGCATGGTCACTACCTATTATAACAAAATTGAATCTTTAAAATCCTTAGAAATAAAAAAGCTCCTGCAGGGTTACATCAGTTATCAGAATATACCCAATTTTTTGTTTTTCAAAGATAAATTCACAATAAACGATAGTATTCTCGATTTGTTTAAAAGAATAATTCTGGAGGACATTCCCAAGCTAAATCCGACCTATTCGGATCATGTAAAAATAGAGCGGCTTATTCTGAGACTGGCAGGCTCTGACGAAATTAATACCGAAAAACTGGCGGGGTTAGTGGGCATTAAAAAGACTGAAATTAATGACCTGATTGACATACTGGCCAAAGCTGAATTACTAAACGTGTTAATACCTTTTGGCGGTTTGGACACTAAAATCTTGAAAAACAAAAAGGCATTTTTTATGTCTCCTTCACTGCGAAGGGCATTGCTATCCACGTTGTATGGACAAACTCTACCTGAGCAGTTCAGGAGTAAGCTGGTTGAAGACATCGTGGTAATGTATTTAAGAAGAGTGCTGAGAGATGGTGTAATTTCATATACAACCGGTAGCCATAAAGTAAATCCCGATTTTGTAGTTGAAACAAGGGAAAAGCCTGTATTACTCGAAATAGGCACTAGTAAAACCGCTATGAAACAACTCAGGCACAGTAAGGTTAACTACCGTTATGGTTTGTTGATATCGAGCGGAGCTTCCTCCCCCGCCTTAAAAAATGATTGCATACATATTCCCCTCAGTTGGTTTTTATTATTATAAAACAAAGATCAAACACCAGGGTATTTATGATAAGAAAAGAAGTAAAAGGAGTAAAATAAAGGCACACCTTTGTAATTACTCCCTGAAAATAAAAGTAATAGTGTTTTCGTTGCGTTGAATTAGAGGGCCTGGTTAAAAAAATTCAGGGTTAGTACATTATTGGCTCATCTTGTGACTGAAAAACGAAACCTTGCTCTGAAACCCCAATCACGCCACAATTAAAACGGTTCATAGGTAAACTCCTAACGTTTCCACTACATTAACTATCGGCTTCCGTGGCTTTTTCAACGTCATGAATTTTCATCAAACCCTCATCTATCCCATGCTTTGCGGCTATCAATCGCAAAAGAAACTCCTTCAGCACGCTGTAATCGAGCGCTTTATGCATTTCTTTTTTGAATTCAAGCTCTTCTGCATGTTCTATAGAGTAAACTACTTTATATTTATGCATGACAAAAAGTTTTGGTTAAACACAAAAAATTCACCTGATACCTATATATACGTGAATAAGAATTTTAGTAACCTTCTCAAGCTTTAAGTGACCTTGATTTAAATTGTTCATACAGAACACTTTAGGCTGTTAAAAGCATTGTTATATGGCCAAAACCTCTCATCGCACCCACTATCGTCCGCATTTCACGCAGGCCCTAGGGTAAAGCTAATGCGGAGGCCATGACCTGGCATTTGCAACGCCGGGGAAATGGTTTTTATAAGGAGGTGTAGCTTTGTTTTAGTTAAAATGAGTTGAAAACTCAGTACCAGGGAATCCTCATCACAGATGAGGACTAAGGGGTCCAGGGGGGAATCATCATTGCGAAGAGGTACCAGAAGTGCTAAAGTGATCGGGATCAAAAAGAAATGGAGGATTGAAGCGAATCAGTCAAGTAACAGAAGAATGTGGATCAAGGGCAAGGGGCTGAGAAGATTTTTATGTTATCAGTGGACAGCACCAATATTAAACACATTATCTTTCTGATTATCAATCATTTAAATTAGCAACTATTTGCTAATTTTTTACCTTGTCCACTGTCGTTAATACTGTACTCACAGTATGTTAACATTTTAGTTAAAAAAGCTTGATCTAAACTTAGGCATTTGATAACCTGCTTTTCGGCTTTCGGGAAAGGTCATGCCATAATTTTGCTAACAGTTCACTCATCCACCAATGCATGATAAGTATGAAAAGGACACTTTACCTGATTATTCTATTGACGTCCATTCCGTGTCTGGGTTTTGCCCAACAGGTGATAAAGGGCCGGGTGGTTGCGCAAAAGACCAGTGAGCCGCTACCTGATGTTAACATTGTTATCCAGGAAACAATGACCGGAACCATTACTAATCATAACGGTGATTTTAGTCTTGAAATTGATCCGTCGAAGCACAACATGATCGTCGTAAGTTTTGTCGGTTTTAGTTCAAAAACCATTGATCTCAGCGAATTGAATGACCTTGAAAACCTCAGCATTACCCTTCAGGAAAAAATGACAGGTCTGGAAGAGGTGGTCATCAGCGGCCAGGGTGATAATATCAGTAAGCGCAGGCTTTCAACTGAGGTAACTTCGGTCGATGGGCAGTCCTTGAGGGAGATACCGGGCAGCAGGCTAGATCAACTGCTGCAATCCAAACTGCCCAATGTGCAACTCAGGTTGGCCAGCGGGCAGCCGGGTACGGCTTCGATCACCAGGTCGCGGGGTTCTTCAAAATAATAAGGCCAGATACCGTAAGTTTCACCGGCGCTGTCCTGATCTTGTGCCGCTATTATCAGCTTCGATCACTTTATGGGCACGTTCAATATATCCGGGATCACCGGTCTCCAGCAGCTTTCCCGCATAACGCAAAGTACCTCTGACAGGATGATTGTACATGCCCACACGGGTGGAATGGTAACGGTTGGCAGTTTTGGGGATAAAAGTTTTCAGAGAATTGTATTCGGGGTCAAATTCATCTTCCATCGCGTTCACCTCTTTGATCATCAATGCCCTGGCCTCTTCATCAGGCCTGAACTTTTTCGAATTTTCAATAAGGGCCTGGTGTACTGAGGGCTTGCAACCGAAGAAAAGCAATAATACAGAAATTATAGAAAGTGGTGTCACATAATCGTTTTTCATGTTTATCTTTATTTGGATTTATCACCTGAATACTAATTTATCGCCTCCGGGTCAAGCTGACTTTCCTCACCCTTTTCTTTTGCTTTTATCGCGCTATGGAATTCTCAAGAATCGACAGACCATATTTCTTTTATAAGCATCAAATATATTAAAACCGGACAAAAGTACTGAAGGATGGCAGCCATGGCTTACGGCCATAGCAAGAGTAAATGGCAACTGGATTTGGATGCTTTCCGGAAGTAAAGCTGTCTTTTCCTTTTGAGCATACCTGAGAACAGATTTGATTTTGGTAATGGCGCTATTTATCAGAAACCACTGAATTGGTAATAGCCTGTGCTATGCTGCGCCTTTAAATCCAACAGCTTTTTAAAAAATGACTTATTCTCTTTGTAACTCCCATTTTTCCCAAACTGAATAAACCGTCCTTGCGCATGGATGCTGATGCTGTCGGTTTTGTAGATAACCAACTGATAGTAGGGAATTGCCCAGCTATAGGTTTTCGAATGGCCCGAAATATTGATCACAATGCCCTTGGGACGCCGTTCAATCCTGCCCCGGAGAGCTTCCGAAACCGGATCGAAGTATGAATTCAAATTTGGGCCCACTTTCTCAATCAACATCCAGCGGGAACGAACATTTTTTAATTTTATCTTTTGAAAAAATGAGTAAGGCTTATCCACCAGTTCAGCAATGAATTGCTTATCTGTTCTGTTGATATGGGTGGTTTCTAAAATCATGGGATGAATAATTGACAATACACTTAAGTTTTAAAACAAATCACCTTCAGGGAGATTAATAAACTCAACGAGATTATGCTATAAGGTCAAAAGTACCTGTAACAATAAAACACTACCGGACCGAAGAAGTTTGAAATTCATCTTATTGAATGTCGACAGAATTTAGCGGATCGGCATATTTTCCTTTAAAGGGCTGTCAAAATTTCCGCAATAAATGTCGAAGTATCTATAATTTTTTGTATATCAATTAATTCAATCGTATCCTTTTCGGAATGTATCACAGTATCCGTAATATTAAAAATATTTTGAGAAGTGATGGCCAGTGCCGGAATACCGCTACCCACAAACAACATATTCATACCTCTGAGATGCAAAGCAACAGGGTTCTCCCGGTACTGGTCGCTTGTTTCTGAAAATGTATGGGCAATGTCTGTTTCATGAGAAATAGGGTGCCTCATTCCCCGGTTCCACGTACCCCTGCCAAAACCTGTTTGTTTTTCACTTCCTTGATGATGGCCAGTTTGATCACTTTTGTTACTGCTCCTTCCTGATCAATAACTGGTGTATAGGTGGCAGAAATCAATACTTCGGATCCATCTTTCGCTACATGCTTAAAGTCGCCGGACTGTTGTTTTCCATTTGCCAGGTTTTCCCAAAGTGAGTGGTACTCATCCGAGTTTGCCAGTTCCGTATCCACAAAGATCCTGTGGTGTTTTCCCTGTATTTCTTCCAATGAATATTGCATCGCCTCGGTAAAGAGTTTATTTGCCTTCAATACATAGCCCTTTGGATCGAATTCTATTTGAGCCACAGTGGAGTTTATAGCTTCAAGTTGCGCTGAAATTTCCAATTCCTTCCTCGCCATTTCTTCCTGAGTCGCTTCCAGTTCTTCAACATTTTGTCGCATTTCTTCTTCCTGTGCCCTCATTTCTTCTGCCTGTTCCTGCGATTCCTGAAGCAGGTAGGTGGTCCGGATGTTTACCTTAATATTTGAAATGACCGAAGCAATTTGCTCTCCGATCTTTTTTACGAAATCTATCTGGTAATCTTCAAAGGATTTGAAGCTTGCCATTTCAATGACCCCGTTTACCGTCTCGTTGGTCATTACCGGGCAAATTAAGATACTTCTAGGCCTGGTACCACCAAGCCCGGAGGTTATGTTGATGTAATCTTCAGGAATCTCAGTCAATACAGTCGACTTTTTTTCAAGATAAACCTGACCCACCAGCCCTTCTCCGGGTTTTACTTCTTTTTCCAAAAATTTTTGACGGTTGTAGGCATAACAAGCCATCATTTTTAGGGTTAAGTTTTCATCTTCGTCCTCCTCAACCTGAAAAATTGCACCCTGATTGGCATCGAGATATTTGACCAGAAAAGTAATAATGCCATAGTGCAACTCATCGAAATTTTCATTTGATCTGAGAATTTCACCCAAATCAGCCATGCCCTTGGTCACCCAGTTTCGTTTTTTATCCTCTATAGCAACTGCCTGCAGTTTATCTCTCATCTGAACCAGGGCATTACCTAAGGAATCTTTCTCACCAGATGGTTGAAATTTATATTCAAACCGCCCCTCTCCGATCTCCAGGGCAAAGTCCGATGCCTTTTTAAGATTAGCAGATAGATTCTTGCTCGCCTGAATGATGTCATTTAATTCATCTTTTGAGGCCAAAGTATCCTCGGGCAGTTCGCCTGCTTCCAGACGTTTAAGAATATCTACCGGTTTTTGGATCGAAAATTTTAAAGAACGGATAATAAAAAGGGCTACAAACAACCAAAGCAACGATGACCCCAGTGACAGTATGATCACTAAAGTATTGGTATGTTTGATATCTTCTTTCAGTTGAACAACATCGGACTTCAATACTTCCCGCTGTGTGTTATTCAAAGGCAACAACAGGTTTCGAAGTTCTTTTCGCATATCGGAGGCAGACCTTGCCACCAGGTTGTTGAGTTCATCTCTGAATGCTTCTCGTTGAACAATATCATAAGCATATAAGTCTATCGTGGAAGTATCAAAGGCTGTCAGCTTTGCTTCAATATTTTTGAGATGGGTTTCGTAGTATTGGTCGAGCTCATTTTGTAAATCTTTGTATTTACCGGCAACGACTATAGCTTTCTCCAAATTCTGCTGATCTTCTTCATTTAACAGACTCTTCAGACTGATTAAGTTTTTGATGGCGGGGTCTATCTGGTTTTCCCAAATATCCAAACGCTCTTCTTTAAAAAGTGTTTCACCTGTCATAAAGTAGGCCCGCTGTGAAGCGGATACCCTGTTTGTTCCGCTAATAACATCGGCTGTCGTAATAGGAACAGGAATGCGAATCTTTCGAATCAGGTCCACAGTATCCAAGGCCGTTAGGTTTTGAGTGGTTACGATGAAAGTGAATATTACCATCGTCAACATAAATACCAGAATCATGGCCATTACCTTGCCACTTATCTTATGGTAATTTAAAATCCCTCGAATCTTTTGAAAGCTATTTTGAGGATTTTGCTGGTCATTGGTGTTGTTTATATTTTCCATAGTCAATTATCAACCGTAATTTGTCTCCCAATACCAACAAAATTAAAAATTACTGAATTGTTTAGACATCACGACGAATTGCAGATATGGCTAATGTAATAAATCCATGAAAAGCTTATCCTGAGAATCGGTTAATATGTCAACTATCGATTTATCAGATAATGAAGCATTTGGAGCGGTAACTTGTTCTGTTTAAAATGCTCCCGTATAAAACCCAATAACTTTTATCACTGATAAACAGCGGCTTAATAACTGCAATACCAAAACGATCAAACGTAACCGGAATCCGGGCGGGTAGTGGTTACCGGTGATGTGTCTTGGTAAAAAGTGGTTCCGGACTGCCTGATCCAACCATGATTGGTGCTGTACTTGTGCCTGAATGACAAATTATTGAGAGGTTTGATTTATTTTTAATACAGAAATTTAATTATTATTTAGCAAAAACCAGGGCAATTTATTACCTGGTTCTAAAAGGGGAAAAGGGATTCATTATCTTAAAATTATTAAGTATCCTGGTCATACATGGTTCTAATAGTTAACCAATAACATAGTTGGAAATGCTAATCATAGTTATTGTTTAGCAATAGCTAACATAAAGATTATCGGCTACCTTTTGGGATACAGTATGGTGCTTTCCATCTACTTCAATGACCAAAGAATTGTCAAAAGAAACTTTATCCATAACCGAAACACATGTCCCCACATGAATAGATAGCCGCTCTAAATATTGAAGAAAAGCAGCAGATGTATCCTTAACCATCATAACCTTACATACGTCACCCTTCTGCATACTTGAAAGTACCGCGGAAGGAGTAGTTGGTGTACTTCCATCAGAACGCGGAATCGGATCTCCGTGTGGGTCATATTCGGGATGGCCAAGAAACCAATCCAGCTTTTCAACAAGTTCATCGGAACGAATATGCTCAAGTTGTTCAGCAATATCATGTACCCTATCCCAGCTAAAACCAAGCTTATCAACCAAAAATGTCTCCCAAAGCCTATGTTTCCTTACAACCAGAAGGGCAATTTGCCTTCCTTTATCCGTGAAAGATATTTTTCCGTATTTCTCATAATCAATAAGCTCCTTCTTCCGGAGCTTTTTGAGCATGTTGTTCACGCTGGCAGGTTTTAAAGATAACAAATCGGCCAGTGCATTGGTACCAGCCTCCTGTTTTCCTTGCTTTCCGGAAACGAGGCGGAACAATGCTTTTAAATAATCTTCTTCCGTGTGTGAAATCATAATACTCACAAAAGTAAAATAATTTAACTAATAAGTATTGTTAGATATATCTAACTTTTATATTTTTGCGTGTCTAACACGTGTTAAAACATGATATCATTATGGAATACGTCATAGAATTATTGGAAGCGGAAAAAAGACAAATAGACCGAAAAATCAAAGATTCAGGTCTTATGAAAAAAGATATGAAAAAAGCAGTGGTTGAACTATCTAAGGTCACCGAAATAAAAAAAGCTTTAAAGATTTTAAAATTGAAAACCAATAAACATAGAAATTAACATATGAAGATTACACATCAACTCCCTGAATTACCGTATGATAAAGAAGCACTTGCCCCCATCATAACCAAAGAGGCCTTCGACTATCATTATGGCAAGCACCACCTGGCTTATGTGAACAACTTAAATGAATTGATTAGAGATACGCCATTGGCCGATGCTTCTATGGAGAAGATTATACAAACCGGATTTCAGGATAACAACGCAGGGCTTTTTAATAATGCTGCCCAACACTGGAATCACAGTTTTTTTTGGCACTGCCTTTCTCCCAATGGCGGGAACGAGCCGGAAGGAAAAATCAAAGAACTCATTGTACGGGATTTTGAAAGTTTTGAAAAGTTTAAAGAAGAATTCTCTGCCAGTGCTACTAAATTGTTTGGTTCCGGTTGGGCCTGGTTGGCCCAAAACCAGGAAGGAACCTTAGAAATTCTACCGATGAAAGATGCCCAAACACCTATAATTGAAAACAAAATCCCTATCCTCACCCTCGATGTATGGGAGCATGCTTATTACATTGATTACAGAAATGCACGCCCAAAATTCGTAGAAATTTTTTGGGACATTGTAAACTGGAACTTCGCCAACAAAAACCTAAGATTAAAATGAGCGAATTATGTTTACACCGGATTGAGAACCATTGGAAAGCAAAAATCACTGGATCCAACGAACTGTTCGGCAAGGAGAAATTCCAAGAAGCTTTAATGGGTTATGAGGAGGCGCTGTACCGTGCCGAGGTATTAAACAATCATCCACTCGAATGTATGCAGGCAGGTATTCCATTTATTCAGATATACATTATATCGTGCAATAACCTCGCCAACACTTATGTAGAATTGAAACAGCCGCAGAAAGGAGAAAATATCTTAAAACGGGTGTTTCACCACCTCTTACATCTGGCAAGCAAAGATTATTTAAACACAGATGAAGTTCAAAGTGAATTAAAGCGGGCTTCCTTGACCTTAACAGATTTTATAAAGAAAAACGGAGTGCACCAAAAACAACCGGAAGACCTGTTTGCTCCGCTGAAAGAACAAAAATCAACAAGAAATTACTAAAGAACTGAATGTATATGCGTAATTCATTAAAAAAACCAATCAATGGCCAACAAATGCAACTTATTCAAAAAGGGCCATTAACCATCGGTGACAAACTCCCGGCATTTACCAAAAAAGCGGTTATTTCAACTGAAAATGGTGTTGAAATAACAGAAATTAATCACAAATATATCGATGGTAAATGGGCTTTACTCTTTTGGTGGCCTAAAGACTTTACCTTTGTGTGCCCCACCGAAATTATCGGATTTGACAAAAAGTCTGCTGAATTTTCTATGCGGAATGCAAACATAATCGGAGCCTCTACCGATTCGGAATACGTACATTTAAGCTGGAGACAACATCATCCTGATTTGGCAAATCTATCTTTTCCAATGATTGCCGATACCTCTAAATCCTTAGCAGAAGAAATGGGTATTTTAGATGAAGATGAAAAAGTGGCTTATCGTGCGACATTTATCATTGACCCGCAAGGTGTCATACAATGGGTTAGCGTGTATTCCATGAATGTAGGAAGGAATGTCGATGAAGCACTTCGGGTACTGGACGCCTTGCAAACCGAAGAATTAACAGCCTGTGGTTGGAACAAAGGTGAGCAGACCCTGACCGCTACGTTAAAGGAGGAAAAATCAGATTAAAACAATCAAAATTTGCATTATAACTAGAATTGATTTGGGTCGGGTACCGATCGTCTTCCTATAACCTGGAAAACCGTTCAGAGGCTCTAACGTGTACATAGAAGAATCATAAGTAAGCGGTTTTCACCATAGAAATTACTGTAGAAAGCCCTTAAAATATCAATATGTTTTGGAAACATTCATTTCCAAAACATATTGTATTGTCAATACTAACTGAAAAAATGGAAAATGCTGTTCAACTTGCTTTTAAGTCTTTGGCCATTGAAAACACTTTTTCAGAGGATACCGGTTTCGAAAAACTGAAAGAACATTTAATAGCTGAAATAAACCACCTCTTCAACACTGATTTTAACAGGTTGTTAAACATGCTTTACCGTCTTGATATTTCGGAAGAACGACTGAAATTAGCTTTGTTTTCTAAGACTGAAAGCCAACCCATAGCCCGTTTAATTACAGATCTTATCATTGAAAGGCAACTGCAAAAGATCGCATCTAAAAAACAATATAAAGCATGAAAAACTTAATTAACACTTCGCTAAAGACCATAGCTATAGATTTTGACGGTACAATCGTCGAACATAGATACCCGAAAATTGGAAAACAGAAGTTATTTGCTTTTGCCACCATCCAGGCCTTGCAAAGAAAAGGCCACAAACTCATTCTTTGGACCTACCGGCAGGGTAAAAGCCTGGAAGATGCTGTGAACTACTGTAAAAGTAACGGCGTAGAATTTTATGCTGTGAATGAAAATTATCCGGGCGAATCACTACAAAAAGGATATAGCAGAAAAATTAACGCTGATATTTTTATAGATGACAGAAATGTAGGTGGATTTTTGGGATGGGACAGGGTTTGGCAAATAATTTGCGGCGAAGTAAGCCATAGGTAAACCAAGGGTAATGATATTATCAGTCCGTTCGATGTCCAATCGGGCAGCCATAGTACTGATTCCTTATCGGGTGCAACTTTTCCTTTTTACTTATGTCTTTATTAGCAAGAACTCAAAAATTAGACATAAACGTATTAACTACACCCGAATATGCATCCGGCACATTTCAACACTCCGCTTTGGCTTACTCATTGCCTTTTCTGTATCAGCTTTTTCCTCTTTACTCAAAATACCCTGGCCAATAATGGCACTATCGGGTATGCCTATCCCATTAAGGATATAACCGTCGATGGCGATCTGTCCGACTGGCCAGCGGATCTTATCAAGTATCCCCTCACCAATTTCTCCAATCAATCCGATTCTGTGAAAGACAGGGACCTGCGGGCCTATCTTATGATGGGTTATAACCTGGCCGAGCAGTGTCTGTATGTTGCAGTGGAAGCATGGGATGACGATATTGTTCGAAATCCTGAAAATCCATTATGGTATACCCACGATATGCAGGTTTTATATCTCGACCCGGCCCATAAGCCTGAGGGGACAGGAGTCATTGGTTACGAAATTAACCTGGATACTGCAAAGATCGTGGAGCAGCCAAACATGCTTTGGTATGAGCAGGTTAAGCATGCGACCTGGGATAATGTAAAAGTGAAAATCATTCACGGGGAAAACAAAATTATCTATGAATGGCGCATATTGTTAAACGAACACATAGTACCGGGTCGAACCATCGGGTTTGACTATAGTGTATTTGACAAAGATACGGATCAGCGTTGGACCGCTGCTTCCTGGGGTGACAACAACATGAAGCACGCTTCCTACAAAAATATTGGAGATGTTGTTTTAATGCCAACAGCGGAAAAACCGGAAAAAGTAAGTGGGGTTCTAAAATGGGAAGAGGAACAAGGATATTCTTTCCCTCGAACCATTCAGTGCTCATCGACAACAAATCCCCAACTTAGGCTGCAGGTTGCGGTTGATTCTACCGGCCAATATACCGCACAACTACCATTGGCTGGTTACAATATTTCCATACCCGATCCACTCATCTGGCACAAGCATGATGTATTTAAAGCCAAACTCAGGGAACCATTCACTTTAGAGATCAATGGTAACCATCCTACTATAGTACCGCCTTTAATGATTACCAAAGAAGTGGTCGCTGACTTAATCCCCGAAAGGGGTTTGTTACACAATTTCGATGCCACTGAAACCAATAAGATGGATGAATTTATCCAGCACTATCAAGCTTTCTACGATATACCAGGGGTGTCGCTGTCATTGATTAAAGACGGCCAATTGGTTTTCCACAAAACCTATGGGGTTCAGAATGCTGTAACCAGGGAGCCCATTAAAGAGCAGTCCCTGTTTGAGGCGGCTTCAGTTACCAAACCGGTATTTGCTTATGTAGTCAACCGGCTGGCTGAGCGGGGGGCCTTTGATCTGGACAAACCCCTGCATGAATATTTGCCTTTCGAAGATTTGAAAGAATATGAGGAATATAAATTGATGACCGGACGCCATGTGCTCATGCATGTTTCAGGTTTACCAAATTGGGGCAGGGAAATGAAGTTCAAACCAGGAACAAAATATGGCTATTCAGGAGAAGGATTTGAGTATTTAAAACGGGCTGTGGCCCATGTAATAGGAAAAGATATCCAGCAGATCCTTAATGAAGAACTCATTGAACCGCTTGACTTATACAATATGTATTTCGTCGATAGTCCGGAGTTGCGTGAAGTGGGAGTTTCAGGGCATCGCAGAGGAGTGCCTACAATTCAATACTGGCCCGAGGAGCCCGGTATGGCATGGAGTATGTTTACCGAAGCCAAAGCTTTTTCCCGATTTGCCATAGCCCTGCTTGAAGGGCGAGGATTGGCACCTGCAACCTATAGCAATATGTTCACTTTGCTTACAGAATTTCCACTGGAAGAGGGCCAACCGAAACCGGAATATCCGGAAGGAATGGGTTTAGGTATGGCCATTCGCGAGAGCCCCTTTGGGAAAGTGTTTGGACATGGTGGTAATAATGGCGATTTTCAATGCCAGTTTGAGATCTATAAGGATCTAAAAATGGGATACATAGTTTTCACCAACTCCGATGTAGGCTATCATTTGCATAAAAATTTGGTTCAATTTTTAGTCGAGGGAAAAAAAATTGAACAGACGGATTAATTGTGAGTGCTTTATTTTTTTATCTATGTTTCGAAACAGTACCAATCCCGCTATTAGTGCTAATAGGATCATTAAAATTCAGTGGCAAAATGTTATATGGCTTCGGCAAATAAACCTTATTATTTTCTCCCAATATGTGGTACATTTACTGAATACTATGATTAAAAATAAACCGTCTAAATCCCCAACAATAGAATCCTTTTACGAAGGTTTTCTAAATATAAAGTCAGGTAATCTAAGAAAAGAGCTTGGTCACTTCACGGTATTCAACTTGAAAGATTATGACTTGTATCGTGATAATTATATCCCTTTTTCACGAAAAGAGTATCTCAAAATTTGCTACGTTAAAGGAAAAAGTACCATTCATCATCAAAAGGGCAGTGAACATTTACACGGAGAAAACATAATCTTTCTAAATTCATTGATTCCATATAGTTGGGAGCACATAGAAAAACCAGAAGGATTCTCATGTGTATTTACGTTGGATTTTTTTAACCAATTCGGTAAGATTGAAGACTATCCGATTTTCAATACGTCTCAAATTCCAATTTTTAAGCTCGACAAAACGGAAGTAACCCATATTAAAAACATTTATGAAAGAATGTTGGTCGAGATAAATTCGGATTACGAATATAAGTACGATGTGCTTAAGAGTTTGATTTTATGGCTCATCCACATGTCCATGAGGAATCACATGGATGTGCTTACAAAGAACAAATTTTCAAGAGCTTCCCAGCGGATATCCAATGCATTTTTGGAACTCCTCGAAGAACAATTCCCTATTGTCGAACCTAATCAGAGAATACGACTGCGAACTGCGTCAGACTATGCTCATAAGCTGTCCATTCATGTAAATCATTTGAACAAAGCCATACAGGATTATTTAAATAAATCTACTACGGAAATCATTTTAGAAAGAATGGGCATCGAAGCAAAAAGATTGTTAAACCATACAAATTGGAGCATTTCCGAAGTAGGGTATTGCCTTGGCTTTGAAGAGCCTTCCAATTTCTCCAGTTTTTTTAAGAAAATTACTAACAAATCTCCTCGCCAATTTAGAATGGTTTGATTTTCATAAGTATTTGATTGATTGTAAAATATTCAAGACGCCTTGTCAAGGTAAATTTGTATCCGGAATATTAAACATCAATTCATATGAAAATCACATTTCTAAAAACAAAATTAAAAAGCAGCCTGTTCGTATTTGGCTTTTTGGGAGTTTTAGCTTGTGGCAATGCAAATAAAAACTCCGCCCGGAAAAATACAGAAAAAGAACGGGAGTTAAGTGCAAAAGTAAATGATCGTGCGGAAAATAAAGAAAAGCTAGTAAGTTTACTAGGAGCCTTTGGTCAAGGTAGAGACAATATCCTAAGACACTTTCATCAAGATGCCCTTATAGAGTTCCCATATGCAAAATCAATTGGAACTCCGGAAAAATTAAACTACCTGGAGTACCATACATATTTGACAGATATCCTTGGGCACTTTGATGCCATAAGTTTTAGTAACACCAGAATATATCCAATGAACCATACAGAAACATTTGTAATGGAAACCCATGGCGAGGTTGATTTACCAAATGGGAAAACATACCGTCAGGATTATGTCATGATTGTAGAGTTCTTGGATGGAAAAATTTACCGATATAAAGAGTATTGGAATCCCTTGGAAATTAAGGTCTTCGAAACCTCTTCGACAAACGATTTAAAAGAATCCCTAAAAAAACAATAAGTATGAAAATAGCAATAGCAGCTGCTACAGGAAATATAGGGGCCAGAGTAGCGCAAATAATTTCAGAAAACAGGGAAATTTCTCTATTACTGGGAAAAGACAAGGAGCAGTTGGAAAAGCAAAAAACGTCTTATGCTATTCCAGTCCCTACTGACATATCAAAACCTGAAGAAGTAATTGCAAATACTAAAGAGGTTGATGCATTGTTATGGTTAGTCCCTCCCGTTGTACATGTGCCTAGCATAAAAGAATGGTACGATCAAGTGATAAAAGCAGGCACTAAGACCGTTAAACATAACAACATAAAAAGAGTGGTGTTGATTTCTTCGCTAGGTGCAGGATATAAACAAAAGACCGGAACAGTTGGGTATGTAGGTAATATGGAGCGTGAATTTGATAAAGTTACCACCAATATGGTTAGTATTAGGCCAGGATACTTTATGGAAAACTTTCTTCTACAAAAAGATAAAATCATTGGTAATGATGTTATCTCATTTCCATATGATGAAGATCATGACATCCCTTTTATAAGTTCTGATGATATCGCCGATGCGGCCGCCCATTATCTTATGGACGATACATGGAGCGGAAGATGGGTAAAAAATCTAATGGGTCCTGCAAATTTAACTTTAACCGAAGCCACTCAAATTTTTTCTGAAAAATTGAAGAAAAAAATAACGTACAATAAGCAGCAATACGCAGATATAAAAACTCAGTTTGAAGCCTTTGGAGCAAATGAAAATGTACAACAAGAAATGGTTGACTTGTTTAAAGCACTGGGAGATAAAGACGGTATTTATGCCACCCCAAGAACTTATGAGGCATATACTTCAACAACCCTGGAGGATTTTATAGAAAATAAGTTTCTTGCTTAATTTGCCATTTTTATCTATCGTTTTTGGGTGTTTTTATTTCCTCTTTTTCGATGAAGAACCAAACATTACTTTTCATGCTTAACCTAACTTAATTCTTCATCTAACTTATTTAACTCGATTTTGATATTCCGTAAACGAACTTGCCAAAAATCACAGGAATTAAAGGGTTGTGTTTACCGCTTCTATGACATAATATCCGTCACCTTGGTCCATCAACCAATAAACTTCTTTTCGAACATTGCCTTTTATCGTATATCTCAAAAGCTTTTTATTGGTTCTCAAATTCATTATCTCAATTAATTCCCGCATGCTGTCTTCAACCAAATCGCTTGCAATACTATCCAGCTCGACCAGGTCATTAGGATAGTCCAAATATTCTTCGAGCCTGTATTGATTCGCACCGATTATGTGTTCAATCCGCCTCGTCTTATACCTGTTATAGATAAAAATTGAAAAAACTATTATGATCGTTAGGAGTATTAATGAAAAAATGATCCTTTTCATTGTTTAATAACTTTGAATAATAACCATTATAATGCCAACAGCCAGGATTCTCATGGTTATGAACCGAAGGATATTACCAGTACAAATTGTGACTATTTATTTTATAGAAAATTCGTTTTCAAAAACTACAGTGTCTATTTGACTTCCTTCGGTTTCAATATCCCATTGAAGTATCTTTGTTTGTGTTTTGACTGCCAAGTCTTTTGTGATTGTTCCTTTCGTGGTAGCAGAGTATCCTGGCCCACCTGAACAATTTACAAATTTAAAAAATGCAACATCTTCAATTTCCTCACCTTTCAGATTAAATTTTGTCAAAATGGGATAAAAAGTATCTGCAATGTAGCCATAAATTATCCCTACCTCATTTTCTGAACTATATAATTTTCCGATTACCAAGGCCCCTTCCGGATTATACTTTCGAATAAAAGGATTTGTATGGTTAATATCAGCTTCTTGAAACCCATTTTCACAAGTGAAATCCAATGGAAGTTTTATGTCAGGGATTAAGCTTAGGTATTCGATAAACTTTTCATCCGGAGTAGCATTACCGAAATCTTTTTCCACATTTTTAATGAAATTAATATTGTATTTATCGATTTCCGTTAAGTGTCCCTCAATGCTTATCCCATCAAATTGCGGCTGGTACCAGTCAAATTGTTTAAAATATCGATCCAGATCCGCAGATTTAAATTTGTATCCTTTCCGGGCAAAAATTTCATTTCGCAATAACCTCAATGTTGCCGGTTGCAGGTTTTTCAGGTTACTGGCTTCGATTCTTTCAGTCAAATCGATGCCCGCTACTACCATGGAAGAAATCTCTGGTAAACGGTCATTTCCGGTTTGGGAATGACAATTAAATAATAATCCGAATAATAATAATAGGAAGGATATTTTTTTCATGTTTTACAACAAAAATAGTTAGCCTCCTCCGTTACGGTTTGAGTGTATTTCAGCGTTATACATTTTCAGCATGAAGGTAGCACCTTATGTTTTTATCGCCATATCAAACCCTCCAAAACACTTACATGAATGACTTCAAACAGCAACCTGCGAATTTAGGGGCTAATTAATCCTCGTGGGTAGAGGAGGACAGGCCGGAAAGATCTCTCCAATTGGCTTCAATTCAATAGCCGTAATTCCCAAATCCTTTAAGTAATCAATTTTATCAATAATACCTGCATACGTACCATGATTGCCTTCAGAAACATTGGCGTTTGGGTATTTTATAAATTGTCTAACATGCATTTCATAAATTATAAGCTCTGATTGTGGAATATTTGGTTTTTTCACACCTTCCCAATCGAAGTCATCTGAGCAGGCACATATAATTCCCCATGGACGCTTACCCTCGTTGTGTCCAAATTGAGATGCAGCAGACCTGCTGAAATTCCTTGGGAAAAACAAGTCATTAATTAAGTGGATGACCTGATGTAAAAAATGGAGTTTGTTCACCAGGGGTTAAGAAATAAATTAAAAATTTGGTAACTTATATTATTAGTATCTGATTCCTGAATTCAATTATTTTTAGATTGTTTTTAAAGCGAATAATTAAAAGAAAGTGTCAAAATTCGAGAGGCTATCAGATGAAGAATTAAATTCCCTGGTCCACAAGGGAAACGACATTGCCTTTCGGGAATTATTCAATAGATATTGGGAGAAATTATATATTGCCGCTTACAAGGTTCTTGGTGATGAAATGGTTTGTGAAGATATTGTTCAGGACATCTTTCTTGATCTTCTGGTCCGATCCTCCGGTATGACAATTGAAAATGTCAAGGCCTATCTTTACAAGGCCGTGCAATTTCAGGTAGCTGGTCATATTAAAAAACTCCGTTTCCTACGTAAAAGAGCCGAAATTATTGAAAATTATACTATCGGTAATAATATCGAAGA